>NZ_CM149677.1:0-1407500 GCF_056173505.1 Marinomonas sp. 63XJN7_7_ISO-PGPR-S23-202 | reverse complement strand
TATTTTGCCTTTGAAGTGGGTTTAAACCGTTTTAAGACATCTGCTAGAGAGACACCAACCCACGGAATAACCATCGACCAAGCCTCAACGCACCGATGCCGATAGATACGCTCTTCTAACGCGGATTCTTTAATAATATCGTCAAGGTTGAATACGCCTGTGTGTTCCGCTTCTCCTTCCACTGTCATGGTCCAGGGACGTGTTGTAAAATGTGAGGAGTATTCTGATGGGTCACTTTTACCATAGCCAAATTCGTAAAAGTTATTGTAAGTGGTTGCTACATCATAGGGTGCAACCTTCTCATTTTTACCAAAGGAGGTTTCTGTAATTCTCCCAAAAGCATCAGCCAATACAGCCGGAGGTTTAAGCGGATTGCCACCTTGTAGTGCTGCAAAAACATTACTTGCTCCCAGCCCAAGCGCTATACCTCCAGACGCTTGCATAAATTGACGACGATTGAGATAGACCTGCAAGTCCGTCACTTCAGACTCTAAACAATCTGACGCTTTTTTATTTTTGATAATCATCTCGATACCCTCTTTTCAGTCAACAAGTAGACTGCTTATTGTTAGGATAGTTCCTCTACATCAAAAAAAGGCCCTCTTACATTGCAGCAAGAGAGCCTTGTTCTTGATTTTAAGTATCGAGTTAACGAAATTTTGCCGAGACTCTGCCCATCAGCCCCCATAGACCATAAAGACAGAACAGGCCCATTAAGACAATAGCAGGCTCCAGTGCTGCGATAACAAAAGCCAAAACTGCAATAAGCAGCACAACAAATGGTACTCGTCCCTTAACATCAAGGTCTTTAAAACTACGATATTTGACGTTACTCACCATGAGCAAACCGACGATGGGAACAAGCAATGCCATGATTTCTGCCAAACTCGCGCCCGCTATTCCCGAATCGTTTGCCGCCCAAATGACACCTGCAACAATAGCAGCGGCTGCAGGGCTGGGTAGCCCTGTAAAATAGCGTTTGTCTTCCAAACCAATCATGGTATTGAATCGTGCTAGGCGGAGCGCCGCCCCAACCGCATAAATAAAGGCAGCAATCCAGCCGACTTTTCCCAAAGGTGCCAGCGCCCAAGTAAATGAAACCAGTGCTGGCGCCAACCCAAAAGACACCATGTCAGCAAGAGAATCATATTGAGCACCGAAGGAACTCTGAGTTCTTGTCATGCGGGCTACCCTGCCATCTAGACCGTCAAATACCATCGAAATAAAGATGGCGACAGCTGCATGAGTAAAATTCCCATTCATCCCAGCGATAATGGAATAGAAACCAGAAAAAAGTGCCGCTGTTGTAAACAAATTTGGTAACAAATACACCCCTTTATGAGGCTGCTTCAACTCGACACTGTCTTCACTATCCATTTCATCTGGTGAATCATGCAATGAACGCTTTTCTGTTTCTTCTACCGACATTTCAAATACCTTTTCGAGGGGTTTCTTCATTAAACCAACTTAGCAAAAGAACGTTTAGCCGCTTCGATTGTATAATCAATATCTTCATTTGTGTGGGCCTGAGAGATGAAACCAGCCTCAAACGCAGCCGGAGCAAAGTACACCCCTTCCTCCAACATATAATGGAAGAACTTTTTAAACCGCTCAATATCACACTGCTGAACTTCAGCAAAACTTGTTACTTTATCAGCTTCAGTAAAGAAGAAGCCAAACATGCCACCTTCGTTCACCACACAAAATGGCACACCTTGCTCATCAGCCACCCGCTTTAAGCCGGTCACTAATCTATGCGCTTTTTCCTCTAACCGTGCATGGAAACCCGGCTCGCTAATTTTGTTCAATACAGTCAACCCCGCCACCATAGCAACAGGATTTCCCGATAAAGTGCCCGCTTGGTACACTGGGCCCAAAGGCGAAATGTGTTCCATGATGGCACGTTTGCCACCAAACGCACCAACTGGCATGCCAGCGCCAATAACTTTACCTAACGTCGTCAAATCGGGAACAACATCAAAGCGTTCTTGAGCACCGCCTAATGCAACACGAAAACCGGTCATCACCTCATCAAAAATCAATACGGCGCCAGATTCATCACACACTTGGCGTAATGTTTCTAAAAACCCCTCAACAGGAGGGACGCAGTTCATATTACCCGCTACTGGCTCAACAATAACACACGCAATTTGATCGCCAATATCAGCAAAACACTCTTTAACTTCCTGACTATCGTTGTATTGCAAGGTGACGGTATGCTGAGCAAGATCTGCTGGTACTCCTGGCGAATTCGGCACGCCAAGCGTCAATGCACCTGACCCCGCTTTCACTAATAACGAGTCAGAATGACCATGATAGCACCCCTCAAATTTAACAATTTTATCTCGCCCCGTGTAGCCACGCGCCAAACGGATCGCACTCATCGTGGCCTCTGTCCCCGAGTTCACCATACGAACCATATCCATGGAAGGCACAAGCTCACAGACTTTTTCTGCCATGGTAATTTCCACTTCGGTAGGGGCTCCGAAACTCAAACCGTCTTCAATTTGTTCACGAACGGCCGACAAAACATCTGGATGAGAATGCCCCAAAATCATTGGCCCCCAAGAACCAACATAGTCGATATAACGCTTTTTATCTTCATCATACAGATAAGCGCCCTGCCCTTTTTGAAAAAACAAAGGCGTTCCACCAACACCGTTAAAAGCTCGTACTGGTGAATTAACGCCACCAGGAATACGGTGCTGGGCTCGTGCGTATAAATCTTCTGAACGACTCATAATTCCTCTAATTTCTCAATTAAAATACTGTAATAAGTTGGTGCAAAGTCACACATCAACTTAAATTAAAACGGTTTAACAACCACCAATATAACGATAGCAATTAATAAAATAACAGGCAGTTCGTTAAACCACCGATAAAAGACATGGCTTCGAGTATTACGGTCTTCTGCAAATTTTTTCAGTAACCGACCACAAGCATGATGATAACCTAGTAATATCAACACTAACGCAAGCTTGGCATGAAACCAACCAGCATGCATATAGTAAGAGGGATTGTAAGATACCAACCACACCCCAAACACAATGGTAGCAATCGCTGAGGGCGTCATGATACCTCGGTACAACTTGCGCTCCATTATTTTGAAACGTGCAATACTTTCAGCATCTGTACTGCTTGCGTGATAGACAAATAAACGAGGTAGATAAAACAGTGCTGCAAACCAGCAAACTAAAGAAATAATATGAAACGCTTTAACCCACAACATCCTAACGATCCTTAAATAAAAACTGATCCATCGTCCGACGGGAAATAACACTCACTTGCTGGGATTTAGAAAATACCACCAAGACATCAGACGCTTGTGTTTGATGAAACCAATCCGCAACAGAGGCTAACGAGTCGGGATCCTCAAGCTCATCGATAGAGGTAGACTCCACTGCTTCTACAAGATTCATCAGTATATGATCGCCATCAGCAACCAGCCAAGGCTGAGGTCCCTGATTCAACGCTTCAAGGGCCTCCACCATATGAGCGCGTCTGGCAATACGCCAATTATCATCCACTCTAAAAGCTGCGAAGTCTAGGGTACTTGCTCCTAAATCTTTTACATCTTCTGGGGAAGCATGAGCAGATAACACAACCACCTCTTCTGATACAGGCTGAACACTGTGCAACATAAGATGGTGCTTAAAAGGATTTAATGTGTAGGACAAACCGGCAAAATGCAGCCGCGACACAAATACCGACTCTTCTTGAAAGATCAGTCTCATGATTAAACAAGCCAAAACAATCACGAATAAAGCCGGCACAATCGCCTCGGAGGAGTGTGTCATCTCCACCACAGTCATTAATGCTGTCAATGGGGCTTGGAAACAAGCGGCCATCATGCCAGCCATCCCCAACAAAGCAAATAGGGCCATTTCGTGATGAACCCCCATCCCTTCCCCAAAAACGGAGGCTACTTGAACCCCCGCTACGCCCCCAATGATTAAAGTCGGTCCAATCATGCCTCCAGGAATACCTAACCCAATGGTAAAAGACGTAAGCAGTGTTTTCGCCACTAAAAAAGCCAGCAAGGAATACATCAAGGTTTCACCTGACAAGGCCTTAACCAGGGGCTCATACCCTCCACCCAATATTTCAGGTAAGTAATAGGCTGCCAAAGACGTGACCATCGCCACAAGAGAAAATCGTATCCAGATAGGTAAGCGGCTTAAAGGCCATAGTATTTTTTGTACCCGATTAAAGAGTAGAGCTAAAACGACGATGGAGAATACTAACGTTAAACAAGCCAGCGAGACATCTAGATTTAGCAAGGTAACAGAAAAGTCATTGACTTGAAAAACGCTTAATGCTCCCAAAAAATATTGGCTGACCAACATACCCGCTACGGAGGAGAGTAAAACAGGCAACACATATTGCACTCGGTATTCTAAAAAAATAACTTCAAAGGCAAATAAAACACCCGCTAAAGGGGTTTGAAAGGATGCCGCAATTGCACCAGAAACGCCACAAGCCAATAAGGTTTCAACACCAAATTGGGGTAAACGATTACGTTGAGCTAACAAACTACCAAAGGTTGCGCCTATGTGAACGGCAGGGCCTTCTTTACCTATTGATAACCCACCCGCCAAAGCAATGGCAACTGAGAAAAATTGCACGATACCATTCACCACGGGCAATACGCCCTGGTGATAATTCAAACGCTCAATGACATAAGGAATGCCCAGTTTGTGATATTTAGCAGGCAACCAAATGAAAAATACGACCAATATAAAACAGGAAATAATTGGCAGCAAAGCTCGCTGCCAATCTGGCATCGCCGCAAAACCATCTTCACCACCAAACATAAAATGTTCACTAGGCCACTGAACAAGCCAATAAAGCAGCACCATTAGTAGGCCACTCAAAATACCACACACAGCACCCAGCCAAGACAACAAAAGTAAATCTTCATTGCCCTTAATGTTTTTGAACCATTTATCCTTTAGATTTAACGGAGTCAGAGCCTTACCTCATTCAGGAAAATATTAAAAATGACAGACAAGCACACTTTATATTGATACAGGCCTAATAACGATCTAATCGTCTTGCTAGACACATATGCGTCACTACTTTATGAATATTCGGCCAAGAGTCGATATCACTACGAATATCATGAAGACGGCTCATAGTCGATGCTTCTACTAATAAAATAAGGTCCACATCACCACTAATAGAATGCGCTAGCTTTATTTCGGGTACACTATCAATATACGGCTGAATAAGCTGGCATGACAGGGGACGAAATGTCAGTGCCAAATAAGCGGTAACAGCTTGACTAGAGTCTGACTTAATATGCGCATGATACCCCGTAATCATACCATTTTCCTCTAAACGTCTAATTCGATCCGCAACCGCCGAACGAGACAAATTGATTTGCTTACTTAATTCAGTAACAGAACGTCTTGCATCGTCGACTAACAGGGCAATTAACTTTTGATCATATTTATCTAATTGCATGTATTACAACTCTTTATGTGTCCAACACTAATATTGGCAATCTTTCCACAACCATCAATATGGGCGTCATTCCGTGAAAATGGCGGGACATACCCTCCGTTTGCGAGGTCCACTATCACACTCATTCACCTATGATGCTCTTATTCATTCATGTTCACCTTGATTATCAGGATAATCTCATGAAATACCAGAAAACCTTAGGGCCGATCCAAGGCATGGCAATGACTGTCACGACGTTTGTCGGAACTGGACTCATGCTATTGCCTGCTTTATCCGTCACTCAGGCAGGGGCTTTTTCTTTCTACGCCTGGCTAATAACCGCACTCGTCTCCCTTCCTATAGCTTTTGTCTTTGCATTTCTCGGTAGCCGATTCCCCTCCGCTGGAGGCGCATCGCATTATATTGGTAAACAGTTTGGAGAAACAGCAGAGCGTGCCGTAGGCTGGCTATTTCTCAGTATTTTATTAGTTGGTCCAACCGTAGCGATTAAAATTGCAGCGGCGTATCTTGCCGTGGCACTCAACTTAGACGAACACTACATTTTTGCTCTAAGCATTGCGACCCTACTCATTATGACACTGTATGCCTTAGCAGGAGCTGAGAACTCTTCTAAAGCACAAGTCTACATTGTCGTCATGTTAATTCTCTGTGTTATTAGCCTCGCTTGGAAAGGCAACTTAAGCGCGGCCACCGCCTCTATAGAGACACCCCATGATTGGGTAAGTTGGAAAACGACGCTATTGTCCATTGGCACCATCTTTTGGTGTTTTCTTGGCTTAGAAGTCATGGCTCACTTAGGCGCGGAATTTAAAAACCCAGCACGGGATTTTCCGATTGCTCTATTTGGTGGTATGACCATTGTAGTGCTTCTGTATCTCATCGTCGTATTATTAGTCAGCTATCATCACACCTATGGTGACGACCTCACTAATAGCCAATCACTCGCCTTATTAGTTGGCCACCTATTTGGTGAAAACAGCAAGCGCTTCTTTGCTGGCGCAGCCTTTATCATAGCTTTTACCAATGTTGGTATGTATCTAATTGGGTTTGCTCGAATGGTTCAGACTCTGGCAGCAAAAGGTGCCCTTCCCTCAACCTTTGCCCCACTATCGAAAAAAGGCTCCCCCACTCGCGCGGTCATCCTTGTTAGCTTGGTAAGCTTACTTTCCTTGCTTACCTTTCATTATACCGATGGCGCTATGAGTATGTTAATAGAGATGACCAATGGTGCATTTATTTTGATTTATGGCCTGACCTCGATCACAGGATTACACCTATTAAAAGGCAAATACCGACTCTTTGCCGTCTTGGCTTGCGGCTCCTGTCTGTTGATTGCCTCCTTCATGGGGACGAACCTGCTCTTTGCGCTGGGCGCCTTCTTACTCGCCATACTGTTTGAGCACTACAAAGACAGAAAAAGACGCATTCATGCACCAAAAATTCATGTACAATAGCCCCTATTAAGTAGAACATTTACCAGACATGTCTAAGGACATGACCCTATTAGCAGGAGAGTAATATGCCACTATTAGACAGTTTTCGCGTAGACCATACACGCATGCATGCCCCAGCCGTTCGAGTTGCAAAATCCATGTCGACCCCAAAAGGCGACGATATCACCGTCTTCGACTTACGTTTTTGTGTACCAAACGAAGAAATCCTTTCTGAAAAAGGCATCCACACACTAGAACATTTGTTTGCTGGCTTCATGCGCCAACACCTAAATAGCGATAGTGTTGAAATCATCGATATTTCACCCATGGGTTGCCGAACTGGCTTCTACATGAGCCTTATTGGTACTCCCTCTGAAGACGCTGTCGCTAACGCTTGGAAAGCCGCTATGGAAGACGTATTGCAGGTGAAAGCCAAAGCCGATATTCCAGAGCTAAATGAATATCAGTGTGGTACTTACGAAATGCATTCTTTAGAAGAAGCGCAAGACATTGCGAGGAAAATTCTAGATCGTGATGTGAAAGTAAACAGCAACGAAGAGCTGTATCTTAGCGAAGAGTTCTTAAAAGAACACAGCTAAGAAAAAGTTATTTAAGCTAGAACACGAAATGTAAAAAGAAAACGCAAAAAGGTGACCTAGTGTCACCTTTTTTATTTTTTTCAAATTCCTAGAAAAGTAAAAATAGGAGCGGAAGTTTTTATATTTCTTTTTTAAAAATGGGGCAAAAAACGACTCCAATTTGTAACAACAAAAGGATACTCTCCCGTAACATCTACTGAGCTATACCAACTTTGCTTAGCTCCCGTATTAATTCCCTGATAATTAAAAATAATTTTAGCGATCAGTCGCTTACCGCTCCAATAAGTATGACTTTCAACATTCACCAATTGATATCCACTTGGGTTTGGCCCAGAGGCATTTGCTTTATAACAAAGACTGTAAGATTCATCATAAATCGCTTTATTATGATATAAAACATAGTTTAATGCTCGCTCTGTATTTTGAAACCCATCACTCGTATTTAATGAAAGAATTTCATCTGCTAATTCTTTAAAGGCTAATGAGTTAGCCATTTCATTCTCAATCAACTGATAGAATGGCGTCAACTTGGTAGGGATTAAGTTACTAACCAACACCTGACCATTATCAAGCAACTGACCGACCATAATAATAGGTTGGTCATGCAATCCTAACGCTGCTATAAATTGGATCAAGTTATCATCAGATATGGGCAGTAAACTATAAACTTCATTGTTGTCAAGGTTACTAAAAAACCAATTCATCTCTCTCGCGACATAGAAGTTTTTCTTATTCCCAAGGCCTTCATACAGCAAATTATCCAACGAAGCATTTTGATTCACCCTTGACAAACCCACTTCATCATTAACATTTTCAAGAATGGAAAGATCTACTGCTTTAGATTCAGTCTCATTAGATAAGATGCAAGCCTGATAAAACTCTTTCTCAACACTTAAGTTAGGAAAATTAGCATTCACATTTCCAACAATGTAAACATAGTTTTTATCTTCAACATAGTCGGTATCAATTGATTTATCATCGGATTGAAAAGAACCACATTGGGAAACTGTGTCCAGTTTTCTATATTTTATACTAGACCTTTTAAAGTCATAAGAAAGTGAAGTCATATTGATACGTCCTAATTATGTGTTACTAGGTAGATAGTTTCTGAGTGGAAAATCAATGAAAGGATACATATCTGTCACATCAATACCACATGAATAAAAAGTCTCTATACCATCATTGAAAAATCTTAAAATCAACTCCACCAGTATTCTGCCACTAGTCTTATTATAAAATTGATAATTTAATGAGATTAAAGGTGCAGTCGTATTTAGTTTAGAAGAAACAATATCAGAATAATTAAAATTAAAAAAATTAATAGCCCGATGCTGAGGAGATACGCCATCATTTAACTTTAATGATATAGAAGGCAAATCATTTTTCGCTGAAAACAACATCTGACTACAAATTACAATGGGCAATTTTAAATCATTACAATAATTATTCGACGAAACAGATCCAAGTGTACCAATCATCGCTACTTTCGGTTGATTCTCTTCTGTCTTCAAGGTATTAATCAGTGTGTCAAGCTCATTCTCATAACGAGGTACAACCAAATAGGTATCAACATTATTAACACTAAAGACCCAACAGACTTTTTCTGCAATGTATAAAAAATTTCTAAATTTAAGACTTTTATTTTTCTCTGCATCATTTAAATATGTAAACACACCAAAAAAATCATCAGGATTCACATTTATGGATTTTGCTGCCGCTTCAAACTCTTTTTGTAAATCCAAACTAGAAAAAAAAGGTCTTAACTTACCTAAAGCATAAACTGAACGATCCTTTTTCATCTCAGATGTCTGACTTTCGCTCGATATCGTTTCTATTTTATCATTCATTATCGCCTCCTATATATATCATAAACTCTCTCAAGTAAAAATTAATTTCAATTAAGCATTAATGTCACAGGCATAAAAGACTGCAATGGAGAATTAATGAAAGGAAATTGATTTGTCACATCGACACTACAATAGTAATACTTTTCTTTTTTGGCATTTTTTTTGCTTTTATATTTAAAGATAATATCAATCACTACAGCATGAGAAGACATTAAATCAGAATAAGAACAATCTACGCTCTCTAAAAAATAACTCTCCTCATCAAGTGTTTTAGAATTATGAGAACTTTTATTAAAAGAATGAGTGATAAAATAAATATCAGGATATTGAAAAGCAAGATAATTTTTTGCTCTATTAAAATCAGTGTTACCATAATTTGGTTTAAACTCAAGTTGTTTTAACACATCTTGAATCACTGAAGAAGCGATATCTACCAGCCCATGAAGCGTATTATGCAAATCATTTAATGTTTTACTGTATATATGATTACACAACACAGTTGGCAACATTTTGTCAGATACCTTCTCAGACTCACCTAGCATTCCGATTATAGTAGAATAAACTTCTTGAATGTTATTTTCTGGTTTTTTAGTTGCCTCAATAAAACCTAACAGCTCAGACCTGGACCTAGGTTTCACCAGGTAGCAATTTTTATCACCTATTTTCAACACCCAATTAACCTGTTCGGCAATGTAAAAGTAAGGAAAGCTTTTTTCATCAGAAAAACTAAATATGCTATAGTAATCGTATTCGCTTACTCCTAACGTTCTTGCAGCAGACTCAAATGTATTTAATAGACCAACATTGGGGAATATAGGTGTCAATACACCGACAGCATAAATAAAGGTTTTTTTATTCGTCTCTTTAAAGTCGCAACGGCAAACACCATCTACATAGCCACACTGACAATTTCGCTGCACAACAGAATCATTTTCTGGAACAGCGCTTAAAGAGCTCAATTCACCTACCTCTTCCATAGTAGATAAAGTCTCATCACATTTACTCGTGATATCATTAGCAATAGGATGATCATCCAGGTCTCTGTGATGATCCTCTTGTGATAACACACTATCGGACACGAGATTGACAGAAGCAGACATGTCTCTATCTATTATATCAGTCATATTTTTTACCCATAAAATTTAGCTGAGAATAAATTCTTATCATAAGGCAATGATAGATGATTCGATAAAATATCAATTGGCTAAAGCTAGGACAAAATGGATTAAACATGGTAAATCATTAGCATAATTAACGAATACAAAGCTAACTTAATAAAAATCCATCAGGCATCACGCCCTTCCTATCACAATAAGTAATAAGGTCATTGTATAAGTGAGCATCCACTAAAGTGGGCACAAGAGCAGCTTTACAGCGCGACAAGGTTAAATTATCAATAATAGAGTAATTATTTTTCTCTTCTAAACCAGTAACATATAACTGAGGGGAGAAAATATCTATATCTTTATTTTCTAATAATCGACGAAACAAAACATCATCATCCGGAAAGTTAAATGGCGCTCCACAGCTCACTAAAACCCCAAAGCCATTCACTTTGGCAACAGAAAAGGACTCCGCCAGGAGATCACCTAAGCCAGCAACCCCTTCTTGAAGACAGTAAGCAATACCATCATACC
This sequence comes from Marinomonas sp. 63XJN7_7_ISO-PGPR-S23-202, assembly GCF_056173505.1. Classification (NCBI taxonomy): domain Bacteria; kingdom Pseudomonadati; phylum Pseudomonadota; class Gammaproteobacteria; order Oceanospirillales; family Oceanospirillaceae; genus Marinomonas; species Marinomonas sp. 63XJN7_7_ISO-PGPR-S23-202. The sequence goes on along the minus strand of NZ_CM149677.1, from coordinate 1,396,518 downwards.
CCTGCAATTCACCTAACCTTATAGCGCGAGTAATGGCTTCAACACAGCATGAGTTAAAACTGCCATAAACATCACCGCCACCAAATGCAATGTATTGATCACCAACTAGCTGGCTTTTAATTTTTTGACCTCGATTTAATGCCGTACCAACATGTGAGTAACCACTAAAAGAAATCGATATCTTTGAATTCGTTAAAGGCTGTGGGTCAAATTCAGACCAGCACCAAGAACCCAGGTAAGATGACCTCATCAATGTAAAAAAGTCCTTAGCCTGGCTATTTTTTTTCGCTTGGTTCTTTTTCTTTAAGAATATATTATCAAAGTTTTTAGAGACGATTATTTTTTCGTTTTTATTTTTCAATTGAAGGTTTCCTAATAGTATAAAAATCACTATTTTAGTATTTCAAAACGCTTCAATCTTGGCTTGTTTTATGATAGTTTTGGTAAAACTCAGGGTTACAATAAGTAAACCTGAGTTTTAGTGCCCTACTTAAAATAATTAAAATAGTGTAGACAATTTACTGTCCCGCTGGTAAAAAAGCCCAGCGGATTTTGCATGATCCAGCATTGTCACCAATAGATATGGTTTTCATTGTATTGCTACTCGAAGATGAACCACAATCAACGGTTTCTAAAACAGTGTTATTGCCAATATTAGTCGGAGGGCAAGCGCAACCTTCCATGTTTCCATAATAATATCCAACAGAATAACCCGCTTCGTTCAAAGCCCTTACCCAATTCTTTTTAAGTTCTTTTGCAGAGTCACTATTTGAATTAAGTGTAAGATAATCCTGAATGCTTTTTTCATCTAGCCACACCGTGATATTCTTAGGAAACCCAGCTCTTCTCAGTTCATTTATTGCGGCTCTAATATCACCCGATTCACCTAATCTATCTGTTATCACCGTGGGAACTTTCAATAGGGGCATTACAGATAAACCAGAACCTCCGGATAAATTGCTCATCATACTATATAGTTCCGCATCATCTGCATCATAATTTGTTTTCTCGTTTGTATGATTTATAAGCCGTAAACAGAATGAATAGCCTTGTTTTTTATACTCTTGTGCAAGTGAATAAGTGATTACCTGCTCAGCAACAAATCCTTTAGCGTGCGCTGTTGCATTTTCAGTTAGTACTTTTAGAACTGACATATAAATACCTCACTCAATTAATTTCAATTAGTCAAATATTATTTTTTAAATTAAATAGAAAACAATACTAATATAGAGACAGATATCAAAGTCCTCTAGACATCATATCGGCTTTGACAAATTAACTATATCCATCATAAGTTTTACCAACTTGGACTTTCTTAGCCTGAGATTGGCATTTATCAGCATTTATTTGGTATTTTTTAGGATGTAACCATATTTAACAACGAATAATCATTAAAACATACTTTAACTAGGAAAAACCTTTTATTAAGATGAATAAACAACCAAATACATCAATAAAATGGAATATTTCATTACGGTAATGCAACATCCTGTCTTATGAATCAGAAGTCCGTAAGACAAAGAGTATAGAAAGGCGGTTAGGGTGTCTCGCAACTCACCAGCGGGGGAGAATGTTTGTGTGGTTTTCTCGATTGATTCCTTCGTAAATATCCTTCTGCATGATCATCGTGCGACCATCTCCCAACGCCTTAAGCGATGCAAAGCGAACAACATTCATGATAGAAGCCCCGGTTAAATCGTATTGGGCAGCGATGTCGTGTAAATCGATAGTGGATTCCAGTTGAGTTTTGTCTGAAAAACCCGAGAGCCACATTGCAAGCCGCTGCTCAATATTCGGTTTAGGAAACTTTATAACCGATTCAAAACGTCGAAAAAAAGCCTCGTCAAAGTTGTCTTTATAGTTGGAAGCTAAAATCACCAACCCATGAAAACGCTCGATACGCTGTAATAGATAAGACACATTTTGGTTAGCAAATTGATCATTGGCATTACTGGTTTGAGTACGTTTTCCAAACACAGCATCCGCTTCATCAAAAAATAACAACCAGCCATTGGCCTCCGCCATAGAGAAAACTCGTTCTAGGTTTTTTTCGGTTTCCCCTATGTATTTAGACAGGATCATCGACAAATCAACCTTATAAACATCACGTTGTAAAGCATTGCCTAGCACCCCCACAGTCATCGTTTTGCCAGTACCGGGCGGCCCATAAAACAAAGCTCGGTATCCAGGTCGGATCTTGCTGGCCAAGTCCCAGTCATAAAGGAGAGTATCCCGATGCTCCAACCAAACTTTTATTTCCTCTAGTTGGGTAAGGACACTGGCTGGCAACAACAAAGACGCCCACTCTCTTTGAGTGACAACACGTTGGGCGGGGAAGTCCGCATCCAATGTGGCAACATATTTTTCGCCTGTCGTAAACATAGGTACATATTTGGCAGCTAAGAGTAATGGTAAAAACATAGGAGTGTGAGACCGTTTTGGTTCCTTGTTATCCAGTAAATCCATCACGGCGCTAGCCGCCTTGTTCACCTTTGTATCTGAATATTCGTGGGCCGCTAAACGCGCTTGTACTGTGAGCCTTTTCTCAATGGAAAAACCAGCCAGAAGAAACGCCAACGTTTCCCCAGTGACGCAATACACGCCATCTATTTCCACTCCACCAAATTCACTATAGGGTCGATTAGTTTGTTCATTCGTCATCCAAAATATATCTAATACACTCGGCCTAATAAAAGGGAGTAACGATAGTATTAACATCAACCTCTCGCTGAAGCCAAGATCGTTACTATCGATAAAGTCCCCATACTGTGAATTACTTTGCGTTACTGGCGGCGGCGTCACCTCCTCGACATCACTATAGGGAGATTCGTGACCAAAATGCAATTGCAAGCGTGTCTGAATCACAGCCTCACACCAAGCAATTTCCGCTTCTAATGTCTTAGCATTGGCTTGCGCGGGAGATAAAATGGGCACCGCTGCTTTATAGACAATGGCATTGTCGTTAATCATCGAATTATCAACTCCCTCGTATCTCGTATACAGACTCGTTACTTTCTCTGCTTTCAAGTAGCAGTCAAACAGTCCATCACTATAAGGATCAGAGCTTTTTCTCGCTTGGTTTAATTGATGTGCCGGCTTGGTAAAAGATAGGGACATTGATCGTTTGAGGGACAATATAGGAAATATAATATAGCCCCTAGCAAGGAGGAAACTATTATTACAATACATGATACGCTTATATTTTTAATAAAGCATACTCGCATCCCATAAATAGATAAAACTCAGGTTTATGAAAAATAAACCCGAGTTTGCACATATTTTACTAGATATATGTTCGTATTGAACCTACTAACATTAAGGTAAAAATGCCCAGCGTATATTTCTTGCTTCAATTTCGTTGCCAATTGTAATGGTTTTTATTCCTCCTTCCACCATTGGAGTGCGAGTAGCAACGCCTAGCAATACGTTCTCTCTACAATGACAACCACTCCCGTTAGAGAAGTGGAAGGCAGTATGTTCATTATTGTCGGTGTAATAGCCGACAGAGTATCCCGCTGAAATCAGTTGCTGGTTCCACTTATTTTTAATCTGCTCTAGTGCCATGACATGATCCGTCCCCTCCTCCTTATTCTTGACCTCCTCTAATTCTGCCATTGCTGCAGCGAGATTCACTTCCGCTTGTACTAAAGCTGCTGCTGTGAGCTCTTGATCAGCCTTACTGTCTCTTGCCTCTTTTTGCTTTTTAGCGTCTTCAGGTGTTGCTTCGGCAATTGCTTTCACCTTGCCTTCAATAATCTTCGCAATATCATCTGAGGTTTTAAGCCTGTCTCTCACATTCATCGCTTCCTTAACGGCAATTTCGGCAATGCGTAATTCATCATTCCCCTTATAGGTAATTTGTTCCACTATCTGTTCGTTGTTCAAGATTGTTCGTTCATCAAGCCAAACGGTCAGATTAATAGGTAATCCAAGTTGATTGATTTTCTTTATAATCTTATCCACATAACTATCGATAGCGTCCCCTTTCGTCATTAAAAATAACGGCATTACACATAATCCACTGCCTCCGGATGAAGAACTCATCACACTGTACAGTTCGGAGTGGAAAGCTCGTGTACTATTAGTGTCTTCCTTATGATTAATAGTCATTAAACAAAATTTGTAGCCTCGATTTTTAAACTCTCTTCCAATATCACACGTGACAACCCCATCGGCAACAAAACCTTTAGCATAAGCAATAGCATTTTCAGTTAATGCATTAAAAGTTGACATACCAGTATCCTCAATTAAATAGTTTTAATTAGATATATGATATTTTCTCTCAATTTTAAAAAGGTTATAATATTTCATATCTAAAAGCTCAAAGTCTTATTAAATCATTATCGACTATGAGCATTTAATTATATTCATCGTCGTTTTTACCAACTTGGTTTTTCTTCGTATTAAATGGGTATTTCTTGGTATTGATTTAGTATTTTTTAGTATTTTTTAGTATTTAGTTGATTTTTGCGAGTAATGAGTTGAGGTTTTCTAGCGTTAGTCGAGTGCTTTCTAACGTTCATTTACAACAAGAATCGATCTCTATTTATGCTCATATGTGCCACCTTTTTGCGAGCAAAGAACAACCCATTATCAGTGTTGATTGGTCTGAACTTGATGGTCGAAAACAGCATTTCTCATTCGAGAAGTGGTCGCATTTCAAAGATGACTCTATACGAAGAAGTACATGACATTAAAACGAAGGAGGAACCTAAAACACATGGGCACTTTCTTACCAAGCTAAAATATCTTCTTCCAGAAAAAACCAAACCGATTATTGTGACAGACACTGGTTTTAAAATACCTTGGATTGAGCTGGTAAAGAGTTTGAAATGGGACTATGTTGGACGTGTTCGTCGACCACGACAATTTTTTGATGTAGCAAGCAGTACTCCAAAATCTTTTTCATTAACGCTAGGTAAATTCAAATCGTATTGTTGTCATCTAGTACTCTACAAAGGCAAGCCAAAAGGTCGGCACTCTAAACCAAGACGGATCAACACAAGCATCAAAAACCTTATTAACCGCCGCCCGTGTAGCAAAGACGGCCGTGGTTATTTGTGTGATCATTACCAAAGAACAGCTCGTCTACCAAGAAAAGCGTGAAGGTTTATCAGACACGAATACCAATAGAAGAAAGCTTTAGAGACATAAAAAGCACAAAATTCGGCTTAGGTTTTGAGCATAACCACACTAAAAAATGAGCCAGAATGAAGTTGCTAGCGTTACTGGCAACACTGAGCGCCATGGTGCTTACTTTATTGGGCAAAAGAGCACTCTCCACGAACCTCAAAATCACCCTCAAACAATGGCGAGAAGGCATTCGGAAATTCGCCGAACAGTTTGTTTAAGGGAGACGGTTTTATGGTTTAAATTCACGGGATACCTCAGGATCTGATTCCAACCTTTGTTTCTTATTTGTTGATATACGCGGTACATTATTCACTTCTAAATTTTGGACGATCAGCTTTATCTATCCTATTTAGCTTGTGAAGAAAAAGTGAGCCCTGCTGTTTTTTGTTTGGATCCTAAACTTGAACCAAACCAAAAACTCAATATTTGCGGAACAGCCGCCGTTAATACGCCTAATATTGTGGTAAAGACCCCCATTATACCTCGGTCTTTGGATAAAGTATCAGGATGGATTATCAAAAAATAAAGCACACAAAAATACCCAATGACAAAAACCGCAGATAATAATATTTGTGGCCAAACATTTACTTCGAACAACTTTCGTGCACTATTTCTATCATTATTGGATAGCTCATATACATCGATATTTAATCGCTGCATTTCCATCTTAAATTGAGCATCGAGATCCTTTAACTTAGCCAACTCCGCAGGGGAAGCCTTTAAGATAGCGGCCTGAATGTCCGCTTCATTAGCATTGGGTTTATCCAATAATTTGTCCGCGATATATCTAGTGGCTACGCCAGCCATAGGGCCACCTAATGCAGTTCCTATAACAGGGGCGACACTCTCTATAATATTTTTCCATATTTCCATAGTTTACCTCCTAACGATTCTTCAAATTTATAAACTCTGTACTAAATTAAAGTATTTACAACACGATAATCCAAAGCTGAAGCCAGTGCTTGGAAAAAGTTAGGGATCAATAGGTAGGAAGTACGAATTCTATCAGCTAAGAGAGCTGGTATTTTTATATTTTCTACTAAGAGATTTATTTAAAAGACAACATTTCAATAACGTCTAGAAATAAAAAAGCAAATTTTACCAAAACAATGAGCAAAAATCCCAAATATAAACGCTAGAGAATAGGTATTATTTATCACTGGATTAAAAAATCGATAATTAGAAAAGTACTTATCTAAACCGCAATAATAGAAAACTCACTCCGAAAATGAAAAGGAAACTAGAATGAACAATATACTCGTTTACACCGTGTTATCGGGCGACACCCTATCCAGCATCGCCAGCAACATCTGTGCTTCAGCCGGCCTATCCGCCGCACAAATAGAGAGCGCCAACCCAATGATATCTGCGAAAGACTTGCAAATTGGCCAAGTAATAAAAATCCCCCTTGGCACTAACGATGGCAGCACCTGGCGATTTACTATTCGCAAAGGCGACACCTTCGCCAGCATTGCGACGGCCTTATCAGAATGCCATGATCTTACCTACGAAAACATTCAACAACATGATCCAAGGACAAAAAACGGCATTCAGGTCGGACAACTAATCAACATCCCTTCTACCACAATTAGTGGCACTGTGTTAACGCCCAATGCAGCAAATATGGGTTATTGGAACTGGACTTGGTCGAGTAATAATAATCCAAGCAATGCCACCCTTAGCATGGCCTTTAGCGGATGGGCGGAAACATCGCAAGCCATTTCAGAAAGCGATATGGTGAAAGATCAATTGGTTGGAGAAAAATACATTGCCTTTGGCGGCGGCAATGAAGCTGGCCGCTTTACCTCCGATGTGTTGAACGCCATCACCACCGCCATCATTGAGGATAAATTCACAGATTACGACGGCATAGCTTACGACGTAGAAGAAGGCGAAGCGGGCCTAGCTAATAATTTTTCCACAAGCTTCCAAGCCGCAAAACACAAAGGATTAAAAGTACTGGTTACTGTCAGCCACTCCGCACCTTATGGTATAGCTGATGCGGACATGCTCATGCGAACCTTCTTTGATGAAGAAAACATTGACATTCTCTCACCTCAGCTATACACAACAGGGGAAGAAACCACCAACAATTACAGCTTAACAGCAGATTCCTCAATTACCTGGAAAGACTACGCTAGGAGTAAAGCGGATGTGGTTCCGAGTATTGTCGTTGACGCATTTTACGAGAGCGCCGATACCTACTTTAAAGCTCAAAACGTAGAACTAAAAGGCTACATTCAATGGCAGCAAGTGACCTAGGACAAGCAACAAAAGAGCTTTTTTGAAAGATGGCAATTAGCCAGTAAAGAATTACTTGAGCCACTAAGGCTTTTGATTTTGCTCCGATCATTCACTCACACGAATTCTCAAAGCAAGGAGAAAGTTTTCCACGTTTAAAAACACGTTGGCAGGTTTGTTTGTGCTGCTTTTTTTCTCCGTTACTTTGCGATCAAGTCGTTTTTATGAGGAGTTGTGTGTGTTTGAGTCAGATTGCTCTAACTATTGGCACGGCTCTGAATATTTGAAAAGTATACATCATGCCTCCTACCATCTTGTTTGTTTTTGATTTGCCCCCACACTTTCACAAACAACAAATAGAGTAATTCACAACCACCGAGTCCCCCCCTAAAACCAAGCCAGAAAAGCAAATAGTGTTTTTCTGGCAGATTACGACTCTAAAGCGTTCACTGTGTATGATTGAACTGATTTTATCTGCACAGACGTACATTGCATCCGATGGTTAGTTTTTGATCTGACCCCAAACTCCCTGGAAGAAGAGATTTTAGCTTGGCAAGAAAATGACTATGTGTTTTAGCTTACTCCTTTGTTTTAATGTCATGAACTTCATCGTATCGAGTAAAGGGTCGTCCCTGGAATTCGACCACCGCGCGAATGAGGTAATGTTGTTTTGACCATCTTGGTCAGACCAATCAACGCTGATAAAGGGTTGTTCTATCCTCGCAAAAAGGTGGCACATATGAGCATAAATTGGGATCGATTTTTGCTGTAAATGAACATTAGAAAGCACTCGGTCTCCACGCTTAATTTTTGTGTCTTTCAAAAGCGTCATATTGAATGCCCCTTCTAATATTAGTAACGGTGTTTTGCTCGCCCTGTGCAAGGCTCTGAACACATGCAGCTACTTCATCACGTCAGCCTCTCCGCAGCTCAGGACGTACAAGGGGGAGTATCTGGTTCAGAATAGTCGTCGCGTTCATCGCTCTTGTGTTAGGTTGTTGTTGGTGAAATATTGATAACCAATGGCCATGAGTGTACTCGTCTTTTGTAAACTTAGGTTTATTTTTATGATTTTCGCATCTATGCTTTACGATTCGATCTTACTCATCTGTACTTGTGCCGTTGTTTTTTTGTGTTCCTTTTCATTTGGTTCTGCTCCGTCTCACGTTGCTTCTTAGGCTGGCGTAGTTCTATCCACACCTGTGCCCCTTTTTCCGATTTTGTCATTAGTAGCTGAATACTCTCCTTTTGTAATGACTGGTTCCCATCGCTTCTCAAGCTCATCATTTAGCCTTCTAATTAGTACTTGTATGGTGTTGCCAGCTTTTCGGTGTTGATGCATGTGTTGAGCTGCACCATCCGCACCAAGTTCGTATACTTTAAGAGGGTCTATAACTACCACTCTGCCAGTTGGTGTATCCACCATTAGTTGAAGGTCGACGACAATATGTGTATTCAAGTATTCAGCTATCTGTTCGAGTCTCGCCCTGATTTTAAAGATGCCACTCACGTCGGGTTTACTCCTTAGCATTGTGTTTATGATCTCAAGCGCTCCATCCGGGTTTTTCCATAGGTCAATCGCACTTCCAGGTATAAAATCCATCAGTATAAACGGTCTCGATCCGATGTTGACTCCTGATGTATTAGTCATATTTGCGTCAGTTCTGTAAGCCTTTGGGACGTCTAATCCTGCATTGGGAGGATTATTAAGGTTTTCGTTTCCCGCCCAAGGTTTTTAAATTGTCAACCTACATTTTCTCCGCTTATCCACGCTCTAACATAGGTCTTTTTGCCAATGTTATATCTTTGTAGTCTCTTCATTTCTCCGCCTTTTACTGCGCCTACGTCCTTCGCTTCCTTGAGGTTTATCACCTGTCGTCCGGTAAATGCATTTCGCGTACCATATCTTTTATTCAAGTCTATTTGTGCTTCACTAAGGTTTAGCACTTCCTTCTTCCCTTCTTCGTCCGTTGTGGCAAATGAGACAGCGTGCTGTTGGATCTTTGTGATGTACCTCTTGTGCGTACTAAATTTCGGTGTCCGTCCTTCCACTAGCATTTTTTTTCGTATCTGGTTTTTTCCCCGTAATAGTAGTGTCCTTGTTTTTTTTTTTCTCATAGTGCAAAGAACTAGTCTTTGTCGGACTCACATCTCCTTTGTGGGTTTCTTGCTCGTAGGTAGCTGTTACGGCCTTCAGACAGTGATTGCTCGGAGAAGCCGCCTTAGGTTGGTTGTGTGCATACTGAATAGTTGTTTTCCGATCACACTTTCTCTGAGCACCAGAATTTGCAATTTGTTTATTTTTACTTTCTTTTGATTTTTCTACTTGTGCATACATATCTCAAACCTTTTTTAATTGGGAGTCATTCGTTTTATAGACTGTATTCAGTTGCCTATAACATTATTTCTAATCCCCTAGTGGACTTTATTTAGCCTTTGTCTTTATCAGTACTGGTCTTCTAACATTTACTCACGCTGTTAAAAAGCCACCTTTCGCAAACCCTGCTACCCAAACACGAGCGCTGTATTGACGATGGCAACACTCACGTTTATTTGTTGTGGTTAAACTTGGTGTTTCTTAAGCGGCTTCCACTCCTAGTGGCGCTCTGCCCACTGTTCAACCACTCGTCCATAAAGCTCCGCCAGCCACCTACTATCCCCAATGCCTTGGGCAAGTTGACTGTTCAGCCCTTCTTGGATGACTTGTTTTGGGTCGATGGTCACCCCGCCGCGTACCCAGGTTAACCACCGTGTCACATACTCCGCGATACGGTCTTTCGACCCACCTTGCTCATAAAGCTGCTGAAGTTTAGTGAGATGATTTGCCCAAGTCTTCCAAGCGAGGCCGAGTGGTGTTTTAGCTCGACCCTTGTCTTTAGGCGCTAGCCTGTATCCCAGAAAGTCGAATCCATCATGCTTTATCCGTCCTATATAGGTTTTGAAAGGATGTTTGGTCTGTTTCACCAAATCCAGTTGTTGATTCATCAGCCTAACAGCGTAACGCAATTGGTTACGCGTCTTACACAAAATCAGCCAGTCATCCATGTATCGGTAATACCGTAAGTTGTGCTTCGCGCAGTATTCACCAAGCACCTTGTCCATTTGCAGTAGGTAAATGGCGCCGAGTAACGGCGACAGTGGGCTGCCTTTGTTGATGCCCGTGGTCACGGTGTAAAGGTTGCCGCCTACGTCATCCAGCCGCGCCAGCAGTTGTTCAATCAATACCAGTACTTCGAGGTCTGGAATCAGTCCCTTAAGCTGTGTCATGAGGATGATGTGATCGATGGTGGCGTAGTAGGAATTCACATCACTGCGACACACGTAGCGGTAGTCACTCACCACCTGTTGCACTTCACTTACACAAGCCTTGAGTCCTTTGCCAGCTAGGTGATAACAATCATCACTAAGCTTTGGTGATACCTTGTTGGTTAATACTAGGCTGATGGCTTTGATCACCAGAGCATCTTCGGCACACCAGCGCCCAACACAGCCACCATCGGTCTGAACCGCTTTGCACGGTGAAAATTGATACTCTCCATCAAGTAGCGCCCGTTGAATACGCGGTTTGATCACATTCCAATGAAACCTCATATGCCAGCAGTCGTCATTGTGGTTGCTGTATTGACGGGCCTGTTTTAGCCATTTATAGGCTTGTTGTAACACCTCGTCAGAGGCGATGTGGTTGATCCATTGCTGTGTCATGAACGCCTCCTTATTTGGTGTTCATTCAAGTGTGTTAAATTACCTTGTTAAAACTCACTAGCATCGCCCTAAACGGATAGCTTTGTTACCCAGTTCTGTGGCGTGTTGCTCTAATTTCGGATCGTCGTTGATTGCTACGCCGTTTACGATCATGGTGGGTTTCACCATGTTTAATGCTTGCTGCACGACGTGGCCCAATTCGTGGGGCAGATGGTGTTCTTGTCCCGGTGCTAGGTAAATGTCTTCACCTTGAGCATAGGCATGGGCTTTGACCTGAGCTGGTTTCGGCGAATTGTAATGCACCCTCACCCTTTGTAAATTCACGCCCGTCAATTTTTCCATACCTCGCTGTAAACTAGCGGGTAACGATCTGGTTCTCTCATCATAATTTTGTTGCTGTAAGACGCCTGTTTTACCAGCATTCTGATATATACTCTGCTGGGTTAACATTAAATATTGTCGTGTTTCCATTTTGCTCTACCCTATCTGTGACTTGGCTTACGTCTTCTATCAGCCTGTTATCACTATAGAAAAAATCCCTAACGAGCACTTGGTGAAACTGAGCATCTGTTTGATAAAAGTCAGCAAGACCTTGGCATAAATGACGATATAGCGACTTTTTCGATGATGAGGCAATACTTAAAGAAGCGGCGAATAAACCCTTTTGCCAGAAGAGTAATAAAGAAGAAAGCGGCTAGAAAAAGAAGTATTTACCCATGCACTACGGGTTGTCTTTAGAAAAAAGAAAAAGCGCAACGCTGGGGAAAATATGGCGTGTTATAAATTAAGCCAGTAGGTTGCCTGTTTTAACAGGCAACCTACTGGCTTAGTGGTTTTTATCTCTGTTATTAATTTTTACTGGGTTGCCACCACAGCGTCCATGGCTTCTTGCTCCGCAGCTTGTAGTGCCTCGAACGCACTCATGCCCGAATATATTTGGTCAGCTACGATTTGATCTGTATTGACAACCGACTGCATGGCGGTTTGCTCTGCTTGCTCGGGAGCTGTCGAACAAACGCTTCCAGGTTGACCGTTTACCGCATTTTCTGAATACGCAACCGTGGCGTTGGCAACGTTTTCTTGTTGCTGGACGTTCTGTTGGGCATTGTTTTGTTGATTTTCTTGACTCATGGTATTTCTCCTTTGTGTGTTATCTTTTCATGTAAGGGTATATTGAGTGCATCTTAGTGTAAGTTTGCTGTTTCTCTCAGGGCAGGATAGTGACCTTCTACCCAGACATCATTATTGGCAAATAAATCCACCAATTCTTGTGGGCGGGAGGTGGCAAATTCAGAAAAAGAGGCTTCCCAAATATTGCGATGGGAGCGTACCTTGACTATATTGTTCTTGTCACGTTGCCAATTAATAGGCAAGAAAACACACTTCTCCTTAGGCTTTTCGCCATACAGTCTGTCTTTTGCTGAAAGACAAACAAGACGACGATGGCCCTCTACGTCCAGTTCTGACTCAGTGACAATGTAAACCAAGGAAGACCTTAACCAAACGGGGAATTCAAACAGATACACCGTGTTGGTGATTTTGTTATGGCACGGCACACTCCGCTTAGATGGCTTTGTGAGGGTCTCTTTTTGCTCAGCGTTGGGAGTGTTTTTTTGTTGCCAGTACCAAGTCGATAAGGCGTCTAGAGCGAGACTTCGATAAGCATTACTTTCCACTTCGTCTGTCGTCAATGGTGGGCTCGGCATATCATTCGCTCTATCAGCACTTAGCTGTCTTAACGTCGCTAGGCGAGAGACGACTAGAGCCGTACGATTAAGCCCTAAAACGTCTATAGTGGTTTGGCCTCGGCTTAGCTGGACTGGTTGTGGTTGGTTATCTAACCAGGCTTGATAATCCTGCTCTACTTTGGGGTCCGTCAACAATTCGTCTTCGACATCAAATTGGTGAGGAATCGCATTCGGCTGTTGCCAAAGCCGCTTTTCAACTTGCTCTGGCGTTAAACCTTGTCTGTCTAAATAAAACGCACACACGGTGTCATAGGCGAACGCTTGGCCATTTTGTGGGTTAAAGCGAATGTAGTCCCTTGGCTGTTCTTGATAAGGATTGATCAACAAGGGTTGTTCCTGTACCAAGGGGATGTCTGGATAACGCTTTTCTTTGACAGGAAACAAACCTGCCTTATGTTTTTCATCACAGGCTGGGCAGACATAGAGGAGATTGTCCTGCTGATACGCCAAGGCATAGTAAGGCGAGCATTGACTTTTTATCTGTTCATTTGCAACGCTGTCTAAGAGCTGTACTGGCCGATAGTGGCTCATGTTGCCACAGGCGGTGTCCATCAAAAAACTCTCGCACAGGCTACAGCAGCCGAAACTCAGTTGCTCAAAGTGATTTTTTATTAGAGGACTGGCAAACAGGGCGGGGTCAAATGCCGCGTAGGTAAAACCAATCAGTAGTTCATCGTTATCAGAAGACGTGGGATTGCCTTGGCGTTGTGTCATCACAACCAGGTGATCGACTAGCTCAGAGGCATAACCTTCTTTTTTTAGTCGTACTCTGTCCTGCTGGGTCAAGGTATGATACTTAGGGGCAATTTGCAGTCGAGTAATGATTTCCGTCATTTGCTGTTGCGCTGTCATTTGCTTTATTTCAAGATCTGGGTCTACTTGTATTGCGGAATACATTAGTGATCGCATGATTTTTCTCCCCTCTCAGACACATCCATTTTGTCTATTTCATGATCAGGCGCGGTTTGGATAGCCGACTCGCTGATTTTCTTGTCGCTGTTTGCCATGTCATCCATGGTTAGGGGAACGCTGTCTGATAAATCCTCAATAATGTTAGCCGCCTCGGTTTGCTTTTCGTCTAATGTAAGTGCGGTTTGAGAGAGTATTTTGCTCTGATACGCTTTTTGTTGCGCGACGAGCTTTTGTTCTAGGTCAACAGCAGCCTGAGTCATGGCTTGATGTTTGCTAGCAATTCTGGCTTGAGCCTTTTCTTGCTGTGCTCGCATGTTTTGCTGATACTTGAGTTGATCTTGAATAAGATTGTCTTGAAATGCGTCTTCTAATTTACCCAACTCATCCTCTTGTGCGGACTCCGTTTCATAGGCCTGTTTGAGGCTTGGATGATCCTGTAAAAGGCGCTGCTTAGCTTCTTCTATTTTGGCCGACGATTGTTGTAGAGACTGGGAGATGGTTTGCATAGCATCGGTAAGCACATCATCAACCGTTGTCAATAATCTATTACTATCAACAGGCATAGAGAGCGTCGCTAATTCCTTCATAGACGACTTTAGCGAATGGCTCTTTTGCGACGGTACTGTTTTATTTTCATTGGGTAAATTCATAATGGCTCTCCAATACAATGTCGTTTGTCATGATGAAAACAGCCTTTAAGAGCGAGTGGCCGCTTTGTTTGTCAGGCGATTGGGGGTGTCGCTATACAGGCTCAAGCAGCCAATGTTATCTATATTCAGCATGGTGGTTTTGTCAGGTAAGGCAAATAGGTAATGCCGATAGCGACCCGCTTGATTGATAAAGCTATCCGTAGCAAGGTGATTACAAAGCTGTTGCTGAAGCTGTTTTATGTAATGGATCGCTTGCTCTTCGATGCTGTCTATGTTGCCCGGCTCTATGTTCAATGCAATGTTTTGTAAACCTGACGAGAGGCTGGTAAAGCCTAGATTATTACCGGCTTCATTCCATTGGACGATGGCGGACTGGAGGCTATGTTGATCCAGTTCTATGGTTGCCAAAGGACAATCTAGATTGTTCAGTACTAATGGCGTCAATTTATCTAATATCGCCTCTATTGGCGCACTAGGCTGATCCGCATGGCGATTCAAAGCCAAATAAAAGCAATAGTAATGGGCAAGCTCTGACAAGGTTTGCGCTTTATCATTGGCCCAATTCACTGCTTCTGTTTTCACATTTTGACCCATTTGAAACACGCGCTCGCAATACTTCAAGACATCGTGAAACACAATCATGTCATAAAAATTCGCGCTCCACATTAGTGGCAATTCAAGGTGACTTTGCAACTTAAAAAACGGATTGATAGCCCCAAAAGATTCATTGCTTATTAAATAGTATTTTTCTAATAATTGGCTATTAGCGACAGTCCGATCGGTAACTTGATCTGCAGCGGCTGACGGCTCCAAAGAAGATAAAGCCCGTAGATCATTAGTGGTGATTTCTAACAGTTTTTTAATATCAACTGTCAAGTTACCTTTGGCAATATTCAGTAGAGAGGTTCCTCTTAGGCCAATATTGAGCTGTTCAATAAATGCTTCCACAGAAGGAAAACTCACCGACTGCTCCTGATTCGCGATCATTACCTGCAAGCATTGAACGCCTTGCGGTATCATATGCATTAGAGCTTGAATATTGTCTGGCAGTTGTTCAACCTCCTGCAGCTCTGTTTGATTTATTAGTATCGTCATATGCGCCTCTTTTTGCCTTTTGTGTTTGCCTTTTTAATAGGCAAATGCTTAGCCAACAGGAAACTCTTCTATTAATTTGCTGGCTCCAGCACCTACACTGCTAAAGTTTACTGTGCTATCCAAGACCATTTTATTGGCCTGTTCAATAATTTTTCCATAGGTCTCGGTATTGCCTGTCGCCAGCATTTGCGCCAATGCCACCCCCATGGCAGTGGTTGCCATGGTATTGATATTGCGCAAATTATCGGTAGCATCTTGAACGGCTATTGCCGAAGACTGCGAGATAGATTGATAGGCTTTCCCCGCTCCGGATTGTTTAATGATGTTGCCATTGAGTGTTGCACTTTGTATCGCAGTAAGTGTGTTGACGACTTGGGAGTTAACATTGCCTTCGTCTGCCATGGTGGTTCTCCTTTTGCTTGTGCTAGATCGTATGCCTGTGAAATAACCCGTTTAACGTTTAACTGGTGGGAAAAAGATCTTTAATATTTTTGTCGAGCTTGCTGACGGCGTTATTAAATAATTCCTGCTCTGGCGCCTTCACTTTGTTACCTACTTCCTCTTTAGCAGACTCAAAAGCCTCCTTGGCTGATTGTTTGGTAATGACACTTTTTTTGTTAATTAGCTCTTTTAGGGTCATTAACAGCAGTGAGTTGGCAAGCATATCTTCTGCTAGGTTCACTTTAGACAACGCCAATTCCAGTGACGCCTTCGAGCTTAAATCAACTGGCTTTAAAGGAACTATTTCGGTTTTTAGCATTTTTGCGCAGCTTGCCGTGGCAGCGGCTGAAGCCGACGTTTGCGCATTTTGCTGAGCGGTAATCGCATTAAACATCGACATGCCGATAGTTTCTGTACTAGTAACATCCAACATCCCCATGGACTGTGCGGGGGCGCCTCCTGTTAATAAGGCGTTTATTTGACTAACTGAATCGGTTATTTGATCATTTACAGCACTCATGATGTTCTCCTTAGTTTCGTTATTTGCCCTTTGTTGCTCCAGCGGCTCCAGATGAAAGAATCAGCACATTACATTGACTCACACTGGCATTTTGGATCGCCTGGGAATGGGCTTCATTGTTGACCGCATTATCCATTAATAGACTAATGGAATTAGCCATCGCAACAGACGCAACGGAGACGGAGAAAGGCTGTGCTAAGGCAATATTGCTGTCATAGAATTCTATATTCGCCATAGAGACCTCTCTTTGTCTTTTACCTGATAAAAAAGGTGGTATCAGCAATACGCCCCACTAATACCACCTAAGTTCGCTCGCTTACTGGTAGATTCTGTTCGTCGCTACGGCAGAAGAAGCTGTATCGATGCTATATAGCGTCGATACCCCTTGGGTAAGTGCTGCTTGTGCTGTAATAGCATTATTTTGCTGTCCTGTTGTGGCATTGTGAGCCGCATTAGAAAGCGCTTGGCTCGTTGCAATCATAAAATTGCCTGTTGCCACTGCTGGAGCGTCACCAAGAACCTTGGTATTAACTTGAGAAACAGAATCGGTAATTTGACTGTTTACTGCTGTTGGAAATGCCATAGTATTTTTCCTTTTCAATTATGTTAATAGTGCAATCTAAGATCGCGATTGTGTCCGGTTATTGCGAGAGTTTTCTCTTACTTTAGAACGTTTTAAAAACGCGTTAGGCAAAGATCTTACTCGTCGAAACAGCCGTGGACGCGGTATCGACTGAGAAGAGTAAATTTACCCCCATAGTCGTAACAGCTTGTGCTGTAATATTTGTTTGCTGCTGTGCTGTCGTTGCATTATGTGCAGCATTTGCTAAAGCCTGCGAGGTCGCCTGGAACAGGTTCCCCATTGCTATCGCTGGTGCTGCACCTAAGACTTGCACATTAGCCTGTGTCACCGAATCGGTAATTTGGCTATTAACTGCGGTTGGAAATGCCATATTACTTTCCTCTCTTGTTTTTCATAAAACCCATTAAATGAAACCCCTTTTTACTGTGCTGTTAATGACATCCAGCTCAATTCAAAAGGAATGAATAGGTTTAGCTGCCAAGAATGGTCTTAGTTGAAACACCTGTTGTTGCTGTATCAATAGAATATAAAGTGGTCACCCCCATTGTTGTGGCCGCTTGAGCGGTAATGGCGGTTTGCTGCTGCGCCGTTGTCGCATTATGAGCGGCATTGGCTAATGCTTGAGATGTGGCTTGAAACAAATTCCCCATTGACATCGCTGGAGCATCACCCAATACCTTGACGTTTGCTTGGGTCACTGAATCGGTAATCTGATCGTTTACTGCGGTTGGAAATGCCATGTTGCTATCCTTTTAATTAAATTATTTGGTGTTACTTAAATTGGTTGGTGTTACTGTATGTTTTTGTCGTGTTTTATCAGCCTAAGCCTGCTACTTTCTGAGTGAGGATTGCTTTTGTCCCCATCCCTGTGCTGGCTGTATCGATAGAATACAACGTGCTCACGCCCATCGTGGTGGCTGCTTGAGCCGTCAGTGCTGTTTGTTGCTGGGCTGATGTGGCGTTGTGTGCTGCGTTGCCTAAAGCCTGTGATGTTGCTTGGAATAAATTCCCCATTGACACGGCGGGAGCATCACCCAGGACTTCGACGTTCGCTTGGGTAACAGAATCCGTGATTTGATTATTAACTGCTGTCGGAAATGCCATAATAAAACCTCTTTTCATTTAATAAGTTGAGTCGTATTTATTGCGCTATTGCTTAGCATCGGGGTTAAATCATCACCTCTATTGGGTAATCTCAAACCTTGTAAACAGTTTAAGAATAAAAATGTGTTTAGGATTGGTACGAACTCGCGCTCAGTTGGTAATAACTCGGCTAAAGTTGGTATAACCACCAAAATTCGCATTTTGGTGGTTCAATGTGACCCACGCTTTTAATTCCTAATGGGTAATCGAGACATAGTCTGCACCAATGCTTTTTCGACTATAAGTGATTCAGGACTTGCTTTTGTATGCCCATATTGATCACGATAGACGCCCGGACTCATACCAACCGTTGCTTTAAATTTTCGGACAAAAAAGCTCAAGTCAGAAAACCCTACATCATCACAGACCTGTGTCACATGCCGAGTCGGGTTTTCTGTTAGTAGCTCCATTGCTTTGACAATACGCAAACGTAATAAAGTTTGTTTAAATGACATACCTAAGTAATTTTTAAATAAGTAGGATAGATGAGAGGGGCTAATACAAGCTTGACGTGCAAGATCATCCATATTAAGCGGTTTTTTAAAATTGTTGTAAAGATAGACTATCGCTTTATCTAAAGCAGGATGATGTGCAAATTGCAGCGGTACTTTTTGATCATACTCATTAAGATCATTTTTATTACGTTGAATCACATGGGAAGATAAGCTGTTATCATCATTATCCTCTAAAGCTTCATATTGATAAATTGTTTTCCCCATCTCATTACTTAAGGTAGCTATAGATTCTTTTTTTTCTATTTCATCAACCATTGTTGGAAAGCATGCCAGTAATATTTTTTCATCAATAACATTAGAAGAGGCCTGTATCGCTAATTTATCAAGACAACGTTTGATTTGCTTAACATTTCCTGGCCAAGAGCATTTTTTTAATATATCCCACGCTCCCGGTTGAAAAGACAAACTTGCTATTTTTTTGTCTTTTGATTGGTAATATAGAACCAAATCTTCTATGTCTTCTACTCGATTAGCTAATGTAGGCAGTTCAACGGTCAGACAATGATAATCTAGCCAACTTAAAAACGGGCTATCTAATGAATCTATCGCTTGTGAATGGCAATAACTGGCAATTATACGAGTACTCTGCTCAGGCGTGTCGGAGGTTAACCAAAGGCTTTTCAGAGAATGGGCATCACTTTCTGCTAATAGATCTATATTTTTAATAAATAAGGTACCTCTATCTGCCTTTACCCACTCTCTATGAATTATATCTGATAAGTTTTCATTACTATTTCGCTTACAACAGACTGTCACAAATGGGTAGCTTTCTTCTTTGCAATAAGTATGTATCATTCTTGCCGCAATCTCTTTGCCAGTTCCCGTTTCACCTTTGATGAGAACTGGCAATGACGTATTTGCTATTGACATTAATTTATTTTTAACTAACTGAATCTCAGTACTATTACCTACCCATAACTCACTCTCTAAAAGATACGTTTCTTTAGTCTGTATGTTTGATTGGTTCATTTTTTTCCCCTTAGTTATAAATAACAAAATCATGTAAATAGACGCAATGCTGTACACACGATTGACACTAGGAAAACTAACCAATCACATAACTAAAAAACGGATCACTTACGGATCACTTACCATAAGATCACTAATAAAATTCTATTTTTAAATACTATTTCCTATTTACTATTTAAGAAACATCAATGATTTCCTTTACTATTTCTAGGATCACTGAATGACGAAAAGCATAACCATCTGCTCTAAGATAAAGTAAGCCTAGGCAAACTAAATCATTAAGTTGAGCCACACCGAACAGCTGCTTTGTGGATAAAAAAACATCAATTAGAGCAAAGCTAACGCTACTTCCAGTGTGGGCTAAAAATTTTAAGATCTGCCGTTGCTCTATGGGTAATGACTTCAATATCATAGAAATTTTTTCATAAACACTTTTTGGGAAATCATCATTAGGCTTATCAGTCAAGAGCAATTCTTCTAATATTCCTGGATGACCTTTTGAACGTTTAACTGATTGCAGCTTATGTTGATAGCTGGTTGCTAAAGAAAAAGGGGGAGTACTTACAAAAAAATTGGCTAACGATAATAATGAGCCCTCATCAAGCATTCTTAACTTTATTGAATGATGATTCTCTAGCCAATCAGGAAAGTGCGAGTATTGTTTAACATCAGAAAAACCTAACATCAAAAAAAAGGGAAATCCAAAATCATTTTTAATTAGTTTTTTTATAATTCTAGTGTTTGATTTATTAATACAATCTATATCATCTATCGCGATTATCAGAACCCCTCTACTAATACATTTATCGATCAGGAATGATAATACTAAACACTCAACTGCTTCTATTTTTTCATGAGTAATATTTTTTAAAACTTGACATTCATATTGATTAAGTTTGCAACCTAACAAAAGCAAAAAATAAAAATATTCTAATTCAAATGAAAATAAAAATGTAAAACTTGAACGCATAAATTCATCAGTAACACCTATTTCAAGACCTAACATCATTCTACATAAACGGTTAAGAGTATTCTCTTCCTCTTTGAAGCTAAAATACAAAGACTCATTATTTGTATTTTTAACTTTCGCAATAAATGACTGGATGAGGTTCGTTTTTCCTATTCCGTGCATACCCGCGTAATAGAAACGGTTTTTTGAGTGTTTTTGGATAAGACATAGAGATGTTGTAATTGCTGAAGCTCCCAATCTCGACCAATGCAAGGCTTTACATAGTTCGATTGCTCAGAGGCATACTGCAACAATGATAAAGGAACCTCTTCAATGAGATCCTCGAATGAAATACCAAAGAAGCATGCTAAGCTAGAAACTGTCCTATACAATATATTTTTTCCCGCTTCGGCTCGCTTAATAGAAGCAATTGAAACGGGTAATCTAAGGTTTGCGCAGCCATCCGCTAACTGTTCTTGACTTAAGCCTTTTTTTTCTCAGTAATTTCAAAGTGTTAGCATTTATTGAGATTCTACCATTCAATGTTTCGTTCATTTTAATTACCTTATATTGCAAGTGTAAATTTAACAGGAGGAAATGTTATACTTACGTCCTTACTCAAAGACAATTACACTCTGTTACACTAAATCATGCATTAATAAAAGCAAAACCATAAAATGAGCTTATGTTATACTTTTTAAAAACTATAATATCAAAATAAAAATATATGAAAAACTTGTTTTGTGTATGATTTTATAAAAAAAGAAGGTATTCATTATAAATACTATAATTAGGTAGGTAATACGTTTCTATATTAAAATCAGTACTCGGCTGATTTATTTTCTTTCCATTTAAAGAAGCATTAACTTCGACTCGAAGAGGCCAGTAACATACTCGCGAGTACGAATAAGCTTCCCATTCCCTTATTCAACCTAAGCATGCCTTTTTGGCTTTTTATCAAACGCCGAATCTGTTTACCACTTACCGCATAAATATAGGCAGCAATAAACTCACACAGAATAAATGTCATGCCAATTACAAAAAACTGAGGGGCAACTGGACTGTTCAAATCAAGAAGTTGTGGAAAAATCGCAGTAAAAATCAAAATGGCTTTGGGGTTACTGATCGCAATCATAAATTCTTGTCGAATTCTGGGAAAGTGCCCACGAGAAACGACACAGTTTTCTGACTCGTGTTCATCCAGCGTCATCGCAGCGCTACGCCATGTTTTAATGCCAATATAGAGTAGATAAACAACACCAGCCCACTTAACCATGTTAAACCAAAACATGGATGACACAATGACAGCGCCCAACCCCAAGGCGGACACTGTCATCAAAATCATAAAGGCAAGATTACGTCCAGATGCGGCAGCTACTGCTTTTCTCGGCCCTACCTGCATTCCGTTATACATGGCAGTAAAATTATTTGGCCCTGGAGACAAAGCCAACAATAATAAAAAGGGTGCAGTAACCAACCAAAGATGCCAGCTCATCATTTCTTTCCTTCTAAACCCAAAAAATTGATCAATAATCAAACAATAACGAAATTGTTATAGGAGTGCAATTTGCTATTACTCCGTGAAGGCATTACGACAAGGTTTATCCAACAAACTCGTATTTTGGACAAAAAAATCGGAGCCAATGCTCCGATTATTTAACTGTCTATAAGAAGAAAATTAAGCTCGCGTCGCCATGGCTAAAAAAGCGCTCGCCGTAACAAATATACCACCCATACCACGGTTGAGGTTTTTCATTCCCTTAGGGCTACGAATCAAACGTCGAATTTGTTTGCCACTCATAGCATAGACATAAGCCGCAATAAATTCTGTCATACAAAAAGTCAGTCCCATCCAAAAAAACTGCATAGGAACAGGCCGAGTTAAATCCAGCATTTGAGGGAAAATAGCAGTAAACAACAACACCGCTTTAGGGTTGCTAATCGCTACTAAAAACTCTTGGCGTATTCTTGCCCTATGGCCTCGTTTCGCCCTCGTACCATTTTCCATTTCATGTTCTTCAAGCACTACTGACGCACTGCGCCACGTTTTTACACCCACGTAAAATAGGTACAGCACCCCAACCCATTTCACAACGCTAAACCAAAATGCAGAAGAGACAATGATGGCCCCCAGACCCAGCGCCGAAATCAGCATCAAAATACTGAAGGCAACATTTCGCCCTACTACAGCAATTACCGCTTTCGTGGCCCCCACCTGGATACCATTGTGCATGGCGGTAAAATTATTTGGCCCTGGCCCTAAAGATAGCAACATCAACAATGGTGCCATAGCCAACCACATACTAAACGTCATAGAAATTTACACCCTAAAAAAAGACAAACCGCAGCAAGAAAACGGCGGTTAGAATGGTTTTTCACTTGAAGTCTAATAGCCGTTAAAACAACACATTAAAAACACCCATCAGACCTCTGAATTCGGGCGCAACTTTACCCTGTAATTCCACCTGTGTCAGCCCTCACGGGAGCCTTTTACGACAGAAAAAAGTGCAGTTATTAAGGTTATTGAATATCTCGACAATAACAGCTAATGAGACGATGGAAACAAACCAAAGGAAAGCGATGAATTTACTTTAAAATCGAAGGAAAGCGCCCAACAAAACTTTTCATTTTAACTTCTGGTGAGTCCTTCAAGCCTATAAAATAGGCTCTCCTATCCGCTCAAGAGCAACTTAACACTATAAGGATGATTCACCATTATGCTCATTTCACAGCTATTTTTATGGACAACCGCAGCGATTTGGGGCTTTGCTTTCGTTGCTCAAACAGTAGGGATGGACAGCTTAGGGCCATATAGTTTTAACGCCGCACGTTTTCTATTAGCCACCTTATCTTTACTGCCGCTACTGTTTATTTTTAAATCCAAGCAGCAACAGGATAAGAAGCATTTGTGGTTAGGCGGTATTTTAGGAGGAACCTGTCTGTTCTTTGGCTTTACGTTTCAGCAAGTTGGCTTGCAATATACAACGGCAGGTAACGCGGGTTTTATCACCAGTATGTATATTGTCTTTGTGCCTATCGTAGGCATATTACTTAAGCATAAGGTAGAGTCTCATACTTGGCTGGGTATTATTTTAGCGCTCATTGGCTTATATTGCTTAACGATTGGCCCGCACCTTAATATCAATAAAGGCGATGCAATTGAACTGATTGGTACCCTGTTTTGGACAGGACATGTCATCATTATCGGCTATTTTTCTCGCTATGTTTCGGCCGTTCCGTTGTCCATCATTCAGTTTCTCATAGCAACCATCTTGGGTACTGTAACCGCTTTTTTCACAGAGTCGCCTACGCTAGCCGACTTTGAAATGGCATGGTGGCCATTGGTGTACGCTGGTGTTGCTTCATCCGGCATTGCCTTCACCTTGCAAACCCTTGGTCAACGTAATGTATCGGCCAGTATTAGCGCCTTAATCTTATCGTCCGAAGCGGTGTTTGCCCTCATCGGCGGATGGCTTTTGATGAACGAAGTGTTATCAACACGCGCCTTAATCGGCTGCGGGTTCATTTTGTTGGGCATGATTATCAGTCAGTGGCCACGCCAAACTAAAGCCGCCGTTATTCCGGTTGCTTAAGCGGCCTCATTCTGCCACTTGATCAATACCAAGTGGCATTTTTCGATCAACGGGCGTTGATAAAATCATCATCGTATTGGTGTCACTCAAATCAATTAAGCGCTCTAGCAGTTCATCCAGCAAGGACATAGAGCGCACGGCCACCTTTAAAATAAAGGCATAAGGCCCGGTGACATTGTGGCATGAGATCACCTCATCCAGACTTAAAACCAGCGCTTTAAATTCACGCTCTTTGGTTCGGTAAACCTGACATTCAACCAAGGCCGTAATGGGAATACCAACTTTCTCCAAATTGATTTTTGCACCATAGCCCGTAATAACGCCCGATTCTTCCAGTTTGCGCACTCGCTCTGCAACCGCTGGCGCAGAGAGATGAACCAGTTTTCCTAACTCGGCATAGGTTAGGCGAGCATTTTCTTCCAATGCTTTGAGCAACTTCCAACTCGTTCTATCGATTTCCATCCACTTTACCTTTCTACATCAGTCAATTTCTACCCGCCGATTCCGACATGACACATAAAAAAACCGCGACCAAGCGCGGTTTTATGATAGCGGTTTTCTCTATCGTAACTATAGAGACAATGTCTTTTCACCACGAGCAACACCGGATACACCAGTACGCACCACTTCCAGTAAATGCGCACCACCCAATGCTTGTAGGAAACCATCTAGTTTGTCGGATTCGCCAACGACTTGAATCGTATAAATAGAGGGCGTCATGTCAACAATATTACCTCGGAAAATATCTACGGTACGTTTCACCTCCGCTCGTTGCGCGCCAGTGGCACGAACTTTTACTAACATCAACTCTCGCTCGATGTGCTGACCTTCCGTTAAATCCACCAGCTTAACCACATCAATTAGCTTGTTTAGCTGCTTGGTAATTTGCTCAACCACTTGATCTGAACCAAACGTTGTCAGTGTCAAACGAGATAGAGTGCCATCTTCCGTCGCGGCGACGTTCAAAGACTCAATGTTAAAGTTACGCTGAGAAAACAAACCAACCACGCGCGACAAAGCACCGGGCTCATTTTCCATCAATACAGAAATAATATGTCGCATGTTAGGTTCGCTCCGTCTTGCTCAAGAACATATCGCGCATAGAGCCACGAGGCACTTGCATTGGATAAACGTGTTCTTCTGGGTCCACATAGCAATTGATGAAAACCAACTGATCGGTCATGGCAAAAGCTTCTTCCATCTTACTGTCAAGCTCATCTTTACTACGAATTTCGACGTATTTATGACGATAAGCATCCATTAATACTTTAAAATCCGGTAATGAATCCAAGTAAGAATTAGAATAGCGCCCTTCATAGTTCATATCTTGCCATTGACGAACCATGCCAAGGTAGCCATTGTTCAGGCAGAGAATTTTCACAGGCAAACCGTACTGCAAGCAGGTAGAA
Source organism: Marinomonas sp. 63XJN7_7_ISO-PGPR-S23-202 (assembly GCF_056173505.1). NCBI lineage: Bacteria > Pseudomonadati > Pseudomonadota > Gammaproteobacteria > Oceanospirillales > Oceanospirillaceae > Marinomonas > Marinomonas sp. 63XJN7_7_ISO-PGPR-S23-202. The sequence continues at coordinate 1,370,915 of NZ_CM149677.1, read as the reverse complement.
AGCTCTTGAATATTCATTTGAATACTGCCTTCACCGGTGACACATACAACGGTTTCTTGCGGAAAACTCATTTTGATGCCCATCGCCGCAGGCAAACCAAAGCCCATCGTCCCCAGACCACCTGAATTCACCCAGCGATTTGGTTTATCAAATTTATAGTACTGAGCGGTAAACATCTGATGCTGACCAACATCTGAGGCAACATAAGCATCCCCTTTTGTTGCACGCCAACACGCTTCAACGGCCGCCTGAGGTTTGATTTTTTCACTGCTGGTATCATAGCGACCACCATGAACCGAGCGCCATTCAGTAATTTGTTTCCACCAATTAACCAGTGCCTCTGTATTCGAAGTTTGTCCTTCAATCAAAGACAACATTTCGTCAAGTACCTGCTGTACAGGACCAACAATAGGCACATCCGCACGGATGGTTTTTGAGATCGCGGCAGGATCAATATCAATATGAATGATTTTGGCGCTTGGACAAAACTTATCAGGATCATTAGTTACGCGGTCATCAAAACGAGCCCCCACAGCTAAAATAACATCGCTGTGATGCATGGTCATGTTGGCCTCATAGGCGCCATGCATACCTAACATCCCCACAAACTGACGATCCGTTGCTGGATAACAGCCTAGGCCCATTAAGGTATTGGTCACAGGGAAGTTCATGGCTTGGGCAAAAGTCGTCAGTAAATCGGACGCACCACCCATGATCACCCCACCACCTGCGTAGATAATAGGGCGTTTTGCTGCCAACAACAGGTCTACCGCTTTTTTAATTTGGCCACTGTGGCCTTTTGTGGGCGGCGTATAGGAACGAATAGAAACAGATTCAGGGTATTTGTACTCGTATTTGTCCCCTGGCATGGTCATGTCTTTTGGCACATCGATGACCACTGGACCTGGACGACCCGTGCTAGCAATGTGATATGCCTTTTTCATAATCATTGGAATTTCAGCAGGATGCTTTACGGTGAAACTGTGTTTCACAATAGGGCGAGACACCCCGACCATATCGGTTTCTTGGAAAGCGTCTTCACCGATCAAGTAACTCATTACTTGCCCGCAAATGACCACCATCGGAATGGAGTCCATATAAGCCGTTGCAATTCCTGTCACCGTATTGGTCGCACCGGGTCCAGAGGTCACAAGCACTGTACCAGGTTTGCCAGTTGCACGAGCATAGCCATCGGCCATGTGCGTTGCGGCCTGTTCATGTCTTACCAGAACGTGCTTTACATCGGATTGACGATGCAAGGCATCGTAAATATGAAGAGCGGCACCGCCCGGATAACCATAGATATACTCAACTCCCTCATCTTTAAGGAAGCGGGCGATCATTTCGCCACCAGATAATAACTCCACTTTGTTACCCTCTATAGTATTCATCTGTCTGCTAAATTCTAATCATTATGTTAGTGCGGCTATTGTAACCGCATACGACAAACAGATTAAAGTTGATAAAACGAAGTTTGCTAAACTAATGAGGCAACCAGAACAAAAGTAACACTCAAACGCAATAAATCGCAGTTTTTACACTGTCCGCGTCTTTTCGCGAGGGGAATAAAATACGGTATACTTAACCCTATTCTATTTTGTGCTAATCAGAGTATTCTGATTAAGATGGGCTGATTGGCCCATAGGAAGAAGTCTTCGACAGGGTGTTGTCGAATTAATTGAATCCCAATTTTCGCAACACAATCAGAGACTGTCAACTAGAATATCTCTATACTAAGAAAAAGAGTGTGGATAAGACTTGCCCTAAAAAACACTTCGTGGTGTGATAGCGTCATAATTTGACTAGGAGTTTTGAACATGGCTAATGAGCTGAGCCAACAACGAATTATTGATGAATTCTTACGTTGTTTCCGAAAAATGTTGATGGATCCAGAGCTTGCAGGAGAGCTGATTCGTATTGCGAAAGAAAATATTCGTGAGCCGAATGCCTACCAACGCATTGCCGAAGAAGTCTCTAATCAAACGACCATAAAAATACAAGAGAATCATACCGAAGCCGACCGCATGTTCATCAAGCTATTGATGGACGTGGTAAAAGGCGATTCACAGCTTTATTGATTGTTTAGTGATTTACTGCTTCTGGTTAGACGGCAAGATGGCCGTCTAACCCCATCGCTGTCTTACCTTACAAATACCGATTGGTTATTCTCTTGTTACCACCAGCACTTTCTCGTCCCGACGATCTGACCAACTTAGCAGACCAGATAAAACACTGGGCCATTGAGTTTGGTTTTGCCGATGCTCGTATTGTCGCCCCTGATCTTGAACAATATAAAGATGACTTTAACAAATGGTTAGACAACGGCTATCACGCGGGAATGGATTATTTAGCCAACCACGGTGATATGCGCTTCCATCCAGAGCAACTACACGCGGGCACACGTCGGGTTATTTCCCTACGCATGCATTATTTGCCACAGTCAGTCGAAACCGTTGAGCGACTCAAAACAAAAGAAAAAGCTTATATAGCGCGTTATGCACTGGGGCGTGACTATCACAAGCTCATCCGCAAACGTTTAACCCAGTTAGCAAAAAAGATTCAAGAAGCAATCGGCGACCATGGCTATCGTGCTTTTGTCGATAGTGCCCCTGTGCTAGAAAGGCAAATTGCTGAACAAGCAGGCATGGGCTGGATTGGCAAAAACACCCTCCTACTCACGCCCAAAGCGGGCAGCTGGTTTTTACTGGGAGAAATTTTCACCAATCTCCCCCTACCCGTCGACCAGCCCACCAGCACTCGACATTGTGGTAGTTGTACCGCGTGTTTGACTCAGTGCCCAACTGATGCATTTGTGGGGCCTTGGGTATTGGATGCTGGCAAATGTATTTCCTACTTGACCATTGAGCATAAAGGCCCCATTCCTGTTGAACTAAGAAGCAAAATGGGCAATCGAATTTTTGGTTGTGACGACTGCCAGTTAGTTTGTCCTTGGACAAAATTCGCCAAACACACCGAAGAAGACGACTTTCAACCCCGACATGATCTGGACTCAGAAGATCTGATCACTCTATTTGCCTGGGACGAAGAGACATTTTTGAAAAATACCGCGGGATCACCGATCAGGCGAACTGGCTATGAGAATTGGCGACGAAATATTGCGGTGGCATTAGGTAATGCCCCTACTAACAAAGAGACGATAGACGCTCTCAAGAAAGGATTACTAAGCGGGTCTGAATTGGTCAATGAACACGTTCATTGGGCCTTAAAACAACATCAACAATAAGATGATATATTGAACATTCATTACCATCTAGACCTAGTGCATCTAAGCTTAAGGCATTCCCTTTTCATCAGGCCCTGTGTCGACTATAACCTGATTTCGCCCCATATTTTTGGCTTGATACATGGCGGCATCAGTCCGCTTTAATAAACTTATACTGCTTTCTCCAGGCAATAACTGGGAGACCCCAACGCTCATCGTGACCTGGATATCGAGACCATCAAAAGACGCCTCTTCTAACTCTTCTCGCAGGGTTTCCGCGATATATTGCGCCTGATCAATGGCGATATGAGGCAGTAACACCGCAAACTCTTCCCCTCCCCAGCGGGCAACAATACCATCATCCATCACAACACTTTCAAGCAACTTAGCGGTAACATATAAGACATGGTCGCCCATTTGGTGACCAAACTGATCATTTACTCGTTTAAAATTATCCAAATCGATTAACAAAAGCGACAAAGACGTTTGTTTATGCTCGGCCATGGCAACATGCTCTCTAAACAGCAGGTCAAAACGCGTTCGATTATAGGTCTGTGTTAAAGAATCGGTATTGGCAAGCGTATATAATTTCTTGTTTAGCTGTACTAAAGTCGTATTTTTCTCTTCAAGGCTTTGTGTCTTTTCCGCGACTTTTGCCTCTAGCTGGCTGTTTAACTCAGATAACTCTCGACGCGAAGCCGCCAAACCATGGATAATTTTATTCATGCCATTAAGTATCCATTGATACTCTAAAAAATGCAGAAACTTTGTATTTCCGTATAACCTTTTAGGATCATCTAAATTCATCTGGCTAAGTTCCTGCTGTATTCCGCTGACCGCCCTTCCTAACCCTCTGACGACGAAACAATATAGCAGTAAATAGATAATAGCGGTCTGAATGGCAAGTAAACCCATATACCAAAGTAACCGATGAACAAACATTTGCCACACTTTATCGTTAGAGACATACACACAAAGTCGCATAGACTGGTCTCGCAACGAAAAAGGATACATCCAGGTTTCTAAAGCAGACGTTCCCTGATTAATATGATCTAAAATGGGAATGGAGTGATCCACGGATTGAAGAAAAACGCCCTTAACACCTTCGTGATTTAACTGGCGACTCACCTCAAAAAAAAGCCCATCGCCATCAAGAGACAAATCAGTGTTTCCTAATGACGTCACGGAAGAATCTTTAATCTGCTGGATCAACAGGGAAACCGTCTGATCAACGTGACGCTTCTGCGTTGTTTGTACTTCAACATGATAGGAGAACAGTAGAGCGCCATAGACAATAACACTGATACAGACATAGCACCCCAATATGTTACAGACAACAAAATGGGTAAAACGGGCACACCTAGTCACAGTGAGTCACCAACAACTTGCACCAGTATTAACATCTAGAAGTCTGTCCTCTTAATATTGACCCATCACCCTCTTCAAGCTGCGAAAAAGTCACTGCATTTGTTCATATAGAAACGTTTTTATTACCACATCCAAGCTTTAAGACAATCGTCAGATACAAATCTCGATACGGTTATTTACTCCCCGTTATATCTTATTAACCCTTCTTGAGCGGTCGAGGCAACTAATTGCCCATTGCGATTAAAAATCTGCCCTCTCGCAAACCCTCTAGAATGACTGGCGGATGGTGAGTCTGCCACATATAAGAGCCAATCATCTAAGCAAAAATCACGGTGAAACCAAATAGCGTGATCCAAACTGGCAACATTTAAGTTAGGATTATTGATCGAAATCCCGTGCGGCAAGAGCGCGGTTTGAATAAAGCCATAATCGGTTGTGTATGCCAACATAGACTGATGTATTAATGGGTCATCAGGGAGCGCCTCAACGCTACGGATCCACATATGCCGACGCGGCATATCAGGGCGTGGCCGAAACGGATTTTGATTTTCCACTACTCGGTACTCTATTGGTCGATCAGCAGTAAACAATCCTCTGACCTTTTCAGGAATTTCATTGGCGTGAGCGCGATACAAACTCAGCTCTGATTGAAAACACTCAGGCCCTGGCACATTAGGCATCGACACCTGATGATCCAAGCCCTTTTCTTCAATATGAAACGACACTGTCATAACCAAGATGCATTTACCAAACTGATTGGCCATAACACGCCGCAAACTAAAGCTTCGTCCATCACGAACCACTTCGACATGATACTCTATGGGCTGGCTGGAATCCCCTGGACGTAAAAAATAGCAATGTAATGAATGGGGGCGACGATTTTCAACCGTCTGAGTCGCTGCACTCAACCCCTGACCTACCACTTGACCGCCGAATACTTTGGGAAATCCAATATCTTGACTACGCCCCACAAAATGATGTTCTGATACTCGCTCTAACTTTAATAAATCAATCAAATGATGAACGACATTATTCATATCACTTCCTCTTCCACCCCACATAGAATTTTAAGGGGATTTTACTACATTCTTATAGTGGTCATTATCGAATAGACTGACAACCCAGTTAAATCTGATACACTCAATGATAATTCAATTATAAAATGCATTGTATGACTTGGCAGCGTCAATGCTAGAATATTCGCAGATTTAAGAGAGGTAATTCTGTTGGCTACGTCATCGTTAATCGATCCATATGGTCGTCGAATTGACTACTTACGCATTTCTGTGACTGATCGCTGTGATTTCCGCTGCACATATTGTATGGATGAAGACGTCACCTTCATACCCAAACGCCATATCCTCTCTTTAGAAGAAGTGGTTCAAGTCGCTAAAACCTTTATCAAAATGGGCACCAAACGCATTCGTATTACGGGTGGCGAGCCACTGGTCCGTAAAAACCTTTTGTGGGCTTTAGAGCAAATTGCTAAAACCGATGGTCTTGACGAGCTGACTATTACGACCAATGGCTCGCAATTGGAAAAAATGTCACAAGGTTTATTAGATGCTGGCGTCTCGCGCATCAACATCAGTTTAGACACACTCAATGCAGAACGTTTTTTTAAGCTCACCCGACGTGATAAGTTTCAACAAGTCATTAATGGTATAGACAAAGCGACGTCATTGGCATTCAAAAGACTTAAATTGAACAGCGTTATTCTGAAAAACCATAATGATGATGAGATCCAAGCGCTTGGGACGTTTGCCCTTGAACGGGGAATGGACATTAGCTACATCGAAGAAATGCCCTTGGGTATGATACACGATCATGACCGTGCTGAGGCTTATCTGTCCAGCGATGATATTATCGACAGGCTGGGACAGCACTTTGACTTAACAGAATCCAACTTAACCACAGGTGGCCCGACACGCTACTACAATGTAGCAGGCTATCAAAATAAAATCGGCGTTATTTCGCCTCATAGTCATAATTTTTGCAGTGACTGTAACCGTGTCCGTCTGACTGCGGAAGGCCGCTTATTACTGTGTCTTGGCAACGAACACTCAAAAGATTTAAAGCCTTTTTTACGCACCCCATCCGTTACACAGGGCGCGTTAGAGGAAGGTATTATCAGCGCCCTTGCTTTAAAACCTTACCAACACCACTTTAACCTTGAAGATCCGCCACAAATCTTGCGCTTTATGAGCGCAACAGGAGGCTAACGAAGGAACTATTATGAGCAAACTACCAACCCCTTTTCGTCCCTTAAATATCTGTGTCCTTACCGTGTCAGATACACGAACTTTAGCAGAAGACACCTCAGGTGATGCTCTGATTACCATGCTTGAAGCGGCAGGTCATCACTTTATTGAGCGAGAACTCGTTCGAGACGATATTTATGATATGCGTGCTGTTGTTTCCCAGTGGATTGCCGACAAAAAAGTACAGGTTATCCTAATCACAGGAGGTACCGGCTTTTACTCTAGAGACAGCACTCCAGAAGCGATGATTCCTTTATTTGATAAGCAAGTTGAAGGCTTTGGAGAGCTGTTCCGTCAGATATCCTATGAAGAAATCGGCACCTCCACGATACAGTCAAGAGCCGTTGCTGGGCTGGCAAATAATACCTTAGTCTTTTGTCTGCCTGGGTCGACTGGCGCTTGTCGAACCGCTTGGAATGGCATTTTAAAAGAACAATTGGATTCGACACATCGTCCCTGTAATTTTGTTGAGCTTTTATTGGGGAAATTCAAGCCGAGTTTACATGAGGTCTAACAGGTATGTCTGAGCTTTTACCCTTTGAAGAGGCCTTACATGCCATCGAGCATGGTGTTAGCCAACAGGTAGCATGCGAATCCATTTCGTTAGCCAACTCTTTAAATCGCATTGCAGCGCAAGATATTTGCGCTCAACAAGCCGTTCCCGCTTTTGACAACAGTGCGATGGATGGCTACGCCTTACGTATTGAGGATTGGCAAAACGATAAACGCTTTCCCATTAGTCAGCGCATTCCCGCCGGTTACGCCCCAGAAAGATTAGCCCCTAATACTTGCGTACGGATTTTTACTGGTGCCAATATTCCTGCGGGTGCCAATATTGTTGTCATGCAAGAAGAAGCAGACGTTTCAGAAGAAGGTGTTCGCTTTCCTTTTTCCAATAACACATCCCCTAAACAGGGGGATAACATTCGTCCCAAAGGGCAAGACATCCAACTAGGACAAACCGTTCTAGCCAAAGGGACAAAAATCACGCCCATGCACATTGGCCTTTTGTCTAGCCTTGGCCTCACCGAACTCAAGGTTTTTACGCCGCTTCGAGTCGGCATATTAACCACGGGGGATGAATTAGTCCCAGCAGGCCATCCCCTCCAAAAAGGACAAATCTACAACTCTAATGGCCCTATGTTAAGCGCCCTTGTACAGCACTCTGGTTATGTGGTTGCCAAGTGTTTACATGCTGAAGACACACCTGAGGCAACGGAAAAAACCATTACAGAATTGCTGCAATGTAGTGATGTGATTTTATCCTCTGGCGGTGTCTCCGTTGGGGAAGAAGATCATGTAAAAAGCATTTTAGAAAAGCTGGGCTCAGTGCATCTTTGGAAAATTGCCATTAAACCTGGCAAACCATTGGTTCATGCAACCCTAAGTGGTATCCCATTTTTAGGATTACCCGGCAATCCCAGCTCGACATTGGTGACGTATCATTGGTTTGCTCGACGCTTATTGGCGAAAAGTGCAGGACACTCCCTTGATGGTGATAGGGCTTACCCTGTGATCGCAGGCTTTAGCCGAGAAAAAACCATCAAGCGAGATGAGTTTATCCGAGTCGCCATTGGTCACGATGGCCTCGCTTATGCTCACCCACAGCAAAGCTCTGGCGCGTTACTTGCCGCCTGCGAAAGCCAAGGCTATTTACATATCAAGGCGCATTCCAAAGTCGAATACGGCAATCACTACGACTTTTACCCTTTTACTGGCTTCTAAACGCCCCAGCAAAACGAAATAAGTGTAAATGTGCTTTAAAAGATAGTGCTTACGATAATTTAAACTAAACTAGAAGGAGCTCATTAGAGCTCTTTTTAGTGTCACTATCCACATCGGTGAGCGACCATGGAGAATGTACTTATGCGCGATATAGAATGGGAACAATCACTTTATCGTCATCAGCACGATATGATTGTCAGACTGGATAAATTTAGAAAGCGCGACAAAAGCCTCACGTTAACAAAAGACGAAAGCATGGCCATAGAACATGCCTTTCAGCTGCTTGTTGCGTCCATGTTAGATTTAGCGCGCTATGTATTAAAGCATCATTACCAAGTCAACATTTCTTCTCGCGATGACGTATTTGCTCAGCTCGTCTCGCATAATGACGTCACCTTGCAACAAGCAGAACAAATACGTTTTTTAATCGAATTAAGAGATAAAATTCTACACGACTATTTGTCTGAAAACTTTGACATGCTAGAAGACGCCATGAGCTTACGGCGCTATAGCTTGGTTGAAACGCTCACACAAGAGTGGCTAGCACAACTGGATAACAACCTAAAAGAAAAGGACTAAGAATAAGAAATAAACGTCAGAAGTTTATATTGCCTCATCAATAAATGCTTTTCTAAACAGACCACGAAACCACTGATGAGCAGGGTCATGCTGAAAACGCTCATGCCATATCATAGAATAATCAAATTCACGACTTTTAAACGGTAGTTGGTGCATCGTTAATCCCGGAATCGTCGCCATAATATCTTGAGCAAACAAACAGGGTACGGTTAACAATAAATCACTGTCTTTCACCACCCTGGCCGCTGGCACAAAGGTTGGTAACTGTAACGACACGTGACGCTTATGTCCTAACCGCTCCAACTCCCTATCCACAGCAAAATAGGCACGGCGCCCCAATACCACCTGCACATGGTCCGCTTGCAAATACCCTTCAAGCGTCAACTCAGTTTTGATATTAGGATGGTTTTCTCGAGCTAAACACACCATACGATCGCTTTTTAACCGCATGGCTCGCACACCAGCTGGAGGCTCTTTAGATAACACAGCCACGGCTAAGTCAATATCAACTTGATCCAGCTCTTGGGCAACATCCTCATCCCATGACTTCACATCCAACATCGCATTGGGAGCCGACTGCTGAAAAACGTCCAAAATTTTTGGCAAGACTGTCAAGGAGCCAAAATCGGTCGTCGAAAGAACGAAGCGGCGCTGGCTGGTTTGAGGAATAAAATTAACGGGCTGTAGCAATCGCTCTAAGCCCGCTAATGTTTCTTTCAGAACGGGTGCGAGCTCTAACGTCTTTGTGGTGGCGGACAATCCATGGGAAGTCCGAATAAACAAAGGATCGTCAAACACATCTCGTAAACGTGCTAACGAACGACTGACCGCTGGCTGTGAGACATCCAATCTTATCGCGGCCTTGGTCACATTTAGTTCTTCAATCAAAACCTGAAAAATATACAAAAGGTTTAAATCAACATCTGATAACCTGACTTCTGACAAAAGAATACTCCGATCGCAGAGACTCTGCTTACTGTACTGGGCAAGGCCCTATTATTATTTTTCTAAAATCGCTCTTATATCATCACTAGACAAACCTAGAAGATATAAAATGCCATCTAAACCCAGTGTATTCATTGGACAAGGTGCTTGCTTTCTGACAAGAGGCTTAGCATGTAAAGCGACGCCTAATGCGGCTTTCTTCAGCATTAACAAATCGTTTGCACCATCACCACAGGCAATCGTCTGAGACCATCCACACGCGGCTTCTTCCACCAGTGAGTCTAACAAATCCGCTTTACGCTGCGCATCGACAATAGGCCCCATGTGTTTGCCTGTTAACTTACCATCGATGATTTCCAGAACATTTGCATGAGCCTCCTGCATTTGATACTCAGCTCGGACACGATCTGCAAAGAAGGAGAAACCACCGGATAAAATCGCGGTATGCCAACCGAAGTGGTGTAGCACCTTCATTAAGGTAGCAATGCCCTCCATGTGGACGATACGCTGGTATACACCATCCATTACATCACAGCTTAAGCCTTCTAATAAAGAAAGGCGCTGAACAAAACTCTCGACAAAATCAATCTCGCCACGCATAGCACTTGCCGTCACCGCCGCAACCTGTTCGCCGATGCCCATCTCTGTCGCCAACTCATCCATGACTTCTGCTTTGATCAGGGTAGAATCCATATCAAATACGGCGACACCTGCCTGTCTAATATCCAGCGTGGAGGCTTGATAAATATGATCAATTTGTGTGTCATCAGATAGTTTAAGCAGCGCATTACGGAAGCTTTCGAGACGATCGTCCACTATGGAGTGTGTTAATGTCATACGCACAACAGATACGGCTTCGGACTCCCGAGTTAAAAAAGCAGCATGGCCTTCAACACCTTGTTCTTTTAGCCATGTCGTAAACTGAGTCAGATAACTCTCATCAAAGGTACCCATTAAGGTGATATTGGCAGACATAGTCACTCCTTACAAAGAATCCGACCACTATAACAAATCAGTTTGCAGAAACTAAGTACCTGACGAAATAACAGGCGAACATCAATGATTTATTTTTAGCATCGACGGATACATCTATACTAAAAGGAACTTTTTTTTGCGTTTTCCTTTACTCAAACAGTAAAGAAAAACAGAGTCACCAAGTGTATACTTGACTGATTGTTTTATAAGTCAATTTAAAGGGCATCAATGCAGACGCAAATGAAAAGCAACAAAGCCATCGCTTTCCTTCGAAAAAAGCTAACGGCGTCAGCAATTACCATCACAACGTTTATGTCTTTGATGATAATAACAGTGGGTCTTTTTTGGTTTACCATCACTCAAGCCTTGGAAAACTACCTGGACCAACAGACCGATGTGTTAGGTAACAGCCTAGCTACGCAAGCTGCTTTCAACGCGACTCAATCCATTTTAACGAATGACTTACTCAGCCTGAATGTCCTACTTAATCGTCTTGTATTGGATGATAATATCTTAAGTGCCCGCGTCTATAACAAAAAAGACGAACTGTTAGCCGAAGCCAGCAGTGGTAACGCTAAACAACCAACCAGTGCCGACTTTCGCCCATCTAAAACACACAGGTTATATACCTCAAGCATCCGCTTTCAAAATGATGTCGTTGGCCATGTCCTCATCACGTTAGACAAAACACCAGCACAAGAAACCCTTAAACATCTCACAAACTTATTGATCGGCGTCTCGATTTTTATATGCGCCATTGCATTGTTGCTTGTGGTCTTAGTCACTCGCTGGCTGTTTTCCCCCATCAATGATGCTACCGATGCCCTATACGCCCTAGCAAAGGGTCACCATGACGCAAAATTACCCAATGCGGCGTTCAAAGAAGGCAGAGCGTTATGTCATGCTGTTCATAACGCTCAAACACTTGAATGGCCGAAACCTGAACCAATAGACGAGCCCATTTCTCACGACATCACAGGGATACCGGCGAAAACACAACTAGAAATTGATTTTGAAACCATTTTAGCGGAATCAAGACGGCGCAGTTGTGTGCTTTTCATCGATATTCTTAATATTAATGAGTGGCACGAAAACATGACGCCACTACAAGTTGCCAACTTACTTACCCCCATTTACCGTGCGATTTTCCAAACAATCGAGCGGTTTCATGGGCAAGTGCACCAATACCAAGACGACTCCGTTCTCATCCTGTTTAATGCAGAAGATACGGGGGACCATTTGTATATGGAAGCCATTAGCGCTGCCCATGTCATAATCGGCTTAACGGAAGCCCTACTAGAAAACGAATTATACCATGATGCTCCCACCTTAAATCTTCACCTTGGATTACACAAGGGAACTTCTCACATTACTGACATGATGAAAAATGACACGTTTGATGCGGATGAGATAGGCGATCTAATGGATGACATCATGAAACTAAGCCGATCCACCAGTATTAATAAACTGGTCATCAGTGAACAAGTTTTCACCTTGAACGACATACAAAACCGCGTATTTACGGGGTTACCAGAAATCATCGAAGTAGACGAAAGCGAAGTATTAATTTACGAAGTGAAAGGACTGGCTGAAAAATATCAAAAACGTGTCCACCAATACATCAAAGAGATCAACCGTGCTGATGAAAACTTAGCGTTAGATACAAACGACTAATTCAGGCCAAACCTATACAAGCATATAGAAAAAGGTTTTAGCAATACCTATAAGCCGCAAATACGCCTCCCTAGCACGGCTAAAGAGGCGTTTAATGTTCATCTGCCCCGTCGTCCTGAAATGGGTTTACACTAGGACAGTACGCTGCCGCCGACTCGAGTCTGCGGTGGTCGACCCATTCAAACTAAAATCAATATCACCGGACAAGCTTGATGTTTGCGCCCACAGCTGCTCACATAAGGCCGCTAATCCCATGTCATTTTCTTTATGGAGCCACCCCACGACAGCTCTTGCCACATTGGGGTAATTTACCTGAACCACCCGACTGCTCTCTAACCAATTTTGAATAATCGACGAATTCAGTGTACTACTGGTGTGTGCAAGTTTTAGATATTCCAAAGCAATAGCATTCGAATGCTGCTCTATTTGCCCTTGTAGCGGCTTGGCTAAAATACGACGCCCCAATTGCAACGCTTCTGAATTCAGTTCGAACCCGGCATTACACAAAACGGATTCGCATTCACTTAAGTTTTTATGAAACTCAACGCGACTGAATGGAAAGACTTCAACATTGCCATAGATGCCAGGCTCAATGTCTTTACAGTGCATACGAAAATGGTAATTCGGAACCCCTTCCAGCCATTCCATGACCTCTTCACTGTCCTCAAAAGGCAAATAGACGAGCACATGGTCATCTTTGGGGTTGTTATATTTGTTATCCATCAGAATCAAAGGTGGCAAAATCGCATGACCAAAATGATGCCAGTGAGCACCCAGCTGTGTGGTAGCGGGCGCAAAATGCATCATAATCCATTGAGCGATACGACTCCCTTTAAATTGCGGAATATTATGATGAAATGCATATTGATGACCAAACCCGACACTAGGGGTTCCTTGGCGTTTCGCCGCCCAAGCAACAATAGGTTCAAAGTCCGTAATCACCAAATCGTAAGAACGAGTATTGATGGCTCGAATATCTTTCAGTAGCTTTATAATATTCGCTTTCCGGCAGGTAGAGACAATGTCCAGCTTGCCATTTCGCGCCACAAAACTCAGCCCCTGAAAAGTGTGATAATCCCCAAAGACATCCATATCGAAGTAATCTTTTGCGTCTCGTCCTGAAAAAATATAATCCACTTCAATACCCGCTCGGTGAAACTCAGCCGCCATTGAACGAGCACGAGTAATGTGGCCATTGCCAGTCCCTTGAACGCCGTACAAAATTTTCACACTAATGCTCCTACCATAATAGCCGCGCAAGCCGTGCCCAGTAATGCTCCCATTACCGTATCCGTTGGAAAGTGAACCCCTAAAAATATTCGAGACAGCCCCACATGACCGGCCCAGATATACAATAAAACACTGAATTCAGGAAAAAATTCGCTTAAACAATAGGCAATAAAAAATGCCCCAGAAGTATGGCCTGAAGGAAAAGAGAATTGGTCAGATGGGATAATAAAACTACTGAAATTTTCTAGGGCATCCGCCGGCCGATTGCGTTTAAAGCCGCGCTTTAAAAGAAAATACAAACAGCGCTCCAAAGCAAACCCCATCACTAATATCAACACTAAAGTATTAAATTCTAGCCACCACAAGGATAAAGCTAGCAGAGCATACAATGGGCCATCCGCACTAAAGGAAATAGCACGTCCTATTCGAGTAAATCCAACACGATGTTTGCGTGCCATAAACCAAGAAAAAGCATGCACATCTACTGTGTGGATATTTTGAAGGATATTCATACGCCACCCCGCTCATTATTTGTCTTTCTAACATAGAACAGAAAAATGTCAGTTTAGCGGCAGTTATATGACAGCTGTATGAAGCCCATACTCACTGTAAAATTATAATAGGATTCACAGACTAGAACGAAAAATGCCCCGAATGATACGAGGCATTGAAAATGACATTCACTCACACAAACGGCACCCGTTACCTCATAACCAGCTCGTTAGCATGATTCCCACACCTAACGTTTGTGAGCTGTGGTTATAATCGAGCAATGAATCACCGTAACCATTAAAGTACTGTATGTAACCTCTCGATTTCCCCCAAAGAGGGAAAGTAAAGCCTAATTGCACCGACCCTTTATTACCGGATGTACGAAGATTATTTCGTAGGGTCATATCAAATGTATAATCGTCAATGGTATGCACCATGGTCAATTCCCCATAACCCAAATATTTTTCAATATCAGGATTATCATCGTCGGCGGCATTTTCAGGAATACGATACCAAGGTTTGATGGAATAAACGGTATTTTCAGTCTGAAACAAAAAGTCGACGTATAAACGGTTCCAAGAACGAGATAAAGCCGTTGATTGTCCATTCGATTGATGCACAATACCGTAGCTTATATAAGTTGGCTTAATACCAAACAAAGCTTTTTTGGGCTCCGTCATTAGAAACATTTCTGGCTCATAGTTAGTGTCTCTAAAGGGCGCTGAAATACTACTATTGTATGCTTGCCAATAGGACAGCTGGGTGTAGGCCACCCATAAACTACTGTTTTTACCAACCACATCGTATAAAACAGGCACTTTAAAGCTGAATTGAAATTTAAATTCAACGTCATTTAAATCATCTGAGCTGTTTTTATCCCCTAAAAACGCCCGACTGACAGGGTGAGGGTTATAGTTAAACGGTAAAAAATAATTGGTTTTATAGGGTGTTAATACAAACGGATTATTAGCCGTTGCTTGCTCTTGTTCCATGCGTTGCTGTATAAGGCCATGGGCCTTTTTAGCACGCTCCGAGATAGGTTCAGGAACAGTGGGCTCTTCCGGCGTCGAATCATCAGAAGTATCGGGGTTAGCGTTAACAGACGATGGATCCGTCAGTGCTTTACTCTCTGTTGCCCACAACAAAGAAGGTGAACATAATATCAGTACTAGCAACCATTTCATGTTTTTGTCCTAGGGTCTCTCAGAGAAAGAGGTCAGTATTACAGTGACAGTACTCATTTTTTTGTGTAGGTTTCTTTGTCCATTTCACATATGTCGACAGTGAAACTCACATTCACCACCTTAAAGCCCTGTAGAGCATCAAGAACTAAAGAGGAGAGTGCTTTTCTGTTCTCAACTGAACGACCAGATAGCATCCGAATAGTGACATGCACAAAGGCATCATCCTTGCCCCCTGTCACAACGTTTTTGTAAGCAAGCGCCCTTAACTTAAGATCTTCCTCTTCAAAAAGGCCCGAAGCCAAGCAAGCCGACTTTACCGCGTCCAGCCAATCGACTGGCGGCACTTCTTGTTCTAAATTTTGGCTGTATTCGACAATACAATGAGGCATACACCACTTCCTTATAATATGTTCGCAAAATATTATCGTTAGTATACTACGGCCATATTGCAGGCCATTCAGAAAAGTGAAAACCTTTATTTATTTCATGATTAATAACCTAAAGAGGCATTAACACCTTCTGGGATAAAACCATTCGCACGATAGAGGCGAATCGCCTTCGCCACTATTTGACTAGCAGAAGTGGGATTCGTTGGTGCGGAAATATGAGGTAAGACAGTTACCTTCGGGTGAGACCAAAAAGAGTGTAAAACGGGTAACGGTTCTTGAGCAAACACGTCTAATACCGCATGATCTAGATGTCCATTATCCAAGTGTTCTAACAAAGCCATTTCATCCACTATGGGGCCTCGGGCAAAATTAATCACCATAGCACCACTTGGTAACAGAGCCAACCTTTCATAATTAAGTAGACCACGGGTACGATCAGTCAAAGGTAGCAAACAAATCAAAATATCACTGTCCCTCAACAATGCTTCTAATCCCTCGTCACCACAATAACACCTAATTCCCTCAAGAGTTTTGGCCGTTCTACTCCATCCCGACACACGAAAACCATTGTCCACTAGCCGGGCTGCACTAACCTGCCCTAGTTCCCCTAATCCTAACACCCCCACTCGTCGGTCCTGTGGCATCACCATTGCCCGTTGATACCATATTTTCTCTTGCTGCTGTTGCCTATAAAATGGCATACCGCGATGCAGATACATGGTCCACGCCAACACCGCTTCAGACATGGTCTTCGCCAACTCAGGGTCAACTAAACGGACAATGGTAAATGACATCATTGTCAATTCATCGACCATACGATCCACGCCAGCCCACACACTATGCGCCCACTTTAAATTTGGCAGTTGCATAAGTTCTTGAGGATCTGGGTTGGCGACAATTGCCACGTCACATTGCGACTTTTCCGCATCGGACAAAAGACTAAAAGCCACAATGGTTTCTTCAGGGAGCAAAGCCGATAATTGCTTAATCCAAACCGCCTGCTCGGCCTCTTCTATTCGACCAACAAATGGAATCATCCTAGGTAATCCTGCCTTCACTTTTTGATTGCTGATCATTGACGATCCCACTCGTCACCAAGATCCCCTAAACTAACGTCAACCTGACACACCAACACAAACGCGCTTATACCCTCAGTTGACCTTCCTTGGTACGTATCTATAGGATTTATGAACGGACGGTATTCTCTTCTTTTGACGTTGTTTCTGAGGTTTCAAACCCAACAAGGTTGATAAACTCTGGACGCACATTGGGCAAAGGATTAACTTCTGAAAAGAGTGAAGAATGACTCTGATTTTCGATAATCCGAACATGCTCACGAGTCAACTCCCTCGGCTCTTTAACACCGCAAGAATGAGCAATCAACCCAATGCCATGCAATAGGCCATCGGCATAGTTAGCAACCCGCTCAGATTTCTCCTGGGCTTGCAGACCTTTTTGTAGGTCAGCGTTATGTGTAGTAATACCTGTCGGACAAGTATTCTTATTACACTGTAACGCTTGAATACAACCCAAAGAAAATAAGAAACCACGCGCAGAAACAACAAAATCCGCTCCTGCACTTAAAGCCCATGCCGCTTTCCCGGGTACCACTAGTTTGCCGGAGGAAATGATTTTGATGTACTTTCGAAGCCCATACGCTGTCACTATATCCACCACTCTCGGTAAACTTTCGCGCAACTGCATCCCCACATAGTCCATCAATGGCTGAGGTGCAGCCCCTGTTCCACCGTCAGAACTGTCTATGGTAATAAAGTCAGGGCAATAGGTTAGGCCTTTTTTATGCACTAAGTCGCACAACTTCTCGAAGAAATGAAGATCCCCCACCACCATTTTAAAGCCAACGGGCTTACCCGTTAACGAACGGACGTGGTGTATCATTTCTAGCAGGTCTTCAATATTCTTAATATTCTTATGGCCATTGGGACTGATGGAGTCGCGCCCTTTAGGAATTCCCCGAATATAGGCTATCTCCTCCGTCACTTTGGCCCCTGGCAACATTCCGCCTTTGCCAGGTTTCGCTCCCTGTGACATCTTTATCTCTATCATGCGTACTTGCTCATGGGCCGCAACCTTGGCTAATTTCTCATCATCTAAATTGCCTTGCTCATCACGAACACCGTATTTTGCTGTCCCTATTTGAAAAACTAAGTCACATCCACCTTCTAAATGATAAGGTGATAACCCGCCCTCACCAGTATTCATCCAAATACCAGCTTTACGAGCCCCCTTCGATAAAGCCTGTACCGCTGGTTTAGACAAAGCGCCAAAGCTCATACCAGAAATATTCACAACAGAGCTAGTGCGATAGGGCTTTTTGGCAGTAAATTCACCAATACAAATTTCTTTCGGCAGAGAGGCATCTTCGTCCAACGTCGGAAAAGCACAGTTGACAAAGAAAATATCACCGGGCGTCTCTAAAGAACGTGTCGAACCAAACGCGATGGTTGTATCGACTTTTTTCGAAGCACGATAAGCCCAGGAGCGCTCTGCACGGTCAAATGGTCGCTCTTCTCGGTCCATCGCAAAAAAGTACTGTCGAAAAAATTCGCCTAAATGTTCGAGGAGATACCGGAAGCGCCCCACAACAGGGTAGTTTCGCCTTATGGTGTGTAAGGTTTGGTGAGTATCCACCCAATACATAACACCAATCACGATCACAAGAATAAGCAACCCAAAAAGAAACAGGATGGCTCCCCAATGTATTGTCTCGGTAGCAAGTGACGACAACGTATTCATCGATAATGACCCCTAATAGAGAAAAATGCCTTTAACCTATGCAAAGACGATAAATAGACTTCAAAACCCTCATTCATTGCCATCGAATAAGAGCGATCGTTTTTATTATTGAATGAACTTATTAACAACGCTCACTTCAATACTAAGAGTAAGGTATTCAGCCTATTAATTCATCTTCAAACCATGCACGCATTCGTTAACAAATTGTGAAGAAGAAACGGGGCGGCTAAATAAATACCCCTGATAGAAGTAGCAACCTATATTCTGTAGCCGCTCAAACTGTGCCACACTCTCAACCCCTTCAGCTAATACACTCACATTGAATGCTTTTGATAAAGCAATGATGGAGATCACAATGGCTTCGTCCCCTTTATCATCCAATAAATCTCTCACAAAAGATTGATCTATTTTCAAACGATTAATAGGCAATATTTTTAAATATTTCAATGACGAATAGCCTGTTCCAAAATCATCAACAGACAAATGAACCCCCATGTCACGAATCAGGTTCATTTTTTCTAAGGAGGAGTCAAGATCGGCCAACAACATGTTCTCGGTGATCTCTAAATCGACACAGCAAGTTGGCAATTGGTACTTGTCTATTTTTTCTTTGAGCATCGCTAAAAAACCATACTGCTGAAATTGTAAGGGGCTCACATTGATAGACATTCGCCAACTAGGAAGCCAAATACCGTCTTCAAGCCATTTTGATACTTGAGAAAAAGCCGTATCCATGACCCATGAACCGATATCAACAATCAACCCCAACTCCTCGGCCAGTGGAATAAATTCACTGGGGGAAATAAAGCCCCGCTCACCATCGTCCCAACGAATTAACGCTTCCGCACCGATTAGCTCCCCAAGATTATTCACCTGTGGTTGATAATATAACTCAAATAGGCCTAGCTCGATCGCTCTATGTAAAGACTTTTCTTTTTCCAATCGAAGGTCAGAAATAGCTTGCATGGTATTTTCGTATATCACATAAGTATTACGTCCCGCCTCTTTCGCTCGATAAAGCGCAGTATCGGCTTGCTTAACAATGGTTTCCACTTGCCAGTTTCGACCTGAAAACAACATTACACCAATACTGGCGGAGATATGCATAGAGTGCTGATCAATCTCCTGGGACGTTGCACAAAGCACTAATACTTTTTGTGCAAAGGCTTTAACAAATGCCTCAACCTCGGTTTGCTCATCCATCCCCGTCACAAAAAAAGCAAATTCATCGCCTCCCATACGCGCCAGAACAATCGACTCTCTCTCCAATAAAGACAACTCTTCAGCGACACGGACCAAGAGTTTATCACCTACGTTATGACCAAGCGCATCATTGATGGTACTAAAACGGTCAAGGTCGATTAGTATCAGAGCCCCGAATTGACCTTCATGGATGCTGTGCTTGAGATAGTCATCAATTTTGTCGATAAGTAGCTGTCGATTAGGTAACTTGGTAAGAGGATCATAATAGGCTAACTGGTGAATATGCTCTTGTGCTTCAATACGCTCCGTCACATCTCGGACCAGCAACAGAATTTCTACTTTTCCCTGCAAGTCAAATTGCGCTAAATGAATTTCAACAGGAATGGCTTGCTTTGCTCCTCTAAAGAGAGTTTCCAGTGTCAGGGGCGTATCTGGAGGCATCGTATCAATATGGTGTTTGATGGTATTAAAGGTCTCCTCATCTAACACCTTCTGTGCCGATTGATTCAGTGCAACGCTCGCTTGTTCGCCCAACATGGTTCGTGCCGCCGTGTTCAAAAACACGACATTAAACTCTTGATCAAGCAACAAAATACCATCCGCTGCGTGCTCTATCACCGCCACGGAGTGAATATAACTGCGTTCTAGCTCATCTTTCGTATGCTTAAGCTTTTGCCATAGTCGTGCGAAACTGACATAAAGACGTCCAAATTCATCAAAGCGATGGCGACGAGACAAAATATCAGGAAACGGCCGATCCAAGTCTTCTTCAATAGACGCGAATACTTGTGTTAAACGCTCTAGGGGATGAGTAATTAAAAAATAAAAAAACACCGAAATGATAAAAGCAAACAACAAATCTTTGACCAAGTTATACATCAGGATCGAAGTGTGTTTAATTAAAAAGTTTTCTGCTAATACCTGTTTTTCTGGCCAGATAATTAACTGACCTGCTTTAAAGTAAGGCTTTCGTAAAATAAGACTACGGCTATAGGAAGAGAGGTCAGGGAGTAAGAAATTAGCAACGGATTTAGAAAGAAGAAAGTGTGTCTGTGAGGACTGACCGGATACGAATACCTTACCCGCCTCATCTTTTACTTCGACGCGCGCCACATTAGGGTTCAGTAACAAGCTGTCTACTTGCTGCTTGATAAGTGTTTTGTCCAAACGAAAAGTCGCTTCAGCAATCGGGTTTTCAACAATTGTTAAAATATCATTAAAGAAATGATTGATATTCTGCTTTTCTGTAGAAACCCCTTCTAATACCTGAACAAAACTACTCAGCAAACTCAATACAACCGCTAAAGTAAACGTCAATACCGCCTGTTTTATAAACAAAGACCTAGACAGTCGTCCCATTCGATTCCTTCCGCAAAAAGATATGGTTAATGTGCTACTCTACCTATATTGCCCATCCTTGGGCAAAACATAAATATATTTTATAGGCGATTCAATGGATATAAGGATCAATTCCCATTGATACTAGGGAAAGTGCGAGTCAGTCGTCTAAGCCTCAGACTTTCAAAGAAATTGTCAATTAAGGCACGACGCTGCAGGAATGTAGGTACCTTTCAAAGCGTTGCAACGTAGAGTGACACTTTCGCAAGAAGCCCCGCTGGGCATGATCTCAAGGCTCATATTCTTTGTTAAGCATCTCGTCAATAGGGCCATCCACATGCTGATGCCTACATGGATGTCGCTCACTAGGGCAATGCAGGAGCAGTTGCCGAGACAAGAAGGCTTGTTCGTATCTTCCCCAACAATAAGACTAACACATCAAAATACTCTAAGCGGCTAGATTTTACATAATGGAACGCTTTTGTAACGCTATTTTGGCGCCGTATTAAATCCATTAACCTGATATAATCTAATTAGACTGATACCTGCTAAAACGACCATCCCCAACACAATCAACGAACCAATGATCACCCCTTGCCACTGGTCAGCACGCCAAAAAGGATCTAGATAGTAGCCCCCCATACTGCCGCCTAAATAATAGCAAACCAAATATAAAGAAGACGCACTGGCTTTGGCATACTTCGCGTTGCGACTCACAAAACTACTTGCCGTAGAATGGCATAGGAAAAAACCAAAACAATTTATTGCTAAACCACAGAGGATAACTTCTAAATGGGAGCTCAAAGTGATTACTGAGCCCAACATAAAAATAATCGTTCCAATGACCATAATATAAGGTTGTGCTAGCCGTTGAGCTAATCGACCAGATATTGCTGATCCAACTGTGCCGGCAAGATAGGTTAAAAATAACAAGCCAATGTATTGGGAGGACAAGTGATACGGCTCTGCTTCCAAGCGAAAGGTGATGTAGCTGTATTGATTAATGAAAACAAAGAAACTCAAGCCACCAATAAAGTAAGCGGTCAATAGACGACGATTACTTAAATGCCCCAACATATTAGAAATAATCGACGACCACTTCAAAGGCTTCGATTCGAACTGCTTTGAGGCAGGTAATAACATAATAAACGCAATTAAAAACACAAAACTGATGCCGGCCATGACAGTAAAAGCAGCGGATCGGCCCACCCATTCCCCCACAAAACCACCAATTAAACGACCGCCAATCCCTCCTAGCGTATTACCTCCAATATATAAACCAACCGCCACCATCATCGCTTCAGGACGGTATTCCTCCCCTAAATAAGCCACCGCAATAGCAGGCAACCCTGCCAAAAAAAAGCCCTGCAAACCTCGCAGCAATAAAAGCGTTTCAAAACTATGCACCACGGACAAAGCATAGGTGGTGCAAGTCACCCCCAGCAATGTAATCACCATCAGCCTTTTTCGCCCAAAAGCATCGGATATAGGGCCATAAAATAGTAAAGACACCCCCAACGTCAGCGTAGTTATGGTAAAGCTAGCAGAGGCCTGCAACGCACTCACTTGAAACTCATTGGCAATCATGGGCAACAAAGGCTGAGTCACATAGACATTCGCAAACACCATAAACGATCCAATCACCAAAGCAATCGTTCCACGCCAAAAAGTACGACTTCCCGTTTCAACCATACGGCCCCCTTACAACACCTTAAACCATTGATGAGCACTATACGCCTTCAGTATTTATCAATAAAATATATGTTTCTTATTCAATACATAAAGGTTGTTGATGGATATTAAACCGCTTCGCTATTTTCTCGCCATTGCACAAAATGCCAGCTTCACCAAAGCCGCTGAACAACTCAATGTGGCACAGCCCGCCGTCAGCATGGCAATGAAAAAACTAGAGCAGGAATTAGGGCTGACATTGATTCATCGCAGCGAGCGAACCATTACGCTAACAGATGAAGGGCAACGCTTGGCCTACCATGCCGAAAAAATTCTGCAAGCGACCGACGACGCTCTCTTGGAAATGTCCGAACTCAAAGGATTAAGTAAAGGTGAAGTACGCATTGGCATTCCCAGTATGCTTGGCTCCTATTACTTCCCACCTATATTGATGGCGTTTCGTCATCAACACCCCAATCTCTCACTCATCGTCATCGAAGGTGGTACGTGGCAGTTACAAAAAATGCTGGAAAATGGCGAATTGGATCTCAGCGTCATTGTTGCAGAAAATCTACCGGACAACATCAGCACCTATCAACTATTAAAAGAACAGATGTTGGTTACTACGGCCAAAGATCATCCCTTTAGCCAACAGCAGAGCGTAACCGCCAAGGCATTTTTCGAACAGGAGTTAGTCATGTTCAAGGAGGGCTATTTCCATCGCCGAATCGTCAACCGGCTAGCCCAAGAAACCAACAATAAGCCTAAAATAGGCTTTGAAACCAACCTAATTCCCTTGATTAAATCCATCACTCGACAAGGCTTTGGTATATCAACCTTGCTTAGCATGGTGATTGAACCAAAAGACGATCTCATTACTCGTCCTTTTGATCCCCCTATTTGGTTAAACTTAAAAATCGCCTGGCGCAAAAATGGCTATTTATCCCAAGCTAACCGCGCCTTTTTAGACTTTCTCTGCCAGCAAGCGGATCACGAGCAAGAGAGACATCCACACCTCTAGCTTCCATATCCCTAAACAATAAGTAAAAACGCCCAGCAAGCTGAGCGTTTTTACAGTACAACAATACTATCGCGCAGACGCACTATCCTTGATACAAACGTCGCTCGACAAAAGAAGAACCTTTTAGACGATCCATGCCTTTAGCGCCCCACAAGATCGCTAAATCCAACAAAGGCTCAACTAAAACCACGCTCATATAAGCAAGACCAAAACTCGCAACAGAAGACAGGTTGGCAGCAGAAAAGCCTTGTCCATAGAAAGCCCAAAAGGCGACCCAAAGCACAATACCGCCTTGATAAGTAACCGACAACTTCAACGCTTGAGCATAAGCTAAATCCACATAAGCGGTTTTTTCTGGAATAACACGACGCGCTACAGCCGCCATAACAAATAAAGGCACCAACAAAGTAGTGACATTCATACCATATTGCGGCAAATCAAAAGGAGCAAATAAAACACCCTGTATTAACAGCCCCATAAATAAGCCAATCGACGCAGCGGCAGGACCAAAGATTAAAAACAAAGTTGAGCCCAGAATTAAATGCACTTCCGAGACACCGACCGCATGATGAGGTAAAACTTCAAAAAAAACGAACACCAACAAACTTGTCATGACACTACGAGCTAATAAATTAATCGCACCATGTTCTTTAATCGCATTAATAGAATATTTTGCAGACCAACCTAACGCCCCTAACGCTGTCGCATAACTCAATACTATTTTGGCTCCAGTAACAACACCTGGTTCAATATGCATAACTCTTCTCCTTGAAACACCAAACACTCACCCGTGAATGACAATTTCACTCCTGATAATAGAAAGAGGCCTTTACACCTCTACCACCATAAAGGCCGGTCTCCGGACTCATAAGATAAAACTCAAATCCTTCCCATTTTCACAGTGGATTAAAGCAGATATTCCATCACTTATTTACCGTTGCGGGGGCAGTACAGGGGTTGTTTCTTCCTAAAAACGCACCTATTTCCCGTTTCACCAGCAAGCTGGCACCTTTATAAGAGGAATCGTACGTAAGAAACGAATAGTAGGCAATCAAAAACAAATCGCTAAAAGAAGAGAAATAGTCATACTGCGAAGTCTTTCGGTTATGCTTTATTACAATGCGTTATCTCGTCCCTGATAACGATGTGCGCTCATTCATGCGCGCTTCGATTTTTTTCAACAAAGACGTTCTATGGAAAATAGCACCTCCCATGCAACCAATAGCACTTCCGATACAAATATCGATTAAGCGATATTCGACCAATAAGCTAGCGGGGATATTATGGTTGGTTACTTCCGCCATAATCACCGTCAACGGCGTAATAAAAATCACAGCGAATCCATAATGCTTTACAATTAAAAACTCAGTGATAAATTGAAATACAAAAACACATATCGCCAACACCCAAAAATTCGGTTCAACGATAAAGACACACCACACAACCCCCATACCAATCGTCGTGCCAGCAATACGATGAATATTACGATGCCACACCATACGAAACGTTGCCCCTTGCAATATAGCAGCACAAGAGATAGGTACCCAGTAAGGATTATTTAAAGACAAAGACACAGCAAATGCGTAGGAACCACCGATCAATAAGGCCATCAAAGCGGCTTCTAAAATAATCGCATTTACCCGTAAATCCGTTTCGACTTGCGTAACCGCTAATCGATTCGCCCCAATGACCAGGCTGTAGAAAAACGCCAACATACACGACAACATTCCTCCCAATGCCACCATACCAACATGGGTAGGCAAACGATGTAAATCGAATGGTAGCGTAATCGCCACACAACTAATTAACACAAAAAAGAAACTACCAGGGGGAGGAAGCCTATAATAACGGGTAATCAATACCGCTAAAAAGACCAAACAAACCAAAGCCATAGAGGCAACATAAGGATTGAAACTGGCAATGGAACCCAACGTAAAACAGACCATAAAACCAAACGAGCATAATGTAATGGTCAACATACGATGTGCCGTTCTAGTGGGCGGCATATATAAAATCACCATAGCGCCCATACTGGCCAAAATAGCCGTCGCGAAATCATTACTTGCTGCACCAACAAAAGCGGGAATGGCAACACATAAAGCTGCGACCAAAGGCAAATGCCACGGCCGACGTCCTTCATTCCACGCCAACAACGCTTTAAGGTGAAAAAAGACACGGTTTTTCAAAAATTATGGCCTCTATATTTCTATATAAAAATCATCGAAATAGTTATAACCGACTGTAACTTGGGGAAGGTAGCCGTTGAAACCTCTCTTCTTATACTAACATGGTTTCCTTACCTTGCTTTATCGAGAATCGGAACCCTTTATTTAAAGATACGCTGAGCCCACACCGTTAATCCCGCCGCAACACTGCCAAAGTGATCACCATCTAAGACCGGAACATTCCCGATTCTGTCCTGAATGGCACTACGAATAATGGGAGATTTTGCCGACCCACCCGTCATATAAATAACGTCTGGTTTCACTCCAGCTTGTTGGATGGCTTCACTCATTAAAAGCAACATTTTTTCAAGCGGAGGTTGGATAGACAGCGCAAATTGCTCACGTGTCATCTGCGTGTGTAGCCCTGTTTCTATATAATCCAATTCCACTCGGTGTTCTAATGCATCGGATAATACAATTTTGGCATCCTCAGCGTTTCTCACCAAATGGTAGTTATGTTTTTCTTCCCGTAAATGTATAAACCGCTCAATCAAAGTGGGCTCAGTTGCATCCAGACGCAACTGTTCCATTTGTAACTTGGTTTCTAGACTATTAAATGTAGCCAATGCGGACACATTATTTGTCGTAATGGCATTCCAATACAATTGAGTCGGCATAGGCAACCCGGTTTTCAACGTCGACTCCATACCAAACAAGGGCATTAACTGCTTTCCTGCGATACGAATATCTAAATCATTCCCCCCGACTCGCTCCCCCGTATGGGCAAGGAAATCGGCAGATCGATCAGATTTGATGGCGTAATCAGGGCCCATACGAACCATGGCGCAGTCGGTTGTCCCACCGCCAATATCAACGACCAATACCGTTTTGTTTTCCGTCATACTCGCTTCAAAGTCCAACCCTGCCGCAATCGGCTCATATAGGAATTCAATCTCTTTAAAGCCAGCACGTTTTCCTGCTACCGTCAGAATATCCAAAGCTTGGCGATTACTTGCTTCAGCGTCAATCCCTTGAAAATTTACCGGGCGTCCAATGACAGTATGAGTCAGTTCTTTTCCCAAACTGAGCTCTGAGCGACGCTTAATATTCTGCATCATCGCCGTGACGACATCCTCAAAAAAGCTAATATGCTGCTCACGGAGCCCAGTTCCGCCCAAAAAAGATTTAGGAGACTTAACAAAATACCCTTCATCGGGCCACTGAAAATATTCAGCAAAGGCCGCACGCCCAAAAAACAAAGTTTGCTCATCGTCGTCTAAATCTTCTTCACGACGAGCACGCTGGGCCCGAGTCAAAATGTTACGACGTAAGGCCACAAAATCTTGACGTTCCTGTTCAGCACCAATATGACGCGCAACAAACTCCGTAATCAGATCCCGATCCAATGCATACAGCGTCGAGGGTAAAAAAGTGTTGGTGCCTTCAAGCGGCACTAATTGCACGCTCGCCTCGTGCTCGATGCCAATGGCACAATTTGATGTACCGTAATCAAACCCACAAATCATGACTCACCTAGAAATCAACAAGAACAAACAAATAAAAAGGGGTCGGAAGATAACATATAACGTCAAAAGCCGTCAGCTAATAAAACGAAAACATCAATTTCGAGTAACAGAAGGCAAAAGGTTTAGAAAGTTTAGAACGTTTA
Source organism: Marinomonas sp. 63XJN7_7_ISO-PGPR-S23-202 (assembly GCF_056173505.1). Lineage (NCBI taxonomy): Bacteria > Pseudomonadati > Pseudomonadota > Gammaproteobacteria > Oceanospirillales > Oceanospirillaceae > Marinomonas > Marinomonas sp. 63XJN7_7_ISO-PGPR-S23-202. The sequence continues at coordinate 1,343,046 of NZ_CM149677.1, read as the reverse complement.
GAAAATGGTCGACTTTGATTACAATGCGGGCCTAATGCTATGTTCAAAATACGGCATTAAGGTCTATTATTCACTCTGTATAGGCTTGCAAAGCAACCACATACAGAAAAAAGGCACTCAAATAACAAAAAAAGCATTGTTTAAGGATTAAGAAAGGCTGAGCAGGGACTCTCAGTTCTTAGTGACACTTTTATGGAGACATCATCGAAAGATGGGACTCCTGCGTGTTTCTAGACTAGCGCTGTTTCTAGAACCCAATAGCGTCGTCTCTCTTAAGATACTCACACACCGATGTGGGTATTCATAAGTGCTTATTGAGTCACTATCAATTCGTTTATTAATGGAGTCATCATGAAGCTTTCTCTTCAGACTAAAATTGCATTACAGTCAATTATTGTCGCTATTGTCATCACTCTCGGTGTTGGGCTGCTCTCCTATTATGAATTTCAGACAGCGAGTCAGAATAAAGTTCGCAAAGAAGCCGCACTACAAGCCGACGCCATTTCCACTTATATAGACAGCTGGTCTACAGATAGGGCAAACGCTCTAAAAGCCATGCGCAACAAAGTAGAAGCCCTACTAAAAGCCCACCCACAGGCCGCGAAAGACAATAAAGCCATTTTAAATATTCTACAGCAGGCTCAAATCAGCTTGAATTTTGGTATGACTTTTTTAGGATTAGAAGACGGGGAAATGTTTCGTCATGACCCATCTTTAAACAGCGCGGGGTACGACCCACGAGTTCGCGCCTGGTATAAAGATGCGAAAAGCAAACAAAAAGCCTTTGTGACAGCCCCCTACATTTCAGCATCCACCAAAAAGCTATCGATGACATTTGTCGAGCCCGTCATTATTGATGGGGAATTTAAAGGTGCGCTTGGTGGCCTTGTATTCCTGAATGATGTCATGGACAGCGTACTCGCCCTAGATGTTCAGGGAGACGGTTACAGTACGCTATTTGATGCAAACGGAAAAATCATTGCAGCCCCTGATCAATCCTTGATTTTAAAAAATGCAACCGATATATCACCCACCTTGGATAGTAACTTCTTTAGCAGTATCAACCAAGGCCCTCAGTTTAAAGAGTTCTCCCTCAATGGGAAGCCAATGCTCATGTACGCCAGTAAAATCAAAGGAAGTCCTTGGGTTTTAGGCATGATCATGCATGAAAACGTATTGAATGCCCCCATTAAAAGCCTCGGCTATAAAACGATCATTATTTCATTAATTATCATCTTGATCGCCGCTCTCGTCGTGACACAAGTGACTCGTTTATTGCTGAAAGATTTACGCCGAGTATCCGACAGTATGGGGCAAATAGCGAATGGTGATGGGGACTTAACACAGCGCCTAACGGCCAGCTCTAAGGATGAAATTGCCGTATTGGTCGATAACTTTAACCAGTTTGTCGAGCTATTGCATGGCACCATCACGCACTTAAAAAACATTGGTCAACAACTCGCGCTACAAGCCAATCAAGCCCATGAGTCCTCTAGCAACAGTGCGCTTAAACTTGAGGAGCAACAGCACAACATTACCATGGTCGCGACTGCGGTTCATCAAATGGCTCAAGCCACTCAAGAAATTGCCAATAACGCGACCGACACAGCAAATAACGCGGATGAAACGGTCAATGCCAGCCGCCTAGGACAAGATCAAGTCATCAAGAGCCAAAACAGCATCCTAGCGCTCGCCACGGAAATCCAAGAAGTGGCCGAGGTCATTAACAATGTCAGTGACAATGCCAATGGCATTAGCTCGATCCTAACGACCATTTCAGGCATTGCAGAACAGACCAACTTGCTGGCACTCAATGCAGCCATTGAAGCGGCTCGAGCTGGCGAGCAAGGTCGGGGGTTTGCCGTCGTCGCCGATGAGGTGCGCGAACTCTCTCAACGTACCTACAGTTCTATTGAAGAAATTCAAAGAATGATCGAATCATTGCAAAGTACCACACAAAATGCCGTTAGCAAGATTCAGACAAGCCATGGACAAGCCGAAGGCAGCGTCAATGATGTGAATGAGGCCAAGCAAAGCTTAGACAGTATTCAAAAGTCCATCAATTTGATTAATGATCGTGCCGCTCAAATCGCCACAGCCACGGAAGAGCAAACGAGTGTTACGTCTGAAATTAACCAAAACACTAACGATATTCAGCAGGGTTCAGTTGAGCTGGTTGAGTTATCAACACAAAGTGCGAAACGAGCCGAAGAGCTCAAAGCCTTAGCGGACGATCTCACGAAAAACATTAATAGATTCCGCACCTAAAATCATACCGTTAAGAAATAGCCCCTTAAAAACAAAAATCCCCACAGGCAAGTGCCAATGGGGATTTTTTTATTATCCTTATGGCAACCATTAAACCAATGGCGCAACACCAAACAACAATTTATGAAAATAAAACACCATACCAAACCAAGCAATCATGGTGATGGTAAACGCTGCTAAGTCCATATGAATGCCGATATACTCATGCTTTACACCTTCAGCTCTATCACGACGTCGAAGTACCGCATAAGCCACGATCGACCACACCAAAAAGCTACCAAAAATAATAATATCTTCTAATTTTCCATTACTGATCAAATGGGCGAATGCCCACAACTTCACAGCCAGTAGGAAGGGACGTCCCGTCATGGCTTTCAATTTGGTACCAGGTATCAAAGCACTCGCAGCGAAATAAAAAGAAACCAACATGAGCAATGAGGAGACTTGGCGAATCCAATTAGGTGGCAGCCAGACCCATGTCGGATCCAAGCGCACTTGTGTGAACCCCATCCAAATGAATGCAACGGAAATCAAGGCCCCCATACCAAATCGCATTTGCCAGCGCATTTTGCCATGACGCAATATACCCTCTTCCCGCCATTTAGGAGCCATGATTTGTACTGAATGCAACACAAAAAATATGACCAGACCCATCACTAAAATCAACATAGAACACAATTCCTAACTGATAAACAAAAATCCGCACAGAGTTTCATTAAGAAAACGCGAATAACAAGCCTTTATCCACCTGCTAAAACAAGAGAACTTGTTCGCATCTTTTTTAAAGGGAAACAAACACATTATAGGGGGAGCACAAGAGTAACTAGTTTTCACTTATTTAAAAGTCCTTTTCTCGTTTCAAACAGCGACGACATACAATCACTTTTATGGAGGTAAGCGCCGCTGCATTGTAGAGTAGCAATGACAGATCTCAAACCTAAAGACCCACTTTCTGCCTTATTCGAAGCGGTTAAACAGCAAATAGTCTCTCTAGAACGTTCTCAACCACCACCACTTTAGGGTACATTAAACAATGACACTCAGACAGAACATGTCTAATAGAAGCGTCTGTATGAAAATATGCTCTATACTAATAGAGATCTATTTAAACGAATAGTGGTCTATTAGAGCTGAGCACAATTTATGTGTGGTGGTGGCTTTTTTCTCAATGACAATCAAAACAGGCAACTTAAATAAGCTTGTAGACAGAGAAGTAACAAGCCTTGGAAACGACATACTCGCCGCTATTTTATATAGCACAGAGGAACTCGTGACAGGAAAAGGTTGGTTAGAAGGCATTAATAAACTGCTGGCCGAACTTGGCAAAGCCACCTTAGTGAGCCGAGTATGGGTTTTTCAAACCTTAGAGGTTCAACACGATTACATTCTTCAAGACTATGCTTTTGAATGGCATGTTCATAAAAAATATAAGCAAATCGGTTTACCTCACTTCAACCGCTTTCAATCCCCTCTTATCGAGCCAGAATACATCGCATTAATTGAAAGCCGAAAACGAGGCGAGTATCAAAGCGTCATCACCCATACGCTCCCAGAGGGTCGGCTAAAAAATTATTTAAATAGTCAAGGGGTCAAATCTATGCTCACGATTCCTATCATCGTAGAAAACCAGTGGTGGGGAACAATAGGTCTGGATGACTGCGATAGAGCGTATGAGTGGACCGCTAACGAGATCACGCTACTGCGCACAGCCAGTTATTTTATTTCCAGCGCGATTGTTCGAGATCACTATCGGGCGAAACAGCATCAACTCGATATACTAAAAGAAAATATTGCCTGCAGTAGTTGGGAGCTGGACTGGAGGCGAGGACACCTCTGGTGCACTTCTGAAGTGCTCAACCCAAGTGCCAAACAGGCTACTCGCCAACTCTTTTCCCTTCGCCAGTGGCTAAGACGCATCCATCCACAACATAGAAAAACCTTTATTAAAACCACGCTGCAGTTTCTTAAATCGGATACATCGACCTTACGTTGCGACCTAAAGATTCTACGCTTAGATGGTCAATACTGTTGGGTCGAAATTTCCAGCAACGTTACAAAAAATAATGCCCATATCAACAATGTTATTGCGGGCATTTGTTGGGACATTACCGATCGAAAAAACGACGAAGAACGACTTCAATATGAAGCCACTACTGACCCTCTGACGGGACTGATGAATAGACGTAAATTCGAGCTACTGATGAAAAGCCATTTTATGGCATGCTCTCAAACACCACAGCCTTTTTCCTTCGCGATTCTCGATATTGATTTTTTCAAAAGTATAAATGATCGATACGGACATTCTGTGGGGGATTATGTACTAAAGCAGTTTGCTAAAACTATTTGTCAAATGATTCGTCCCGGTGATCATTTCGCCCGTATTGGCGGGGAAGAATTTGCCATTCTGCTGCCAGACACACTCCCAAATGACGCGACCACCTTATTAAAAAAGGTGTGTCGGTATATCTTTACGCACCCGATTACTCACCAAAATGATACCATTCACTACTCCGTTTCTATTGGTATTGCGGTTATTGAAGATCCTAGAACAACCGCCGACGAAGCATTTAAAACCGCCGACCGCGCCTTATACCAAGCCAAGCAAACAGGGCGCAACAAAGTTATGACGGTTTTTTTATAAACAGCCATATCATTTACATCAAAGACTTATCAATTCCTTTAAAAACGCCCCTCTCAAAGCACTTCACGTTAGGTTGAATACGACCTTAAAGCCAGCATAAAAAGCAAAAGAGACAAGGAAATAACTAAGATTGCAAAATTGCTCCAAAAAAGACTTCTTGTACGGTGGCAAACCGTCCCATATTTGCACTAAAATACGCCCTTTTGCGGACAGGCAAGCAGCTATGATCAAGACACCTTATTATCTGATTGATAAAGCCAAACTTCTAAACAACTTAGAAAAAATGGCTTATGTGCGAAAACAATCTGGTGCCAAGTCATTACTGGCACTGAAGTGCTTTGCCACATGGTCTGTCTTTGACTTGATGCAAGAATACATGGATGGCACGACTTCCTCTTCTTTGTACGAGGTCAAACTCGGCAAAGAGAAGTTTCAAGGTGAAACACACGCTTACAGTGTCGCTTACGCCGATGATGAAATATCGGAAGTGCTCGACAACAGTGACAAGATCATTTTCAACTCTATTGGTCAGTTCTCTCGCTTTAAAGAGGTAAGCAAGGGTAAGACGCGTGGATTGCGAGTGAATCCACAAGTCAGCACATCAGAATTTATCATTGCAGATCCCGCACGCCCTTTTAGCCGCCTTGGCGAATGGGACCCTGAAAAAATTGCCACTATCATCGACGATATCTCAGGGTTTATGTTCCATAACAACTGTGAAAACAGCGACTTTGCGCGTTTTGATGAAATGCTCACACTGATTGAAGAGCGCTTTGGCCACTTAATCGCCAAAATGCAATGGATCAGCCTAGGTGGTGGTATTCATTTTACAGGTGAAGGCTACCCGTTAGAGCAATTTTGCCAACGGCTCAAAACCTTTTCTGAAAAATATGGGGTTCAAGTCTATCTTGAGCCTGGCGAAGCAGCGATTACTAACAGTACGACACTCGAAGTGACGGTGTTAGACACCTTGTTTAACGGTAAACATCTTGCTGTAGTCGATAGTTCCATCGAAGCACATATGCTTGATCTGTTAATTTATCGTGAAAATGCAAAAATGTCCCCCTGTGAAGGTGACTATGAGTACATGATTTGTGGTAAATCTTGCCTAGCTGGCGACATTTTTGGCGAATTCAAGTTTAACAAAGCGCTGGAAGTGGGAGACCGTTTGTCTTTTCAAGATGCGGCAGGTTATACCATGGTGAAAAAGAACTGGTTCAACGGTGTAAAAATGCCGTCTATTGCCGTACGCCAATTGGATGGCAGCATTGAGGTCGTTAAGGAGTTTGATTACAACGACTTTATGCAAAATTTATCTTAATGCCCGTTTATGATAACGGTAAAAACACTGCGACACTAAACCTTAAAGAGATTGTTATTATGAAAAAAAATGTCTTAATCATCGGTGGCGGAGGCGTGGCTCGTGTAGTAGCCCATAAATGCGCCCAACACAATGACACACTGGGCAATATCGCAATTGCTTCACGTAGCGTTTCGAAATGCGACGATATTGTAGCCAGTGTCCTAGACAAAGGCAGTATGAAAGTTGAGGGTCGTATTCAAGCATTCGCCCTAGACGCTCTGGATGTGCCAGCCACAGTAAAACTCATTCAAGAAACAGGGTCACAAATCGTTATTAACGTGGGGTCAGCCTTCATCAATATGTCTGTACTCGAAGCCTGTATGGAAACAGGAGCCGCCTACTTAGACACAGCGATCCACGAAGATCCAACAAAAATTTGTGAAACTCCACCTTGGTACGCCAACTACGAATGGCAACGTCGCGATGCCTGCAAAGAAAAAGGTATTACAGCCATTCTCGGTGTAGGCTTTGATCCAGGCGTAGTAAATGCTTACGCCGCGCTTGCCTATAACGACTACTTTGATTCCGTAAGTGATATCGACATCATCGATATCAACGCGGGCAGCCATGGTAAGTATTTTGCCACGAACTTTGATCCTGAGATTAACTTCCGAGAATTCACTGGGCGTGTCTATTCTTGGCAAAATAATGCCTGGCAAGAAAACAAAATGTTCGAAATCAGCCGTACAGACGATTTACCCGTTGTAGGTAAACAGACGGCTTACATGACAGGCCACGACGAGGTTCATTCTCTTTCCCAAAACCTAGATGTACCAAACGTACGTTTTTGGATGGGCTTTGGCGAGCATTACATCAATGTATTTACTGTCTTGAAAAGCCTCGGGTTATTATCAGAGCAACCAGTCAAAACAGCAGAAGGTTTGGAAGTCGTTCCCCTGAAAGTGGTGAAAGCCGTTTTACCAGATCCCTCTTCCCTTGCTCCTGATTACACTGGCAAAACCTGTATCGGCGATGTTGTAAAAGGCATTAAAGACGGACAAGAAAAAGAAGTCTTTATCTACAACGTAGCGGACCATGAAGATGCTTACAACGAAGTCGGTAGCCAAGGGATTTCTTACACCGCAGGCGTACCACCAGTGGCCGCTGCGATTCTCGTAGCCAATGGCACATGGGATGCAAAAGAAATGCGTAATGTTGAGCAGCTTGATCCTAAACCTTTCCTAGGTTTGTTGAATACCATGGGACTACCGACTCGTATTAAAGATGAAAATGGCGATCATCCTTTTACTTTTTAATCCAGTCTACTCCTAACTAGCAAGCAAAGCAGATGCACCAGAAAGACTAGAAAACAGACTCAAAAACGATTTTCTAGGCAAACAAGATGGCAATGAACGCTCTATCTATCTTGCTGCTTTGTTAATGGATTTAAAACCACTTTAGTGAAAAGCTAAGGTGGTTTTTTTGTACCTTCCCCCAACAAACACGTCCTTCCCTTCTTCTAACGAATTATTCCACCACACAAAAAAGCATATTGACTTACAAAAACACACAACTACCGCCAAAAAAACACAAAAAGCGCATAAAAAGTTCATGAAATTTTCATCTATCTAGGTGTATGCTTAATAATAATTTAAAATATTCCTACTTTTCATGGAGTTGTCGGTTTGTTTCACATACCTAAATTTTTTCGGTGTCATTTGCTATCAAACACAGAGTCAGGCAAGACTAGTACGATTCCCTTATGTTTTATCTTAATGTTAAGTGGTTTATTGTTTATTGCCGCTTTAGGACTCTGGCTGATGGGAGGCTACCATTCCAGTTTCCTCGTGCTTAACTCATTAGGCAGTGTTATCCCTGATAATATATGGTCTTCCATCACGCTATTAGGCGATACTCAAGTGGCTATCGCTCTGTTGCTTTTTGTGATTTATATTCACCCCAAATTGCTATCAGCCACCATTATTGCCATCATCCCAACCACCTTGATTACCCATGGTATGAAGGCCTTTTTTGCTATGGAGAGACCTGGCAGCGTATTACCAGAAGGAAGCTACCACCTAGTTGGCAAACTGCTACATACCAACAGTTTTCCTTCGGGACATTCGGCGACGGCTGGTGTTGTTGCTACTTTTTTCCTCGTGATAGCAAAAAATACGCAACAGCGCATTGCCATTGTCTGTGTATTACTACTCATTATGTTCAGTCGCGTGATGGTAGGAGCTCACTGGCCAATTGATGTTCTAGTCGGAGGCGCTATTGGCTTATTGTGTGGATTGGCTTGTTATAAGGTTGCAAAGCACTATCATTTTTGCAAATCAGTACTGTCCCAATGGATTGCCATGATTATCCCTCTATATTGTGTTGTTACCTTACCATTTCACAATGGCGGCTATCCACAAGGACATTTTGAAGTGACCTTAATTATCGCTATTGCTTTACTCTTTTATTTGAATCAACTTCGTAATCAATGGGTTCTCAGCAAAAAATCATAACGTTTATAGAAGTGTTACGATTCACCAATAGTATCCACGCTGGCAGAGGTCCTTGCAGCCCTCATCTATTTGGACCGTAATCAGGCAATCAACATCTAATGGACGAAAAGCAAGCATTCAAATAAAAAGGCTCAGAAAATATTGTTTATTTAAAACAACTTAGAGCCATTTTTATGCTTTAATTTGCATATATTGTAAAAGTGATCATGACAATATGCTCATATGATCACTTTTCATAGATCGGATTTTATTCAAATAGGCTTTTCTAACGGAGTACACATGAGACACGAGCTCAAAATTGCCGCCCTCGTCACAACACTCACTCTTACTTTAGCAGGCTGTGCTTCTAATCCAGATTCAACGGCGAGCCTAGCAACAGATGCAGCTCAATCAAAAACGACTTCTGAGATTAACGCTGTAAAAAACGATCTTGATCAAGCTAAGACAGCCTTAGAATCCACCAAAAGGGATGAACTTGACTGGTTCGCAACGGAACCAATGAAAGAGGCCAGAAAAGCGCTTGCAGAGGCAAAAGATTACTATGACGAGTTTGCCTTAGACCCATCCAAAGCAAACAGTAGCAGTGGTTTTTTCAGCTCAAAAACCAACCTTGAGGCAGCTCAATCCGCTATCACCCAGTTCAACGTATACTTAACAAAAGCCCAAAGCATCCGCAGCAATGCCATAAGCACACTCGAAAGCGCATTCGACTACAAAACACAACTGATAAAAATTGGGGCCGATAAGTACTACCCGAATACAATTAAACAGCTGGACAATGAATTGAAAAAGCTGGTCGACGACATCGCGGACGACAAAGTCAATGCCGCCATTAGCGCCCAGCCTGATTTGCTTGTTAAACAACGCGCTCTAGAGGTGAAAACCATCACTAAAATCTACTTAGCCGATGCAAAACAGCAACTTAACCAGTTAAAGCAAGAACAAATCGGTGATTATGCGCCAAAAACCTTAGCGCAAGCGGCTGCGTCCGTGACGGCCGCGGAAGCTTTTATTAGCGCTGAGCCACGAGCCATAAATAAGATCAAAGAAAAAGCGGAAGAAGCCATCTTTGCCATCAATCATGCAAAGCAAGTTGCTATTGCGGTCAAACAATTAAAAGCCTTACCAAGCAGCGCCTATGAAAACTACATTTTGAATATCGAAGATATTCTCTTAACTATTTCAAATAAACTGGGAGCCGCAGACAGACGTGACGAACCGATTCGTCAACAAGGTAAGGCAATTGCAGCGTTTATTGATGGGAATATGAAAAACGAACAAGCCTTAGAACAACAAACAAATGCACTACATGACCAAGTAAAACGGCAAAAAGATCAGCTTGAAGAGCAGGCGACACAAATCGAGTCGTTAAACACCAAGCTGTTAAACAAAACCGACTATGCAAATTCACTAGAAAAAAGACTGTCCGAACTGTTGGCGAAAATAGAGCCTAACAAAGAGACGACAGACACACCACAAACAGCGACAACATCGGTGAAGCAAAGCGAAGCGCCAAAAACAGAACCGACACCACCTAAAAGTAGCGGTAATTAATCCCCACTCAGTAAAAAGGTCTACTCTAGGCCTTTTTACTGAAAGACCTCAATGCTTTTTAGCGCTTAGATGATCTGTAACTCAACACCTTCTAATTTTGCCAAGGAAGCCTCTAGGTTATGCTTTTACAATATACTGTGTAATGCACATATTTTATTGCCAGCTGGATCACGTAAATACGCAATATAGTACTGCCTATCTTCAAAATCACGTACTCCTGGTGGATCCTCGCAAGGAACACCGCCATGAGCTACCCCAACCTCATACCAAGTATCAACCAGCTTTGTAGATTTAGCTAAAAAGCCAATGGTGGTGCCATTACCATGGGTTGCAGGTTGACCGTTGATCGGTATTGTTAATGCCAACACATTATTATCCGCAAAGTAAAAACATTGACCTTCAGGATTAATCGATCCAGGTGAGTGCCCTAATACTTGAAGAACAGCATCGTAGAATGTTTTTGACTCTTCAATATCATTCGCGCCAATCATCACATGACTAAACATTCATTTTTCCTCTTTAAAGATTGGACATACCACTAAAAACACTTTATTGAGTGTTATTCAGTTCTTAGTACAGAGAAAATAGCATGTCTAAGCGCATTAAGAGAAACGCATTATCACCTATTTTGGTGAATCAAAAGTGACTTTGCGCAGAAATTGACGTAACAGATGCTCGTTTGATATAACGAGTGTGTAAAAATATGTTATAAATGGAATTGGCAAGCTTACAGATCCTTCTACCCCGTTTGGCAATAGGGTAAAAATGCTAACGTCAGAGAGTCGTATGTCGGACATAACTCAGGTTGACTTTACAGCAACCAGCACCATAACAGCGGACGCACCTAAAAATAGCATTACAGACAAGCGTGTCCTTATTATTGAAGACATCGCGGAAATGCGCTTAATGCTTAAGTCTTTAATGGCCTCTCTGGGCTATGAAAAGATTGATGTGGAGCCATCTGGACAAGGTGGTCTAAAGCGCATCTTGAACTTTAAATACGACATTGTTTTATCGGATTACAACCTGGGCGGTAATATTGATGGCCAACACATTCTTGAGACAACACGCAAAAATTACTCCTTAGATCATTCCGCTATTTTTATGATGATTACCGCTGACACAACTTACGAAAGTGTTGTCAGTGCCGTAGAATATGAACCCGATAGCTACTTGGTTAAGCCCTTCCCTCCTTCGTCATTTCATCGTCGCTTTAACAAAATTATTGGTCAAAAAAAGATCTTTTCCGTTGTCGATAAGGCAAGAAAAAAAGATGATTATGAGGCCATGGAAAAACATGCTAGAGACATCCTAAAATTATATCCACAATATGCCAGTATGTGTTTGAAAGTCATAGGAGAATCCCTCTATAAGCGAAAGCAGTACAAGTCTGCCAAACAGCACTACGCCATGGTGGTCGAAGGCAATAACACACTGGCTTGGGCCTATTATGGGATGGCACAATGCGATGTTCAATTTGATGAATTCCTGTCGGCCATTAATCATCTTGAAAAGACAGTTGCTCTCAGCAAGCATTTTCTCTCTGCTTACGATCTACTTGCTGATGTGCATAGTAAAATGGGAAACCTCGAAAAAGCCCAGTCTGCGATACTTAGGGCCTTGGAAAACTCACCAAGATCCGTTGAGCGCTCACAGCGACTAGGACGCATTAGTGTCGAGATAAAAGACTGGACCATAGCAGAACAATCACTTTCCCGAGCCATTCGCCTCGCAAAAGATACAAACTCAGAAAATGTTGAATTATATTACGATTATTTAAAGACACTCACGACCATGCTCGAACAAGGTATAGAATGCACAAGATTGCAGGATAAATTTAGACGTGCGTTATCTCGACTAAGAAGCTTAGGTCAATCTAATCCTAGTGTTTTATCCAATTCTTTTCGTCTTGAAATTCAACAATTGCTGCAACGAAACCATCTTGGCGAAGCCATTCGCTCCTGGCAGCTATGGAGCAAACTAATTGAAAAGGGAGAAGCGTCCGCGCTAACCCTTGCACAAGAGTTAACGTTAAAAAAGCGACTTGGCTTACTTTAAAAAAGCGTTTATCCCCCCCCCCTAACAAGAACCGAATGAGAGCAAAAGGTAGGATAGAAATATAAATTGTCTTCTAGGCAATATTTTCTTCTAGACTATATAGATGTCTAAGCTAACCTCATCCATACCAAGGTTGACCATGGAAGTGATTACAAAATCTGATACGGCATCAGAGCAACGCGTTCTCATCATCGAAAGCATCGCTGAGATGCGCTTTTTACTGAAGTCCTTAATGGTATCTTTAGGCTATGAGAAAATAGATTTTGAAATATCTGATCAATCCGCCATTAAACGCATTCAAGCCATCCAATACGATATTATTCTCTCTGATTTTAACGCTGACAATAAAATCAATGGTCAGCAGATACTTGAAGCCACACGAAAACATTACAATCTTGATCATCCCGTGATTTTTATGATGATTACTGCAGATCGTGCCTATGAAAGCGTGGTCAGCATTTTAGAATACCAGCCTGATTGCTATTTAGTGAAACCTTTTACACCAGCGGCCTTCCATCGCCGTCTTAAACGTGTCGTTAAACAAAGAACCGTCTTTGACCTTGCCCATCAAGCCAGAAAACAAAAGGATTACATTACGCTCGAACGTGTGGCAAAAGCTATCATTAAACACCACCCTCAATATGCCAGCCAGTGTCTTCGAGTGATTGGGGAAAGCATATATCAACGAGGAGAATACCAATCCGCCAGCGCCCACTACGCTAAGGTTTTGCAACGTAATCGCGAATTGGCATGGGCCCATTTTGGCATGGCACAATGCCATATTAAGCTCAACCAACTCAAGCAAGCGATTGGAACCCTGGAACAAACGATTGAATTAAACCAGTACTTTTTTTCTGCTTATGACCTATTAGTCGACCTATATCTAGAGCTTAATCAACCCAAAGAGGCTCAAGAAATCATTATTAAAGCACTGCTTGTCTCCCCTCGTTCCTATGAACGCTCTTTACGGTTAGGACGAATTAGTATCGATTTAGAAGACTGGCTCACAGCAGAGCAAGCTCTATCAAAAGCCATCCGCAGTTCCAAAGACAATAATAGTGATACACCAGCACTTTATTACGATTATCTAAAAACCATTACTGAGCTAATCGAAAACGACATAGAAGCCCCAAGACTGATCGAAAAATTTCATCGAGCACTGACGCGATTACGAAAAATTGGACAGAATAGCCCGGAGGTTGTCACCAACTCTTTCCGCCTAGAAGTTCAGAATCTACTAGCAAGGGGGCTGCAAAAAGATGCGATCAAAGCATGGCACACTTGGGGAAGACGCATCAGTATGGAAGAAGCGGAACCATTAACACCGCATCAAGAAATAACGCTAAAGAAAATGTTGGGCTTAAGGTTTTAATCGGACACGGTAAGCTTGCCATTGGAGACTGTCCCCGTTATCGTCCCCTATTTATTGCTGGCATGACACGACAGCGAGTCTTTTTTTATTTCACCAGAGAGTTAACTATGTCTGCTTCACACGCTTTTTCCTGTCTTGTTCCTGACGTGATTCTCGATGCCGTCGAGTCTACTGGTTTATGGAGCGACTCGCGAATTTACCCATTAAACAGCTACGAAAACCGAGTTTATCAAATCGGGATAGAAGATGGTCCAACAGTGATCGCCAAGTTTTACCGACCAGAACGCTGGAGTGAAGCCCAGATCAAAGAGGAACATCTCACTCTATTAAGGTTACAAGAGGAAGGCGTGCCCGTTGTCGCTCCCATGGTATTTAACGGTGAAAGCCTGTTTAGCCATAACGGCATACACTTTTGCCTGTCCCCAAAACTCATTGGACAACACCCAGAAGCAGACAACCTTGATCAGCTGTATCAACTGGGTGAATTAATTGGCCAAGTCCATCAAAAAATGAACGCCCCCTTTACCAAACGCATCAGTGTGTCGCCTCTTGAACAAATGTCTCAGGCGGCTAAGCAAATCTTAGCAGCGGACTATCTACCACAAAAGCTCAAACCCATTTATCAAGCTCAAATAACCAAGCTGATTGACTTGAGTGCCACTCGCATTCAAGCCTATTGGCCCAGTCAACTGAGAGCCATTCATGGGGACAGCCATCGAAGCAACTTGATGTTGCATAACGGTCAGTTTCATTTATTGGATTTTGACGATTGTCAAAACGGTGTGGCCGTTCAAGATATCTGGCTACACCTGACACAAACCGAAAACCCAAGACAGCAATTGAGTGAAATGATTGAAGGATACGAAGCATATTTGCCTTTTGAAACCCGCGAATTAGACCTGATCGATGTCTTCAAAAGCGCTCGCGTTATCCAGTATGCGGCCTGGTTACAGCAACGTTGGAGCGACCCTGCGTTTGTTAAAGCCTTTCCTTGGTTTGCCAGTGAAGAATATTGGCTTAATCATTTGAGTGAATTACACAGCTGTGAACAAGAATGGGGACAGATTTCTCGATGAAAACAAGCACACCGTTAACCATCACTCCAGCCTTTCAAGCGCGCGATTTACAAGGGGCATTACACACCATATTTGGTTTCGAGCATTTTCGTGAAGGCCAAGGCCAAACCATTACTCAGCTGTTATCAGGGCATTCCTCCCTTGCCGTTTTCCCAACGGGTTCAGGAAAGTCCCTTTGCTATCAATTTACCGCCACACAGTTACCCAACCTGACCTTAGTCATTTCGCCGCTAATCTCACTAATGCATGACCAATTAGCTTTTTTACAAAGTAAAGGCATTCCCGCTGCCTGCTTGGATTCCAGCCAATCCAAAGAAGACAGTCAGGAGGTCATGAGACAAGCCCAAAGTGGTGCCATTAAAATTCTCATGATCTCGGTCGAGCGTTTTAAGAACGAGCGTTTTCGTCGCTTTATTAAGCAAGTGCCAATTTCTATGCTAGTGGTGGATGAAGCCCACTGTATTTCTGAGTGGGGACACAATTTTCGCCCTGACTACTTGAAACTCCCGCAATATAAGCAAGAGCTAAACATCCCGCTTGTGCTGCTATTAACCGCTACGGCTACTCGTCGAGTGCAAAGAGACATGGCTCAAAAGTTTGGTATTTTCCCTGAACATATTGTGCAAACAGGCTTTTATCGCCACAACTTAGACATAGACCTTATTCCAGCACAAGGCCATGAAAAACTCGACAAGTTAACCGCGATTTTAGACAACACCCAAGGAGCCAGCATTGTCTATGTAACTCAGCAAAAAACTGCAGATGATATCGCTCAAGCACTAAGATCAAAAGGCTACTCAGCGACCTCCTACCATGCCGGGCTCGGCAACGACCTTCGTAGCCAAATTCAAGCAGATTTTATGGCAAGTCGCACACGCATCATCGTCGCCACCATCGCTTTCGGCATGGGCATAGACAAAGCGGACATTCGACTCGTCGTACATTATGATTTACCAAAATCCATTGAGAATTACAGCCAAGAAATCGGCCGAGCGGGACGTGATAACCAAGCCAGCCGTTGTGTACTGCTAGCCAGTCTAGAAGGTCTACATACGTTAGAAAACTTCGTTTATGGCGATACACCGGAACGTCAAGACATTGCCTCCCTGCTCGCTACCATTGAAGAACAAGCTGAGATCAATGACAACCAACAGACACTTTGGGAAACTCAGCTATACGGCTTATCCAACAAAACCAACATTCGCTCACTGCCGTTAAAAACCCTCTTGGTTCAACTCGAAATCCTCGGGGCTATCACTCCTAAATACAGTTATTACGCAGATGTACGTTTAAAGTGGGAAGGTGATCGCTATGCCTTTGCGGCACAAGTTCCTGACAACATGCGCGCCGCTTACGACGCTATTCTTAAAGGCATTCAATATAAGAAAATCTGGGGCACACCAAATTTTGATCTAATTTATCAGCAATCAGGGCTCTCTCGCAGCGATGTTCTACAACTATTAGAATACGCTGAGTCTCACCATGTGCTCACACTAGAAAGCAAGCAACTAACCGAGGTCTATCAAGTCAATCTAGAACGCTTTCATCTAGATACCTTACTGAACGCCTTAGATCAATACGTTATAGAAAAACAAACTGCAGAAATCGAACGCATTGCTACCATGATTCGCTTCTTTGAACTCAATCGCTGCTTGAACCACAACCTAGCCCGCTATTTTGGTGATAAAAATGCCCCAGAACATTGTGGACATTGCTCTGTATGCCGTGGAAAAGTGCTTGTTTTCCCTGAACCAATAGCGCAAAAAGAATCGCAGGAAAAACAGCGTCAACAAATGGCTCACTATGTCACTGAATTCGCACAACAACTGCAAAACAAAAGCCCAGAGACAACGCTCACACCGGTTCTAATAACACGTTTTTTAACTGGACTCGCACAACCAATTTTTACGAAGATCAAAGCCCGTCAATTGACAGGCTTTGGTGTTTATGAAGAGAAAGCCTATAAAGACGTTATTGCTGCGGTAAAAGCGCTACTAACACAATGACTCCTCAATAGGGTCTTATATGGCATACTAGGCGAACAGACGACTAGGCAATATAAGGCCCAAAAACGGCATCAAATTTTTCTTCCAATGCGGATTCATAGACTTCTTTGGCTGAAGTTTGATTGGCTAGGGAAACCCGTTCCCGCAGCGCTTTATCACTGAGCAAAGCATCCATCAAATTGGCGAGCGTTTGGTTGCTTTCACCATCATAGACAAACTCAGCCGATTCATCTTTCATTATTTCACTCGCCCCCACCCATTTGGTCGTGATCACAGGGGCACCACAAGCCATCGCCTCAGCCACAACACGCCCAAACTCTTCAATTCTGGCTGGCAGTACAAATACATCCAACGCATTAAAATACCCCTCCACTTTATTGATGATTGGCAGCTGGCGTACTCTATCTTTATAAGGAGAACGGTCTAGAATCGCTTGATATTCAGGGGACAGTTTATCTTTACCAACAAAGACAAAATGCGTTTTCTCAGCCACCTCTTTTGGCAATAAGCTAATGGCCTCAAAGAATCGATCAACACCGCGTTTTTTAAAGTTTCCAGAGGTCACTAAGCCCACCAGAAGCTCATCGTCTTTCACTCCTAGGTCGGCGCGAATCGCATTTCGCTCCTCAATGGGTAATAGCTTAAACTGGTTTTCATCAATCGCCGGATAGATCACAGAAATATCGTGCTCTGGTATCGAAAAACGAGACATCAATTCATTTTTGGCCAAGTGTGAGTTGGCAACAATATGTTTAAACTGATGATTTTGGAAAATGGGGGTATGTGTTAAATACATCTCATCGTCTTTCGCCAAGGGCTTGCCATGGATTTTCTCGGATGCTAAATGCACACAATTATGAATAAAGTGCACATCCGGCTGTTGTAAGTCCCCTTGACCTATCAACAAATCGACCTTGAGTTTTTTCGCCAACTTCAGCGCTTCATTACTAAACTGCATTCTGCGGTTAAATTTTTTCTGCCAAAAAAATCGCCTAGACTTATGCGAAATTCCACCACTGTTTTCAATATCTGCGACATTGGCATTTTCAGAAATAGTATGCACTTCACAGCCTTTAGAACGAAAATATTTGATTTCCTCATGCACACTACGACAAGCACCAGAATAGGTCTTCTCAAGGTTTTGTTTCGCAATTAAGATAGTTTTCATAGCCGAAGAAGGATCCTTGACGGTCATTTGAGGGAACAAAATTAAAGCAACAATGATAACAATAAGTGAACAAAAAAGCGGTTCTAAACAAGAAAAAATAACCCAATAGGACGAAATGCGTTATTCAGAGAGATTCTTAGGATAGACACTCACCTCGATAAGATTATTATCAAGGTCATTGAAATAAACAGATTGAATCTCACCCTGGGCACCCGTTTTGCTGACAGGACCTTCAAGAATCGGCACCTGACAGGCGTTAAGGTGAGCAATGACTTCATCCAGAGACCAATCGGTGATCAAACATAGATCACCAGAGCCTTCAAGAGCATGATTACGTAGCTCATCACCTACACATTGAAAGTTGATTTTTTGCTGTCCAAAATGCACGGCACGACGACCGTTAGCAAAGGTAACAGGTTTCATTTTCAACACTTTTTCGTAAAAGGCGACGGATTTTTCAATATCAACAACGGTTAACACGATATGGTCAATATGGCGAATCATGTACCCTTGTCTCCCTTTACAAGTCACGATTTAATCTGTCTTTGCTAATCAAGTAATGCTAGGAGCAAATGGCCTGAAAGACAAGTTAAAAACCTGCTTATTCTCGTAAAGAATGTAAATCAATCTGACCGCTAATCAATTGTAATTTCTGATATTTCTTAAGTTTTTTGACACGATACTCAAGCCTTGCGGCGTCTCTCTTCGAGTCAGCCAATTGATGCCAGACAAGCTCCAAAGGTCCTTTTCCTTTAAGGTATTTCGCCCCCGTTGTGCCCTGCTTTGAATGCTCATGAAAGCGCCTTTCCACATCGGTGGTAATACCCGTATAGAGGGTATTTAAACGAGTTCTAATGATGTAGATATACCATTCGCTCACGCGTTACTCAGCCTTATTGATTGTCCTGCCATAGCGATAAAAGTCATCCCACGATACTGATCAGATCTGCTATTGCATACGCCCCCCCCATAACGACTAACAGTAGAGTGCCATCCGCAAAACAAGACTAGCCTTTGATTATTAATAACAACGTCGAAGCAGTCAGTACGCCCATGACAATATTAAATAGGCGTTGACGCTTTACACTCGTTAGCTTTCGGCGAATGGCCTCTCCTGCTAACGCCCATATTGTGATCGCAGGAAACCCCATACACGCAAACAATATAATAATCCAAAAACCAGACTGAACATACAGATTGCCCGCTAGAGAAAACGAGCTAACACAGCCAATGGACATCATCCAAGCTTTAGGGTTCGCATACTGGAATAAAGCGGCTTGCCACCAGCGCATTGGCACTATTTGCTTATCGATATTTTCAGCTTGTAGACCACTGTGTTGGCCCGATGAGGCTAAGTTTGGCTTTTGCGTTGTGATATTGTCCGTTGGGGCATTCGCAATTTTCCATGCTAGCCAAAGCAAATACGCCCCACCTACCCATTTTAAAACACTGTAAAGTGGAGGGTAGAGTATAAACAACGAGCCAAGCCCCAATAAAATAGCCAACAATAAAGACGCCATGCCAAGAATAATCCCTAACATATGCGGCAAGGTTCGACGAAAACCAAACTGTGCACCTGAGGCCAATAACATCATATTATTTGGTCCTGGCGTAACGGACATCACAAAAGCAAATACGGCAACACCCAGAAAAAAAGAAAGATTCAGCATTAGACATCTCCATGCGCTTTTTTATCAAGGGGCTTTCTAGTGCACTTAAACATCAGTACCTCCTTCCCTACTCCTAATAAACTCGCTTTAGCAGCCTGTTTTATTCTCTCTCCTTCACTGATGCCGATATCCTTGAGTTCATCAGCTGTTAAGACCAATAAGTCCTTGCGTGTCCGATAACTTTGTACACACTGTTTTATATGAGCTAATAGCGCAATCACCAACATTACCCTTCTCCTTCTTAGCCAACTAACCTAAGGCATCAGATTAAAGGGAAGACAAAAACCATAACAGAGGTAAAAATAGACATTTTTTACCATACAGATCATCGAAAAAACCGCCTGTGTGGCGAAAAAAACACCAATCTGTACGGTTACAGTGGGAATATATTCATTTCTAATAAAATGAAGCACTTTAAAATAAAGGAAAATCGATCATGACACTGTATCAAGATTTAGCGCTAAGACTAGGGGAGCATATTAAACATGGCTTTTACCAAATAGGCGACAGACTGCCTTCCGTTCGTCAACTAGCACAAGAATACAATGTCAGCATTTCCACCGTACAAGAAGCCTATCGCCAGCTAGAACAAGAAAGATTGGTAGAAGCTCGTCCTAAATCAGGCTACTTTGTTAGTCAGCCTTATCAACACGATAATTTGCCCACTATTTCGCGACCACCTCAACGCCCATTAGAAGTCTCACAATGGGAAGAAGTGCTCAATATGCTGATGATTCGTAGTGAGAAGCTTGGTATACAACTGCAACATGCCATGCCTGATATGCAGGCCCCTACCCTTAAACCTCTGCTTAAAACATTAGCGGATTTATCCAAACAACATCCGCAGTTAGGACTAGGTTATGGCGATGTACGAGGGACGATCGAGTTACGCGAACAAATTTGTCGTCTCACCGTTGCCTCTGGATGCCAACTTCATCCCGATGACTTAGTTATTACCTCAGGCTGCCAAGAAGCACTTTCAGTCTGCCTAAGAGCCGTTGCCGAGCCTGGCGATATTATTGCCATTGAATCACCAGGCTTTTATGGCGCGATGCAGGCCATTAAGGCCGCTGGACTAAAAGTCATGGAAATCCCCACTCACCCAGAAACAGGTATTAGCCTAGAAGCATTGGAACTGGCCTTAGACCAATGGCCAATTAAAGCGATTTTAACCACACCTACCTGCAACAATCCTATGGGCTATACCATGCCTGAGGAGCAAAAAAAACGCCTATTTAAACTGGCTCAAAGTTATGATATCACCATTATTGAGGATGACATCTATGGGGATATTTCTTATCAATTCCCCCGTCCGAAGACAATAAAATCGTTTGATAGCGATGGACGCGTACTAATGTGCTCCTCTTTTTCTAAAACCATTGCACCAGGCATGCGCGTTGGATGGATCGCTCCGGGCCGCTATCGGGACAAAGTAACCCATATCAAATACGTCAGCAGCTCCATGTGCCCGACTTTGCCACAATTAGCCATCGCCAAATTTATTCGTCTGGGAGGCTATGACAAACACATTAGACAAATGCGGCAACACTATGAACAACAACGAGATCATATGCTCACCGCCATTAACACCTACCTGCCAAAAGGCACCAGAGTGAGCTTTCCTAGCGGAAGCTTTGTTCTATGGGTAGAACTCAATCTACCGATAGATTGCCTAGAGTTGGTTAAAACCTGTCGCGAGCATGGTATTAGCTTTGCACCCGGCCCTATTTTTTCATCCACAGGTAAATACCGTAATTGCTTACGAATCAACTATAGTCAATTACAACCACATGAACGAGAAGAAGGCATAAAAAACCTCGCACTTTTAATTGATGAGTTCGCCTTAACGAAAAGCCAAAAGGCCAGTTAAAATAGACTGAGTTCTCTGAAGAAGATAGTTTTCTGTTACAGTAGTCATCACAATGGTGGTGGGGACATTGTTATACCACTTAGGACATTTTAAAACTTTCCTCCATGGTTGTACTATTAAAAACAGTTTCCTACCTTTATATTTGTTTATATCAACCATCAAAATAAGATGGACTTATTGGTCATTAGTTTTTTACTAGACTCCCTCAGTTCAATCTACATCTGCTAAGGAATCACCAGATGATGAATTTTTTAGAAAACCGATTAATTGGAACCAAATTAGCATTAGGCTTTGGTTCCGTGCTGATACTAACGCTTATTGTGGGGATAACAAGCCTGTATGGCGTGAGCTCACTACTCAGCCGAGCAGACAAAGTCCGGTTATCCAATGAATTGGATCATAATATCGTTGATATGCAGGTTGCTCGCGAGCACTTTGTTGCTTCCGGCTCTGAGGCTGACAAAGCCAAGTTAATGGATCTCACTCGACAACTTAGTGACAAATTAGCCAAATCAAAACAGCTCTATAATGGCCCAGATGTATTAAACCTGATCCAGAAAACCAGCCTGAGCATAGCGGAGTACGAAAAGACATTAACGCCACTTGCTGAGGCCCGTAAAAAATGGGATGACGTTGACAAACAGGCAAAGAATCTTCTTAGCAATATTTACAACCAATACGATCTTGTTGCGCAAGCACTTAAGAAGAACAAGGATCAGAACAATGCGTCAGAAGTGCTAACCATTGAAACTAGTTTTTATTCCTTAACGTCTTTTATTGATAGCCTTATCACAAAAGGACAACCGATTCCTGTGGATGAGGTCACCTCTAGACTCAATACAGTTATCGAAAAAACAAAAGCATTACAGTTACCTGATAATTTACAAAGCCATCAGCAAAAAATATTAACGCTGCTTGACCAATATCGTGAAATGGGTAAGCGCAATCCTGAGGTTACCTCCAAGCTTTACTCGGTTAAAGACCAATTGTTGGCACTATCTAAAAGCATGAATAAAAATATTGATGCAATTACTGGCCTACAAGAGAAGAAGAGCAAAGCGGATGGCTCAAACATTAATAGTTTAGTGATTTCCGTCACCGTCATTGCCATTATCATTGGTATCTTTTTTGCCCTATTGATCCGTCATATGATCACCAAACCCATGAATACTGTGATTCAAGCGGTCGAAAAAATTTCTGAAGGGGATTTTACTCAACGACTTCACACTGAACGAAGGGATGAGCTTGGGAAGCTGTTAAATCATATTGGCGACATGAGTAAAACCCTAAACAGCTTGATCTCCGAGGTCGTATCAGGTGTGATGAACTTAAGCTCAACCAGTGAACAATTGGAAGCCATTTCTAAGCAAGGGCAATCCATGATGCAGTCACAGCGGGATGAAACAGATCAAGTGGCCACAGCCATCAATGAAATGTCTTCTACCGTCACCGAGGTTGCACGCAATACTGAAACCGCGGCTGAGGCCTCTACAAAAGCCGATGAGATCGTCGGGCAAGGTAATGTCATGGTTAATAGTGCGGTCAAACTCATTGAGTCTTTAGCGGAAGATCTAAATGTGACCAGCCAAGCAATGGAACAATTAAAATCCCGTACTGATAACGTTGGCAATGTACTTGAAGTGATCAAAACAGTTGCGGAGCAAACTAACCTGCTCGCTCTGAACGCCGCCATTGAAGCAGCCCGAGCCGGAGAAGCTGGTCGTGGTTTTGCGGTGGTTGCAGACGAGGTGCGAGGGCTGGCGAGCCGCACCCAAAGCTCCGCAAAAGAGATCGAAGATTTGATTATTGAACTGCAAAATGGCGCGCAAGAATCTCTAACCAGAATGATGAGTAGTCGCGACATGTCAATGGAAAATGCAGAAAAAGCCAAAGGCATTCTAACCCTATTCAAAGACATTAACGAACAAGTGGGCTACGCTCAGGACATGAACCAACAAATTGCAACGGCCGCTGAAGAGCAATCTCATGTCTCCGAAGAAATTAGCCGAAGTGTAGAAAATGTTCGAGAGCTGGCCGATAGAACCAACGAGGGAGCGCTTGAGTCTGTTCGGAGACTGTAACTAATTTTGTGTAACTGCCTACCACAACATATTCTATTAAGAATTAAGGATAGGTAGATGCAAATGAACAAAAAAGAACTTGAAGCGTTCGCAAAAGAAGCCGCCAAGGGAATTAAAACGCCTGAGGATCTCAACGAATTTAGCCAAATGCTGAAGAAGATTACCGTTGAAGCGGCATTGAATGCAGAAATGGATGACCATCTGGGTTACGAGAGACATCAAAAGTCCACCTCAACCAATAGTCGTAATGGCAAGAATAGCAAGCGTATTAAGACGGAAGATGGTGAGTTTGAACTGGATACGCCTCGTGACCGAGAAGGCTCTTTTGAACCCAAGCTGGTCAAAAAACACCAATCCCGATTCACTTCTATGGACGATAAAATCCTGTGGCTCTATGCGCAAGGCATGAGTACCCGAGACATCGTCAATGCCTTCGATGAATGGTATGGTGCCGAGATATCTCCAACACTGGTATCACGCGTTACCAATGCGGTCATTGAGCAAGTGACTGAATGGCAAGCACGCCCTTTGGATGCCATCTACCCCATTGTGTATCTTGATTGTATTGTGTTGAAAATCCGCCAAGATAAACGCGTCATCAATAAATCGATCTTCTTGGCACTCGGTATCAACACTGAAGGTCATAAAGAACTCATGGGCATGTGGATTGCGGAGAACGAAGGTGCGAAGTTCTGGCTCAACGTCCTCACTGAGCTTCAGCAGCGCGGCGTAGAAGATATTCTCATCGCTTGTGTTGATGGTCTAAAAGGCTTCCCAGAAGCCATCAATGCTGTTTTCCCACAAACTAACATCCAACTGTGCATCGTACACATGGTACGCAACTCATTGAAATATGTATCATGGAAAGACTATAAAGCAGTGACGGCGGATTTAAAGCAAGTTTACCGCTCCGCAACGGAAGAAGAAGCCTTGCTAGAGTTAGATCGTTTCGGCGACATCTGGGACGATCAATACCCGCAAATTACCAAATCATGGCGCAATCACTGGCATCACCTCAATACGTTGTTTAATTACCCTGACGATATCCGAAAAGCGATCTACACAACGAATGCGATTGAGTCCCTGAACAGTGTTATCCGTAGAGCCATTAAAAAACGTAAAGTCTTCCCAAGCGATGATTCTGCGAGGAAAATGGTATACCTTGCCATTAAAGAAGCCAGTAAGAAATGGACGATGCCAATTCAGAACTGGCGCCAAGCAATGAGTCGATTTATTATTGAGTTCGAGGAGCGTCTCGAAAAGCACCTTAACTAAATGGCAGTTACACAGAATCTGTTACAGGGTCTCTGTTCGTGCAGTGACCAACTTAAGAACCCTAAGCCATCAATTAAAAGCATTAACAGATCGCTTTAAGATTTGATCCCACTCTGCTCTATAGAGGACCATCAACCAAAAAAAAGCCGCTGTCCGATTACTAGACAGCGGCTTTTTACTGTTAAGCTGTTTAACAGCTCTCATCTTTTATCATCAATAAGTACTCACTAATAGACAAACTTTTTATGTTCTTTTGCTAAACGCTTATGCATTCTTTCCTCACATTGATGCTGGCGTTCTCTTTTAAGTTTCATATATTCTGCTTTTTGTTTTGGCGTCAATATATGAAGTATTTTGTATTGTCTTTCCAACATCGCAACTTTGCGGTCAATTCGTGTGCTTTCCATTGCAGTAGCAAGTTCCCTTGCAGCCACTTTATCAAACTTATCGGCATTCAATAGAGTATTGAGACGCTTTTCAAGGTCTCTTTCAATTACCCTCATCTCTTTTACTTCATCGAGACGAAACGCTCTCAGTTCCTTTTGTTGAGCGTCACTAAAATGCAGCTCTCTCATCATATGTGGATCTAACCTAACAATCATGTCGGGGCGGCACATTGGCGGCTTAGGGCCTCCCAATTTCCATTGAGTGGAAGTATCGGCGAATGCACTGGCCGCCCCCATCATGAAAGGTAATGTCACCGTCGCTAATATCAGTTTTTTCGTCAAATTTCCCATACCCTACAACTCCTCACTATAAAGTGGTTAATTTGCTGACGCTATCGTCAACCTGTAGAAGTAGCATAAAATCTGACGAGTAAAGGGGCGTATAGCTAAGGTAAAGCTAAGTAAAAACATCACCGTTTGACACATTTAGCAGTAAAATACGAGTCATCCTATTATTCTTGACTCATCATTTTTCAAGGAATAACGATGCCACACATTTTGATCATCGATGACGATACAGAACTAAGTGATCTACTTAAGGAATTATTAGCCTTTGAACATTTTACTGTCACCAGCGCTTACGATGGAGAAGAAGGGCTAGCACTCATGAATGAATCGGTCGATATGATTCTATTGGATGTCATGATGCCCAAACTGAATGGCTTTGATACCCTCAAAAAGTTACGAGAGCATTGGGACATTCCCGTTCTTATGTTAACCGCCAAAGGCGATGAAATAGACCGAGTGATAGGATTAGAATTAGGAGCAGACGATTATTTACCCAAACCCTTTAGTGAGCGTGAATTACTCGCTCGCATTCGGGCTATTTTACGCCGTGCCAATGGTAAAAGTGACAAAGAAAAGACTGGCAAAGGCCAAAGTAGCCAAGACAAAATCGAATACGACGACCTTGTCATTTATCCAGGTAAACTAGAAGCCTACCACAGGCAAGAATTGATCGACCTCACCAGTACGGAATTCGCACTATTACACTATTTTTTATTACACCCAGGACAAGTCGTCACAAAAGAATCTCTCAGCCTTGAAGTACTGGGAAAACGGCTTGCCGTATTTGATCGTGCCATCGATATGCATGTTTCTAACTTGCGCAAAAAACTGCCGGACTCTGCCGACAACAAACCACGCATTAAAACATTACGTGGACGTGGTTATCTGCTGGTGGCGGAATGATTCGCCTACCGAAAATAACCAACCTTTATGGTCGAATTTTTGCCATTTTTTGGTTTACCATGCTATTGGTATTGCTTGCGGTATTATCTTTGCCTCATTTCGACCCTCGAAAAAGCCATCCTATCGACAGAGAGCGACTAAAGCATCTTCAAACCATCAAACAACACCTAGAGAAGCGCTTTGCCTCACAAATGGATATCAGTAAAATTCTACTCAAAATGGAACCCAAACCACCAAAACGACATCCATTGCCTCCCCCATCCTCAGAGCGTGACAATCCACAAGGCGTTGAACATGCTCCCAAACGCATCAAAAAGCCAGAGCATATTAGAGAAAAATCCATTATATTTTTAACGGATATCAACGGGTTGATTTTATCTCCTATCAAGGGGCCTAACTTTATTTTTCGCGCCCTACGAAATTTCATCACCTCGATGGACAGTCCAAGTAACCCACAACAAAAGCTCTATGGCCGATTGATGCTATCGGGGCCGTTGCCCATCCATCTGGCGGGCAATAACTATCTGCTATATGTTGGCCAAGAGTGGCATCGTCCACCGCCTTTATTACTACGCTTATTTGATCATCCCTTACAACTCCTTCTGGCGGTCATGCTCGTCAGTACCCCTTTGCTATTGTGGTTCGCTTGGGCTCTTAGCCAACCAGCTCGTCGCCTAGAAAAAGCCGCACAACGGGTTGCTAGAGGGGAATTTGAAGTGGATCCGAGCTTAGAAAGAGGTAGTTCGGAATTTCGTCAAGCAGGGGCCAGTTTTAATAAAATGGTTGAAGCAGTGAATGACATGATCAGCCGGCAGCAACGCCTGCTTTCTGATATTTCTCATGAACTACGCTCCCCGCTTACCCGACTTCGCATGGCACAAGCCATTGCCATTCGAAAACAAGGTGAGAACCAAGAGTTAGCTCGCATCGATACCGAAGCCCAGCGCCTCGAAATGATGATCGCAAAACTGTTAGAATTGTCTCAACAACAAGTGAATAGCCATAATCACTGGGAGGAACACGCACTAGACAGTTTGTGGGAAGCCATGTTGGATGATGCTCAGTTTGAAGCGGAACAATTGGGAAAGCAGCTTTCCTTTACGCCTCTTCCAAGTCACCAAATTCGTTGTTATCCCGTATTACTCATCAGTGCCTTAGAAAACCTTGTGCGCAATGCCATTTACTATAGCCATCATGCCATCCATATCTCAATTCACGACCAAGGAAGCTCGTTACAAATTGTAGTAGAAGACGATGGTGAAGGCGTTCCAGAAGGAGAATTGAATGCTATCTTTCGTCCATTTTATCGTGTATCCACTGCCAGAGACAGACACAGTGGCGGCACGGGCTTAGGGTTAGCAATATGTAAAAACGCCATCATCCAACACAATGGCACGATTAGCGCATCAAAAAGCCCCCTGGGAGGCTTGCAGGTCAAGATACATTTGCCAATATAAACGAACTTTCAACTTCCAAATCGACATCTATACAGCCTTATCAAGTGATGCTTTAGCAATTAAAGCCTCACTAAACACGCTACCATCTACCAAAGTAAATACTTCATTCGACTTAATATGGGTTTGAAAGTACACATGGTCGCCATAGTACTGGTAACCATTCTTCAATACCTTTTTGTTCCACCACTTTTTAAGCATTTTACCGACTCGCGGTTTACTCCTTAGGTCGTGCATCGTATCAAAAGAGACGACTTTTTCTTTTTGCGTCGCGATATCCAACTGATGGCTATAACAAGCAAACGAACCAAAGACAGACGTTTCATTAAACCATGGCGGTAAGGCTGTTTTGGCATGCTCAGGACCATAAGGAAAGGTCTTTATGTGACGAAGGTGATTCACATACATTAGTACCCGCTCAGGCGTATGTGAACTTTCACGAATCGCCAGCGCTAAAGCATGAGCAGACATAATATGTTCAGGATGAGGGTCGATTTCCGGCTCCGTCACCAATACGGTGGTGGGGTTGATTTGTTCTAATAAGCTAGTCAAATCCATGACTAGGGCTTCCCCTGAACTCTTATTCGACAAATCATTCGGCAAGAAAATGCGATTCCACTGACGACTCACTTGCGGCGTTAACTCCGCCAAGACCGGATCCGTTTGAGGCTCTTTCGCGGTATCATAAAGCGCATTTTTGGTTAGCCCAAAGTAGCCAAGGGAAGATAACTGCTCTAGGGGAACACCTGCAAGCAGCGGTGTCGTCATACTATTCCAGGCTCTAATGGACGCTTTACGTCCAACCGCCGCATGCATGCTATCGTCCAAACTAGGAATATATTGCTTTTCCAATTTCTGAACATTTTGCCCGGCATTAATGGTTGTTATCCAAGTCGACTCGGCAAAATCACGATAAAAGCCATAAGCCGCCAACTCCGCATCATCGGCATGAGGGGCTAGGATTAAAATTGGCCCATCGCTAAAATCCGGCTTTTTAAACGCCAATAATTTTCCATAATTAGGCAAACGACAATGCTGAAAGATCAAGATCGCCACTGATTTAGCATTATCGTTCAACACCCCACTCAAATTGAGATAACGCATCCCCTCTTCACCCGACTCAAAATACTGAGTATTAGAGGCCGACACTTCTGACTCATCCGACTCAACTATCGCAATAGAGCCTTGCTTTTTCTTATGAGTCGACTGATAAGAAAACGCTAATAGCCAAGTGAAATCATCGACATTTAATTCATTAAACCCTCCGCCATCCGCTAAATTAATGGTGACGCAGTGCTGATGTTTCGATTGAGTGTTTTCCAGTATCGCCTCACTTTGCCAATCAGGCTGTAAAGCATATTGATAATCCGTTTTCTTCATAGCTAACTCGTGTCTGTGCAATCCTCTCATCGCTTTACAGAATATTATTCTGTCGCAAAGTAGGCTTGGATATATTGTTCGACAATATGCGCTTCATCAAACTGCTGTAATGCTTTGGTAATATCTGCCGTCAGCTCTGGGGTTCTCTCTTCTTGTAGCACCAAGGCGATTTTCTCAGCCAAGGACTCCGGTGTTTGCTGTGCTAAAAAATCTTTTAACTTACCTTGCATGATATCACTCACGCCACCA
The DNA here is from genome assembly GCF_056173505.1 of Marinomonas sp. 63XJN7_7_ISO-PGPR-S23-202. Classification (NCBI taxonomy): domain Bacteria; kingdom Pseudomonadati; phylum Pseudomonadota; class Gammaproteobacteria; order Oceanospirillales; family Oceanospirillaceae; genus Marinomonas; species Marinomonas sp. 63XJN7_7_ISO-PGPR-S23-202. The sequence goes on along the minus strand of NZ_CM149677.1, from coordinate 1,313,471 downwards.
GGACAATTTGTCGCCACAACGGATGTACCACAAGCCAGTGCCTCAATCAGCACCATTCCTAAACCTTCACTTGTTGAGCTTAATACAAAAAGATCCGCTTGCTGATACCAAGGGAACGGGTTGTTTTGTTGTCCTTTTAAAAAAACATAATCTTCTAAAGCAAACTGCTTAATGGTTTGTTTTATTTTTTCACGCTCACGCCCTTCCCCAACAATCACTAAATCATGCTGTATGCCATAGTGTTGACGAGCGTAATGGTATGCCTCAACCAACAACGAAAAGTTCTTGCCCGGCACTAAGCGTCCGAGCCCTAAAATATAGGGTTTTTTATGATATTCCACACCCTCAACTAGACGTACCGCTTCCAAACGAATTTTGTCATAATCATTAGGATTGGTAATCGTGTGAATGCTCTGACAAGGAATCTGGAAGGATTCAATTAAGTCCTCAAACGACTCACGCGCCCCATCCGACACACAAACCATACGACGATGAGAAAACAATAAGGTGAAGATACGTTTAGAATACGCACCAAAATGCACTTTGTTTTGTGTGCTTTCACAGACAAACACGAAACGTTTGTCTTGCAAAGGCCAAACATGACTGAATGTTCCATGACCTCGGAACACAATCAGATCAAAACGGCCAACACGCTTTTCTAGACGATTTAGCTTATAAGCAAAAGCCACCGCCTCTGCATAGGCAAAAAACATCGCAAACGTCTTACGAAATGCCACATTCAACAAGCGACAGATCACTAGCCATATGAATCCAATGCCAGTCAATAACACCCATTTTTTTAAATCAAATAAATGCACTGTCGAGCTCGGATGACTGGGAGTAACTTCGATTCGACGATTTTTTAAATAGATAAGATGAGCATCATGGCCTTGCTTTGCAAACGCATCCGTCAAACTGCAAGCCACCCGCTCCATTCCGCCCAATTTTAAAGAATTAACAACTACTGCGACTCTCATCTTACATCCTAAACATTACTATCGTACCGTCACATTTGCTCGCAGATTTCTATGTCATCTAAAAGTAACCAAACGAGGGTCTAGTTTAGCGGTTTGTCTTTCAGAGATCTAACTTAAATACGACCCACAAAAAAAAGCACGATAGGATCATCGTGCTTTTTCAAAGAAATGTTTATCGCTCAGCTTATATGAGAGACGTCAATAGCATTAGCCATCCACTGTTATTCCGTTACTAGGTTTCTGTCAGTGGTACGTTTACCAGTAACAATAAAGCTAAAGATTAGCATAATCGCGGTTACGCCAACGGTTGCAAAGGTTTCTGGTCGGTAGTCTGGAGAAATACACATATAACCCAAAACCACCGCAATAACGGCAATAGTTAACCAGGTTAACCCTGGAAACAACCACATTTTAAAGGCAGGCGATTTTCCTTCTTTTTCCAGTGCACTACGCATTCTCAACTGAGACACAGCAATGACCAAATAGACAATAAGAGCGATAGCCCCCGTGGTTGATAAAAGGAAGCTAAACACTTCACCTGGGAACACATAACTAGCAAAACAGCCAGCAAATCCAGCCAAGGTTGAAGCAATTACGGCCACACGAGGCACACCAGTAGAAGAAAGTGTTGTCGCTACCGCTGGCGCATCACCACGACAGGCCAACGAATAAAACATACGAGAAGCGGTATATAACCCTGAGTTCATACAGCTACATACCGCAGTCAATACGACAATATCAACCAATAATTTAGCATGAGGTAAATGAAGTGAACTGAGAACAAACTGGAAAGAGCCCGCTTTTAATGCAGGGTCATTCCAAGCCACCAGAGACACAATGACAAAGATAGACAAGATATAAAACAGCGCAATTCGATACACAACCAGTTTTGTTGCTTGGCGAATCTTGTCTCCTGGGTTTTTGGATTCTGCCGCCGCAATGGTCACAATTTCCGCTCCGAAGAAAGAAAAGATCGTCACTAATACACCAGCAAGCACGGTGCCAAACCCTTTTGGCATAAAGCCTCCATGAGCATACAGATTCGACACACCGCTAACATTCTCAGCTAATGGCCAAACACCGAAAATCGCCATGCCACCAATAATGATAAACGCGATGATCGCGACCACTTTAATCAGTGCGAACCAAAACTCAAACTCACCATAGCTTTTTACATCCCATAAGTTTGATATGGTCAGAATCACCATGATCCCTATCGCAAATTCCCATGAAGGAATGTTTTGGAACCAAGCATGCAGAATATTCGCCCCAGCAATGGCTTCAACAGGAATGACCAATACCCAGAACCACCAATACAACCAACCAATTGTAAAGCCAGCCCATGGACCAATAGCACGAGATGCGTACGTCGAGAAAGACCCAGAATCGGGATTAGACACCGCCATTTCACCCAACATACGCATAACAAGCAGTACGAGTACCCCTGTCATCGCATAGGAAATCAGAATAGCAGGCCCTGTGGTTGCAATGGCATTAGCGGAACCAACAAATAGCCCCGCTCCAATGATCCCCGCAATTGAAATCATGGAGACTTGTCGATTTGACAACCCTGCCCCCAAATGCTTCGCATGTGTTTTACTCATAGTTACCCCCAGTGATTTATAATCTATTTATTTTATAAAAGTGAATTCATCCACATGTTTCAGTACACCGCCATTGCTACGTTTACAGACTCCTCATTGGATTGAAGCATCTATAAATACCAAAGTGACAAAGCACCGAAGTGATATCCTTTTTTGTAATCATCAGTAAATGATTGCAGTGAAAGTCCCTCAACAAATCGAATAGGTAAGAGGCTTCACAAGAAAGTACAAACTTCAGTAGTACATTTTTTTTTGACCTATCTCAAGTAACTGTAATGTTAACCACACCATTACATCATCAAATCAACCTGCCTCTTGACGATTTCTTTGTAATTGACTGACTTACATCTGACCTGTGCAAAGCATTCACAGAAACAAGGGGGTGTATTCTCTTCTAAAAATTTATATGGACGATTGCAACATGTACAAACGATCAAAAAACTCTTTTTAAAACAATAAAATAATATAAAAATCATAAAAAAATATGATAATTCTAAAAGCTATGTCAGAAGAAAGAACTTCAAACACGAAAATCACACCGATTTTTATTGCAAAATAGTCTGATAAAACTTTCAAAAAAATCTTGCTAGAAGTAACAAATATTGGTGTTAGAGAAAAATTTAATGATGCTTCATTTTTCTCCTAGTAAATCGTGGATATATTAAGGATAAGAGTGGGAACTTCATAAAATTGCCATAACTGAATAAAATCTAGACAAAAAATGAATATAGTTCATTTTTTAAACAAACAGTCACTCTGACGACAATGCACATACCAAATAAGAAGCCCTGCACTTTCCACTGGCTCTTACCATCGAGTTAGCTATAGACACTCAAAGCTATAAATAGAATTAACATCGACCTTCTCTCAGAAAACAGTCGACGAGTATCCAGACAAATCCGTCACTGCTCGTACTTTCACTTTCCAGTCATTGAATCGTCCCAACAACCTAGTCTTCCAGCAGCTATCCAAATATCACCGAAATTTTTATAGCTTTTATTTATAAGCTTAGTAGAAAATTACATATGGAGATAAATATTAGGACATCCTAAGATAGTTAATACAAGCTTAAAGCTTGTTTCGTACTTCAACCAATATTAAGGAGAATCTAATGTCTTTACGCATTAACGATACTATTCCAAACCTAGAACTTGAAACGGATCAAGGTACTTTTAAGCTTCATGATTGGATAGGTAACAGTTGGGCAATTTTGTTTAGTCATCCTAAAGACTTCACACCAGTTTGTACTACAGAGTTTGGGGCAGTTGCCCAGTTGTCTTCAGAGTGGGAAAAGCGTGGTACAAAAGTGATTGGTTTATCTGTTGATGGCATTGAAGAACACAAAGAATGGAAAGCCGATATCGAGTCTTTCTCTGGTGCAAAAGCAAGTTTCCCTATTATCGCAGATGAATCTTTAGAAGTCTCTAAAGCATTGGATATGTTACCTGCTGACGCTTACCTTCCCGATGGCAGAACCGCAGCGAATTCTGCCAGTGTTCGAGTCGTTTTTATCATTAGCCCAGACAAAAAATTACAACTATCCATGACATATCCAATGTCAGTTGGTCGTAATTTTGCCGAGGTTTTACGGGCTCTTGATGCGTTACAATCTAGCTATGGTGAACCGATTGCAACGCCAGCGAATTGGGTAGCAGGCCAAGATGTTATTGTTGCTTTGTCTTTAAACGATGAACAGGCGAAAGAAAAATTTGGTGAAGTTAATACTATTTTGCCCTACCTACGTACTGTTAAGATGCCATCATAATCATTTCTTAGGCTGGCGATCCATTCTCTAATTCATTATGGATCGCCTTTAGAAAGCCTATAAATAAAGCCAGACGACGTCAGGCTTTATATTTTATCTCGCCAGTTCAATCCTTCTTCAGGACTCGGTACTTCAAAATACTTAGTCACTTGGTGGAATACCGATTCCGTATCAAACGCTGCTCGCGTGGGTTCTTCTTTGCGCCGCTGCGCAATGCGTTTTAAACATTGCTCATCACTGACATCTAAATAAAAGAATTCATGCGGCGCATCGATGGTTGCGACTAAACTTAAAAACCATTTACGTTGTACAACGGTATTGGCAGGAAAATCCATGACAACATTGGTCCCGGTAGAAAGAATATTCTGAACATGCTCTCTGATTAAGGGTTTTAACCGTGCCGAATAAGTTAAATAGTCCTTAAAAGAAAGAATCAAATTCGGATAAAGTGCCGCTAACCACACATCTTCTGACAGCAAAACCGCATTTCTTTTTTCAGCCATTTGCTTAGCTTGTGTCGACTTACCGGCCCCCATTTTTCCACAAAAAAATACTAAACAGCCCTTCTCTTTCATACCGACTCCATCCTTATAGTACCTCTTCATATCATCGTTAAGCACTATTAAGAGACTAGAACCAAGAAAAGCAAGGCGCAAGATATTTTCTCTGGGATCGATACATCACGCCACTAAAGTTTAGCTATAATCATCAAAATCCCCACCAAAGTCATCAAAACCACCAGCATCGCCAAAGCCACCTTGGTCAAACCCACCACCTAGGTTTGAATTAAATCCATCGGGATCCATACCACCTTGGTCAAAGCCAGCTTGCCCAAATCCCCCTTGCCCCATGCCATTGTCAGCAAACCCACCTTGATCCATACCATTATCACCAAAGCCACCTTGATCCATACCATTATCAGCAAAGCCACCCTGATCCATGCCATTATCGGCAAAACCTGCTTGTCCCATATCTTGTGGCGGTGTTTCATTAATAATATCGACCATCTCGGTTTGCGAATGATGACTAAACATATCCATCAACATATTCCCTACAACCAAACCACCAGCGACACCTGCGGCTGTTTTTAAAGCACCACCTAAAAAGCTGCTGCCACCGCCACCGCCGCCAAACATACCACCAGCAGCAGGCCCTCTTGCTCCATTCCCTTGGTAGTTGGCTTGTTGACCATAGGCCGACCCTGCACCATAGCCTGCTCCTGCTTGTTGCGCATTTCCGCCCCAACCTGACCCAGAGTTCCCTTGTCTACGCGCTTGTTCATTATTGGTATTTTGACTGCCACCACCAAATAAGCCCGATAAAAAGCCACCGGAACTTGGTTTACTAGCCACTTCTTTTTCCAATGCCTCGACTTTTGCTTTTAACTGTTTTAATCCAGCTTCTTGCATAATAATGGTTTGCGCCATGTAATAAGGCGCAGATGGATTATTGACAAGGTGTTTATTAATATGAGCTTCAGCGTCCTTATCCCGCTCGCCAGTTTGTTTTTCTGCTTCAGTAATACGTTCAAACAAATTATCGATTAAACGTTTTGCATCATCACTCATGGCACAGCCCTCTTTGTCTAACAATTGAATCGGTTGATAAATACAACCCTGTTATTATCATAATAAGGTCAGCAGCAGGACTAACAAGCCACTAAAAAGTCAGGAAAAAGGAAAAAATTAAATGACAGGTGATAAATAAGAAGAGAAATACCAAGAAATTTGCCTGTCGGGGCAAACAAATTCCTCACCAAACTCACGTTGGATAAGGTTCGTGGTTAGAAGCGTTCCTTCATAGATAGGTAGCCTTCTCGAATATGTTCTATTAGCGCCTGTATGCGTTTAGAAGGTGTCCTTGTGAAGGGGTAGACAGCATAAATACCTACTACTTTACCAACATGACCTGCCAGTATTTCGATAATTTCACCCTTTTGCAATTCGTCATAGACGAGACAAGTGGGAAGGTAGGCAACCCCATTACCCGTCAGTGCGGCTTTTTTTAATGCCGCCGCGTTATTAGAGGCAAAATTCCCCGACACTTTATGGGTATAAAGGCGATTGTCATGAGAAAACTGCCAGTCAAATGTACCCGTACTTTGATGGGTATAACCTAAGCAGTTATGCCTTGATAACGCCGCAGGCGTCTGGGGAACGCCATTGCGGTCAAGATAAGCAGGCGACGCACAAATCACCCAACGAGAATTAAATATATGCCGAGCAATCAGGCTGGAATCTTCCAAATACCCAGTTCGGATCACCAAATCATAATTCTCCGCCACAAGATCCACAAAATGATTGTCCATGGACATATCTACCGTTAGCCCAGGGTGGCGATTACAGAAATCGGAAACAACATCGGCCAATAACAGTTCACCGGAGATTGTCGGTACCGACATCCGTATATGACCTGACATGGATTCACTGTAACCTGTAATCGCATCAAACGCCGATTGTGCCACTTGGTTAAGGTTCTTCGCTCGACGGTTAAGTACCTCTCCCGCCTCAGTAAGAGACAATTTCCTAGTGGTACGATAAAGTAATTGCACACCCAACTCTTTTTCCAATTTGCTGATGCGCTTACTCACTACCGATTTGGTAATACCATTTAATTCAGCAACCTTACTAAAAGAACCGTGTTCAATGACTTGAGTAAACAGGATTAAATCGTCTATTGCGGGCATGCCAAAGATTCTCTTTTATAAGTCATTTCAGAGTGTTTATCGTCGAATGATTATTGATCATCCAGAATAATATAGGTCGCAAAAATAGGACCATGAACCCCAACTACTTTAATTAACTCTATATCCGCCGTCGAGCTGGGCCCTGAAATAAAGTTAACGCAGGATGGCATCCGCTCACCGGCTTTGGCTTTCTCGGTCAACACAGCTGTCGCCTGGGTTAATCTTGGCACAATGGCACTTTTTGGCACGATAAATACCGACGCCTCAGGCAATAAGCTAATCACGCGTCCCTGTTCAGCCTGACTATAGAGCACCATGGTGCCAGATTCCGCTAGGGCTTGTTCTGCAAACACAACCCCCACCTTAGCTCGCTCACAAACACGGATATTCGCGTCGTATCCAAGAGATGAATCCCATACATATGGACTTAATCCCGCTTGAGTAAGCTGGTTAATATCCACATCAGCCAGCAGCCGAACATCAGCGGATAACACAACATCGTTACCATCGCTAGACGATTTATGTTGCTGATAAGCATGACAAACCTCAAACAACACCTGACTCAACTTAGCCTTAGTTGTAACAATAGCCTCAGCACCCAATGCATTTTTGGTGTAATCAACCAAGTGATCTCTTAGTTGATCTGGCGACCACCCTGCCATAACCTCTTGATGACAACAATATTTAAAAGCAGGTCGAACCGGTGCTTGCGTGCGTCTAGGCCGATCTAATACCTTAGCAATATTATCCAAAAAAGCGGTACGGTGCTGTAATCGCTCCTGATTAGTCATGATTGCCCCCTGCCTCATTTTTCTGCTGATCGACTTGTGTTTGTTTTCGGTTTTTAAACCAACTACGGAAAGACTCGCCATCAGGTTGAGGAAGGTCACGTGAATCCGTCCAGTCTTTTAAGGGTCCCGCATTAAAAGGCATTTTGCCGTCTTTTATCGTCGCGTTGGCCACTTTGGCGCCCGCTTTAACGGTTTTACCCCACAATGTTGGACGAGCATTCACATAGTTAAAAAACCCTGCCGCTGCACGTTCACCAAGCGGTGTTAATTTACTTTCTGCCATGACTCTACGGTGCTTGAGCAATAAATCGGATAAAGGAATTTTCACAGGGCAGACGTCATTACAGGACTGGCATAAACTACAAGCATAAGGTAACTCTTTAAAATCGTCATAGCCCCCTAATAGTGGTGACAACACCGCCCCAACAGGGCCTGAATAAATGGAACCATAGGATTGACCGCCAATGTGACGATAGGCAGGGCAAGTATTCACACACGCTGCACACCTTATACAACGTAGAATGTCTTTAAATTCAGACCCTAAAATAGCGGAACGACCATTATCGACTATCACCAAGTGAAATGCCTCTGGTCCATCACATTGATCGCTCTCCCTTGGGCCTGTCAGCGCCGTCACGTAACCGGTTAACGGTAACCCCACCGCACTTCGGCATAACAAGCTCACCACAATATCCAATTCTTCAAAGGTTGGCACCAGACGTTCCATCCCCATCACCGCAATATGCGTTTTTGGTAAACTGGTGGCCAATCGTGCATTACCTTCATTCGTCACTAAACTGACCGTGCCCGTTTCTGCCACAGCAAAGTTACAACCAGTAATACCGATGTCGGCTTCTAAAAAATCATGACGAATGTGCTGACGCACAAAGCGCGTCATTTCTTCAGGGTCATTTGTCCCTTGATAACCTACTTTCTCTTTGAAAATATCGCGAATCTGAGTACGGTTTTTATGTAATGCGGGCACCACAATATGGGAAGGCGGGTCGCAATCATCTACTTGTAGAATATACTCACCAAGATCCGTTTCAATGACTTCACAGCCAAGATCGATAATGGCCTTATTCAAATCAATTTCTTCGGTCACCATGGATTTGGATTTAACGATTTTTTTGGCCTTTTTCTCTTTGATGACACCTTCAATATAACCTCTAGCCTCTTCGGCCGTGCGAGCAAAAAACACATGGCCACCGTTTTCCACAACCTTGTCACTCAACTGCTCTAAATAGTAATCAAGATTCTCCAAAACATGCTGGCGAATCTCCTTTCCCATTTCTCGCCATTGTTCCCAATTACCTAATGCATCGGCGGCTTTAGCACGGTTAGTGAACATTCGCTCTTGTGCATTGGCAACAGACTGGCGCATATAACCATCTTGCATTTGAATATCAATGCGCTCTTTAAACGTCGCATGACTGGTTTTCATTGACATGTTTATCCCCTTCAACGAAATCAACTAACGGCTCGTCAGCACCTCAGCAATGTGCATAACCTTGATCGCCTTCCCTTCACGATGAAGACGCCCTCCTATGTTCATCAAACAACTGATGTCTGCGCCAATCAAATAATCCGGTGTAACGTCACTCATATGACGCACTTTTTCTTTTACCATCTCTCCAGAAATTTCGCCCATTTTGACGGAGAAGGTTCCTCCAAAACCACAGCAGGTTTCTTGATTATCAATGGGTAATAAAGTCAGGCCTTCTACCTCAGCCAATAAGGATAAAGGTTCATCGCGTACACCTAACTTACGAATTAAACTACAAGAAGGATGGTAAACAGCCGTTCCTGCCAGCTTCGCCCCCAGCTGAACGACCCCTAACTCGCGAACCACAAATTGGGTTAATTCAAAAAGCCGATCAGCAACGGCGCGTGCTCGCATGGCCCATTCAGGCTCATTTTTTAAGTATTCGGGATAGGCCTTGACCATGGCAGCGCAAGAACCCGCTGGGGTAACAATGGGGTAATCATTGCACTCGAAGGCACGAATGAACGACTTCATAGCAGGCTTGCTACTTTCTACATAACCACTGTTAATGGATGGCTGGCCACAGCAACTTTGGGCCTCAGGAAAAATCACATCACAACCTAATTGCTCTAATAGGGCGACAGTGCGCTTTGCGACATTAGCTTTCACTGTGTCGCATAAGCAGGTGACAAAAAAGTTAACCTTCATACTGGCTCCTAGGGCGTTTTTGTTAGAATGCCCTAACATAAAAAGATGCTATAAGAATCACTTTATAATGCCGTTTTATGGCAAAAAGTATAGAAGCAGATTTCTCTTAAAGTATGAATAGAAAACAATAAGAATAAAAAAGAGAACTTATCTTTGTATTTTTATATAAAATTCAATATCTTAAAATAATAAAGTTTATTGGAGCGGCTTTAATTATAACACATTAAGAAACAATCTTTCGTCGTATACGAAATAATAAAAACACAGCCGTTGTAGCGTCTATTTTTCGGTCTCCTTAAGACGACCTTGTAACGTATCCAACGCAATGGCCATTTGTTCCAAACCATCAAACAGGCGAGTTGAGGCTCTCATCGCTAAGGCATCCATAATAACAAAGCGGTTTTCTTTCACGGCGGTCATATTACGTGTGTACGGATTACGTTTAAGAAACGCAATCTTAGTTTTATAATCGTCTGCGGCCCAACGACGACGATTCATTTTCGCCAACACAATAACAGAAGGGTTCGCCCTAGAAATGGCTATCCAGTCTATGAGAGGCCATTCTTCACCAGAGCGCACGATATTATCTATCCCCAAAGCATTCAAAATGTAGCCTGCTGGACTATTTCGCCCAGCAACATAAGCAGGACCATCCAGCTTTGGACTAGAATACCAAAACACCGCTGATACATTATTTAACTCATCCTTTTTTGCTCGTGCAATCGCATTCGCTTCCCTTTCTTTTAAGGAGGCGATAAACACGCTCCCTCTTTCCTGTTTATCAAAAATGTCAGAAAGCTCTTTAATCCCCCGATACAAGGAGCCGGTACTAAACACATTGACTCGTGTTCCATCGATACCAACAGTATTGTCTTTGTTATCACAATCTGTCGGCAACACATAGGCAGCAATACCGTGAGATGCAAACAACTCTCGAGTGCTTATCACCCCCTCCTTGCCAACATACCACTCAAATTGTGAGCCAATAAAATCCGGTTTTTTTAGCAGAATTGATTCAAGGGTCGGCGTATTATCCGATAAACGTGGAACAATTTTATCTAGCTGTGAAAATTGCGGTGCAACGTTATTCAACCAGACACCTGTCCCGACAATTTTGTCCCACACACCGAGTTGATAGAGAGTTTCGGTCATATCTTGACCAATTGAGACTACCGCCTTGGGAGGCTCAAAATAGATATGCTCATACCCACAATTCTCTATTTTTAATGGGTATTGAGTCTGAGCAAAAGACGACATACTCACTAAGCCCGCCACTAAGCTCATAAAAACACAGAATAAATTACGCAAAAGACGCCTCCTTCGTTTTAAAGTGCTTTAAAACGATTACTTAAGACCTCCTCACGATGTCACGAGTCAAGCCAAGACGAGGAAAAAACAGACAAGAAAACGGAGTTTATGGGTGAAAAATGAACATTTTGAGTCTGTTTTCAACAAGATATTGACGAACGCAATTGTCATGCAAAGATCTCTACTGACAAAAAGGCATGCTTCTTCCCAAAGATCACCAATGTAAGACTGACTATAAACCTGTCTAGATTCAGGTAACCATCATGCTCGTTTTTTTCTCCCTATACATGAAATATAGACCGCTATTTAATAAATATTAGACTTTTTAGCATTATTTTTTCGTCAGTGATCGAACTATGATTCCTAATATCCTCTATTTTTAGAAACCAGGTTGCATAGGTTATAAAAAAAACACATCATTAAAAAAATTATTCTATAAATATTAGAAAAAAGAGAACAAAATGACTTTAGATGACATAGATATGCAACTTCTTGCCTTAATTCAAAGTAATGATAGTATTTCTAATGATGCTCTTGCTAAGCAAGTTGGGCTCTCAAAAACCCCCTGCTGGCGCCGCATTCAAAAGCTCGAAAATGCTGGCTATATTAAACGACGAGTGGCGTTATTGGATGCCGACAAGCTTGAGCTTGCGGTATCAGTGTTTGTCCAAGTGAAAACGAATCAACACGACGTAAATTGGGCCACAAACTTTTCTCAAATTGTGGCGGATTTTCCAGAAGTGGTGGAGTTTTACCGCATGGCAGGAGAATACGATTATTTATTACGAGTGGTGGTAAAGGACATCCCCGCTTACGACCGATTTTATAAACGCTTAATCAGCGCAACCGCTCTGACTGACGTGACCTCAAATTTTGCGATGGAACAGATTAAGTATACAACGGAGCTGCCTTTATCTATCTAAAAGCAGGCCATTATCGCAGCAAAAATAGAGAGATCCGTTACAGATAAAACATTTATTAATAAAGGCAATCTCGAATGCAATCTACTGTCAAAACAGCTCCTCAACAAATGACAACAAACGCCACTATAAAGACTAAAGAGAAAGAGGCACTACTCGAACGTATTCGACAAGGCATCATTGGCAAAGAGACGTTGATCGACACCCCGTTTGGAATGCGCAGACTCACTTATGCAGACTACACTGCCTCCGGACGCAGTTTGCAATTTATCGAGGATGCTATCCAGCAGTATGTTATGCCCTACTATGCGAACACTCATACGGAAGCCAATGCCACAGGCCAACAAACGACGTGCTATCGTGAGCAAGCTCGTGAGCAAATACGACAAGCGGTCAATGCCAGTAGTGAGGATCTTGTTTTATTTTGTGGTAGTGGTGCAACCAGTGCCGTGAACACCTTGATCACCCAGTTAGGGCTACGAGACCTTGCGGCCCAGGAAAAACACAACACCATCGTGTTTATCGGTCCCTATGAGCACCATTCGAACGAATTACCATGGCGTGAGCTAGGCCTAAAAGTGATTCGCATTCCCCAAGCGGAGGAAGGAGGCGTGTGCATCAAAACACTGGAAAATAAGTTGCAAGAACATCATGGTAAACGTCTTATTGGATCATTCAGCGCCGCTTCCAATGTCACAGGCATATTATGCGACCAAAACGCCATTACCGATTGCTTACATCGTTACAATGCCTTGTCTTTTTGGGATTTTGCCGCCGCTGCACCTTATATTGATATTGATATGAACCCCCAACAGAATAAGCAACTCGCCAAAGACGCCCTCTTTTTCTCGACACACAAGCTGGTTGGCGGCCCAGGTACACCTGGGATACTCGTGGTCAAGCGCGCCTGCATTAAAAACCAAAAACCAAGCCATATTGGTGGCGGTACGGTCTCTTTCGTCACCCCAGACTCCCATACTTTTTTACCAATTGGCGAACGTCGTGAAGAAGGTGGCACCCCCGCCATCATAGAATCCATTCGTGCTGGCCTCGTCTTCCAACTCAAACAAGCGGTTGGCGTCGATACGATCCTCAACAAAGAACACGCCTGGGTGCAAAAAATACACTCTCGTTGGAGCCATTCTTCGACAATCGAACGGTTAGGTCATGCCGATGCCCCCAGCCTTTCCATCACGGCGTTCCGTATCCGCACTGACTATGGCTATTTGCATCATGGTTTTGTCACCTCTTTATTGAACGATTTATTTGGCATCCAAGTTCGTGGCGGTTGTTCGTGCGCGGGTCCATATGGGCACCAACTATTAGGGATAAATGAAGCTCAGTCCAAGCGCATTCAAGAAGCGATGGCGAAGGGTGAAAAACTCGTCAAACCAGGCTGGGTACGCTTTAATCTCAATTACTTTCTAGAGGAAAGCGAGGTTGACTTTATTCTTGATGCAATTGATTTTGTCGCCGAACACGGACTCACTTTATTACCCTATTACGCCTATCTCCCAGAGAGTGATTTATGGCGTTTTCAAGGCAAAGGGGCAGCCACTACCAAGGATCTTAACACTTTATTATCGGCAACGTTATCGACCGCCCCTAAAGAGTCTTCTTTACAAACGTCGACGATAGATAAGAAGCAAGATTGGATGAACCGATCAAGTTATTTCGCAGCGGCATTAGACATCATTTCAGATTGTCAAAGCGGTCATTATGCTCGTCAGCAACAAGCTTTTAATGAACAATATAAAGACATCAAAACATTCGTTTTGGCTGGAGATTTGCCACTCTCTTAAATATTTCAAGGCTTTACTTAGGACCATGTGATCAAGTGTAAAGCCTTGTTTTTCAGACATATAATGGCCAACCAATTGGTTCACCGTCTCACACGGACAAGCTTACTTGTATTTTCAATATAACGATTTTTGGTTCTAATCATTATTTTTTCGGAGAATCACTAAAAAATATTACATGAAACACGACAATCCACATGACTTTAGCCAGGACATCAGGTTATATAGAGCAGTAGAAGTACGTTATTTTTCATAAATAGAAGTACGTCAGGAGACGAAACATGGCAAATGAGGCTAATACAAAGCTCAAGCCGTTGAAACAATTAGGCTTTCGCCTAAATTTAGTTCTTTTAAGTGTTCTTAGCTTCTATGTTCTGACAACAGGTTACAGCCTCTTTACCTTACGAGAACAATCCCAAGAGTTTGAAGCATTGTCTAACTCCTATTTTGACCGGGCAATGCATGCAGCGGAATTATCTCGAGAAGCAGAAGTCATTGCCTCTGACACTCTAGTCAATATGCTCAACCAAAGCTATGACAACAAATACATTCAAACGCCAACCATTGGCCTGCCTGAACAAAACAAAAATATTGTCAATAATGTTTCATTTGAAAGTTCCTTTGAAGATATTCGTCAGCAATTAACCGCTAACACACCACATGAACAAGCCTTAATTGACAAGATAGATAGGTTAAAAAAACCCTACTTCGACACTATTCGTATCTTAAATAACTATCTGATTGAAAAAAGAAATATCACCCAGTTACAACGTAATATTGAGTCTCGTCTGCTAAGCCTACAAAAGAAAATCTACCTCCTCCCACAAACAACAGAACATCAAAAAAACCTTGTTGATGAGCTTATCAAAACCATCAATCTAAGTGTTCTGACATTGCACTCGACAACTTTCAATCAACTGATTGCTCACATGAACAGCATTTCCTCATTAATCTCAAACATGTCATATCAAGATAACTTGACATCATCTGAATGGCAAAACATTAGTCTTATCAGCAAGTTATCTAAGCAGGTATTCAACACAACACTTAAACGACAAATGCAACTCTCGGCCACGTTAATAGCAGTAAACAAAACACGCATGGAAGCCAAAAAACTCAGCAATGCATGTTACGATCTTTATGTGTTATTAAAACAATCAACGCAAAAAGCCTCTTCGGCACACAAAGCATTTATCAGTAAAGTGATGCTAAAAATCGGCTTATTTAGCGTTATTTTTCTGTTACTAACAGGCATTGCATACTGGTTCATCCATCACTACCTGATTCATCGTTTGAACCGATTAAATAGCGTGATGCTAGAACATGTCGAAGGCATAAAAACAAACATACCTCAGTCAGGTAATGATGAAATTGCGATGATGGGGAAAGCATTTTCTATTTTTGTCGAGGCGACCAATAAAGCGCAACAAGACTCCCTCAAAGCTCAAAAGCGCACCGAAGAGGCCAATCAAAAGCTGACTCAGCTCAACCAGTCACTGAAGCAATTAAGCCATACCGACGAACTTACTCAAATGGCGAACCGCCGACATTTCTTCCACGAACTCACGAACATGTGGCAACTTGCCTGTGAGAAACAAATCAGCATAAGCATCATCATGCTTGATTTAGACTGGTTTAAAAATTTCAATGATTACTATGGTCACCAAGCTGGAGATAAATGTTTATTTCAAGTGGCACAATTGATTCTAGCGGAAGTAAAAAGTACACAGGGCATCGCGGCCCGCTACGGAGGTGAAGAGTTCATCATTCTACTACCCTATTTTGACCTAGACCGAGCAATGGTGTTCGCTAAAAAACTACAAAGCAAACTCTACGAAGAAGAAATCGAACATCATAAGTCGCCTAAAAAACGCATTACGCTGAGTCAAGGCATCACCAGCCATATACCAAAGGAGGGGGATAAATTTGATCACCTCATCCATCTCGCCGACCAGGCCTTATATAAGGCAAAAAACAATGGACGAGATCAAATTATCGCTCAAGCGAATGAGGAGTATGCGCCATTAAGAACCTTCCCCAGCCCATCCAGCTCCCTCTAGGGTGCAGGTCGGTGGCCATTTAATAAGATAAGTCATTACTGACGATAAAAGGCATACCTGTGTTTAAAATCCCTGTACTTAACACATTCGCTCTTAACCCACCACGGTGCAACCAAGCTTTAACCACTTGTGGCGCAGATAAAGAGTCATTGGCAAGCAACTGCCCCAAAAACGCACAAGGCTCACACAATTCCACCCCGTAAAAGCGTACATCGCCAATCATGAACTCTTTTCCGACCAAATGATTTAATCGAACGCCCTCCGTCACAATGTTTCGGCGTGTCGCTGACAGCCCAATTTGTTGATTAAAATTCGTATTAAAAGCATCTATTTCTTCACTTTCTACAAAGGTTATGTTCTGGCCTTCTTCTTGCCGCTTGGCATAGTTCCGGTCACCGACGATGCCTTTTCCAGCGTCCACTTTAACGGCCTCAATTTCAATCTGGGGCATTTTCGACTTTTTGGCAACAAATATGCTTTTGATCATTCTCTTTTCCCTTCTTAATCAAACTGTCCTAAAGCGACTCTTTTCAATCCACCAATACGTAACGGATCTTATTCGTCACGTTTTATTCATCATAACCCGACATCTCAGACTTTTGTGCTAACCATACCACTCAACCTTCAACCACGTCTTTAACACATAATTTTTGATCATTTATTACACAAAATAAACAAATCGCTGCTAAATTAAAAATGCGTTGTAAAACAATAATGATAAATAAGGAGATTACCATGTCTAACCCCAAATCAAATGCTGAAAAATACTGGCAAGCTAACCTAAGACTCATACTAGGCTGCTTAGTTGTCTGGGCATTAGCCTCTTATGGTTGCGCTATTTTGCTTCGCCCATTTTTATCGAGCATTCACATTGGAGGAACCGACCTTGGTTTCTGGTTTGCTCAGCAAGGATCCATGCTTGTTTTTATCGCAATCACCTTTTTCTATGCTTGGAGAATGAACAAGTTAGACAAAGAATTTGGCTTAGAGGAGTAATTCTATGAGTCAATTTGTCATCAACTGCTTGTTCGTCGGGGCTTCCTTTGCTCTTTATATTGGTATTGCTATTTGGGCAAGGGCAGGCTCTACCAAAGAGTTTTATGTCGCTGGCGGTGGTGTTCACCCAGTCTTAAACGGCATGGCAACCGCTGCGGATTGGATGTCTGCCGCTTCTTTTATCTCCATGGCGGGGTTAATTGCCGCTGGCGGCTACGCCAATTCCTCGTTTTTAATGGGCTGGACAGGAGGCTATGTTTTACTCGCCATGCTGTTAGCTCCCTATTTACGCAAATTTGGTAAATACACGGTACCTGATTTTATTGGTGATCGCTTTTATAGTAGCGGCGCCAGGTTAGTGGCCGTTGCCTGCTTAATCATCGCCTCTACTACCTATGTTATTGGCCAGATGACAGGGGCTGGAGTGGCCTTTTCGCGTTTCTTAGAGGTCAGTAACGATATCGGGCTGTTCATCGCTGCCGTGGTGGTGTTTTTGTACGCGGTACTGGGCGGCATGAAAGGCATTACCTATACACAAGTCGCTCAGTATGTGGTGCTGATTATCGCTTACACGATACCTGCCATTTTCATTTCTCTCCAGCTCACCGGTACCTTCTTACCTCCTATAGGCTTATTTTCAACCCACGTTGAATCCGGCATTCCGTTATTAGAAAAGCTTGATCAAGTGGTACGCGAATTAGGCTTTAGAGATTACACAGCAGATGTCGATAATAAGCTCAATATGGTTCTATTCACTCTGTCTCTCATGATTGGTACCGCTGGTTTACCACACGTTATTATTCGCTTTTTCACCGTACCAAAGGTAGCGGATGCACGTTGGTCGGCGGGTTGGGCCTTGGTCTTCATTGCATTATTGTATTTAACCGCTCCTGCTGTTGCTTCCATGGCTCGCTTGAACTTGTTAACCACCATTTACCCAAATGGCCCCACAGAACAACCAATAGAGTACGCTGAGCGGCCTGATTGGATCAAGAATTGGGAAACCACAGGTTTGATCAAGTTCCAAGATAAAAATGGCGACGGACGCATCGAACTCTACAACGATTCGCCAGCTTTTGCAGCCACGGCAGCAGAACGAGGCTGGAATGGGAGCGAGTTAAGTGTCAACAACGACATTCTTGTATTGGCAAACCCAGAAATAGCCAACTTACCAGGTTGGGTTGTAGGACTGATCGCAGCAGGAGGATTAGCGGCCGCCCTGTCTACCGCGGCGGGTTTATTGCTCGCCATCTCGTCGGCCGTCAGCCACGATTTAATTAAAGGCACCATTAACCCTAATATTTCTGACCGAGGCGAATTACTGGCGGCTAGGATCTCTATGGGGGTCGCCATTGCGGTGGCGACCTATTTAGGCATGCATCCACCGGGCTTTGCCGCCCAAGTCGTCGCCTTAGCTTTCGGCATTGCGGCTGCGTCTATTTTCCCTGCTTTAATGATGGGAATTTTCTCCAAACGCATCAACAATAAGGGAGCCATTGCAGGTATGCTGGCAGGTTTAGGCTGTACCTTAGTCTATATCTTCCTATTCTTAGGATGGTTCTTTATTCCTGGTACAGCCTCGTATACCAATACGCCAGATAATTGGCTCTTTGGTATCTCTCCATTATCATTTGGAGCCATCGGCGCGGCCATTAACTTTATCGTTGCATTCATGGTCTCTTATATGACAGAAGAACCCCCGAAATCCATTCAAGATCTGGTGGAAAGTGTGCGTTACCCACAAGGGGCTGGTCATGCTGTCGATCATTAGATCATCAGGCTCTATCCAATATTGAGGTTCAGGCAATATTGAAGTGCAAGGAACAAGAAACCGAACACGACAATCGTGTTCGGTTTCTTTGTTTATAGCAACTTCCTGTATGATGATCAGCAATCTAAAAATAGTAAGAGAGAAACCATGTTTTGGGAATTCATTTCGACCATCTTTGCAGGACTAGGAGGGGCAGGCATTGCCCTTTTAATACGCCATTTGACGAAGAAAAAAGCCCCCGTCTGGTTTATTCCTGCCTTTGCAGGTTTCACCATGTTAAGCTTTCAAATACTGGGAGAATACGATTGGTATCCACATCAAGTCAGCTTATTACCAAAAGGCGTTGTCGTAGTAAAAACCGTGCAAGAGAAAACCCTGTGGCGTCCTTGGAGTTATATCTACCCTCAAACCGTGCGCTTTATCGCTGCAGATGTGGGCCATTCAGCCATCAATCAGCGCCACCCCAGTTGGGTATTAGTTGATCTGTATTTTTTTGAACGGCACCATAGTGCAAAACGCGTCACACAAGTGGTCGACTGTAAAAACAATGCTCGTTCCAACTTTTTCAAAACTGCGCAAGATTCCACCTTTGCGTGGCATAAATTAAAAAGTGATGACCCTATACTCACCACCGTGTGTGCAGGTATCGATACTGCCCACTAATTCCCACCATATAATGTAACGAATAAACAACACCAAAATGAAAATTACCCAAGAAGAACGCGATGCCGTTTATAAAACCATTTTCGCCCGTCGGGATGTGCGTAAAGAATTCATAGATAAATCCATCCCTGATGACGTATTAGAGCGTATATTGATCGCAGCACATCATGCTCCAAGTGTTGGCTTCATGCAGCCTTGGGACTTTATTGTGGTACAAAACACACAAACTAAACAAAAGATCAAACAAGGCTTTCTCACTGCCCATGCTGAAGCCACAAACCTGTTTGAAGGGGAGCGTAAAGAAAAATATCAAAGTTTAAAACTCGAAGGCATCGAAGAAGCACCGATGGGCATTTGTGTGACCTGTGATCGAAGTAGAACCGGCTCAGTCGTATTAGGACGCACAGCAAAACCGGAAATGGATTTATTCAGTGCCGTCTGCGCGGTACAAAACCTGTGGCTGGCAGCGCGAGCAGAAAACATTGGCGTTGGTTGGGTCAGTATCGTACACGACCATGTGATTCGAGAGGCCCTTCACATTCCAGAGAATATCGATATCATCGCCTACCTATGTGTTGGCTACGTTGAACAGTTTCAAACCACCCCCGATCTAGAGCGCTTTGGCTGGTTACCAAGAAGAGAAGCAAAAAGTGCCATCCACTTTGAATCGTGGACTCATCCAATAAACGAGTAAACCAGCGCCTATACTGACATTGCAATCATTAGCAAGTTAAAAACAGCCCTGTTTCGAGGCTGTTTTTAACATCGAAAAGCTTTACCCTCCAACTCACCATGGATACCTCTCACGCTTACCCCTTTAAATCAAAATAGTTGAATTTAATTCATCAATAAGAATAGAAAACATCGTTTGTTATTTAGACAGCCGCCCTCTAATATTGTCCTTGTAGTCAGAAAGTTGAATCAACTAAAGACTACATGATCTAAATAAGCTACTAGCTACTAAATGGAAAGAGGAACTCATTATGAAAACTCAAAAATCTATCGAAGAATTACTTTCTGGTGTCGATACTAAATATCTTACTGAAAGCGAAAAGGCGACTCTGATTGCCCGTGCAAAAAGCACTGAGTATGTTTTCGATCTTATCTTTTCTGCTGCATCTTCTATGAAAAAAGTCGTCAGTAAATTTAACGTGTACGCATCAAAACTTGCGCACCTTGCTTAATTGTCACGTCAATAAAACATATTTCTAAGAGCAACTGAGCAAGCATTAATAACAGGCCTCTCATCCTAACATGGCCTTTTAAAAATGACTTACTCTTCGGGATCACGCGCTAGAATAACAATAAGCGCCCACTCTCCCGCTTTATTTTCCTCCTAATACAATTCTTTCACTCTTTTCTTTTGTTTCCCTTTGATTAGGTACAGCGCCCTTTATTATCATGCTCCTTTTAATCAGATGCAGACTTCATATCTCACTATAACGTCTTTTGCATACCTAACAAAAAATGTATCGCTATATTTCGTCTATCTCGATGATAAGCGGTGTATTGAGAAAGATAGTCGACAGGCGCTTTCATGGTGGCATTCTCCTTTTGTCTTATTGTTATAAGGCCTAAGCAAAACGCATTAAAAATCAAGCAAAATGACTATCAAATAATCGCGAAACGGCGCTGTAGATCGTGAAAACCACCGATGTATTCATCGTCTAAAAACACTTGAGGAAGGGTATAAATATCGTGTCCAACCAGCCTGGATAATGTCACTCTGGTTAGATTTTCGTCTTTTATATCAATATAGTGGTAAAGAACATTATTGTCCTCCAAGACTTGCTTCGCCCGACGACAAAACAAACAGTCATCGTGCCCATACAATAAGTATTTTTTCATAGCCACCTTACCTCATAAAAAATCCACTCTATAAGAGTCACGAGGCTATATATAATCAATTGATTTTATTAAGTATATTGTAAAAAACTATTCGATATTGCGGATCATAACCGTAAACGAGCCAACATAATGCCGCCCTGTTTTATTACGAGTGTACTTTTAGATAATACGTGCAACGCTCATTTTTAGCGCTGGCAGAACCTCTTCTTCAAACCAAGGGTTTTGTTTTAGCCAACGGTTATTACGAGGGCTTGGGTGAGGTAAAGGCAGCCTGCCTTGAGCTAAATATTCTCTCCAATGTTTTACTTGTTCCGTTACCGATGCTTTCCCTTTCACACCTAGATGATAGGCTTGGGCATAAGAACCCAGCACGATAACTAATTCAATGCTTTTAAGTTCAGCCAATAATGGAGTCCGCCATAAATCCGCACATTCTTTTCTTGGAGGCAAATCCCCAGATTTCCCCGTCCCAGGAAAGCAAAAACCCATGGGAACCAGTGCTATCTGCTTAGCATCATAAAAAACGTCTTTTGATACTCCCAGCCATTGACGTAGTCGATCACCACTTGGATCATCAAAGGGTCGTCCTGCTTCATGCGCTTTTTGCCCAGGAGCTTGCCCAGCAATTAAAATTTTTGCATCAGGATGGATTTGTAGAATGGGCTTGGGGGGCAAAGGAAGGCAAGCGGCGCAATGCTGACAACCTCTAATAGACGATTCTAGCTCGATAAAAGAATGACTGATCATCGCAAACTCACAATGCTACCGGAGTGATAAGGACATAGACACAAAATCCTCTTCTTCCTCTATTATCACATAGCCAAGGCCTTGATAAAATTGAATCGCGTTTGCGTTACATTTGAAAGAGGATAAGCTCACGGCAGTCAACCATTTTCCCTAGCCTTTTTTTGAACAAAAGCCATGATAGAGGTGCCAATATTTCGTTGCCGCCACTCAGGGAATACAATTAGCCAATGCACATGACAAGAAGCATTATGACGCTTGTAACACAGCACACCAACCCGATCTTTTTCTACTTTTACCCAGTAGAACCAATCAAGCTGATATTCATTCTCTAAGCGCTGACGCTGAAATGTATCCTCCCAGCCAAATACCGCATCAACATATGGAAAGATACCTTCCTTAATACGAACAAACAAATCCTCAAATTCGCTTTCTACTATGGGCTCTAACACGAGCTTCATACCATTCTCCCACCCTACTCTGCCTTAAGACTGACCTTAGAATGCCTCTTTTTAAATGGCAATAAAAAGATTCTTTTATACGACTGGCAGCAATGAGAAGCTTTCACAGGGCAACAAGTTAGACCCTATTTCGACGATCAAATGCTCTTCCTGCTTTTCTCGTTACTTCGATCTAAAAAGGTGTCCATGCTTCTGTTTGTTCGCTTAGCAACAATGTATGCGCCAAATCCAGCGCCTCGTCCTTGTTGGCAACCATGAACATAGGATAACCCCAGAACTTCTCATAAATGATAGCGAACGCTTTAGTCGCCAACCGCTTGGCGGTATTCGGCTCAATGTAAATGGCAGCTTTAACGAAGGATCTCAATTCGTTCTTGTGACGTTTCATCCAAAGTGATGTTTGCTTCATTTCTTCCGGCGAATGTTCGTGATCACCTTTATCAAGCCCCTCGCCGTTGAGCAAAACAAAGACTTCTTTACGAGCAAGCAATGCCTCAAACTCGGCAAAAGAGGAATCCTCGGAATCGGTACCCGACGTATTTAGTTGTATCCAAACTAGAGGGAACTGCGAAGTGTCAATTAACATGTCAATACTCCTTATAAATATAAGAAAAATCGCTAGCGGCCACACCTCGTCAGAAAAATACTCCTCTTTTTTGGAGGTGCCATGCTCTGAGAGAGCAAAACAGCTAGCATGGTTAATTTCACAATACCTTAGGAATAACTGGACGTCATTTCATAATTTGGCCATAATATTTTTCAATTAGGCCAAATTATTCTACCTTCAATCCGAGGTTCAGCACTTACTATGTCGAACATTGCCATCACAGACCTGAACGTAACCCGAAACGTTGATGACGTCCCCCGTCCCGTTGTCGCTCTGGGTGCCACATCGGTAGCAAAGGACTGGGAACATGCGAGTCATCAGCACCGCAAGGCCCAACTGCTTTACTCCGTGCGCGGCATTCTCAACTGTGAAATCGAAGACGGTGTCTGGATAGTGCCACCACAATGCGCAGTATGGATACCGGGAGACTTGCCCCACTCAGCCTGTGGGTCGGGTGAAACAGAGTGTTATTGCCTGTTCGTCGAGCCTGATGCCGCTCCGGACCTTCCAAAAAGCTGCTGCACGATCTCGGTATCGCCATTGCTACGTGAGTTGCTTCTAAAAGTAGCTGAGATTCCTGAGCTATATACGCTGGGAGGGCGAGAAGATCGACTGATCGCCACTTTGTTGGATGAGTTGGCGGCGGCTCCAGTGGAAGACCTTTATCTGCCGATGCCACGCGACCCGCGCTTGCGCCGCTTAGCGGAAATGCTGTTGGCCGATCCCACAGACAAAACGTCAAAGGGCGATTGGGCTACCCGCATTGGCATGAGTGAGCGAAGCATGAGCCGGCTCCTGATGCACGAAATAGGAATGAGCTTTGGCCGCTGGCGTCGACAACTGCATGTTATTCTTGCTCTGCAACGCTTGACCAAGGGCGAAAGTGTGCAGACGGTGGCATTGGAACTGGGATACGAAAATGCTAGCGGGTTCGTCACCATGTTCCGCAAGGCGGTTGGTAAGCCTCCAGCACGATACCTCTCGGACCGAACAATGGGCACCGAATCGGCCCCCGTACCCGGCATCATACTCACCGAGCAAATTTCCCCCTAGTACGGTGCTAGCGTTATGTTGACATAAAAAAAACGGCCCTGTTTCCAGAAGCCGCTTTTTCGTGTGTCATGTTGAATCAGCTTAAGCTTAGTGCTGATGACCACCTTCACCATGAACATGTCCATGCTCTAGCTCTTCAGCTAAGGCTTCACGAACCTCGACGATTTCTACATCAAAGTTCAATGTTTTACCCGCTAATGGGTGGTTGCCATCTAACATTACACCATCTTCTTCCACACCGATGACGGTTACAGGCTGTTGTCCGCCTGGTGTTTGAGCCATAAACTGCATGCCAACTTGAATGTCATCAACGCCTTGGAAATTCTCATGTGGCACTTTTTGAATCAATTCTTCATGCACTTCACCGTACCCATCCGCAGGCGCCACTTCTACGTTCAATTTATCGCCAGCCACCTTACCTTGAATCGCTTTATCTAAACCATCAATAATGTTTTGAGCACCACTCAAGAAGACTAGAGGTTCTTGACCGATAGACGAATCGAGTTGTTGACCTTGGTCATCAGTCAATGTGTAGTGCATGCTTACCACGGCGTTTTCAGAAATTTGCATTGTCTTCTCTCCTAATTAAAAGTGAATAAGGGAACGAGTGCTTGATACAAGCAAACAGACTTTGCGTAACACCGCCACAACACGAACCCAAGACTGTAGTAGTTTGTTCAACTATGATAACGCGACATAGATTGAATAACTACCGCATAAGCAATCAAGTTTGGGACGTTCAACCATTTTTCTAGGGGGGGGTTAAAAAACTTTTAATACAAAGCAAAAAAACGCTTAACAATCACAATTTAAGCGGCTTTTCTTATTGTAAACAACACTTCTAGCCTGCGTCGAACTGAGAAATATCCAGCGTATGGGCATGACCCAACCAACTCACGCCTTGAGTATGATCAAAGTAATCATCATCGGTTACCGGATGAACAAACACATCAAGGGATTGGCGATTCAACATTAACCAGGGAACAAAGTCCGCAAATGTTTTGACGGCAAACGATAATTGACAGCTCCAGAGCGGATGAGGGCCAACTGGTTGTCGATGGAAACGACCAACCTGTAATTCGAATAAGTCACTCGCCTGTTGTGCAATCTGCTTTGCCAATTCAAGGCCAGACTCATCTCGATAATACAAATGAGCATGATAAGCTTTTATATCCGACACCTCTACAGTACGTCTATTGTGTTTCATAGCGCCCTCTATTTCTAAATACTGTCAGACCTTCTAAAACATTTAAGGTCATAAAAAAAGCAAAAGGCTGAAAAATCATCCCATTTAGGAGACGATCAATCAGCCTTTAACCATTGTTACAACAAGAAAAAGTCGATCAGGCCACCTGTGATTGCGGTAAACTCAAGCCAACACCTTGTAAAATAATGCTACTGACCGTGTCTCCGACACGCTTCAGATCCTCTTCATCCTGAGTCTCTTTATGGGACAGTGCCAGTATTTGGGCTTCAAAATCTGCATAATGCTGAGTCGTTGCCCAAATCATAAAAATCAAGCTGACTGGATCTACTGAACGCATCTTTCCACCATCGATCCATGCTTGAATAAGCGCTGTCCGAGAGCGAAACCAAGGACTTAACTCTTCCTTCAAATAGTCACGAATATGATTCGCACCACTAATGACTTCCATAGCAAAAATACGCGAAGATCGACCTTGTTCGAAACTTTGCTTCAGCTTTATACGAATAAAACTATCCAACACTTGCGCCGGATCATCGTCCACCGTAGCTCGATCAAACAGATCATTCCACCCACGTACAATTTTATTAAGCACCTGCTTATACAAGTTTTCCTTCGACTGAAAGTAATAGACAATATTAGGTTTTGGTAATGCAGCACGATCTGCAATATGTTGCAAGCTGGCACCACTAAACCCCTTCAAGCCAAATTCCACTTCAGCCGCGTCTAAAATACGAGTAAAAATTTCTTCACGATTACTTTGACGCTTACTCATTACTTTCATAAATCCTTGTTCACTTGCTCTCTACATAAACCCTATGTTACTGACTTCATTATCCTATTCAGCCTAAGCATTAAAGTGCAACGAAAGTTTCACAATAAAAATAATGAAAATCGTCTATACCTTTTAATAAAGCACACTATCATCAATAACATGGTCGTTTTTGAACTGTTGAATGAAATTTACTTTCTCTGGGTCTAAGCGAACCAAGTAAAAATCCTTCTGGGCAACTAATGTCGTCACAGTCTCACCAAAACGCTCCGTTAACAGCTGAATCCCCATGGCCCACTCTTCACTATCTTGCTCAATAAACTCCGCTGTCACATCGTATTGAACACGAGGACGTAAGTAAGGATTATTCGACTCAGACTCTTTTTGAACAATCATTACACAACCAATCGGATTATTATGCAGATGATGAGTATGAGGAGAAAGCTCGCTGACTAATAAATAAAAGCAGTTCTCGCCCAAAGCATAGGGGGCATAAGAAGAAAAAGGACGGTTCTGTAAAGATAATGTCGCCAACTGCAACGTTGTGGCAGTTTCTAAAATGGTTTTAATTTGATTGGATATTTGCGATGTATCGGTAGACATAGTCATGGTGCACTCCTTTTAAAGATGACACCTCATCCTACCACAGCCTTTATTAGCCGCATTAGATAGATATCATCTTTGTTAGTAAATCATCTAAAAAATACGCTTACCTTTAAAAAGATATTACTTTGTACTGTCTGTGCTTTACCTTCTGACCAGTACAAAACGCAAAGCACTGAAGTAGGCCAAACCTAGCCACGTGCTCTGTGTCAGTAAACTATTCTAAAAGTGCTTTTAATTCTTGAGCAGTCGATAGTTTGCCTTCATCTTCAATATTTGGGAAGACGGCAATCATAATATTGTCCTGCATTAGGCTAGGCAACCATTGGCCCGTAAACGTCGCCAGCTCAACCGCAACGGGTTCGCAGTCATCCCAATCCTCTACCGCCCACTGGCTGGCAAATGCTTCATCAGGCCAGACCATAACACAATCACCATCATCTGTTTCTACCATAACGAAGCCTTCTTCGTTACTGAGACTCCAAATGGTTTGTGTTTGTTTCGCTTGCTCGACAAAATACGCTAAACGCTCACTATCTGGTGCAATAAGTAGTTGGACACGTTCGTCCATCGTCAACTCTTTACTCATCTGGATTCTCTCTTACTCAATGATGGAACATGGCGCTTGTTAATTGAGCGCTAATCTTATTTCAAACCCTCTGTATGAAACAGGTAGACAGATACAGGTTTAAAAATACGCCACTTCGTCTTTTGTCAGCTCGCGAAACTCACCTGGCTGTAACCCCTCATCCAACACCAAAGGACCAATTCGATCACGATGCAAGGTTTCGACCCGGTTTCCTACCGCTGCTAGCATACGCTTGACCTGATGGTATTTCCCTTCTTGAATCGTCAGAAAAATCTCTGCTTCCGCAATACGCTCGGCTTTAGCGGGTAAAGTTGGCACCTGTTCGCCATTGAGCATCACCCCCTCTTCTAACTGCTTAAGCGCATGATCATCAATCGGTTCAGCCAACGTCATACGATAACGCTTTTGGCACACACTTTTTGGTGAGGTAATACGATGTAGCCATTGTCCATCGGTCGTGAACAACAACAACCCCGTTGTATCCTTGTCTAAACGCCCCACCACTTTCAGCGGTTGACCTAAATGCGTCCCCAGTAAATCTATGACAATGGGGTGATCGGCGTCTTGCGTGGCACACACATAGCCCGAAGGCTTGTTCATTAAATAATAGCCTTCAGAAGGCCAAGCCAGCGGTACAGCATCCAAACAAATGACATCCTTCTCCTCTACTGGGTAATTGGCTTTTTTAATCACCTCACCATTTACTGTTACACGACTTTTAGAGATCGCTACTTTAGACGCTTTACGAGCGAGGTTTGTCACATGGGATAAATAAAAATCAAGTCTCAAGAGATCGCCTATGGCTATGGGTGAATATACAGTTACGAGAATACTTCGTGTGTGGGTTCAATTTCTTTATAAAAAAAAGTGGCGTTGTGTAATGCACCATTGGCGCTACGGGTGTAGCCAGGCACTTCACCAAAGGGAATATAACCAAGTTTGATGTACATGTCATGGGCCACATCATCACTGCGTACTTCCAATATCAGCAATTGGCGCTGCATGGCCGCCGCAACGCGCTCCACACCTTTCATGAGCATACTTCCCAAGCCATGTTCTCGAGCTTGGGTATGCACCATCAGCTTTTCAATATCGCAGCGATGTAAAGCATTGGCTTTAGGCGACATACCAATTTGTACGCTACCGACGATTTTATTATCCTCACGAACCAATAAAACTTGTTTCAGGTTAACTTTTAAATCGTCATTCACGGTTAACCAATAAGACTTGGCCTCCAACTCACTCATAGGAGGTAAAAAACCAATGGGAGCCCCAGAATCAACTGCATCACACAGCAATTCAATTAGGTCATTAAGGTAAGGCTTAAGATCATCAACTTTGAGCAGCTCCAAACCAAGTTTCCTTCTTTTATCACAATGCCTCTATAATACCTGAGCGCGACCACATAGGAAATCGCCGCACTCATTTATTAAAAAAACATAATAAAATAGGTGGTTAACACACTCGATGCCAATGATGGCTAAGCAGAGACATTTCCCAAGTAACGGCCAGGTTTGTGATTCACTGCAATGATCATATTTAAAGCGACGGCACCAATAATCGAAATGGCCACCAGAGAGATATCCACGATAAACAGTGAAGACGTTAAAATGGTCAAGTCGACCAGCATCTGAAACTTGCCAATAGACCACCCATATTTATCCGCTAAGAAGCGTGACAATATATTAATGCCTCCCAAGCTGGCATCATGACGAAACAGCATCAAAAAACCGACGCCCATCAAAAAACCGCCAACTGCCGCCGCATACACTGGCTGAACGCTCGCAAAGGAAACAAGCCGAGGCGTCACTTCAGAAAAAAAAGACAAGCAAAACACCGACGCAAACGTCTTGAGCGTAAATTCCCAACCGATGTGCCGAATGGCAATCAAATAAAAAGGAATATTGACGAAAAAGAACGCCTCACCAAAGTTTACCGAAGTGGTATAACTCAATAGAAAAGCAATACCAGCCGTACTGCCTGTTAGCAAACCCGCCTGTGCAAACAAATTGACACCTAACGCAATAATCAAGGTACCAATCAGAACCGCTAGAGCATCTTCTAGGCGGGTATGGCGTTTAGTTGAAGCTGGAGCAACAGTAGAACAGGACATAGTTTTCTCTATTTAAATCACATGGTAAAAGGGCAAAATGAGGAGTGAATTTTAGTGAATAGGAAGGAAGAGACCAAGAGAGCCGGATAAGACAAAATCGTTCGATTTGTAAAAAGTGTACACTTTTTTGTACAGGCATTCTATGCAGAGACAAGCAGACACATCACTAGCCGTCAGTTTGTTTCCTATGATTCGCGCATATACGGAAAACAACCTTGCCCAATACACGTCGAGGAGAAACCCAGCCAATACGCTCCGATTCTAAGCTAGTCGGGTGTTCCCCAATAAGCCATAACTGACCATCTGGCGCAATATGACGTATTTTCTTTATGATAATGCCATACAAAAAATGATCGACGACGACAACATCTCCAATACAACATGAGAGAAACCAGCGGCTCGTTAAAACAAAGTCATTATGATGCAAGTAGGGAGCCATGCTTTGCCCCTCGATTTTCATTAAGCGAAACATAAATAACCTCCTCGTTCACCAAGTCTATCGTCTAACGCTATAACGAAAGATTCCATTTAGCGGCAACCATCTCTGTTACTTTGTCCGGCAAAAAGAAGATTGGCTCTCAATACGGTGCCGTCTCTGTGCCGCCTGCATAGCCATATCCGAGACCGTAATACTGTGCGCTTTGGCCGTTTTAAAACCAATCACTTTATCTAACAAAAGAATTACCCAATGCAACATATTCTATGACTCCTTTTTTGTTGATGAGGTCCATGCTTTTTTTCATGATGCTTACGACCTCGAATGCACTGTTTATAGACAAAACCAGAGACAATAAAAGCCCCAGCAAGGCACACTAAAAAATCATGTAGCAGCAATTTCCATTGATGTATTTGCCCATCCGCTAATGCAAAAGCTAGAGGACTAAATCCCAGAATAAGGAGAAATAGCATGCCTTTTTCTCTGATCAAACCACTTCGCCTTTTCATATTATTCTCCTAATGAAACGTCGCTGTTAACGCGGAAGGATCCGCTTGAGGAAGCGGGCGAAGCAAACTAGAACGCTTAACCACTGTCTCCTTTCCACAGCTTTGCGTGAACAATTCCCACTCAAAACGAATATGGTTTACCGTCTGAAGGATAAGATCACGCTGCTCTATAGCTAAATCAGGGCTCGCAACCACAGCTTGTAAAAAATCAATGGCCTTTTCAAATTGCCGATTGGCAGCAACCACATTCCCTAGCCCGGTATAAGACTCTGCAATATTAAGGTAACTAACCGCCATCGCCGCCACGACAGACTCTGGATCCAGACGGAAGTCCTCCTCAAAACGTTTTAATAGTTGATCAAGCGCTTGTTGGTTAAAATCCACCGCTTCTAAAAAAGCGTGATTAGAGTGGGCTTGATTCGCTTGCCTTGTTAACTTTTCCCAGTATTGCATCGTCTTTTCTACCTATCGTGTAAGATGAGTTTATCAGAGCAACTTAATGAGAATTATTATCATTTAAAAACAATAAAAAATCCACTCTTTTTGATAATAAATCTCATTTGATTTTGCTATCAGAAGGAAAACAATCATCAAACAAAGCGATGATCGTGTGCATTGTTTAAAGAAGCGTATTGGCACTGGGCGCCCGAAGCGGTTTAGAAAGAAAAGTAAGAGGCTATGGATGGAAAGGTGATCCATCCAGCAAGGCACTGGACCTTGTTGGACAAACTTAAGACGATAGGTGCGCGCGCAAGAGCGCTACCATTCGATGCCTGATTGCGCTTTTACCCCATTGGCAAATGCATGACGCTCATTAGCAATTTTACTGTGCGTGTCTACACTGTCTAACAAGGATCTTGGTGCAGTACGGCCAGTCATCATCACATTTTGATGCTGAGGTCGGTTTTTCAATGCTTCAATAAGATCGTCATCATTTAAATAACCGTATTTGTACATATAAGTAATTTCATCTAATAGAACAAAATGAATATCTGGATTCGATAACATCTCTTTCGCCAATTGCCAGGCTTGCTCAGCCGCTTCTTTTTCCAATTCAGGGTTGCGAGTTTCCCATGTGAAACCATGACCCATCACATGAAATTCGACGCTTGGATGGTCACCGAAAAAAAGCTGCTCACCTGTGGCTTTGCGGCCTTTAATAAACTGAATCACGGCACAACGCTGTCCGTGTCCCAGAGCTCGCGCCATCGTACCAAACGCACTGGAGCTTTTACCTTTACCATTGCCGGTTAACAAAATCGTGACGCCACGTTCTTGTGTGGCCGCCGCAATGCGCTTATCCACCACTTCCTTCTTTTTTAATAAGCGCGCTTCATTTTTATCCGCTTGTTCCACAACTGGAGTCGATGGTTTCTCTTGCTCTGACATAATTGGTCTCTTTTTGATTCACATTATTTCTTTTTATAAAGCAGCCAACTTGGGTAATACAGCCCTTTGTGAATAGCAAACAACCTCAGTATAAAGATCAAAGAGGCCGCGTAAATCGAGTTATATTCATGATGAGGAATATTTTTCTGCAAGATAACAAACAAAAGTGCCCCCAAAAAAGCAGGCGTGGCGTAAAACTCACGGCCTAATATCAAAGGTGGACGATGGCTCAATACATCACGAATAATGCCACCAGCCACCCCAGTAATCACTCCCATGGTAATCGCAATCACTGGAGAAAAACCAAGGGCGAGCACTCGCTCCGTCGCAATCACCGTAAACAAAGCCAAACCAAAAGAGTCTGCATAATGGAAGACTTGCTGGCGATCTTCAATGATACGAACCGCAAAAAAAGCAAAGGCAGAAGACAGAAAGGCCACCCATAAATAGGAAGGGTCTTTCACCCAATACACCTCATTAACTCTTAAGATCACATCCCGAATCGTTCCTCCGCCAAGGGACGTCACCATGCCAATCAGTGCCACACTGAATAGGTCCATATCGCGTTTCCCGGAGGAAATCACGCCCGTAATGGCAAAGGCCGCGATACCCACCATGCCTAAAATATATAACAACATTAATTTTTTAGTCTCTATAGAATAATTACTGGCCGACAAGCGCAGGCCAATGTTCGTTTCTAACAAATAGTGTGACTAACGAGACACCCAATCACCTGCCCCTAAACGGTTAAGGGTAATAAACTCACCGCGAATAGTCAGTTCCGTCACGCTATTAAAGCCCACATCAATACGGTGACACTGAGCTAATGGCCATTGGCACAATAAACTAACAAGCACCTTAATCACTCCTGAATGTGTCACTGCAACACAAGCGTCCAGCTCTTTGTCCTGAACCGATTGCCACCAACTCGTGACTCGCTTCGCCAAGGATTCCAGAGACTCCCCTTGATAGGGAGCGGATTGAGCCAGGTCTTCCATCCATGAGTCGATCGCTTCTTTAGGTATCGCTTGCCAAAACTGGTTTTCCCATTCCCCAAAATCCAGTTCTTTCAACGCTTCCGCACAAGAAGATGTGCCTCGACTTAACAGCTGGCTCAACTCAGCTGCTCGGCTTAATGGACTATGATAAAAGGCCACCTTCTTATGCGCTAAACGGTCATCAAGATAGGATTGCAATCTTAGGCTTGACTCCTGCCAACCTTCCAATAACGGCACATCGGTCGCGCCATAACACAGCCCCGTTGGTACATCCGGCTTAGGGTGACGAATCAACAGCAGTTTCATACAAACACGCCTAACACGCATAACAGCAGGATGACTTCACCTATCTGCTCCGTCGCCCCCAATGTGTCGCCATTAAAACCGCCAATTTTCTTTTTCAAATAAAAATGTGTGCCAAGGGTAAATAGAGCTAAGATGCAAATTGCTTTCAGCAGGTAGGAAAAATCAAACAACAACAGCAGAATACAAGGTAGAAAAACAATCCCCCATTCCTTCCCTTTTAGCGTTGCAATCATCGTCTGCGCTTTGCTCTGTCCAGTGGACACATAGTCCAG
This sequence comes from Marinomonas sp. 63XJN7_7_ISO-PGPR-S23-202, assembly GCF_056173505.1. NCBI lineage: Bacteria > Pseudomonadati > Pseudomonadota > Gammaproteobacteria > Oceanospirillales > Oceanospirillaceae > Marinomonas > Marinomonas sp. 63XJN7_7_ISO-PGPR-S23-202. The sequence continues at coordinate 1,280,033 of NZ_CM149677.1, read as the reverse complement.
CGAATTCATGATCACTATCGGCATCACCCGAGCCATTGTATGAGCAGCAATCCAAATCAATAAGCTAGACCACGCCCCATCATGCAAAGAGGTAATCGTCGATAAAATTTGTGTTAACAGCAACCATTTCAGCATCATCACAAACCAAATGGCGAGAGCTGCATAGCTACCAATGCGCGAATCCTTCATGATAGAAAGGCGCTGCTCTTGGGTCCAGCCCCCTACCAGTCCATCGCAAGCATCCATCAAGCCGTCTTCATGAAACCCACCGGTCAACAGCACAGCGCTAAGTAACATGAACAAGGCCTGTAATGAAGCACTTAGCCCATCAAACAACAAGGGCCAAGCACTTAATACCGCGATCAACACGCCAACCCATGGCAAAAAGCACACCGCTGGAGTGTGCTCTTTCTCATCCCAATCCACCTTAAAAGGAAGACGTGTGTAGGTAACAATGCTGCGTTTAAGCCCTTCTAAATAAGGAGTGAACTGACCCACTCACTGTCTCCTATAGACAATTTATCTTACTGATATGGTTACTTCGCTAGGATTGGCCACTGACACCGGCACTTTCAAAGCTTGCCATCTGATTCAAAAAGACAGTGGCGCTTTGAATCAAAGGATAAGCAAGAATGGCACCGGAGCCTTCACCCAAACGTAAATCCAACGATAAAATGGGTTCAGCCTTTAGCTGTTCCAGTAACAATCGATGGGCTTTTTCATTGGATTGATGCGCAAACATCGCATAGTGACGCACATTAGGTTCAACTTTTTGAGCGAATAAGAACGCCACAGTACAAATAAAGCCATCCACCACAAACGCAGTTTGTCTATGGGCCGCTTGTAGCATGGCACTTGCCATGGCAATGATTTCAAAGCCACCAAGCTGCTCAGCTAAGGTTTGTGGACTCCACTTTGCCGCAGACATGCCTGTCTCTTCTTCCGCGCGTTGAATGGACGCCTCAATGACTTGCGCCTTATGTGACACGCCGGCATCATCTAGCCCCGTTCCCCGACCAGAACATTGACTCGCCGAAAGACTGGTCATTGCGCTCATCAAACAAGAGGAAACACAGGTATTACCTATGCCCATTTCACCAAACATAAGCAGATTGCAACCAGCATCAATCGCCAAATCGGCTTCATCGACTCCCGCGCTGATCGTTCTTGCTAGCTCTTGAGTCGTCATCGCTGCTTGTTGGCTAAAGTCTTTCGAGCCAAACGCCACTTTGCGCTGACCAAGCAAAGGGTGATCATCAATGCTTGACTTAACGCCCACATCAACCACTCGCAGAGGCACACCATGCTGTTGACAAAACACACTGACCGCAGCCCCACCCATTAAGAAGTTCATTACCATTTGCGGTGTCACTTCTTGTGGAAACAAACTGATCCCCTGATCAACAACGCCATGGTCAGCAGCAAAGACGATCATTTGGGGTTTTGAGACATCCGGTGTCAGGCTATTTTGAATCGCCCCCAATTGAAAAGCGATGCTTTCCAACTCCCCCAACGCTCCAACAGGTTTGGTTTTGGAATCGATTTTATGTTGTAAAGCTGCCTTTAACTCCAACGAAGGCAACGAAATATCAAATTGCTCGAACACCGAACCGTCTCCTTAAGCCAGCGCTTTCACAGCGCGTTGACGAACCACTTCATATAAACAAACCCCCGTTGCCACAGAGACATTCAAGCTTGACACCACACCGGCCATTGGTAGCTTCACCAGATAATCACACTGTTCACGGGTCAGACGTCGCATGCCTTCTCCTTCTGCCCCCATCACGATGGCCGTCGGAATCGTCAAGTCTTGCTCATAAATTGTTTGCGTCGCTTCACCAGCCGTACCAAATATCCACACCCCTTGGTCTTGTAGCTTTTTCATGGTACGAGCAAGGTTGGTAACCGCAAAAACAGGGATGCTTTCTGCGGCCCCACAGGCAACTTTACTGACGGTGGCATTCATCGGGGCAGAGTTGTCTTTTGGCATGACCACCGCATGAGCTCCGGCGGCATCGGCGCTACGCAAGCACGCCCCCAAATTATGAGGATCGGTCACACCGTCTAAAATAATAATCAACGGATTTTCATCTAAGCCAGCAACCAAGCTATGCAGATCCGCCTCATTGCCCGCTTTGGTCAGGGTGGTATAGGCCACGACACCTTGATGAACCACTCGCTCTTTGGTCTTCGTAAACAACTGATCTAACTCACGACGAGCCACCAAGCTGTAACGCACTTTATGGGTTTTACACAGCTGAACGAGACGCTGTGTCTTTTTATCATCACGGCCCTCTTGAAAGCGCACTTCTTTGACCCGTTCAGGCTGTTGTAACAACGCATTTTCAACAGCGTGAATACCATAGATCCATTCTAAATCAGACATTTTTACCTTTTACTCGATCAATCAATTAATCACGCGCACGTGGCTTAGCATTGTTCTTTTTGACTTTCTTCTTGGCTTTCTTAGGTTTTTTCACTGCCGCCGCTGTAGACTTTGCATCAGCCGACGACGACTTTTTCTGCCGGACGCGTTTGCCTTTGGAAGGTGTACGGCGCTTTTTCGATTTTGCCTGTACACCGTCTTTCTCGCCTTTACTTCCTTTACCTTTATTTTCTTTAGAAGAAGCGGCTTTCTCGTCTTTGGGAAGATTTTTTGGCTTACCACGGCCACCTAATTCTATGGGTGGTAACTGGGCAAGCTGCATTTCTAGCTCAGTTAAATCGTTACGCTCTACCTTGTGACGTTGACGTGGTTTGGCTTCGTCTAGGCTTAAATCAATCTTACGTTGCTCAAGATTGACACTGGATACACGCACTTTTAACGTGTCACCAAGACGGAATACCCGCCCAGTCCGTTCACCTATAATCGCCTGATGTTCAATATCATGGACAAAGTAGTCCTGACCGAGCCCAGAAATATGCACCAGCCCATCAACGAACAAACCTTGTAATTCCACAAACAAACCAAACGAGGTAACGGCCGTCACCACCCCCTCAAAGGCATCACCTAAATGCTGCTCAACGTATTGGCATTTTAACCAGGCTTCTACATCACGCGTGGCTTCGTCAGCGCGACGCTCTGTCATCGAGCAGGAGTCACCTAAACCATCCATATCCGCATGATCATAACCATAGATTTTGCGCTCCTTAATCGTTGGGCTACCCGCCACGCGATGCGCTTGACGCACCACAGGGCGACCTTCGCCACGAATCAAGTAACGAATGGCTCGATGGGTCAACAAATCAGGGTAACGACGAATCGGCGAGGTAAAATGGGTATAAGCAGGGTAATTCAGACCAAAGTGGCCCATGTTATCTGCTTGATACACCGCTTGGGACATAGAACGCAGCATCATGGTTTGAATACTGCGAGCATCCGCTCGATCTTTAATCTGTTCTGCTAGATTGGCGTAATCATCTGGTGTCGGCTTCAGGCCACCCGTTAATTCCAAACCGAGCAAACCCAGATAAGTACGCAGGGTTAACAAACGTTCTTCTTTTGGCCCTTCATGAACACGAAACAAGGCAGGCAAATCCGCTTTAATCAATAACTCTGCGGCCGCCACATTGGCACACAACATACATTCTTCGATCAGTTTATGGGCATCATTACGTTCTACCGGAACAATGTGCTCAATCTTAGAGTTTTCATCGAATACCATACGCGTTTCAATGGTATCGAACTCCATCGCGCCCCGCTCATCCCGAGCACCTTTCAATACTTGATATAAGCCGCTTAAATCATCAATGTGCGACACAATAGAAGCATAACGTTCACGCAACTCTAAGCCTTGCTCATCGGGCTCTGATGAAATCATTTTTGCGACCTTGGTATAGGTCAAACGGGCATGGGAGCGAATCAAACCTTCGTAAAACTTGTAACCACGCATCTTACCACGAGACGTCAACGAAATTTCTGCCACCATCGCCAAACGATCTACATCTGGATTCAAAGAACACAGACCGTTCGACAAAATCTCCGGCAGCATAGGAATCACACGACCAGGAAAATACACCGAGTTGCCACGCACAATCGCCTCTTCATCCAAGGCAGTGTCTTTTTTCACATAGTGGGACACATCGGCAATCGCCACCAAGAGCTTCCAACCGCCTGGCGTCTTTTCACAATAGACAGCATCATCAAAATCGCGCGCGTCTTCACCATCAATAGTGACAAACGGTGTATCACGAAGATCCACACGGTGCGCTTTATCTTCTTCGGCCACTTCACTGCTGAAATGCTTAATCTGTTGCTCTACGGCCGCTGGCCACTCGTTAGGAATTTCATAACGATGCATCGCCACTTCAATTTCAACCCCTGGTGCCATAAAGTCACCGAGAATCTTCTTCACGATGCCTTGTGCTGGTTTGCCACGTTCTGCATAACTGACAATTTCCGCCAACACATATTGTCCATGAGTAGGGGTTAAACCAGAGTCTTTGGTAATGAGAATATCTTGAGAAATACGTGGGTTTTCTGGTGTAACAAAAGCCGTACGCCTCTCCTCGCCATTTTTTTCTAAATAATAGCGACCAACCAGTTGACTGTGCTTACGTTCTAATATCTCAACCACAACGCCATCCAAACGGCCTTTTACACTTCGGCCAGACAGACGCACTTTCACCTTATCGCCATCCATCACATTTTGCATCTGACGGGCCGATAAGAAGATATCATCATCACTTGGGCGCAATAAGAAGCCATGGCCCTCTTTATTACCTTGCACATAACCTTCAATCAGGTCACTTTCTAAAATGGGGGTGTATTCGTCTTGTTGATTACTAACTAGTTGGCTATCGCGGCACATGGCGATCAATCGACGGCGAAGGGCTTCAATTTCGTCCTCCCCTGTCAAACCGAAGGCTTTACACAGGTCAAAATGACCAAGGCTTTTGTTCTGGGTCGCCAGAAACTCTAGAATATACTCGCGGCTCGGTACCGGATTATCGTATTTAGAGGCTTCGCGCTGCTGGTGTGGGTCGTTAATTTTTTTATCACTCAATGTATTTTTATCCTTGATTTGTCCAATAAGATGCAGCCTTTTGAAAATATGGGTATTGGCACCTTATAATCTGCAGCGCCCTGTTCCTCTATAGTCTTATGCCGTCTAGTGTTTCTTCTAGTTAGCCGCTTAACAAGTCGCTGACCTGTCTAGGGAGGCTGTCATTATAGAGCATTCTCCGCCAATACTCTTTAGCTTAGCGCACTTGTTCACATAAACTGCACAAGCCAACTCGAAATAGCCAACCCTACGTTCTCGTTCTATGTGTAATAGAACAACAAAACGCCCTCATTCGCTAATCTTGAGGGTCTTTATACCGATTGATTGTGATGCTTTTAAGCTAGCGTCGCACTTTTTTGCGTCAAATCCGGTTAAATAACCCACAAAAAACAAGAACCCATCGAATTAACTGATAGGTTTTACGGTCAAATTCACTGCCTATGGCGTACTAAATGCATTTCGGCCATTACTTTGGCGGAAATTTCTTCCACCGATAACCGCGTAGAATTCAAGAAAGGAATCCGCTCTTGTCGATATAAAGACTCCACTTCCTCTAATTCATAACGGCACTGACGTGGCGAAGCATACTTACTAGACGCCATACGTCCTGTACGAATTTCGTGCAATCTATCGGGATCAATAGTTAAACCAAATAATTTTTTCTTATGAGGACGAAGCACTTTTGGCAAGCCTGGCGCGGAAAAATCATCTTCTGTAATCGGATAATTCGCCGCCTTAATACTGTACTGCATGGCAAGGTACAAGCTGGTTGGTGTTTTCCCTGATCGAGACACCCCCAATAAAATAATATCCGCTTGATCGAAATTTTTGATCGATGCGCCATCATCATTCGCTAAGGCATAGTTAATCGCCTCAATGCGAGCATCATAAGCCCCCGCTTTCATGCCATGGGCCTTTTGAGCGGTCGGCTGCGCTTTCACACCCAAGGCTTTTTCAATGGGTAACAGGAGATCACCAAACACATTATAGCAGTGGGCATCACAAGACTGAATAATCTCACGAATTAAGATGTCAGAAATCGTATAAAACACCAATGGCCCATTGCCATTCGCCACTTCTAGATTAATTTGTCTTTTTAATCCATTAGCTTGGTCATTGGTATTTACAAAAGGCACGCTTTGCATCTCGATTGGGATATCAAAAAAGGACAACATCGCAGAACCAAACACTTCAGCCGTAATTGCCGTTCCATCGGAAACAAAATACACTTTCATCATTTTTTTCTCTTTTTTGTTGTTATGCAACTACATTGAATTTTTAAATTGAAATAAAACAACATCGAATAATCGATTTTATTCCTCAGTACTCCTCTACATACAATGATCTCATTCGCTGCACTTTGACAAGAGCAGGCTAGAAAAATATTCCAGCAGCCTTGTCTTGATATCTAAGCGATGTCGAACAGCACGATGATAATGAAAGACACAATAAAAAGAGCTTTTACGTTTAACAATTTCTGGAGTGCCTTGTGAGCAAATTTATTAAGTGGTTTAAAGATCTTCGTTTAGAAGATGTCGGTGAAGTAGGCGGTAAAAACGCTTCTTTAGGTGAAATGATTTCCAACCTGACTGACCTTGGTATTCAAGTACCAAATGGGTTTGCAACCACTGCTTATGCTTATCAAAGTTTTCTAGAAGAAAGTGGCTTGGATGCAAAAATCCATGAAACCCTAGACAGCTTAGACGTCGATAATGTTCACGCTCTTGCGGAAGCGGGTGTGCAAATTCGAAGCTGGATTGAAAATGCGTCTTTCTCGGCTGAGTTTGATCAAGAAATCAAAGACGCCTTTGCTGTACTTTGCGATGACAACCCTAGCGATACGTCTTTCGCCGTTCGCTCTTCCGCAACCGCTGAAGATCTACCAGATGCGTCTTTCGCAGGACAGCAAGAAACCTACTTAAACGTCAAAGGTTTGGCAGATATTAAAGCCTCCATTAAACGCGTCTTTGCTTCACTGTTTAATGATCGCGCGATCTCATACCGTGTTCATCAAGGCTTTGAACACAAAGGGGTGGCACTGTCTGCAGGCATTCAAAAGATGGTTCGCAGTGACATTGGCGCCTCTGGTGTACTGTTCACATTAGACACCGAGTCAGGCTTTAACGAAGTGGTCTTCATTACTGCGGCTTACGGTCTCGGTGAAATGGTCGTACAAGGCACCGTCAACCCAGATGAGTACTACGTCCATAAAAGTACGCTGGCAGCTAACCGTCCCGCTGTTGTACGTAAATCGCTTGGCTCCAAAGCGCAAAAAATGCAATACGCAGAAGCTGGCAGCGAAGAATTTGTTGAAATCGTTCCTGTTGAATTAAATGACCAAAACCGATTTGCACTGAGCAATGAAGAAATTGAAGATTTGGCTCGCCAAGCCTGCATCATTGAACAACATTACCAACGCCCGATGGACATAGAATGGGCAAAAGATGGGGTAGATGGAAAACTTTACATTGTTCAAGCCCGCCCAGAAACCGTCCGTAGTCAAAGCAATGCACAAAGCATGGAACGCTATTCTTTGAAAGAAACCTCATCCGTGCTCATCACAGGCCGCGCGATTGGTCATAAGGTTGGCACAGGCGAAGTCAAAGTCTTGTCGTCTATTACCGAGATGGATCGTATTCAACCGGGTGACATTCTCGTGACTGACATCACAGATCCCGATTGGGAGCCCATTATGAAACGCGCTTCGGCCATCGTCACCAATCGTGGTGGACGTACCTGTCATGCTGCGATTATTGCTCGAGAACTAGGCATTCCCGCTGTCGTCGGTTGTGGTGACGCAACAGACGTTTTACAAGATGGACAATTCGTCACCGTGTCTTGTGCTCAAGGAGATATGGGCTTTGTCTATCAAGGGCAATTGAAGTTCGATGTAATCACCTCCGAAGTAGGCAACATGCCTGACTTACCCGTGAAAATCATGATGAACGTAGGCAACCCAAACCGTGCATTTGACTTTGCCATGCTACCTAATGCTGGCATCGGCTTAGCTCGTCTTGAATTCATTATTAACCGTATGATTGGCATTCACCCGAAAGCGCTATTGAACTACGATCAAATGGATGCTTCCCTGAAAGAAGAGATCAATCATCGTATTGCTGGTTACTCAGGCCCAGTGGCATTCTATGTTGATAAACTGGTAGAAGGGATTGCCACGTTGGCCTGCTCCTTTGCCGATAAACCCGTCATTGTTCGTTTATCTGACTTTAAGTCAAACGAGTACCACAACCTTGTTGGTGGTCCATTGTTCGAACCAGACGAAGAGAACCCTATGCTGGGCTTCCGTGGAGCGGCTCGCTATATCGACGATTCGTTCCGTGATTGCTTTGCATTGGAGTGTGAAGCCATTCGCCGAGTACGTAACGAAATGGGCTTAACAAACATCCAGATAATGATCCCATTTGTGCGCACACTCGAAGAAGCCCAACAAGTCACCGAACTATTGTCAGAACAAGGCTTGGCACGTGGCGACAATGGTCTAAAAGTCATCATGATGTGTGAGCTTCCATCCAATGCCCTGCTTGCCGATGAGTTCTTAGAATACTTTGACGGCTTCTCTATTGGTTCAAACGACCTAACCCAATTAACCCTTGGATTAGACCGAGACTCCGGTCTCATCGCGGATAAGTTCGACGAACGTAATCCTGCGGTGAAAAAATTATTGAAGATGGCAATTGCCGCCTGTCGCGGAAAAGGAAAATACGTAGGGATTTGTGGCCAAGGGCCTTCAGATCATGCGGATTTTGCAGACTGGCTGGTCGCACAAGGTATCGAGAGCATGTCTCTCAACCCAGATACTGTCATCGAAACCTGGCTGCACCTTAATGATGTGTTAGAAAACTCGTCATTAAGTCAGAATGTCGTTTAACGACGGCGCGTTACATTTTTTGTAACGTCACTTTCTAGTTTGATAGCCCTGCTTTGCAGGGCTTTTTTTGCTTGCTAACAAATGGATTCGCCCAATACTCTTAAATATGGTTAACCTTGAGGAAAGACCTGATCGCTCTCCATCAATTCATCTTGCATGCTTTCCACATATTCCGCGACCTCATCTGGTGAGGAAAAATGGGCAATGTGATACATGGCATCCCCTTCTTGAACCAGTGGAATATTTTGTTTACCAATGATGATGCCACTCTTCTTACATACCACCTCATCCAAAATTTCCCCATAAGGGTCTTTAATTTGAGCCAATAGCTCGTTTTTTTCGACAAGATCACCCAACGCTTTTAGATGCGTTGTAAAACCACTGTCGGTTGCTCGAACCCAACTACTGCTTCGGGCCATTTTAGGTTCAGGCAATGACTTTTTACGACGCGATTTCGACAACATACCAAGGTGTCTCATCACTCCAACAATCCCGTTTACCCCTGCTCGGATCGACAACTCATCAAAACGTAAAGCCTCGCCCGCTTCATATAAAATGACTTTTGCTCCAACATCATTCGCACAGGCCCGGAGAGAACCGTCACGTAAATTTGAGTTTAAAATCACAGGGACACCAAAGGCCTTCGCCATCTCCAAAATATCTTGGTCATCCAAGTTGCCACGTATCTGTGGTAAATTAGAGCGATGCAAACTTCCAGTGTGCAAATCAATTCCGTAATCCGCTTTTGACACCACTTCCGTTAAGAACCGATCCGCTACCCGTCCAGCCAAAGAGCCTCGTTTAGAACCTGGAAAGCTGCGATTTAAATCCCTTCTATCAGGTAAATAGCGACTTTGACTAAGCACCCCATAACCATTAACCACCGGTACCGCAATCAAGGTACCGTGGATTTTATCCATATACTTGCTATTGATCAGGCGGCTAATGATCTCAATACCATTCAGTTCATCTCCATGAATCGCAGCACTGATAAAAAGCGTGGGACCAGGGCGCTTACCACGTCGAATATAAATCGGCATGGACATATTTGTATCGGTATACAGTTTAATAATGGGCAATTCAATTTTAATGGTTTCGCCAAGTAAAATATCAATTCCATCTATCGATAAAATATCATTACTCATCAACCTTTACCCTTCGTCTTCGTTGTTCCTGTAACCGATGCTTTTTCCAAGTATTGGATAATCATTTTAGCCACATCTTTTTTGGTTGCAGACTCAATACCTTCAAGACCAGGAGATGAGTTAACTTCCATAATCAGCGGGCCATTATTAGAGCGTAATATGTCGACACCACACATATTCAATCCCATCACTTTCGCCGCATCAATAGCTGTTTTACGCTCCTCCGGCGACAACTTCACAAGAGTCGCCGTTCCACCACGATGTAAATTGGAACGAAACTCTCCCTCTGCCCCCTGTCTCTTCATCGCTGCCACCACTTTGCCGCCGACAACTAAACAACGAATATCCGCCCCGCCAGCTTCTTTGATGTATTCCTGCACCAAAATATTAGCTTTTAATCCCATAAAGGCTTCGATTATAGATTCAGCGGTTTTATTCGACTCCGCCAACACCACACCAATTCCTTGAGTACCTTCTAACAACTTAATCACCACGGGTGCCCCGCCAACATTTTTTAGCAAGTCACCGATTTTATCTGGATGGTGTGCAAAACCTGTTTTGGGTAGACCAAGGCCTTTACGTGACATTAACTGCAAAGAGCGTAACTTATCTCGGGAGCGACTAATCGCCACAGATTCATTAATACTGTAAGTGCCCATCATCTCAAACTGACGCACCACTGCCGTACCATAAAAAGTAACAGAAGCACCGATCCTTGGAATAACGGCATCATACTTAGGTAAAGGCCGACCATCGTAACGTACAGACGGACTGCTACTGGTAATATCCATATAACAGTGCATCGTGTCTATCACATCCACCTCATGACCCAACTCTCGACCAGCTTCCACTAAACGCCGAGTAGAATAAAGATTAGGATTGCGCGATAAAATAGCGATTTTCATAGGTATTCCTTGGACAAAAATAAAGCCGCTCTAGACAAAAACAACGGGGAAAACATGCTGCTAACATGAACGCGAGAATAGAGAATAACCTCACACGAGGGAAGCGATATTTGACCTAAGACACAAAATATTCATCGCCGACCTAGGTAAAAAGAGAGACTGTAACTAATTTTGTGTAACTGCCTACCACAACATATTCTATTAAGAATTAAGGATAGGTAGATGCAAATGAACAAAAAAGAACTTGAAGCGTTCGCAAAAGAAGCCGCCAAGGGAATTAAAACGCCTGAGGATCTCAACGAATTTAGCCAAATGCTGAAGAAGATTACCGTTGAAGCGGCATTGAATGCAGAAATGGATGACCATCTGGGTTACGAGAGACATCAAAAGTCCACCTCAACCAATAGTCGTAATGGCAAGAATAGCAAGCGTATTAAGACGGAAGATGGTGAGTTTGAACTGGATACGCCTCGTGACCGAGAAGGCTCTTTTGAACCCAAGCTGGTCAAAAAACACCAATCCCGATTCACTTCTATGGACGATAAAATCCTGTGGCTCTATGCGCAAGGCATGAGTACCCGAGACATCGTCAATGCCTTCGATGAATGGTATGGTGCCGAGATATCTCCAACACTGGTATCACGCGTTACCAATGCGGTCATTGAGCAAGTGACTGAATGGCAAGCACGCCCTTTGGATGCCATCTACCCCATTGTGTATCTTGATTGTATTGTGTTGAAAATCCGCCAAGATAAACGCGTCATCAATAAATCGATCTTCTTGGCACTCGGTATCAACACTGAAGGTCATAAAGAACTCATGGGCATGTGGATTGCGGAGAACGAAGGTGCGAAGTTCTGGCTCAACGTCCTCACTGAGCTTCAGCAGCGCGGCGTAGAAGATATTCTCATCGCTTGTGTTGATGGTCTAAAAGGCTTCCCAGAAGCCATCAATGCTGTTTTCCCACAAACTAACATCCAACTGTGCATCGTACACATGGTACGCAACTCATTGAAATATGTATCATGGAAAGACTATAAAGCAGTGACGGCGGATTTAAAGCAAGTTTACCGCTCCGCAACGGAAGAAGAAGCCTTGCTAGAGTTAGATCGTTTCGGCGACATCTGGGACGATCAATACCCGCAAATTACCAAATCATGGCGCAATCACTGGCATCACCTCAATACGTTGTTTAATTACCCTGACGATATCCGAAAAGCGATCTACACAACGAATGCGATTGAGTCCCTGAACAGTGTTATCCGTAGAGCCATTAAAAAACGTAAAGTCTTCCCAAGCGATGATTCTGCGAGGAAAATGGTATACCTTGCCATTAAAGAAGCCAGTAAGAAATGGACGATGCCAATTCAGAACTGGCGCCAAGCAATGAGTCGATTTATTATTGAGTTCGAGGAGCGTCTCGAAAAGCACCTTAACTAAATGGCAGTTACACAGAATCTGTTACAGGGTCTAAAAAGAAGAGCCAACAAAACCCTCTTCTCTGTCTTTAATACTCACCTTAATCAAAAACAAGAAAAACCGTGCATTTATGGGTAAGCAAATAAAAAGGTAGGCTGCAAAAGCCTACCTTTTTATCAAAAATCTACTCTAAACTGCCGGTTATACGCTCAGCTTCGCGGCTATCTCTGCAACATGCTTACCTTGGAAGCGGGCCATCGCCACTTCTTTTTGAGATGGTTGGCAGCTACCGTCAGCACCTGCAATCGTTCCAGCTCCCAGTGGAGACCCACCTTTTACTTCGCTCACATCGGCCAGCTCTGGGCAAGAATAAGGCAAACCAACGACAACAAAACCATGGTGAAATAACGTTGTATGGAAAGACTGAACCGTCGTCTCATTGCCACCGCCAGTACCAGTAGACGTGAATACACTACCAACCTTACCAACTAACTTACCTTTGGCCCATAAACCACCTGTCATATCCAGAAAATTTCTCATCTGAGCAGCCATATTCCCAAAGCGAGTAGGCGAGCCAAAAATTACAGCATCATACTCCTCCAAGTCTTCAGGCTTGGCGATAGGAGCCGCCTGATCAAGCTTGATCCCCGCGTTTTTCGCCACATCCTCTGGCATCAACTCGGGTACCCGCTTAATGTCAACCTGAGCGCCTGTGCTTCGCGCTCCTTCAGCTACTTCATTCGCCATCGTTTCTATATGACCATAACTTGAATAATATAGTACTAATACTTTTGCCATCTTAGCCTCCTTTCTTTGTTATTCACCCAATAATCCTAGTACTTAAATCTGAGAATAAAAGGCATGCTGGTAACACTACAAAATTCTTCAAACTTTTTTGGATAATCTTGCAACCATGCTTAGAGGTTATTGGTCTTATTGCATATTTCAAATATATGTTAATTTACCGACAGACCTAGCCATCGGCTGTAATTTATAACAATAAATGGCGAACAGCCATACCCTTGGGACCGGCTTCAGCCCCAGGATGTGATGAGCCGACATCGAGGTGCCAAACACCGCCGTCGATGTGGTGAGAGGTTTTGCGTTTAATTCACGCAGATGCATTGAGCCTACAAAACAGTGAGAGAACCTGAAAGAGTACGCTGTCGATGAGTAAACGGCGGATGGGATCCCTTGATCTAACGCTCTATCTTTGAAAAGATCTATTCAGATCAATCATCACCTTGCTATTAGATTTGCGCAGATGCGTTGAGCCTGCGACAGGCGCAAGCGAATACAATGGCAAGGTGATCATCTAAAAAGGCTGCAAAGCAATGGATTACCGCCTTCGCGGTAATGACGATAACTGGGAGCGGCGTGAGACGATTCCCTAACGAATCTGCGTCTAATTTTTAGGGAGGTTGACACCCCTTTTTGGGACGGTACCACGGTATGGCTTGTCTGTCATAGAGAGCCCCACACGACCATCGGCGATGGTGATTTCCCGTAACGAAAAAACCCCACCCTGCTTAGCAGGATGGGGTTTCTCTTAATTAAATCTTGATAACGACCTACTCTCACATGGGATCTCCCACACTACCATCGGCGATGGCACTTTTCACTTCTGAGTTCGGGATGGGATCAGGTGGTTCAATGCCTCTATGATCATCAAGAAAACTGGCTTGCGTTTGTTATGGTGGCTTTGTGTTTTCCTGTCCATAACGCGCAAATTCGTTTACTTGTCTCTTTTAACAATTCATTTTGAAATAGCGATAACCAAGGTCAAACCAGTGTCTATCGTACTATGTAAAACCACTTTGGTGTTATATGGTCAAGCCTCACGAGCAATTAGTATTGGTTAGCTCAATGCCTCACAGCACTTACACACCCAACCTATCAACGTCCTCGTCTCGAACGGCTCTTTAGGGAACTTATGTTCCAGTGAGATCTTATCTTAAGGGAGGCTTCCCGCTTAGATGCTTTCAGCGGTTATCCCGTCCGAACATAGCTACCCGGCAATGCCACTGGCGTGACAACCGGAACACCAGAGGTTCGTCCACTCCGGTCCTCTCGTACTAGGAGCAGCTCCTCTCAAATCTCAAACGTCCACGGCAGATAGGGACCGAACTGTCTCACGACGTTCTAAACCCAGCTCGCGTACCACTTTAAATGGCGAACAGCCATACCCTTGGGACCGGCTTCAGCCCCAGGATGTGATGAGCCGACATCGAGGTGCCAAACACCGCCGTCGATGTGAACTCTTGGGCGGTATCAGCCTGTTATCCCCGGAGTACCTTTTATCCGTTGAGCGATGGCCCTTCCATTCAGAACCACCGGATCACTAAGACCTACTTTCGTACCTGCTCGACGTGTCTGTCTCGCAGTTAAGCGTGCTTTTGCCTTTACACTCTATGCATGATTTCCGACCATGCTGAGCACACCTTCGTGCTCCTCCGTTACTCTTTGGGAGGAGACCGCCCCAGTCAAACTACCCACCACACAGTGTCCTCGATCCGGATTACGGACCTGAGTTAGAACCTCAAACATACCAGGGTGGTATTTCAAGATTGGCTCCAATAGAACTGGCGTCCTATCTTCAAAGCCTCCCACCTATCCTACACAAGTAGGTTCAAAGTTCACTGTGAAGCTATAGTAAAGGTTCACGGGGTCTTTCCGTCTAGCCGCGGATACACAGCATCTTCACTGCGATTTCAATTTCACTGAGTCTCGGGTGGAGACAGTGCCGCCATCATTACGCCATTCGTGCAGGTCGGAACTTACCCGACAAGGAATTTCGCTACCTTAGGACCGTTATAGTTACGGCCGCCGTTTACTTGGGCTTCGATCAAGAGCTTCGCTTACGCTAACCCCATCAATTAACCTTCAAGCACCGGGCAGGCGTCACACCCTATACATCCACTTTCGTGTTTGCAGAGTGCTGTGTTTTTAATAAACAGTTGCAGCGGCCTGGTATCTTCGACCGACTAGTGCTTACGGAGCAAGTCCTTCACACCGGCCGGCGTACCTTCTCCCGAAGTTACGGTACCATTTTGCCTAGTTCCTTCACCCGAGTTCTCTCAAGCGCCTTGGTATTCTCTACCTGACCACCTGTGTCGGTTTGGGGTACGGTTCATGTATATCTGAAGCTTAGAAGTTTTTCCTGGAAGCATGGCATCAACCACTTCACCCAAAAGAGGGCTCGTCATCAATTCTCGGTCTTAAGAGGAACCGGATTTGCCTAATTCCTCAACCTACTACCTTAAACACGGACAACCATCGCCGTGCTGGCCTAGCCTTCTCCGTCTCTCCATCGCAATATACATAAGTACAGGAATATTAACCTGTTTCCCATCGACTACGCATTTCTGCCTCGCCTTAGGGGCCGACTCACCCTGCCCTGATTAACATGGGACAGGAAACCTTGGTCTTCCGGCGGGGAAGTTTTTCACTCCCCTTATCGTTACTCATGTCAACATTCGCACTTCTGATACCTCCAGCCTGCCTTACAGCTTGACCTTCAACGGCTTACAGAACGCTCCTCTACCGCTCATCCTAAGATGAACCCGTAGCTTCGGTGTACAGTTTGAGCCCCGTTATATCTTCCGCGCAGGCCGACTCGACTAGTGAGCTATTACGCTTTCTTTAAAGGATGGCTGCTTCTAAGCCAACCTCCTAGCTGTCTAAGCCTTCCCACATCGTTTCCCACTTAACTGTAACTTTGGGACCTTAGCTGACGGTCTGGGTTGTTTCCCTTTTCACGACGGACGTTAGCACCCGCCGTGTGTCTCCCGCGCTAACACTCACTGGTATTCGGAGTTTGCATGGGGTTGGTAAGTCGGGATGACCCCCTAGCCCAAACAGTGCTCTACCCCCAGTGGCAATACGCGAGGCGCTACCTAAATAGCTTTCGAGGAGAACCAGCTATCTCCGAGCTTGATTAGCCTTTCACTCCTATCCACAAGTCATCCCCGGACTTTTCAACGTACGTGGGTTCGGTCCTCCAGTTAGTGTTACCCAACCTTCAACCTGCTCATGGATAGATCGCCCGGTTTCGGGTCTATTCCCAGCAACTAAACGCCCTATTAAGACTCGGTTTCCCTACGCCTACCCTATGCGGTTAAGCTTGCTACTGAAAATAAGTCGTTGACCCATTATACAAAAGGTACGCAGTCACGGAACAAGTCCGCTCCCACTGCTTGTACGTACACGGTTTCAGGATCTATTTCACTCCCCTCACAGGGGTTCTTTTCGCCTTTCCCTCACGGTACTGGTTCACTATCGGTCAGTCAGGAGTATTTAGCCTTGGAGGATGGTCCCCCCATCTTCAGACAGAATAACACGTGTTCCGTCCTACTCGTTTTCATGCCTAAGGCGTTTTCGTATACGGGGCTATCACCCTTTACAGCGATCCTTTCCAGAATCTTCTACTAACACCAAAGCCACTTAAGGGCTAATCCCCTTTCGCTCGCCGCTACTCAGGGAATCTCAATTGATTTCTTTTCCTAAGGGTACTTAGATGTTTCAGTTCCCCTCGTTCGCCTCGTATGACTATGTATTCATCATACGATACCCGCAAGCGGGTGGGTTTCCCCATTCGGACATCTCGGGATCAAAGCTTGTTTATCAACTCCCCCGAGCTTTTCGCAGATTACCACGTCCTTCATCGCCTCTGACTGCCAAGGCATCCACCGTGCACGCTTGGTCACTTGACCATATAACCCAAAATAGTTTTTAGAGTGAAGTTACCTTCGCTCTCTACTTAAGTCACATACCAAAGAGCTTTTGTCCCTCTCTGGATTTACGATATTAGATCGTCACCCTCTCATCAGAAGGAAATAAGATGAGAAAAGTGCAATCCACCGGTTTGACGCTTGATTATCGTCTATTTCAAAATTCGAATTGTTAAAGAGCAAGTTTAGTGCAAAGCACTAAGTCAGAAACTAAAATGCATCTCATCATTCACCAAAAAAGTAAATGTGCTGCTTTAGCGTCTTGCTTAGGACTTTATCCTAATGCTTTTAAGATAGGGATCAGATAATTTGTGTGAACGCTCACCAAGCCTTCTATCGTTTAAGGAGGTGATCCAGCCCCAGGTTCCCCTAGGGCTACCTTGTTACGACTTCACCCCAGTCATTGACCACTCCGTGGTAAACGTCCCCCCTAAGGTTAGACTATCTACTTCTGGAGCAATCAACTCCCATGGTGTGACGGGCGGTGTGTACAAGGCCCGGGAACGTATTCACCGTGACATTCTGATTCACGATTACTAGCGATTCCGACTTCATGGAGTCGAGTTGCAGACTCCAATCCGGACTACGACGTACTTTTTGGGATTCGCTTACTCTCGCAAGTTCGCTGCCCTCTGTATACGCCATTGTAGCACGTGTGTAGCCCTACTCGTAAGGGCCATGATGACTTGACGTCGTCCCCACCTTCCTCCGGTTTGTCACCGGCAGTCTCCTTAAAGTTCTCGGCATTACCCGCTAGCAAGTAAGGATAAGGGTTGCGCTCGTTACGGGACTTAACCCAACATTTCACAACACGAGCTGACGACAGCCATGCAGCACCTGTCTCACAGTTCCCGAAGGCACAAACACATCTCTGCGTTCTTCTGTGGATGTCAAGAGTAGGTAAGGTTCTTCGCGTTGCTTCGAATTAAACCACATGCTCCACCGCTTGTGCGGGCCCCCGTCAATTCATTTGAGTTTTAACCTTGCGGCCGTACTCCCCAGGCGGTCTACTTATCGCGTTAACTGCGCCACTAAGTCATTACAACCCAACGGCTAGTAGACATCGTTTACGGCGTGGACTACCAGGGTATCTAATCCTGTTTGCTCCCCACGCTTTCGCACCTCAGTGTCAGTATCAGTCCAGGATGTCGCCTTCGCCACTGATGTTCCTTCCTATATCTACGCATTTCACCGCTACACAGGAAATTCCACATCCCTCTACCGTACTCTAGCCTGCCAGTATCCGGTGCCATTCCAAGGTTGAGCCCTGGGGTTTCACATCAGACTTAACAAACCACCTACGCGCGCTTTACGCCCAGTAATTCCGATTAACGCTCGCACCCTCTGTATTACCGCGGCTGCTGGCACAGAGTTAGCCGGTGCTTCTTCTGGAGCTAACGTCAAAATACTTGGCTATTAACCAAGCACCCTTCCTCACTCCTGAAAGTGCTTTACAACCCTAAGGCCTTCTTCACACACGCGGCATGGCTGGATCAGGGTTCCCCCCATTGTCCAATATTCCCCACTGCTGCCTCCCGTAGGAGTCTGGGCCGTGTCTCAGTCCCAGTGTGGCTGGTCATCCTCTCAGACCAGCTAGAGATCGTCGCCTTGGTAGGCCTTTACCCCACCAACTAGCTAATCTCACGCAGGCTCATCTAATAGCGGAAGGTCCGAAGATCCCCTCCTTTCCCCCTAAAGGATTATGCGGTATTAGCATGCGTTTCCACATGTTGTCCCCCTCTACTAGGCAGATTCCTACGCGTTACTCACCCGTCCGCCGCTCGTCAGCAGGAGCAAGCTCCCCTGTTACCGCTCGACTTGCATGTGTTAAGCCTGCCGCCAGCGTTCAATCTGAGCCATGATCAAACTCTTCAGTTTAATACCTTGCTCACTCAAATTCTTACACTAACAATAACTTAATCGATCCGTCATCAAAAATGACAAATCAACATAAAGCGAATTGACGTGTTTGACTCTCGTAAGACTTCAATTTTTTTGATCGCTCAGCGCCTCACTCAGTAAACTAAGCAAAACCCTGTCGATCTTCTGAAGGTCTCAGCGAGCGCCCACACAAATTATCTGATTATCTATTTTAAAGAGCGTCTGACGTGTTATCGTTCGGCTTGCTTAGCCTGTTGTTCAGCTAAGTGGCAAAGCGTTGTTTGCGTTGCCGTCCGTGTCAGTGGGTGCGTATAATACATCCTAGAATTTTGAGCGCAAGTACTTTTTGTATTTTCTAGCAATTAAATCTGTTTTGTCATCAAACTGACGTATTTAGAGTAAAGAAACATGCAAATAAGAGCATTTATCAAACAAAAAAGGCGCTTGCGCACCTTTTTACCACTACCTTGAAAGAAGGTGATTAAAGAACAAACAGGTGATGCTTCTTCTTACCCAATTTCACAAGGAAGTATTTGTTGTAGTAACCATTAGCCGCCGCAAAGATGTCTGCTGCACTCATGTTGTCTTCCATACCTTTCGCCACACCATTCACAAAAACAGAGCTGCGTTGCAAGGCGTCCTTTACCTGTTTGCCACTTGCGGCCAAACCAGCATCCGCCATCAATGTTGTTAGTGGTGTTTCCGCAAGATTAATGCCCGCTAAAGAACTGCTTGGTAAACCGTCTAGCTGAATTTGCGCCAAATCTTGCTCACTTAGTTGATCCGCTTCACCACTAAACAGTGCTTGGGTAATACGCTCTGCCGCTTGCAAGCCCTCTTCGCCATGTACAAGACGAGTCGCTTCACGCGCCAAGATAGCTTGCGCCTCTGGTTTACCTGTACTTTCTTGGTCTGCTTTTTCAATGGCATCAATTTCCTCAAGACTTAAGAAGGTAAAGAACTTGAGGAATTTATAGACGTCTGCATCCGCTGTATTCATCCAAAACTGATAGAAGGCATATTGACTTGTTTTAGCAGGGTCTAGCCAAACGGCGCCTGACTCTGTTTTACCAAATTTTGTGCCGTCTGATTTTGTAACTAACGGCACGGTCATACCAAATGCTTGCGATTGGTTTTGGCGACGGGATAGATCGATACCACCAACGATGTTCCCCCATTGATCGCTCCCCCCTACTTGAATGGTACAGTCGTATGTGCGATTTAACTCAGAAAAATCCATCCCCTGTAACAAGGCATAAGAGAATTCGGTAAAAGAAATACCAGAGCCTTCGCGGTTGAGACGTTGTTGAACGGATTCTTTGTTGATCATGGCATTCACAGAGAAATGCTTACCAATATCACGCAGAAAGTCCAATACATTCATTTGACCCGCCCAGTCCAAGTTATTCACCACTCGGGCAGGATTTGGCACACCATCAAACTTGATAAACTGACTCACTTGATTGCGAATTTTCTCAGCCCAACTAGCCACAACATCGGCTGTGTTCAGTTGACGCTCTGCGGCTTTAAAACTTGGATCACCAATCAACCCCGTTGCTCCACCAACAAGCGCAATAGGGTTGTGTCCAGCGTCTTGAAAACGCTTTAACACCAATAAAGGCACAAGGTGACCAAGGTGCAGGCTATCGGCCGTTGGATCAAAACCACAATAAAGCGTACGACTTCCACCAGCTATATGGGATTTCAGCTCTTCTTCTGCGGTCATTTGGGCGATCAACCCACGAGCTTGCAAGTCTGTTAAAAGATCGTTACTGCTTACTGTCATTTTTAGATCCATTTCCTAAAGTTAATTTTGATAAAGCTTTCAATTATAAAAGTAATATTGGTAGGATTATAAGGGTTTAAAAAAGATTTTTGGATATTCATTTTGGCCAATATACTACCATCGAAACATATTTTTCTGATTGCGGTTATAAGCGTATTAATCATCATACTGCTGATAGCCTTTCCGGAGAAGAAAAAGCAACGCGACCAGACAATTTCCATTGAGGCGAAACCACAACCTCTTTCGCCTTCAGACATATCTTCTCAGACAGCGAATAAACAAGCCCAAAAGAGCCTATCAGATGAAACAGGTGCTAACTCTCTAAACAGCACAACCACTACGATCAGCCCTACTCTGCATAAGGTTGAAATTGCAAGTGGTGACTCACTTTCCACCATACTTTCGAAATACAAGGTCTCTGCTCAGGATATCTATAAGGTCTCTCTGGCGGATAAAAAAGACGGTGATCTGGTGAGAATGCGTCCAGGTCAGAAAATCACCTTTCAAATAAACCCAAAATCAGGACAACTTCGCCAACTCACTCTCATTCAAAACCAATTAGAAAGCGTAAAGTTTACACGAGAAAACGACACTTTCCATCGACATAAAATAAGCAAAACGCCAGACATTATCCATACCTATAAGGAAGCCACTATTAATAACTCCTTATTTGTCGACGGCATGCTTGCTGATATCGACGAGTCCTTACTTATTAATATGGCGAACATTTTTGGCTGGGACATTGATTTTGCATTGGACCTGCGCAAAGGCGACCGATTTAGCATTCTCTATGAAGATAAACTATTGGATGGACAACGCATTGGTCATGGCAACATTTTGGCTGCACAGTTTATCAACAATGGACGCGTTTATCAGGCGATTCGCTACCAATCTAAAAAGGGAACCCATTACTATACCCCTGACGGTTTGGCCATGCGAAAGGCCTTTTTGCGAACGCCTGTCGATTTTACTCGAATATCGTCTGTCTTTAATCCGAATAGACTCCACCCAATTTTTAAAACCAGCCGCCCTCATCGTGGCGTTGATTATGCTGCCGCAAGCGGCACTCCAGTCAAAGCGGCGGGAGATGGACGTATTGTCTTTGCCGGAAAACAACGGGGATATGGAAACGTCGTCATTATCGATCATGGCAGAGGTTACCAAACACTTTATGCCCATTTGAAAGGCTTCGCGAGAAACATAAAACGCGGAAAATACACCAAGCAAGGTAACATCATTGCTTATGTTGGACAAACAGGCTGGGCAACCGGACCTCACCTGCACTACGAGTTCCGCATCAATGGTGTCCACAAAAACCCAGTCACCGTGAAACTCCCCAATGATGATCCGATGCCAAAATCAGACTTGAAACGCTACCTACCCTATGCTCAGAAAATGGTTGCGACATTGGCAAGCTCTCATTCTCCTGCATTTTCTGAACAGTTAGCTTTGCTAGAAGACTAAACTTTAAAGATGATCTGCCAAAGACAAAAAAAGCAGCTAAAAATAGCTGCTTTTTTATACACAATATAACATCAAACCAATCCGTTAAGATTAGATAGCACCGTTGATAAAGTCTATAAGTTGCGACTTAGATACCGCCCCCACTTTCGTGCCCACTACTTCACCGCCTTTAACAACGAGTAAAGTTGGGATACCACGAACATTGTACTTAGGCGCTGTTTCTGTGTTTTCATCAACATTCAGCTTAACAACTTTTACTTTGCCTTCGTATTCAACCGCAATGTCTTCAAGTACTGGTGCGATCATTTTACAAGGTCCACACCAGGGAGCCCAAAAATCAACAATGACAGGCAGGTCAGATTTCAGTACTTCTTCTTCGAACTGAGCATCTGTAATTTGGATAGTATTATCACCCATGGTAATTCCTTAAAGTCAGTTTTAACTAATGAATGAGCTTAGTATAACACTAAACGACTAGCGTAAACATGAGTTACTACTAATAAGACAATAGAAAAGCGCTATTGCAATAAAGACCTAATCACATCCGGTAACTCAAGCAACGAATGAACTTCTGCATCGGCCCGCACACCCCAGGACTCATCCCAGCGGCGAGCGCCATGACGATTAAACCAAATTGCTTTTACTCCTGCGGCGGCAGCCCCAGAGACATCATCAACAGGATGATCGCCAATATGAACCATCTGAGTATAGTCCACTTCTGCTTTTTTCAAGGCCGTTTCAAAAAGTATTGGATCAGGCTTAGCCGCGCCGACTTGATCGGCTCGGATCGCAAAATCAAAATAAGACGCTAATCCAACATAGGGATGATAAACATCGGCATTACCGTTACTAATCGCAACCAGTTGATAGTCCTCGCGAATCATTTCTAAAACAGTTTTGACATGTGGGTAGAGATCTACTTTCTGTCGCCATTCTGAAAAAACACCCATCGCCGACTCCGCAACAACGGCAGACTCTTCGCTCGACAGTCCAAATTGTTTAAGTGCTTGCTTATAGATTTCATAGCGCAATAATGTGACATTAAACGCTAAGGAAGGTGTTTGAGTAATGAGAGCATTACGAATGTCCAAACGATTCGATGCTGTAAAAAGCGACATAAAGCCAGGAAAGCGTTCATTAAACCAAGACTCCATGGCATATTCAGCACGCACAATCACAGGATCAACATCCCACAAGGTATTATCTAAATCAAAGGCCACTAACTTTTTCATTCTATTAACCTCTGAAAAATCCCACTTAGCACCTCAGCAAGATACTGCAAAAAGAGTGTCTCTTTTTCCTTAGAAAAAGTATGAGGGGACTGGGAGCCCAAAACGAGCACACCAATGCAGTCTTTTTCATTTTCCTGGGAACCAAGAATGGGAACCAAAGCAGTAGAGAGGATAAGACGGTGGGTTTCGGGAAATAAAAACTGTATTGCTGTTTTGTCCAGCAACGCACAAGAGCTTCTTTTTAAACTCGGCAAACCATTAAGATGCTCTTTTCTATCATCTTCCGAACAACAGCGTATCGATGATCCTTGACTATTGTCGAATAATAACAAAGTGTGATGAGATGCATCGAACTCCTCCCTCACCATATCATCGATCACAATGATCAAATCATCCAACGAGGAACACGCCACTCCAGCCAAAATAAGACGACGTGTTTTTTGCATAATCGCTTCATTTTGCCGAGCCACCTCAACTAAGCGCTCAAACTCTTGACGATAGCTCTCCGCCGTTTTTCTCAGTAGCGAAACCTGATACTCAAGCAATGAAATGACATTACCATGTACCGGATGAGGAAGCGTTAAGCTCTCCAATAAATCAGAATTTTTAACAAAAAAATCCGGCGACTTTGATAGGTACCGAACGACATCCTCTTCTTTCATACATCCTCTATAGGTAAATTTGCCCTTCAAACACTTTTTCGGCAGGGCCAGTCATTAAAATGGGACTCCCCTCGCCTTGCCACTCAATACGTAGATCACCTCCACGTAAATGCGCCGTGACTCTTGATGCCAACCAACCTTGTTTGATACCAGCCACAACTGCAGCACATGCCCCCGTTCCACAGGCTTGAGTCTCCCCCGCACCACGTTCATAGACACGCAAAGCAATCTCTTCAGTGTTAATTACTTGCATAAAACCAACATTGACCCGATTTTCAAAGCACTCATGAGACTCTAATACTGGCCCGACGGTCGATACTAATTCATCGGTTAAAACATCTACTTTTAAAACCGCATGAGGGTTACCGACAGACACTGGCGTTATTTGATGAACCTCGCCCTTTGCCTCAACCGTATATAATCCTGGTTGCTTTTCAGCAGTGAAAGGTAAATCTTTAGGATCGAAACTTGGCGCCCCCATATCAACGGTCACTAAACCAGCATCCTCTACCCGTAGCTGGATATGCCCTCGCTTGGTTTCCACATTAATAACGCGTTTATTCGTCAACTCGCGATCCAAAACAAACTTGGCGAAGCAACGAGCACCGTTTCCACAATGCTCTACCTCCGACCCATCCGCATTAAAGATACGATAACGGAAATCCATATCAGGGTGAGTGGGGGGCTCAACGATTAGCAGCTGATCAAAACCAATTCCTCGGTTACGATCACCTAAACGTTGGATTTGTTGTTTATTAAAAAATACTTTTCTAGAAACCGCATCCACCACAACAAAGTCATTTCCAAGCCCATGCATCTTGGTAAATTTTAACAACACAGCGCACTCCTTAGTCAGGCAATACTTGCTCGCCAGCCAATTGATGCTCTATTGTTTCTCGAGCACGAATCAAGTGAGCACTGCCCCCATCTACCATTACTTCTGCTCCGCGGCTGCGGCTATTGTAATTCGATGACATGGTAAACCCATAGGCTCCAGCAGAACGCACAGCCAGTAAATCACCAGCTTGAATGTCCAGCTCTCGATCCTTACCAAGGAAGTCTCCAGTTTCACACACTGGACCGACCAAGTCATAGGTACGTACACCTTCTGAAGTCGGCGCTAGCGAAACGGGAACAATATTCATCCACGCTCCATAGAGAGACGGACGAATCAAATCATTCATTGCACCATCAATCACTGCAAAATTTTTGTGAGGTGTACATTTAAGAAACTCAACCTTGGTCAATAAAATACCAGCATTAGCCGCAATGGAGCGACCTGGTTCAAAAGCCAAGGTGACTGATCGATCTTTCACTTTTTCGAGAATCAATTTCGCGTATTCCGCAGGCTCCGGCGGCACTTCATCACGATAACGAACTCCCAAACCACCACCTAAATCCAAATGTTTAATCTTAATTCCGGCTTCTGCTAGCTCATCCACCAGCCCAATCAGACGGTCGAATGTGTCCAAGAAAGGTGTCAGCTCTGTCAACTGCGAGCCGATATGGCAGTCCACTCCCATTACATCTAAATTGGGTAGTTTATGAGCAATTTTATAAATGCGTACGGCATCTTGAATATCGATACCAAACTTATTTTCTTTTAGACCTGTTGAAATATATGGGTGGGTTTTCGCATCCACATCAGGATTTACACGCAATGAGACAGGAGCCACTTTACCCATTTCGCCAGCCACGTCATTTAGGCGATAAAGCTCTGGTTCAGATTCCACATTAAAACAGTGAATACCAACCTCTAAAGCTCTCTGCATCTCATGAGCTTGCTTACCCAAACCTGAAAACATGACTTTTTCAGGGTCACCTCCCGCTTTCAACACCCGCTCTAACTCGCCAATCGAAACAATATCAAACCCAGAACCGAGACGAGCTAATACATTTAAAATCGCGATATTCGAACAGGCTTTTACTGCGTAGCAGATCAAGCTAGGATGAGAAGCAAAAGCCTCAGCGTAGGCGTTATAGTGTCGTTCAAGGGTTGCACGGGAGTACACGTAACAAGGGGTGCCAAATTGTTCTGCAATTTGCGTTAATGCAACATTCTCTGCTTGCAATAGGCCATTGTTATAATTAAAAAAGTCCAAGGGGGAATCCTCAATTAGTCGAAGACGATTCTTGCTGGGCTGCTGTCCCACCATGAGGTAAATAAAGAGGGCCTTTATTACCACAAGCACTAAGAAACGCAGCTAAGATAAGCACAGAAAACCATTTAAACATCGTCTTTATCTCTTTAGTTTTTGATTTCAACAGTATACTGGTAGCTATCTCGTTTCCCAACCCTAACCGTACATTTAAAACAATATTCTTTACGAAGATGACAAATAACTTATGGACTTGAATCTGCTATATTGACACCCAGCTATATAGATACAGCAACAAGGATTAGATAGAGAAGCTTATTACCAGCACTCGAACAACTATATGCCCATACACAGAAGTAGCATTATCAAAAAATCTTGGCTGATAGCCTTACTCTGCGCCATCGCTATACATGGTCTTATTTTCTTTGTAGGCAAAGACCAAAACTGGCTAGACTTATTAAACCCCTCTGCTGTATCGCCAAAAAAAGCATTAGAGGTGTCTTTAATTAAACCAGAAAAACAGCCTCAAGCCTCGGCCAATAAGCAAGCGCAACCATCCTCCTTAGACAACGCTAAGACACTAAGACAGCCTTCTAATGCCACAGGTTCAACAAGTCCCGCTAACCAACAGACGGGCACAGCCAAAACAGCGGACTCGACAAAAGAGCAAGGTATGGAGCTTTTCCAAAGCACATCACCTGGGGACTCCAACGCGAAGCAGAAAAAATTAGATAGCCACTTTGATACGGTGAAACGCAACGGTGTTTCCGTACCAGCAGGCAACTGCAATAGCTTAGATACCCACTTATTGACAAGCCAACAAACAAAAAACCTCATCGACAACCCTGAGCTGTTAGACATCTCCAAAATATCATTATCTCCCGATGCCGATATGCAAGCGACCAGTAAAATCTTTTCAAAAGAACTACGGCAAAAAATAGCGGAATCAAAAGCAGCCCAACAAGAATATTTAAAAGGTGTAGATAAAGGCGACAACACAAACTATCCCATCACAGAAGACGCTGACGGCACACGATATGTCAACATTAAAGGAGTGTGTTGGAGAATGCCAAAAGAAGATGCTGCTGATGGTTCGAAAAAGGGCTGGGCGATCGTCTTTGATGGTTGCGGCATCAAATCTAAACTGTTTCATTTTGAGTTAAACATCTCCCCTAGCATTTTAACAAACGAGCTATTAGGACCTGATTCGCCTTTTAATTTGGAGCAGCAACTTAAGTAGATATTTGAACAGATATGATACCTACTTTTCAGCGCAAGGAAGAGGTTTAACTAACGAGACTCACTAGCCATACGAGAGAGTAAAAATAACGAGGCACTATAGTAGAGCGCCTTTTTATCTAAACGGGCTGGTATAGGCTGGTCACTTACCAAAGCGATAATCGCCTTTACTCCTTGTGACGCTAAATACGACGACTTAACTCCTGATAAAACATTTATCCATGCAGGTTCACGCCCCTTTTCCACCTGCCAAAACCGCTTTATAGATTGTAAAGATGGTGCCTTCGTCATCCCTGCTAAATAAAAGTACAAGGGGATTCTTACCGCATCAAAACCAAAGCGAGGCGCCCAATTTGGCGATGGCATGACTTTTCCCGCTTTAGTTACTTGAATCCAGTCTGTTGGCAATTTATCGACACCAAATTGACTTTTTTGTAGCAGCGCCTTGCCGCTATCAATCACTTCTTGCCATTCTCCCCCATCCTCACTGGCAAAATCCCGTAAAGCAGGCATTATCCAGTAAGCTAAATTAATCTCCACATAGCCTTTACGTGTAAATCCTTTTAGCCCTGGCAAAATCAGCTTATAGCCTCCAAAATTTACAATTAAGTGCTTTAGAATGGCCGTTCTAATCAATTTGGAGGCATTCGTATAGTTGGTGTCTCTCCATTGCTTTCCCGCCTCAAACAGCGCCCAAGCAATCAGTAAATCCCCATCGGAAGCATCATTTTTATCTATAACGTGGGGAATAGTATTAGGATTATACTTCCAAGAAAATAACGGCAAATCATGACGTCCAAGATGCCTCTTAGTCCATTCCCAAATCAGTGAGAAAGCTTGCCTATCATTATAATGAAGAGCTAAGATCAAGCCATACCCCTGTCCCTCAGAATGACTAATATCATTATTTCCAGTATCCACAATTCGCCCTTGAGGCGTTAGAAAGTTCTCTTTATAGAGACTCCAGTTACTATCTTGAGCCGATGCCAGATCACTCAATAGAAAGCCTAAAATGCCCAAAAACAATACAAGATAATGCTTCACCCCCCAACCTCTCCCCTCAAACAGTTTAGTTCGTTGTACCTATCAAGTATTTTGCACCTAATGAAGCCGACACCTGATTATAATCACCAAAATTATCGTATCCAGCACCAAAGTATAGGCTTAACATCGGATTCAGATGGTAGGTTGCCTTTCCTGATAGGCTAATACCAAAACCCCGGGTTGTTTCAGAACCGTAAACGGATTTCTTAAGTTTACTCTTATTCGCTGAAACAAGACTGTTTAGCTGTCCTTGAAAAGACGAATTCTCGGGATAAAAGGGAGCAGAGTCTTCTGAAAAGCTTTGGAAGCCTGGACTAAACTTAAGCGTAAAGTCCATATTTTTATGCTTTTCAGATAATGTAATGGGCAAAGTAAGCGCCGCATAGTTTTGTGGACTAAAATAGCCACCATGCCCTAGTGAGTATTTGCTCACATTATGATCAAAACTAATAATAGTGATATCCATGCCTGCCAACAGCTGGCGCGTCTCATTATTGACAATATGAAAATAACCACCTATAGAAGTTTGAAGCTTAAGGTTACTTTGTACACCATTACCTCGATAGCGGTAAGCACCCACATTGCCGTATAAGCCAATCACACTGTTATCAAAGTTAAGGCCCAATGTACCTCCTGTTTTAGTTATCCCTCCCCATTTTTCACGTGTCGTAGGATCAGATGTTCCTGCATACGACAGTAGACTATCCTTGACCGCTCGACGCTCAAGATTGACATTAAGAGAGAGGTGATCAGTCAAATACGGTTGCCAGTTAAAACCTCCAACCAAGTGACTTTCTTGGAATCCTAGAGGTGTTGTACCAAGGTCTAGCTTTAACCTTTGCCACTGTTGAGACACATTAAGCCCAACGCCTCCATCATTTTGACTTGGTGTGGCCGCCGTGCTTGCAAACACAGCATTCGTTCCAAATAACTCAGGGTTACTTGAGTCACTGCCAGCATTTAATACAGTTGGCGTGACGGTTAACTGAAAGCGACCATTTGCATAAGGCGTATTAATGATAACAGGCGCCTCTATGCTATCGAGCCGGCTCAAGCCTGACTCGCCACTCCTAGAGTGAATCTGAGCCCCTACCTTCAAATACGTCGCATTATTTTTCTGAATCTCTTTTGTCAATTGATAAACCTGGTAAGCTAACGACGTTTTGTTTGTATCATTATTTTGCTTATTAACCACCTCTGACTTGTTAGCTTCCTTACCTGGCAACCAAATAGGCCGTGTCATGTTTTCAGATACTTGATTCTCAGACTGACGCTTATTAAAGTCAGAATCTATAAAAGGGTTTTTAGAAGTAAAAATATCTGTATTCATCCCAGATACGCCCCCTGAGTAATTTTGCTGCAATACTACTCTTGCTTGAGACAAAGCCTTCAAGGCATCACTATTATTTCCTAGTGCCGATTCAACACGAGCCTTCAACAACAACACCCTAGGATTATTTGCCATCCCTTTAGGTACAGCATCCACGGTAGCTTTTGCCAAGTCTAGCTTATGCAGTGATAACTCTATTGATACCACACCTTCTATGGCACTTAGGTTTTGTGGGTGCGTTTTGAATACATACTGATAAATCTGTAATGCCTTATCGTCTTTCTGACCAGTTCGATACAAGCGCCCCATTGCTAATAACAAATCAGCATTATCCGGATACAAGCGCATTCTATCGGCTAATAGCTCATAAGCCTGTGCTAACTGTCCATCCTTTCTGAGTTTATCAGATTGTATAATCGTCAAATCATTGCGGATATGATGTATCGCTACATGATCATCACTGGAAAGCACTTGACGACCTGATAGTTGATGAAGTAAACGATTTGCACCGTCGGGATCACCAGCTTTTGCCATCACTGTCAACAAAGTACGATAATCCTCAACAGGCTGATCTAAAGCTGGTGGATAAGTCTGCAGATAAGACAGGGCTAAATTGTGTTGCCCACTTTGATAAATCGCAGAGGCAATACTCCCCTCATCGGAAACACTACTTGGTGTCGTTTGATAAAGTGTCGAAATAATTTTGCGTGCCCCCATCATATCACCAACATTTTGAAGCCGTTTAATACGTGCTAATGATAGCTGTAGAGCTGCTATATTTTTTAATTGGATAATTTTTTTATCCTGATGAACCTTTGGAATAGGCTTAAGCATTGCAATAACATCTGACCAGTTTTTTTGATCTTGATCATACAAAGCAGCCACATAGCGGTCAGTCACTGTGCCGTATTGTTTAACACCACGAGCAAGCAATGACTCTGCGGCTTGGGGATTACCTGTTTTATTAAGAGTGCGGGCTAAATCTAAACGAATCCATGGATTACTTGGTGCCAAATTCGAAGCTTGCCTTAACGTACTCAAAGCCATTGATGTGGATTCTGATTCAGCGTCCGATTTCAGCGCTAATGCTTGACTTAAAGCTTCTCCTTTAAATTCTTTTTGAGCAAAAGATGGCAAAGTCTGCGCTAAGGCACTGGCTTCCCCCCATTCACCTTCCTTTTCTAGCACATCCATAAGGCCAATTCGAGCAGGGAGATTTGTGCTGTCCTTAATCAGCAAGCTATTATAGATAATCAGCGCTTGCGTCAGCTTATTATCTTTTCGAAGAATGTCTGCCTTAGTAATCTGGGCATCCAATTCTTGCTTATCGTTATAATGCTTCAATGTATTGAGTTTCGACAAAGCACTATCGTATTGCCCATTTTTAGCCAATTGCTTCACCTCATTTAAATGGGCATAAAAATAGGCGCTGTCTCTCGCGCTAATCCATTCATCAGCCTCGTTAGGCGCTAACTTAATCGCTTTATCCAAATATTCATACGCAGCCTTAAGATGATTCAAGCGCTGATTCACTAATCCAATACCAGCAATTGAAGCGGCATCATGTTTGTCATATCTCAACGCCAGTCTAAACTCCCTTAATGCTTTATCGTTCTGACCTTTTTTATACGCTTTATAGCCTCTAACTCTCGCTATTTCACCAGCTTGCGTTGCGGTTAATGTCGTCGCCTTTTTAAAGTGAGCGGCCACTTCTCGGTCATTTGGATATTTGTTTATTAACCCGGCGGCAAGAATTATCTGATATAATCACTGAATGAACGAAAAAATAGACCCCCGAAAACTGCCCACTTCAGAGCTTGCTAGACTACGAAAACAAGTTGTCAAACTGCGTGATAAAGGTTTCTTGTTTAAAGACATTTCAGAAGTGACTGGAGTCCATGCTGACACCGTTGGTCGTTGGTATAGAGACTACTTAAAACGTGGAAAAGACAGCTTTAAGTATAAGAAGCGTGGCCGCGAAGAAGGCCTATTTCGCAGCTTAACCAAAGCACAAGAAGCTCGCATCCAGCAAGAAATCACAGACAAAATGCCGGATCAGTGTAAGTTGAATTTTGCTTTATGGACGCGGCGGGCGATCCAACAACTCATCAAACAATTGTGGGGAAAGGATATGCCTATTAGAACGATAGGAGACTATCTAAAACGCTGGGGTTTTACACCACAAAAGCCATTGAAAAAGGCTTACGAGCAGAATCCGCAAAAAGTGTCTAAATGGCTTGAAGAAGAATATCCCTTAATCAAAGAAAGAGCGGCAAATGAAGGCGGGGAGATACATTGGGGTGATGAAACAGGCATTCGTAATGACAGTCAACATGGACGCAGTTTCGCTCCCAGAGGCAAAACACCAGTTCAAGTGATTCCAGCGAAGCACTGCCGCCTCAATATGATCTCTTCTGTCACAAACCAAGGAACAGTTCGCTTTATGACCTATTCCGATACAATGACCGCTAAAGTATTGATGCGCTTCATGAAAAGACTCATTTCCTCGTCGAAGAAAAAGATTTTTCTGATACTCGATAACCTTCGAGTCCATCATGCCAAGTTAGTAAGAAACTGGTTGGCTAAGCCAAAAATTAAAGAGCAAATAGAAGTCTTTTATTTGCCAGCATACTCACCTGAACTTAACCCAGATGAATACCTAAATTGTGATCTAAAAGCAGGTATCCACACTGGTGATGCACCAAAGAATGAACAAGCTTTAAAAGGAAGAGTGATCTCACATATGAGAATGTTACAGAAGCACCCAGATCGAGTTAAAAAGTACTTTAAGCATAGGTCAATTTGCTATGCCGCTTAGAAGATATAAAATCCCGCCGGGTTAATAAGTAAGCATCATACAACCTACGATCAGAGGGTTTCGCGCCCAACCAAAGTAATGCTTGTCGCCAACTTTTATCTACCTCAGGGTGCGTTTTGTCTTCTTTCTCTAAGATTTCAATGCCTCGTCGGCGGGTAGATTCTTTGTACGTCAGCACCTTAGCGTAAGCAATCTTAAAAGCACTATTATCAGGGTGCTCTCGATACAGTTTATATAAAGCATTACGAGCCTTATCTACCCCATCTTTAGTACCAGCTAAGGTTAAATAATACTCAATAGCAAATTCTTCAGGGGGCACATTCCCATTAAATGCTTTTTGATAATCACTTATAGCTTGTGAATATTGCCCCTCTGAAGACAATTCCCTAGCTTTGGATAATAGAGAACTGTGTGATAAAGGGTTCCGTAATCGCTCAAGATACAGGCTATCCGGGTCGATACTTTTAATTTTATCAATATACTGTTTTTTAGCTGCTCCATCATGATTCTGAGCTGACAATAAGGCTAATTTATACAAAGCTTTAAGATTATTCGGATCAGATAATAGGATCCGTTGCAAAGAATCTTTCGCCAGATTAGGACGCTGCTTTGCCATCCAAAAATCGGCTTGCTGAAACAAAGTATTATATTGATTTTGCTCAATACTGATCTGCGCACTCAATGCTTGAGAAGAAAACACCATTAGCAATAGAGATATTAGCAAACACTTTTTATCGCTCATTTCTTTCTTTCCTTACCTCAGAAAGCCTTCTTACCGCTCTGCTCTTTATAATGGGATAAAGCAACAGCGCACCGAGTAACACGCCCGCTAACAAAATACTGACAAGTAAAAAAATATGTTGGCTAAAGTACCAAAGGGTTTTCTTATACCAAGACAACTCACCATGACCATAAGTTGGGCCTACTTGATAGGAGCGAATAGTTTTATTACCTACAACGGCCAGGTCACCATGTATGTAAGCCCCCACACCAGAAGAAAAAAGACGCTGTTGAGTCGTAATCAGCTTGTCATCACTGGATGTCATGACAACCACTGTTTTCGACGAACTTTGAGGTGAAGCAAAACTTAATAAACCAGAAAATGCATCCTGTCGTTGGAGATCGCTACTAGCCGCTTTTTCATCTATCGCTTCATCGTTAAGTAAAAACAGTTTTAATCTTTGCCCTAAAGAGCGCTTTTTTAAAATCAGATGACGTTGAACCAGTTTAAACGGAGATCCCTGCAACATATTCGAATTTTCTAAACGGCTAATACGCCCGATCACCAGAACATTTTTTCCTTTTGTTTCAGGACCAAAAGACAGCCCTTGTTTTACATGAACGTTAAACACAGGCAATTCAGTAAAAGCGCCCATTTTGGCCATAGTGTCTAGAAATGTGGATAATTCAGATTGCGAGGGCTGCTTAGGTAGTACAACAACCGTGTCAGACAAATCAGATCTCCGAGTGAAAGGAAAGCCAGAACTCACGAAATACGATAAATTCGGCAGCGCTGTAAAATGTCTCAACTTTGTAAGATTTAGGGTCGAAGATGGCAATATCTGACTAACTAATTCCGTATTATTGGATGCTTGGCAATCAGCCGCTGCTTTTTGCTTTAAGTCAAAATAAAACTGCAACCTGTTTTCACCATATAATAGCGAAGCTGGAATAGAAATGGTGGCGCTTTGCTTCCTAATATCATATCCAAGTAACGCTTTCAGACTGGCCCATATCCCCGTTTCATTAACGCCTAAGGAGGTCAAATATTTACCATTTAATGTTACGTCTAGTTTAGAGTCATGCTTGCTAAAACCACTCTCAGGAAAAAGGTAGTTAACCTTCATAGACGCGGACTGATTTCGCCATTGGTATAAATCAGGTGGCGCGCGAAAGTACACATCTATCTCTGAATGATGTACTCCTTTTGAGATTAAATCTGCTGGCTTGGCTATCTCAGAAAAAGGTGTAGGGTGATCGATTCTGATCCAACTTTTCGCATCATAGGGTTGACTCTTGGGAACACTCACTTTAGGCACATAAAATGAATTGCCATTCATTTTTTTACCTTCTGCAAAAAATTGAGCCGCTTCCTTCAACTCTTTATCATTACGCCCCATCACGAGTAAAATTTTAAAATATTTGTTTTTTGGATTATCAATCAAGCGTATTTCAGGCCCTGATAATGAAGGAAAGCGCCTTCCAAAAAACTTATTACCAATAACCAAGGCAATCGCATTAGCCTCAGGTAAATGGTTTTCGCTAATAGGAAACCTGACTGTTTTTTGCTTGGCTAGCGTTCCAAAGTAAGAGGCTATAACTCCAGCACTGTCAAGAAGGCTAGACGAACCCTCTCTTGGCAAAATAATGGGGATAGTACTCTCTGTCATCTGATTAGGATCGAAAAAAGGTCTAGGCAAACCCGCCAAATCACCTCCAACAACTAAAGGATGACTGATAAGAGAGAAGTTTGATTTATTACTAATAACCACGCGTCTGAGTTTTGTTTTATCAGAGTTGGTACATTGACTACCGCTTTTATCTAATATTCTAAAAGAAAGATTATTTTCACTTAATATCAAATCTGGACTAATAGGAATTGATAAGGAAACACCAGCAGAACCAAAAGTATCTAAAGGTATTTTTTTTACAACTTGTCCATTCAATTTCACTTGCAAAAAGCTATCCTCAGGAAATACAATATTTGGATACTTAAAAAACAAATGAAAAGTCGCCTTACTAACATATTCATCTTTTCTTAATGTAATATAAGCACCCGTTTGACTACCATTATCATAAAGAACTAGAGGCGTATGAAAACCCGCAGCTTTAAGAGATAAGTTTTGGTTATAAACAATGTCGCTTGCCCATACTTTACTTGTGACAGAAATTGATAACAAAGAGATCAAAAAAATAAAAAAGACACGTACTTTCCAATACCCAAAAAACTGTCTACACCATTTCCTCCATCCTAAATTTCGATCACTACTTGATAACAAACTAATACTTTGACATGCCACAGTTATTAAAGATGCTATTACCTGATCTTTTTTATATGATCTATTTAACCAAGCATCCGCACGCCCCATTACAACTTCAACAAGATGTCTTCGTTGTTTTATAGGTAAGAATTTGAAGTGAAAACGTATATTTTCTTCATTTGAAAAAATGTATTCAACAGGAAATAACAAAGCCTTCCCATCAAAAAAAATCTCTATATGGTTTATTTCTTTTGCCTCACTGACAGAAAGCTCTAACGAATCTACCCGAATCCCCCCCATCGATAAATCATAAGACTTTGTTACTAGTGTTTTCCCATTCTTTAAGTATAAAATGGTTTTTAACTCTATATTTATACAAACGGATTGGCGCTCTTGTTTAGACTCTCTAGCAACTGACAAAGAAGCCATAATAATCATCGCACTAAAAGATGCCCAGAAAATATTTAGTAACAAAGAAAATGGCTCTACATTATAGTACCTATATAAAATCGTGCGGATTATTCCCCATATAATAGCAATAATCAGAACTAATAAAACAATTAAATGAGGGCGTACCGATTTTGCGTCAAAGAAACCTTCCTTCAATGTCCCTCCCTTCTCTGTCACGTTAAAACTTCCTTTTTTAGGGTTATAAAGCGTCAATAAAGTAGGTTTGACTAAAGCAAAACATAATACAGTTTCATAAACCTCACCCCAGAAGGAAAATCGATGTTTACCTTGCACTAAAGTGTTAGTTTTAATAGAGTGAATAAGGTGAGGTAATGCGTAGGCTAATAATACAAAAGGCGACGCATGAATAACATTGAGTCCAAATAATAAATAAGCAAGCGGGGCGGTGATAAATACAATTCTTGCTAAGGGAAACTGGAAATGCATCATGGCATTTAAATAACAAAGTCGTTGGTGTAAGGCCAGCCCCTTACCTAACAAAGGATTGTCAATCCGAAATATTTGACTCATCCCTCGTGCCCACCGAGCACGTTGCCCAATGTGAAGTGCCAACCGTTCAGTTGACAAACCTGCCGCCAAAGGAATACTCAAATAGGCCGTATTCCAGCCATTACGCTGTAACCGTAATGCCGTATGAGCATCCTCTGTAACAGTCTCTACCGCAAAACCATCAATATCTTCTAGTGCAGAACGCTTTATAACCGCACAAGACCCACAAAAGAATGCGGCATTCCAGTAATCATTCCCCTCTTGAACTGGGCCATAAAACAACTCCACTTCGCTAGGCACATGACTCGCTCTGTCCATGTTACGCTCAAATGGATCTGGCGAATAAAAATGATGGGGAGTTTGCATTAACGCCAGCTTAGGATCAGCAATAAATGCACCTACCGTCGATTGTAAAAATAACTTAGTAGCCACATGATCACAGTCGAAGATGCAGATCAGCTCTCCTTGCGTCTGTTTTAAAGCATTATTCAGGTTACCGGCTTTGGCATGTTCATTATTAGAACGCGTAATATAGCCAACACCAGCCGAAGCAGCGTATTTTCCAAACTCAGGCCGTTTTCCGTCATCTAATAGATATACTTTCACCTTGTCTTTTGGATAGCTAATATTAAGGGCAGCTAGCACCGTATCTTGGACAATATCTAAGCTTTCATTATAAGTTGGTATATAAATATCAACAGTTGGCCATGTGTTATAATCTTTAGGCAGCGGGTATATTTTTCTCTTTAAAGGATATATAGTTTGCACATAACCAAGCAGCATAATAACCCATGCATAGATCTCAGCCAACAAAAGACCACAGCCTAGAATAAACTCTAATGGTGATGACAATGGCAATGTATTGACCATCCGCCAATATAAATAACGAGTAGAAACAATAACACTCAATAAAATCAGAACAATTCTTACGAATTTGGACTTTATGATGCTCATTAATAACATAAAAATCACACTAATAATCGCAAAAATAGTTTGATTACGAAGATCAAGAGGTGTGACAACAACGAGCGCTATAAATAGAAATAGAACAATAAGACAACCAATGCGAAAAATACCAAACACCCATTGATCATGATTTTTTTCACTCATGTTAAAGGCCTTTTTCAAAGTTCAAAAATTCGGCTTAAATTTCTGGATATAGCATCTAGGTCGCTAATAAAAGACGAATAAGGGGAGTAATCGAAAATGGATTTTTTAATAGAAAACGACTCAGGTACAGATTCATCCTTATGAATATGCCCTATTAATAATGAACCAAGCTTTTGATCATAAAACTCCGAGATATCCCGATTTAAGCGATGTGGACGGGATATTTGATTAATAATAAAAAAAGTTTTCTTTCCTGCCATCACCAAAGGCAATGTAACAACAGACTCACCATCAGCTGTTAATACAACTAACTCAACAGAGGGTACTTTCTCGATGCACTCTAAAGCCCTACTGTCTCCAGATGGTAAAT
The DNA here is from genome assembly GCF_056173505.1 of Marinomonas sp. 63XJN7_7_ISO-PGPR-S23-202. NCBI lineage: Bacteria > Pseudomonadati > Pseudomonadota > Gammaproteobacteria > Oceanospirillales > Oceanospirillaceae > Marinomonas > Marinomonas sp. 63XJN7_7_ISO-PGPR-S23-202. The sequence goes on along the minus strand of NZ_CM149677.1, from coordinate 1,241,966 downwards.
CGATTAAGATAATGGATTTCTCAGGAAGTACTAACTGCTCTAATCTTTCATACAAAAAGTCAGGCATAGTAATTAATTTATTATCAAATGATTTTTTCTGATCTCTATTAGACTGTCCATAAGGCAATATAGAGACACCACTTGATGTTTCTAATAGGTAATTTTGCCAATTTACATCAGGACTTAATAGAGTAACTAATCCTCTAGCATCATTCACATCCACACCAAAATGGTGACGTAAGCTGTTTTGAGGGTCTAGATCAATAGCAACAACCTGATAGCCTAAACGTTGCATAGAAAGGGATAAGTTAGCCGTTACCGTTGTCTTTCCGACACCGCCCTTAGGTGAAGAGATATAAACAATATTCATGAACGTTCACCGACATTAATAAAAGCAAAACGAGAGTTAAATAACGGCTCTTCTTTCTCTTCTACACCTGTGCTCACTAATTCAAAATGTTCGTCCTGTGTATTTTCTTCTGGCACCAAAAGAGAATATGCAGAAAGTATTTTTTTATCTAACGAGGTATTTAATACTCCTTCATCATTAATATGAAATTTTATAGCCTCGTTTATTTCATTAATCACGCCCCAGAAAGAGTGCTTAAACTCTTCCTCCCTACTGAAAGCCTGAAAATCTATATTTTTACAATTAGCCTTTTCCTTAAAAGCCTCAAAATCATTAACATTCATTGTGACCCCCAAGAAAAGTTAATCACGCTCTTTTATGTATTCCCACGCGATAGCCCTCCTTCTAGCAGCCCGACAGGCGAAATTGCACACTACACACTAGGGAAAGTCTTTAACGCCTTCTTCTAGAATCATCTAGGCTGGATGTACTGAGTAAACCGTTGGCTATACTATGGAATAGATTATTACAAATCATTCCTGATATTGTTAAAGAATAACGATACAACCAAGCAAATCGTAACTTTATGTTAACATTTATGTTTGTATGTAACTCTATATATATTTTTGTAATCAAAAAAAGAGGGGCGTATAAACAAGTTGAGCCTAAATCAAGTAGCTAGGCTAGACCTTACATAAGAGTCAATCAGACGAGAGCAAATAAGCAAAAAACCCACTCTTGTGGAGATAAACACTCAATCAATGGAAATCATTAGTCTAGTGTTTAGTCGCAGAGCGGGCTTTAATTTAAACAGTCAATTAAGACAAAATGAGCCGTATCAATCGCGTAAAGCAAGATCCGATTTTGCTCGTTCTACTGCTTGCAATACTTGAGCAGGTGCTGTTCCACCAACATGATTACGAGCCGCTACAGAACCTTCTAACGTTAACACTTCGAAAACATCTTCTTTGATCATGCTTCCAAAGGACTGCAATTCTTCTAGCGTCATTTCAGAAAGATCTTTGCTCTCTTTCACACCATATCCAACCGCTTTACCCACCACTTCGTGGGCATCACGGAAAGCCACACCTTGACGAACCAAGTAATCCGCTAAATCCGTCGCAGTAGAGAAGCCACGGCGCGCAGCTTCGTACATATTTTCCTGACGAGATTCAATCGCAGGAATCATGTCCGCGAAAGCTCGCAAGGAACCTTTTAACGTATCAACGGTGTCAAACAACGGCTCTTTGTCTTCTTGGTTGTCTTTGTTATAGGCCAGACACTGCGACTTCATCAAAGTCAGCAAGCCCATTAAATGCCCATAAACGCGACCTGTTTTTCCTCGCACTAACTCTGGTACATCTGGGTTCTTTTTCTGGGGCATGATGGATGAGCCCGTACAAAAACGATCTGGCAAGAAGATAAAGTTAAATTGAGCTGAGGCCCACATCACCATCTCTTCTGCCCAACGAGACAAATGCATCATGATGATAGAAGCCGTCGAGGTAAATTCAATGGCAAAATCACGATCACTAACAGAATCAAGAGAGTTATAAGTCGGACGCTCAAAACCGAGTAATTCGGCGGTCATATTTCGATCAATCGGATAAGTCGTTCCAGCAAGCGCCGCCGCCCCAAGAGGTAAAATATTAATCCGCTTACGACAATCAACAAGACGCTCGTAGTCGCGCTGCGCCATTTCGTACCAGGCCATAAGGTGATGACCAAAAGTGACTGGCTGGGCCGTTTGCAAGTGAGTAAAACCTGGCATAATGGTATTCGCCTCTTTTTCAGCCAAACTCAAAATACCTTGTTGCAAACGGGTAATTTCTTCCAATAAAAAATCTACTTCGTCACGCAAGTAGAGACGAATGTCGGTTGCCACTTGATCATTACGAGAGCGACCTGTATGTAGTTTCTTACCTGTAATACCAATTTTTTGCGTCAGACGCGCCTCAATGTTCATGTGCACGTCTTCTAGCTCAACTGACCATGCAAACTCGCCGCGCTGAATTTCATCTTCGATTTCCGTCAGACCTTGAATAATCTGATCTCGTTCTTCTTCCGTCAAAACCCCCACACTGGCGAGCATTTTGCCATGCGCAATCGATCCTTGTATATCCTGCTTTGCCATTCGTTGATCAAACTCAACAGATGCAGTAAAACGCGCAACAAACGCATCCACAGGCTCAGAAAAACGACCACCCCATTGCTGGTTTGTGGTTTTATTAGTATCAGTCATTCAGTTGGTTCCCACACAAATTCAAACAGACGCACAGAGTACCTTAAGCGCCGCGACTTATAAAGTATTGAAAGATGACGCTCTCGACGTTAACGAGTATGATTAGCAGCATCAATCTCAAAGCAGACAACCCATTTCCTCTGCCCACATTTAACTAGGAGATAGCGTGAAAGATAAGATAGTGATTGCCACTCGAGAAAGTCAGTTAGCCCTTTGGCAAGCCAACAATGTTAAAGCTCAGTTAGAGTCGTTATACCCGACGCTACGTGTTGAGCTGCTTGGCATGACAACGAAAGGAGATCAAATCTTAGATTCACCTTTATCGAAAATCGGCGGCAAAGGCCTTTTCGTTAAAGAACTGGAAACCGCCCTAGTGGACGGACGTGCAGACATCGCCGTGCACTCAATGAAGGATGTTCCCATGGCTTTTCCTGAAGGGCTAGGTTTAGCGGTAATTTGCGAGCGAGAAGATCCAACCGACGCATTTGTGTCCAACCATTTTGACACCATTGATGACCTTCCAGCTGGTAGCGTCATTGGTACATCTAGTTTACGCCGCTCTTGTCAGCTACGCATGAAACGTCCTGACCTTGTGATCAAAGACCTACGCGGTAATGTGAACACTCGCTTACGGAAAATGGATGAAGGCGAGTATGATGCCATCATATTAGCAACCGCAGGTCTAATTCGCTTAAACATGCAAGATCGTATTCGTCTGCGCATTCCTGTGGAAACCAGCTTACCGGCAGGCGGTCAAGGCGCAATGGGCATTGAATGTCGTTCCGATGACCTTGCTACCATTGAACTCTTAACCCCCCTGCAACACAATGATACTGCCATACGAGTGACGGCAGAACGCGCGGTTAATGAACGACTCAATGGTGGCTGTCAAGCACCGATTGCCTGCTATGCGACCTTATCAGGCGATGAGATCTATATCCGCGGCCTTGTTGGCAGCCCAGATGGAAAGACCATGATTGAAAGCCAAACAAGGGGCCATAAAGACAACGCGAAAGCCTTAGGTATTTCGGTGGCTGAAGACTTACTAACAAAAGGCGCCGACGCCATCTTGGCCGCTATTTATCAATAATATGACAACATGCAGTTAACGGAAGGTAAACAGGTGAATAAGTTAAGTCTTTTAATCACTCGTCCTGAGCCAGAGAACAGCCTAAGCTGTCAACACGCTAAACAACATGGTTACTTGCCAGTTTCTCTTCCGATGCTCTCTATTTCGCCCATTACGGATCCTAACCGCATCGCTGCCATTCGCTCTCTTGTTTTTAATATAGATGAGTTTCATTATGTGATTTTTATTAGTAAAAATGCCGTGCGATTTGGTGTTGAATGGCTAGACGACTGCTGGCCAATGATCCCTGAAGGAATCCATTGGATTGGCATTGGCAAAGGCACCACTAAAGCATTACAAGAGCAAGGGATTCCAGCCATTACCAATCCAGGCCATACCACTGAAGCACTGCTAGAATGGCTGAAACCCGCTAAAATGCGAGACCAAAAAGTGCTGATCATTAAAGGGGAAGGCGGGAGAACGGAGCTAGGAGACCAGTTAACAAAACGAGGGGCTAGTGTACAATACTTGTCTTTATACCAAAGACAACAACCTTATTATGTTGCACAAACGTTTCTTATGCTTCCAGACATTGATCTAATTTGGATCACCAGTGGTGAAAGCTTAGAAAACCTAAACGACTATACTGAACAATTTAAACCTGAGCTAAAAGCGCTTCCCATCCTTACCCCGAGTGTTAGAGTAAACAACCTAGCTCTAGAAATGGGCTGGAAGCAGGCAACATGTGCTAATGGCGCCGATGACCAAAGCCTTATCTCAGCGACGGACCTTCACATAGGAAATAAGAATGACAGATAATAACACCAACTTGGAAGAGAACAGCCATCCCTCTAAAACGTTGCAAGAAGATACTCGATCTGGTGCCCAGAAGGCTCGTGACAGAAAACGTGAAGAACAAAATTCACAAAGAGCAAAGAGCACATTTTCAATAAACCAAACATTGCTTAGCGCCAGCATTGTTATCTCTCTTGCCTCCTTATCGGCTAGTGGTTGGCTATTTTATCAAGCCCAACAGCATAACCCCGCTGGCGCCATTACCCGGCTACAACAGCAACAGGATAAGATTACCGACCAACTTGTTGCTTACAACCAATCGCGCTCGCAAATTAACACACTTTCCAGTCAGGTCGTTCAAACAGAACAGCAGATAAAACAACAAACCGAGCAACTGGTTAGCGAACAAAGCCAGCAAAGCCAACAGATTAAAACCATTCAAAAACAATTAAGTCGCATTCACAACAATACAAAAGAAGACTGGAAATTAGCGGAAGTGGAATACTTGGTTCGCCTTGCAAATCAACGCGTTCTTTTAGAATCAGATGCCAGAGGAGCTATTAGTTTATTATCCAGTGCTGACTCGATTTTAGCCGAACTGCAAGATCCCATGTTTTTTGCCGCTCGCAAAGCCATCGCAAAAGACATTCAAGCGCTTAAATCAACGCGACACTTTGATTTACAAGGCCGCTACTTGCAGTTAGACGCTCTGTATGACCAAGTTAGCCAACTTCCTCAACGGGAACCTTCTAAAGCTTGGCAGCAAGATCACCAAGCAAGCAATACAGAAACACCATCTCAAAAAATAACGGACAAAGTCACTGGCGTGTTAAGCGAACTTTGGCAATCGTTAAAATCGCTAGTCATCATTAACTACGATCATACTCCCATTAAAACCCTATTACCGCCAACCGAATATCAACAACTGATAACAGGTTTGCAACTGCAAATTGACGTCGCACAAGTCGCCATGGTGAAAGGCGAATCAAAAATCTACCAAAATGCTCTTTCTCGTGTTGCCAAAGCCGTCACAGAACATTTTGATACCAAATCACAAAAAGTTATTGCCTTCTTGGCCAGTATTACCTCATTGCAACAAGTGAACCCTGCACCTGATTTACCACTGCCTAACGATTCCCTTGAAGCCATGAAAACGCTTATGAAAAAGTGGAATGAGAGAGCTCAATCCACAGAGCAGTCCCAACAACTTCCACAGAAAGCAACGCCCCCTGCAGAGCCAAGCACTCCTGCGGCCTCAACCCCACCAGCAGACAAAAACAAACCAAATGCCGTCTCGCCTGAGACTCAAGGCTCCCCAAAAAATCCAAATGATCAAGGAGCAAAAGCATGAGAAAACTTTTATTTATCCTTGTTATCATGATGGTCGTTGGGGGGATTATCGGATTACTCATGCGACAAGACAGTGGCTACGTACTGATTGCTTACGATGGCGTAACAATCGAAACCAGTTTATGGGTATTAGTAGCGGCGATTATCGTTGCACTGTTTGTATTAGGGTGGGTAAAAAAGATTTTGTTTATTGCCCTAAGGCCCAGCAGCTCACTGTCTAAAATTACTGACAACTTAGCCCATAAACGTGCCGCTAAAAACACGATTCGCGGCATGTTGGAACTGGTCGGCGGAAACTGGAAAAAGGCAGAAAAGCTGCTAACCAGTAGTGCAGGAAATGCCTCCTACCCACTTATCAACTATATTGGTGCCGCCTACGCAGCCAGTGAACAGGAAGAACATGAGCGTTCTAAAGCACTACTTCGTACTGCTCACCAATCCACACCAGAGGCAGAGTTCGCCATCGGCTTTGCGCAAAGTCAAATTCAAATCCGACAAAAACATTATGAAGGCGCCCTCGCCTCCCTTTTACGCCTACAGAAAATTAAACCAAAACACAGGCAAATCTTAAAAATGCTGGTAGCGGTTTATACTAAGTTAAAAGATTGGGATGCCTTACTCAGCCTCACACCGACGCTAAAAAAAGAGGGTATCTTCGATGAAGAAAATATGTTGGATTTAGAGCGCAATGCCTTTTTAGCTCTTTTGGAAAAAATTAAATTCCGAAATAAGCTTGGTGAGAGCAACAAAGCACTCGTCTCAGACGTCGAGTCTTTATGGAATAAACTTGACTCATTGTCCCAAGACGATTACATGCGCAAGCTGTATGCCCAAACACTCATCGCTTTTAAAGACGAAGAAAAAGCAGAGGTTTTTATCCGCCAAAGCTTAAACAAGAGGTGGTCAGAAGAACTTATCTACGAATATGGCAATTTACGTGAACTCAATAGCAACAAACTGTTAAACAACTGTGAAAACTGGCTTAAGAAAGAGCCACGTAGCTCAAACCTGTACCTTGTGTGTGGTCGATTGAGTCAATCCATTCGTTTATGGGGCAAAGCCAAAGACTACTACGAGAACGCGTTTAACTTAAATGCAAATAGCGAAGCAATGGCAGAGCTGAGTCGTTTACTTCAAGCGATGGGAGATTCGAAAGGCAGTCAGAACATCGTGATGATGAGTATGAATCAGGCAAGTGAGCGTTTAAGACCTCTCCCTTTACCTTAGTTTTAACAATATATCAGTAAAAAGCCGAGTTGTGATTCACAGCTCGGCTTTTTAATTTTTAACCCTTTCCATATGGCAGTACCTCTGTCCTTAGAAGATTACGAAAACATTTACTTAAAGCGAGTCACCAACTCATGCAAGTCTGAAGAAATAGTCAGCAACATCTGGATGCTTTCTGAAGAACTGTTCGCCTTATCTAAACTTTCAGTGGCCAAATTAGAAATACGAACAATTTGTTGATTAATATCCTCCGATACGTGCGCTTGCTCCTCTACGGCTGCCGCCATCTGGTTCGCCATATCTGAAATTCCTGAGACCCCAGAAACAATAGAGACCAATGACGCTTCCGCCGCCAGCATTTGCTGCACTCCTTGTTCCGCACCCACTTTACCCTGATTGGCTTTTGCAACCGATTGTTTGGCGCTTTGTCTCAACACTTCGATGATGTCATGAATCTCTTTTGTTGACCCCTGTGTTCGTTGGGCCAACTGACGCACTTCGTCAGCGACCACAGCAAAGCCACGTCCATGTTCACCAGCACGTGCAGCCTCAATAGCCGCATTCAGGGCTAATAGATTCGTCTGCTCAGCAATTTGGTCGATCATCTGTGCTACTTGGGCAATTTTTTCCGAACGCTCAGACAACTCTTCCACGGTATCACTTATTTCATTAACCATTTGATTCAATGCTTCAATAGAGTGACGCGTCTCTTCAATTACCTTTCTACCTTCCTGAGCGGAATCTGAGGTTTCCTTTGCTCCGTCAGCAGTACTTTGCACATGGGCAGACACCTCACTGATGGTCGTCGTCATTTGGTGCATAGCCGCCGCCACATCTTGAGTCTCATGCTGTTGACTTGTCATTTTCTGTGCCGACTCATCTGTCAAGCGGTACCCAATATTTGCCTGATCAAATACTTTACTAGACTCATCTTCAATACGTGTTAGCACCGCATCTAAACGCGACCTAAGACTTTTAATCCCCACATCCAATTTACCAGTAGAGAGTGATGCATCAGAATAGGTAATTGCCGCAAGAGGGTGCATAAACGAAGTTGATAATCTTTGCGATAACGTTTTGACAGAGTTGTTCCACCCTATAAAAAGCAATGCATTCGATAATAAACTTGCCGCTAGAAAAACGGCTATACCCTCCCAAAGCCCAGTGACAAGCCCTCCAGCAATGCCAAGCGCTGCACCAGTAATCAATATCAGCACAGGAAGTGAGAGACCAACACGAGGCATCACTCGCTTTCCTGCATTTATTCTTTTGTAGACTTTTTCAGCTCGTGCTACATCAGCTCGATCAGGCAAGGTTCGAACCGATTCATAACCAACCACCTTGCCATGTTCTGTAACGGGTGTGACATAAGCATCAACCCAGTAAAAGTCACCATTTTTACAGCGATTTTTCACCATCCCCATCCAAGGTTCGCCGCGCTTTAAATACTTCCACATCACATCAAATGCTTCAACTGGCATGTCTGGGTGACGCACAATATTATGAGGACTGCCAATAAGCTCTTCTTTCTCAAAGCCACTGATATCTAAAAAAGCCTTATTGCAATTTGTGATACGGCCTTTTAAATCTGTGGTGGAGATAAGTTTTACATCTTTGGCAAAGGTTTTCTCGTTTGTTGTAACCGGAATATTGTTTCTCATCAGTATGGACCTTATTTAGCCACTCTTCTCTTTGTAAGTCTTACATTTCGAAGACAAACATCCTTTTTAATAACAATAACTTGAATAACAATGATTTCTATTGTCGCTTATTCACTCAATTTTTGTATGAATAATAAAACAACTCGAGACAATTTAATTCACCGTAAGATTAGCTTCTATCTTAAAGCTTTCAAGCATCTACAACAAAAAGTAACTAATTCGAGTATTTACAACAAAAATTAACCAATTTTACGAGAAAGGTAACGTGTGACCACTGGCAATAACGACGTCGGTATCTGAAGCGCGCCAGCAAGAGGCAAAAAAGCAGGCCCTAACAACCCTCCAGCAATCGTATATGTTAGTAAAACATTTCGATTGCCCGAAGTTATAGCTGCGGTTAATGCGAACTCCTTTCCTGATTTTCTATAAACCCAATAAGAAACAATAAAAAACACACTGCATAACAATACTGCAACCATTAAATAAATGAAAGCATCATGTGGATTTCCATCGAACAGTTTTCTAAAGCTACCTACCAATCCAAAAGGAAAAGCCAATACAAACAATATTGTATAAGGAGAAATTCGATTCAAAATACTATTCAGCGTATTCTTTTGTATGGTTTTGTGAATAATAAATGAAAAAAACATTGGCCCAAATATAAATATAACCAATCGTGAAATATAAGACGTTAAATCAAGAGATATATGTCCAGAATGATATACCAGTAGGGTGATAAAAATAGCAGCTGGTAAAAGAAGGGTCGAAGCGATTGTCATCGCCATAGCTTCAATACTATCGAAGCCAAGCGCTCTAACAATCGCAGGTGTTGCGAATAAAGAGCCCGTTGCCGCCACGGACACCATCGCCAGCTGTAAATTTTTATCCAAATGAAAAAGGCCCGCAATACAGCCAACAAACAGCATATAAACAGCGCTGTGAATGAAAGCATATCCCCAAACACTGATTTTTTTTAATCGACGCAGCAACTCATTTTGCCTAATACCCAACAAGGTTAACGTCATTAAGCAAAACAAAGTATAAGGGAGAAAAACAAAAAAATGGCCAGAGAGGTCAGGCAGAGCAAACCCTAGTACCGCAGAGAGAAACATAAAAACCAAGGAATGACGAATAAGAAAGGCAAACATAACAACAATGACCATAGTCAACACAAAGAGAAGGTTAGTTTACAGCCAAACTCACTTTTTGTGGGCGTATTTTTTATTATTTTCCGGTAGCTCTGCAATTTCCAGCGGCCATTGCTCTCGCGCGCGATCAAACGCGTCTCGCAATTCGATGAGATCTCTATCACTAATAGCGTCATAAAAAGAACACTTAGGTGATCTTTTTTGTATGGGGAGGTAGATCAGATTATCAGCCATATCCTATCTCTATTACCATTAACTCTAGATATCTATCGACACTCTATGGATAATCTTTAGCAAACGCAACATTTGAACCGATGGAATGACTATGAAATTTTTAATATCCCCAGCTAAAACCCTCGATACAAGCTCCAAACCAAGTGTTGATGAAGTGTCTCAACCTGACTACCTAGACGACGCCCAACAACTGATAGAAACCATAAAGCCTTACACTCCCGCGCAAGTGGGGTCTTTAATGAAACTTAGCGACAAACTAGCAACCCTTAATGTTGAGCGCTATCAGTCTTGGGAAAAAACACACAGCAAAGACAACAGTCGCCCCGCTATCTATACCTTCATGGGAGATGTTTATACTGGGCTGGACGCCTATAGCTTAAGCCATAAAGAGATAAAATACGCCCAAGACCATTTACGCATACTCAGTGGATTGTATGGTCTGCTTAAACCACTTGATTTAATGCAAGCGTATCGTCTCGAAATGGGCACCCATCTAGAAAACCCTCGTGGCAAAAACTTATACCAATTTTGGGGTGACACCATTGTCAACGCGCTCAATGAACAACTAAGCGAGGGAGAATTACTGGTCAACCTTGCGTCTAATGAATACTTTAAAGCGGTCAATATTAAAAAACTCAATGTGCCATTGATTTCTCCAAACTTTTTAGATGAGAAGAATGGTAAATTTAAAGTCATCAGTTTTTATGCAAAAAAAGCGCGAGGCCTTATGGCTCGCTATTTAATTCAACACCAATGCAAAACACTGGAAGATATTAAAGCCTTCAACGTAAATGGCTATCAATACGATGATGCCCAATCCACCAGCCAGGTTCCGGTTTTTATTCGCCCAGAAAGTGCCCAACCACAAAAGTAAAAACGTAACTTCCATCAGAAACAAGAAAGCCTTTCCATGATCTGTCTGAAAAGGCTTTTTAAGGACAATACTGTCAGCAACAATAACCAACAACCAAAAGACGTGGCTGGCAATGATTGCTGGATTTGAAACAGCCTCTGGAGTGCTGCTGTGGCAGGGACAATCGATTCTGGAGCTGCTGGTAGCTAAGCGGCCTGTGAGCAGTTTGTTTCAGCAGCATAATTTATTTGAGCATTTGACGGTTCAGCAGAATTTAGCGCTAGGAATTAATGGTCGATTAAAGCATGATCGTCATGAGCAAGCGTATATTGATAAGGTTGCAGAGCAATTAGGTATTGCGCAGTGGCTGGCCAGTTATCCTGGTGCTCTTTCCGGAGGGCAGAATCAACGGGCAGCGTTAGCTCGGGCATTGCTTCGTCAGCGGCCGATTTTGTTACTCGATGGGCCATTTAGCACACTGGATCCGGTCTTGCGGGCGGATTGTTTAACATTGGTTCGCAATCTGGCCAGTGAGCACCAACTGGCGGTGTTATTGGTGACCCACCAATTTAGTGATGCCTGTGCGATCGTCAATGAGTTTGCATTTATAGAACAAGGGCGGGTCATTCAACAATGCCCGCCTCAAGAGTTACAAACCAACCCGGCTAATGCTCAGGTGGCTCAATTTTTAGCAATTGCGGATAAAGGCGTTTTTCCCAGCAAAGACTGCAGCTGAGCCTAATTGTTGTTCAATCCGCATAAGCTGATTGTATTTTTCCACACGTTCACCACGACATGGTGCGCCTGTTTTGAGGTGTCCGGCGCGCATGGCAACGGTCATATCAGCGATGAAACTGTCGGTGGTTTCGCCACTGCGATGGGAGATAAATGTACCCCAGTTGTTTTGATGACACAGGTTGACAGCATCGAAGGTTTCAGACAGTGAACCAATCTGATTTAATTTAATTAGGGCAGAATTGGCCAGTTGTTCATCAATCCCCCGTTGGATATAGGTAATATTGGTTACAAATATGTCATCACCGACGAGTTCAACGCGCCCAGCGAGTTTATTATACAGAACTTTCCAACCTTCCCAGTCATCTTCGGCTAAACCGTCTTCAAGCAGAACCACTGGAAAATCATCGATCAGCTTCGCATAGTAGTCACTCATCTGCGTGGCGTTCAGTTTGGCATTTTCTGTTTTTAGGGTGTAAATCCCGTTCTCAGCGAACTCACTAGAAGCTGGATCTATGCAAATTGCAACATCTTCTCCGGGTTTAAAGCCAGCGGCTTCAATCGCTTGGACAATGTACTCAAGTGGTTCACGGTTTGATTTAACTTGCGGTGCAAAACCACCTTCATCACCGATCCCTGTTGAGAGTCCTTTTTCTTTAAGTACATTGCGCAAGGCTTGATAGACTTCACTGCCCCAACGAACGGCTTCGCTGATACTACCTGCGCCCCAAGGTGCAATCATAAATTCCTGAAAGTCAGCACCCTGCCAGCGGGCGTGTACGCCACCATTAATAATGTTCATGCAGGGGACCGGTAGCAGGTTGGCACCAGTGCCGCCAAGATATTGGTACAGTGGTAAATCGGATTGCAAAGCCCCCAGTCGGGCACAAGCCAAGGACACACCTAAAATGGCGTTCGCACCAAGTTTAGCTTTGTTTTCAGTCCCATCTAATTCGATCATCTTGGCGTCAATCTGGCGCATTTGGCGGGCATCGCAGCCAATCAACGCCGGAGCAATGGTTTGGTTGATGTGTTCAATTGCTTGTAAAACACCTTTGCCGCCAAAACGACTTTTGTCATTATCACGAAATTCAATAGCTTCGCGAGAGCCTGTGCTGGCTCCCGATGGCACAGATGCACGAGCACTTCGCCCTGCCGTATCAAACACGTCGACTTCGATGGTAGGATTACCACGAGAGTCAAGTATTTCACGGGCTGTGATCTGCTGAATTTGATTATTCATAAAGCCTCCATTAAGGATTTTATTTCTTACTGTGAATATGTTGCACCAACACATCGATATCGATGCGATTAATAAACTCAAACGAATAGGATGATAAAACACCAAATAGACGGTTTTTATGACCGACGATTAAAAGGTCGATTTGGCGTTCGCTGATGAGATGGTCGATATCTTTAAACCGAGTAATGCTGACCAGTTCTTCAATTCCAGCCTGAAAATCAATGTCTTTGGCAAGTTCTGAGAACATTTCTTTGGCTTCAATCACATGCTTGGATTGCTTATCAACAATGGTATTATCGTTGAGATACTGCAGTTCTCGGTAGTCAGAGCTAATGTGGCCAATGGTAATTTTTGTTCCCAGAGCATGAGCCATTTTGCAGCCATGAGTGAGTAAAACTTCTCCATCAATTGCATCGTGAGCAAGAACTAGGGCGTGGCGATAGTAGGTCTTCTATATTAGAACTCTTCTCTCTAACTTTCTCTGCAACCTACCGTCACCCTGTCGTTTCCACCCAAATCTTGATACGTCTTAATACAACCATATCCTTTTGCTTCAAACAAGGCTTGTACCGCTTGCGATTGATCATAACCATGCTCTAACAACAAATAGGCCCCAACCTTAAGAAAGCGCGGCGCAGTCTCGATAATATGCTCAATATCCGCAAGACCATGATTCCCCGCAACCAGTGCGCTTTTAGGTTCAAAGCGCACATCCCCTTGCGATAAATGCGCATCATTAGGATCAATATAGGGAGGGTTGGAGACGATCAAATCAAACAACTCATGACTTTCCGGCTCACTACCTTCCAATACGCTAAACCAACAACTTTGCCGAAAATCGACCGTCAGCTGATTTTTTTTCGCGTTACGCTTAGCAAGCGCTACCGCCTCATCAATTAGATCAACACCCATCACTTGAGCATTAGGGCATTCCGACGCTAGCGCCAAAGCAATGGCTCCTGTGCCAGTGCCTAAGTCCAAAATCCGCAAGTTTTCACCAGGGTTAATAAGCGATAATGCCGTTTCAACTAAGCATTCCGTGTCTGCTCTTGGAATCAAAGTGCAAGGTGCCACTTCTAACGATAACGACCAGAATGCCTGTTGCTTAATTAAATAGGCAACCGGCTCACCCTGCTCTCGCCTTTTTAGCAGTTTATCAAACTCTGCCAACGCCTTTTCATCAAGCAACTTGTCTGGCCAAGTATAAAAGTAGGCGGTGGTCACACCTAAGACATGAGCTAATAACAACTGAGCATCCAATTGCGCGCTATCGGACACAAAACGAAGGCGCTCGTAAGCGCCTTTCAGGAGTTCATCAATTCGCAACTCAGTCATTAATTATCGCCACTTAGAGCGGCTAACTGCTCTGCCTGGAATTCACTGACAAGCGGATTAATCAGCACATCCAGATCACCCGTTACGATCTCATCTAATTTATACAGAGTTAAATTAATACGGTGATCGGTAACGCGACCTTGAGGGTAGTTATAGGTTCGGATACGCTCGGAGCGGTCGCCACTGCCCACTAAAGATTTACGCGTTTCAGATTGCTCGCTTGCCGCTTTCTCTTGTTCCGCCGCTAATAAACGAGAAGCCAGAAGTGACATGGCTTTAGCACGGTTTTTATGTTGCGAGCGCTCTTCTTGACATTCCACCACCACCCCAGTGGGGATGTGGGTCAAACGAATCGCTGAGTCGGTTTTGTTAACGTGCTGACCGCCCGCACCAGAAGCACGGAAAGTATCTATACGTAAATCGTTTTTATTGATCACAATGTCCGCGACCTCATCCATTTCTGGCATAATAGCCACAGTACAGGCAGAAGTATGAATACGACCTTGGGATTCAGTGGCTGGCACTCGCTGTACTCGGTGTACACCAGACTCAAATTTCAGTTTGGAATACGCACCATCACCCACTATGCGCGCAATAATCTCTTTATAGCCACCATGCTCACCATCACTTGCACTAATGATTTCGACTTTCCAGCGCTGCGTCTCTGCGTAACGAGAATACATACGAAATAAATCACCAGAGAAGATGGAGGCTTCATCGCCCCCCGTTCCTGCGCGCACTTCTAGAAAGACGTTGCGCGAGTCATTTGGGTCCTTCGGCAACAATAATTTTTGTAAAGCCAACTGCAACTGCTCTTTTTGTTGCTCGCCAGACTTTATCTCCTCTACCCCCATTTCTTTAATATCAGGATCTGGATCCGTCATCATCAGCTCAGCTTCCGCTAAATTCTCTTCCACTTGCTGGTACTCGTTAAAACAATTCACCACAGGTTCCAGCTCGGCATACTCTTTCGAGTATGAGCGGAATAGATCCTGATCCATAATCACCTCGGCATCACTTAATAAAGCGGCCAATTCATCATAGCGATCAGACAAACTTTCTAACTTAAACTTGATCGAATCTTTCATTTTTAATTGTCTTTATCTTCATTTATGCCCAATACATTTGCGGCAATGGTTAAGGCTTCTTGGTTTGATTCGGCTCCGGCATCCCGTAAATAACGCGTCGGGGAATGAATCAATTTATTCATCAAACCATGTGCAAGTTTATTGATCACCTGCTCTGGCGATTGACCGGATTCCAAACCTTTCAATGCTTTTTCTAATTCTGCGTTTTTTATTTCATCCGCCGAGCGCCGGTATTGCACAATTAAATCCGACACTTTTCTCGATTCGACTGAACGTCGGAATGTATCAACGCCTTCCTCAATGATCAACTCGGCAGCTTGTGCGGCATCTTGCCTTGCCCGCACATTTTCTTCAATCACTGAATGCAAATCATCGACCGTGTAAAGATAGGCATCGCTCACCTCCTCAACTTCCGGTTCAATGTCTCTGGGCACAGCAATATCAATTAACAACATGGGAGCAAAACGGCGTTTTGATATCGCTTTTTCAACCAATCCTTTGCCAATAATAGGCAACTGGCTCGCCGTTGAAGAAATAACGATATCCGCATCATGTAAATGATCGCCGATGTCACCCAGTAAAATAGCTTCAGCGCCCAGCTCATCAGCCAAACACTGAGCCCTAGCTAAAGTGCGGTTCGCAACAATAATACGCTTCACACCTTGCTCTTTTAGATGTCGTGCCACCAGCTCAATGGTTTGACCCGCGCCAATGAGCAATGCCGTATTTTCCCTGACATCGGCAAAAATACGCTGAGCCAAACTGACCGCAGCAAACGCAATAGAGACCGGGTTTTCGCCAATGGCCGTATCGGTGCGTACCCGTTTAGCAACAGAAAAGGTTCGTTGAAAAAGAGACTGTAAATCTGGCCCAATGCACTCACCTTCTTGAGACACCGCGTAAGCGGATTTGACCTGTCCCAAAATTTGCGGCTCACCAAGAATCAACGAATCCAACCCTGATGCAACGCGCATAATGTGGCGTACGCTGTCATCGTTAAGATGAGCGTAGCAATATGGCTTAAGCTCTTCAAAATCAATTTGATGATATTCACTTAGCCAACGGACAATCTTTTCTACATCGGTATCATTGTCGATGGAACAGTACAATTCTGTACGATTACATGTAGAGACGATCACGGCTTCTGACGCTTTTTTTCCAGAAACTAAAGACGACAAAGCATCAATCATTTTTTCGGGAGCAAAAGCAACACGCTCACGAATCGCAACTGGCGCTGTTTTGTGGTTCACACCCACAGTAATTAGTGACATTAAGAAACTCTTCTCAAAGGTCGGGACATCAAGATCAGGAAAGGAGGAACAAACACCCCACACGACTCTTTACATAAAGAACACACATTATACGAGGAATTCGCTTATTTTCGCACCCCATAGAATCAATAAATGTAATAGGATTAGTTTATAGTTAAGTACTGACATCGTTTACAGCTAAAGATACCATAAGGACATTATGAATTTCGCACCAGGAACGCACATGCCATTATATTTGCACAACGCAACAAAAGTTTCGTCGAAATACACACCCCTAAGATCGCTATCCTCTTGCCTATTAATTATGAGTACGTTAACGCTTTTAGGCTGCAGTCAACTACCCGCTTCCCAACAAAATGCAGGACAAGAGCGCCAAAATTCGGCATCGCCATCAGACACACACCAAAATGCGACAAATAAAGACAGCGCCACAGGCACAGCAAAAAACACTACGAATGGACCACTCAAAGCAGCTAAAGATACAACAGCACAAATCAGTGACAAATATTTAAAAGCCGTATTGGAAGCAGAATTCACTCTACAACGAGAAGGCACAGAGAAAGCCTTTGGACCTTTTTATAAACTCACTAAACAAACCCGAAACACAGCATTGGCAGAACATTTGCTGCGTATTGCTGCAGCGACTCAAAATAAACAAGACATCGAAAAAAGTGCTGACTTGATCATGTCCATTACACCACAGGATCAGCAAGCCTATGCCCTCAAGTTTCAAGTGTTAGCGCAATCCCAACGCGCTAAAGACGCGGCGAATTTATTAGAGGAGGCCGTACGACATAACGTTAAGCTTGATTTTTTACCTGTCTACGCGGATGAAAACATTCGTTCCAATGAGATAATGGGCACCTTATCTGACACACTTGTCTTGTTACCTGCTCAAATCAAGCAAAATGAATTTATTCAAGCGACCAAAGCTCGCCTACTTTTTAGTCAAGGACATTACACAGAGTCCGCTGCGCTGGCGAAGACACTTATATCAGCAAACAACGACCTACATAAAGCGCCTATCTATTTGATTCTTGCTTATAGTCAAGATCAATTAGGTAACCGAAATAAAGCCATTCAAACCTTAGAAAAAGGCTTTACTAAGTACCCGAGCGAACCCCAAATCATTACCCCATTACTGAATTTCTTAGTGCAAACAAAGCAATTAAAACAATCTGAACATGTCTACCAGACAGCAAAACTTTCACCGCTAGAACGGGTCCAAGCAGGTATTCGCTACAGCAACACCTTACTCACCAATCACCATCCACAGCTTGCCTTTGAGACGCTAAATCGCTTACCTATTAAGCATTACGGATTGCAGGATCAAATCCTCTACCTAAAAGCGACGGCACTCTATCAAACAGGTAAGAAAAAAGCCGCTATCCAAGCCATGCAGAATGTCCAAGGCGCTCTACTCAACAGCGCCACCAACCAAATGGCACTATGGATGTACGATGAAGGAAGACCAAAAGACATTAACAAAATGGTGTTGGATCGCACGCCGCATCAATATATTTCAGACGTTGTCACCGCAATCAGCCAACTTCATGAAGAAAAGCATCGTCCTGATTTGTCTTGGCAACTACTCAGCGAAGCCCTGAAAAAATACCCTCAATCCAATGCCTTGCGATACCACAAAGCCCTTTTAGCAGAAAGCATGAACCACTGGCACGACACCGTCAAAGAGCTGAAAATTTTACTATCTAAAGAGCCAAACAACCCTCAATATTTAAATGCTCTAGGCTATACCTTATTAACTCGAAGCCCGAACACACAACAAGCGATGAGCTACATTCAAAAGGCTTATAAATATGATCCGAAAGATCCAGCGATTGTTGATAGCTTAGGGTGGGGCTATTTCATGCAAGGCAAATTAAGACAAGCGACCCATTACCTAAAACAAGCTTGGCAATTGTATCCAGACTCAGACATTGCGGCTCACTTAGGGGAGTCTTTATGGCAACAAAAACATTACTCACAAGCAGATAACATATGGCAACAGGCTCTACAAATACGTCAATCATCACCTTTACTCATGGACACTATCAAACGTCTCAATCCTTCACTTATTGAGAAACACGTCACACTTCAGAAAAAGGACAGTACACAATGATCTTGCGTTTTTTCGCCATCACAGTTATTGCCAGCTTACTATCGGCTTGTAGCATGTTTCAAACGACTCCAAAGCCACCCGCTCCAAAAAGTGTTCAAGCGATTACCCAGTGGGATACGGAAGGAAGAGTCGGTATTCGTACCCCCGATGACGCTGTTTCAGGAAATTTTAATTGGCATGAAAGCCCAACGGAATTCTCCCTCAATATATACGGTCCTTTTGGCCAAGGTGCCACCAAATTGAGCGGTGTGAACGGTAAAAAAGTCACTTTAGCCTATGAAGATAAAACCATCGTTGGCAAAGACGCCGCATCGTTACTGAAGCAAAAGCTTGGTTGGGAGTTTCCAGTAAATCAAGTCACCTATTGGATGCGCGGATTGCCTTACCCGTATACACCCTACCAGTCAAAACGTAACCCCAAAACGCACCTTCTTGAACAATTACAGCAAGATGGCTGGACAATCACCTACAAAAAATTCTCTGAGGTAGAAGGCTTACAACTGCCACAAACCATGCAGGTGTCACGTCCTCCTTACCGTGTTAACTTAATTATCACCGATTGGACGGTTCAGTAGTTATTATGAAGTTGCCCTCTCCCGCGAAACTCAATCTTTTTTTACACATCATCGGTCAGCGAAAGAATGGTTATCATGACCTTCAAACCCTGTTTCAAATTATTGACCTATGCGATCAGCTAACCTTTGCAGTAAACCATGACAATACCATTCGCCTATCCCCCGCTATTGAAGGGGTCGCACCGGAAGATAACCTTATTTACAAGGCGGCATCACTGCTCAAAAAACACCGCCAAGATATGTCCCTTGGCGCGAATATTTTTCTTGAAAAGCAACTTCCTATGGGGGGAGGCATTGGCGGAGGAAGCTCCAACGCGGCGACCACATTACTTGCCCTAAACACCCTTTGGGAATGCCATTTATCACTATCTGAATTGGCTGAAATCGGGCTGCAGCTAGGAGCGGATGTACCTGTCTTTGTCATGGGACATTCCGCCTTTGCCGAGGGCGTTGGCGAGCGTCTTCAGAAGGTCGAATTGGAAACGCCGTATTTTTTGTTATTAAAACCCAACTGTCACGTGGCAACTGGTCAAATTTTTACCGATAAATATTTGACAAGAGACACCCCTCCGATCAAAATATCGCACGCCTTGAAGCTGGGTGGGCATAATGACTGTTTAAATGTTGTAAGAAAACACAATCCGCAGGTCGATGAAGCCTATTTATGGTTGAAAAATCATGGCGATGCTAAGTTGACTGGAACGGGGGCTTGTTTGTTTATTGCATTTAACAATAAGCAGGACGCTGAACGAGTAAAAGCGTTGACTCCCGAAAAATGGCAGGCTTGGGTTTGTCAGGGCTGCAACCTTTCCCCAACTCACTACGCATTAAACCAGTGGATTGAGCGAAACAGGGGATAATAAACACTTTTAAACGAATCTCCCCAGCCAATCTATGTTCATCGCTACAAAATATAAAGGGTATACACAGTGTCCAAGTTGATGGTTTTTACCGGTAATGCCAACCCTGAACTCGCTCGCAGGGTGGTTCGCCGACTCGGTCTGCCTATTGGGAATGCCACCGTAGGTAAATTCAGTGACGGTGAGATTACGGTCGAGATCAATGAAAACGTACGAGGTAAAGACGTTTTTATTATCCAGTCCACATGTGCACCAAGTAACGACAACCTGATGGAATTAATTGTCATGGCCGATGCACTGCGTCGTGCCTCTGCAAGCCGAGTGACCGCTGTTGTCCCTTATTTTGGGTACGCCCGTCAAGACCGTCGCGTACGATCTGCCCGGGTTCCCATTACAGCCAAAGTGGTTGCGGATATGATTTCCGCTGTTGGTATTAATCGGGTGTTGACCGTGGACCTTCACGCCGACCAAATACAGGGTTTTTTTGATATTCCTGTTGATAACGTTTATGCCACACCATTGTTGCTCGATGATCTACAACGCCAAGGTCATGAAAACATCGCCGTCGTCTCGCCAGATGTAGGCGGTGTAGTACGAGCTCGCGCTTTTGCAAAGTTACTAGATGATGCGGACTTAGCCATTATCGATAAGCGTCGTCCACGCGCGAATGAAGCACAGATCATGCACTTGATCGGTGACGTAGAAGGTAAAACATGCGTATTGATTGATGATATGTGTGATACGGGCGGCACTTTATGCGCCGCTGCAAAAGCCTTAAAAGAACACGGTGCCGCCAAAGTACTTGCTTACTGCACTCACCCTGTCCTTTCTGGCAAAGCTATTGAAAACATTAAAAATTCCGTGCTTGATGAGTTGGTCGTGACTGATACCATCCCATTGACACAAGAGGCGCAAAACTGCCCTCAAATACGCCAATTGTCGATGTCTGACATTTTGGCGGAAGCTGTTCGTCGCGTCTGCAACGAAGAGTCTATCAGTGCCATGTTTGGGGCCTAAACCAAACACTAACGCTCGGAACGGGTCGCAGTTCTGGGCACCATTTATTATTAACTAGGAAATTATCATGACATTATCTATTAATGCCGTTGCACGTACTAATGAAGGTAAAGGTGCGAGCCGCCGCCTTCGTAACGAAGGCCTAGTGCCTGCTGTTATCTATGGCGCTGGCGTCGAGCCAAAATCTGTTGCAATGAAAGACAACGAAGTATTTAAAGCAGTGGGCACACCAGGCTTTTTGACTAGCGTTGTTGAAGTTGTCGTTGAAGGTTCGGCTGAAAAAGTGATCGTTAAAGCGCTTCAACGCCACCCTTCTACTGGTGACGTTATGCACATCGACCTTCTTCGCGTTTCTGAAGACAAAACCATCACGACTCGTGTTCCTCTTAAATTCATCAACGCTGCAAAAAGCGAAGGTGTTAAGAGCCAAGGTGGTCGTTTGACAGTTGAAGCAAAATTAGCAGAAGTTCGCTGCCTTCCCGCAAACCTTCCTACTGAATTGGTTGTTGACACTATCGACGGTCAGCTAGGTCAGATTTTCCACCTATCTGATGCGATTCTTCCTGAAGGTGTTGAGTTGGTAGCATTGCTTAAAGGCGAAGACCACGACCAACCAATCGGTCGTATCGACAAGTCAAAACGTTAAGATATTGAAGGTGGCATTGTGACAGGTTTCAAATTATTAGTTGGTCTGGGTAACCCAGGTAGCGAATACGAGAATACTCGTCATAATGCAGGCGCTCAATGGATTGAAGCATTGGCTCGTCAGAGCCAATGCTCTTTACGTACTGAAAAGAAGTTTTTTGGTCAATTTGGCAAAGTTTCTATAGCTGGTGAAGAATGTTACCTACTGATTCCCACCACCTATATGAATTTAAGCGGTAAAGCCGTTCAAGCGGTTTGCCAATTCTATAAAATTCCTCCAGAACAAATACTCGTCATTCATGATGAACTCGACATTCCACCTGGTACAGCCAAACTCAAAAAAGGCGGTGGTCATGGTGGTCATAATGGCTTAAAAGACATCATTGCCAGGCTGGCTAATAATCGAGAATTTGGCCGCCTGCGAATTGGTATCGGCCATCCAGGTCACGCTGGCCAAGTTGCGAATTACGTTCTAAAAAAAGCCTCCCCAGATGAATACCGCAAAATAGAGCAAACGATTGATGAATCTTTGCGTTATATTGATGATATTGTCGGTGGCAATCTCAATACTGTTATGAATCAGCTGCACAGTTTTAAAGCATAATCACTTAATTATTCAGGAATCTCACTATGGGTTTTAATTGCGGCATCGTTGGGTTACCCAACGTTGGTAAATCGACTCTTTTTAATGCGCTAACCAAAGCGGGCATTGGCGCAGAAAACTTTCCATTTTGTACCATTGAACCCAATGCTGGTGTGGTCGCAATGCCAGACCCACGATTAGATGCTTTAGCAGAAATCGTAAAGCCTGAACGCGTATTGGCCACTACCATGGAGTTTGTAGACATTGCTGGGCTAGTGGAAGGTGCCTCTAAAGGTGAGGGGTTGGGGAACAAATTCCTTGCCAACATTCGTGAAACCGATGCCATTGCCCATGTTGTTCGTTGTTTTGAAGATGAGAACGTTATTCATGTTTCTAACCATGTAAACCCAAAACTAGACATTGAAGTCATCAATCTTGAGTTGATTTTTGCCGATATTGAATCCATCGACAAACAACTTTTACGCACCGCGAAAAATGCCAAAAGCGGCAACAAAGAAGCCATTGCTCACAAAGCTTTCTTGGAAAGTATTAAAGAACACTTGGAGAATGGTCAGCCTGTACGTTCTATGCAACTGACCGACGATCAAAAGAAAGAGGTAAAACTGCTTCACCTTTTGACAACGAAACCCACCATGTACATTGCTAACGTCGCTGAGGACGGATTTGAGAACAACCCTTATCTAGATCAAGTCCGTGACATCGCTGAAGCAGAAGGCGCCATGGTCGTCCCTATCTGCAACCAGCTTGAAGCAGAGATCTCAGAACTAGACACCGAAGAGATGCAAGAGTTTCTAGACGAGATGGGAATGGAAGAGCCAGGACTGGATCGAGTGATCCGCGCTGGTTATGAGCTCCTAGACCTTCAGACCTACTTTACAGCAGGCGTAAAAGAAGTACGTGCTTGGACTATCAAGCAAGGCGCAACCGCGCCACAAGCCGCTGGTGTGATCCACACAGACTTTGAAAAAGGCTTTATCCGTGCAGAAGTCGTTGGTTATAGCGATTTCATTCAATACAAAGGCGAGAGCGGTGCCAAGGAAGCGGGTAAGTGGCGCCTAGAAGGAAAGGAATACATTGTCAAAGACGGCGATGTCATGCACTTTCGCTTTAACGTTTGATTTTTTAAAAAGTTTTCAACAAAACACTTGACCCGTTAACGGGTTATATGAATAATATCGCGCCACAGAGACAGAGTATCTTTTTAGAAAATTTGTTTCTGTGTCAGTCTGTTGGGGTATAGCCAAGCGGTAAGGCAACGGGTTTTGATCCCGTCATGCGTAGGTTCGAATCCTGCTACCCCAGCCATACAGACGAACGGCTATGTAGCTCAGTTGGTTAGAGCACATCACTCATAATGATGGGGTCACTAGTTCGAATCTAGTCATAGCCACCAACAATCAGGCGATTGGGGTATAGCCAAGCGGTAAGGCAACGGGTTTTGATCCCGTCATGCGTAGGTTCGAATCCTGCTACCCCAGCCACTCTCTTTCAGGCTATGTAGCTCAGTTGGTTAGAGCACATCACTCATAATGATGGGGTCACTAGTTCGAATCTAGTCATAGCCACCAATAAAAATTGATGGGGTATAGCCAAGCGGTAAGGCAACGGGTTTTGATCCCGTCATGCGTTGGTTCGAATCCAGCTACCCCAGCCAATATAAGTTCTCGCATAAGTCCCTCATAAAGGCACATAGTGTCGTCATATTTTTTTACCTCTTACCTAATTTGCTCCTTATTCGACTGGATTTTGTATTCTAAAGATCTATAATGACCTCAAACCGTCTTTTATGATCTATGGATGCACAATTATGAAAAAAGCGCTTCTTTTCTCTACTCTTTTATTTGCTGGCGCCGCCAACGCGGATTTTCTTGGTGTGACCGCTGAAGCTGGTGCTTTCTCACCAGATGTTAGCGATGCTAAATACGCCACACACGGCAATGCAAGCAGCCCAATGGATCTTGATGGCAAGACAGGTGCTTATTTTGGTATCGCCTTGGATCATCCCATTCCATTGATCCCAAACATTCGCTTACAACATGTCTCTTTAAAAGCAGATGGCAGCATAGGCTCAAGCCCTGCTAAGCTAGATTTATCCAACACAGACTACACACTTTATTACCGCTTCTTAGACGGTCTATTCTGGTTAGACTTTGATGCTGGCATTTCATTACGAAAAATTGATGGCTCTGCTACTATTAACGGTAATAAACATGACCTATCCGATACTCAACCATTAGGTTATGCTTCCGCTTTTGTGACATTACCAGGTACCAACCTATCTTTTGGTGGGGAAGTAAAAGCAGGTGGTTATGGCGGCACAAGCATTACCGACACCACATTAAAAGTGAAATATGAAACACCTTTCTTTGTCGGTCTAGAAGGCGGATATCGCGCTATTTCCATGGACCTGAACGACATCGATAATCGTGATGTAAAAGCGGATTTCAAAGGCGCCTTCATTGGGGCTTTTGTTCACTTCTAATATTTCAAAAGAAAAAAGCCCTGTTACCAAAAGATAACAGGGCTTTTTATATCCGAGTCTAGCAACCTCTATTGCAAGAGCTGACCTTTGGCAAACACGATCTGCTCACCCTCTACATCAGCAACAATATTATCCCCCGTAACAAAATGCCCAGACAATAATTCATTGGCTAGCGGGTTTTCAATCCACTGCTGAATCGCCCGTTTTAAAGGTCTTGCGCCATAAATAGGATCGTAGCCCACTTCCGCCAAACGGTCTGAAGCCGCCTCTGAAAGCGTTAGCGTCATACCCATTTCAGCCAACCGCTCGTTGAGATGCAGCAACTGAATTTTGGCAATACCCTTAATTTGCGACTGCATTAACTGATGGAAGACCACCGTCTCATCGATACGGTTAATAAACTCTGGACGGAAATGCATTCCCACCACGTCCATAACCTTAGATTTAATCTCTTCATACTGATCATCTGAACGATACTCCTGAATGACATCCGACCCCAGGTTGGAAGTCATCACCACAACGGTATTTCTAAAGTCAACCGTTCTGCCTTGTCCGTCTGTCAAACGTCCATCATCTAATACTTGTAGCAAAATATTAAAGACATCGGGATGCGCCTTCTCTATTTCATCCAGTAGCAATACAGAGTAGGGACGACGACGAACCGCTTCCGTTAAATAACCACCTTCTTCATACCCAACATAACCTGGGGGCGCACCAATTAATCGAGCAACGGAGTGCTTCTCCATAAATTCCGACATATCAATGCGCACCATGGCCTGCTCTGTATCAAACAAGAACCTAGCCAATGACTTACAAAGCTCGGTTTTACCAACACCAGTAGGCCCTAGAAAGAGAAAAGAGCCATTTGGGCGGTTAGGGTCAGCCAAACCTGATCGAGAGCGCCTTACCGCATTAGACACCGCCTGAACCGCCTCATCTTGACCAATAACCGATTCATGCAATGCATCTTCCATACGAAGCAATTTATCACGTTCGCCCTCCAGCATCCTATCAACGGGAATACCTGTCCAGCGAGAGACCACTGTTGCAATCTCTTCTTCTGTGACTCGATTCCTAAGCAACTTAGTCTCCGACTGCTGCTCTTCTGCCTTACTGGCTTTGTCGATTTCCGCTTCCAACATAGGAATAACACCGTATTGCAACTCAGACATTTTCGCCAAGTTACCATTACGACGTGCCTCCTCCATCTCTTGCCTCACGGCTTCCAAGTCTTCTTTGAGTTTCTGCGCACCTTGAACCGCCGCTTTCTCCGCATTCCAGATTTCTTCTAAATCTGAATATTGCTTTTGCAACACATCAATTTCAGACTCAAGCTCTTCTAGACGCTGTTTTGAAGCCTTGTCTTTTTCTTTCTTCAAGGCTTCTTGCTCAATCTTCAATTGAATCAAGCGACGCTCTAAGCGATCCATGTTTTCTGGCTTAGAATCCATCTCCATACGGATGCGACTTGCCGCTTCATCAATCAAATCAATCGCCTTATCAGGCAACTGACGATCAGTGATGTAACGCTGAGATAACTTAGCCGCCGCAATGATAGCCGAATCAGTAATGTCCACACCGTGGTGCACTTCGTAGCGCTCTTTTAGGCCACGTAAGATAGCAATGGAGTCCAACACACTTGGCTCTTCCACTAAGACTTTTTGGAAACGACGCTCCAGTGCTGCGTCTTTTTCAATATACTGACGGTATTCATCCAATGTAGTCGCCCCCACACAGTGAAGCTCACCGCGTGCTAGAGCAGGCTTTAACATATTCCCAGCATCCATAGAACCTTCGGATTTACCCGCACCCACCATGGTATGAATCTCATCAATAAAGAGGATGACTTGACCTTCTTGCTTTGAAAGCTCACTCAATACGGCTTTTAGCCGCTCTTCAAACTCACCTCGGTATTTGGCACCGGCAATCAAAGACCCCATATCAAGAGCTAAGACACGCTTATTTTTTAAACCTTCTGGCACCTCAGCATTGATAATTCGCTGGGCCAACCCCTCGACAATAGCGGTCTTACCCACCCCAGGCTCACCAATTAATACAGGGTTATTTTTACGGCGACGCTGTAGAACCTGAATGGTACGACGAATTTCATCGTCCCGCCCAATCACAGGATCCAATTTACCTTCCGCCGCACGGGCCGTTAAATCCACGGTATACTTATCCAGCGCTTGGCGATTCTCCTCTGCATTGGGGTCATTCACAGAATCCCCGCCACGGACATGGTCGATCACGGAAGCAATATCCGCTTTGGTTACACCCGTCGCTTTCAACGCTTTAGCAAGATCATCTTTACCATCAAACATGGCCATCAAAACTAATTCCGACGAAATGTACTGGTCTTTACGCTTTTGCGCTTCTTTATCCGCAAGATTGAGAAGGCGACCCAATTCCGGTGACATTTGTACGTTACCATCATGATCACTGACGATAGGAAGACGAGTCAGTAACTCGTTTAGGCTTTCACGAAATTTGGCGACTTGAACACCAGCTTGCTGGAGAATAGGACGAGTACTGCCGCCCTGTTGATCCAACAACGCCATCATCAAGTGAATAGATTCGATATAGGAATGGTCTTGGCCAAGCGCGATGGACTGCGCATCAGAAAGAGCCAGTTGTAGCTTGCTTGTTAAACGGTCAATTCGCATAGGAACGTCCTCATTGTAAATAGAAAAATACGATAGCTACAACCTTAATAGGTACGCTTATTTGCTTTTCAATGAGGGAGTGTCATTTTTTTGACACCCATCAATAAATCGGTCTTATTAAGTTTCAAACCAAATAACGGATGCCATGCGCCCTGTTTGCCCATCACGCCGAAAAGAATAAAAAAGTGACGACTCAGTAAAGGTGCAATGATCCCCTCCATAGACTTGGACAACACCTTTAGCAGCAAGACGTTGTTTGGCAATCAGATACAAATCTCCCAGCCATTTACCGTTTTCTTTGGCGGTAAACGCCTGCTCAGCTTGCGACTGCACAGCGACAAAAGCCTCCCGAACTTCTCCTCCCACTTCAAACGCATTGGCCCCTATCCCAGGACCCAACCACACCATGACCTTTTCAGGAACATCAAAACACGCCAGAGTCTCTTCTAGCACGCCTGCACATAAACTCCGCCAACCGGCATGAGCCACTGCTACTCTTTGACCCGCCTCATCACAAAAGAAAACGGGCAAACAATCTGCCGTTAATATGGCACACACCTGATTCTTTTGCTGAGTAAACGCAGCATCCGCACTTTCAATATCACTATCGAACGGTAGATGTGCCACCGTCACACCATGGACTTGATTGAGCCATTGAATCGAATCCGGCATCCCTGTCGACAAAGCAAATAAGCGACGATTCTCATTGACATGCTCAATGTCATCCCCAACATGCGCCCCTAAATTTAGCGAATCAAAAGGCGACTCACTGACACCACCAATACGCGTGGAGACAAAGGCTTTAACCTGTTTCGGTGCTGGCCATGATGGCGAAAGAAACGCCCCATTCGATACCCTTAACTCACGGTCTACGTTACTCACACAATACCTCCAACCCATTAACCTTCAGCCGCTTCACTTTTATTAAAGCATCCTTTCAAGACAAGAAAAAAGCAGCCGAGGCTGCTTTGTCGATTTTGCTTACTTAAAAATAGTCCGAGTCTTCACTTCCCGACTCGACCATGTCCTTTTTAAGCGCTTCCAGCAAATGCTGCATATCATCAGGAAGATCCACCTCCCAAGCCATCCATTCCCCTGTTACTGGATGGGATAGCTCCAACCTTTTAGCGTGCAACGCTTGTCGGCGAAAACCACGCAACGCCTCTTGCAACTCAGGCGAGCAGGCCTTAGGCATTTTCAAACGACCACCATATTGCGGATCGCCCACTAACGGATATTGTATAAATGCCATATGCACACGAATTTGGTGTGTTCTGCCCGTTTCCAATTTCAAACGAATGTGCGTGTGGTTTTTAAAACGCTGCACCAGACGGTAATGGGTCACCGCATCCTTACCATTAACCGGTTCAACCGCTTGCTTTTGACGGTTGTGGGGGTGACGTCCGATAGGCTCGTCGACAACGCCACCACCAGTCATTTCTCCAATGGTAATCGCTTCGTATTCACGCCCCATGCTGCGTTCCTGCAGTTGTGCCACTAGATCTGTTTGCGCCGCCAGTGTTTTCGCGACGACCATCAACCCCGTCGTTTCCTTATCCAAACGATGGACAATACCAGCACGAGGAACATGAGCCGTTTCAGGAGCATGATACAAAATTGCATTCATCAAGGTTCCATCGCGATTGCCCACGGCAGGATGCACAACCAACCCTGCAGGCTTATTAATCACAATAATATCATCATCTTCATAGACGATGTCTAACGGCATCGCTTGCGCTTCATGCTCGGCCTGATCTTCCAGCTCCACATTTAAAACCATTCGCTCACCACCAAACAACTTTTCTTTTGGTTTGGTGACTTTACCATCCACCAATAGCGCTCCATCATTAATCCAGATTTTGATTCTAGATCGAGAGTAGTCGCTAAACAGCTCTGCTGCTATCTGATCAAATCGATGCCCTCCCAACTCAAAAGGGACTTGGGCTTCTCTTACTATGCGCTCTGCCATACAATGTACTTTTATCGGTTGTTTTCAGCCTTATGATTTAATCATAGTGACTGAAAGTGAAAAAAACGTTAGCATCTTGCCTATTACTGTTTTCGCCATAAAACGCAACAACATGCCAATTGAGGCTAATTTACCACAATATCAAGGTTTTGATTATACATGGGATTTCATCACTCGTTGCTTCGATTCACAGGAATCGCAAGTTTTTCTTTGCTGATCGCCGCCTGTTCTAGCACTCAGGTTCAAACACCAGACCTTCCAGAGCATGTTTATTATGAAAAAGCTCAAAAAGCACTGGCCGACGATCTACCATCCACAGCTGTAAAATACTTAAAAGATCTCGATAACCGCTACCCTTTTGGTGAGTACAGCACCCGCGCCGAGCTTGATCTTATTTATGCACAGTATAACGCGGGGGATTATGTGTCGGCTCACGCCACCGCTGAGCGCTTCATTAAAGACCATCCAGACAGTGAAGCCCTAGGCTATGCCTACTACATGCGAGCCTTATCAACCTTTACAGGTTCCCAAACCTTGCTAGAACGCTTTCTAGATAGCGATCCAAGTAAGCGCGACACAAGTGATCTGCAAAAAGCGTTTAAAGAGTTTGCCGATTTCCTTTCCCGCTACCCAAAAAGCAAATACGCACCAGACGCAAAAGCACGCATGATCTTTTTACGCAACACCATTGCCCGCCATGAAATTGATGTTGCTCGCTATTACCTTAAGCGCCAAGCACCTCTATCTGCTTTGCGTCGTGGACAAGTGGTGATTGACCATTATCCCAGCTCAACATCGGTAGAAGATGCGCTAGCCATCACGATTCAATCCTATAATGATTTACACCTACCTCTCTTAGCCAACACCAACCTAGAGGTTCTGAAAAAAAACTATCCTCATTCCTCCTATGTCGACAAGAAGGGGCATTTCATTCCAATACCATTACCAAGTGATGCCGATCCAGGGTTCTGGTATTGGATCAGTTTTGGCTTAATAAACAAAAACTAACCCGATCAACAAGCGATAAAAAAAGAGCCATGAGCTCTTTTTTTATCCTTAACAAGCAATCACTCTAGCCCTCTATTTTCTCTGGTGGGAAATAAACGGTCTCTTGACCTTCTTCCCAAGCTGGCCATTTCGTCATGACATTCTGAAATAAGACACCTCCAACAAAGCTGGAAAGCCAAGACCTTACATTAGAGTAACGCGACGACTCAAACCACTGTTGATTCACAGCTGCAAACTGGCGCACAAAAGGAAACAAGCAGATATCGGCCAATGACATCTTATCTCCTAATAAATACCGACATCTAGCTAAACGATTTTCTAATCGTTGTAAGAATCGCTCACCTTGTTGTCGATAATAAACTTCCGTTTGCTCTGGATATCGGTCTGCGTATTTATAGCGATCCAACCAATTTTTAAAAAAGCGATCATTATACTGAATCCATGCCATAATTTTATTCTGCCCCACCCTCTGCCGATGCCATAGCGTCTCCTTCAGCGTATCGTTTGAGCAATGTCTTAACGCCCAAAAAATGATGTCCAGACTCTCAGGATAACGCTGATCATCGCTATCAACTAATTGTGGCACAGTAGAACGGCCACCTAAGCGAAGCAACGCCTCCGGTTTGGATTTGAGCACAACCTCACGTAATACCACTCTCACACCAACTAAAGCTAATACATAACGAGCGCGAATAGCGTAGGGACAACGCCGAAAAGAATATAAAACAGCAGTCAAGCCGAACACCTCATGAAAACAAACAAAACAATAGCGAGAATGAAGAATGAGCACTCATTATTTCAACGATGAAGAGAAAAGTACTTCAATTGGTGTGACGATACACAAAATGCGGAAATAAAAAAACCACGCGTTATAGCATGGTTTTTTTCAGGAACTGGATTCAGACTTAGATAACAGAAACGTTTTCTGCCTGAGGGCCTTTTTGACCTTGCGTTACTTCAAAAGACACTTTTTGACCTTCCAGCAACGTACGACGGCCCGTGCCATTAATAGCACGAAAATGAACAAAAACATCTGGGCCATCCTCACGCTCGATGAAGCCAAACCCTTTTTCATCATTAAACCATTTAACAATACCGGAAACTAATTGACCTGACATAACAACCCCATTTCTAAACTTCTGCTGCTCTAAAAAGCAGTTTACTTTTACAATCAAAACCTAAAACGGTTTTAGCAATTTTTAGCTACTGAATCCATTGAACAATGGCATATATCACGCATCAGTCATTTGATAATAAGGAGTTCAAGATAAAATGGAAGATATACGCTTGAATAGTTTGTTAAAAAACGTAACCATTTAGTTTAGAAAAATGAGACTAATATGTTTTATAATTTAATATATATAACTGGCTTAACGGACAAACAACCTCGGCTTAAAGAATTCAAAAAGGATCAAACTCAATGAAAATTTGGCTATTAACACATAGTGAAGAGAAGAAAAAGAAAACGGGGACAGGCAAACTCGTGAAAGAAGCATTAACCAGTGAGTGTCGCATAATCGAATGGTCACGCGTTTTACCAAATGAGGAGATCTTAAATCTTGATATCGACAACACCATATTGCTTTATCCTCAAGAAGACAGCAACAAACAACCACCAAACATAGAGAGCATCGAAAATATTATTATACTAGATGGAACCTGGCAGCAGGCACGGAAAATGTATAATCAATCCCCTTACCTGAAATTATTTCCCCATTATGAAATCCAAAATAAAGTCTCCGAATACACCAAGAGACGAAACCAAAAACAAATGGGGTTATGCACCGCTGAAATCGTCATCCATATGCTGCAACAAAAAGATCACAATACAGCAATTAGTCTCAAAAATCGCTTCGATGATTTTAATAAATAACCATTAAAATCATCGAGTTAATATCATCAGACCTGTGCTACTAGAAAGCGATGAATTAAACCAGCACAATCAAGGTACATTCTACAGTGACGGCTTACCCCAATCATTGATAATCAAAAAGGAGCCTTCACCTCTACAGAAACGCTACCTAACCCTTCTACACTCGCCTCCATCACATCTCCAGCAATTACCGAGCCTACATTTTCAGGCGTACCAGTCATAATTAAATCCCCTGGATGCAGCTCAAAGGCTTCTGACAACTTACAGATTACCTCTTCAACGGACCAAGTAAGATTTGCAATATGACTTGATTGCTTGACTTCCCCATTCACTTTTAGAGCAATTTGGCTGTGAGAAACGGCATCAGCAGCTAAATCTTGTTTGAGAAAAATTGGACTAATAGGCGCAGACTGAGAAAAAGATTTACCAATTTCCCAAGGTCGACCTTTCTTTTTCGCCTGGGATTGTAGATCCCGCCTAGTCATATCTAATCCAACGGCATACCCCAAAACAGCATCGCTTGCTTGCTCCATCGTCAGATTAGAGCCGCCTTTTCCCAAAGCCACCACCAACTCTACTTCATATTCAAGTTGAGAGGTCATCGACGGATAAGTAATGGTATTTACCTCATCAAAGAAAACAGGGACCACACAGGAGGCATCCTTACAAAAGAAAAATGGTGGATCACGATCTGGATCGTCCCCCATCTCCCTCGAATGCTCTGCATAATTTCGCCCAACACAATAAATACGAGCAACAGGATAGCGCTGATCACGCCCCTTAATGGGCAAAGATACTCTCGGTGATTTTTCTATTATATAGTTCATTGGAAACTCTTACTCAAAGAATAATTTTCTGCAAAGCAGCCACTAAAAATGTCCCGTTTTAAGCCAAAAAAAACAGGATGATTGAACAAACCACTTACTCAAGTCAAAATCCGGCAACCTTAGCCACATGCCAGACCTCAAGGACAAACCATCATATTCGGCTTGCCCTTCTAAAACAAACAGTTCAGCAGAAGCAGCAGGGGCAACCGATTTCAAGAGTGTTGAAACATTATCCTCTCGAATCAGATAAACACGCTCTGTGCCATACTCATATAGTTTTACACTGGTTGGCTCAGCCTCATCCCAAATAAAAGAGGCATCAATAGACACATTATTTAGGTCGAACGGAGCGAATTGATGGAGCTTGACTAATAGCAAGCAACCCTGTTTGCTATAGGGAGCATGACTTGAACCGGGGGGATTACGAAAATAACTTCCTTTATGATAATCCCCCGACTCATCAGAAAAGACGCCATCCAAAACCAATATCTCCTCACCTAATGGATGAGGGTGAGGACGAAAAATGGATCCTGGAGAATAACAGACAAGGCTCGTCGCATGACCTCTTTCCGCCTCCTCTCTCGCCAAAGGTTTTCTAACTACCCCAGAAAGAGGACTACTCACCCACTCAGTCGCGTTTGTATCGACATAGACTAATCGAGAGAAATCCATGTTAAGCATCGGCATCACCAAGTGTCAGTAAACCTTCAGTTTACCGTTTTGTTCAAATAACAATCAAGAAAAAGCGGCAATCCTATGCCCATATCACGTCATTTTCATTACCTGCCAATAAAACCGGCCTACAGCAAGAGAATACTTAAGAGAAGACAATAAGTTAGTAGGTTTAGGGAGTGTAAAAGAATGGCACAAGCCTTGCTTAGAAAAATATAATCCACCTTAAAAAGAGTTAAATAAGATGAATCAAACGAAAAGCACTATGGTGTGTAATGCAGACCATCGCCACAAAAAAAGCACCACTCCTTGCGTCAAAACATTATTCGAGACAGAACAAAGCCATTACTCCAAAAAGCTAGAAGATGCTCTGCCCTCAGAGAGTGAAGTACAGTATTTAATGGCACAAATCACAGAGAAGACGGACAGAAACGCTTTTCTAGATGACACCTGCTTTTATAATGAATTAAGAGATAGACTTTGCTATAACTTTCGAGAAGCTTTACTTAACTGGCTTGATAGCAGACCTAAGACAACGAATTGCACAAGACAGCATTTTATTAATCTAAACGGGAGAAGAATTGCGAAAAACACACTAGACAGCGTTAAAAATGAATACCAAGCATCAAGCCATGCAAGATATTATTGGGGAGAGAAGGTTGGCTATTTTTCTTAAACTAGATTAGACATAGCGTTAAAAAAGACATTCAATTTGATAGAAACAGACCACCTAAAAAAAGCGCCAGACCCAAAAAGGCCCAGCGCATAATACTACTCATTATCCATCTATAAGAATAATGTTGTTATACACCTTGTTTAACATAAGGCTCCAAAAAGAAGCCTTAGAGTAAACAAGATCAAAGCAGCCTAAAGAGTACTCTCTAGGCTAGACAACCTCTCTAATTAGAAGCTGTAAGTCACACCCATTGCGGTGGTTTTAGCTTCATTAACACCAACACGACCGATCTCAGTGTAAACATACATAGAAGAGTTGATGCTATAAGTCACACCAAATGCATATTCATTATAGGAATCACCAACGCCTTCGTATTTCACTCTATTTGCATTGTTTTTGCCCATGTTAACATTCTCGTAAGAAGCGTACATATCACCCATGCCATAGCCATAACGAGTTGCTAAACCAAAAGCTTTTTGACCCGCATCAGATGAATCTGCGTCAGTCGTTTTTTCATACTTAGCAGACACAGATAAATTTTCAAGCGGCATAACCGTTGCTGTTATACCCATAGTATCACCAAGAGCGTTTTTAGCACCTAGGATAGCTTTATTTTGGTTTGTTAGGCTGTCATACCCCACAGCAACCGTTACAAGGTCGTTAGAGTATTTAACAACACCTGTGTAGGTAGTATTGCTGTTAGACTCAATAGATTTTTTCCCACTACCATCATCTTCACCTAGGCCAGCAGATACCTGAACTTGGAAACCAGAGATTGTTGGTGAGAAGTAAGCAACGGTCTTACCTTTAGCAGACGTTTTGTTGTCCGTCATACCAATCCATTCTAATTGGTCAATTGGATCTTGGATAGCGTCGTTATAGATGCTGTCGTAAGAACCCACTTTCACGTTACCAAAACCACCTTTCACACCAACAAAAGCTTTATCCATGGTGATGTTAAGACCATTGTCAGTATCGTCATTACGAGTTGCTGGTATTTTGTATTTCACATAGAAATAAGCAGTGGTCGCATCGCTAATTTTAGACTCACCTTTAAAGCCAAAAGACGAACCGTTATCTTTGAAACCATTAGTTGAATTGATAGTCAAAGGCTTACCAACCTCAGCATAATCAGGATCTGTCGTAACATATGCGTATTGAATGTTACCAAAGAAGCCTACCGTCGTGTCTTCTGCAGCTTGAGCAGAAATAGAAGCAAAAGCAGCGCTAGAAACTGCAAGAGCGACAAGTGATTTTTTCATTCTCATTTTTCCCTTATAGATGATGTTATTGCGTTCATTATTATGAGCGCTTGATATGTGCAAGCAACAGTCAAACAATCTAAACATTCCTGGAAAATAGGCAACAATGATTTACCGATTTACACAATTTATCCTTATTTTAATTTTTTTGTTTACATCTTTTATTCATAAAAAAGTCATATTCAGGAAATGGTGAATAAAAGCACTACAAATCAAGTATTTAAATATCATAGTTTTTATCAATAAAGAAGTAACCAAGGAAAGAATCCGTTAAAGGGGAAAAGTAAGCTCGTTGATGAGTCAAAAAAGAAGGATAAAAAGAGAAATAATGAAGAAGTATAAGAAAATCAATAACATACAAACTCAATTGAAAATGAGGCTGAGCTTGATTTTTCACTCCGCCCCACCTTCTAGGTGTTACCACATGAGGTCATCTGGAATCTGAAAGTCTGCATAAGGATCTTCTTCATCCTCCACAGTCTCTATCCGATTGTTACAAACCAGAATACACTCAGCATCACGCTCACTAATCTTGACCGCCACTGGCTCGGGAATAAATTCATAAGCACCATCAAGAGCGACAATGGCCAAACGTCCTTTCGTTAGGTCATCATGCATACCTTGACTGATGTAGAGTTTCTTCACTTTTTTATGATCCGTAAAGTGATAAGCGATTTCACCATCTTGCTTATGGATGCGATTTTGCAAAATCATTTGGCGGATTTGCCCCTGAATAGCCTTTTGCTCCAATTCTCGCTGACGCTCTAAGTTTAGCGCTTTATCTTTCGCCGCCTTTTCTTCACGCTGCCTCTTGAGCTCGGCTTGGCGCTGGGCATCACCTTGATCAACCACCTTACCCTTTTTTACTTTTTGCTTATGCTGCAACTTCTCTGCTTTTAACTTATTTGCTTTCTTTTTATCGACCAGACCAGCGCCTAGCAGCTGCTCTTGTAATGACTTAGCCATACTCGCCCTCTCTAACACTCAATGAGACCATACAATAACACATGAATATGCCATCATTTGATGCATACATCGCAGCCTTCTAATGGTCAGCACACTTTTCATCAAGCACAAAAACAAAAAAAGCGACACGAGGTCGCTTTTTTGATTTTTTACTGAGAAAATCCCAGCAACGTTTCCTTATAAAGGAGTAACGTTTTGCGCTTCAGGGCCTTTTTTGCCTTGAGCTACTTGGAATTCAACTTTTTGGCCTTCAGCCAAAGTTTTGAAGCCAGAAGTGTTGATCGCAGAGAAGTGAACAAATACATCTGGACCTGAATCCTGAGTGATGAAACCGAAACCTTTAGTTTCGTTGAAGAACTTTACTGTACCAGTTACTACGTCAGACATGTCTTTTTATCCTGTAGGTAAGTTAATTTATCCGCTAACATGATGTTAGCTCTGTTGTGCTAAAAAAACTCGGTATTACTTATGACTTAACAGGATCGAACACACATGACGTAATATTCGCAACTCTGGACATAAATATTGCCAACTCTTTTAAACGAATTTGATTGTAGACCTGTAACGGCGATCAGGTCAATCATGTTTTCAACAATTTTTTCCAAATAAGGAGACTTAATAATTATTTTGAGACAAATCAACAGACTAGCAAATCGAAACTCGCAAAAAATATATTTTATCTCTAGGCTTAGCAGATAAAGTTTCCGGCTTAGACCATAAAATACATATACATCTTTCGTTAGGCTTGATGTTTTAACTTAATATGATGATTTAATTGGACGACCATAATGAAAATTGCCATTTTTTCCTGTAAACCTTATGACAGACGCACACTTGAACATTTTTCTCAAACATCAAAAGAACTTGAATTTAGTTTCTTTGAAAGCCGGCTTAGCCAAGAAACAATGACACTGGCAAACGGTTTTGACGCCATTTGTTGCTTTGTCAATGATGACGTAAACAACAACGTCATTCGCTACTTAGCCAAACAAAACATCAGCGCCATTGCGCTGCGCTGCGCTGGGTTCAATAATGTCGATTTATCCGCTGCAAAGACCGCTGGCATTAATGTTTACCACGTACCGGACTACAGCCCGACTTCCGTTGCAGAGCACGCGCTGGCTTTAATCATGACCCTAACCCGTAAAACCCACATAGCCTATCAGAGGGTCAAAGCAGGCAATTTTGCGCTGGAAGGGCTACTAGGCTTTAATTTACAAAGCAAAACCGTAGGCTGTATAGGCACAGGCCGTATTGGACAAGCGTTTTGCCGCATCATGAAGGGATTTGGTTGTGATGTGTTGTGTTACGACGTGTCTCCGAATGAAGCGTTAATTGACTTAGGCTGCCACTATACAGATTTAGAAACGCTTTATAAAAAAAGCGACATAATCAGTCTACATTGCCCATTGAACGCCTCAACTCACCACTTAATCAATGGAAAAAGCCTTAAGAAAATGAAAGACGGCGTGATGATCATCAACACAAGTCGAGGAGCTTTGGTTAACGCGCAAGAAGCCATCGATGCTTTATACACTGGAAAAATTGGCTATTTAGGCATGGACGTTTACGAACAAGAAAACAAGATATTTTTTGAAGATATGTCAACTCACATCATACAAGATAGTGTTTTTCAATTAATGCTCACCTTTCCAAATGTAGTTGTGACAGGTCATCAAGGCTTTTTCACTCAAGAGGCACTCGATCATATCGCTATAACCACCATAGACAACCTGAACAAACATCGAAAAGGTGAAGCCTGTCAGCGGCTATTGAACCCATAACACGGATGTCCATACAAAGTTCTGACCATTCGAATAAGGCACAACAAGGACCTACTATGCTAGGGGCCGATACAGTTTGTCAGAAAAATAAACAACGGCATCGGCAAAAACTACTACTCAAACAAAAGTCATTGCCGTTACAATACACCAATGAGAATAACACTTAGACAATTACAGATATTTGAGGCTGTGGTTCACACAGGCTCCGTCACAGCCGCAGCAGAAATGGTCTCTATTAGCCAACCTGCAGCCAGCCAAGCATTGCGAGAATTAGAGGCACTGCTAGGGCGCCCTCTTTTTCGCCGCCATGGTAAAAGATTGCAAATCACCCCTCAAGCAAGACTGCTACTACCCCAGGCACGCTCAGTCCTAAGTCAAATTGAACAAATTGAGAGTATGGGCAGTGATGATGAGCTAAGCGGCTCGCTTCATTTGGCCTCAAGTGTGAGTGTTGGAAATTACCTATTGCCAGAACAGATGGCCTCATTTAGGCGAAAATATCCTAACATTCGCTTCAATTTAGACATT
This sequence comes from Marinomonas sp. 63XJN7_7_ISO-PGPR-S23-202, assembly GCF_056173505.1. NCBI lineage: Bacteria > Pseudomonadati > Pseudomonadota > Gammaproteobacteria > Oceanospirillales > Oceanospirillaceae > Marinomonas > Marinomonas sp. 63XJN7_7_ISO-PGPR-S23-202. The sequence goes on along the minus strand of NZ_CM149677.1, from coordinate 1,202,836 downwards.
GGTAATACCCAACATGTGATTCAACAATTACTCACAGGTAAAGCCGAGGTCGGCTTTATCGAGGGATATTGCCAGCATGCCGAGTTGACAACACAAATCTGGCGACGAGATGAATTGGTTGTTTTTGGCTCTTCACAAGAGGATAGAGCGGAAAACTTATCCTGGGAAGATCTCCAAGAGGCAGACTGGGTGATGCGAGAGGTCGGGTCAGGTACGCGCAACATTCTAGAACAAGCTATAGGCAAATCAACCACTCAGCTTAATGTTGTCTTATCACTCGCTCACATGGAAGCGGTTAAGCAAGCGGTGATCCATAAAATGGGGTTAGGCTGTCTTTCACGCATGGCCATCTCTCAAGAGCTCAACTCAGGCCTGATTCGTCTGTATAAAACGCCGCTTGAGTTGAATCGTAACTTACTGATTGTCATTCCGAAAAATACAACTCTCACCAAAAATGCCCAGGGGTTTGTAGATCAATGTTACGAAATGACGTCGGTTTAGCGCTCGTATCTAAACCTGCATTGCTAGCTTTTTATATTGAAACCATCTTATTAACGTGCAAACAACCAAATAAGAACAGCCCAGCCACAGTGGTACTACTTTAGCTCATCGTATTGCGGTAAATCATCATGAATGTCATACCATTCAGGTTTATTATTCACAAATAAATGGTATTCAGGCGAAATATTTGGCTCTTCATCCAACACCCCTAAAGATATTTCTATATGGTTTGGAAAGTCTTTGTGGTAGTAATAAATAGGGCTGCCACAGTCTTTACAAAAGCCTCGACGTCCGCGCTCGGATGACTCATAACGACGTATGCGCTTCTTACTGTTTCCCCAGTCAATGTCCTCTTTTAAACACGAACCATAAGCAGCCCCTCCGCCGCCATGAGTTTTTCGGCATTGTGAACAATGACAAATATTAGCACTGATAAAAGGGGAATTAATTGTAAACTCAACAGAACCACATAAGCAGGATGCTTTCATTTTTACCCCATGGTAGATACAGACAATTAAAGGAAAGGCTAGGCAATTGTGAGACGACACTCCATTCAAGGGCCCCAATTATGCCAGCCATTGACCTAAGCAACAATTCCTCAGCAGATTAATTCACGCTATCTCGTCTAATTTGTTGTACTTTATGAGCAAGCTAATACAATGGATTCACTAAATAGATGTAAACAGCGATAACTATCATAGCGATGAATATAAATAAAATAGACTTAAATCTGCTCATTTACCTCGATGTATTACTCAGAGAATGCAACGTAACACGCTCGGCCAGTAAGTTAAATATTACGCAACCTGCCATGAGTAATGGGCTAAAACGCCTAAGAGATTTATTAGGTGATCCATTACTTGTGCGCACCAGCGAAGGCATGAAACCGACTGAAAAAGCGTTACGCTTACAGCCCATTGTTCGCAAAGTACTGTTAGAACTGGAAGAGGCACTACAACCAGAAGCCGATTTCAACGAATCAACCAGTACCCGTGTATTTCGAATCATGGCCAGTGACTATGCCGCATCAACCGTCATTCCTCGCTTGTTGAACCGTCTTCGAGAAAAAGCCCCGGGCATTACATTGGACATTATGACCCCAAGTGATGTGACATTCCATGACGTGGAAGCAGGAAAGATAGACATGGCAATTAACCGCTTTGAAGAATTGCCACAATCCTTCCACGAAAAAAGCATTTGGATGGACGACTTCGTTTGCATGATGAGTGCTCATAATCCGGTCATTGAAAACTTTAACCTAGAAAGCTACCTTCAATCACAACATATTTGGGTCAGTAAAACAGGGTTTGGCGTGGGAGTAGGCATGGATCCAACTGACGTTCAAAAACTGGGATGGGTCGATGAAGCCCTCCAGCAACAGGATAGAAAGCGCAGTATTCGTGTTTTCACACGCAGCTATCACACCGCTATGCATCTTGCCCTTGAACAAGACCTCATTGCCACCCTACCAAGAAAAGTGGCTCTCATTCAACTTAACAACCCAGACCTAGTTATTATGGAACCGCCTTTTCCCATTGCACCAATTGAATTGAAGATGATTTGGAGCCCTTTATTGCACCACGATGCCAGCCACATTTGGTTTAGGCGACAAGTAATAGAATTAGCAGAAGAGCTCAAGAACCAAGGCAACGACAAGGCCTCTCAAAAAACCGATAGCCAATTTTAGCTACGCAACATTCACTCTATACAGGCCTTAACATGTTTCAGATATCTCATATCCACCATGTCGCCATTATTTGTTCAAATTATATGATCTCAAAGCATTTCTATAATCAAGTACTTGGCTTCTCCATTATCAAAGAAACCTATCGAGCAGAACGACAATCATACAAATTGGATTTAAAAATCAGTGAATACGAGCAAATTGAGCTTTTTTCTTTCCCCTCTCCACCTGAACGTCCTTCACGACCAGAAGCGCAAGGGTTAAGACATTTGGCTTTTGCTGTCACAAATTTAGATCAATGCGTTACCCATCTGCAAGCGCACAATATTCCAGTCGAAAGCATCCGTACAGACGAGCTAACAGGCAAACGCTTCACCTTTTTTGCCGACCCCGACAACTTACCACTAGAACTTTATGAGCAATAAACAAGGGATGTTACAAACCAAAAACGTCTGCTCACGGAAATGAGCAGACGTAATTTGTTTTCTTATATTCAACCAAACCGATTCAATATAAGAATCTAAAACAGCTATCTAAAAGCCATTATGGCTTTATCATTAGAGATTTTTGCTGCTTTCAGACAGGTAAGAAGCCACACCTTCTGGTGTATTGGTCATACCTTTGTCTCCTTTGTTCCAGCCAGCTGGGCAAACCTGACCGTTCTCTTCAAAGAATTGTAATGCATCCACAATACGAACCAACTCATCCATGTTACGGCCAATAGGCTCATCGTTTACGATCTGAGAACGCACAATGCCTTTTTGGTCGATAACAAAAGACGCACGCATCGCCACACCCGCAGGATAGTAAGAATCACCACCGTCAGACTCAATACCATAGGCTTGAGCAATCGCATGGTTCATATCCCCTGCAAGTGTGTACTCAACAGGGCCAATGCCGCCATCTTCGACTGGGGTATTACGCCAAGCGTTATGAGTAAAGTGAGAGTCGATAGACACACCAATCACTTCTACCCCCATCTCGCGGAATTTCTCCATACGATGAGACATAGCAATGATTTCAGATGGACAAACAAAAGTGAAATCCAGCGGATAGAAAAATACAATAGCGTATTTTCCCTTGATAGACTCAGCTAGATTGAAAGAGTCCACGATTTGACCATCAGCCAATACCGCTGGAGCTGTAAAGTCAGGTGCCTTTTTACCAACTAGAATAGACATAGTATAGAATCCCCTTATATACCGTCATTTAACATCAATAAAATCAGCCCACTCAAATAGCAGACTGATGGTTACTTACTCTTGCTCTTGTTCTTTCTCGTCGCCTACCGCCTCTTTAATCAAGGTCTGCAACTCACCAGTGGAAGCCATTTCTACGATGATATCGCACCCTCCCACAAGCTCACCTTTTACCCATAACTGCGGAAAAGTTGGCCAATTAGCATACTTAGGCAGTTCCGCACGGATATCCGGGTTTTCCAAAATATTCACAAATGCAAAACGCTCACCGCACGACATTAAGGCTTGAACAGCCTGAGAAGAAAATCCACACTGTGGTGCACGAGGATTTCCCTTCATATACAGCAGAACATCGTTATTTTCAATTTGCTCTTTGATAGTGTCGATTGTCGTACTCATAATAGTGTCCTCACTGAATTCTGCTAACTCACAAAAAATACACTCTATTCATTGTAAGAATCAAATAACTTGCTCCAGTTTATTGGGTCTATGTGACTGTTTACAACCCCATCCCCAACCTTTCCTTTGTTGTTTTCTGTGTCAATTATCCTTTACTCACCTACCTGAGTATATTAAATTGGCCGATTCCCCCTTTTAAAAATCAACGCTAAGGAGTTTCACGTGTCGCCAAGACATTTTCTTACTCTCAAAGATTTATCTTCTGAGGAGTTAAAACAGTTGCTATCTCGAGCCACAGAGCTTAAGAAAATCCATCGCGAAGGCACACTATACGAACCACTAAAAAATCGTGTGCTAGCCATGATTTTTGAAAAATCCTCAACCCGAACGAGAGTCTCCTTTGAATCTGGCATGGCACAGTTTGGTGGACACGCACTCTTTTTATCCTCAAGAGACACTCAATTGGGCCGAGGAGAACCGATTGAAGACAGTGCTCGTGTCATTTCCAGCATGGTAGATGTTGTCATGATTCGAACATTTGAACACAGCATTGTAGACACCTTTGCACAATATTCTTCAGTTCCTGTCATCAATGCTTTAACAGATGATTATCACCCCTGCCAATTACTGGCTGATATGCAAACCTATCAAGAACATCGTGGCTCCATCGAAGGGAAAAAAGTCGTTTGGGTCGGCGATGGTAATAATATGTGTAATTCATACATCAATGCGGCAGCATTATTAAACTTCACGCTCGTCGTCGCTTGCCCTAAAGGCTACGAGCCAAACCCATCACTTGTTGAAGAAAACAAAGACCGAGTCACCGTCGTCCACAGCGCCATAGACGCAGCAAAAGACGCCGATCTAATTGTGACGGATGTTTTTGCATCGATGGGTCAGGAAGATGAACAAGAGAAGCGTTTGAAGGACTTTGAAGGCTTTCAAGTAAATAAGGCGCTCATGGCACAAGCCCATCACGATGCTTTGTTCATGCACTGTTTACCAGCTCACCGCGGAGAAGAAGTCAGCACAGATGTAATGGATAATCCTGATTCCGTCGTCTGGGACGAAGCAGAAAACCGCTTACACGCACAAAAGGCACTACTTGAATTTTTGTTGTGCCGATAAGACAATGAATTAAACCCGTGATAACGCTTTTTCACGGGTTTTTTCTATTATAAATACTGAATAACTCTCACTTATAGTGAATTATTATGAGCATTATTGAAGTTAGGCACTTAAAAACACTGACCGCGCTACGAGAAACAGGCAGTTTAGTCGAGGCAGCAGAGCGCGTCCATTTGACCCAATCCGCTCTCTCACATCAATTAAAAGACCTAGAAGAAAAACTAGGCTGTGCACTTTTTATTCGTAAGACTAAGCCAGTTCGTTTCACCAGTGCTGGGCTGCGTTTATTGCAGCTTGCGGACGATGTTTTATTAGCTTTTCGCTCTGCTCAACGGGATATACAACGTTTTGCTGAAGGAGAAAGTGGTCGTTTACATATCGCTATCGAATGTCACAGCTGCTATGAATGGCTCATGCCCACTATTGACCACTTCCGTGAACATTGGCCAGATGTGGAACTTGATTTGTCCACCGCCTTTAGTTTTATGCCATTACCTGCATTGGCCCGTGGAGACCTTGACCTTGTCGTCACTTCAGATCCACAAGATCTGCCGAATATAGATTACATTCCACTCTTCCAGTACGAGTCTCAAGTCGCCTTATCACGACACCATCCTTTGGCCAAAAAAGAATTTCTAACACCAGAAGACTTTATTAAAGAGACCTTAATCACTTATCCTGTAGAGTCTGATCGTCTGGATATTTTTAAGCACTTTTTAAATCCAGCAGACATTTCCCCGGCAAAAATTCGCCACAGTGAATTAACACTCATGATGATGCAATTGGTTGCCAGTGGCAGAGGGGTTTGTTGTTTACCGAACTGGGCACTAACGGAATACACTAATCGTCAATATGTCATCACCAAATCACTTGGTGAAGAAGGCGTCTGGTGTAAATTATATTTGGCTATTAGAAGAGACCAACGTCAAAACGCTTATATGGAAGATTTAATCACAACGGCCAGTAAAACCTGCTTCAAAAACCTGAAAGGCATTCTGTCACCAGAGCTTTAAGGCCACCAATGCAAAACGAGCATTATAGTGTTATGAAAGGGATTTCTGATGCTGACTTTTCGACCAAATTAAACTGAATTTTGCACCACCAAACTGACTTTCATCGACCAACACTGCGCCACCGTGCCAAAAAGCAATACGCTGAACAATAGCCAAGCCTAACCCATAGCCTCCTGATGCACGTGTTCGACTATTATCTAAACGTTGAAATGGAATAAAGACCTTATCTCTGTCCTCTAAAGGGATTCCAGGGCCATCATCTTCAATATCTATTTGCCAGCGGTCATTATCTGAAGAGAAAGCAATACAGATTTGGCTTGTAGCGTATTTCGCCGCATTCAGGATTAAGTTCTGTAGCGCCCTATGCAAATGATGGGCGTCGGCAATGACCTCATCATCACTGGCAATACTCACATTAACCGTTAAATGCTGTAATAATGGGTCATTATGACGAATAATACCCTCAACTAGCTCTCGAATACCCGTTGAAGAAAAGTTTAGAGCTAGGGAGCCTTCTTCTAATTTTCCATAGGTTAATACTTCATCCACCAAAGTATTAAGCTCCTCAACATCATCTTCTAATGCCGTAATGGTATCAACAGCTGAGCCATCCACTTCATCTTTCACTACCTCAAGACCAAATCGAAGTCGCGCTATCGGCGTCCTAAGCTCGTGGGAGATAGCATTAATCATTTCTCTTTGAACCTTAAGCAGCCGTTGAATATGAGATGACATTGAGTCAAAAGAATAGGCCAATTCTTTCAAGGTACCACTGCTATCTGGAATGCCTTTTGGCAAACCAATTTGACCACGCGCAATTTGACGAGTGATGTTTTCAAAGGTTTTACGTTTTAAATCCAGCAACACAAGCTCACGCCAGATAAGCCCTATCATGACAGCAATACCAACCGCGACTATCGCCACTATCGCCACAGATAAAGACAGCATTTTTTCAGGTAGCAGAGAAAGGTAGTGAAGGTGATCAGAGTGAGTCCCACGCCATAAGAAGCCATATTCATTATGAATACCATGAACCAGCGAAATACCAGCAATGCCCGACAAATCAGCGTATTTAGAGCTAGGATACGAGGTAATGGAGATGCAAGACATGCTTTTAATCAACGCAATTTTCTCTTTATGAGGAAGAGAAGAAGACAAAAGGTCTTTTAAAAGGCTCTCAAATTGATAGACATTACCTTTCTTACTAGTGGCAATACCGGTTATTTCAGGGGAGTTTTTAGGGCCAAAAGAAACCTTATAATCCCCATTAGACAGCTGCACCCAATGCCTCTGAGGGATAAGCGACACCACCTCAGCCGCAGTTAAAATTTTCTTCGGTTTCTGCCAATCAAATTGAGATTCTGGTAGGGATGTCTTCACACCCGTGGCCAGCAATGCCACACTTAGCTCGGCGTCAAGACACAACAATTGCTCTATGCGAGCATTGTCAAAACGAGACTTAGTAAAGTCTACTGCCACATAGCAGCAGACTAGTATAATCAGACACCCAACAAACAGGTGAAGATATAAGCGCTTAATCTCCTCGCGCATAAAACGTTTAGACCTCTTTTACAAAGAGGTAGCCTTTACTGCGAATCGTTTTGATTCTACGAGGATGGATGGGGTCATCACCAATTTTAGAACGAATACGAGATATACGCACATCCACAGAGCGGTCTTGCCCATCGTATTCTATGCCTCGCAACTCTCCGAAGATCTCTTCTCGACTTAAAATTCGCCCTGCACTGCTTGCTAACAACCACAACAGATCAAACTCTGCACTGGTCAACTCAACCTCTTCACCTGATAACCAAGCTTCACGGCGAGAATTGTCCACCACAAGAGGCCCAAAAGTAAGCGTCTGTTCTTTTTTATCGGACGCTTCTGATGTCAAATCAACATCTTGTGTACTGCGACGTAACAGAGATTGAATTCGCGCCAATAAAACACGAGGTTTAGCAGGCTTAGACACATAATCATCTGCGCCGATTTCCAGTCCTAAAATTTGATCGACATCATCACTGCGAGCCGTCAGCATTAAAATAGGCCCTTTATAGTCATTACGTACACTGCGACATACCGTAAAGCCATCGGCCCCAGGCAGCATCAAATCCAGCACCACCAAAGAGGGCTGCTCCTCAACAATGCGTGAAATCGCCGCACGTCCATCTGCTTCAATATCAACAGAAAAACCGTTCTTTTCCAAATACTCTTTGGTTAAAGAGGCCAGTCTTTCGTCGTCTTCTACAATTAAAATTGTTTGATTATCTTCCACACTCATTTGCCGTCCTCATCCTTATACTTGATTTTTCGTTGTCACCGATATTATTGCTTAGCAAGAAACGCTCTGAGTTGTTTAATGCGTTCACGATTGACCCCCATGTCTGAATAGCCAACCCGAGAGGCTGAACGCACCTCAATTACTTTTTTAGACTTAGGTAAGTAAAACTCAACATCATCAATATAGCCAATCAAAGCACTTTTTACCTCAAGATGAACATAGCCAAGACGACTCGAGACAATGTCAGCATTTCCTTTTTTCAAAAAGTACGATTCAATAGCTAATTGAACATCTTTGCGATTCCCTGTGTAAGGTATGGGATCAGTGTAGTGGACTTTATCTGTTTTTTCCGCCTGACTCGATACACAATTTGGAGAAGTTGGGCATGACTTAAACAGTCCAGCCGTCATACCCAAATCATCAGGCATTCGGTTATTTAACTTCACATAGACAAAAAAACCTATCACCAAAGCAACGACGATTACTGCCATCCAACGAAACATGCTCTACTACTCCCAACTCACTTACTTTACGCCAAAATCAGGTTTGTAATCACCAAAGAGTTATCCAAACATCTGCTAACGAAAAGATCGCTTACCCGGTTTTTTGGGTTTGAATTCTGGCTTATCACTGCTTTGCCAATCAAATCCTTTCGGACGACGTGCACCACCCGCTGTCGTTTTATTTTGCTGGCGTTTAACTTCTTGCTTTTGCTGCTGTGTTTTTGGTTTACTAGTCACTTCAATATCAACCATGGCACACAAGGCATCGACCTCTGAGTCATCCATTTCCACCCAGCGTCCCACCTTCGCCTTCGATGGTAAGAAAACTGGCCCAAAACGAACCCGTTTCAAACGGTTCACTTTTACGCCTTGAGACTCCCACAAACGACGTACTTCACGGTTACGACCTTCCATTAAGCACACGTAAAACCAATGGTTAATGCCTTCACCACCACCATCAACAACATCGGTAAACTTAGCGAGCCCGTCATCTAACGTCACCCCCTTTTTCAATGCAGCAATGTTTTCTTCAGTGACATCCCCCATGACTCGGACTAAATACTCTCGATCAATTTCAGTCGAGGGATGCATTAGACGGTTTGCCAACTCACCATCAGTGGTAAACAAAAGAAGACCAGATGTATTGATGTCCAAACGACCGACGGCAATCCAGCGCTCGCCACGTAATTTAGGAAGCTTATCAAACACCGTGGGGCGGCCTTCTGGATCTTTACGCGTGCAGACTTCACCTTCTGGCTTGTTATAGATGATGACTCGACGCCCTTCACCCGCTTCTGTCACTTTAATCGGATAGCCATCCAATACAATGATATCAGTCAAACTGACACGGTCACCCAATGTCGCCACCGTACCATTAACCAGAACACGCCCTTCACGAATACGGTTTTCCATTTCACGACGCGAGCCTTGGCCCGCTCTCGCTAATACTTTTTGTAATTTCTCGTCCATTACGAACCTCTTAGAGGGAATGCTTCTCAGCAACCCATTATATAAAACGATGTAGCATAAATATGAGCTGCATTATAATCGTACATGGCATCGCATGACAGCGTCCTACTACACAATTTACTCAAAAACGGACGGATCACCCGCGCCAACACGCACCACTTCAATCTGCTCTGTGTCCATCATCACCACTGTTGTTGGCAACAAGCCACAAAATCCACCATCAATCACCAAGTCCAGCGCATGTTCTAAGCTGTCTCGAATATCATAGGGATCCGTCAATGGCTCTGTTTCACCGGGTAAAATCAACGACACACTCATGATGGGCTCGCCCAGCTCTGCCAATAAAGCAGACACTATTCGGCTGTCAGGCACACGAATACCAATGGTTTTTCGCTTAGGATGTAGTAGCCGCCTTGGCACCTCAGAAGTGGCTGGAAAAATGAAGGTATAAGGGCCTGGTGTATTGTTTTTTAATAAACGATACAAGTGATTATCAAAACGGGCGTAGGTGGATATCTCTGATAAGTCACTGCACACTAAGGTAAAATTATGCTTATCATCCAAACGTCGGATGGCTCGAATACGATCCAATGCCGATTTATCCCCTAACTGGCACCCAAGCGAATAACCACAATCCGTTGGGTAAGCAATGACACCGCCACTACGGATCACCTGAACAGCCTGCTTAACCAAGCGCGCCTGAGGGTTTTCTGGATGTATTTGAAAGAATTGACTCACTGCTTGCTCCACCGTTTAGCTCATCATTAACATTTTAGAGCGATAAATCACTGCTATACTCTAGAACCTAAATACCGACCCCAAAAGATCAATAAAAACACTCTTACATCAACTACATACTAGACTATAACACGTCGAAAACCCAATAGATCTGCTCTTCTAGGTTCATCACCAATGCTTATGGACTAAATCTATCCCCGCCTCATTCACCTGAGTAAACTTTCCTACTTGCGTCCAAGGACCAAACGGCCCATGAAAATCACTCCCCATCGATGCTTCAAGGGCGTATTCTTGGGACAAACGTTCCAAGAGGCGAACACTATCTGGTTTTTCATTGCCAGAGGCGACTTCCATGGCCGTTCCTCCCCATTTTTTAAAATCCGATAGCAAATATTTCAATTTTGTCACGGTCAGTGGATATCGTTTTGGATGCGCTAAAATCAGCGCCATATTTTGATCTCTCAAACAGGTTAATACGCTTTCCAAATCAGGCCAAACATCACGTAACTGCCCCAATCGTTTATTCCCTAGATATCGATCAAAGGCTTTATTCGCGTCTTTGACGATGCCCTTTTCAACCATCAAAGAAGCAAAGTGAGGACGACCTAGTTGGCTGATCCCTGCCAAGGCGACCGCATCATCAAACAAATCCGGCAAGCCTTGTTTTACCAATAAATCCGCGATGCGTCGCGCCCGCTGCAGGCGTATCGTTTGATTGGACTGAACAATCGCTAATAACGCGGGATTATCTGGCTCAAAATTCAGCGCGACCATATGCAACGGAATGCCTTTCCACTGAGTGGACAATTCGACGCCATTAATAAAACTCAACGGCTGCTGCTCAGCTTGCTGGCGTGCTTCTGACAAACCGTCTAACGTATCGTGGTCGGTCAAGGCAAATAAGGACACTCCTTGCTCAACAGCAAGATCCACCAGCTCTGTTGGCGATAAACGCCCATCGGAACAAATAGAGTGTGTATGAAGATCAACTTTACGATAGCTAGCAGCTTCTGGCATAGATAGACTGTTCTTTAATGATAATGATGGTTATTATAAGTCCAGCATACATAAATTGGTTTTTATATGAAATTACTATTCGACTTTCTTCCTATCGTAGTGTTCTTTGTTGTCTACAAAATGACTGGGAACATTATTTTAGCCACCGCCATATTGATTCCAGCGAGCATACTGCAAGTTGGCTACAACTGGTTCCGCCATAAAACAGTAGAAAAAATGCACTTGGTTTCTTTAGCTCTGGTGATTCTACTTGGCGGCGCCACTGTACTGTTTAACAACAGTGAGTTTATTAAGTGGAAGCCCACTGTTGTGAATTGGTTATTCGCCTTGGCATTTTTAGGCAGTCAATTCATTGGTGATAAAAACATCATCCAACGTATTATGGGCGATAAAATTGACCTTCCTTTCAAAGTCTGGCGCACCTTAAACCTAGCATGGGTCGGCTTTTTCATCCTGTCCGGTGCGGTGAATATTTATGTGGCCTTCTCATTCAGTGAGGATATCTGGGTCGATTTTAAATTATTTGGCCTACTCGGTATGACGGTGGTCTTTATTATCTTACAAGGCATCTACCTTTCTTCTCATATGCAAAATAAGGAATAACCATGCTCTACTCCATTATTAGCGACGACGTCGAAAACAGTTTACCAGCACGTCAGCAAGCTCGCCCTGCTCATTTAGAGCGTTTGCAAGTATTACAAAATGCAGGACGTCTTGTTCTAGCTGGCCCCAGCCCAGCCATCGATTCCGATAACCCAGGTGACGCGGGCTTTACAGGAAGCGTGGTGGTAGCAGAATTTCCCAGCCTAGAAGAAGCACAAAAATGGGCCGATGCAGACCCTTATGTCGCCGCTGGCGTGTATCAGCGTGTCGTGGTAAAACCATTTAAACAGGTTTTTCCTAACTAGGTACTGCTGCTTTACTTGCCATGCTTAGCAACAAAAAAACGCGCTTAACGTCTACATAAGATATGAGAACATAAGCGCGTTTTTTATTGGCGTATTATCAGCGCCTTAACTTGAGGTTTTTACATCTGAATGCCCCAAGTTTCGTTCTGGATCAATCACATCTCGCATTCTCTGTTTTAGCACTTTCGCTTCCGGAAACCCGCCTTCCGTTTTACGACACCAAATTTCTTCACCATTCACTCGCACTTTGAAGATACCGCCCTGCGAAGGAATCAGTGTGACGCTTTTAATGTCATCGTCAAATGTGGTCAATAGCTCCTGAGATAGCCAGGCTGCCCGCAACATCCAACGGCATAAGGTACAATATTCAATTTCAACAATGGCTGTTCGCATGCCATTTCTCCTGTAAAATACCCATTTTGAAACATACTGACAGTTTGACCAAACCGCTTGGCGTACGTTTATGCTCCCCATATTATGGGATTATTCACCATTTAAGGAAAACCACAATGCGCAAGACTCTCATCACAGGGCTTATTTTGACTAGCCTTTGTTTATTACAAGCCAATGCAACGGAAGTCGACATACAAACCAATAAGGGAAACATTCGGGTCGACCTTAATGATAAAGCCGCCCCTAAAACCGTCAAAAACTTCCTCAACTATGTTGATCAAGGCTTTTACAACGGCACCATTTTTCATCGTGTTATTCCAGGGTTTATGATTCAAGGTGGTGGATTCACAAAAGATCTAAAACAAAAAGCCACCCACGCCCCCATTGCCTATGAAGGGGATAATGGCTTGTCTAATAACCGCGGAACCATTGCCATGGCTCGCACACAAGATCCAAACAGTGCCACCTCTCAGTTTTTCATCAACCTTAAAGATAATGACTTTTTGAACGATAGCGCACGTGGTGGTCCTGGTTACACTGTATTTGGTCACGTTATTTCTGGTATGAAGGTCGTTGATGATATTGCGAACGTCCCCACAAAATCCGTTGGCCCGTACCGTAACGTACCAACCTCACCTGTCATTATTAAGAGCATCAAACGTGTTAACTAGCTACCGATTAGCGCCGCCCATACTGACTTGGGGGGAAGATGGCGCCCCTCACTCAAACCAGTTTGATGATGTGTACTTTGATAAAGAAGCGGGATTAGAAGAAACCCGTTATGTCTTTTTGCAACACAATCATTTATCTGAACGCTGGAAAAACTTAACCACTCCTTCTTTTGCTATCGCTGAAACAGGCTTTGGTACCGGATTAAATTTTCTGTGTGCGTGGCAAGCTTTTATTGAACATGCTCCTGCGGATACGACACTGCATTTTATATCTGTTGAGAAGTTTCCTCTCTCTAGGGAGCAACTTATCAATGCCCTAAAAATGTGGCCTTCTCTTACAGAACAAAGCCAAGAGCTGATCAAACATTACCCACAATTAAGTCATGGTTTTCATCGCATCGAATTGGCCCAAGGGCGCATTCAACTGACTCTTTGGTTTGGTGAAGCACAGGACGGCTTCGCGGAACTCAATGCCGACATCGATGCTTGGTTTTTAGATGGTTTTGCACCGAGTAAAAACCCTGATATGTGGTCTCCCACCTTATTCAAACATATTTATCGATTAAGTCATCAAGGTACTACTTTTGCGACCTTCACGGCGGCAGGTATTGTTCGTCGTGGCCTACAAGACGTTGGCTTTGAGGTACGTAAGGTAAAAGGTTTTGGCCATAAAAGAGAAATGGCCGTAGGTGAACTGAATCAGCAAACCAGTTCATTCCCAGAAAGAATGGCACAAGGACAGGCTTGGTTTAATGTTCGATCAAGCCATCCATACGCCCATAAGGCATCCAAACATGTCTTAGTAGTAGGCTCTGGCCTGGCAGGAGCGACAACTGCTGCGTCACTGGCGAACCAAGGCATCAAAGTCACAGTATGGGAACAAGGTGGCGAGATTGCTTGTCAGGCATCAGGCAATCCACAAGGAATGCTTTACCCTAAACTCGGCTCACAGGACACGCCAGTCAACCGTTTTTATTTAGCCGCTTACCTGTATGCTTCACAACTTTATTCGTCCCTTGATGAAAATAAGGCGTTTTGGGATCAATGTGGTTTGATTCAACGGCCAACCAATGAAAAAGAGCGCGCGCGATTCGCGACCATGCTGGCCAGCGGGCTTTACCCAAAGGCCGTTATGCAAGCCAAACAGGAAGAAAAAGACAGTCTCTTTCTTCCTTTATCTGGCTGGGTTATTCCTACTCGTCTGTGTGAAACATTGCTTAATCATAAAAACATAGAGGTTCAATTAAACACGCAGCTTGTCTCTCTTAACAAAGCGGAACCCCCTTCTCTGCCTTGGCAAGCGAGTCATCAAACAGGGACACATGCTTTTTCCGATATTGTCTTTTGCACCGCCAACGACACAAATCGTATTGATTATTTACCGAATACACCTGCTTACCCTATTCGCGGCCAAGTCTCTTACTTGCCATTAGAAGCGGCTCAAGCCGCCTGTGAGGGCCAAAACGAGTTACACACGCCCTATGTTATTTGCCAAGAAGGTTATGTTTCTCCCGCTCTTGAGGATACCTTTCATTTTGGGGCAACTTATGACCTAAAAGATCAAGATGAAAACGTACGAGAAGAAGGCCATGCTAGAAATCTAAGAATGCTGGAAAACCTCCTAAAGCTCAAAGCGAATACGCTAAAGGTGGAAGATTGTGGTGGTCGGGTGTCCTTTCGTTGCGCGATTCCAGACTACACGCCGATGGTTGGGCCCGTCTTTAATCCTGAGATAATCGAATCACATTACGCAACATTGAGCAAAAATGCCAAATGGAAAAGCGATAAGGTGGCTGAGGTGAGCAATGGCTTATTTCTAAACATTGGCCATGGTTCCCGTGGCTTGGTGTCCACACCTCTTAGTGCCAGCTATTTGACCAGTTTAATTACCGGTGAGGCTGCGCCAATTGAGCAAAGGATTATTAATCGATTACACCCTAGCCGATTCACAGTGAGAAACCTGAAACGTCAATAGCAATGAACAAAAAGCAAGCCGCCTAAATAGAGCGCTTTACAACCTAACCGGCAAAGCGCTCCTTGTTTTGTCTCTTGCTTTATTAACGTTCAAACAAGGTACAAGCACTAGGAATTAACTCAATAAAACGCATGCGAGTTTGTGGACGTAACACGCAACGATTCAAGTCTGGTAACAACCCTTTTAGCTGGTCACTTAACTGCAACACGCCTAGGTTAATAGATTCATAAGGATAAATATGATCTTGCATACTTAATTTATGCAATTCGTCCAGTTCATCTTGTAGGATCATTTTCATTGCAAAAAAACGGTCCTTCTGATTAATATCGTTGGTTTCCCAATAAGCATCTGCAAACGTGGAATTTAACTCGTAAAAGATATGCAGTGCATCGGCAACGGTTTTTGTAGTCATACTATCTCCATAAATCAGCGGCAATCTTCGCCTTAGCCCTTGTTTTGTTTTATCCTAACCCATAACCTATATTCTAGCCTCGAATCAACATAGGTAAATAGCTCTTGAGTAACACTATGTACAATGCCGTGACATCTGGCAACTTATGGTCGTCTTTACAAGCAGAAGCGGAGAAGCTTTCGCTCGATGAGCCCATTCTTGCCAGCTATTTTAATACCACTATCTTACGACACGATAGTTTAAGTTCAGCACTGAGCTTTTTGTTAGCCAGCAAGCTCGACAGCATTTCTATTCCTGCAATGGTTCTTCGAGAAGTATTTGAAGAAGCCATGGGGGATTCGCAATCTGGCATTGTTTCGTGTATTGAGCAAGATATTTTGTCAATAAAAGAACGCGATGCTGCTTGCGATTGCCTCACCACCCCTTTACTTTTCTTCAAGGGGTTTCACGCCTTACAAACCTATCGCGTGGCAAACTGGTTGTGGAAGCAGAATAGAAAAAGTTTAGCACTGTATTTACAAGGCCAAATGTCCATGGTCTTTGGTGTCGATATTCACCCGGCCGCCAGTATTGGTTGCGGCATCATGTTAGACCATGCAACGGGCTTAGTCGTCGGTGAAACCTGCGTCATTGAAGATAACGTTTCTATCCTGCAGTCCGTTACATTGGGAGGAACAGGGAAAGAACACGGAGATCGGCACCCGAAAATTCGCTCAGGCGTGTTAATTGGCGCAGGTGCCAAAATTTTAGGGAATATTGAGGTTGGCGAAGGCGCCAAAATCGGCGCAGGTAGCGTGGTGCTAGAACCCGTAGAACCTTATACGACCGTCGCTGGCGTTCCCGCTAAAGTCGTTGGTCGTAATACCGGAACCCAGCCAGCTAGGGACATGGACCACAATATCAACCATTGTGTTCGTGATCCACAAGAATGTACTGAGAGCTAGTACAACGCGTACACCGAAAGCCATTACGACGTCTCACGAGAAGTCGTAATGGCTTAGCGTATCTTTCGGCACCATTTTAATGGTTTCGCTTTCCGTATCAAACAACAATACGGCTGTGCCGGACGTAAGCGCCTTTAGTGCTTGCTGACGTTTCTGCTCAGCCGACAACTCATAGTCGCCATAATCCGTTCCGTCACGCGAAACAATATCGTCTAATATTGTTTCTAACGTGTCTTTTGCTAATGAATCATATGGAATCAAAGTATCCAATTAAAGCGCTCCATGTTCTTGCAATAATGCGATAACACCTGCTTCATCAATCACAGGCACATTGAGAGATTGGGCTTTGGTTAATTTTGACCCTGCCTTTTCCCCCGCCACTAGGCAATCTGTTTTCGAAGAGACTGAACCACTCACTTTGGCCCCTAGGGACTGTAGCTTGTCTTTCACTTGATCACGAGAAAACTGGCTCAATGAGCCCGTTACCACATAGGTTTTTCCCTCCAAAGGACGTTCTTCGGAAGATTCGATCACCTGAGTGTCCCATTCAATGCCTGTCGCTAACAAACCTTTAATCGTTGTGACATTCTGCTCTTGCTCGAAAAAAAGTTGTACATGCTGCGCCACAATGGGCCCAACGTCATCTACTTTTATTAGTGCCTCTTGATCCGCTGACATCAAAGCCTCTAACTCAACAAAATGGGTCGTTAAGGCACGCGCTGTGGCCTCTCCCACTTCACGAATACCAAGTGCGTAGATAAAGCGATTAAATTGCGTTTTCTTAGACTTCTCAATAGCGGCCAATAAGTTCTCTACCGACTTTTGCCCCATTCTTTCCATGGACAGTAAGGTGTCTTTTTTCTCATGAAGAGTAAAAATATCGACAGGTGTTTTCAATAAGTTTTGTTCAACTAATTGTTCGATTAATTTATCGCCTAAGCCATCAATGTCCATGGCTTTACGAGACACAAAATGCTTGAGAGACTCTTTTAATTGCGCACCGCAGACCAATCCACCCGTACAGCGCACCACCGCTTCCCCTTCGACTTGCTCAACATCCGAGCCACAAACCGGACAACTGTCTGGAAACACAACGGCCTTGCTTTGCGATTCATCACGACGCTCGAATAGCACCTGTACCACTTGAGGAATGACGTCTCCGGCACGACGGATCACCACATAATCGTTCACTTGAACGCCAAGGCGTGAAATTTCATCCTTGTTATGGAGTGTCGCATTTGACACCGTCACCCCACCGACGAAGACAGGCTCCAGACGTGCCACCGGCGTAATGGCACCGGTACGGCCCACTTGAAAATCCACGCCTAAAATTCTTGTAACTTCTTCTTGTGCTGGAAATTTTCTAGCAATCGCCCAACGCGGTGCTCGGGCGATAAACCCAAGCGTCTCTTGAAGGGAGATATCATCTACTTTATAGACAATGCCATCGATGTCGTAGGGTAAGGTCGGGCGTTTGTCATTAAGCATTTGGTAATACTCAATGCAGCCTTGTGCCCCTTTGACAGTTTGCATCAGATTATTTATTCGAAACCCCCACTCTCCCAACTGCAGCAAGCCTTCGTAATGGCTAGCAGGTTGATCCCAGCCTTCCACATAACCGATAGAATAAGCACACATTACCAAGGGTCTAGAGGCTGTGATTTTTGGGTCTAACTGACGCAAACTGCCCGCTGCCGCATTACGCGGGTTCACAAAGGTTTTCTCTCCCCGTTCGGCGGCTTGCTGGTTCAGCTTTTCAAAGCCTTCTTTGGTCATATAAATCTCACCTCTTACCTCAATAACAGGAGGAGGCGTCTCAGTACGTAGCCGCAAAGGGACGGAATAAATGGTTTTGATGTTTGAGGTAATGTCTTCGCCAGACAAGCCATCTCCTCGGGTGACACCACGAACAAGCTGTCCATCTTCATAACGCAAACTAATCGCCAAACCATCTAATTTTGGTTCACAACAATAAGTAATACTGGACTCATCAAATGCGAGTTGCTCGTCGTCCTCTAAGGATTCACGAATCAACTTACGAATGCGCTGGTCAAAATCACTTAATGATTCATCATCAAAGGCATTGTCAAGGGACAACATGGGGACAGTATGAGCAATGTTGGCAAAACCACTGTCTGGCTTTTCTCCAACACGCTGAGTCGGCGAGTTGGATTGAATCCACTCTGGGTGCTCTGCTTCAATGGCTTGTAACTGACGATAACAGCGGTCGTACTCGGCATCAGGTACCAATGGATTATCTTTTACATGGTAGGCATAACTGTAGTCATTCAACGTATTAATCAGATCGAGCATTTGCTCTTGGCTAATTTGATTAGATGGAGGAGTAGACTCTTTGCTCATAGAAAAACACTCGATATAAAAACAGGAAAGAGATTAGAAACAATCAAGGCCCCTTGGGGCCTTGTAAAAACTTATGGGCTTATGATTTACGTCGCGTCAATCGACGCCTTTCAAAATCGCGAATACGTTGTCGACAATGGGCGATCGTTTGTTCACTCATCGGGCTACGTCTTTCATCACGCAACTCACCACCAAGATTACGCACCAAGGCTTGTGCTGTTTCCAGCATAAAATCAAAAGCCTTCATACTATTCTTAGGACCAGGTAAGCCCATAAAGAAACTCACGCCGGGACAATTGCTTTCTCCCATGGTATCAAGGTCGAACGTACCAGGCTCAATGGCATTGGCCATACTAAACTGAACTCGGCCACGATCAAAGCCTTCTTCATGACGATGAAAAATATCCATTTCGCCATAGCGCATACCACAATTAAGGACCAATTGAAGCAATTCGATACCCGAAAACGTCTCACCTTCTGGAGCAAACACATTAATCACAATGACTTCTTCAATCTCAGCCACGTCATCATGGTTACCTGACGTTTCATCGTCATCGAAACTTCTGCCCTGTAACGACGGCTGATCCATATCGATACTGGAATAACTGCGTTCATAATCGTTATCCTCCAGCTCGTCAACGGTCTCTTCACGGTCTAGCAAACCATCATCTTTTACCGTTACATCCAGATCATCATAGTACTCATCGTATTCCTCTTCCTGAGTATCTGAGTAATCATGATGGGAAACATCCGTCTGCCTATCCCCCCGTTCGGGAACCAAACTGGCTAACTCGTCTAAATGCATTTCATCATCACGGTCTAAAGCAGGCCCCGAATAGACTTTATGCGGCACATCCGCCAGCGGCGAGTTAACTGTTTTGCGGGCATTTTCAAACGCATTGGCAATCGGGTCGTTCTGTGCTTTCTTACTTTTTGACGATGCCGGACGAGCTCCACCATTTGGCAGCTCACTTTTAATCACCGCCTCTTTAGCAAGATCATCAGGATCGAGAAATTCCTCTTCTTCCTGGCTAAAGGTTTGCCCTTTTTTATACCGACGAAATCCATCGATCAAAATAACGATGATAATTACGACGCCTATTAAGATTAGCCACTCACGCAAGCTAAATTCCATTACATTTTCCGAATAAGATCAATAAAGTTGACTGTATTATCAAACGAAGCTCGATAGGATTCAATTACAAGCTGACCTTGATTGAATAAATCGACTCACTGTTTGAAGGTAAAGCCCTTCTTATACCAATTACGCGCCCTTTTGTCAGGTCAGATGAATGAATACTAGACAATTTTACGAAAACATCGACTTTTTTTGTACTTGCCAAGGTTTGCGTTGACATAAGGTTATCTAAATTCGTTAGTATGATGGGCTTATTAAGCGCTTGTGGTGATATTTTACGAATAGCAATGGGGATTTTCTGACCTGGAATACAAGCGTACACCAATAAAATATCATCAGCATGCCACGTTACCTTACTCGGATCCCATTCTACTTTAATCGAAATCGCATTCGTGATCACAGAAGGGACGTCTTGGTAAGAAATATTACCTTCCTCCCTCGCTTTCATAATCGCCGATAATAAAGTATTGCGCTCCGCGATATTATGATTATGACGCGCGGCATTTTGCCAAGCTATTACCGCCTTTTTATAGTCTTTACTAGAAAAATAGGCGACACCTTGAAGTCCAAGTGCTGTCGCTTGATTGGGGTCAAGCGCTAACGCCTCATGCACCACTTTTTCCATTTTGGGCGAGCTTTTATTGCCATTAGCGTAAAATATGGATTGGGCATAAGCCACTAAGACATTCACGCGATCAGGCGACTCCTCAGGCAACAGCGCTAACGTTTTCAGATAGGACGCCTCGGCTTTGGTGTACTTGCCTTGTTTCATATAGTTATTGGCTTCGTAGTACCAATCCCCAGGTCGGTTATAACGATGGCTACGGTAAGCTAAAAAGGCCTCTACTTGCTGAGGTGTTACCGTTTTCGCTTGCAACCGCTCAGTAAACACAACCTCTTTGGCATAACCTAAGTATTGGTAAAGACTTACACTGCCCAGTATCACAAACGACGCCATGGCCGTTAATACAATACGAGAAAAACGCGGCTCGGTGACATTAAAGGGTTTATGCTGTTCCTGTGTCCGTCTTGTTTCTAAGGTAAGGTCCTTCAAAAGCTGGGCCGACTCTTCATGAGATAAGCGCCCCACCTCCTCTTCCATCTGTATCTCATGGCGTCGCACCTTATCAAATGTGTTCGTACTTACTTCCGATCGCTGCGTTTGCTCTTTTCGGACACTCATAAATAAATACACGATACTGGCGACCAACATAAACGCCATTACCAACCAGGCGGTCATCATACACGCTCTCCTTTACGGCGAAGTCGGTTCCTAATAATGACAACCGCAAAAATAACCAAACCGACTCCTAACAAAATAAAAGGTCCATACCAGAGTGCAAAAGTCGCTGCATTGTGTTTGGGACGATACAGCACAAAATCGCCGTATCGAGCGACCATGTAATCCACAATTTCCTTATCTGACTGACCGTTTTCAATCATGTCGTGAATTTTATGTCGAAGATCTTTAGCAATCCCCGATCCCGAATCGGCTATGTCTTGATTTTGGCATTTAGGACAACGTAACTCTTTCACTAACGCGTCATAACGCGTCTGATTAACAGATGAGCTAAATGTCATCAACTCCTCTGCTTGTCCATAGACGGCACAGGATAAGACCAGCCATACAACAAACTTGATCAAGCAACGAAAAATGGCGGCGTCAATCATTGCATATATCCCTGTATAGTTTTCCAAACCGCCTCATCCAGCGCACCTTGATGTCGATACACAATGATCCCCTTGCTATTGACAACAAAGGTCTCCGGTGCACCTGTTACCCCCATATTGACGCCGAAATTCCCTAATTCATCCAACAACACCATTTTGTAGGGGTTACCTTTATTACGTAACCATTGCTCAGCACTGGCCTTGCCATCTTTGTAATCAATACCAATAATGGGAACTCCTTTTTTAGCCAGTCTCATCAAATAAGGGTGCTCTATTGCACAAGTTGAACACCAAGTTCCCCAAAAATTGATTAAATAGGGCCCTTTTGGTAACTGCACATTAGTGACAATTTGATCGGTGTCGAGCGAAACCAAGTGGATCGCTGGCACAGGTTTACCAACCAAAGCAGAGGGCATATATTCAGGGTTTTTGCCAAGCTGAAGATAAAACACGATCCCTAGCGCGATAAACACAGCTAGAGGAATAAAAAAAATAACCTTACGCATGACGTCCCTCTACTCGAGCTCGATAACGCTTATCTAAAGCCGACAGCACCCCACCACACATCATTAAAATGCCACCAAACCAAATCCAACGAACAAAGGCTTTAACGTAAATACGCATACTCCAAGCTTGATCATTAAGCTTTTCCCCTAAAGACACATAGAGATCCCGAGTTATCCCTGCGTTGAGAGAGGCTTCCGTCATCACTTGACGACGCGCTTCGTAAAAACGCTTTTCCGGTTTAAGCTGTGCCACCAACTTACCGTCCTGATAAACAGTAATATCAGCTTGATCCGCCACATAATTGGGCCCTTTTAAAGACTCAAATTGATTCAAAGTAAATTGATAACCTGCAAACGATACAGTCTGTCCCGCCGCGATTTTTACTGTGGTTTCTTTACTGCAGGTACTGACCATCAAAATGCCGATCAAACTCACTACCAGCCCCAAATGGGCTAACATCATGCCATAGTAATTACGCGGTAGTTGTCGAGCTCTGGGAATAATTCCTTTCGATCCAGCGGAAACCTTTATAAACCAATCTTTGCAAGTTAATAGCACCACCCAAAACGCCACCGACAAACTCAGCCAAGCCATGCCCCCTAAGTGATAAACATAGCTAATAACGCCAGCAAGTAAGATAGAGACAACACCAGGCCCCACGCATAAACACACTAATAAAGAGGGCTTGGTGTTATGCCATTTAGACAGAGGACCAATGGCCATAAACACCATTAGTAATAAGGCAAGGGGCGAGAAGACAGTATTGAAATAAGGCGCCCCAACCGAGATACGCCCAAGATCAAGAGCTTCAAACAACAGGGGATAAAGCGTGCCTAACAATACCGTCAGAGTGAGTACCGTTAGAATAATATTATTCAATAACAACCAAGCTTCGCGACCAGTTAGCCCAAAAGCCACTCCCGCTTTTACTTGGGACGCTCGTAAGGCGTATAACAACAGACTGCTGCCGATTAACACAATCAACAGGGCAAGAATAAAAACCCCTCGTGTTGGATCCGCCGCAAACGCATGCACAGAGGTTAATACACCAGAACGAACCAAAAAGGTGCCAAGCAAGGACAGGCTAAAGGTGAAAATGGCTAATAAAACCGTCCAACTTTTAAACACCCCACGCTTTTCCGTCACTGCTAGAGAGTGAATCAAGGCGGTGCCTGCCAACCAAGGCATAAGGGACGCATTTTCGACTGGATCCCAAAACCACCAGCCGCCCCAGCCCAGTTCGTAATACGCCCACCAACTGCCTAGCGTAATCCCCAAAGTTAAAAATGCCCAAGAGACAGCCGTCCAAGGACGTGCCCAGCGTGCCCATGACGAATTTAAGTTACCAGTAATTAACGCCGCAATCGCAAAGGCAAACGCCACTGAGAAGCCGACGTAGCCCATGTACAACATGGGAGGATGAATCACCAACCCGATGTCTTGCAACAACGGATTTAAGTCTGCACCATCAACAGGCACATTGGGTAAGTCACGAACAAAAGGCGATGATGTGAATAACATGAACAGTAGAAAACCCGTTGCCACCATCCCCAACACACTCAGCACAATGGGACCCACCTCTTTGGGTAACGTATGGCTTTTCAATGCAACCACACTGCTCCAACCGCATAATATCAGTACCCACAGCAATAGGGAGCCTTCATGACTGCCCCAAATGGCACTGAATTTATACCAAATAGGCAGCTTACTATTAGAATTTAAACTGACATACAAAACGGAAAAATCATCGGTCAAGAACGCAATGGCCAAGACAATAAAACTTACCAAGACAAAACAAGACATCAATAAGGTCAAAGGACGTGCCGTGGATAACAAGATGGGGTTATGGCGCCAATAACCAATAATGGGCACGACCGCCAAGCAGCAAGCAAAGAACAGAGAGAGTATAAGGGAAAAATTACCCACTTCAGGAAGCATAAAAAAGCCTAATTATCATTATAGGGTTTGGATGGAGTGTTGCCTTTGGCTTGTTTAAGTGCATTTGCGACATCGGGCGGCATGTATTTCTCATCATGCTTTGCCAACACTTGAGACGCGAGGAATGTACCATTTGGCAACAACTTTCCTTGGGCAACGATGCCCTGACCTTCACGGAATAAATCTGGCAAAATACCATGATATTCAATATGGACGGTTCGCTTAAAATCGGTGACATTAAAGGAGACAAATAAGGTATTGCTATCACGCTTAACACTCCCCTTCACCACCATTCCACCCGCACGAATATTGACACCTGTCGGGGCCTCTCCAGAAGCAATTTGTGTCGGAGTATAAAATAAATTGATATTTTGCTGCAAAGCATACAGAACTAAACCAATGGCACCGCTTAGTACTAATACAATAATAGCAATCGTGATAATGCGCTTTCGTCTGACAGGGTGCACTAGGATTTAGACTCTCTTATATAGCGCTTCTTAAGCTTATTAAATTCTTTGCGACGACTCATCAAGGTGTCCAACCCCAAACCGACCAATGCCAACGCTCCTAACCCATAAGCAGACCATACATATACCCCATAGTTCCCCATATGGAAAAAAGCGGTCCAGCTATCAAATGCCATCGCTAATCACCTCTTTTTTAAGCCAACTAGCACGATGCTCCCGACGCAATATTTCCGTCTGCATTCGCCACACAACCAAACCCGCGATAAACAAATAAAAACTCACCACACAGATCAACAAAGGCATCCACATAACTTCAGGCATATCTGGCTTTTTCGTAAAACTAAAGGTGGCAGGCTGATGAAGCGTATTCCACCACACGACTGAATATTTAATAATGGGCAAATTAATGACCCCCACTACACAAATGACCGCAGCCGCTTTATCCGCTAACACCCTATCATCTAAGGTATTCTGGATCGCGATGATCCCCATATAAAGCATAAACAAAACCAATACTGATGTAAGTCGGGCATCCCATACCCACCAAGTTCCCCAAGTGGGTTTCCCCCAGATAGAGCCAGAAAATAACGCAATAGCAGCCATTACTGCGCCTATGGGGGCCATGGCTTTAATAAAAATGGGGGCCATTTTCATTTGCCAAACCAGAAAAACAAAACCAGCTATGCCCAGTGATAAATAACAAGACTCAGCCAAAATAGCACTTGGCACATGCAAATAAATAATGCGGAAGACATTACCCTGTAGATAATCCTTAGGGGCGAATGCTAACCCCCAGATCATTCCTACTACTATGCCAAGCACTCCTAACCAAAAAACGGGGGCTGCCCACTTTTTTGACCATTGGAAAAACCACTTTGGAGAGCCTAATTTATGAAACCAGCTCCAATTCATTAACGTACACTCGCTCTTAAACAAATAGGTGTCATTAATGGCGACATAATTAGCGCCAATAACGATATGGCGCTAATGATTGCCAATAATCCGCTATATGGCAGACCTGATGCCACCGCCTGTATAGCCGAAGTAGAAAAGATAATAATCGGAAAATAAAAAGGCAGAATAAGCAACAACATCAATAACGCGCCTTGCCTTAAGGATACCGTTAAAGAGGCCCCAATTGAACCAATCAAAAATAGCCCTGGGGTACCAAGCAGCAATGTCGTCATGAGTACGCCCAGCACACCGTCAGGGAGAAATAACATTTCAGAAAATATCGGTGTTAACAATAACAAGGGAATTATCATCCCCAACCAATGTACCAACACCTTGAGTAGCACTAACCAAGAAATGGATAAGCCACTGACTAAAAGCTGCTCTAAAGAGCCATCAGCGTAGTCTTCTTTGAACATACTTTCTAAAGAAATCACCGTTGATAGCGCCGCCGCACACCAAATAATTCCCCCTGCTGCAGGGGCTAAAAATGCCTTAGAGGGATCCACTCCAAGAGGAAACAGCACAATCACTAATGTAAAAAATAACAGAGCATTCACAAGATTTTGTTTGCGCCGGAACAATACTAGACACTCGGCTTTAAAGTAAGAAAAGTACGTCATGTCGTGAGCTCTACTCGCCTTGGCGATAATAACGTTACGGGCTGATGAGAGGTAAAAAAAACTATTCCCCCTTGCTCAGCATGCTCTCTGATCCGTCCCTCCAATAACTGAATACTTGTTATATCGAGAGCAGAAAAAGGTTCATCTAGAAACCAAATCGGTAAATCCGACAACCACAGCCTCGCCAAAGCAACCCGTCGAGTTTGCCCAGCCGACAGTGCTTTAATCGGAACGTCAAGATAGTCTTCTATTTTCAATAAGGACAAGACACGCGCAATGTCCGTCTCTGACACGTTAGGGAAATACCAACGGATGTTCTCAAGCACAGTGAAGACACTCTTTAACCCCAAGGCATGACTAATATAGAGAGACTGCTTCAATAAAGGTTCACGGTAGCTCAATACATCCTCGCCATTCAGTTTTACCGCACCTTCTACAGGGGACACAAGACCAAACAGTGTTTTAAACAGAGAGCTTTTACCTGCGCCGTTGTCCCCAATGATATGAATAATATCGCCTGATGATGCCGTTAAAGAAAAGCCTTTACAAAGATCTCTGTCGCCACGCTCGATCCATAAATCTGATATGGTTAACGATAAATTAGATTGCAAAAGAAATGTCCATTTGGTCCGTTAAGGTCATAATAACGCCATTGTGTGTTTTGAAAACCCAAAGATAGGTAAAAACGCCTATTATAAGAGAAAGTTCGTCAAATACCGAATGAGTATGTCTGCCTATGCTACCCACAATTAAAGGATCCAACACCCAGACAGCAAATCAGCCTAATGCTCAACCTACGGCACAAAAGCAAATTGGGCTTATCAGCAAACTCAACAGTGAGATAAAGCTGATCGAAAGCATGAGCATGATTCGCCTCACGGGCAGTGAAAAAATCACCTTTCAGGGGAAACCCGCGCAACTTTTACAGGCAACCACTCAACAAAATACGACCTTCAATCTGATCAATACTGGCAAACCAATCACAATTTCAGGCAATGAAAACGCACAGATTCGTTTAAATGGCGCCCACCAAGCCAGCCTTACTCTGTCTCAATCTGCAGCAGCGACTAACCTTACTTTAGCGTCTCGTGTGGTCAATTTAACCGTCCTCTCTGCCTCTGTCCAAACCAATTCCAATGGTCAAACACAGTACAGCGCTCAAGTATCAGATGGGCAAAATCACTTTATGATTACCACGCAAACGGCGCTAAAAAAAGGCGATGTCCTTCGTGTGTTTATGGACAATAAAAATCAGCTACAGGTCTTACCCTCAAACAATTCACAAACCAGCAGTTTGTCTATTGAAGCCCTTAAACAAAGCCTTCCCAAACAACTATCGGCCAGCGAAATGGCTCAATTATTGAAACAACTGCAATCTATCCAACACACTACGACGCCGCTGCCCCCCAAAGTACAACAGGCTCTGACGCAGCTCATTCAGAACCTACCCAATATCGATACACTAACCCAATCACCAAGCGCCATGAAGCAAGCGCTACAAACAAGTGGACAGTTTTCAGAATCACTGCTTAAAAACAACCATCCATTAGCCACAGCGGATTTAAAACTGAATCTCTCAAGATTAAATACAACACACCAAGAAACAAGTTCGTTAAAGCCGTTCCCGACTGACCAAATTGCCAATGCCATTGAGCGTATCAGCACAAACCAGTTAAGGCACTTTGCCGACAGCAATCAGTCCTATGCACAAATGTTCCCCATGCACATTGATTTACCCATCAAAGAGGGACAACAAAACCATCTTGTACAATTGGATATTGATCAAGATGCGTCCACCAAAGAACTTCCAAAAGAAGAGCGTCGCTGGCTAGTAAAGCTGAAGTTTGACTTTGAAGAAACAGGGCGCTTTGATACTCGTCTTAGTATACAGGGTAACAAAGTCGGCATTGTCTTTGCTGCCGAGCAAAAAACCACTCAAACAGCGATTCGACAGCACATGGAAGAACTAAAACAAAAGCTTAGGGAAAAGGACATAGAAGTGGAACGTTTGGACGTATTCCAAGGTAAACTAAAAGAGGATCCGCCAGTCAAACCCAAACACACCAGTTTGATCGATGAGAGGACTTAATGAAAAAAGCCGTTGCCCTTAAATACGATTACGCTGGCGCACCTAAGGTCACCGCGAAAGGAGAGGGATTTATTGCCAGGCGCATTTTAGAAATAGCGGAGGAACACGACGTTATGCTCCATCATAGCCCTGAACTCGTTGAAATGCTCAGCACCGTCGAACTAGGCGAGGAAATTCCCGAATCACTCTATTTAGCGGTTGCAGAAATCATCGCCTTTGCTCACAATTTAAAGAATCATCGCTGGTCATAACAAAGATGGCGGCCAATCCAGCCTTAGTCTCCACCAAAAGAAAGGCACTTTAGTGATAGTCTGAATTACGACGCGATTCTTTCTTCAACAAACTAATCAGCTCCGCCTCGGCTCTAATCAAACCACATTTAGATACCAAATCATCGACGGTAGCCCCCATCTCCAATAAATCCATCGCACGATTATAGGAGATATTCCCTTCTTTAGAGAGAAGCTCTGACTGTCGCTCAACGGCGATATTCAATTTCTTCTCAATGGCAACCAAACGTCTTCCCATACCTATTGATCCAGACGCTAATACTTGAACTTGCTTTTTTTGATTCAAATCGGCTTCATGATGCATTTGTTGCATGCGCTTTACACGCCTAGATAAACGAAGTCCCCAAACCGCCAACGCAACTAACATTATAAATTGAAGCACGAGAAGAAGGTTAAACAACCATTGAGATTCCATCGAGTACAACTACCTTCGAATTTACATTGAACCTATGTCAGACCACTCATCTTCCGATAGAAGCTTATCGAGATCCACGAGAATCAACAGAATATCATTTTTATGGCATACACCTTGAATAAATTTTGAAGATTCGTCATTACCGACACTTGGAGAGACTTCAATTTCAGACTGGCGCAGATAAACAACCTCAGAAACCGCATCCACCAAAATACCAATGACATGCCCTTCCACTTCCATAATCATAATACGAGACGAATCCGTGATATCTCCTGAAGGCAGATCAAAACGCTGACGCGTATCGATAACAGTCACAACCGTACCACGTAAATGGATAATACCCAACACAAAACTGGGTGCCCCTGGAACCGGAGCAATCTCGGTGTATCGCAAGACTTCCTTGACTTGCATAACATTCACACCATAGATCTCATTTTCTAAACGAAACGTCACCCACTGAAGAATTGGATCTTCCGATTGCTTAGACTCATTTAACGCTATGCTTTTTGTTGTCATCGTCTCTCTCCATGATCACTCTGCATGATCAATCAATTTTGTTTGAGGTGTTTTTTAAACCCGTTGTTGGGGTCTTCCAAAAGCTCAATAAAGCCCTGTACATCAAGTATGGCACACATATGATCAATTACCGTACCTGCCAACCAAGGTCGTTTACTCCTATCACTGCGCCACTTCACTTGCGACGGTTCTAGTGAAATGGCTTCGGCCACTTTTTCACAAGCAATAGACCAATCGGATCGATCCAATTGAATCACAAATTTAAAATGCTCTTTTAAATCACCTTGATAGTGATTGGGCATCACCCAACGGGCCGTATCCACAGTACGTAAGTTGAAATCGCCAACATTCGCGACTCCCATAAACCAATCAGGTTGTCCAAAAATGGCGGTAAGTTTGTCATGGCTACTTTGGTGTATACCACCAAGTTCAACTAAAGGAACCGCCATTTTTAGCCCGCCAACGTAAAACAAGAGACATTCAAAACGACTCTTAGCCCAAGGCAAAGGTTCTGTTTTCGCCACCCATCGGCTTTTTATGGGCTCTGGCTCTGGCTCTGGCTCTGGCTCTGGCTCTGGCTCTGGCTCTGGCTCAATAGCCTCTACTTCTGTTGTACTTTCTTGCAAGGCCACTTCTTGCATACCTGAAATGGCATTCTCAAAATCAGCAAAGGAAGCATCTAATGCTTCAAGAGACGCTTCATTATATTCTTTTTCAACGCCCTCCTCCGTTAACCCCCAGTCCTCAAGAGAAGGAGATTCAGAGAAACTATCTTCTGAATCGGTGACCTGCTCCTCTTTTGTTTCTCGTTCTTCAGCGTCTTCTGTAACCTCACCAAATGAATCGTCTATATCTTCTTCATTGACTGTCTTTTCATCCGATGCTTCTTCTAATGCATCCAGTTCGGAAGATTCAGGCTCATTGAAATCAATGATCGTCGCCTCTTGCAGCAAATCATCAAGATATCGCTGCACCGCAAGTTGGGGGCCGACCAATTGATCTTTTGTTTTCGTTTCTTTCATAACCTTTTAACCCGCTGGGTTCAATAAGGAGTCCATCAGACTCGCATACGCTTTTACGCCTCGCGCACTCGCATCAAGCGCAGAAGGAGCCACACCTGCAGTACTGGCGTCGCGTAACTTGGTATCGACGGGGATAACTGAGTGCCACACAAGCTCTTCGTAAGAGTCTTTCAGGCTTCTCAAACTTTTATTGGATGCTTGTGTACGTCGGTCAAATAAGGTCGGTACAATCAAATAAGGAACAGGCCGTTTCCTCGCCCGGTTAATCATGGTCAATGTGCGTACCATTCTTTCCAAACCCTTGATGGCTAAAAATTCGGTTTGTACCGGAATCACCAGCTGTTGGCAAGCCGCCAATGCATTAATCATGAGCACCCCAAGCACTGGCGGACTATCAATCAACACATAGTCATAATCATCCCATAAAATGGCAAGCGTTTTGGAAATCACTAATCCCATACCGCCTTGCGCTTGGGCATGTCGTTCCAAGGTCGCCAACGCCGTTGAAGCAGGCAATAAAGAAAGATTAGGATGGCCCGTCTCTAAAATAAGTTGTCGTGGGAGAGTGTCTGGTATTTTTCCACTGACTTGAAAAAGGTCATAAGCACTATGTTCTATTGAGTCTGGGTCAAAACGGAAATAACTCGTTAATGATCCATGTGGATCAAGATCTACCATCAGAACCCTGTTGCCAGCGTCTGCCAATAATCCTGCCAATGAGACCACCGTGGTTGTTTTACCTACACCACCTTTCTGATTTGCCACTGCCCAAATGTGCACTCTATGTCCCCTGAGTTCTATGCTATTATTTTGCTTACACTTTCATTGCAATCATATACAGTATTGCGCTATTTAAACAAGTAATCATAAAGATTATCGAAGTTACTTTTACTGATTCGCAAGGTGACACGGCGATTTTTTTGCCTATTCGCCTCACTAGTATTACTGACTTTTGGATCTTCACTGGCAAATCCAATTGGCGCGATCAGTTTTGGGTTCACTCCTTGATAAACCAATTCGTCTACGACCGAAGCGGCTCTTAAACTAGACAAATGCCAATTCGATATTAATCGACTCGATTTTACGGGTAAATCATCGGTATTCCCTACCACCAACACAGGGGAGGGATAAGCTTTTAATACCCTTGAAACAGCCATTAACACAGCAACTGCCTCATTCGTCAGTTGATATTCCCCTTCGCCAAACAATAAGCTAGATTGCAATTCCAAATTAACCCAATGTTTTGATTGGCTCACTGCGATTTTTCCTGACTTACTTAACCCTTGAAATTGATTACTAATAGTAGTGTTAAGGACATCATAAATCGTCATCGGTAATGGTGCCGTATTGCTATCTTTCTTCTCTGTCTTAGGTTGTGTAGCTGGAATCATTTTGGTGTCCACCGCGGCCTGATCAGTTGGCTGACCTATAATAGGCTTACCAACGTTAATCGGTTTAATCGACTTTTGTACTGCATCAAACACACCATTCAGCGTTTCGGCTATTTTTTTATTATCACCTTTATGCTGGATAGAAATAGAATAGAGGGCAACAAAGAAGGCAAATAACAAAGTAATAAAATCCGCGTAGGATAACACCCAACGATCTCGACTTTGGCTATTATGTGATCGTTTCTTTTTTAGAACACGTCGACGACGTGAGGGCGCTGGAGCGGAAGCATCATCACTCATAACTTGTTAGCTCTCTCTCTAAACGTTGCGGATGCTTACCCGTAGCAATACCGTAAACACCATCAATCAACAACTGATTATAAAGCAGCTCTTGATCTGCGTAGCCAGACAGCTTTCTAACAATTGGGAAGACAACAAGATTCGCAAAACCCTGCCCATACAGCGTAGAAACAAAGGCTACGGCGATACCATGACCTAGTGCCTCAGGACTATCAAGATTCGCCATCGCTTGAATCAACCCCAATACAGACCCCATAATCCCGAGCGTCGGCGCATAACCTCCAATGGATTCAATAAAGGTCACACTGGACATCCGGCGGTCGTGGATGCGATTAGCTTCATCATTCAAACGATCCGCCAATTCCTCTGCTTCATCGCCATCGATAGCCATTTGAAAAGCCCGCATAGCAAACTCATTAGAGAGCAGCTCTATGTCACTTTCTAAGGCTATTAAGGAGAGGCGCCTTGCCTTATAAGCCAAGGTAATCATGGTAGATCTAGCAAAGGAGAAATCAAAGGTGGGGGGAAACAGGCTCCACTTAGCCAGAGAAATCGCTCTTGAGGCGTCTTGAATACTACTTTGCATCAAAGTTGCACCAAAACTCCCCAAAATCACAATAATTGCAGAAGGCAGATTAAGGAGGAGAATCACTTCTCCTCCGCCAAGCCAGTTAGATAAAAAGACAGAGCCAAACGCAAGAAGCAGTCCAGCCAGCGTCACCAAATCCACTAGCTAACCTCACGCGCTAGGCGCTCACCAATATGACTAAGGTCGATAATATCATCAGCCAAATTGGCTTTTTCTACTGCCATTGGCATACCATATATGACGCAGGACTCTTCACTTTGGATCCAGACTCGGGAGCCGGAGTTTTTCAGCATACGTGCACCTTCTCGACCATCAACCCCCATGCCTGTCATGACAACAGACAGTACTTTACCAGGATAACATTTAGAGGCAGACCCAAACGTCACATCAACTGAGGGCTTATAATTAAGTCGCTCATCACCATCCAGAATACGGACACAGCCGCCATTGCGAGGATCCACCATCATTTGCTTACCACCCGGTGCCAGTAAAGCAACCCCAGCTTGCAGTCGATCGCCGTCTTTGGCCTCTTTCACGGTAATTTTACAAATATTATTTAGCCTTTCAGCAAATGCACCCGTAAACGCAGCAGGCATATGCTGAACCAGCACCAAAGGAGCTGGGAAATTAGCAGGTAATTTTGTGAGTACCGCTTGAAGGGCCATTGGCCCACCTGTCGAAGTACCTATTGCGACCAAACTCACTTTCTTTCTAGAACGCGGGATAATCACCCCACGATCTGTGACGATAGGTTTTGGGGCCTCACGTGGCGCAAGACTCTGAACAGGGGCCCTTGATCCGCCAAGACGCGTTCGAGAAACAGTCAACACCCGTTCAACTAACGTATGCTTTACCACCGTAGAATCTCGGGAAATATCCTCGAAATTCTTCGGCATAAAATCAACCGCGCCCGCTTCAAGCGCATCAAGAGTGACTTTTGCCCCTTCATGCGTTAAGGACGAAAACATTAACACAGGCGTTGGCTTGAGCTTCATAATATTGGCAACTGCGGAAATACCATCTAAAACGGGCATTTCGTAGTCCATTGTCACCACATCTGGCGACAATGATTGCACTTTATCAACCGCTTCCTTGCCGTTATTAGCGGTCCCAACAACGGTTAATCTTGGATCTGCTTCAAAAATTTCTACTAGACGACGTCGGAAAAAACCGGAGTCATCTACGACCAGTACCTTTACCGGCATACTGCCACTCCCAAATCAAAATCTACCTACCTAGAGGCGTAACTCTTTAGCATGCTAGGTACATCAAGAATTAATGCAATACGGCCATCACCAGTAATCGTCGCACCAGCCATACCAGCGGTTCCTTGTAACATTCGACCCAGAGGTTTAATCACCACCTCTTCTTGTCCAACCAACTGATCCACTACAAAGCCAACTTCATTAATGCCCACCTGAACCACAACCACATGCGCTTCTTCTGGTGTCGTGTCGCGCGTTCCGCCTTTAATTAACCAACTCTTAAGATGGAAGATTGGAAGTGTTTTCCCTCGAATAACGACCACTTGCTGACCATCTACAATGTTGGTTTTTTGTAGATTCAAGTGGAATATTTCATTCACACTAACAAGCGGGAAAGCAAATGATTGATCGGATAAAGTCACCATCAAGGTCGGCATGATCGCCAAGGTCAATGGAACTTTAATAATAAAGCGTGATCCCTGCCCTAGGACAGATTTAATCTGTAACGTGCCATTTAGCTGAGAAATTTTCGTTTTAACAACGTCCATTCCCACACCACGACCCGATACATCTGTAATCTCTACCTTAGTTGAAAAGCCTGGAGCAAATATTAGATTGAAGGCCTCTTCGTCTGATAATCTTTCAGCGGCATCTGCATCCACCAAGCCTTTTTCTACGGCTTTCTTACGTAGCACATCAGGATCCATACCCGCACCATCATCATCGATGGATAGCAGAATATGATCGCCTTCCTGCTCAGCAGACAAAATAACATGACCAACTCGCGGCTTACCCTTAGCTTCCCGTACATCAGGTGCCTCGACACCATGGTCAACAGAGTTTCTCACTAAGTGAACAAGCGGATCGGCAAGTGCTTCTACTAAGTTTTTGTCTAGATCCGTATCTTCCCCACGAAGCTCAAGATTCACTTCTTTCTTCAGATTTCGAGCCAAATCACGCACCACGCGAGGAAACTTACCGAATACCTTTTTGATAGGCTGCATTCGGGTCTTCATCACGGCATTTTGTAAATCACCCGTTACCACGTCAAGGTTAGAAACCGCCTTACCCATGGACTCGTCTTCACTTTGCAACCCAAGACGTACCAGACGATTTCGCACCAAAACAAGCTCACCCACCATATTCATGATGTCGTCAAGCCGTTTAGTATCCACTCGAACCGTTGCTTCTTGTGTTACTGGTACACCTGCAGCTTTATCTTTTGCATGATGATTCGATGGCGGAGGAGTATTTTCTGCCTTAGACGCTTTAGGAGCAGCAGGCTTAGGCTCCGCTTTGGGTTCCGCCTTCTTAGGGGCTACTTTCGGTTTCGCTGGCGCTTCTTTCTTAGCACTAGCCGTTCCAGTGTCCCCTTTAGGTGCCCCCTTCTTACCATGAAGACTATCCAGTAAAGACTCAAACTCATCTTCTGTAATCAAATCTGAATCAGCACTAGAAGCACTTGGTTCGCTGTTCGACTTTTTGTCTTCTGAAGGGGCAACGTCTTCTGTTGCGCTAGCTTCTGTTGCCTTATTTTCCTGAGCTTGATCAGTACTATCTAGACCAGGCGCACTTCCACCGTGTAATTGGTCGAGTAATTTTTCAAACTCGTCTTCCGTAATTTCATCAGACTCGGCAGACGGTTCTTCTGATACACTTTCGGAATGATCGTTACTTTTAGCCTCCTTGGCACTGTCAATGTCAAGACCCGGCGCACCATTACCATGCAGTTTATCAAGCAACTGATCAAATTCATCCTCGGTAATTTCATCAGACGCATCACCTGAACTCACCTCTGCTTCTGCGGCTTTACTGTCTGGGGTATCCTCTCCTCCTAGCGCATTAAGCAAAGACTCAAATTCATCGTCGGTAATATCTGCAGGTTCTTCCGCCCCACTCGCCTCGGATGAGTCATCGATTAGCTCTTCTTCAACAACTTCGTCTTCTTCAGTAGCCGCGATGCTTTCATCAGATAACTCATCGTCTTGCTCTTCATCGGCAGCATCGCTCCCCCCGGCTAATTCTTCAGCCGTCGGAGGTTTTGCATACACACTAAGAGCCTGAATCAGATCTGGATCAGCACGTTCGGGTTCATTACCAGAACGAACGGCTTCAAACATTTCATTGACGGCATCAAGAGCCTGCAGAACCACATCCATCAAGTCGGAATTAATAGTCCGCTGGCCATTACGTAAGATATCAAATACGTTTTCCGCATAATGACAACAATCGACCAGTGCCGTTAACTGTAAAAAACCCGCTCCCCCTTTAACGGTATGAAACCCCCTAAAGATAGCATTCAATAACTGCTTATCGTCTGGGTTTTGCTCTAGATCTACTAATTGTTCGGAAAGCTGTTCCAGGATCTCTCCAGCTTCTACCAAAAAATCCTGTAAAATTTCTTCATCGACCTCGAAACTCATCCTCAGCTCCCTTTAGAAACCAAGACTTGATAGCAAGTCGTCTACTTCGTCTTGACTATTCAGTACTTCTGGGTTGTTTTGTTTATTAATAGCTGGACCATGACCACGAGTGTCGTCGTGCTCGGCTTCACTATCGTCATGCTCCATTCCGGAGATACTATCAACACGTCCTGCAACAGCAACGAGATGCACAAGGCGTTCTTCTACATCTCGAATTAGATCATTTACTCTCGTAATTACTTGGCCAGTTAAATCTTGATAACCTTGCTCTAAAAGAATTGTATTTAGGTTGGAATGTAAGGTCGTCGCACTGTCATCCGCATACTTTAAAAACCCATCAATACGCTTATACAATTCGCGAAACTCTTGAGGCGATAAATCACGTTGAATCAAACGATTCCAATCTTTTCTTAATGCTCTTGCTTGGCTTTGTAATTCACTCGCAACAGGAACACTTCCATCCACCATATCCATGGTCTTATTGGCCGCTGAACTTGTTAATTCAA
The DNA here is from genome assembly GCF_056173505.1 of Marinomonas sp. 63XJN7_7_ISO-PGPR-S23-202. NCBI lineage: Bacteria > Pseudomonadati > Pseudomonadota > Gammaproteobacteria > Oceanospirillales > Oceanospirillaceae > Marinomonas > Marinomonas sp. 63XJN7_7_ISO-PGPR-S23-202. The sequence goes on along the minus strand of NZ_CM149677.1, from coordinate 1,165,699 downwards.
TAACATATTTCAACCGATCAGAGGCATCTGTAATTTTAGTATTACCAGATTCAGAATGCCCTTCACCCACCACCAAGTCCATTGAATCAACTTGAAAATCGCGAATTGCGTCATGGAGACTTCTTGTTAGCGTCCCGACTTCTTTATAGAAACTATTATGTCGAGCCTCGCTAAGCTCTTGAATAACCTTTATCGCACTACTAAAGTCACCGACTTCAATATGATTCAAAAGATCAACAGCACCATCCTTCACTAGGGATTCAAAATCCCCCAAGCCTGATTCAAGTTTCTTTGACATCAAAAGCCCCTATTTAGCAGCATCTATTCGTTCGAATATTTTCTCAATTTTTTCTTTGAGTGCGACGGCAGTAAAAGGCTTAACAACATAACCATTTACCCCGGCTTGAGCCGCAGCAATAATCTGATCACGTTTGGCTTCCGCTGTTACCATCAATACAGGAATACTTTTAAGTTTATCATCAGCCCTAACCGCTCGAAGCAATTCAATTCCTGTCATGCCGGGCATATTCCAATCGGTTACTAGGAAGTCAATTGTCCCTGCTTGAAGAATCGGTAATGCCGTCGTTCCATCATCCGCTTCAACTGTATTGGTAAATCCCAAATCCCGTAACAAGTTTTTGATGATACGTCTCATTGTCGAGAAATCATCAACAATCAGGATCTTCATGTTTTTATCCAATGCAACCTCCACAACCCAAAGGTAGTATTTCACAATTCATAATTTAATCTCGCCAATCACTTAATCGAGCTCTTAATCTAAGAGCAGCCTGACTATGAATTTGACTGACCCTCGATTCACTAACACCTAAAACCGCGCCAATTTCTTTTAAATTCAATTCATCATTATAATATAAAGATAAGACCAGTTTTTCTCTTTCTGGTAATTGATCAATTTCATTTGCTAATTGATCTTGAAACCCACTTTCTTCAGCCAAAAAGTAAGGGGTAGAACTTACTTCATCACTGAATGTATCTAGTACACCGCCATCATCCGACTCCAACATTTCTTCATAGCTAAACAGCTGTGTCGTCATCGATGAGTGAATGATATCGTGGTATTCCTCAATACTGATATTCATATGGGCCGCTACTTCCATATCGGAAACATCACGCCCAGCTTTAGCCTCGAGTTCTTTAATGGCAGCACTTACCGCTCGTCCATTGCGCCTTACCGAGCGAGGAGCCCAATCGGTCTTACGAATTTCATCCATGATAGAGCCACGAATCCGGATGCCAGCATAGGTTTCAAAACTGGCGCCCTTATCAGACTCAAAACGTTTATAGGCCTCTATCAACCCCATCATTCCGGCTTGCGTCAGATCGTTTACGTCCACAGTATTGGGTAAACGCGCTAATAAGTGATAAGCGATTTTTTTTACTAAATAGCCGTATTGCTCGACAATGGCATCAATCGATAATGTCGCTTTTCTAGTATAGGTGTCGTATCCGTTTTTGGTCTGCATAAAAATAAATCAGCAACCTTTTACTATTTGAGTCTGATGCACAGAATAACTGTACTACATAGTTCCGTATCGCGCTCATCCAAATAACATAATTTTACTAACTACCATATCTTAGTGACCCATAGATCTGGCTGTAGTGCTCTGCGGTATAAACAGCTCGGCTGATTAAATTGTGCGCACGAGCAGGTTCTATATCATCTGGAATTCTTTGTCCATCGGCGATGTAAACAACAGGTAAACCCTCTTCGATAACCACGCTAATAGCTTCACCAAGAGACGCTGACTCGTCTAATTTACTTAATACACACCCATCTAGCTGAACTTGAGAATACACGTCAACGACAGACTTAAGCACCTGTCTTTGACTTGTACAAGGTAAAACTAACAGTTTTTTCAAACTGGAACGTGCTCTTTTGATCATTAGCAATTGTCGTTCAAGGTTAGAATCCCTTGGATTCATCCCCGCAGTATCCACTAAAACTAAAGAATAATGAGCGTATTTAGCAAGTACTTCATTTAAATCAGAGTATTCATTCACGACTTCTACCGGAACATTTAAAATGCGACCAAAAGTACGTAATTGCTCATGAGCGGCAATCCGATAGGTATCGGTTGTCACCAACACAATACTGTCTGAACCGTATTTTAAAACATGCTGGGCCGCAATTTTACCAATAGAAGTCGTTTTTCCTACCCCTGTCGGCCCCATAAAAGCAATGCATCCTTTCAGTTCTGCCGAACTTGAGCGCACAGGAATATAATCCGCAAGATGAGCAAGCAATCGATTCCAATCATCCTCTCGGCCTTTTAGATCGATATCATCTAAAAGACGAGAGGTCACCAAATCAGACAAGCCCAGGCGCTTTAACTTCTCTCGGGCTTTCGCCTCAACGGAGTTTTCTTTAGGTTGCGTCGTCGACTGCTGGCGCTGTTGCTCCAACATTTCTTTAACACGATGTAGCTCCTGCTCCATAGCATGAAGTTGGTTAACACTCTCTTTATTCTGTTTTAGAGAAAGCGCTTCTTCCAATACTGGTTCATCTTCATCCTCTTCAAGAGGCGGCATACTAAATGATGGCGATGATGATTTAGGACTGGTGTCTGTTGGCGTTTGCTGCTTTGCCTTTTCTATACGTTCAAAATACTCAGCCGAAGGATCTTGATAAGCCTCTTTTTGACGCTCTTCAGAGGGTCTATATGTTGATGTAGAAGGCTTTTTTTGCACCATACTAGAAGGCAAAGAACCATCATAGTCCAACGCAATGACAATCTCTATCTCACCAGTAGGGAGGCGTTGATTCGATAAAATAACCGCATCAGGGCCCACAGCGTCACGGACTTTCCGTATCGCTTGGCGCATGTCGGGAGCTCGAAACCGCCTAATTTGCATGTATAATGGAATCCTTTTAGTGTATTTAGCCTTACAAATCCATAGCTTACCCGAAAGACTTTGATAAATATAGAGACTAATTGATCACAATTGCTACAGACTATTGACCAATCACACCTACAACAGTAATTCGTTTATGGTCTGGCACTTCTTGGTAAGATAAAACGGACATATTCACCATACCATAGCGCATAAAGCGTGCTAGCATTGGTCTGATTGGCGCTGACACTATCAGTATAGGTGTATTTCCCATTGCTTCCTGCTGTTCTGCAGACTGTTTAAGGGAAGATTGTAACTGCTCGGCCATTTTCGGCTCTAAAATAAGTGCTTCTTCATTCTTAATACCTGATTGCTGACTCTGCTGAACTGTTTGCATCAGCATTTTTTCTAACTGAGGATCAAGCGTCAGCACAGGAATCTCCTCTACCCCATCCGCCAAAGTTTGAATAATCAAACGAGACAAGGCCGTTCGAACGGCTGCGGTTAATACCATAGGATCCTGGCTTTTCGGCTGCACCCCCATGATGGCTTCAGCAATGGTCCGCATATCACGAAGCGGAACCCCTTCAATCAATAAGTTCTGCAATACTTTTAACAAGATGCTCAAAGGAATCGTATTCGGCACCAATTCCTCAGCCAGCTTCGGATTATATTGTTTGAGCAAGCTAAGCAATTGCTGGACTTCATCGTGACCAATTAATTCATAAGCATGCTTGTGCATAATTTGGTTAATATGCGTTGCCACCACCGTACTCACATCCACCACAGTATAACCGTAGGTTTGTGCTTGATCGCGTTTTTTCGGGTCAATCCAAACAGCGTCTAAACCAAAAGACGGATCCTTACCTGCAATACCATCAATAGAACCAAATACTTGCCCAGGATCTATTGCCAAATCTTTATCTGGGTGCACTTCCGCTTCCGCCAAGCTAACCCCCATCAAGGTGACGCGATAGGCATTGGGCATCAAGTCCAAGTTATCTCGAATATGAACACTGGGCACTAGAAAACCCAAGTCTTGCGACAATTTTCGACGAACGCCTTTAATCCTGGCCAATAACTCTCCACCCTGGGACTTATCCACCAGAGGAATTAAACGATAGCCGACTTCTAATCCCAACATATCGACAGGCGCCACGTCATCCCAACTAAGATCTTTACTTTCCGCCGGAGGCGAGGCATCCGACGATGACGACTTACCTGTCGACGGGGACCCTTCCATCGCTTTGCGTTTTTTACGATACTCAAGAAAGTAAGCAAAACTACCTAAAACGATAGCCAGTGACAAAAACGCAAAATGCGGCATGCCAGGCACGATACCCATGATCCCCATGATCGCAGCGGCGATATACAATGCCTTTGGTGAACCAAACATCTGCGAGACAATCTGTGTCCCCATATCACCCGACTCGTTAACCCGAGTCACCATGATGGCTGCGGCGGTAGACAGCATCAAAGAAGGAAGTTGGGCCACAAGGCCGTCACCAATGGTTAACAGAGAATAACGCTGAATGGCTTCTGAAAAAGTCAAGCCGTGTTGAGACATGCCAATCGCCAAACCGCCGATTATATTGATTCCCAAAATCAGCAAACCCGCAATAGCATCCCCTTTTACGAACTTAGAAGCACCGTCCATAGAGCCATAAAACTCCGCTTCAGAGGCGATTTCCATTCGCCGCTGTTTGGCTTGATCCGCATCAATCATCCCTGCGTTCAAATCCGCATCAATGGCCATTTGCTTACCCGGCATAGCATCCAAAGTAAATCGGGCACTTACTTCAGAGATACGCCCCGCCCCTTTTGTCACAACGGCGAAGTTGATGATCATTAAAATGGCAAAGACCACAAAGCCGACAACATAGTTCCCCCCAATCACCACCTCACCGAAGGCTTGAATCACCTTACCCGCCGCATCTCCCCCTTCGTGACCATATAATAAAACAACACGGGTAGAAGCCACGTTTAATGCCAAACGCATCAGGGTCGAAACCAGCAAAACGGTTGGAAAGACAGCAAAATCTAATGGTCGTAAAGAGTAGATCGCGACCAATAAGACCACAATGGCGAGCGCAATATTAAAGGTAAAGAGGACATCAAGCAGAAACGCTGGAATCGGCAGTATCATCATGGCTAAAAGAGACAGAAGCAAGATAGGAATCCCAAGATTCCCGCTCACTACCCCTTTAAACTGACCAGTCATTTTTTGGCGATCAAAATTCACACGCGGTTCCCGCAGATATTAACAATCAATTTAGCTAGGATGGAGTATTACCATCCCATTGAAACTCTTCTGGTATATCAAAACGCGGCATGCTTTCCGGCCTTGGCGCACCATGTCGTGCATTACGCAGTTGATAAACATAAGCGAGCAATTGCGCTACTACTTTAAAGAGCCCATGGGGAATCTCCTCTCCGATCTTTGTATGATGATAGATCGCTCGCGTTAGTGCTGGGGATTGTATCACAGGGATGTCATAGTGATTGCCTACTTCACGAATTTTCAATGCCATAAAGTCACTTCCCTTAGCAATCATTATGGGGGCTTGACCGCCACTTTGATTATATTTTAACGCAACAGAAAAGTGTGTAGGGTTGGTAATGATAACATCCGCCTCAGGAACATCAGACATCATGCGATTCATCGCGGCTTGACGCTGTAACTGGCGGATACGTCCGCGCACTTGTGGATCCCCTTCCTGCTGCTTGTACTCATCTTTCACTTCTTGTTTGGTCATTTTCAACTTTTCTTTGTGAGACCAAATCTGAAACGGCACATCTATCGCAGCAATCAGTGCCAACGACAAACTAATAAAAATAAACGCCCACATCACCATATCAATACCGTGAGAAATGGCAGGACGTATGGACTGAAAGGTCAACTCCAGTGCTTCGGGTAAATAATGATAAATAACCAGTGTCGATACAAAAGCAACGAGGACAACTTTGGCTATAGACTTGAGCAATTCGACCAAAGATTGAACGGAAAACATTCTTTTTAAGCCAGTAATGGGGTTAATCTTACTGAACTTAGGCATTAAGGGCTCCCATGAAAAATTCAGCCCTCCCAACATAATACTGCCAATAATCCCCGCTATAGCCAGTACCAACAAAGTCACAATTAACGATTTCATCATTTCAACAGTCGAACCATAAAGATGAAAAATCATTCGACTAATATCAAACAGATCCGACCTATCTATCTTAAAGTTGAAGCGAAATACATCCCCCAAGTCTCTCGCCATCAAAACACCAGTACTGTATATCGCCACAGCCGCCACAATTAACAACAGAGCAGAACTTAACTCTTTGGAGCGAGCGATATTGCCTTTTTTTCGAGCATCCTCGAGTTTCTTACTACTGGCACTTTCCGTTTTTTCGCTACCGTCTTCGTTCTCAGCCATGTAAACGGGCCCCCCATGTATCTTTCATCCAAACCGTTAATTCATGAAAGAATAAACGATAGACATCCAAAAAGTCCCCTAACATCATCCAGAAAAAGAACAAAGAAAAGAGCATAATGACAGGAAAACCTAATGCAAAAACGTTTAACTGAGGAGAGGCCTTCGCCACGACCCCAAAGGCCAAGTTCATAATTAAGACAGCAATAGCCAAAGGCAGCACCACCAACAACGCCTTCTCAAACATCCAGCTCCCTAATTGAACCAGCTGCCAATAGTGTTGGCTATCAAACCCACTACCAATTGGCCAATATTTAAAGCTCTCCGCTAAGTATTCGATCATCACCAGATGACCGTCTGTGCCTAGAAACGCTAAGGCCACCATAGACATATAGTATTGACCCATGGTCGCAACCGATATTCCATTGGCTGGATCGTTTGACATCGCAAACCCCAATCCCGCCTTCATGGCCGCTAACTGCCCTGCCATAGAAAAGGTTTGGAATAAAATCGTCACCACAAACCCCAGAGCAAAACCAATGACAAGTTGCTCAGCAATAAGTACCACAAATGCAGGGGAAATCGCATCGTAATGAGGCACTTTCACAACAGGTGTAATAATGATAGCAACTAAAAATGAAAATGCGATACGGATACGGGTATTGACCAGTCGACTACCAAACAGCGGCAACGCCATGAAAAATGCGCCGATACGAAAAAAAGGCAGTAGAAAGCTAATAGAAAGATTAATTAATTGATCCGGATGAAGCTCAAGCATTAGCCAATCATCATTGGAATATTAATGAAAAGGTTAGTGGTAAAGTCCATTAGCTTAGTCAAAATCCAAGGACCAAGCTGCATAATAACCAAAATAGTCACAATCAAGCGAGGTAGGAACGATAGGGTTTGCTCGTTAATTTGTGTGGCGGCCTGAAAAACACTGACAATCAAACCAACAACCAAACTCGGTGCCATCACTGCTGCGACAATCACAACAATAAGATAAAAGCCTTGCCCATAGAGATCTAAAACAACTTGTGGATCCATAACTACATTCCAAAACTTGCTGCAAGCGTCCCCATAATCATAGACCAACCGTCTACCATCACAAAAAGCATAATCTTAAACGGCAAGGAAATGATCACCGGAGACAACATCATCATCCCCATTGCCATCAAGACGCTAGCCACCACCATGTCAACAATCAAAAATGGAATAAAGATCATAAAGCCAATTTGAAATGCCGTCTTTAGCTCACTGGTTACAAAAGCAGGCATTAGAATGGTAAAGGGTAAAGTATTAAGTGATTGGATCTTCCCTTCTTTGCCAGCCAATTTCACAAACAAAGCAATGTCAGCTTTGCGGGTTTGGGCGAGCATAAAGTCCCGCATGGGCTTTTCTGCTGCCTCGACAGCCTGTAATGAGGTCATTTTATTATTCAAGTAAGGCTGTAAAGCCACAGCATTTATCTTATTCATCGTTGGCGTCATAATAAACAAGGTCAAAAAAAGCGCCATACCAATCAAAATCTGGTTAGAAGGCGTTTGCTGCAAACCAATGGCCTGACGCAAAATGGCTAATACAACAATAATTCGTGTAAAAGCCGTCATCATCATTAATGCCGCTGGTAACAAAGTTAGCGCGGTCATTATGAAGAGAATTTGTAGGGAGATGGAGTATTCTTGGCTACCGTCCGGGTTTGTAACCACATTGACCGCAGGCAACCCTACTTCGGCCCACGAGACAGAAGGCAGCATTAAAAGACCAAGTAATAGCAGAAGGCGAATCATGATGAAGCCTCTCGAGGTGTACCACTATCAACATTTTGGGAGGCTCTATCATCTTGAGAAGTGCTGTTATCGGTCTTGTCGTGCAGTGGCGCCTCGCCCATTAATTGAGCAAAGGCCTTGCTATTCGGTGTGAAACTTTTGATGTGATTAATCGAATGAGACGTGACACCAATCAGAATTTTCTCCCCTTCCACTTCCACAAGAATCAGTTTTTCCTTTGTTCCGAGTGATTGACTACCGATAATTCGAATGTCAGATTTACTCAATTTCATCTGAGCAAACTGCAATTTCTTCACGACCCAAAGGCTAGCAGGAATAAAAGCAATAATAAAAATCAGCGACGCAACCACTTTCCAGATGGAATAAGTCGATGTCATGGTAGGAATCGCCCCTGAATCGGCTAGAGAGTTGGCATGCGCATAGGAAACAGCCATGCAAAGCATGGCTGTCATCAGAAATGTGTACAATTTTCTATAAACAGTCACAAGGGTTACTTCAATCTTCTAATACGCTCACTAGGGCTAACAACATCTGTTAGGCGGATACCATATTTATCATTCACCACAACGACTTCACCATGAGCAATCAGAGTACCGTTAACCAATACATCCAAAGGTTCACCTGCAAAGCGATCTAGCTCAACAACAGACCCCTGCGTCAGCTGCATCAAATTTCGAATAGCAATTTCGGTGTTACCAAGCTCCATCGATAGTGTCACAGGGATATCCATAATAAGGTCAAGATCCGACCCAACACCACCATTTGGCACAGCAGGTGCGGACAGTGACTCTAGCTGAACAGGCTTCGCATCCTGCTCAGACATGGCAGCGGCCCATTCGTCATCGACATCATCTTGCTCACCTGTTTCCCCTGCTTCTGACATGGCAGCCGCCCATTCATCGGCAAGCCCTTCGTCCATACCTTCTGCATCAGGATTTTGCTCTTCAGCCATATTACTTATTTACCTTGTTAGATTTAAAACTTTCTTCCATTTGAACCGAATAACGCTCATTAGAAACCCCTAATTTCCCCTTAAAAGCAGGAACATTATTCGCTCTTACTGTGACGAACTCAGGCATTTCAATAGGGATGATATCACCTGCCTTGAACTTTAAAACATCACCAAGCGAAATTTTACGATTCGCTACGTTTACCCTCAGATTAACACTGATATCTTTTACGTCTTGTTCGAGAGATTTCCCCCAACGATCATCCATTTCATCGACATCACTTTGTACCCCGGCATCCAGTAATTCACGTACAGGCTCAATCATCGAATAAGGAAGCGTAATATGCAATTCTCCCCCTCCGCCATCCAATTCAATATGAAAAGTAGAGACCACCACCACTTCACTCGGACTGACAATATTTGCCATTGCAGGGTTAACTTCTGAGCTGATGTATTCTAACTCAAGTTTTAGTACAGGGGCCCAAGCCTCTGTCAAGTCTTTAAAGACTTGCTCCAGCATCAGTTGAACGATGCGTATTTCTGTTGGGGTAAATTCACGCCCCTCGATTTTGGCGTGACGACCATCTCCACCAAAAAAGTTATCCACTAATTTGAACACCAATTTGGCATCCAAAATAAATAGAGCCGTACTCCTTAACGGGCGAAATTTCACCAAGTTCAAGCTTGTCGGCACATACAAAGTATGCACATATTCGCCAAACTTCATAATTTGCAAACCACCAGAAGACACATCTGCCGTACGGCGCAGCAAGTTAAATAAGCTAATGCGAGTATAGCGAGCAAAGCGTTCGTTAATCATTTCCAGCGTAGGCATACGCCCACGGACGATACGCTCCTGACTGGTTATATCGTAAGAAGCAACACCATTTGCATCTCTATCGTCCTCTTCTTCCGGCTTTTCATCAGGGCCGTGTAAGAGGGCATCGATTTCATCTTGAGAAAGTAAATCTTGTGCTGACATAAGACTTACTGCATCACAAAACTAGTGAATAAAACCGCATCGATACCGCCTTTACCTGTCTGCTGTTTTAGCAACTTATTGATAGCCTCCAGAGCGGACTTTTTCAGAGCTAACTTGCCTTTCATCGTTTTTAGATCGTTAAACGATTGGCTAGAAAACAGCAGTACAAGGCTGTTACGAATTAAAGGCATATTTAATTTAAGGGCATCAATTTGTGACTGATCCTTGGACTTAACGGTCATATTAAGCTGCAAATAGCGCTGCTGACCATCGACGACAAAATCCACTACGAAAGGCTCATCGAATTTCAAGTAAATAGAAGGCTGTTTAGAAAGCTCTGCGGCCGCTTCAGCTGATGATGCACCACCTTCTCCTTCTGCGCTGGCAGCGGCCGCTTCATCGGATCCACTAAAAAAGAAAAAGTAAGCGGCGGCTCCACCACCACCTAACAGCACCACAGCGAGAGCAATGATGATAATAAGCTTCTTCTTACTACCCTTTTTACCCTCTTCGGCACCAACATCTAAATTATCTTCTTCTGCCATAATCAAACCCTTGGAAACACAGACTTATAAAACAACGTACAATACGCTTTAAGGAACCCTATTCTACAAAGAATACGGAATAGCACCATCACTTTCCTTCATTTTAGGCGTAGTAATCAATTCCTGCTGGTGTGACATAGGATATATTTCCAGGAACAGGCTCTTCTTCACCATTCTCTTGCCCTTTTAAAGAGCCTAGATTAAGTTGAGGTTGATAACTTTCTGCCGTCTGGTATTGAGTGCCAGACATGTCTTGCTGTGACACATCCACATTGACGCTGCCTAGATCCATCCCCTGTTGAGCTAACATATCACGAAGACGCCCCATCTGACCTTCTAGTAAATCTCGCGTATGATGAGTTGCTGCCACAAAACTCACTTGAGTATTATTATTGCTACTGTCAACAGAGACTTTCACCGTTAAACTGCCTAACTCGGGAGGATCAAGCTTAATATGCGCACTATGAGCGCCATTATGAGCAACCCAAGCCACTTTTTGACTCATTTCCCCCGCCCAGCCTGGGTGGTTTGGTGGAACAGACATGGCTAGGTTTTGCTGCTGAGTTGGTGTTAACTGTGCCGGATTCGTTGCTCCTAGCGCTGGCCCAGTAGCCGCTAAACGACCGCCATTGTTAGCAAGAGAACTGCCCATTCCTCCTGGATCTGAATCCTTAGCCACACCATCCAATTGACCGACCATTTTCCCTATCATGGCCTCTTGCTCTTTTTTTCGTAGCTCTATGGGTTCATTGGCTGACAAACTGGCCTTGGAAGCCCCCTTACCAGTAAGAAGATCAGACGCCTCCGTCGTTGAGTCAGCATTCGCTAAGATCAGTGGCGTACCAGGCCCCCCTGTCACAGGACTTTTTAATGCATTTGCTAACGCCACTTGGTCGGCAACCTTACTTGTCGAAACCTGATCACCGATAGACTGGGTTACACTTGACGATTTCGACGCTGAACTGTTACCACGTGACGTGGCTGCCACACCGGCCACGGCAGCACTCACTGGCGCTATGGGATTTGCCCCCATTTGGGATAACACCCAAGAAAGCTCTCCATCTCCCGACTTTTTAGTCTCTTTTTTATCATTGGAAGATGGATCTGTTACTTTTTCAGCCCCCTTCTCGGACGCCTTTTTAGCACTTGCTAATGCTTGTTTTTGAGCCATAGGAGACAAGGCACTTAAATCAACACTCGAGGCAGCGGCCTTCGCTTTACCCTCGTTATTTTCTGCCGCCATTAATGCCCGTACTTCTGGCGGTATTTTACTCATTTTTGACGAAACAACATTGCTTTTACCGCCATCCCCCTGGACACCTTTTTGACCATGGGATACGAGCTCACCACTATTTGCTTTTAATAAAAGGTCTGTCGTTTCTTTCGTCTGTGGCGAGACAACCTCCCCTTTTTGCAAGGCCTCAGCGTTCTCCGTCACGGGGTTGCCGTTTTGATCAAGCTGAACGCTATTCAGAGACGAATTTTTCACAGGGTGACCATTCTGATCAAGCTGAACAGTTTCAGGTAAAACCGCTTTCGTTGGTTGGCCATTTTGATCAAGATGTACAGCTGCTGTTTGAGCATGGGTCGCTTCAGTATTTAACGCTTTCAAACCAAGGACGCCGGCAGCTGAAGGGGCTACTTTATCTCCTTTTGCGTCTACTTTTGCATCTAATAACTGTTGTTCTCCTTCTTTCCCTTTAAGAGTCAGATGGCCAGTGACACCATTAGCAGCGGTTTTGCTCATATCCAGATGAGGCTGATCGTCAACCATCTGCACCATACCATTTTGGTTGGAGAGACGGACGGTATTCCCATTCGAAGAGACTTGTTTACTGACGGCCTCTCCTACCTCACTCTCGTTAGATGGCTCTTGCGAGCCAGTGAGATTTGGAGCGTTTTTAACTAACTTACCATGCTCAACACTATCGCTATTAATCAGGTTATTAGCAACATGACCATCAACACTCACCGTACCATTGACAGGTTTGCCGGTTTGCGTGGTGTTTAGCTGCTCTTGTGATGAAATCATCCCTGTTGTTGAAGGGATTGTCTCCCCTGATTGGGAGAGATGCGAAGAAGGCTTTTCAAGCGAAATAGCGGAATCTACTCCCTCACCCGGAGATAAAGCAATATGAGGGCTGGCGCTTTTAGCCTTTACTAGGCTTTCACCGGAGTTAATCCCCTTCAACTCTCCATCCGTTCCAAGGTTTTCTTCTGGCGAAGATTCACCTTCAGACTGCAATCTATTGCCGCTTACGTCAGTGTTACCCGAAGCATTATTTACGACATTTTCAAGCGTCCCAGACCCTTTTTGTGCTTTGCTCTCTTGGACGCCATCAGCATCTTTAGACGTTGGATCAGGAGGTATGGATGAAGCGGTTTGCCGTGTGTCATTTGTCGGCTCTTTCATTAGACGGCTGTCACCGGATGCAGACGAGTCTAAAGCTTGCTTTGCTCGATTAAAGTCATCAGCAAACTGTCCCTGCGATGGCTCAGATGTCTCAGGCGATAAGGTAGATTTAGATGACACATTTGATGTCGGTGATAACACCGAATTGACCGTTGCTTGCATAATACCCTCCAGCGATATAGTGAACTATGCAAGACAGAGGCCAATCTACTTATTTTTTTCTGGACGCCAATGGAAGTGGGTGGTTACAGTTCGGCCACCATTTGAAAAACCGATTTCCTGACAGATCTGATGTAATAATGCCAAGCCGCGATTATAAGGCACATCAGTGGACCCTAAAGTAAAATCCAATGATTCATAATCAAAGCCTTTACCACTGTCTTCCACCTCTAAAATCAACTGCCCTAACTGCTTATCAGAGACAACTTTAGCAGAAATCTTCACAAAGCCATCTTGCAAAGAAGCTAATGCCTGTTCACGCTCTTTATAATAAACGGAAAAACCATCGAGAGTATTTTTCTTACTGGAATCCAAACCTAAAACACCATGCTCTAGCGCATTAGAATACAATTCCGATAATATCATAAACACTTGGCTAGAATAGCTACTCAGTCCCGGTACGGTGGTGATGATTTGCAAAACATAAGGCAGTGGATCCGTTGTTCTAAGAGACTCTGCACTGAGTTTATATTCAAACGAAAAATCAGCGGGTAAATCCACCAGACCAGCAAACTCTTGATCAGACAGAGAGTTTGCACCGATATAAGTATCAAGAGATATACCCAAGCAGGAAATATCGTCATGGGGGTTGTCTAACACTCCCTCAGCTTTTAAACGATCAATCAACCATTGAATACTGTCACTGGGCCTAACCTCTCCCTCGTAGAGCGGTTTTAGAACCGATTCACAAAACATTACCCCATGGCGATCAGCAGCCTCATAGACACCATCAGAGTAGGAAATAAGCGTGTCTCCAGGCACATAAGAGATCGGCTCAACGACACATTCAAATCGAGTAGGAGACACCGCGCCAAGAGGAAAGTTTTTAGAAATTAAGCGTCTTGGTTCCTTTTCCGATTGTGAAAAAAACAATAAATCCGGCAACCCGCCATTCCAAACTTCAACATTTTTTTCATTCGCTTTAATATCAATAAAGGCAGCGCTGCAAAACATATTCGCCGGCAAGATGCTTTTCAACCGGGCATTCATCTCCGGAATAATTTGTCGCATCAAAAAACCTTTTTTTGTCCAATCAAAGAAAATATCGGCGAGCGGCAATGCGCCAATCGCAGCGGATAAACCATGCCCTGTAAAATCCCCCAACAGTAAATGCATACCACCATTAGGTTTATAAGCCGCTAAAATCACATCACCGTTAAAGGTATGACTCGCATGATGATAAGTCGTTAGAGCAGGATCATTAAGACAGTTGGAGTGAGTGATATTTTCATAAATTTCTTTCGCCATTTCTTGTTCATGGACCAACTGTTCATTGTACCAAGCCATGGCATCACGCTGATCTTCTAGCGTTTTTTGCATTACTAACAAGCGCGCAATGGCATTAAGCTTTGCGGTTACCAGTGCTGGGTTATAAGGCTTGGCAATAAAGTCTGCCCCACCTACTTCGAGACAATTAGACAGCGCAACAGGGTCCGTCACACCCGAAAGAAATACAATAGGAATAAAACTATCTAGAGAGAGATTCTGAATTTCAACAGCGGCTTCCCAACCATTTTTATGCGGCATTCTGACATCTAAACAGACGAGTTGGATAACCGCTGGGTCAAAAAGGTCAACGGCCTCTTGCCCATCTTTGGCGACAATCACATGGTGACCAAACTGCTTAAGCATAGCGCCCAATAGCAGCCGATCGGATGGATTGTCGTCAGCAATTAAAATAGTTAAAGCGCTTTTCATACACTACTCAGACATATCGAACAAACGGTTGAAGTTTGCCATTTTCAATAAATCGTTAACCGCCTTTGAACTATTTGTTAAAGCAACATGAGCTTCTTCGCCACCAGCGTAGTCTCTTAACAAGAGCAACATCCCCAAAGCTGAACTGTCAAGATACTCCACATGCGAAAGATCCACTTCATAACTTTTGGCCCGGGGTGCCAAAACAAAAGCATCTCGAAAAACCTTATGGCAACTGTAATCAAAACGACCATTAACACGAATTACGAGATGTTCGACATTTGCATCAAATACATTTTCAACCACTATATACTCCTTGAGTTATAGCAATTGAAATCACTAGAACTCATCTATTTGGTCGCTATTATCATTCTTGGAAATCAAGCCAACCGGTGAGACCTCGCTTTGTTGATAAGAACGTTCTTTGTCTAATAAGACATGAATACGCTCTCCCAACTCAACTACCGATTGCTTTGCTCGTTCCAGCCTAGCCAATCCAACACTTCTATCTGCTGATAACAGAGACAGAGTTGAACCAACCATTTCCTTAATAGACTCAATATGTCTTTGAACCGTATCAATGTCGTGATTCAAGTCCATCGAAAAACGTCGACGCACCGCCTCACTTTCCCCTTCCGTTGCCGCTAAACTTGATAAGACACCGGCTCTAACTTCGTTAAGACAGCGATAGACCTCATCCAGCAACATAGCATCGCCCGCGATGTCTTTTTCTATCATCGTTAGCCTTTGCAACAGCAATTCATACCCGACTAATACGGAATCATGAATCTGCTCAGATAAATACGACATAGACCCCAGCTCATCAAGTAACTGCGAGTCTGGCAGTGCACGAACGGCCTCTTTTGACACCACCAAGACATCTTTGTCATAGGAATGATTGTCGTTTATTTCTGTATTTAAAAGGGTTTCGATTTGTTGTAGTTTAGTAATCTTGACCTTATCATCAGCTAGATTTTGTTTCTCTTGTGCACTCTCAAGTAAGGACAGCACCCTCAGTCTTACCCCTTCCAAATCATTAGAAAAAGCAGAAAAAGGTGAGTTTTCACGCAAAATGCGAATAGGCAAACTCCAAACATCTTGCCTCATTAGCTCGACACTTTTGCGAATAACCTCAATCTCAGCCGCCTCAGACAAAGAGGTTAGCGTCATCAAATAGTAATCAGAAACTTCCTGCTCTTCTTCAACATTCGCCTTGCCATCCCCAATGCGTTGAATATGAATAACATAATTCCCCTCAGCTAATAGCAAGCGCGTTTCACTTAGCCCTAATAACACACGGCTGGATAGTTGCTCGCCTAACGGACTGTCCAAGCCATCATCTATCTCAAAATACGCTTCAAACTTTTCAATATTGTTTTTCCATAGCGCCATCAGCCCCTGACTCACCCAAACAACATCCCCATTTTGCTTAGCAATTAGGAATGGAGCATTCAATTGACCGATTGCCAACTGAATCACATCCAAGCGGTCCTGCGCTGCTTGGTAATCAAACTCTCGCGACGACAGCTCATTATCCACAAGGCGTCCTATATCAGTAAATTCATCTATACGATGATAATTGACATCCTGCGTCAAACCGCCCTGCTTATGGTGCTCAATAACAAGCTGCAAGTGAGACAAACCTTTAGACAGTCGCCGAACAAAATAATACCCAAACAGAATAACAATAACGGCCAGCACACCAAACATGGCAAAAAGCAGCCAAGTCATTTTATGATTAAACACCGTATCGTTAAAATCCTCTGAAACCTCTACTTCCATCAATTTAATGTCAATACGGTTATTCTTTTTGATAATGTCATAAATATGAGAGCGCTCTTGAGCACTGATCGGAGCATTCTCTTTTACTTTCTTTTCAAGCTTTCTCAAAAAAGACAACACATCATCAACATTGAGATCAGACAGTTGATAGTCATCTTTTTTCAATACACTTAATTGCAAATTGATTTCAGAATATTCATTCAGTAGCGAATTATGTATCTCCTGGACAGAATGTACATTTTGCGGAGCGGTAATCTGACTATCACTAATAGAAAGCCACTCCAACCAATCAATTTCAGCATGATGAAGCCTATTTTCTAACGATAACAAATCATTATTATGTGAGGATCGCTGATCGGATCCAATATCCATAAACTTGTATAAACCAAAAGCGACAATAATCAACAACAAAACAATGCAAAAAAACCCTTTTTGCATCGCACTAACGAGCTGCGTTCTTGGCTGACTAAAAGGAGAATGTGGCTTTTTCATAATTCATTATTCCTTTGGTAAAGACAACGCAGGCCAAACAAAGGCAACAAAGTCATCAACGTTTCTTGTATTAAGAATATAGTCTTTATTATTTTTATTACTACAAAGAGTCACAACACAATCACTCTCTTTTCGTACTATAAAAGCAGTGACTTCTTCACATGTCTCTATTGATACCTTCTCATGCCATACACAGCTTTTCGTATCAATAACAAACCCACCTAAACCTTTTATCGCGATAGAGAAAGCCGCAGCTTGATCGCCTATCCCCCTAATAAAGCGCTGAAAATACTGTATACCATAAACCAATATCTCTCCTACTCTTTTACAAGCCTCATGGGGCAATATAGCTTGAACTAAGATCGCTTCAATCCAAATAGAAACGCCGGATACATTCAGTTGATAATAACCAGTTTTTTTCGTCTCTCTGACATCATTGTTTTTTGGGATAGCATGATTTACAAAAGACACATTTTCCATCAACCAGGGTTCTAAAAAAACGTCTCCATAGGTCGTAAACCAGATATTTTTCGCCGACTGCCCGATACAATCACAATGTCCACATACCGCTTCAGAAACCATCACTCTGGAACAAATGACCGCATGCATCTTTCCCCCTTGCAAAATCAAGATAACGTGTTCATGTTCCCCTAACACTTTATTTTGCTCGCTCATCCTATCCAATGCCGTATCAGCAAACACAACCTTTGCCACACAACCTTCTTGATAGGTATAACACCATTGATTTTCATGTTCATCTGCTTGGTATAGAGCCGAAGGCTCAAAAGAGTAAACGCCTTGACAGTCTTTTTGATCCAACACAAAAACATGATGTTTACTTTCTATCACATATACATTAGAAGAGAGCTGATCCTTCCCCAAATAAATAAGCTCATTGCGCTTATCCTGGCTCCACATGGATGACGGATCATTCCCTTCATCTTGAAAGCATGCCCAAAAAGCACCGGATATTCTTATTGGCGAGGCGGAAAGAGTAGGACTATCGAATGATATTGGATGCGCTAAATCAGCAAAGGGAACTCGACGAGAAGCTTGTTCAATATGCCCCACAAAGTTCACCGGAGAAAAACATTCAGCAAAAGCCTGATATACATTAGAATGAATCCACGTCGCTAAAGTATCCAAGACATAATAATGCTCTTGCCTTGGTAAGTAACTTGATAAAAAAAGGCTTGAATAAGTGGCACTAGGGAAAGTGATCGGCTGCACTGGATTCGTTTTTTTACTATCCGCTTCAACACTCAGGCGCCACGTAAAATCAGCATACTGCGACTGTAACCAAGCCATTGGCTGGGGCGTTCTCAGCTCAATAACGCCATTGAGCTCTTCTTGCAAAGGCACACTGTCGAGATGGAAAGTTACTTCACCAATTTGAGATAATAATTGCAATATTTTGTTTAATGGATAGCGAGAAGACTCCCTAAACTCAGTGTAATAGTGACATATTGGTGAATAAGCTCGGCGCTCAAGAGAAGCCTCTAATATCTGCCAACAAGTACGCTGCCGATCTAATAAAAACAGAGCTTGCTCGACATAATCCCCTTCAAGAGAAGACGCATAAATAACTTGCTCCAGTGCATCCGTTGCTTCAAAGAACGCCTGATACAGATCGGCATCGTAAACAACACCAAGACGAATCGAAGTTGACACAACCTCTTGCATTAACTCTAAACGCGCCATAAGAGAGGAGCGATTAGCATCCCGTTGTGCTTGCTGACAGAGCAGTGAAATGGCCTTTCCTATCGCCACCATTCCCTGCTTTGGTGAAGACGAATACAAATACAGTGCCGAAGAAAGGCTACTCAGAGAGGAAAGAACAGTAGACGTATGGTTTTCTAGCAGCATTCTTTAACCCCTCGCCCCTCTTTTCCTTTAAATATTCAATAGTTATTATCGAAAAAACGCCGTATAGAAAGCTCATCGTTTTGCTGCTGCTCTTTCCTATCTTCTTGCGCTTGTTCAATCTTCTTATATTTGTTCTTTAACCAATCCATACTTTGTGTTTTGACTTTTGCCGCCTGCCAACCCCGCATTGTCATATCGGCTTGCTGTTCAGATCGGCTTATGGCGGCTTCTTGTTGATGAATGGCCTGCTGAACACGATCCACAAAATGTTGATAGTTGGTCGTTAGATACGGACTTAACCCTAATAAGTTACGTTCTGACTCGTATTGGCCCGCATACTCTTTCAACTCGTTCAGCTTGTTTTTATCGTATTCTACCTTAGCCCTATCACTGGCAAGCTGCCTAGCAATGGCTTCCTCTTTTTGCTTAGCAAGATCAATTAAAAGCTGCATTCGTTGGGATTTACGCTTCATATACACTCTCTTCTAGGTTCAATCGCCCCATATTACATACTTCACAAATTCAGCGATGGCTCATCTTCGTCTTTTAGACGATAGCAATAAAGTAATAATGACAAACCATAGAAAAAAAGGGGATTTATTTGCACCTTTCATGACTATTCTCTATTAAATACTAGACGATATCAGGCTTCAATATATAAATTTCTCAGTAAAAGCCTGCTCTACAAGCACTCATTTACTCTTTTGTCATAGCGGCAACGAGAGCCTCTAGGCTTTCATCAATAGTGAATTTTTCGGTGAGAGATTGCTGAAGAAACGTTCTAATGTCTGGCATACGATAAATCGCTTGATCCAAATCTGGATCACTGCCCTGGTTATAAGCGCCAATGGCAATTAAATCCTGATTTTGCTGGTATTTTGAGTAAAGCTGCTTAATGCGCATTGCACCCTGTAAATGCGCCTCACTCACAATATTGGGCATGGCTCGAGAAATAGATGCCTCTATATCAATGGCAGGATAATGGCCTTCCTCTGCCAAACGACGTGACAAGACTAAGTGCCCATCCAGAATCGCACGAGCAGCGTCGGCAATGGGATCTTGCTGATCATCCCCTTCTGTTAAAACCGTATAAAAAGCCGTTATTGAGCCACTACCATCACGGCCATTTCCCGCCCGTTCGACCAGTTGAGGTAATTTCGAAAACACTGAGGGCGGATAGCCTTTGGTGGCGGGCGGCTCTCCGACCGATAATGCAATTTCTCGCTGAGCTTGAGCATATCGGGTCAATGAATCCATCAAAAGCAAAACACTTTTCCCTTGATCTCGGTAATATTCAGCAATACGCGTGGTAAGCATGGCTGCACGTAATCGCATCAACGCAGAATCATCTGCCGGAGAAGCAACGACAACAGAGCGAGCCAGTCCCTCTTCTCCCAAGATTTGTTCAATAAACTCCTTTACCTCTCGTCCCCGTTCACCAATCAGGCCAACAATGGTGATGTCTGCTTCAGTAAAGCGTGTCATCATACCTAATAACATACTTTTACCCACCCCACTGCCAGCAAACAATCCCAAGCGCTGCCCTTTACCCACCGTCAGCAAACTATTAATCGCTTTAATACCAACATCCAGTGGTTCACTAATCGGTTTACGCTGCAAAGGGTTGATAGCATCACACTGCAAACCAACCGTATCTTTGGCTTTCACTTCCCCTTTACCATCCAGCGGCTTCCCTAAACCATTAATCACACGCCCTAATAACTCTTCCCCAATTGGTAATTTCCCTTCTTCAAGCATCGGCCGGACACGCGCTCCAGGGGAAATACCATCAATGGCCTCAGTGGGCATTAAATAGGTTAGATTACCAGTAAAGCCAACCACTTCGGATTCAACCCATCGGTCTTTACGGACTTGAACTAAGCAACGATCGCCCAAAGCCACAATACAGCCTACTGCTTCCATTGTTAGCCCCACCATGCGCGTTACCTTCCCTTCCAACTGAGGGAGTAAAGAGGTAGATGAGATACTGAGTAGCTTTTGCAAGCGTTCTTCGAGAGTTGACACCAATAAGGCCTTATTGTTCGGAATCAGAAAGGTTGCGTAGCTCGTTACAGACGGCTTCTAAACGCTGTTCGACACGACCATCCACGTGAAATGACTTACAATCCAACACAAAGCTACCTTCGATCAGACTGGCATCAGGCTCAACTTGCAAGGCAAGACGACCCTCAACATCCAAAGATTCTAATACATCGATCGTATCAGGATGCAGTTTCAGACGTATACGCCCTTCAAATTCCCCCATTTCGTCAAAAATGCGGGCCAACTGATCTTTCAGAACATGACGTCCTTCTTCCTTCATTTGCGATAAGCAAATATTTTCAACCATTCGTACCATCGTTTTGTACAGCAGATCCTCAACACCAGCACGACTTTCTTCCAGAGGGTGGACAATTTCCTGAACCACATTGGCTAACACATTCTCTAACGCTTCTAGCTGTGTTTTAGCAAGATCTATAGCTTCAGAATGACCTTCTTCCTTACCTTTTTCAGTTCCTTTTTCAAATCCGGACTCAAAACCATTTATCTCGCCTTGTGCGCGACCATCTTCATAACCTTTCGCATGGCCTTCGGCCTCGCCTTGAATAAAACCTTCTTCGTAGGCTGCCGATCTTATCTCTTCCAACTGGGAGGCCGTCAGGGGCTCGTAGACCAAACTTTCTTGGTCCACTTCTTCCATCGTGACAGTTTCTTCTTTCTGAACAAGAATACCAGGTGAGAAAGCCTTTTTTTCTTGATTACTTTCTAAATGCGGCAACTCCCAACGCTCATAAGCGGTTAGCTTACTACGTTCGGAGTCATCCTTTTTTTTATCTGACATTACTTAATTAAACCATTTGCTCACCGCCGCCACCGAGCACGATTTCCCCGTTTTCAGCGAGACGTCTGGCAACGGCCAGAATTTCTTTTTGCGCAACTTCCACTTCGCTGACTCGAACAGGCCCTTTTGCCTCAAGGTCATCTTTAAGCATGTCCGCTGCACGAGATGACATATTTTTGAAGACCTTTTCTTGCATATCCGGATCAGCACCTTTGAGCGCTAAAATCAATGTTTCAGACTCTACTTCACGCAAAATCACCTGAATACCACGATCATCCACATCCAACAAATTGTCAAAGACAAACATAAGGTCCTGAATGGTATTCGCTAAGTCCTCATCCACATCCCGAATGGACTCCATCAACTCAGACTCAACGGAACTATCAATAAAGTTCATAATATTCGCAGCCGTACGAACCCCACCAATCGAAGTAGACTGAGTAGATTGGTTACCAGAAAATTGTCTTTCAAGAATATCATTCAGCTCTTGTAAAGCCGCTGGCTGTACGGTTTCCAGAGAGGCGACCCGTAATACAATATCCAGACGGACACGCTCATCAAAGTTCGCTAAAATATCCGCAGCTTGGTCAGGGTCCAAATAAGAGATAACAATGGCTTGAATCTGTGGATGCTCATAGCGAATCACATCGGCGACAGCACGGGGTTCCATCCACTTGAGTGTATCAAGACCTGTGGTGTTTCCGCCCAACAGTATACGATCAATCAAGCTACCCGCTTTCTCATCACCAAGGGCTTCTTTCAGCATATTTCGAATATAGCCATCGGCCCCCAAACCAAGGCCAGTTTGATCGCCAACCAAGACTAAAAAATCGTCTAATACTTTTTCTACTTGATGACGCTGCACATTGGAAAGCTGCGCCATCGTTTGACCAATACGTTGTACTTCCTTTGGTCCCATGTGCTTTAGAATTTGCGCAGCATCAGACTCACCCAACGACATCAAGAGGATGGCAGCTTTTTCTAAGGAGCTTAAATCAGTTTGCCCAGTATTGCTCATTTACCCTTCCATCACCCATTGTTTAACAACCTGCGCCACCCGCTCTGGCTCTTCAGCAATCAGGCCACGAATTGCGTTAATCTGACGATCAATCTTTTCTGGTGAACCTGGCACCATTACATCTTCAGCACTGACCAAAGACACTTGATCATCGGATATTTCATCGGTCTCATCGGAGAAAATATTTGCTTCGGTATCCTCCGCAACGGCGATCTTGTTTTGCTCGCTAAGCGATTTCAAAATTGGGCGAACCACCACCAATAATAACAATAGAACAAAAATCCCAACTAAGCTTGGCTTCAACAAATCCAAGAACCAAGTTTGCTTGTAAAAAGGCGGTTCTGGTGCGGGCTTTTCAGATTCAACGGGGGCAAACGGTGAATTAATCACACTGACACTGTCTCCTCTAGATGGATCATAACCTACCGCATCTCGAACCAAGAGCGTCAGACGCCCCAACTCTTCATCACTCCAAGGTGTTCTGACAACTTTATTCGTTTTGGGATCAATAGAGGTAATGTCATCAACTACAACGGCCACAGACAGACGTTTAATTTTCCCTTGCTGATGCTTGGTATAACTAATACTACGGTCGAGCTCAAAATTCCGCGTGGTCTCAACTTTAGACTGACCATCCGTCACCTTATTCGTTGTTGAAGCACCAACTGGCGCACCATTTTGATCAACCGTTTCCGGTGCTGACACCGCTCCTGGAGGCTGATTGCTCAACGCTCCCGGTATCCCACCGTTGGCCGCTCCCCCGGTTTTATTTTCTTTCAAGGTTTGTTCACTACGCAAAGCCAGCAAATCAGGATTGTATTGCTCCGCTGTTTGCTCAACGGCATTAAAATCCACATCCGCCGATACTTCGGCTTTAAAGTGGCCACTCCCGACTACCGGATCAAGAATACTATTGACTCGTTGCTGGAGTGCATCCTCCACTTTTCGAGTATATTCAAACTGCTTCCCTGCCACAGACAGATCCGATGAATTATCCTTTTCGGTTAACAGCGTACCTCGTTGATCCACCACGGTGACATTGTTATCAGTTAACTGGGAAATACTCGAAGACACCAAATTAACAATGGCCTCCACCTGACTGTGATCCAAACGACGACCAGGATAAAGCTCGACAAACACGGACGCTGTCGGCTTCCGTGTATCACGGACAAACACGGATTCTTTGGGAATAGCCAGGTGCACTCGCGCCGATTTGACACTTTGTAAGCTAGCAATGGTTTTACTTAACTCTCCCTCCAAGCCTCGCCGGTAACGAGCATTTTCAACAAACTGGGAGGTACCAAAACCTTGGTCTTTATCCATGATTTCCATACCGATATTTCTATCAGAGACAATACCAGAGCCCGCTAACTTAAGACGAGCTTGTTGATATTTATCAGATGCCACCAGCAAGGCACCCGTATTTTCGTCGATTTTGAAAGGGATATTATTAGAATTGAGGATATCTACGATTTGATTAGCATTATAATTTGTAATACTACTGAGAACTGGCTTGTAATCTGTTCCATTCGACCACAATACTGCCGCAAGCGCGATGGCAATAGACGCAGCAAGGCCGACCATTAATGCTAACTGTCTAATGACCGTTAGTTTATTAAAGCCTGTCAGAAGCTCAAGGTAGAGCTTTTGTTCTGATTGTTCTGCAGGGACATTATCCATTTAAAAGCGCCAAGCGATGCATCATACCTAAACAGGCATATTCATGATTTTTTCATACGCGTCGACCAATTTATTCCGTACTTGGGTCATAGCTTCAAATGAAACACTCGATTTTTGCAGACCTATCATCACTTGAGGCAAGTCTACCCCTTGGTCTCCTCGCTCATAAGCCTGAGTAAGATTCGACGCATTTTTCTGCAACTCATTCACATTATCGACTGCCGTTTTCAACATTTCTGCAAAATCTGGGCGCTCAACAACACTATCACCGTCCTGCTCCCCACCAATTTTGGAAATATTTGGCATGGATAAATCGGGTGATTGAACTTGCGCCTTCATCTCTCTCATTTGAGAAAGAACTTGATTAATGTCTGGTCTGTTCGTGACCATACTTCCCACCTACAAAAAACGTGTATATATAGCTTAGCATAACATTCATAAAACTTAGCATATACAGATTTAAAAGAAGACTCAAAAATCAATCTACATCAATACCACATTCTCGCATTTTTGCAATTTTATAGCGCAATGTTCTTGGACTGATACCCAATTTATCGGCGACAAGCTTGCGTTTTCCGTTCGCATCAATCAAAGCTTGCGCAATAATTCTAAATTCATGTTGCTGAACCCCTTTCCCTAAGATGGAAGCCGCACTATTTTCTTCTGGCTCTTCGTTGTCAGCACTGGTGGCAGGCGCCCCCATCATATCAAAAACAATATGATCCTCACGTATTTGGCCATTGGGACTCAAAATTAACGCCCTCTGAATCACATTATCCAGCTCGCGAACGTTACCCGGCCAAGGGTGTGCTTCAAGCTTACTTTGTGCCGAAGGTTTTAGTATCGCATTGGACACACGCATTTTTGCAGCATGCCTTTCTAATGAACTTTGCGCAATAGGCAAAATGTCTCCTTTACGCTCTCGAATAGGTAACCAACGCAAAGGAAAGACGTTCAGACGATAGTACAAATCTTCTCGAAACCCTCCTTCGCGAACATATTCCGCCAAATCCCGGTTAGTTGTAGCAATAATACGCACATCTAACGGTATGGCCTTTTTACCACCTAATCGCTCGACTTCTTGCTCCTGCAACACTCGCAAAATTTTCGCTTGTAAACCAATGTCCATTTCAGAGATTTCATCCAGCAGCAAGGTTCCTCCGTTAGCCTGCTCAAATTTACCCGCTTGAGACGATACCGCTCCCGTATAAGCCCCTTTTTCATAACCAAATAAAATCGCTTCCAGCATATTCTCAGGAATTGCCGCGCAGTTAATGGCCACAAAGGGGGCTTTATGACGACTGGACTCTTGGTGAATATAGTTCGCTAATACTTCTTTACCGGTTCCACTTTCACCACAAATAAGAACCGTTGAATCCGTCACCGCGACACGCTTTGCCAACTCCAACATGGCAATACTGGATGGATCTTTAGCAATAGGTTGATTTCCTTGCGCTACAACCTTTTTGACCGTGTATTTTTCAATCGCAGCCAGCAACTCGCTCTCTTGAAACGGCTTTAATAAATAGTCCACCGCCCCATCACGCATGGCCTCAACAGCATGGGCAATATCACCATAAGCTGTCATTAGCATAATAGGTAATTCTGGATAAGTATCAATCACATGGCGTAATAACTCATAACCATCCATGCCGGGTAAGTTAACATCAGATACCACCATATCAAAGGCGCTTTGCTTAAGGGCTACGACAGCGTCTTCCGCAGAGAAAACCAGCTTACATTGATAACCGGCTAACATAAGGGTATCTTCTAGTGCTTCCGCTAACCCTTTATCATCTTCAACAATCAGTAATTTCACATCAGACATATCACACCTTTATAAGAGGAAGTTGCAGTGTTGCCGTCGTCCCAACACCCTCTTTACTATCTATTTCAAAAATTCCATGATGTGCTCTGGCAATCGCCTTCACCACCATCAAACCTAACCCTGTGCCATGCTGCTTTGTGGTAACAAATCCTTCCTGAACATGCGCCAACTGTTCAGCAGACATACCTTTGCCACTATCAACAAACGAAAAACGCATCACATTATCATCACAATACCAATGAAGAAGGATATTAGTGCCCTCTGACTGAGCATCGATGGCGTTATTCAGCAAGTTTAGTAAAGCGCCTTTTAGGGTATCTTTATTACAGTGTATCCATACAGAGGCGTTATTGCCTTGCCCATCGACAATAAGTGTCATATTTTTTTGTTCACATAGCTCACGCCCTTCCGCAATCAACTCCTCAAGAAACACTTCCCCATTAACATGGTCGCTTAATTTAATGTCACTACGAGAGAAGATCAGCATATCGCGAATCTGGCGCTCAATATTGGCCAGACGATCTACCAATTTATCCGCAAAACGTTGGCGCATAATAGGGGATAAATCTGGTTTTTGCAGATGCCCTGCGTAAAGAGTAGCAGAAGAGAGAGGGGTACGAACTTGATGAGCCAACGCCGCCACCATTTTCCCCATTGTCGATAAGCGTTCATGATGTGTGAGCTTTTTTTGCAACAAATACGCTTCGGTCAAATCCACAAAAATCAATAACTGACCGGGAACATCGCCAAGCGATGCCGTTTCTACACGAACACGCCGACCTGATGTCATGCTCACCTCATGACCATCGTCTTTTTGAGGAGTGAAGCATATTGGTACAATATCAGACCAAGACTCCCCCACTAACGTCATATCAAAAAGCCCATCTGCTACAGGGTTCGCCATCACAATAATGCCTTCGGCATTAAGCAACAAAACACCCACAGGCATGGACTCAAAGAGTTGCTGGAACTGTTGAACCAACACACGATTTTTATCTTGTTCTTCTAGACGATCTTGCTCTGACTTTTCAAGTTGAGCAGACAATTGTTCAACTTGCTTTTGTAAATCCAAATAGGACTTAGCGAGGATCTCAGATGACTCAGAAAACGCATAAAAAGCAGCCTTTAACTCGGCGATTTCTTCATCCTTAGTCACTAAAACTCCGACTTATCAATATTGTAACGACGCATTTTTTCAATCAAGGTAGTACGTTGAATCTGCAAGTTTTGAGCGGCTTTTGACACCACACCTTGCGCAGACACCAACGCCTGACGAATCAACAAGGCTTCTAAATGACGGACGTGTAAATTCAAGTTCACCCCAGATGGCTGTGGCATACGGCGCCTTTGCTGAATTTCTTTAAGAACACTCCATAAAGTTTGGGAACGCCACGGTAAAGGACAAAACCATATATTGTCTTGGGGTATTATAGACAAAGCCTCACTTAGAGACACAATAGAAATGGACTCATCTAACTCAATTGACTCAATAGATTGACCTATCACAACAAAATCAGGCAACTGAAACGCCGTAAAAGAGGCACTGTGCTCAATGCCGATAAACGTCAGCACACTTGATACAGACATCAACTCTTCATCATCTAACCCACATAACCAGGCCTTCACGTTGCTACCCTCTGTTAATACAATAAGATGTGCGACACACCTCTTAATCTAAATAATGCGAATTTTATCTGAAGTTTCAACCCTTAAGGGTTAAATAAGTGTCAGACCTTAAAAGACTTTACCATCGCTTTCATGATAGCTGAGCCAAGATGTGATCAAACTCTCTATTTGACTTTGTCACCTCACCTTGCCAACTCAACGTACCTAATAAAGGGGCAGCTAGTAACGCTTGCAAACTGGCCAAATTTTCCTCATAACGAGGCATGGTTTCTTGACCGCTATTCGCTACCCACCCAACCAAAGACAGCCCATCTCGCACAATCGCTTCGGCACTTAACAACGCATGATTCAGACAGCCCAACGTCATATTGACAACAAGAATCACGGGGAAGCCAAGCGATTTTGCCAAATCAGATAACATTTCTCTATCATTTAACGGAACACGCCAACCACCCGCCCCTTCAATCAGTGCCAAATCATGAGGTGTTAATAAAGCCCCTTTTAAATAGCCTTCCAAACGAGAAACCGTTACTAACCGACCCTCATCCGCTGCGGCAATATGCGGTGCAATAGCAGACGCTAACACCACAGGGTTGACTTGCTCATAAGGTAATTGAACACTGCTTGAGGACTGAATCAGTAATGCATCGTTATTACGTAATACACCGTCAATCTTATCCGCCCCTGCAGCAATCGGCTTAAGGCCCAAGGAGCGCTGCCCCGCGCGTTCCGCTGCTCTTAATAAGCCTGTAGTCACATAGGTTTTACCGGCGTCCGTATCCGTCGCGGTGACAAAAAATTTCTTTCCCATAAAACACTCTACTCTCTTCTCTAACCCAAAAAACCTTTCATCCCAAACATCTTTAAGCAAAGTGTTCGGTCAATTTCTAACAGGCTTTTTGCGCCACAATAAACGCCACTTGATAACTTAACGGCACCCCAGCGGCTTGACGCAACTGGTCGTATTGATGCAAAAATACCCGCCACTTTGAGGGCGACATGCCTTTCGGCGCTTGGCCTGTAACCAGTCCAGCCCCCACTTTTTTAATGGAATCAATCGCTTCCTCCGGCGAATCAAACCACATGGTTATAGACTCTAAAGCAGCAGAGGTTACCGTCCATCCCCCCTGACTCACTTGCTCAAGCAAAGACGCATAAGTCGAGTATTGATTCACGTGGATATTATCATCCAAACTTTTCCACGCCTGATCAATTTGTGGCATAGAGCCGTGACACAGGGTGGAAAATACCATATAGCCGCCAGGTTTAACCGCTCGATACAAACCATCAAATAAAACATCAGGGCGAAGACACCATTGCAACGCGAGGCTTGACAACATCAAGTCAAATGTTTCATCCGCAAAGGGCAAAGCTTCGGCATCAGCACAGATAAAAGATGCCTCTTGGGAGTGGACGCCCATTCTGGCTTGCGACAACATCTGCTGGGACAAATCCATGGCAAGCAATCTATTAGGGGAGAATAAAGAGCGCAGCAAAGGAATAGCCCGTCCTGTCCCTGTCCCCAGATCTAACACAGAGTCCACCGTTATCTGCGGCAGCACTTGGAAAAGGCGCTCAAGAACCTGTTGCTGAAAACGCGCATAAACATCATACGTCACGGCGGCACGATCAAAGCGCTGGGCAACTTGTTGCTTATACGACGCTCGATTTTCACGACTAGAGAGAGTTGGCATCAATAAATTGTTCAATATGACGTAAACAGACAGACTCATTTTCCATAAAGCTTTGATGCGCCACATCAGGCATAACAATCACTTCTTGATGCGGATTCACATCGGCTTGAGTGGTTAACGTTTGATAAGACACAAGCGCATCACACTGCCCAAGGATATGAAGATTAGGACGATCTAAAAGCGACCATTCGCGTCGCACATCTAACGTTCTCAACAAACGCAAACCACCTACCAAAGCCGCTTTGTTCAGCGTGCTAGTCGGTAACAAAGGCTG
Organism: Marinomonas sp. 63XJN7_7_ISO-PGPR-S23-202; assembly: GCF_056173505.1. Classification (NCBI taxonomy): domain Bacteria; kingdom Pseudomonadati; phylum Pseudomonadota; class Gammaproteobacteria; order Oceanospirillales; family Oceanospirillaceae; genus Marinomonas; species Marinomonas sp. 63XJN7_7_ISO-PGPR-S23-202. The sequence goes on along the minus strand of NZ_CM149677.1, from coordinate 1,135,729 downwards.
CAGCTGTTTTACCAGTGTTCGCTCATTGGCCGCCCCTTTGGTTTGCAACATCACAAAACGCTTTAGGCCTTGCTCTGGCTGATTCGCCGTTAGCGTCGCGAAGTCATCGAATAACGCTACCTCCATCCCATGAGGCCACCCCTCTCGCTGCAAGAAACTAGGCGATGCGGATAACGTGATTAGCCCCTTCACACAACTTGAACGCCGTGCCGCCACATACGCCGACACCATGCCACCGAGAGACCAACCGATCCACCAACAATCTTTCGGCGCTACTGCAATCAACTGTTCGCTCAAGGCGTCAATATCGTAATTAGGACCAATTCGAGTACGACTAATCCAGCTTTCATCCAACGAAATTCCCGGCAAGTTTGCTAAGACAACATAAAATCGGTTACTCAAACGTTCTGCTAAAGGGCGCATGACTTCCTTTGGCATTCCCCAACCTGGTACCATAAAAATCGCAGGATTCGTCGAATCCCCTAACTGCTCTGTTTCTATTGGTCTGCGCATGTTTCCCCTTCGACTCAACTAACCTTTACTTAACTAGGACTTATTCGCACTTCCCTTAGCGACCAATACCGACTCTAGCGAATCACATAACAAAACCAAATCGTCTTTACTATGTGAGGCACTCAACGTAATACGCAGTCGAGCACTACCAACTGGAACCGTTGGTGGACGAATCGCCGTACACCATATCCCCAAGGCCTTTAATGCCTCGCTCGCTCCAAGCGTCTCATCACTATCACCAATGACAATTGGCTGTATCGCCGTATCTGATGGCATCAAACGAACAGGAAGTTCAGCCATTCGTTGACGGAAATAACGAATATGACTAGCTAAGATTGCTCGCCGCTCCTCCCCTTCACTTGACTGAATCAGACGTAAAGCCGCCAAGGTTGCACCCGCTATAGCAGGTGACATAGAGGTAGTGTATATGTAAGGGCGGGCAAATTGTGTCAAATAATCAGCAATTTCATTCGATGTGGCCACAAAAGCCCCCGATGTACCAAATGCTTTGCCAAATGTCCCCACTAATACAGGCACGGCATGAGCATCCAAACTTTCTAGAGAAAGACTGCCGTACCCATTATTGCCTAAACAACCTAACCCATGGGCATCATCGACCATAAAAAGCCAATTTTCCTCCTGAGCCAATGCCGCTAAGGAGGCTAAGGGGGCAAGATCGCCATCCATACTAAACACGCCATCCGTCACCAATAGACCGGGGGTTGCAGCTTTCTCAAGCAATCTTCGAGCACTGGACACATCACCATGAAGGTAACGACGCAATGACGATTGAGCCAATACACTACCATCAATTAAAGAGGCATGATTAAGTTTATCTTGAACCACTGGACGTGTTTTCGAAGCCAGTGCAGAAATCACCCCCAGATTAGCCATGTATCCAGTACTAAATAACATCACCCTCTCATAACCGAGCCAATCTGCCAGCGCTTCTTCTAACGCTTGATGGGGCGCCAAATGACCACAAACTAAATGCGATGCGCCCCCACCGACACCATATTGCTCTGCGCTAGCCTGCAGCGCGCGAACCAAATCAGGGTGATTAGCCAATCCCAAGTAATCATTTGAACAAAAAGCAGTATAAGTAGAACCGTTAAAGCGCGCAGTTGGTGTTTGTGGCCCCTCTAACGTCACCGTTTGACGCAGTAAGGCCTGTTGACGGCGCTCGTCAAGTGCCGTCTTTATCCAGGATGGTGTATTAGGCATTGGCATCGTAAAACAGTTTAGATTCTTCCTGCTTCACAACCTGATCTGCAATGGCTTCCATCACCGCTTGGTCAGAATGTTCTTCACGCTTTTCAGGTGTAATACCCAACTTGTTGAATAAGTTCATGTCCTTATCCGCTTCAGGATTGGCTGTAGTCAGCAATTTTTCACCATAAAAAATAGAATTAGCGCCCGCCATAAAACACAAGGCTTGCGTTTGCTCACTCATACCCTGACGACCCGCGGACAAACGCACATGAGACATCGGCATGACAATACGCGCCACCGCAATGGTGCGGATAAACTCGAACTCATCAAGGTCCTCCACATTAGCCATTGGCGTCCCTTCCACTTTTACCAACATATTAATTGGCACACTTTCAGGGTGAGGTGTCATTTGAGACAACTGGCGAATCAGACCCACACGATCTTTTTGCTCTTCTCCCATCCCCATAATACCGCCACAGCATAATTTAATGCCTGAATCACGCACTCGAGACAAGGTATCTAAACGGTCTTGATAAGTACGGGTCGTGATAATACTGTCGTAAAATTCTGCCGACGTATCCAAGTTGTGGTTGTAATAATCTAAGCCAACGTCTGATAAACGCTGTGCTTGCTCATCATTCAGGGTCCCTAGAGTGACACAAGACTCAAGACCTAAGGCTTTTACGCCCTTGATCATTTCAAGTACATAGGGAAAATCTTTTTCTGAGGGATGCTTCCAAGCTGCTCCCATACAGAAACGGCTCGCGCCCTTTTCTTTGGCCAATTGCGCTTCTTCCAACACCTTTTGAACTTCCATTAGTTTCTCTTTTTCCAGCTCTGTATTGTAATGCCCACTCTGTGGGCAATATTTACAATCCTCTGGACACGCCCCCGTCTTAATTGATAATAACGTACTCACCTGAACTTCATTGGGTGCAAAGTTTTGACGATGGACCGTTTGAGCGCGAAACATAAGATCCATAAAAGGTAGATTAAAAAGCTCTGTAATTTCAGCATGAGTCCAATCAAAACGTGGCTCAATCGAGTTAATGGCAGGCATAATATCCTCAAAAAATATGGCGTTAAGGATGGCAATACTAATGGACTGGTCACAACTGTCAACCTCATTTTTATCACAAGTTTACTACAGTATATTTAAAAACCAATGCAGCATCTGCCAAGCTCATAGCAAAGCAGCCATCTGTGAATATTGCAAAATGGGGTTTGAATACAACCACAATGCTTGTTCTGTGTGCCAACGCCCCCTATCGCAACAACAGATAGCGCAACAGCAAATGGCACAAAATGCCTCACACAGTCTGTGTGGCAAATGCCAAACAACCCCACCTCCCTATTATCGCTGTTTAGCCCCTTTACGCTACGAAGGAACAACGAGAGTCTTGATCCAAAACATTAAATTTCACCAACAAGCCCATTTTATCCAACCATTAATGGAAATAGTAAGAGACTACCTCGTCGCTTATTATTCGCAAACAACGCCTTGGCCAAGCCAACTATTGTTCGTCCCAAGCCATCCGCAGCGCATAAAAGAACGCGGCTTCTGTCAGACTCAAATAATGGCCAATACATTATGCTCACTCCTCAAACCCACCCTAACCAGCAGCACGCCTTATATAGCCAACCGTAACCCACTCCAAAAAAGCATTCACACACAAGCACAACACACCTTAAGTCGGAAGCTGCGAATGCAAAACCAACAAGGCGTTTATCAAATTCAGGAACCAGTAGAAGAACATGTTGCGTTATTCGATGACGTCATGACCACAGGCAGTACGCTAGAGAGTTGCGCTAAGGCGCTGCAAAGAAAAGGGGCAAAACGTATCGACATATGGGTCATTGCCAGAACACCCGATGAAAAACACGGCTAACCTGTGCTGTCTCACAGCCAGTTTACCCACTTTAAACGCTACAGATTGGTAGCAAAGATGTGCCGCTTTGTTTAGACTCCAAACGCCTCCACAAGAAGAAATGGTTTTACAATGCAAGATTATCCCTCCCATCAAAGTGACGTAGAGTTAGACAAACAGCTGCTTTGGCACCCTTACACCTCAATGAGCGCACCAACGCCCCAGTATTTGGTGGAACATGCCTCAGGCTGCGAAATTCATTTGGCTAGTGGTCAAATGCTGATCGACGGTATGTCTTCTTGGTGGAGCGTCATCCATGGCTATAACAACCCAACCATGAACCAAGCAATGAAACAGCAGATCGATCAATTTTCCCATGTCATGTTTGGCGGGCTGACACACAAACCCGCCATTGACCTCGCCCAGAAATTGGTTGCTATGACCCCAGAAAACCTGACACGCGTATTTTTCTCCGACTCGGGTTCCGTGTCAGTAGAAGTGGCATTAAAAATGGCCATCCAGTATTGGCACACTCAGGGAAAAGCAGACAAACAATTCTTTGCCACCCCCAAAAGTGGTTACCATGGCGATACTTTTGCCGCCATGTCTGTCTGCGACCCTGAAAATGGCATGCATAACTTATTCAATGGCGCTGTCACCCAGCAGTTCTTCGTCTCTCCCCCACCAACAGGCATAGACACCCCCATTAAAGACAGTTATATCGACGAAATTCGTGCTCTTTTCACTACCAACCATCACAAGATTGCCGGTTTTATTATTGAGCCCGTCGTACAAAATGCCGGAGGTATGCGCTTCTACAATCCCGACTATCTCAACCGCCTTCGAGCACTGTGTGATGAGTTTGATATTCTCTTAATTTTCGATGAAATCGCCACCGGATTTGGCCGAACAGGCAAACCATTTGCAACCGATCACACAGCCATTAGCCCAGACATCATGTGTGTTGGCAAAGCGCTAACCGGGGGTTATATTACCTTAGCCGCCACACTCGCCAGTGACAAAGTCGCCCTTGGCATCAGTGATAATGGCGGTGTCTTTATGCATGGCCCAACCTTTATGGGAAACCCTCTAGCTTGTTCTGCGGCCAATGCTAGCCTCGAATTATTAGCGGGCTACGACATAGAAAATACTGTCAAACAAATAGAAGATTGGATGAAAGAGGCACTAGAACCTTGCCGCACCCTAGATAAGGTACAAGATGTGCGCTGCTTTGGAGCAATTGGTGTCGTTGAGTTAAAACAAGCGGTTAATCAGCATGAAATACAACCAAAATTTGTTGAACAAGGTGTTTGGATAAGGCCATTTGGCAAGCTGATTTACTTGATGCCTCCCTATATCATCACTAAAGAACAAATCAACACGTTAGGAAAAGCGATTTACAAAGTCGCCAGTGAAGAAGCCAACCCAGCATAAAGGTTGGCCTCTTTATCAACTTACACACCTAACGACCATCAAAACCGACCTATCATCAAGACCAACGGCTAGAAAATCTCACCTGGCGATAAATCAAACTTCTTCAAGTCTGATTTGTCGTATTCAATGGCACCATCATCAATGGGTTTATCATCCGTTCGCATTTTCGGTCTCGATAGATCATTTTGTCTGATAACAATTTCAACACGTCGATTCATTGCACGATGCGCTGGCGTATCATTTGGCACCAAAGGTCGGGTATCAGCGTAACCGACTACCGCAAAGCGATTTTGATCCAACCTACCATCAGCAAATAACTCCTCCGCCACTGATAAGGCACGAGCGGACGATAATGCCCAGTTTGATTTAAACTTCTTACTGACAATAGGCACATTATCGGTATGCCCCTCAACAGAGATTGTCCCTTTTATACCGACTAAAACATCACGAATCATATCGATCACGGGGATAAAATCGTAGTTTAGTTCCGCTGATCCAGATTTAAATGAGCCATTATCTTTCAAACGAATCGTGATAGTTTGTTCCTGCGTTTCAACCTCAACGGTCCCTTTAGAAATTTCCTCTCGTAGCACTGAAGCCACTTGCTGAGCATCTTCTTCCGTTTGTTTAATTTTCTTTTCTTGTTCCAAATTCGCTTTCGATTGATCCACAAAAACCTGTTTAGACGGCAACCCCGCACTGTCTTTATTATTTAAATCCGCTTTACCAGGCTTACACAGAACTTCTAACGTATTTTTAGGAATATTATCCGTTTTTTGTCTAACCTCATTAATAGGCGTTGGATCCGGCCTTCCGGGACTAAACTCTTGGGCAATAATGGATGTTCCCATGGGAATAGACTCAGCTTTAAGCTCTTTTTGAACACCAAATGCCTCACGCATGGACCCAGCTAGCTGTTTAAATTTTAAAACATCCATTTCAGAAAAAGACAGTAACAACACAAAGAAACACATCAATAGAGACATTAAGTCTGCGAATGTCCCCATATAAGCTGGTAAGCCTTCTACGCATTCAGGGCATTCTTGTTCTTCTTCATCGCTCATTTAGTAAATCCGGTCACAACTTGACAATTCATTAACAGCTGGGTTATTCGCGCTCAACACGCTTACCTTCTGCAATATAGGTTTTCAACACGCCGTCGATAACACGAGGGTTTTGTCCTGACTGAATGGCTAACAAGGCGTCAAGAATCAGCTTCTGGCAGGTTAACTCTTCGTTTGCACGGTTCATTAACTTAGCTTGGATAGGTAAACACACCATATTGGCTAGCATTGCACCGTATAAAGTAGTCAACAAAGCAACCGCCATGGCTGGACCAATGGCCTTAGGATCACTCATATTGGCCAACATCTGTACCAGACCAACTAGCGTCCCGATCATCCCCATCGCAGGGCCAGTGTCACCAAACGCTTTAAAGATCTTCGCGCCATTGTCATGACGGGTATACGACATATTCATGTCTTTAGACAGTTGGGCGCGAACCACACTGCCATCATGACCGTCGACAAGCATTTGAATACCTTTCGATAAAAAAGGATGGCTCACCTCCTTGCCTTCCAAAGACAGCAAGCCGCCTTTTCTAGCTTCATCGGCTAAAGCGTAAATTTCATCGATCAAAGCATCTATAGGCACACTCTTAAACATAAACGCTTTTACAACCACTTTGCCAGTTGATAAAAACTGACTCAGTGGATACTGAATGAGCACAACAAAAAGCGAACCAACCAATACAATCAAGATGGAGGCTGGGTCGATAAACTCACCTAGCGATCCCCCTAACATAATGGCCATTAAAACAATTGCTAACGAACCAATAAGCCCGATTAACGTTGCGATATCCACACACGTCTCCTACAAAAAAGCTATAATGCTCAACAGTTTTCCTAATTCTAAACGAAAGAGAAGAGAAGGTTCACTCCTTGATCCTTTATTTTTGTAATTTCCCTACAATTGAACTCGAAGATTTCGTCTTTTTCTGTTAAAAATTGTAGATAACAACGAGAGATATTATCATGCCCCCTAAAACAACAGTCCGTCACTTCGAAGACAACCTAACCGATTTGGACACCATAGTGACGCAACTAGAGTCAAATCAACTGTCTCTAGAAGACGCACTTAAAGCCTTTGAAAAAGGGGTAAAATTAAGCCAAGAGTGCCAGCGAGTCTTAACCCAAGCTGAGCAAAAAGTGCAAATTCTACTCGATAAGCAAGATGGCGAACACTTAGAACCTTTTGATCCGGAAACAAATTCGTGAACCTAGACCAATTCTCCAACTACGCGCGTCAACGAGTCGATTGTTACTTAAAGCAAACATTAGACACGTATCCACCAGCCGCTTCCTTACAGGCTGCAATGAATTATAGTCTATTTAATGGGGGGAAGCGTATTCGCCCTATGCTGACATTCGCCAGTGCCGCCCTATTTGCTGCAGAACCCACCCCGCTGACAGATGCTTGCGCCGCTGCCATTGAGGCAATTCACGCCTACTCATTGATTCACGACGACCTGCCAGCGATGGACGATGATGATTTACGTCGAGGCCAACCAACCTGCCATATTCAATTTGATGAAGCCACGGCGATTCTGGCTGGAGACGCCTTGCAAACCTTCGCCTTTGAGTTACTCAGCTGCCCATCCCTTAGCCAAGCTCAGTGTCAATTACGACTCATTCAAGAGTTAGCCTGTGCGGCTGGACGGCATGGGATGGTGACCGGACAAATGATAGATTTATCAAACGTCGGGCAGGACATCGATCTTCAGGCATTAGAAGAAATGCATGCCCATAAAACAGGCGCTCTGATACGTGCCAGCGTACGCATGGGTGCCATCAGTGTTGGTCTAAAGGATATCAAGCAGCTGGCGGCGCTGGATGACTATGCCAACGCCATCGGTTTGGCGTTCCAAGTCCAAGACGACATTATCGACATCACAAGTGATACACAAACCCTAGGAAAAACGCAATTTGCCGATGCCGATGCCAATAAGCCAACTTATCCTAAATTACTTGGATTAGAAGGGGCAAAACATTTAGCAACAAGCCTTAATCAACAAGCAATTGAAAAAATTTCGCCTTTTGGTGACGCTGCGCAACCTTTAATAGAGCTTGCGAACTATATTATTGGTCGCAACCACTGATATACTAGCCCGCTTATTATGACTTTATTAATGTGACCATACTGGTGCCCATGTTCGACGAAATCCCAACCTCACGACCCAACACGCCACTACTTGATCAGGTGAACTACCCAGCTGACCTGCGCAAGTTAAAAAAAGAGCAGCTCCCTAAACTTGTGCGCGAGCTTCGTGAATACATGCTCTTTAGTGTGGGCCAAACAGGTGGACACTTTGGAGCCGGCTTGGGGGTCATAGAGCTGACGGTCGCCTTACATTATTTGTACAACACACCAGAAGATCGTATCGTATGGGACGTTGGTCATCAGGCTTATCCACATAAAATATTAACAGGGCGCCGCGATGCGCTACTGAACATTCGCCAGGAAAATGGTATTTCAGGCTTTCCAAAGCGTGAAGAAAGCGAATACGATACCTTTGGCGTCGGCCATTCCAGCACCTCCATTGGCGCCGCTTTAGGAATGTCACTCGCTTCTCGTCTTCTACACAAGCCACGTAAAGCCGTGGCTGTCATTGGTGATGGTGCAATGTCGGCCGGAATGGCCTTTGAAGCATTGAATCATGCTGGTGATGTGAAAGCCGATATGCTGGTTATCTTAAACGATAACGAAATGTCTATCTCCAAACCCGTTGGAGCATTATCCAGCTACTTTGCTCGTATGTGGGCCAGTAAAACCTACGATCATATTCGTAAAGGTGGTCAAAAAGTTTTTTCCGGTCTCCCTTCAGCACTTGAAGAACTCGCTCGAAAAGCCGAAGAACATATGAAAGGTTTAGTATCTCCTGCCACCATGTTCGAAGAGTTAGGGTTTAACTACATCGGTCCAATCGACGGTCACGATATGGATCACCTACTTACCACCATCAACAACATGAAAGATCGCTCTGGCCCGCAGTTCTTGCATATCATCACCAAAAAAGGCAAGGGCTTCGAACCCGCCGAAGGCGACCCTATTGGCTTTCATGCCATCAGCAAAATAGAGCAAGACAACCCGAACGCCCCCCCTAAAAAGAGCTTACCAAAATACTGCAATATCTTTGGCGAATGGATTTGTGATGCCGCTGAGCACGACAGCCAGCTTGTTGCTATCACCCCTGCCATGAAAGAAGGTTCCGACCTGATAGCCTTCGCAGATCGCTTTCCGACACGCTATTTTGATGTCGCCATTGCCGAACAGCATGCCGTCACCTTAGCCGCTGGTATGGCCTGTGATGGGTTAAAACCTGTTGTCGCGATTTACTCCACCTTTTTACAACGCGCCTATGACCAGCTGATCCACGATGTCGCTCTACAAAATCTCGATGTTCTTTTCGCCATCGACCGTGCTGGACTCGTAGGGGAAGATGGTCCCACCCATGCAGGAGCCTACGATTTAAGTTATTTACGCTGCATTCCTAACATGGTGATCATGGCCCCCTCTGATGAAGATGAATGCCGCAAAATGCTACAAACGGGGTACGAATACCAAGGCCCAGCGGCCGTTCGCTACCCACGTGGTACAGGAAGAGGCATCGAGATAGAAAACACCCTTGAAACCATTAAAATAGGCGAAGCTCGCACACTCCATAATGGCCACTCCGACATTGTGATTTGTAGCTTTGGACGACCCACCTACGATGCGCTTCAAGCGGCTAACCATTTAGATGCAACACTACTGGACATGCGTTTTGTTAAGCCATTAGACGAAGCTGCGTTATTGAAGCATCAACATGCTAAGCTTATTGTGACAGTGGAAGAAAATGCTATCATGGGCGGCGCTGGCTCAGCAGTCAGTGAGTTCTTACTAACCAACAACATCCATCTCCCAACTCTACATATCGGACTACCTGACCAATATGAAGACCATGCCAGCCACGGAGCAATGCTAAAACGAATCGGGTTAGATGCTGATGGTATAGAACAGCAGATCAAACAGAAATTAGCACAAATCTAATTCACTACCCTTTTCTACAACGCAATCCAATATGAAAAGCCGACATAAAAGTCGGCTTTTCATATTCAGCAACCGACCTAAAATGTCCACCAAGTATGCAAAACTCAACGAAAGGGTTTAACTTTGAGACTCTCGCCTAATATAGTAAATAAAGGCAACTAACTTAGGGAGTCAGATAATGAGTAAAACCTTAATCATTGGTGCAAGCGGCCAAATTGGCAAAACCATTACCCAAACAATGGCACAAACGAATCAACCTACACGTGCTCTGGTCCGTGACAAAAGCAAACTCAGCGATCTTGAGGGAAAACAACTTGATATCATGGAAGTGGATCTAGAGGGAGACTTTAGTGCCGCCTTTGAAGGAGTTGACCGCGTCATTTTTACAGCAGGCTCTGGCGCTAAAACCGGACCAGACAAAACCCTACTGATTGATTTATGGGCAGCGAAAAAAGCCGTAGACTACGCAAAAGACGCCCAAGTCAAACAATTCATCTTAGTGAGCAGCATAGGCGCCGATGATCCAGATGCACTAGAATCTAACATCAAACCTTACCTTGTTGCGAAACACATGGCAGATGATTACCTAATAAAATCAGGTGTTCCGTATACTATTGTTCGCCCAGGTCCTCTCACGAATGACAAAAGCCAAGGTAAAATCACTATCAAACGTCCTGATTCACGTGCAGAAATGGCCATACCCCGTGCCGATGTAGCCAAAGCCGTTATGCATATTCTAAGTAAAGACGATTTGAACGGAAAGGTATTTGAACTGTTCAACGGCACCTACGACTTTGATAACGTATTGGTCCCGTCTGCTTAATTTAATCTCTAATAAACCTTCCCCCAAACTGAAACATTCACTTTGGGGGAAGGTTTATCCTATTCAATTAGCTAATAATAAGGTTGCGTTCTGGAATGTTCGCCAAACAGTAGCTTTTTATTCCATCATGAAGCGCATTAGCAATCTTGTTTTGGAACGCCTTTGTTCTCAATTTCTTCTCTTGAGTCGGATTGGAAATAAAGGCGGTTTCTACTAAAGCAGATGGAATATCAGGCGATTTCAAAACAACAAATGCCGCTCGCTCTACTTTACGGTGAAGCACACGCTCACTCTCTGCCAGATTATGGATCATAGTATGAGCAAGATCGGAACTGGCTGATATGGTTCCCGTCTGAGACAAATCTAATAAGACTTTCGCCAGCATACTGCCCTTACCTTTTAGCGATACGCCACCAATTAAATCTGAGTCGTTTTCTCTATCAGCCAAACGACGAGCCATCACACTACTAGCGCCTTTATTTGACAAAATATAAACAGAAGAACCTTTTACAGAGCGATCATCACAGGCATCCGCGTGAACAGAGACAAAGACATCTGCTTTGTGCTTATGGGCAATATTGACCCGTTGACGTAATGGAATAAAAATATCCTTGTCCCGCGTCATCACGACTCTAAAGCCTGGCGTATTATCCAACTTACGTTTCAGCATGCGACCAATTTCTAACACCACATTTTTTTCATGGGTGCCGTATTTTCCAGTCGCACCAGGGTCTTTGCCACCATGACCGGGATCCACAACCACAATAATATCGCGCTTAACCGGATGCCTCTTCATAACGGCGTGATGTACCAAGTTGTTGGTAAAATCTAAAGCCAGACGCCCTGTGTGCTTATCAATAGAAGCGCCATTGAAAGAGGTTTGATGCGGTAAATCAAAAACCACCCGCAGCGTTTTATCATGGTGAACAGCCCAACGAACATTATCGAATAGACCGCTCCTTTTCAGCGACTCCAGATTACTGTGATTGCTTGTATCATGTAAATCCACCACCAATCTTGCAGGGTTTGATAGTGTAAATACGTTGTAATGGGGAACGTGGGCTAAATCAAATGTTAGGCGAGTTAGCTTACCATCATGAGAAGAATGAACCGCTTTTAAAATGTTAGAGCGGGTCGCTGCCAAAACCGGGGCAGAGAGTAAAACAGCACCAGATGCCATTAGGAGCCGTTGAATAAATTCACGTCGAGTAGTACTTGACATAGGAAATACGCCATCTTCGTTTAAGCAAATTGTTTACAACAACAAAGCCTATGGGAGAAGAGGAAGATGGGGCTTCCCTTATCTATCTCAAGTTTTTCGAAAACGTCAAAGAGCGCGTTTTAAAAGCCAGCATTTACTGCAAATCGCCTCGATCAATAGATACCTATTTATACGAGACGCGTGCTCCAAAGAGCAAACTTTTTGTTCAAACTCAGAGAAAAGAGAACCAATTCATGCCTTCCCAAGACTAAGTTAACACAGTTATGTAACCACGAATAAACCAAAATCTCAAAAAAACACTCAGCACTTTCAAAAACTTTACGCTAGAATTACGACCAGAAAAAACAGCCTCACTCACCATATTCCCACAAAACATCTCACAATAATCAAAAAAGGGCCAAGATAGCATCGCTATCTTGGCCCTTATTTTACGGTACTTCTTCTCAAAGAAAAGCGTCACCAAAATCTTAGATAGGGTTAGCAACCAAGTCTAAATGTCTTCTAAATCCCATAACGGCAAGGCTTGCTAACACCCCAACACCGCACACAAAGGCCACATAATAAGCAGGTGCAAGCGGGTCTTCTCTTAACAAAGTACTCACGACTAACGGCGTCGTCCCACCAAAAATGGCATAAGCCAAATTATAAGAGAAAGACAACCCTGAAAAACGAATCGCAGCCGGAAAACTCTTTACCGCGATGGCTGGTACCACACCCGTCAACCCGACAAAGAAGCCGACCAATGCATACATTGGAAACAACAAAGACGTATCATGCAACATGGTGCTGTAAAACATCCAATAGCTCACGCCCAGACCAATACTGAAAATCGCCAAAATAGGGCCATTACCAAAACGATCCGCCAATGCACCACAAACCCAGCAACCGATGATAACGCAAATAATCGCTAAGCTGTTTGCTTCTAACGAGGTTTGAGGGTCCAGATGAATCAGCTTCTGTAACAAGGCTGGCGTCATTAAAATCGTCACCACCACAGCAGCCGTTAATACCCAAGTCACCGCCATAGAAATCAACACAGAAGGAATGTGTTTTTTAACCACAGATTTAATGGGCAACTCTTGCGCTAACTCTTTACGTGATTCCATTTCCTTAAATACAGGCGTTTCCTGTAGCCAGCGACGTAAGTACATGGTAATAAAACCAAACAAACCACCTAGAATAAAAGGATAACGCCAAGCATAACTGTGAATCTCGGCGGCACTGTAAATAGAATGCATAAAGGTGGCGACCAAAGACCCAATCAAAATCCCTGCCACAAGACCCGATGACAAGACCCCACATGCAAATCCCACATGACGCTTAGACACGTGCTCTGTCACAAAGACCCACGCCCCAGGCGCTTCACCACCAATCGCGGCACCTTGCAAGACACGGAAGAACAACAAGAGTAAAGGTGCGGCAATACCAATCGTCTCATAGGTTGGCATAAGACCAATGGCTAAGGTAGGTACAGCCATCAGCAAAATACTCATCATAAACATACGTTTACGACCCAGTATGTCACCAAAGTGCGCCATAATAACGCCGCCCAATGGACGAGCTAAGTAACCCGCAGCGAAAATCCCGTAGGTTTGTACTTGGCGAAGCCATTCGGGCATATCAGCGGGAAAGAAAAGACTGCCAACGACATTGGCAAAATAAACGAAAATAACAAAATCGTAAAACTCCAATGCGCCACCAAGGGCGGATAGACTTAACGTTTTTGCATCACTTCGATTTAAACGACGATGAGCATCTGACCCACCCTCGGCTTGATTAGGTTGAGAGTTTGTTTTTGTATTCATGATTGATAGACAACTACTTTTAAAGGATACTTTTGTTTAAGAGTCCTGCCTGCTTCTACCACGGTTATATATTATGTCATGAACGCAAATTCACGAGTGCGATATGAAGTATTTTCAAACAGGGGGGAATGAAGTTTACTGGTGGGGCAAAACAAAATAAAGATATTTTTATTGATAAAATTGACAAAATACTCAGTTAGAGACTAGGGAAGGTGTGAACAAGTCCTCTTGTCTCAGCATGTGCATAAAAGCGTGCTATTTGCGGCAAGCACCGAATGTGAATAGTAGACCTATTGACGAGGTGCTTAACAAAGAATGCAGGCTTTTGAAAGGTCTAAACCTATAAAGACGCAATTTTATATAGATAGAGCCTCGCAATGTAATCACCATTACAAGGCACTGAATGATTCGGATTTCTTAAAAATTATTTAAATACGCTTCAATAAATTGCCCTTGGTTCGGTGCCTTAGGAGCCGTTTTAAAATCAAGAACATGATTGTTTTCATGCAATTTTAGCTTATCCGTAAATTCACAGCGGATTGCTTTGAACTGCGTCGCTGTTTTCTTAAACTCAGGCTTGCTCTCGCACTGATCAGCTAATTTAGTAGCGACTTGAGCACAGTAAGCGCCGATTGCATAGCTGCCTAAATCACCATCCTTCACGTTAGACCAATCGACAGTCGTCGGAATCTCAGCGCCACATTGTTTAGCCACATTTTTATCCGCTTCAGCAATGACCGCCTTTTGATCTTTTAGATGCTTTTCACGATTAAATGTTGCCAGTTTCGTTTGAATGCCTTGTTTAACTTGCTGATCGTATAGTGCGGATAGATTTTTCACTGCATCTGGCTCAGTTTTCTCTTTTTTACCTAGATAAATACCATCTCGGGTATCTGGTAAATATAATTTATAAGAACAACAACCGTAGTCATCAGATACATAAATCAATGATCTTAATGAACCATCGAACGTATATTTGTAGGCTTTTGAGCCACCTTGTGGCTTAAGCTCTGTCAACAACACCACACCATCAATATCACTATTCACTCCTGTGACTTTAATCAAAGCTTGAGTCTTATCCAAAGTCGGTGCAATCACGACATTAACGCCTTCGTTAGAAGTAAGTTCTGTCGGATACTTAGCAAGATCAAGAGCAAAAACGGAATGACTTAAAAACAATATAAATAACATCGCTATTTTTTTCATAAAAATTCCTTTTAAACAGTATTACTCTAAAAAATAAAATCGTGGAGAGTGTAAACAACTTCGTTAGTCAAACCAAGGTCACAACAAGGATATTCCCCCATCAACCACCAGAGTATGACCAACAATATAATTTGCTTTGCTAGAGGATAGAAACTCAATCACGTTGACAACCTCATCGGCACGGGCAAAACGCTTGATCAGCACTACGTCTATTAGCGCTCAAAACAAGCTAGGAGGATCTAGTCAGCGATCATTTAACTCAGTAATAACCTCATATATTGAACACTTGATTCATTGGCTAAGGCTTGATCTAAGCGATAGCCCAAATCTTGATACCAGCCAAAAGCGGTTTTATTAGACGGTTCAACACCTAGCACTAAGGTTTTAATAGAACAGTCTAGAGACACAGTTTCCATAAACCTCATCAATGCCCTGCCGATCCCCAAATGTTGACTGGTCGGCTTCACGTACATTTGAATAATTTCACCAGCGTCTGGCAATAGTGTTGTTTCAAAGGTTACACCACAAATTCCGACAAGCTCAGCATTGATAAACGCACCCACCATCTTTCCTTTCGTAGAGCCTTCCTTTATCAAGCGCTCAAAGTACAAGGTTGGCAAGGCTTTTTGCTGCTCATAATCCGCCGCAAAACAATCTGGATAATTGTTTAGAGCTTCTAGCCTAATCTCTCGATAAACACTGGCTTCATGGGGCTCAAGCAATCTTATTTGATACACCTATTTATCCTTTTTAAGAAAGCGCAAAGGCAACGGCTGCATCCGCATGCAGTTTTGTGGTGTCGTACAAGGGCACATGGGTATGACGCTGCTGCACCAACAGCCCAATCTCAGTACAACCTAAAATCACCGCTTGGGCGCCACGTTTATGAAGCAAATCAATGATGGCTAAATAGCGCTCTCGCGACTCCGTATAAATTTGCCCTTGGCACAATTCATCATAAATAATATTGTGCACGCACTCTCGATCCGCTTCACCAGGAACCACCACATCAATGCCAAAATGCTCGATTAAGCGATTTTTATAAAAGTCCTGTTCCATGGTAAAACGTGTTCCCAACAACCCCACCTTAGTAATGCCATCAGCTTTTAACGCGTCCGCTGTTGCGTCGGCTATGTGCAAAATGGGGATGGAAATCTGCTCGGCAATTTGAGGCGCCACCTGATGCATAGTATTCGTACAGATCAGTAGAAAATCCGCCCCACCCGCTTCGACAGACTTTGCCCCATTGGCTAAAATGGCAGCCGTTTCCTCCCACTTTCCCTCATGTTGTAAGGTTTTAATCTCCTCAAAATCCACGCTATGAAGACAAATTTTCGCAGAATGTAAACCACCTAATGCGGCTTTGATGCCTTTATTGAGCGCCTCGTAGTAAGTCACAGTTGATTCCCAACTCATGCCTCCTAACATGCCAATCGTTTTCATGATCTCTCCATATCGTTTTAGATATAAATAAACAAACACAGGTTGAAAATATTGGGTGGCATCGGGCGACATTTGCTTCTCGAAGCATTTAAAACACGCCTTAGATAGACAGCAACTTAATCTGCATTAACCCAAGTATTTTCTTTTACGTTATAATGGGTTACATAATGATCCGGTTGTAACTCATACTTATCATCTTCTGGGTAGAGCTTTGCTACCCCAATGTCTTCACCAGCAAAAGCTTTTATACTCTCAACATCCGTCCAATAAGTAATCAAGGTGATTTCGGCCCCTTCACTACTATCTCGATTAAATATTTGAGCGCCAAGAAAGCCATCCGTTTTAGCGGTATCTTTTACACCTGTTTCATATAAATACGCAATGAAGCCTTCTTCATGTATTGTTGGGCATTTGGCTTTCCATTCACGAGCAATCACTTACACCTCCTTAACCACTTCAATAAACCACTTTGGCTGCATCTCAGCAAAATCTGTTCGACTGTTAGAGGGGAGATAACTGGCAGAATCCAGAACGACAGGCTGACCGTTGAATCGCTTAAATACAACCCAATGCCAAA
Source organism: Marinomonas sp. 63XJN7_7_ISO-PGPR-S23-202 (assembly GCF_056173505.1). NCBI lineage: Bacteria > Pseudomonadati > Pseudomonadota > Gammaproteobacteria > Oceanospirillales > Oceanospirillaceae > Marinomonas > Marinomonas sp. 63XJN7_7_ISO-PGPR-S23-202. The sequence continues at coordinate 1,118,538 of NZ_CM149677.1, read as the reverse complement.
AATCCTTGCCATCTTCTTGATGATGCTTAATCGCTAACAACGCCAAATCCGGCAAGGCGTCCCAAGAGACAAATGGTGTTTCATTGTCAGAGGCTTTCACCCCGCATGCTAGCAACATGCGTCTAACATAACCCGTATCAGACCAGAGCGAGGTATCTGAGGCAAAAATACCTAAATCATTGGCGATTGTTTTCATTTGTGAATAGGTTTTGCCAACAATATTCGCCACTGACGCAATGCCACAGCCCGTCGCTTCTTCTTGGACCACAATAGTCAAACTCACTCTCCATTATTGATTTTTTATAAAGCACTCTCTCCAGAGCGCTTTATTTGGCAGCAAAATGCCTCCAGCCCGGCCTTTAGCATTCCTGACAATGCATGATTTTCAAGAATCCCCTCTTTATCCAGTTCGCTACTTAATAAAGGAATCGAGACAAACGCACTGTCGATAATGACACCCGACATAGTCGTTAATACTTCCCGCAAAGCCGCCAAACCGTGACTAGCTCGTGGCGAGGTATTAATCAACATAATGGGCTTATAGGGAAACTCTACCCCGCTGACCAACCAGTCCAATGCGTTTTTCATGGGGCCACTGATGCCGTGTGCGTATTCTGGACTAGCAATAATTAAACCGGAGGCTTGCATAAGCTGTGCTTTTAACCTCTGTAGTGCTGGAATCTGAGTCTCATCCAAATCAGGGTTAAACAAAGGAAGGGCTTTAATCTCACCTATTTCCACGATCACATCATCAGGTGAAAGCTCACCTAAGGCTTTAAGTGCCGCCGTATTATAAGAACATTCACGCAAACTGCCTGATAAGGCGAGTATTTTCATTCCTTCGATCCTTTCCTACCATTCAATTAATAACCTATGACTTGCCAACCACACACTGAACCAATAATTTCAATCGATCTACATCCGTAGGGTCATCATAAACATCGTAAAATAACTGATAAGCAACGGCATCATTTTCTTGCAAATAACGCAGGCTTTTCTTAGGGCCAAAAAACCATAACCCGCGAAGCTGAAAATAGATTTCTAATAACTCAAACTGCAACCAATGGCGTCGATATTTCCCTTCCAAGTCATCTAATTCAATTCGAGACAACATTTTAGAGATCCATTCAAAAGTATGTGAACGGTCTGTCTCATCTAATATTTCCGGCCCAGCCTCGATTCGCTCTTGTATCGCCGCAAGGTACTGACCACCAAGGCCTCGTTGATCCAATAAACAGATGCCATCACCAAAACGCAATGCATCGTCCGAGACTAAGGTCATCTTCTCAGAGGGATATACCCAAGCGTCCAAATACACGCCATGAAACAAACGCGCCTCTTTGGTTTCTGTAGCGCTATCTACAAAACATGCGATATCAATATCACTCGCCTGCGTCGCCTCGCCCCTTGCTCTAGAGCCGTAGAGAATAATGGTATGTGGCTGATAACGCTTTATCAGATCCTCAACAGCTAAACGAATCAGTTTATCCATAAAATAGCAGCCTCTTTACCTTGTTGAATAGATACAGATTTCATCATTTTTTACCCGCAGGTGTCTTGCTAGAGGGCTCAATCAACCCAGAGGCTGCGAGTCCCATTAAACGTCGAAATTTTGGACATTCCAAATGACTGGGGGCAGAACACACCGCAGCGTGTTTTAGTCCATCTCGCATTAAGGTTAACCTGCGAATGGATCTATCGAGTTCCTCGGCCTTGTCTAATAACATTTGCCTGTCTATTTGAGGCGGTGAATTAGCCTTCAACATTTGCGCAATGTCATCCAATGAGAAGCCGGCGGCACGTCCAAGAGAAATCAGCGCTAAACGATCTAGGACATTTTTATGAAATACTTGGCGCAATCCTCTGCGTCCAACCGACTCAATTAACCCTTTTTCTTCGTAATAGCGCAATGCCGACGCTGATATATTTGAGCATTTAGCCACTTCAGAAATATCCAAAACGTCCTCTTTACTTCAAGTTCACTTAAGGTTGTAAGCTATCACCACATCGGATCAAAAACAATTTATGGAGATATGTTATGAACGAGATAGTATGGATTATCATCATCGGAATAGGTGCGACCATTATCATGGATTTATGGGCACTGATTCGACAACTTTTCTTCGGTATACCAATAAATTACGATTTTTTGGGACGATGGCTTGGCACCATGAGAAATGGACACCTTCTGCATCAGAACATAGTGGCGTCACCGCCAATAAAAGGTGAACGTACTCTAGGATGGACGGCCCATTACCTAACGGGAATCATTTTTTCTGCATTACTAATAGCAATATGGGGAAGCGAATGGCTAAACAGACCAACCCTAATACCCGCTTTGTTGGTTGGTGTCGCGACCGTTACACTCCCCTTTTTAGTGATGCAGCCCTGTATGGGCGCAGGTATTGCCGCATCAAAAACACCAAGACCAACGATGACTCGTATACATAGCCTTGCCATTCATACGGTGTTTGGTCTTGGTCTTTATGGTTCAGGCTGGCTCTCTCATTTATTGCAGAGCTAATGAAAAACAACACAGGTAAAGAGCCCAGTTTCTCTTGCTAAGCTGGGCTCTCATAATAAATATCAAACTCCTCTTCATGTGTTTTTATAAAGCCATTATTGATATAAAAATCATTGGAGCGGCTGCCTTTAAGCGCACCTAACCGAACAGGCAACCCTTTTTTATGAGCCATTGAAACAATCTTTTGAAGCGCCAATTTACCAAGTGCTCTACCTTGATGTTCTGGCTTGATATACAGATGATCCAAGTAATGATGGTCTGCTTTGACGCGTACTACAAAGAAGCCCAATAACGTCTCATCATCCACTATTTTGAAGGTATCACTCGGCGTGAAGGTCTCTAGAAAACGGCTTCTCACTCGCTTTTCATCAAAACGACCTAATGCTTCGAGGCTTGGCCGCATCGCTAAAGCCCGAACTTCAGCTAATTCATAGCCATCTTCTTTAACCGCTTGTGTGTATTCCATACAACGTCCTTCAATGTATTAACAGACTTGCCACTTACCTCGTAAGCCAATGAGGTTACCAAAAGGATCCGCTACCTGGCACATGCCAAAGCCACTCTCTATTGCCATTGGACCACGGTATAAACTCGCCCCTATGGATTCAAAATGCCTCAAGGATGCTTCAAGGGAGTCAACAGACCAATACAGAACGGTTCCCGACTTTCCCGCTCCCACCTTTTCATCGGCCTGAACAATTTCTAGCAAAAACCCATTAATGTCCAAAACGGTAAAATCGAAATCAGCCAAGTATCTGGGTAACGCTGATGGAAACGCCTTTTGATACCAAGCTAACCCTAATGATACATCGGGTACATGCACTAATATTGCCGTAGGTGTCATACTCTCTCCGAGACTTTTACACACCTGCTGTGTAAAAGTTTCTTTCCCTAATAAACGAATAAAAAATCAGCTATACATTACGACTCATAGAACTATTAAAGGAATACATGCGAACTTCATCCCGAGGAAACCACCCAAGCATTTCATAAAAGCCTTGAGCATTTAAATTGTCGTTGTGAACAAATAAATGGGTTTTATGAATGCCAATCAATGCCAACGCTTTAATCGATTTATCCACAAGCGCTTGGCCAATCTTTTGACCACGCAATGGTAATGTAACAGCGAGATGCTGCAAGTAGCCACGTCGCCCATCGGTTCCCACCAATACAGCGCCGACAACCTCATCCTTATTCAGCGCTACAAAACTCAGCCCTTCATTGCGGTTAAGATAACGCTCAATACTCTCGCGTGAATCCGCCTCTCGTAACGACATGCTTTCCGTCTGACGCCACAGTTCAATAACAGCGTCGTAATCTGCTATGGTCATTTCTCTAATAACGATCATGTCTCACTCCAACAGCGACACGTGAAATACCCTTTATTTAATGGTCTATAGATAACCTCAACATATCTTTATGCCGTATTCCGCACTCGTAAATAGGCTCAGAATAGTGCTCAAGAAAGTAATCTTTGATAACAGAATCAACACGAAACCCTAATCGTTGATAATAAATTAATGGGTAACCAAAAGACCCTGTTCCTAGCTCCACACGAAACACACCCTTGGATTTCAACTGTGATAAGGTAAATTGTAACAGTTGGGAACCGATCCCCTGCCTCTGGTGGCTTGCTAAAACCGATATATTGAGTATTTCCGCTAACACATCCGACTTTCTCTGCACAATAGAGGCAGCAACCACCTGATGAGTATCTTTCGCAACAAAACACATAGAGTGATGCAGATAAGAGCGTATGTTTTCTTCCGAAGGATCCGCCTCAAGCAGTAATGAGATAGGGATCGTATCTGCTTGCACCTGAACATAATTCATAATAACTCCAATCAAACCACAGGACACTTTTAATCTATTGTGCTCTCTTGAAGCGGGTTACAATGAAAGATCTTTCCATTTTGGTAACATTGCTGATTATTTTTTACCTCTTGGTAATCACAATCACTCTATATAAATCAACCCAAATATGTCTAAAAAATAAATTGTGGTTAACATCAGAATAAAGACGATTAGGAAAGACACTATAGAAATACCAACGACTCTCCAGGTCGATTGCATTAAATCCCGTTACTAAAAAGTAGATGGCAGCAACAGGCCCTCCAAAAAAGCTTCCCCACATCATTTGCTTAGCTGTATAGATTTTTTCATTTCAACTTCCTATTAGAGAATTACCCTATAAAATGATGTCCAACATCATGCAAATACATTCCATAAACATCATCGCTCGGCCGCTCAGTCAAAGCAAGCCGAGTGAAACGCAATGCTACCCTTGAGTATTATCCAATGCTAATTGCTTAGCGGCTTTAAAGTCGAGTTTGCCGCTTCCTAAAATAGGCAACTCATCGACTTTAATAATCTCACTGGGCATCATCAAAGCAGGCATTTTCGCCTCGACCAAAGACTGGCGAATATCCTCTGGGTTCGCGTCATCCCCCACCAGTAAGATAACCCTTTCACCTTTTTTCTCATCAGGCACATTCACTGCCACCATAGATAAGTCAGTCGACTGTAGAATTGTCCGAATATGCTGTTCCACCGCACCTAAGCTAACCATCTCTCCACCTAGCTTGGCAAAACGTGAATAGCGATCCACCACAGTTAAATAGCCGTCTTCATCTAAGTGGCCTTTATCCCCTGTTTTGTACCAGCGTAATCCATCCATTTCGACAATCACATCAGCGATTTTTTCTGGATCCTCTAAATAGCCTTTCATAATTTGCGCTCCACCAATCAGAATCAGTCCATCTTCTCCAACGGGCAACGCTTCTAATGAATTCGGATCAACAATACGGAAGGTTGTGCCTGGTAATGCCATACCGACCGTCCCAGTACGAGCCGCTTCCTGCACTTGAGCCGTATCACGATTAATGTAGCCTGGCAGATTCACACTGGCCACCGGTGTGGTTTCCGTCGTGCCATAGCCTTCTAAGATCGTTTTACCAAACCGCTGGGTGAAAGCATCTCTTACTTGTGGGTCTAATTTCTCTGCACCGCTTACGACAGCTCGCAAACTACTGAACATAAGAGGATGAATACGACGATTTCGGGTGTACAGCCGTAAAAAGGTTGACGTAGCACACATCAAAGTCGCTTCATGTTTCGTTACTGCTTTGGCAATGTTTAAACCGTCGGTAGGATCGGGATGGCAAATCGCGGGAACGCCTTCAAGCAATGGTAATAACCCCGTGACAGTTAGACCAAAAGCATGAAACAGTGGTAATGTGGCCATAATTCGGTCATTGTCGCGCACATTTAACACATCAGACACTTGGCGAATATTCGCCATAATATTCCTATGGCTTAACACCACTCCTTTAGGCGTACCTTCACTGCCCGATGAAAACAAAATCGCGGCGGCATCATCTAACTCACAATGGGAACACCATAACCAATGCAACCAACTGGTGGGCAATAGTGCCGCCATAACAGCGGTACTCACCGCCTCGACTTTACTCAGCTCTTTATGGAAATCTTCTAGGTAAATAACATTTTTACCCGCCAATAATGCCTGACAATCAATGCCACGCTTTTTTAACTGCTGAATAAAACGATGGGCGGTGACAAAACTCTGAATATCCGCCTGTTTTACGGTATGAAGCTGCGCTTCAGGTGTGGACGTATAGTTAATGTTTACTATCGTCTTACCTGCCATTAATGCTGCCATATTAGCCGCTACGCCAGGAGAAGACGTTGGCACAAGTAGGCCAAGATTTTTCCCTGGAAGTTTTTTAATACGACGTTGCAATAATGCGGTCATGGTCAGTAGTTTTTGGTGGCCCAATGGTTCACCTTTACTGTCAACAATGGCCCAATCTGTTGGTTTTGCTTTCGCAGTACGAATCCACGAATGGGCTAAGGGCTCAAGCGTATCGGTATAATCGTTCCAGCTCGTCACTGACATCTCAAATACCTTTTGCTTCACTGTCTCCGCTGTGGAATGAATATCCATAGGCGTGCCAAACGCGATGGTCACATCCCGTTTCAGACCACTTTTTCTCAACTGAGACAGTTTTTGCGATGAACGGGAAAAGACGCTGCCCCACATACCCCGTAGATAAAAAGGCACAATGACGCCTTTTGCGTCTGCGCAAGCGCGCTCAAAACCGTGCTTAAATTCGCCAAGTTGCCCCAAATGACTGATCGCCCCCTCTGGAAACAAACACACCACTTCACCTTGGTTAAGTAACTCAGTCACTTGTTCTAAAGCCTGACGACTTTGCCCACCGGAAATAGGAATCACCTTATAGCGATCAAAAAACCACTTCAAATACCAACGCTGGTAAATACCTCTATCCATCACAAAATGCACATGACGTGGGCAGGCCATTTGCACCATAGCCCAATCCAACCAACTGATGTGGTTACCCAGTAACAAAACACCCTGACCTGACTGCTTTAAATGCTCTAAACCAAGCACATTAAGCCGATATTTACGGGCAAGAATAATGGCCATAACACCACGGAGTAAGGCTTCTGGAAGTATGTGAATGACGATTAACGTCCCAGCTAAAACAATGAATCCCAATCCCCACAGCAGGTAACTTACATCCAGATCGGTAAGTGAAAAGACAATAGTGAGACCTAAAAAGGCCAACATACCGATGTTTTGAATATAATTGCTGCCCGCCAAGGTGCGGCCTAGCTGATCATTCTTAGCGTGGAACTGAATCAACGCATTTAATGGCACACTAAACATAGCCCCAAACAGACCGATGATAAAAAAAGCACAGGCCAAGATAAGAAAAGAGTGTGCCATTGGGATGATAAAGGCACCAAGGGTCACCCCCGCGATCCCAACCGGAATAAGAGATAAATTGATTTGATTGCGTGACATGCTGTTGGCCCACATAGAGCCCAATAAAACCCCTATGCCGGACACAGCAATAGTTGCTTGAATAACAAAGGCGTTAGTCATTCCCAAATGCTCTTTGCTATAAGCGGGAAAAACGGCTAGTAGCACCTGACTTATAGACCAAAACAACGTCAAACCAAGAATTGATTGCCAAATAGCCTTATGCTTACCCAGCAAGGATATATTCTGTTTTAACGTGCGACCATGGGCATAGTTAGACCAGTTGAACGCCTCAGACGAGGTCACTGCATTCCCTTCCGGTAAGCGCAATGTCAAATAAAACTCAAAACAGGATCCGATAACAAGCAACCAGCCTAATGGCGCAATAGCACTGAATACACTATCAGGAGAATACATGCTCTGCATTGGTAGCAAGAGTTCAAATAAAGCAGAAAAGACCACAATACCACTTAAGATAGCAATCATGGTGACCCCTTGGATCCAGCCATTGCCTTCACTTAAGCGGTTCACTCCCGCCATTTCACGTATATAGCCATATTTAGCAGGGGAATAAATGGCACTTTGTAGCCCCAAAATAAAGGTAAAGGCAAAAGCCTCTATAAAGCGCCCATGGTAATAACACCACGTTATCATGAGAGTGATAAGAATCGCGATGGCAGCAGACATTTGCATCACGCGTTTTTTCTTATATCGATCAGATAAAAAGCCAGCAGGAGTCACTAATAAGATATAGGGTAATAACACTAAGGCATTGACTAATGCCGTCAATAAAACTTGATGACTGCCATCGTAACTTTTAAACAAAGTATTCTGAATAATAATTTTGTGGCCTAAATCTACAAAGCTATTGAGAAAAGCCACACTAATAAAAGCAGCAAAACCGCGAACCTTATACAAACTGTTCATTGGTGCTCTCCTGAATCCAATTAGTTAGATAATGAGTCAATAAGTTATCAATCAATGCATCCGTTTGATCCCCTTCAAGAAATAGCTTCCCTCGGGAACTCAGCGCGGCAATACCATGAACCCCACACCACAAGGTTCGTACCGCAAGCTGTAGTGACTCTTCACTGACATTGGCTGCTAATTGACGCAACGGCGCTTGAACAAAACCGAACAATTCGTTAACTGAATGAATTAACCAATCAGGGCAAATAATATTTTCTGGGGTGTGATGCTCAAACATTAACGCCCAACGATTAGACCACTCAGCGGAAAAGTTAAGGTAGGTTTTTGCAATAATACGCAAGGTTTCTTGAGGTAGGCGATTTACTTTTTCTTGTTCAATTTGAGTCGACAGCAGGGCATTCAACATGGCCATGGTTCGGCCATTGATGTGCCAGCATAAATCGTCCAAATTGGTAAAAACCAAATACAATGCACCAGCGGAATAGCCAATTTTCTGGGCAACTTTTCGTGCTGACAGTGCATGAATACCGCCTTCATCTATCAACTGTTCGCCAGCAATTAATGCCAACTCCTTTAACTCTTCTCGACTATGATCGTTACGGCGAGCCATTTTTCTCCCTGTTAAGACTTATTAAACACTGTTCAATAAATATAATGAACAGTGTTTAATAAGTCAAGAGAGTTCACTCAAAAACCAAACCCTAGCCATAGACACTCGCCATTAACCTATAACAAACCTTTAATATTAATTGCTATTGATTATCATGCATAACAATGCTGGCAGCGTTACGGAACTTGATTCAGTTACTGGGCGATTTGTCCTCTATTTGGGGTTAGAAGTGAGTGATTGCGTTATTGTTGCGAGCGATAGATCACACCTTGATCTCTGGCCGCACGACGGTGAGATCAGGCCACAACTGCAACCAACGCTTACTGTTAATACGCCGATCAAAATCAATCGGCTTAAGACGATCAGGGTTCATGGTGATGTTCTTTCTGAACAACACATCGACCCCAAAAGGAGCCACCAGCTCTACCTGACCAGAAGACGATAACCGAGCCCCTATGGCTGTTTCTAGCTCGACCCAATAGCTCATGGCGTGACTGGTTGACCGATAGGGTGCATCACTATTACGGTGATGCATACGAGCTTGATTCTTAACAGACCATGGTAAAGTAGAATGAGAAGTCAGCTCATCTTCAATACGCTCGTCTGCTTCAACACTGGTGTTTACTGGGTCAAAATAGATTAAGTCCAGATCGTTCAATGGGGTCGTGTCTTCATAACCATGGAGCTTATCCCAGACTAAATTTCTCACAAAACCAGCCCCGATACACCAATCATTCAGTCCAACTTGCTGGGCGATTTGTAAAGCTTCCATACGCATTTTATCTTGCTCAAGCCAAGCAATTACCTGCTGTTCATGATTCACGACGACTTCCCCTCTAGAGGATATGATAAGCACAACCGAGGGAGTAAGATAGAGAAGCAAGCCATAAGAAAATCCACGTCTTATTTTGAATAAATTATTTGGAGAGATTATCTTTTTATTGAGCAAACATCAACAATCATAGATCTCTAACTTTTTCTTATATTATACGACGCATTAAAAATCATTTTCTAACGCATCGCATAATAAAGAAATGTAATTTAAAGCTTATCCTACAATCGGTTTAAGCTTAGAAAGCGAACCTTGTTTCAACCAATTTGACTGAGCTAATACATTATCCAACCCATAATAATGACCTGCATTTTTTACAGCCAACATAATTAACACAATGGCATAGATTATATGTGAATCAATAATGAAATTATGGTGATCAACAACATATGGAAAATCCATGTTTGCCATCCAATACATGCATAGAACCAAAGCCCCAAAAGGCGCACTAATACGGACAAACAAACCAAAAAGCAAAGACAAACCAATCGCTAAGTGACCATAAGCCACCATAAACGACACAATAGGGGCAATGACGGGCCCGGTGAAGTAAGAGAAGAAACCATGAAAAGTCTTCGTACTGTTTAAAAAACCAACGATACTAAAATTGGGGTCAAATACTTGATGAGAACAAGCATATAAAAACGTCCAAGCCATCCCTAAGCGTAAAGCAAGCAAAAAACGTTTATCGATTACATTAGACATATCAACACTCCTTTTTAAATTTCGTGATGACAGTATATTTATATTGAAGTTATAGAATATTGACACAAATCAGTTTTTGACATGGAATAAAAAGTATCTTTTATGACAATTTAAATTGATTAAATCAACCAAAAATACCTAATTTAATTTTAATAAAAAGAATATCATCTTATTAGATGACAAATTCTTAATTGCAATAGCTATATAAAAACTCACATATAAAACTGACCGATGATTTTTATTAAGTAAATATTGCTTTATCACTAACATACTCATAAAAAATACTTGTCTAGATAAATATAGAAAGCGCTATTCCTCAATGCACCATACTTCTTTGATGCAATCCGTTACAAAGCCGACCGTCTGACAATTTCTACTGCTTACACTGTCTGGCATAACATCGGTTAATAGCAGGCTAGCGCCCTGCTCAATTGCATCTTCAATGCGGGCATGGAGCAAAGCTGTCTGGCAACCTTTCCCTCTAAACGCTTCTTGTGTATAAGCATTCGCCAGTGTGGCCACTTCTCCATCCATGAAGGTAGTTGCCCAAGCACAAGGCACGCCATCCATACGGGCAACAAAACAACGGAACGTATCAGTGCAATATAAATGGCGCTTTGCTTGCCAAACCTCTGTCGTACATTGTAAACCGGAGGTTTTTAGCAGCGCCAAAAAATCATCAGCTTTATCGCTTTCCCATCGCTCAATATTGATGGTGTTTGAATGAGAGGGTAATGATTGACCGCTCTTGGGGAGTAAATACAAAAACTCATGTAAAAACTCTTGATGAAACCCCTTACTCTGCAAAAACGAATGAATCTCCGCATTCTGCGCTTTTGGTTCTAGACTGATTTCAGGAGAGAATTCAGAGCCATATAGGTTTAAAATTTGTTCTAGCTCGTCTATTTTACAAACATCATGGATCACAATTTGGTTATCATAACGACGCGTTTTATCCACATAAGCGGTAACATCGTCCGACACAATAATACTAAGATCACTCGGCAACGTCGTAGATAAAGTACGTTCATTGTTAAAACGAAAATACGACGTAAAAGCGGCGCTTGCTGTTTGAGAGTTCATTCATTTCCTTATTGTTAAACAGTATAATCAAAAGCACCATCAGCCTTTCAGAATTCAATTTTATTTGACTCTGAAAGACTGACGAGTTCTATTATTAGCAGCCGTAATGTTCGCCGATATAAGCTTCGAATTGCTCACACAATTTCTGGTCTGACTCTTGGTTCGAAGCCAATTCACGCTCCCCATCGACCACACGAATACTGGCATTCAAGGAAGCAGGAGTCACTAATTCACGCTGTGCAAGACGAGCCATTTTCTCTTGCTGAGCTTGCCAAGCTTGCTCAACCGTTAAATTACATTCGTCCGCCAAATATTTCGCGTTAAACCCTTCGCCAGTGAGCGCTTTAATCGTCTCATTATGAGTTTGGCTATTACCGCATTGCCAGTAATGCATGGCTAACAGCGGGCCAATTTGTGGGTTATCACTTAGATAACCAAACTTCTCTAAAAAATAAGCACGAGTTTGGTAGACCGCCATATGCGCTAATAAATAACCATGATATGCACAGGCGGACTCATCCGAGAGCAAATGGGGAATAGACAATAGTGGTCGAGGACTGCAAGCAAGCCCTAAAACTCTCTGTTCACAATCGCGAGCCAATTGGATAATACGCTCTGGTATTAACTCCTCGTCATCAAGCTGATAAAGCGCCCTTTCAAAATAGGGTACCACTAAAATACTACGTTCTTCATAGGCTTTAAAAGGTTGGCTACTGGTCACCATGGCTTTGATTACATCATCAGGAATAACATGGCCTTGTGCGTCTTTCGCATACGTTTTTAACCAGTCGGCATCGTTCAGTAGGCTATCGCAAAACATTGATTGGGTTTCCGCATAAGCCATTGAGGTTGGTGCAAACTCTTGCGAGAAACAAGGCGCATTCATTTTGACGTTAGCAAAATGTGCTGCGTGACCTCCTTCGTGAAATAAGGTATTGATGCCATCAAAGCCGCTGCCCATTTGGTCTGGTTTGGCATTACTGGTGAAGTTGACTTTACTTGCTACCCATTTGCCTTGATCGTAGAAAGCCGGAATCGGCGCGTGGCAGAATCCATTAGGGTATTTGCCTTTACGATCTAATAAATCCAAGGTTAACTCAGCACCAGAGTAATCAATATTAAGACGCCCGAAAGACTCTACCCAACGGCGCAGTGATTGAGAGAACGGCACATACGGATCCAACTCACGCATAGCGTCGCCTGCATAAGCGTAAGAAAAGTTATGACCTAATAGTGCAGACTCTCCCTTCTCTTCAGCCAACGTTCGTAAACTCTGTAAGTGGCGATCACGCGTGCGCCGCTCAAAATCGTCTAGAATGACAAACAATTCATCACTGGACATATGCTCGCCCTTGCGGACAGAGTAATCAAAAAAGTTGTCAAACCCTAAAGAGCGAGCAAACTCATTGCGCCGTTTCACCAATTCAATAAAGCCATTTTCCAAGACCCATTGCTCTACATCCAACAAGGCTTGATGAGCACTTTGACGTACCGCTTCATTGCTATTGGTATGAATCACCGAGCGAACCGACACTAACGAGGCTTCTACCGCCTGCCCCTTTTCGTCTTGATAGGTCATCACGTGCTGCTGCTTTTTCTCAAACAGTTGCGCTTCAAGTTTAATCAGTCGATCTTTTAGCGCTTGCGCGTCTGGAGAGGAAATCCCATGCGCATCAAACATCGCCAGCCACCCCTGTAATCCAGCCATGGTCTGTGCTTTTTCGTCACTGTCAGCGATGGCTTCTGCCGCAAGAAGCTGATCCTTTACCTCATCAATACGCTTGGCATCGCTTAAAAAATTTGTCCACTTTGTTTGGGCCTGTGAGGCCCCCTCGTTATCATCGCTAATGCCCATATAAGTGTCCCAGAAGAAATCTTCTTTCACACGATGGATACTAAGATAATCTTGATTAAGCTGATTTAGATAGTCAGTTGATGTCATGGTAGTCCTTAATAAAATGGATGCATCGGTAGCTGCCGCCATGTCTCTTTTCGATTCTAGATTAAATAAACAAACGGTACATGTACGTGACAGCCAACAGTTACCGGATATTCATTTTGACATAAAAACCAGCCTGTCGACCTTTCTAAATTATGTCTGTACCGCATTATCTTTCGGTTGATGATAAAAGCTTCAAGATTTTGTCATTAAATCGTCATCACATAGCAAGTAACATACACTTTTATTCCTTAATGTTCTGATGAAGTAGTATGCCAATGAAAGGTCAACTCCCGCGCTCCAACAGTCTTTTTGTGATAATGCCAAAGATGCTTGGTATTCGAAGCGTAAACGCCAATAGAAAAGTGAATTTGATCAGGAAACAGATCTACACACTAAGCTCTCTACTCCTAATCGCTTCACCAGTTTCAGCCGAAAGCTTTGTCGTTCCAGGCGCCTCAGGCCAACAAACCGTCTCAGGTCAGGATACAGGGACTATTAATGCAGGAGCAACATTAACGGGTGGTAAGCCAGTGATTGACTGGAATGGCAATGCAACTGGCAAAGGCATTGTTATCACCAATAAGGGCACCATCGATGGCGACAAAGGACGAGCCATTGATACCTCTAGCAATGCATCTGGCGCTTTTCAACTCGATAATGATAATACGGGTACCATAACGTCCAGCAAGTCAGACGCTATTCGGATCAACAATCCATTTGAAAATGGCTCTTTTACCATTAATAATTCTGGGATCATTACCTCTGGTGGTAGTCAAGCCCTCGACTTTGACTCGGCCACCTCGAATACCGCAAAGATTACCATCAACAATAATGGTGGGACCATTCAATCGTCTTCTTCTGATGCAATTCGCTTAGGGTCTGGTACCATTGACATCACCAATTCGGGGACAATAAAAAGCACATCGTCAGGTGATAGAGCCATCAGTTTTGATACAGACAGTAATTTCGATACCTTAAAATCACTTACTCTCACCAACCAAGCGGGTGGAGTCATTGAAGGCTCTGACGATGCATTAAAAATCAAATCGACCGCCAATAGCACTGGCTCAGCAATAGTGAACATTGACAACGCTGGCACCATCACCTCAAGTAAAACGGGCCAAGCTCTTGATCTGGCAGATATCACGTCAACAAATGCCCAAGTTACCATTACCAACCGAGCAGGTGCGACCATTTCAGCGGCTAATAATAATGCCATCAAGGGAGGTAAAAACACCACCATCAATAATAGCGGCACCATTTCTTCCTCTTATGCGGATGGCGACGCCAGCAGCCAGAATAATTCCGCTATCAGAATCGATGGCGGTGATACAGGCGCCTTCAGTGCCACCATTACCAACCAATCCAATGGCGTTATTTCAGGCGCCTATCACGGTATCAAGGCATCAGGATTAGAAGACAACTTAACCGTGGTCAATCAGGCTGGTGGAACCATAATCGGTAAAAACGGCTCTGGGGTGAACTCCAATGGTACAGGTACTGTGACCAATTACGGTGAAATCACAGGATCGTTTGATAACGCGGCCACATTTGGCGACGGCGATGGTATCGACTTCGACAAGGCTGGCACCATCAATAACTATGGCACTATAAAAGGCTTAGGCTCCAAAGGTGTCAAGGATGGCGAAACCAAAACAAGTACCAGCGAAGCCATTGCCATCGGTGGCGGCACTATTATCAACGGTACAGCGGACAACACCAGCGCCCTAATTTCCGGCGCTAATAATGGTATTCTCGATGACAATAGCGATAACGGCGATGCCTTCGAAGCTCTGTCTGTTACCAACTATGGCACGATTACAGGCCTCGATGGCTTTGGTATTAAGATGGTCAACTCAGCCGGAACATTCGCGAATACCATCATCAACTATGGTACTATCACTGGCACAAACTTTGCCGTTGCAATGGGAAATGGTGATGATACATTCGTCTACCAAGATGGCAGTTCCGTCACTGGCAATGTAGACGCTGAGGGCGGCACCGATACATTCAAGCTAGGGGAGAAGGCCGGCACTTTTGACCTGTCCTTACTCGGTAATACTGCGACCTATCAAAACTTCGAATTATTAACCTTCGCTAGCGACTCCACTTGGACACTGTCAGGACAAAGTGATTTTTCCGGCAACACTAACATCACAGATTCAGCCTCCGTTACTTTAAACAATGCTTCTTTAGCATCCTCTTCTGTTTCTATCGCCAACGGCACGTTAACAGGAACGGGGACCGTGGGTTCGACTGTGATCAATAATGGCGGCATTCTAGCTCCGGGCAGTGCAACCACGCCAGGTACTCTAAACATAAAAGGCACAGCCGATTTCAAATCGGGTTCGACTTACCTAATTTATGTCACACCACCTAACAATGTCAGCCAAATCACCGCAACGGATGAAATAAGCATTGATAGCGGCGCAAAAGTAACTATCAAGGCTCAAAATGCCACTTATGAGAAGAATAAAAGCTACGAAATTATGCGTTCCGATGTGGGCATTACAGGTAAATTTTCAAACAAAATAGACACCGATGCCGCCTTCCTCAAACCCGTACTCGACTATCAAAATAAGCAAATAAACCTAACCTTAGTCTACGACGATGGCTCCAGTTTTGTATCCTATGCCGATACGCCCAACCAAAAAAGCACAGCCAGCGCAATACAATCGCTGGGGCAAAACAACCCTGTGTTTGACGCCTTTATCGCGTTGAAAAAAGCCGATGTTGCGACAGCCTATAATGCGGTATCAGGCGAAGCTCAAGCCTCAACCAGCTCTGCCATCACTCAACAAAGCAGTAGTTTGCGTACCGTCGTTAATACGCGCATTGCAGCACGAGCATCGTCAGGTCGCTCTTCATCCTCTATCGCTGAACGTCGACTCAGAGCACTTAGCCATATACAACTAGCCTACGCAGAACAGGTAGACTACGCAGCACAAGTCACTTCTGGACAAGAAAAATTTCACCCAAAACCAATCAACGTTTTTGCGTTAGCCAATAACCTTGAGAAAGCGCCACCATCTTCATCCTTTTGGGTGCAAACCTATGGTGGTTGGAATCACACCAATGGTCAAAACAACGCCGCTGACATCAAAAGCCGAATGGGAGGATTGGTGATAGGCACAGACAGCATGATCGGCAAACAAACTCGTCTTGGGGTGTTCACGGGCTACAGTCAAAGTACCTATGATGTTGATGCACGATCTTCTTCCGGCAAAATACACACTTATGATGTGGGTACCTATGCCAGCACAGGGTGGGGGGCCTGGTCAGTAAACGGCACGCTCGCCTATTCTTTACACCATGTGAACAGCACACGCCACGTTATTTTTTCGGGCTTTGACGAGAATATTAAAGGGGATTACCACTCTGGTTCCTTTCAAACTTTTGGCGAAACCCGTTACCGTTTTACCTTCAGTGATGTGAAGATTGAGCCCTTTTTAAGTGCTGCCTATGTACACACGGGATCGGCCAACTTTACTGAAACAGGAGGCTCATCAGCCTTGAAGGTATATGACCCACAGGACGATAATTATTACACGACATTGGGTTCTCGCCTATTTAATACCACAAGCTTTAATGAACACAATTTAACATCCTACTTAGCACTTGGCTGGCAACACGCTTATGGTAATTTATCCTCTTCTTCTACCATGCGATTTGCCAATTCAACGGCAGGTTCTAGCTTCCAAGTCTATGGTCCTGCTGCCGACCGTAATACAGCGCTTCTCAACGTAGGCTTCGATTACGGCCTATCAAAAAGATCCTCTATCACTCTAGACTACGGCGGTAAATTCTCTTCTCACTCTACGAATACCGTTATTTCAGGGAAATTTTCCATGGCGTTTTAAAACCAAGTCCTTTCAAACAGTGAGTCTATTAGAGGCCTTTGCACGAAATCACGAGCAAAGGCCTCTATTTCTCTTTGTATATAGCCAATCTAATGCATGAGTCTACAAAGATATTACACAACTTATCGACATAGGAAACAGACAAAACAATATTCCGAATCCCCTTTGAATTCGTCACATCTGCCTTGTCGAACATAGTCGACTCAACACAATAAACTGGACTATTAGCGCTACCATAAGGATTACTTTTCGATAAATGGCGGATTAACCATGAATGATGAATCTTTAGTTGCTTTAGACAAACAACACCTTATCCATCCTGTGATCAATTATCATGCCCATGAAAAACGTGGCGTCACCATACTTGAGTCGGGACAAGGCGCGTATTTAACAGATAGCCAAGGCAATGTACTGCTTGATGCGTTTTCGGGACTTTGGTGCGTTAATACGGGCTATGGACAAGATAGTGTTGTACAGGCTGGCGAAGCACAAATGCGCAAATTACCCTATGCAACAGGGTACTTTCATTTTGGTTCAGAACCCGCAATCAAGCTTGCCGCTAAATTGGTAGAAATCACTCCTGTCTCCTTGCAGCATGTTTACTTCACCATGGGAGGTTCCGATGCCGTTGATTCTGCGATTCGTTTTATCGTTAACTACTACAACTCCACTGGCCAACCCAAGAAAAAACACTTTATCAGTATTGAACGCGGATACCATGGTTCATCGTCACAGGGGTCAGGCTTAACGGCTCTGCCTGCATTTCATCGTCACTTCGATGTGCCCCTGCCTAATCAACACCGTATTCCTTGTCCTTATGCTTACCGCAGTTCACAAGACACAAGCCCTGAAGGGATTATTGCTGAATCTGTTGCGGCACTAAAAAGCAAGGTGGAAGAACTAGGTGTCGACAATGTGGCGGCCTTTTTCTGTGAGCCAGTGATCGGCTCTGGCGGCGTCATTGTACCACCGAAAGGCTGGCTAAAAGCCCTACAAAACTGCTGCAACGAACTCGGTATTTTGTTCGTGGTAGACGAAGTCATTACAGGTTTTGGCCGTACTGGCACCATGTTTGCCTGTGATGCAGAAGATGTCACCCCCGATTTAATGACCATGGCAAAAGGCCTCACTGCAGGTTATGCGCCCATGGGAGCGGTAATGATGAGCGATGCGGTTTATCAAGGCATTGCTGATGGCTGTGGTCCAGATGCCCCCGTTGGTCACGGTTATACCTATTCAGCTCACCCTGTCAGCGCCGCCATTGCGCTGGAAGTGATTCGACTTTATGAAGAGGGTTTATTAGCGAATGGACAAGTCGTCGCTCGACATTTTGAGGCAGGATTAGTGGCCATGCTTGATCATCCACTGGTAGGCGATGCCCGTAGCCGAGGTTTGCTCGGAGCGCTCGAATTGGTTGCGAATAAAAACAGCAAAGCACGTTTTGATCCAGCACTGAAATTATCTGAACGCATTGCCACAGCAGCCTACAAAAACGGCTTAATTTTTCGCGCCTTCACTGATAACGTTCTTGGCTTTGCGCCAGCGCTATGTTATACAAAAGAGGATTTTGATATTTTATTTGAGCGCCTAAAACGCACACTTGATGAAGTGTTAGAGCAATCTGACGTACGTCTTGCTTTGGGCTGAAAAAAATCGCGGTGCATCAATAGATGACGCACCGCGCACAACTTGCTAGCATATCAAATATGTAACCATCTAAAATAACTGGAGATTTTGATGAATTGTGCGCCGAAATTGGATCGTATTGATATTCGAATATTGAGCCATTTACAGCGCAACGGTCGAATTTCCAACGTCAATCTAGCCGACGCCGTCGGTTTATCCCCAAGCCCTTGCCTAACCCGAGTCAAACGCTTAGAAAAAGCAGGCTACATCATGGATTATGGCGCTCATATTCAGCTGGAAAAACTGGGGACAGTACAACGTGTTTTCACTCAAGTGACGCTAACGGACCACAGACCGGATCATTTTGCGCAATTTGAAGCCTATATTCGCAAAGTCGACGAAGTGCAAGAATGTCACTTAGTTAGCGGTGGATTTGATTATCAGCTCACCTTCCTTACTCGCAATGTTGTGCACTATCAAACCGTCATGGAAGATCTGCTCGATAAGAATATTTTTATCGACAAATACTTCAGCTATATTGTCATCAAATCCCCCATTGTTAAAAAATATTACCCTATTGATAAGTTGTTTAGCCCAACGGAATAAGCACCACGGCATAAGCTTCTGAATCTTCAATTAAAAACACGCATTCCTGCGATTTGCAGGGTGTATTAGGCACATTTTCCTGCATTCGCTCATCTACAATAGAAACTCGTATTTACCATAATATCTATGAGGTAGCAGGCACATGATTTTGACTCTAAAACGTCCCGATCTCATTCGTAGAAAGAATTTCATTAACGGGCAATGGCAACCAAGCATCCTAAACGAATCTTATCTTGTTAATAACCCTGCTACAGGCCAAAACTTTGCACAAGTCGCCAATAGCACAGCGCAAGACGCCACTCTAGCAACCAAAGCCGCCTACGAGGCATTTGAAGATTGGCGCAACCAAACCACCAAAGTACGCTCACAATTTTTACTCCGCTGGCATCAATTGATTCTCGATAACGCGGAAGATTTGGCTCGTTTGATGTCTCTGGAACAAGGTAAACCACTCGCCGAGGCCCGTGGCGAAGTCGCCTATGGGGCTTCCTATGTTGACTGGTTCGCGAGTGAAGCGTTACGCACTTATGGCGATATTATTCCCGAAACGGTTTCGGGCAAACAACGCTTGGTCGTCAAAGAAGCCGTTGGCGTTGTGGCAGCGATTACTCCGTGGAATTTTCCGCTGGCGATGATTGCTCGTAAAATCGCCCCAGCCCTTGCCGCTGGCTGTACCGTCGTGGCCAAACCTGCCGAAGACACACCCTTAACCGCCCTTGCCTTAGTGGCACTGGCTGACGAGGCGGGCTTACCTGCTGGTGTATTGAATATCGTTACCTCATCTCGTGATCGAGTATCGGATGTAGTCGGCGCTTGGCTGGAAGACGCTCGCGTGCGAAAAATCACCTTCACTGGCTCTACCGCAGTGGGCAAATTGCTCGCTCGAGAAGCGGCCGCCACCCTCAAACACCTTTCTTTAGAGTTAGGCGGTAATGCACCCTTTATTGTTTTCGAAGACGCTGATATTGACGCCGCTGTAGAGGGTCTTATGGTGTCGAAATTCCGTAATGGCGGGCAAACCTGTGTCTGCCCAAACAGAGTGTATGTTCATAATCGCGTATACGATGCTTTCGCCGACAAATTGGTGACCCGTGTTGCCGCCCTGCACGTTGGCCCAAGTGATAGAGAAGAGAGCCAAATCGGCCCGATGATTAATGAGAGAGCCGTAGAGAAAATTGAACGTCATGTACAAAATGCCTTACAACATGGTGCAACCATACTAACGGGTGGCACACGCGTTCAAAATGACATCGCTTGCGGGCCTCATTATTACGCACCAACTGTATTAGCCGATGCGAATCATGATATGGAGCTAGCCCACGAGGAAACCTTTGGCCCTGTCGCGCCACTGTTTCGCTTTGAAAACGAGGAAGAGGTTATTCAAGCGGCCAACAATACTCCATTTGGTTTGGCGGGTTATTTTTATTCGAACGATATCAAACGTGTATGGCGCGTGGCCAACAAGATGCAAACAGGCATCGTCGGCATCAACGAGGGCGCCATCACCTCAGAAACCGCACCATTTGGCGGGGTAAAAGAATCGGGTTATGGCCGTGAAGGGTCACGCTATGGCCTCGACGACTACATGGAAATGAAATATCTCTGCCAAGGCAACTTAAGTTAACTATAGAGGCGTTTTAAATGAGTAATCATGATACCCACTCGGTCTCTGACACTTTGTCAGAGTACCCCATTGAAATCGATTTTCCTGACATCACTCCCTATGCGGATGGAAGCAGTGGCGTTCCCTATCTTTATACCTTCGATAGTGGAAAAGCTGGACCACATGTCATGATCAATGCCATTGTTCATGGCAATGAAGTGTGTGGCGCCATAGTGGTAAAAGAACTCATCGATCTGGGTATAGCGCCTCGCCAAGGCCGGCTCACTTTATCATTTGCCAACGCGGCAGCGTACCTTAACTTCGACCCAAATCAGCCCGATGCATCACGGTTTGTTGATCAAGACCTCAATCGTGTCTGGACCAAAGAGATACTGGACGATCTCAGCCGTGACTCTTCTGAGTTACGCCGTGCGCGCGAATTACGTCCCATCATAGACGAAGTCGATTTTTTGTTGGATTTGCATTCAATGCATGAAAAATGCCCGCCACTTTGTGTGTGCGGGCCATTAGATAAAGGGTTGGCCCTAGCCTGTGAACAGCGCTCACCTGCTTGGGTGATTCGCGATGAAGGCCACCCTGAAGGCTGCCGCCTGCGAGACTATGCCGATTTCGGAGATCCGGACAGCGAAAAGAATGCCCTCTTGGTTGAATGTGGCCAACATTGGGAAGCCTCAGCGGTGACGGTCGCTCGCGATGTGACGGCACGTTTTCTACTCTTACATAATGTTATTCAAGAAAACGATTTGCCCGCCAGCTGGTACCAACCCGTTGAACCCACCATGAATATTGTTAAGGTCACGGAACCTGTCGTCGCTTCCAGTATGGATTTTCGCTTTGCCGCCCCCTACACAGGGCTGGAAACCTTTGCCGAAAAAGGCAGCCTGATCGCTTGGCGCGATGGCAAAGAAATTCGCACACCTTACGACAATTGTGTGTTGGTCATGCCGTCACTAAGACAATTACGTCCTGGCGTTACTGTCGTTCGTTTTGGCGAACTGTGCGTTTAGATAAGTGGTAAAAATACATATTGAGATCTTTGCACGAGGTCACAAACAGAGGTCTCATACTAATACACGGCAAGGAGAACCAAATGCCCGCTCCCTTAATATGCATTCCATCAACACCAGAACTGCCAGAAAGCACCGATGCGGTTGTCATCGGTGGCGGTATTGTGGGTGTCTGCGCGGCCTATTTTATGGCTCGCCAAGGTATGAAAGTCGCCTTAATTGAAAAAGGTCGAATTGGTGCAGAACAATCCAGTCGTAACTGGGGCTGGTGTCGCCAACAGAACCGTGATGCACGGGAACTCCCATTGGCCACTAAGAGCCTCGACCTTTGGGAGGAAATAACGGCGGACATCGGGGAAGATTTAGGCTTTAAACGTTGTGGCCTTCTCTATTTATCCGACAATCAAGCCGAGATAGACGGCTGGAGCAAATGGCGCGACTTTGCCAAAGGCGAAGGTGTCATCACCCACATGCTCAGTGCGAGTGAAGCCACAGAACGTGGCGAATCCACCTACAAGCAATGGCTGGGCGGTGTTTTCTCGCCTTCTGACGGTATTGCCGACCCATCGAAAGCCGCACCATTGATTGCCAAAGGAATATTGAAGCACGGTGGCAGCATCCATCAATTCTGCGCAGCACGTGGGATCGAAACACAGGCAGGTAAAGTATCCGGTGTTATCACAGAAAAAGGGGTGATCAAAACGCCTCAAGTGGTCATGGCAGGAGGGGCATGGGCGTCCTCTTTTTGCCATCAACTGGGCATTCGCTTCCCACAATCGGCGGTGCGTTCCTCCGCCCTTTCTCTTATGCCGGGTGCCAAAGGCATTCCCAGTGCGTTACATACTTCAGAGATATCGATCACCGGACGTAGTAATGGCGGTTATACCTTAGCCATTTCTGGCTTCGCCAATGTGGATATCACCCCCCAACAATTGCGTTTCGCATCGTATTTCATTCCGATGTTTGCAAAACGTTGGAAAGCACTCTCTCCTGGTGATTTACAAGCTTGGCAAGCCGGCCACGAGACCCGTAAAAAATGGGCACTAGATAAACCCACACCGATGGAAAAAAACCGTATATTAGATCCCTCTCCCTCCAGAAAAATGATCGAACTGACCCTCGCTCGCGCACGCAAAATGCTACCGGAATTGACGAATATTCCCGTGCAAAATGCCTGGGCAGGCTACATAGACAGCACCCCAGATGGGGTGCCAGTGATCGATCAGGCGAGCAACTTATCTGGCTTTTTAATCGCGGCTGGTTTTTCAGGACATGGCTTTGGCATTGGACCTGGTGCCGGGCTGCTCATTGCACAAATGATCACGGGCAAAAACACCTTTGTAGAAAATAAGCAATATCAGCTTAGCCGATTTAATAAAAGTTCGTGGGGCAAAGTCTCTGAGTTTTAGTCTCAGTTATCCACTTAATACCACATCATTTAATCTGCATACAATAAAGCCTCTTCGGTTTTCCCTAAGAGGCTTTATTGTATGCTAAACAACCAAGTTCTTTAGACGGGTTTACAAAATTGCTCGCGATACTGGCTCGGTGTCACGCCACAAAGACGTTTAAAATGTTTCGCCAAATGGCTTTGGTCAAAAAAGCCGACGGCACTGGCAATGTCGGTTGGCCGCTCCCCTTGCTTCATTAAAGACTGGGCATTTTTAATACGCACCAAGCAAACGTATTGATAGGGAGACACGCCTACTTGCTGGCGAAACTGCTTGGCTAAACTATAGCGCGTCAAGCCAACCAAGGCCCCCAAGGTATCCAGATTAATCGACTCCCTGTAATTTTCCTCAATATACCGTTTAACCAGTGTAATTGCCTGAGATATGACATGCCCCACCTGCCATACTGAAGATGAAGACAGTACAGCCGGAACTTGATTCACCCTTACGCTTCCTTCGCCCATAACACTCTCCAGACTCTTTAAAACCATTTCCCATCACACGCTTTGTAACTGTGAGATAGGTTGTTTCTCCACTTCAATCTCTTGAGCTTTGTTTGAAAATGAATGATGGCAAAATATTTGATTGCCTTTTTCCAGTTTTTTTCGAGCTGGAATAACCTGATTGCATTTACCCTCAATACGAACAGAACAACGATCCAAAAACGGACACAGCACCACATCCGCTTTCTCTGGCGCGATCTTGGGCAAGGCTTCGTGATTGGCCCCCGTCGATTCCAGCCAGCCTTGTTTCATTTCAGGGACAGAATCAATCAGCAACTGGGTATAGGGGTGGAACGGTGGCCGTTTAAAGGATTCTCCAGCCCCTTGCTCCACTTTGAAACCAGAATATAAAACCACTACCTCGTCACAAATGGCTTGCACCATACTAATGTCATGACTGATAAATAAATAAGACACGTTAAGCTTTTTCCTTAAGTCCGCCATTAACTCAAGAATGGCCGCCCCAACCACCGTATCCAATGCTGATGTCACTTCATCACATAGTATGATGTCCGGTTCTGCCGCTAAGGCCCGCGCTAAATTGATCCGCTGTTTTTGTCCACCAGACAATTCTGTTGGACGACGTTTTGCAATGCTGTCTGGTAAGTGCACAAGAGACAACAGTTCGGCGACGCGATCACGTCGTTTCTGCCCTTTCATACCGTGATAAAAGCTCAATGGACGAGCCAGAATATCTTCAACCGTATGCAGAGGGTTTAACGCGGTATCAGCATTTTGGAATACATACTGAACACGGCGCAATTGTTCTCGGGTGCGACCCGATGCAGACACATTGAGCTCTTCACCATCCAGATATATGTTACCGAGACTGGGCTCGACAAGACCCACAATACTTCTTGCCAAGGTTGTTTTGCCTGAACCAGACTCGCCAATCACCCCGACGGTCGAACCGCGACGAATCTTCAGGTCGATGTCTTGCAGTACGCGCTTATCTTTTTCAAAACACACTTCGAGATTACGCACTTCTAGTAATGGCGTACTTGTTTCTAAATCCATTATGGTTTGCGTGGCGGTATCCTGACGAGATTCAGGTTTCATTGCCGATAACAAACTTTTCGTATACTCGTGCTTTGGCTCAATTAACAGGTCTTTGGTCAGACTGTTTTCTTGAATTTCACCGTTTTTAAGCACCACAATACGGTCTGCCATCTGCGCCACAACCGCTAAGTCGTGGGAGACATAAACCGCTGTGGTATTACGCTCACGCACCACTTTCTTGAATGCCCTCAACACCTCGATTTGCGTGGTAACATCCAATGCAGTGGTTGGCTCATCCAGAATCACCAAAATAGGATCGGTAATCAGCGCCATTGCCGCCATTAAACGCTGTAACTGCCCCCCAGACACTTGGTGTGGATAACGCTCACCAATATGTTCAGGGTCAGGTAATGCCAATTCACGGAACAAACCAATGGCCTTTTTCTCAGCCTCTCTACGACTACAAGTTTTATGAATCATGGCACTTTCAATAACCTGATTCATGATGGTGATGGCAGGGTTAAAAGCCGCCGCGGCGCTTTGTGCAATATAAGACACCGTACGACCACGTACTTTTGCTAACTTAGAAGGAGACAACGTCAATAGATCGGTCCCATCAACCTGCACTGAACCATCGACAATATGACAGCCACTACGAGCGTACCCCATTAACGATAAGGCAATGGTTGTCTTACCAGAACCTGACTCACCAATTAGCGCCAACACTTCGCCTTTATGCAAACTGAAATCGGCACCATGCACGATAGGAACATCCACGCCAGCTCCCGTTCGCACGGCCACTTGTAAACCACATACTTTTACTAACTCAGTCATAACGACTCCCCTCAATGTTGTACCGATTTACTGCCAATACTGTCGATGAGCAAATTAACGCCAATCGTCAACGTGGCAATGGCAATCGCTGGCATAATGACTGCTGGAGCCCCACTACTTAGACCACCTATGTTTTCTCGCACCAATGACCCCCAATCCGCTTCAGGTGGCTGAATACCCAGACCTAAGAAACTCATGGCGCTTAGCAACAAAACAATGAAAACAAAGCGCAACCCAAAATCGGTCAGCACAGGACGAAACATATTCGGCAACACTTCTTTAAAAATGATATAGGGCATGGACTCTCCGCGAAGGCGCGCCACTTGTACATAATCCAACGTCATCACATTGACCGCTAGAGAACGCGCAATACGAAAGCTGCCTGGCATATAAGCAATGGCGGCGGTTAAAATAAGAATTGGTACAGAAGAGCCAAATGATGCCACCATAATCAAAGCAAACATTTTACTGGGTATGGAAATCAACGCATCTTGGGTTCGGCTAATCGTCATATCAACCCAACTGGTGGCAGCGGCTGCCACCAGTCCTGAAATCACCCCAGCCAAACAGGCCGCGACGGTAGCCGCTAAAGCAACACCTATAGTATAGGGGGTACCCGCTAAAACCCGACTAAACATATCCCGTCCCAAATAATCTGTCCCAAAAAAGTGCTTCATACTCATCGGGCCAAACACCGTATTACTAACAAAATCATTAGGGGGATAAGGCGAAAGCATCGGACCAATAACCGAAATCACTAACCAGAACCCGACTAAGGTTAGGCCGATCAAACCACTGATCGAACGAACATGAAAACGTGAGGAAAAAGAGGCTTTCTGTGTCGGTTCAGCGGCCGTAACAGAAGAAGTATGTGTATTCATTTTCGTAACCTCGGATTGGAGACAATTTCGCTAATATCCGCTATTAGCACCATGACCAGATAACCAAAACAGAACAACATGGCACAGGCTTGAATCAATGGCATATCCCTTGAACTCACAGCATTGAGCATCAGAGTGGCAATACCAGGGTAATTAAAAATGGACTCAACAATGATAACGCCACCTAAAAGATAAGACAGACTCAAAGCGATAGCATTTGCAATGGGCCCAATGGCATTAGGCAAGGCATGCCGTAGTACCATGCGAATGGGACTCGCCCCCTTTAACAATGCCATTTCCACATATGACGAACTTAACTGATCAATCACTGCCGCACGGGTCATACGTGCCATCTGAGCAACCAAGACACTGCACAGAGTCAACACAGGCATGGCAAAGACTTTCAGCATTTCACCAAAGGTATGCGCATTCTCTATATGAGACAAAGCCGATAACCAGCCAAGCTTTACCGCAAAAATAAGCACCGCGATGGTCGCAATTAAAAACTCGGGGACAGAGACAGCACACACCGCAAGAATATTGATATAACGATCAAACCACGAACCGCGATACATGGCAGAAACAATACCAATGAACATGGCGACAGGCACAGAGACCAAGGTTACAAAGGCCGCTAAAAGAAGCGTATTGGGTAAACGAGACCAAATTAACTGCGAGATAGGAATACCGTTGACCATTGATGTCCCCGCATCCCCTACCAGCATCCCACCTAACCAGTGAAAATAACGCACGTAAAGGGGGAGATCTAACCCCAATTTGGCCCTTAAAGCATCCAGAGTCTGTACTGTCGATGCTTGACCTAATAGCTCTTGGGCAGCATCACCGGGTAATAAATTGGTAATAAAAAAGACCACTAATGAGACGATCCATAAGGTTAATATCCCCAATCCAATTCGATTAATGATAAGCCTTAAAACGGTTTTATTCATGGTTCACCTTTTGAGCAGAGCGTTGCGGCCTATTGCCGCAACGCTAGTGTGGTTAAGAAGGAATCGAAACTTACGCTTCCAGCCAAACATGCTCGGCAAACATGTACGCCATCAAGCCACCCAAAGGATGAGGTTTATAACCGCCTATCTTGCGGCTAGCCGCATCATTAATGCTGCTAAAGATTGGGATACCAATACCACTCTGATCATGGATGAGTGTCTCCATCTCACCGTACATTTGCTTACGCTTAGCATCATCAGTTTCACCACGCGCAGCCACCAGCAACTTATCAAAGTGCGCATTTTTCCAACCCGATTCGTTCCAAGCGGCATTCGATTGAAAAAACAAAGTAAACATTAAATCTGCCGTTGGCCGAGGGTTAATATTCCCAAAGCCTAAGGTGTCTTTCATCCAGTGATTTGACCAATAGCCATCTGCGGGCACACGTTTCACTTGCAAATTAAGTCCCACGTCTTGCGCTGTTAATTGGATCAACTGAGCCATCTCAACCGAGTTATCGGCGGCAGAAGAGGCCACCATGGGAATACTGCTTCCCAGCACACCCGCCTTTTTGAAGTGATATTTGGCTTTATCTGGATCGTAAGTCGTCTGTGGCAGCGCGCTATCATAATAACGTTGTCCTTTGGGAATGGGCTGATCGTTGCCTATTCGGCCAAAACCACGACAAGCTACATTGAGAATTTGCTCACGGTTCATGATGTATTTCATGCCCTTCACAAAATCAGGATTTTTCATTGGACCAAGCTGATCGCGCATAATCAAGTCCGTATAACCCCCAGAATCAGCGTGGTAAACCTTCACTAATGGACTGGCATTCAATGTGTCAATGGCACGCGGATTCACCGAATTAATAAGCTGCACATCACCGGCTAACAAGGCATTCACACGAGCGGATTGATCTGGAATCGAAAAGAGTTCCACTGTGTCCAAATACGGAAGACCTTTTTTCCAATAATTTGGATTGCGCGTAGCGATGGAATGAACGCCAGGTTGAAATACGGTACATAGGAAAGGTCCTGTCCCATTCCCTTTATCAAAATTTGTCGTGCCATCACGTACGATAAGAAAATGAACCACCCCCAAAATAGCAGGCAAATCCGCATTTTTCTCGGCTAAGGTAATATGTACTTCATGGGGACCTTTGGCGGTAATCTCGACCATTTGTTTGGCGACAGCCGCCACTTTAGAGCTGGTTTTTGGGTCTTTATGACGATTCAACGTGAACACAACATCAGCAGACGTAAAAGGCTTTCCATCATGAAACAGGACATCTTTACGGAGCTTTATTACCCAATATTTAGCATCTTTTGTCTCAAACGACTCTGCCAGTTCCATTTGCGGAGTAAGCGTTCTATCCAAAACGGTTAGACCGTTATAGAACATATATTGACGGGTATAATCCGACGACCCTGAGCCATGGGCAGGATCTAAGGTATCAGAAGTGGAACCAGATTGAGTGGCCACTTTAATATTGCCACCATATCTAGGCTCATCGGTATTTGCAAATGCCAAAGAAGAGCCTGGTGTCAACAGGCCAGATCCTGCGGCAACGACCCCCGAGGTCACCATACCTCGCAGCACCTGACGCCGTGAAACCCCCTGCGTTAATATATTTGAACTCTGTTGATCCACTAACGAACGCTTTTTTTCATCTTTCATTTTATGGTTCCTTTTGTGAGTTGTTCTGTCTTGGTAGTTTGCTCTTCTTGTTTTATAGGTTTGTATTACTTTTCTTTTATTGTCATTTGAGTGTCTTTTAACAGTATTTAAGACTCTCTTTGCGATACATTCATATCGGCTTTTCTCAATCCTTACGTTTGATAATTCTTTCCATGTTCCTTTGATCCCTAGCTCTTAAAAAGCATCAGTGGATCAAATCTTGAAAACGGTAATAGGCGCCTACGAAGGGTAAAAACCAAGGTTTACCGAAGTGACCCGGCACTGGCGCCCAATCCAGATCACGCCATGGATTGACGATCTCATTACCCATCATCACTTGAGCCATTACCTTCCCCATATGCGTTGACATCTGAACCCCATGTCCACTGTAGCCAAGTGAGTAATACATGCCCTTGTGTTGACCCGCTCTTGGTAAGCGGTCGGCCGTCATGTCCACCAAACCACCCCAGCAGTAGTCGATACGCACCTTGCTAAGCGCCGGAAATACCTGAGCCATTGACGCCTGTAAAATATGGCCACTTTTTTCATCTGAACGTGGATTAGACATTGCAAAACGAGCACGTCCACCAAAGAGCAAGCGATTATCGGGAGTGATTCGAAAGTAGTTACCGATGTTTTTCGAGGTCACATAACCACGTCGCTTGACTAAGAGAGGCGCCAACAGTTCTGGGTCTAATGGTTCTGTCACAACAATAAAACTGCCCACGGAAACCAAGCGTCGACGAAAATAACGAAAAGGCCCTTTAGCTGAACTTCCCGTCGCCAGTAATACTTTATCAGCAATGACTGTGCCACGACTGGAAGTCACTTGATAACGGTCAGCAGAAATGTGCTCAATCCCCGTTACAGCAGCGGATTCATAAAGTTTCGCACCGTATTTCACTGCGGTATCGGCTAACCCTAGACCAAATTTTCCGATGTGCATTTGTGCACTGGTTGTTTGCAACAGACCACCATAAAACCGTTCAGAGCCGACTTCATCACGCACCTGACTTGCACTCAGTAAAACAACATTAGGGTCAACCTCGTTTGCTAATCGTTCATGAGCCCGAACCAGCTTGTCATAATGTGCAGGTTTCGCCGCTAATTTCAGTCGACCATGGCGCGTAAAATCACAGTCAATCTCTTCCTCTTCCACCATCTCCGCAACCGTGTCCACCGCCTCCATATAGGAGAGATAGAAAGCACGCGCTTTCTCCACACCAATACGCTGCGCCAGTGAGCCATAATCATGCGCTAAACCTGCATTACACTGGCCACCGTTACGACCCGATGCTTCACCAACAACACGATCCGCTTCAAGCAACACCACTGAAAGCCCTTGCTTAGAAAGGGCAATGGCCGCCGACAAACCAGTAAAGCCACCGCCAACGATCGCCACATCGTACTGACCTGATGCGCGGCCCTGCTCCCCTTTCGTAAAAGCGGATACAGTGTCTAGCCAATAGGACTCTAGCTTCATGATGATTCCTTCTAGTGAATGAAAAACTAAACGCCTAACAGATCCGCTAAGCCCGCCAAATCCTTGACTTCATGATATTCATAGAAAGGTGTAGAAGGTTCATGTCCACGGTTAATGAACACTTTATTTTTAATGCCCATATCGTGAGCGGACATCAGGTCATAACGCAGACTTGAGGAAACATGCAGAATGTCCTCTGGGCCACACCCCAGCTTATCCAACATATACTCAAAGCCTTTGAGACGAGGCTTATAGGCCTGAATTTCTTCTGCGGTGTAGACCGCATGAAAAGGCGCGCCTAATCTCTCAATGTTATGGGGAATTTGCTCATTCATGGCATTGGTCAACCCCACTAACTTAAATTTTGTTGCCAAACGCGCCAACGCCTCTGGTACATCAGGATGAGGTCCCCAAGTCGGCACCGCGTTATAAAAAATCATGCCTTCATTATCGCGGTACTCAATGCCCCAGCGTTTACACGTACGTTTCACGGCGTTACACAAGACTTGATCATAAGGCTTCCAGTCACCAAGCACTTCATCAAAACGGTAGGCGGAAAAGTCGGCAATAAACTGATCCATGTCTTCTTCTGAGATACGGTCCTTAAATACACGACGCGCAGTTGGCGCCATTTCGAAATAAACTAAAGTGCCGTAGCAATCAAACGTAATGTACTTTGGATTCAGGGTAGTCATATTGGTTTTCTCCATTTAGCGATACGGTGCTTCATTTTTTATTTCAATAAAACAGCGGTTCTTTGTGCAAAAACTATTCAATAGATTTATTACAACACTAAAGCGAAGCCTATTTGGCCCGATTTTGTTTTGCTGTAACGAATTTTCAACGGAATTGCCCCCTCACCTCGGCACGATCTACCGAACGAAAATAGAATGTCGTTAATGGGCAAATTTTTATTCCTCCAGCGCAATTAGGCTCCGTCATTGGAAAAATCGATTAACACGCTTTTCACTTTTTGATTGGCTTCATAGGCATAGCGTCCCAGATCCTTACCGATACCAGAACCTTTGAAGCCTCCTGTGGGTATAGCAAAATCCCAACTACGGCCATAACGATTCACCCACACAGTGCCTGCTTCAAGCTCATTCACCATACGCATGGCACGATTTAAATCTGCGGTATGCACACCGGCGGATAGTCCATAAGAAGGGTGACCGGCTAACTGCAAAGCATCATCGTCTGTTGCAAAGGTTTCCACGCACAGGACAGGACCAAAAATTTCGTCTCGTACTGCTTCCATGTCCATATTGACCTTGGTTAAAATCGTCGGTTGATAGAAAGCGCTCTGATCTCGTTCAGGTAAGCGACAACCGCCCACTAAAATTTCACCGCCTTGCTGAACGGTACGCTGTACCACACCGTCAATGCGTTCCAATTCTCGCGTTGAAATAATCGGGGATAATGTGGTGCTATCTTGCCAGGTTGGCCCCGAAACCATCTCAGAAAAGAGCTCGGAAATGCGCGTCACTAACTGATCCGCAATCCCTTTTTGCACTAAGAGACGAGAACCTGCGACGCAGACCTGACCAGCGTTAGTGGTGATGGCTCCGGCAATGCGGCGAGCCACTTTATCGATGTTTTTTATATCGTCGAATACCAACTGTGGGCTTTTACCCCCTAATTCTAGCGTGACAGGTTTCGTACCGGATTGTGCACAAGCCGTCATAATGAGCGCACCGGTTTTGGTGGAGCCAGTAAAGGTCACTTTCGAAATCCGAGGATGTCGACAAATAGCATCCCCCACACGACCATCCCCTTGAACGATATTAAAAATACCTGGAGGAATACCCGCTTCTATGGCTAATTCAGCCAAACGCACCACACTAAACGGCGTCATTTCCGACGGTTTTAATACCACAGCATTGCCAGCGGCCATTGCTGGCGCAATTTTCCACGACGCCATAACCAACGGGAAATTCCAGGGTGCAATGGCACCAATCACTCCGTATGGCTCAGTAATCGTCATACCTAAACTGCCATTTGCCGTTGGGATCACCTCCCCACCACACTTATCGGCATACTCGGCAAAAAAACGGATACCTTCAGCACAGAAGGGAATATCCCACTGCGCAGCGGCGGCAATCGGACGGGTCGACCCGATGGCTTCTAAGGGCGCTAAGGTATTCACATCGGCTTCGATCAAAGCTGCCCAACGTCTCATCGCCTTGGCTCTATCACGAGGAGACCGAGAGGCCCAATCACTTTGTTTGAACGCTTGCCATGCATTTTCTACAGCCTGATCAACCAAATCAGAATCCGCTATGGAAAGAGAGGCATATGCCTGACCGTCTGATGGCCGCAAAACATCGATTGTCTCGTGACTGTTAATGGCTTTCCCACCAATAAAATGACTATTAGTAATCCTCACATCCTCTGGATTAAACGAGGCCATACATTTATCTCCCAGTGTCTTCGTACCCAATTAAGGAACTGACCTTGCAACAATACAGGTCTTCGTTAGCAGAAAATTGGCTGCTTTTTCTATTCTAAGCGTGAGGAGAAAGCGTTTTATGCTGATAAAAGAGTGGTGACGATATAAAGCGAGCTTTATGGCAAGAGGATTTGGTGATTGATGCCGAATCGACTGTTCACACCTTTTCCTCCATAGCGATTAGGCAAGAACGTCCTAGTATTTAATGGGATGCAA
The DNA here is from genome assembly GCF_056173505.1 of Marinomonas sp. 63XJN7_7_ISO-PGPR-S23-202. Lineage (NCBI taxonomy): Bacteria > Pseudomonadati > Pseudomonadota > Gammaproteobacteria > Oceanospirillales > Oceanospirillaceae > Marinomonas > Marinomonas sp. 63XJN7_7_ISO-PGPR-S23-202. The sequence continues at coordinate 1,084,935 of NZ_CM149677.1, read as the reverse complement.
TGACAAACTAATACGAGTATTGATAATCTGCATTTTGTAGAAAAATAGAGGTGGCAGACGTGCCGAGCGAAACATCAAAGCGATTAAAAACCTATGAACTAACCATTAGAACCATGACGCTTGATGACATAGACAAGCTTCATGAACTTTCTATTACCGTGCTCTGGCCCCATCGCCCTTCCGATTGGCGCATGTTACTAACATTAGGTAAAGGCGTTGTTGGCTGTGACCCCATTGGTCGAGTGGTTGCTTCTGGTATGTGGTTCCCCATGGGGGAGCATTACGCCACCATCGGCATGGTGATCACCTCGCCTCGACTGCAAGCATTAGGCGGTGGACGCTGGATCATGAAGCATATTATGGCGCAATGTGAAAATCGCGACATTTTGCTCACCTCCACCAGAGCGGGATATCGCCTCTATCAATCATTAGATTTTCAAATGGTTGCCCCAGTTTTTCAACATCAAGGCATTGCCGCTGCCGTTGATCAGTCCAAGCTTTCGGTCACCGAAGGTATTAGAGAGCTCGACGCCAGTGATTGGCAAAGTGTTCTGCAACTGGATAAAAGTGCGTTTGGTATTGATAGACATCCCGTCATCGAAACCGTATTAGAAAAATCCCAAGGTTCGGTATTGGTTCGTGACAATCGCATCGTTGGCTTTGCCCTGTGTAGAAAGTTTGGTCGTGGCCACGTCATTGGCCCAGTCGTTGCCCAAAACCGTGACGATGCCATGGCTCTGATCGCCCCTCATATCAATCAACATACAGGGCATTTCTTACGCATCGATACGGCGGAGCAAGACAGCATCTTTAAAGCCTTTTTAATCGAAGCTGGCATGCCTGAATTTGATACGGTCACCTCCATGAGAAGGCCATCGTTCAAAAAAGAAGACAGCGAGTTTCATAGCTTTGCTTTAGTCAGCCATACCCTTGCTTAGTCCGTCATATTGCTTGGTTAGAGTGATGCAAACACAGTTTTGAATGGAATTATGTTTGCCACTCGCCACGCTTGACGGTTGTCCATTTCGGTCTGCTGTCATCTAATGCCGTCGTATTCGCCCCATTTTTTTGATTTGTGGCTGTTCGCTACATCGCCCCATCACAATATTATGCTGTTATAAAATAGGCTTTCAGCAGATTTATCACCCTGATAAAGCATTATTAGCGCTTGCTGCCGTATTTAGATCAATTCTCATTTAACGGCAAGAATGTCCTAGTAATTACGCCTATCTCTCCCCAAAATATAGCCATTATTTTGAGGAGAACATGATGACTTTAACAAAAGAGACCCTTCAGATTTGTTATCGCCCCATGACGGAAGATGACCTAACAGCCGCTTATTCATTATCTCAATTAGTCAAATGGCCACATCGTATTGACGACTGGAAACTGGTTCACCATCTCGGCACAGGGTTTATTGCCGAATATAACCAAGAATCCATTGGAACGGTTTTATGTTGGAATCATGGTGATCATTACGCCTCTCTTGGCATGGTGATTGTGTCACCAGAAAAACAAGGCAACGGCATTGGTAGAAAGCTAATGGAGCGGGTCTTGGCGAAAATTGGCGATCAGAAAAATGTGCTTTTATACGCCACACCATCGGGTCAACCTTTATATGAAAGCTTCGGCTTTCATGCCGCCAGCAAAGTCTATCAACATCAAGCCATCGTTGAAGCAAGCAACAGTGTTGATGCTAATCTCACAAAAATGCAACGTCAGATAGTCCAAGCGGATCATGCGAAAATTGTTGAGCTCGCAGAAACATCATGCGGTCTAGCAAGGGAAGCCGCCCTCAATGAAATACTGAAATCAGCGACAGGCACCGTAACGGAAAACCAAGGTGAGATCACAGGTTTTGCCATCATACGTAAATTTGGCCGTGGTTACGCCATTGGCCCTGTCATCGCCTCTTCGCAAGAACAAGCGAAAGCCATGATCCAATCCTTGATCAATGAACATGTCAATGAGTTTGTACGGATCGATGTGCCACAAAGCAGTCAGCTCAGCACTTGGCTAGAGGAAATAGGCTTGCCTCAAGTGGATACGGTGGTCGAAATGATACGTGGTGACATGCCACAAAGAGACAATACACTACGTCAATACGCTTTAATCAACCAAGCACTTGGTTAGATAAGCAAAAGAGGTCCATGAATAAGTCTCGAGCAAAGGTCCCTAAGAATAACGATAGAAGAGGAGAAAGGCATGCAAAAAGTCAAAATCGCCGTCATTGCAGGTGATGGTATTGGAACAGAAGTCATTCCCGAAGGCATTCGTGCCTTAGAAGCTGCAGGACGACAGTGCCACCTAGAATACGAATGGACGCATTTTGATTGGTCATGCGAAACCTACCACAAAACAGGACGCATGATGCCAGAAGATGGCCTAGAGCAACTTAAAGCATTCGACGCGATTTATCTCGGTGCCGTTGGCTTTCCTGGGGTACCTGACCACATTTCGTTATGGGGATTATTGTTACCTATACGCCGCGCGTTTGATCAATATGTTAATCTGCGTCCTGTGCGTCTGTTTGATGGCGTCCCTTGCCCACTAGCAAACAAACAACCCGGCGACATTGACTTTTATGTGGTACGTGAAAACGTCGAAGGGGAATATTCCTCCATTGGCGGTATTCAATACGAAGGCACAGAACGAGAGATTGTTTCCCAACAAAGCATCTTCACCCGTCATGGGACGGATCGTATCTTAAAATACGCGTTTGAGCTGGCCCAAAGTCGAGAGAAAAAACACCTTAGTTCCGCAACAAAATCCAACGGTATTTATCACTCTATGCCCTACTGGGACAAGCGTGTCGCCCTAATGGCGCAACAATACCCCGAGATCAAAGTAGATCAATACCATATTGACATTCTCACGGCGAATTTTGTCCAGATGCCAGAGCATTTCGACGTGGTGGTTGGCTCCAACTTGTTTGGTGACATTCTTTCCGACCTTGGCCCAGCCTGTACTGGCACCATTGCCATTGCACCATCGGCCAACATCAACCCTGAAAAAACCTTTCCTTCCATGTTCGAGCCCGTTCATGGTTCAGCCCCCGATATTGCTGGGAAAAATATTGCCAATCCGCTGGGGACCATCTGGGCAGGCGCGATGATGATGCAACACCTTGGCTACCCAGAGATTCATGATACTCTGCTCAATGCAATGGAAAGTATATTACGCAATAAAAACAGTCTAACCCGTGACATGGGAGGGACAGCAAGCACTCAAGAACTGGGATCGGCCATTGTCGAACAAATAAACTCAATGGCACAGTGATAACCTAATAGTGTTCCCTTATTATGCCTTCTTCAGGTCATACTGGTAGAAGGCATTTTTTTATTTCCTCGATTGGGCTTTCTATCCGATAGACGAGCATTTGCTTAATAAGATGATGAGATGAGAGGTTTGCTCACCCATCGAACTAAGCGCCTGGGTGAGTCTTCTAAACAGCGAATAAGTGGTAAGTTAAGAAGTAAGTTAGTCGACTTATTTGTAAATCTCGGCAAGATCACTTAAGTCCCAATTCCCGCCCGTCAGTACCGCACACACCTTTTCATCCGGCTTAACCTTGACTGCGCCAGAGAGCAAGGCACCAATACCAATGGAAGCTGCGGGTTCAGCAATTAATTTGGCATCTTTAGCAAGGCTACGCATCCCAGCGATAATATACTCATCCTCTACCAAAATAATTTCATCAACATATTTTTCAATAATCGGATAGGGATTTTGCCCTGGCACACTGATTCTTAGTCCATCAGCAATGGTATTTTTCAGCGGCAGCGACGTCCGTTGTTTGTTGATTCTACTATGATAGTATTTCGGTGTTAACGCAGGCTCAGCACCGATAACCCGTACCGATGGTTTGATTTCTTTGAGCGCCGTCGCGATCCCTGAAATAAGGCCACCGCCTCCCATAGGGATAATAACAGTGTCCACATCCTCTAAATCCTGCAGTATTTCACAGCCTATGGTTCCCTGACCCGCCATCACCAGAGGGTCTTCAAAGGCATGAACGGGGACATATTGGTTTTCTTCGGCAATTTCATACACTCTTTTCCATCTGGCCGCCGTATCCCCATCAAAAAGAACCACCTCAGCGCCGAGTGCTTTGGTATTCTCGATTTTAATTTTGGGCGTGGTAACAGGAAGCACCAATATTGCTTTTACTCCCAGCATTCTGGCAGCGTATGCCAGCCCTTGAGCATGATTTCCAGAAGAGGTTGCGATGATACCATTAGCAATGTCTTCTTTCGGCAACGAGAGCGTCTTGTTGAGTGCGCCTCGAATTTTAAATGCCCCCGTGATTTGCAAGTTTTCCGGCTTTAAATAAAGCTGGCACCCAAGGCCTAGCTCTATTTTTTCAGCACGTAACAAGGGGGTATGTTTGATATGAGGCTGCAGGCGTTTTTGGGCCTCTCGAATGTCCTCAATCGTTGGGTAATTGCGCATAGTGCTGATCTCCTTTGAACGTCTGACCCTAAATTCTTTAAAACAGTAAAATAAAGCTATACCCATGGTTAATATTTAGGCCAATGTCCTATGCGTGAAGGCATATACATGCTAAAACAAGAGGACTTGTTCACCCCTTTTTTAACCCGCTTTTTTAACTAAGTATCACTTAAAAAAACTCAAAACTTGTGCCAATATTTTGCTCTATTGCATTACGATAAATTTTGCTTGCTGACGTATTGTCTTGTATTGCCATTCCGGTGGAGTCGAAAATAGTAATTTCGTGATCATTTTCTCTTCCTGTTTTGTTACCCAGCAATATCTCGCCTATTTCTGCGTGAATGTCCGCTTTGGTAATAATATTCTGATTCAGCGGATGCCATGTTTCACCTTTTTCGGTGCACTGCTCCATGGAGTCATTCACTATTTTGGCATGCCTAAAGATTTCTGGGTCTAGCTCTTGTTTCCCCTGCTGATCACTGCCAATAGCGATAATATGCGTGCCAGGTTTTACCCAATCCGCTTCTACCAGAGAACCGGTACCCCGAGTGGTCGTAATTAAAATATCGGCTTGTTCAACCGCTTCTTTTTTAGAGTTCGCAATGATAACCGGAATACCGAATTCACGTTCGATATCGGCTTTATATTGACGAAGAGTCTCAGGTGTTCTGCTCCAAGCATGAATTTCTTCAATTTTCATAACTTCATTGATTGCTCGGATTTGCATTCTCGCTTGGTTGCCTGTGCCGATGGAGGTCACCTTTTGGGCATTATTTCTTGCCAGAGCTTTCACCGATACCGCACCAGATGCGCCCGTTCTAAGGCCTGTCAGTAAACTACCGTCCATAACGCATATCAGTGCACACGTTTGTGCATCAAATAAAAGAATACTCCCCATATTCTTAGGAAGTTTATGGTCGGTAGGATTATTCATAAAGCCACCCGAAGAGGCTTTCATCGAGATCATTTCATCAGGCTCAAAATAGCTAAGTTTAAAGTCAATCTCACCACGAGGGGAAGGCAAATGAATTCCTATATAATCCGGTTGAACGACTTGATGACGGTTAAAAGCCTTATATGCCTCTTCCACGCATACTATGACTTCCGGCATCGATATTAACGTGCTTACCTGCTCTTTGTTGAGCAACAGTGTTTTCATTTACCTTCCCTCTCTATTGTTGGCATTCAGGGCAAAACTGTGCTCGCTATCAAGCCGATTGATAGGCGACTTTTGTCTATCTAAAACCACCAAACATTTCCTATTAAGACATACTTTTTAATAAAGGATGCTTCAGGAAACGTTCTGAAGACACTTGAAATCCTCTTGCTAAGCTTGCCGAATTTTGTGCAATGGTTTTAAGTAACAACAAGGTGTACAGCTTCTTTATCATGGTTCAAACAGTAAAAATAAGGGCCAAGGCCATTATGGTAAGCTAACCATTATAAAAGACTCGGCAAGGTACGTTACCTTGAACCCTCACCACGATTTAGCACAAAATGCTGTAATCTCTTAGACAACTTACTTAAAACGCTATGCATTTGATTGAAGCCTATCCAAGTTAACAGGCACTCGCTCAACACTGTTCACCATGGTATAAGACGTGCTCGCGAACTAAATACATTAAGGGAAACTATTGTTGAATACAGGCAATAAGTCAGAGCAACAGGGTACAGGAAAGGGACAAAACGAGGCGATTCCCGCTATGCTATCTGGTAACAAAACGCACTTCGGCGCAGGCTTAAAAACCTTTCTAGCATTTTTACGTCCTTATCGCCTTCAGGTTATTTTTGCGCTTATCGCTTTAGTGATTACCGCTGGCGCCATGTTGAGTCTCGGTAAAGGTATACAGTTTTTAATTGATCGAGGCTTGGCCTCTGGTTCAGAAGCGGATTTGACCAAAGCCCTAGTGGTTTTTCTGAGTTTGGTACTGCTATTAGGCGTTGGCAGTTTCTGCCGATTCTTCCTTGTGTCATGGATTGGAGAACGCGTGGTTGCGGATATACGTAAAGCCGTCTTTGCTCATTTATTGACCCTATCCCCTTCTTTTTTCGAAGATAACTCACCAAGCGAAATTCAATCACGCATTACCTCAGATACCACTCTCTTACAGAGTGTCATTGGCTCTTCTTTATCCATTGCCTTGCGCAGCAGCTTAATGCTGCTCGGCGGTATTATTTTTCTGTTGGTGATGCATTTTAAGTTAACCCTGATTTTACTCGTCTGTGTGCCATTTGTCGTAGCGCCCGTGTTGTATTTTGGTCGTCGAGTACGTCGATTATCTCGCAATAGCCAAGATGAAATCGCCAATGTAGGGCGCTATTTGTCACAGGCGTTACGCCATATCAAAGTGGTTCAAGCATATACTCATGAAAACCACGATGAACAACGCTTTGCTGGGGCAGTAGAACAAGCCTTCCGTGTCAGTGTAAAACGTATTTTACAGCGCTCTTGGCTCGCCTTGATGGCTATTTTACTTTCCATGGGCGGCATTGGTGTCATGCTTTGGTTTGGTGGCAAAGACGTTATTTCTGGCGCAATAAGCGCTGGCGACTTAGCCAGTTTCTTGTTCTACGCCATTATTGTTGCTGGCTCCATTACGGCATTATCTGAAGTCATGGGAGAATTGCAACGGGCCTCAGGAGCCGCCGAGCGCATTATGGAATTACTCAACGAAAAGAGCGATATAATCAGTGGCAAACAACCTATTCCACCATTTGTTGAGCAGAGCACTAGGCTTCAACATACCTCAGACCAACAGCAGGCTGCCATAAACAACACTTTATTAGCCTTAAAAGACATTACTTTTTGCTACCCAACTCGTCCAACAACGCCTGTCCTAAAACATCTTAGTTTTACCATTAAGCAAGGTGAAACCATTGCCCTCGTTGGCCCATCTGGCGCGGGGAAATCGACCATTTTTGAACTCTTACTAAGGTTTTATGACCCTCAACAGGGACAAATATGTTTTGCAGATCACAATATCAAAGACTATGACTTGAGTGCTTGGCGCCACCAACTGGCCTTGGTGCCCCAAGAAACGGCCCTGTTTGATCAAAGCGTCGCGGATAACCTAGGTTATGCCAATCGCAATGCTACTGAACAAGCCATTCAAGAGGCCGCAAAAAAAGCCAATGCCGATGAGTTTATTCAGCACTTAGACAAAGCTTATGAGACTCGACTCGGGGAAGATGGTGTGCGCCTATCCGGCGGTCAACGACAACGAATTGCCATAGCTCGAGCCATTTTAAAAGACGCGCCAATATTACTACTCGACGAAGCTACCAGTGCCCTTGATGCACAAAGTGAAAACAAGGTACAAGCGGCACTCTCATTATTGATGGCAGATAGAACCACCCTTGTCATCGCCCACCGGCTCGCCACTGTATTAAACGCAGACCGCATTATCGTCATGGATCAAGGGGAAATAATCGCCCAAGGCACCCACCCTGAACTACTAAAAAGCTGTACTTTATATAAGCGCTTGGCAGACTTACAATTTGGTGAACAGTAACCTTTCTATCGTGTAATTACTTAATAAAAAGATAGGTTACTTAAGGTTGTTCTGGTCTGTGTTAGAGATTAGTGCATTAGGTCCCAAATGTTCCGTTATTATTTGCCAGCACCCGTTTTCATTGATAAGTACAGTGGTACCTCTGCCACTTCCTGAGCAGTGCTCTCCCTCAATAATTCCTTTCCAGCTGAAACAATACAGACACACGGCTTCTGTTTCAGAAATGTGAGCCCAGTGTGCCTTTGATATTGAATACTGCTCGTCTTTTATAGAGGAAAAGTTTTCTTCAAAAACCGTCCGAACCTCTTCAATGCCTTTAAAAGTCCCGTTTGAAAATGTCACACAAACATTCTTATGCATTAAAGGTTCCACCAAACGCCAATCTTGGCTAGCCAAAGCTAACTCATAGTTCTTCAATACTTGCTGTGGTTTCATTTCATTTACCTGAGAACATTTATAGAAGTAAAACTGACTTTAAATGACTAATATCATCTTATCCATCTGCATGTCACGGTATTATTGGAAGTTAGCCAGATATTTGCGTTAGTTACTTTTGAGTGACTTTGACAAGCGGCGAAGATAGGTAACGATCACACTTAACGCTTTCAAGCATGGCTGTTATCGTTGAAATCAAAGCAAAAATCACAGATTCAGTGTCGTGAAAAAAAACGAACCAAGGATGACTCACCTTCTATTTTAGATTGACCTCCTAATGACATAGTTACACACTAGAGAAAAACAATAAGGAAGCATGAAGCATGATATTGTATTTACAGTTAGGGAGCGTATTGGGGCTTATAGCGATCTGCGTTATTAACTATTTACAAGACATTATGCCTTTACCCTATGCTCTTGTCGGTATACTACTTTGCTGTTTTCTTGTCTTATCAAAATTTTTATCGACACCCCATAAGCATAAGAAAAATCCCAATCAGCCCTCTCTTGTGAAAGAGGACTTAGGCTCCTCTCAAGTCAGTAAAACCGTGACCAGTGCCACATCAAAAATGGCCATGGGTGCTGCGGAAGTATCCCATTTCGTTGACACTCTCAGCAAAGACATCCACATTACCCGTGATGATAGTGAGCAGATTACTCAAGCGGTAGAAAGTCTCTCAGATACGGGCTTAACGCTTTCTAACAACCTGACTCAATTGTCTCACACCATGAGTGATACCGCTGAATCAAGCCGTATCGCTCAGCAGATGCTTACGCAAAGTTCCGAGCAAATAAATGAGTTAACGCAAAAGGTACAAGCGGCCAGTGATCAATTAGCATTGTTAATTAAAAGTGCCGACGACATCGATACCATTACCACTGTCATCAAAGGGGTTTCTGAGCAGACCAATTTATTAGCTTTAAATGCCGCGATAGAAGCCGCACGTGCGGGGGAGCAAGGTCGAGGTTTTGCGGTGGTGGCTGATGAAGTCCGTGCGCTTGCTGCAAAAAGCGCGACGGCATCCGAGCAAATTTCTGGCTTACTGACAGACGTGCGCCGTAACAGTGAGGCAACAAATCGCGAAATGTCCTCGCTAAAAGAGCTATCCGAAACCCTCTCTACTGCGCTCTTGGGGGAAACTCAGCGCTTTGTTTCTTTAACCAAAGAAGTACAAAACGCCTCCGTTGTTCTTTCTCAGGTGGAGAGTGCAGGGGAAGTATTAGGTTCCACCAGCAGTCAAATTAGCGGCTCTATTTCTCGCATTGGCATGTCATTAAACGATATATCCCAACGAAGTGACCGCTTAGCCCAAGAAGCGTCTGGCTTAAGTAATGGTGCTGAAGTGGTTTTTAGGGAGTTAGATAAAGTCGATAAATCCCTGTTTTTCTCAGATTTACTCAACACAGCACACACTTCGGCACAGGCCATTACTAAGGTCTTTGAAGAGGCCATTGAAAAAGGTGAGCTCACCCAAGAAGCGGTTTTTTCTAGAGATTATCGACCCATTCCAGGAAGTAATCCGGAGAAATTTAACACGGCCTACGATTCATTTAGTGATCGGGCTTTTCCGCCTATTCAAGAAGCCGTGTTAGAAAAACATAGCGAAGTCATGTTTGCTGGCGCGGTAGATATCAATGGTTATTTCCCGACCCATAACAAAAAGTTCAGTCAGCCCTTAAGCGGTGACTATGAAAAAGACCTGATCAATAATCGCACCAAACGCATTTTTAACGATCCAACAGGACGTCGCTGTGGCGCACATACCGATACTTTTTTATTGCAAACCTATAAACGAGACACTGGTGAGATCTTACATGATCTCTCCGTGCCGATTTTTGTAAAGGGCAAGCACTGGGGTGGTTTCCGTATGGGCTTCCAATCAAACGCTTAGTTTTAGTTTTTTCGTCATCTCTTTTAAGCCGTCCAGTCACTCGCACTAAACCGTAAGGTTTAGTGCGAGTGACCTTCAAACCTAGCGCTGAGGCACACGCCACCATCCACAAGCAGTATGAATCAAGACAATCAAAGAAGCCTAATAAGTCGAATTCGGCGCAATATCGGCATTCACTTCGCCATCCACTTCATCAGGGTCGATACCGTGAATAAGAAGAGCTTCCCTTACTGTTTCCACATGATTGAGCACCAACTGATATCGCTCACCGTATTCGTACTTGTTCACTTCTATCGCTTTTGGCATATAAGTGAACGCAATTTTTAACGCCTCTAATGCAGTTTGTTTGTCTTCCTCCGTCATAGGAATCCCCTCAATAAAACTAACTTATAAAAATACCACTTGGCTATTGCTACCAAATTGCGAGAAAAACGCTTTAACGATACCAACACCATTATTCACCATCTGTTAAGAGGTTAGCTTAGGCATAAAACGCGCTACAATCTTGGCCATATCAATGCCACTGTCTAAACAACCATATTGGTGAAAACCATGGTCACTGAAGCGTGCGATTACAAAAGCATCCGCGATATCCTTGTCGCCGTAGATCAGTAAGCTGGCGGCCTGCCAAAGCTGTGCTAAGGTCTCGATCACTCGTCTTGCCTGAATCTCTAAATGAGCTTTGTCTTCTAACAAGCGATAGGCTGAATCGAGTTTTTTTGCATACAAAGGGTTTGCCTGACGGGCAAGCTCAAGCTCTTCTAAAAAGACCTTCAATGTGTCAGGTTCTCGGTTGAAGACTCGTAACAAGTCGAGGCATTGCACATTACCAGAACCTTCCCATATTGCATTGACCGGCGCTTCTTTATATAAACGGCTTAAGACATTATCCTGTACATACCCCACACCGCCAACACACTCCATCGCTTCATAAGTATGCTGAACGGCACGTTTACAGATCCAATATTTACCGATCGCCGTGGCGCTGCGCACTAATGCGGCCTGCTTCTCATCGGCCATATTATCCAGGGCATGGGCAATACGCATCGAAATAGCAAGCGCCGCTTCTGCTTCAAGAGCAAGATCAGCAAGCACATTCAGCATCAATGGTTGTTGATGGAGATTTTTACCGAAAACACTCCGTCCTGATGTATGCCAAATGGCTTCTTTAGCCGCTTGCATCATCAACGCCGATGATCCCAACATACAGTCATAACGAGTCAGCGCCACCATTTGAATAATGGTCGCAATGCCTCGGCCAGATTCCCCTAGTAACCAACCTTGAGCCCCCCTAAATTCAATTTCAGAGCTAGCGTTTGATTGATTTCCTAATTTATCTTTTAAACGTTGAAGGTAAATAGCATTTTTTTGGCCATCCTCACACCAACGAGGCACTAAAAAACAAGACAACTGAGTATCATCCGTCTTTGCCAGTACCAGAAAGGCATCGCTCATGGGGGCCGAGCAAAACCATTTATGCCCTACTAACGAATACAGTTCACCTGGCCCACTTGCCTTGAGTGGTGTTGCTGTGGTGGTATTTGCCCGTACATCAGAACCACCCTGCTTTTCTGTCATCGCCATGCCTATGGTCACCCCTTGTTTTTCAAACCAAGGTTTATTATCACCATCGTAATGATTGGCGAAAATTTTCGGCAACCAGAGTTTGGCGACACTTGGTTGAACAGAAATCGCAGGCACACTGGCAAATGTCATAGTAAGTGGGCAACCCGATCCAGGATCAGCATGGGTATGCAACACTGCCAAGGTGGCACGCACTACATGACTCCCAGCCTGCGGTTTTTGCCAAGGCAAAGAACAGTGCCCATGTTCGATAGCATGCTGCATTAATTGATGATAGCTTGGATGGTACTCAACCTGATCAATGCGCTCACCAAAACGATTGTGGGTATGCAGTTCCGGCAAATATTTATTGGCAAGAAAACCCGCTTGTTGCAAGTCACCGCCGACTCTAGCACCAAAATCTGTCAAAAGCTCAGTTCCCCAACCGCCATCAAAGCGCTGCTGCCAGTACTGCAGCACCCTATCAGCAAGGTAAGCGTTATAGTGTTCAAGCGCTTTGGGTTGATTAAAAACCTGATGTGTTTCACCGTTCATGAATGTCATTTTCACACCCTATTCTTGTTTTTTCCCACTATAACAGCTCAAGTCTATTTGTCTAATACCTACCACACTTAGCATTTAGTAAGACTTTCCTCCTATTTGATAGGGTAATCTCTGTACATTGCATCCAAAAAGATATAAACAATTAGTCGAATAACGATTTTCAAGCTTTCACAAAGCAACAGGATAAAAATTATTTTAATATAAGCTAAACACAATCGACATAGTATTCAGCTAACGATTTAACAGGAGTAATCAAATGCAAACGCAAGAAGTCGAAGTTTTTAATTTTAATTTCGGAGAGTCTGTTCATAATCATGTACCAGAAAATGGCAACTACTATAAGATGCCAGAATATATCGATTTTATGAAATCGATTGAAGAAGACAATTCATCAGTGGACACTGACACCAACCTGATGTTAACCAAATTTCGAAAAATTTATTACGACTCATTTGGTTGGAATAAACTCCTCATCCCCGAAACAGCAAACATCACGCCTTTCCCTGCCAGTGATTACACTCAAAAAATGCAACATAGTCATGAGGTTGTGCTGTCTAATAACGATCTATACGATGTCGCACATATCTTTGCCATTTTAGACGCTAACAATCATAATGGCCCACTCACCCCCGTACCAGAAAGCATTATTGAAAAGCCAGAAATCTGGGATAAGATAAAAGATATAGTGCCTGTTGTTGAAGACCGATTGATGGCTTCTGGATGGCTTGGTGATTTATCAGAAATCACTGGGGAGTTTTTACTACAACATAAAATAACGGATCATCTTCTATCAAAAGCCAAACAACATGAGAAAAAACAAGGCATCATTGATCAATTTGGTGCGTATTATAAAAACTTAGCCAATGTCGATGGTATGATCTTGGCAGGTAATGCCAGCAGCAATAAATATAATGGCCAGACTGTCTCTGACATATTTGAAAGTTTTTATGGTAATGGCACTCAACCTGGAGAGCGAGAACAACTAAAATCGTCAATTTATTTACGTTTTGGTGAATCGATTGGCCTAGATGGTTGGGATGGTAGCACATTCAAGAACAGTGAAGATTGGCTGAATAAACAAACAAAGAACCTACAAACCTGTACCGCTTTCTATTTTATAAAAATGAAAGGGTTGAGTTTAGACATTCCTGCCATTACTCAAGAAAAACTGAAATCCGATCTAGAAAATTTTGTGAAAAATTTAGAAGAAGACGATATCAGACAAGATTTCGCCACCTATGGTTTGAATATACTAAAAGACGAAAGTAAGTCTTTAGATCAAGATTTAAAAACGTTAATTACTTGCTTTTTAATCTGGAATGGCTGGTATAAAAACATATTATCCATAGATGCTGCACTTACCTCTTATCTAAATGGACTCTCTCAGGCTATTATTAAAACACAAACAAATTAGCCTAGTAACTTTGAGAAATGTTAATGGGTTTTATAAAGACATATCGTCTTTAGTAAAGCCCAAAATTTCCTTTTAGATAAAAGCATGCTGATAAACCTGCCAAATATCTATCTTTTTGGCAGGAATAGATTGATATAACTGATCGAAATTTGTCTTAGTAGAATCGATTTCAATATCAGCTAATGTGATTTTCTTGAGAAGAGCACATTTTGCAAGGTGCGATAATAAAATAGTTTGCAAACAATCATTCACCTTATCATCTGAATACAACCACCAGATGTTTAATATCGAAGAAGTAACACAGCTGGTAATACAAGACCTAATTGCTTTACCATCGTGGATAACAAAACTAAAGTTCGGATCAAATTGTGATAGTTGTTGTGCCCATAACGCACTATCGTTTGACACAGGTGTCGACCAATAATGATCACGAGTATAAGCGTTAATTAAAAACGCATTGGTATCGAACGATAATTCTAATGCTTTTTCAAAATCACAAAGATAAAAACCATTTTCTTCAAGCACTGAATAATCTGGTTGCTGCATTTGATCACAATCAAACACCATAGAATAACAATCAAGCCGTCTTTTAAAACCAACTGACTCGATAAAAGCTCTTAATCCAGTATTTTGCACATCGGCACCAAATTGAAAACCGAGCACATTGTTAGGCAATGGCTCTACAAGAAGTCGACGATAAAGCATTGAGCCAGCACCTTTTCGACGCTGGGCGTCAGCTACATAAACAAAAGGACGAGCCCAATGGGGATGAAAATTGTTAAAACCAACAAATGCAAGCCCAATAGCAACACCATCACAGCAAGCATAAAAAACCGTTTGCTCAAGTTCGAAAGCCTGCCTTATCTTTTTCTCCACAGACTCACACTGTAACAACCGCTCAACCTGAGCAATATCCTTAGCCACTTCAATTTGGCACATAAGATTCTGCATATGAACACTTTATCCCTCTTGTTCCATCGTTAGACAGTAATCATAAAAGCCAACTGAGCGCCAAAAGCTTAGCCCTTTCAGGTTATTTATTAAAACATCTAAACGTAGTTTTTCTTGGTCCCAATAGCGCTTTTTCGCTAGCTCAAAGGCCTTTTTTCCGTTCCCTTTATCTCGAAATGTTTGTGCAATAAAAAACTGTCTAATATAAATAAAGTCAGTGTCTTTGCGCCACAGTGTATAACCAATGACCTTATCGTTGAGCTCGAAAAGTACTGCTGAATACTCCGATACAAGCCAGCAAGCCATTCGAGCTTTTAACTCTTTGACCGACATTGGATTGCTGTGTCCTTCGTCTTTTATAAGCTGGCAATTTAGTTCTGCCAGAATGTCTAAATCCTCTTCTTTTGATATACGAACCTTCATTTTTTGTCCTATTTACAATGTCTTTTATGAGGGATGTTATAGACTTGATGCTAGCGTGAAAACCAAAATAATTTATAATGAACAAGAGATCAGCAAAATGCTAATCAACGATACCCGCTCCCGACGTCACACCTTATAAACATTAGGCAAATGCCTATCGCTTCATGTTCTGGCCCCCTTTTTGGATTACTTGATAATTGTCAGTAAAAAGCAAGGTTTTCACCATGAAGTTGACTTCGCTAGGTGTTCTGAGTAGCTTGATTTAGTAGAGACTTTTGCACGACTGTGGTGCGTGCAAAAGCCTTTACTCATCTCTATTAGTCCAATAAAAGGAAAGCAAAATGAAAGCTGCTCGTTTTTATGACAGAGGGGATATTCGCATTGAAGATATTCCTGAACCTAGTGTTGAGCCAGGTACAGTGGGCATTGATGTTGCGTGGTGTGGCATCTGCGGTACCGATTTACATGAATTTATGGAAGGGCCGATTTTTATTCCACCTTGCGGCCATCCACACCCTATTTCAGGAGAATCCGCCCCTGTTACCATGGGACATGAGTTTTCGGGTGTGGTTTACGCAGTGGGAGAAGGTGTTGACGATATTCAAGTCGGTCAACACGTCGTCGTTGAGCCTTATATTATTGCCGATGAGGTACCAACTGGGCCAGGTGAAAATTATCACCTATCGAAGAATATGAACTTTATTGGTCTTGGTGGATGCGGTGGAGGGTTATCCGAAAAAATCGCCGTAAAACGCCGTTGGGTTCATCCTATTTCAAATGACATTCCTTTGGATCAAGCCGCCTTAGTTGAACCCTTAGCCGTCGGTTATCATGCATTTGTTCGCAGCGCGGCAAAAGCGGGTGATGTGGCGTTAGTCGGTGGCGGTGGCCCTATCGGCTTGTTATTGTCTGCTGTTTTAAAAGCTAAGGGCATCACGGTTATCCTGACTGAGCTAAGCGCTAAACGTAAAGAAAAGGCTCATGATACTGGCGTCGCAGATTATATCTTAGATCCAACCGAGGTCAACGTCACAGAAGAGGTGATGAAGATTACGGAAGACCGAGGTGTGGATGTAGCTTTCGAGTGCACCAGCAATAACAAGGTATTAGACACTTTAGTTGAAAGCACAAAAGCAAAAGGGGCAATCGTTATTGTCTCCATTTGGAGCCATCCGGCAACTGTGAACGTTCACAGTGTCGTCATGAAGGAATTGGACGTTCGCGGCACCATTGCTTATGTTAACAATCATAAAGAAACCATTAAACTCGTGGAGGAAGGCAAGGTTAATTTAGAACCCTTTATCACCCAGCGAATCGAATTAGTCGTCCCTGAATAATGGCGTTTCAAGCAAGAAACGCCATGCAATTTTTGGGTCTTTCCAGTAGAAAAGTTATTTTCAGCCATAATCGCCTTAAAAATTGCCCAAAATATGGGGCACAATAAAGCCACTTCAGTAGCTTACGTAGGTTCTGACCACAGGCACTTAAGATCACGTTAATCGCATCGCCTAGTACGCCTTTTAAGAAGCATCGTCTGAGTTTTCCATCTGATTTGAGGTGTCCTATGATGGGTTCTACGCTATTTCGTCTTCCCATCCATGGCTTCTCTTTCTTTGGTACACCACGTTTTTGACCTGCAACCAACACCTTAATATCGTCTACGCCCGATCCTTTATACCCTCTATCAACAAAACAGGTTTCCGGTTTTTTTCCTGTTAGGGTTTCAACTTGTTGAAGTTGATCTTTCAAGGTATGGCCATCATAAGGATTACCTGGATAGCTTCTGGCTCCCACAATGAAGGATTCTTTTGCTGTTACGGCTATGCTCGCTTTTACACCAAATTCGTAGCGTTTATGCGCTTTGCCTTTGGATATGCAGTCCACATTAGGTTCATGCAAGCTATACAGTTTGTTTTTGCTCTGGCGAGTTTGTTTTAGTAATCGATAGGCTTGGTTGAGTGTGTCTTCTTGCTTTTGAGTGAGCGTTAATCCTTGTCGTTTTACTTGCCGATCAACATCTCGCAGGACTCGCCCTAAAAAGCCTTTGACTTGCTTAATCGCTTTTCTCATCCGCTTATATTGTTTGGCGTGGCCATAGCGTCCAATTTTTGGCATTAACTCATGACAGGCTTTGTCGTAGGTTTGTCTTAACGTGATGTTTTGTTCTTTGGCGACCTGAGTGAGCTGCTCTCTAGCCTTGTTGTAGAGCTTGGCATCGGTTGGGAAGGTGATGTTTTTTTCTTGTACCGTGGTGTCTACCACGACTCGTTTTAGGCTCGCTGGTTTGATGACTTTTAGTTTCAATCCTGCTTGTATCGTCTGGGTAAGCAGCCATTCACAGCCTTCTTCTCCTAACCGTTTTCGCCATTTAACAAGACTGGTTGGATGGCACGGGAAGTCGTGCTGGAAAAAGGTTTCGCCGCAAAAGTATTGGTAATAAGGCGATTCAAGCCATTGCTCTAGCACCAGCTCATCAGACAAATTATGCAAGTGCTGCAAATACAGCAATCCCGCCATAAGACGCGTTGGCAACGCGGCCGCACCAACGCTTGAAAAATGGGCACTAAGCGTTGAGTCCAATTGCTTCCAATCAATGATCTTAGCCAGTCGAACTAAAGGATGATTGGGGTTAATGATGTCAACGAGCTGAGGTTGGAATAAATCCTTTTGCGGTATGGTCTGTGTCTGACGAGGCTTCATAAAACTCACCTGTTCTGCAACTTTTTGGGCCTTATGGCGTATTTATAGCAAGATTTAGATATTAACTATCTTATAAAAACACATTAGATTCAATAGGTTGAGAGTTTTTCAGGGGCGACGAATTAGATGACCTGATTTCCCAAGGCTTTGATACATTAATTCACAATAATGAATCGGCGGTAAAAATTATTGTTCGTCCATCAAAAGCATAAATAACATCACTATAAAAAAGCCGGCAAGGGTTCAACAAGGTTGATCCTTACTGGCTTTTTTTATCAAAAAAACAACCTAAATAAAGTCTAGAATACAGCGTCTAATTTAAAAAATGCATCTATACATTTGATTAATATGAATTTTCTATAAAGCGTTCTCAAATTTCACTTCACAAAACACAACATCAGAATGTAAACAGTGTGTAATGTTCTGGCTTTTTATGACACGAACATTTTACCTATGCTAAATTTGCTTTACATCTCTCCCAATATCAATGACTAGAGCTCACAATCCTATTCGTTAGGAAAATAAAATGATTGGACAGAGTTTTATTATCTGGCCTTTCAGCTTATGTTTGAGATAAACTTTTATCATAGAGACACTTAATATTTAACAGTACGATCTAATGAATAATAAAACTAGAGTTTTTGCAGCCGTATCTCTCTCTTTTATCATGGTATACATAGATATATCGGGGATATCTGTAGCCTTACCGACATTAGAGAATGTATTTAACACCACGCCCTCCACTATTATGTGGGTAGTTAATATTTATATATTAACTCGATCTGCCCTTATTTTTGCTTCGGGAAAAATTAGTGACATATTTTCACACAAAAGATGCTTTTTATTTGGGTTGGCTTTATTCTGTATTGCTTCACTAATATGTGGTTCATCACCAAATAGCATTACACTTATTACTTTTAGATTATTCCAAGCTATTGGAGCAACATTTCTTTTCACTTCTGGAATGAGTATGGTGACATTAGCCTACTCGAAAGAGCAACGTGGAAAAATGATTGGCTTGTTATTAAGTACCTCCTTGATTAGCATGGCCTTCGCTCCCATTGTAGGCGGCCTATTTATAAAGTACTTAAGCTGGCGCTGGATTTTTTACATTAATCTCATTGTTGGCTTTATTGTTTACTTATTGTTAGCCCGATCGACTAATATAGAAGCATCAGGAATTTCAAAAAAAGGCTTTGATTGGCAAGGATTTTTATCGATTTCGCTATCGACAACCTTATTGAGTTTAGTTTTTATCAATAGTTCAATATGGGGTTGGAAATCATGGAATTTTATTTTCTGTATCGTCCTTTCGACAGTCTTCTTGTTTTTATTTATTTACTATGAAAAACGCTCTCTTCACCCAATCATTGATCTTAGTATTTTTAAACTTACAAATTTTATTTCTGGATCATTAATTTCTACCATTAACCAAATCACTACTTGGCTTATATTTTTCACGACTATTTTTCTACAAAAAGCCTTCCATTACTCCCCATTAACAACAGGACTCTTATTAACTCCATTATTTTTCTTTGGTATCATATCAGCAAACTTAGGTGGTTTTTTAGTTGATAGATTTAATGTTAAGCTCCCATTAACCCTTGGTACTGGGGCAAGCCTTTTGGGTGTTATGATAACGTTAGTTTTATATCCTCATATCACCTATCTTAAAATGATCCCCATGTTAATATTAACAGGAATTGGTATGTTTATGATCAATGGTCCTGTTAGAACGTCGATACTCAATCAGATTACAAAGGATAAGTATGGAATGGTTAACTCAACACTAAATGGGTTACGTGCCATTGGAGGAACTGTCGGCTTTACCTTCTTAACGGCAGTTTTGATGAACACGGAGCTGTCTTCGGTAAAGTCGAAATTGGTTCAGATAATCCCTTCTATTTCTAGTGATGACATCCATAAATTAATTGGTCTACTTTCCAACACCCCTGAAAGCTTAAATATAGTAAGTAAATATGATTCAACGGCACAGCATACAATATATAATGCAGTTTCCTCTAGTTACTTGCATGGCTTCTATTGGATGTTAGTAGTGATACTGATACTCATGCTTATTAACTTTATTTTATCAATCTCTTTTATAAAATCTTCCTCAAAATAGAAGGACAATTCAAATATAAAAACTCATTGATACAATCAAATTCCCTAAAAAAGCGTCCCTTTTAATATGAACGGCATGACGGCTAACGTCGTTCTCAGATAGAGCAAGCCCAATAGAGGGCCTAACATTTGAATGCAGGCCCTCAAATCATATAATTAAGCTTTATCCAATGCTTGCGAAACGTCAGCAATAATATCGTCGATATGCTCAATACCCACCGAGATGCGCACTAGATCAGCACTCACGCCAGCTTTTTTAAGCTCTTCGTCATTCAATTGACGGTGCGTAGTAGAAGCCGGATGACATGCCAATGATTTTGCATCGCCAATATTGACCAAACGTAAAATCATATCAAGCGAATCAATAAACTTAGCACAGGCATCAATCCCCCCAGTGATACCAAAACTCAAAATACCAGAAGCTTTGCCCTTAGTAATTTTTTGGCAGGTTTCATAATACGGACTATCCGGTAAGGCCGCGTAGTTCACCCACTCTACTTTCGGGTGTTGCTGTAAATATTCAGCAAGGCGCTGGGCGTTTTCACAATGGCGATCCATCCGCAAACCCAATGTCTCCAGACCTTGTAAAATTTGAAACGCATTCATCGGCGAAATGGCAGAACCTGTATTACGCAGTGGCACGACTCGACAACGCCCTATATACGCAGCGGCACCTAAGGCTTCCGTGTAAACTACGCCGTGGTAGGAAGGGTCTGGTTCGTTAAGAATCGGAAAGCGTTTTTTGTTGGCAACCCAATCAAACTTGCCAGAATCGACAATAATACCGCCAATTGTTGTACCGTGGCCGCCGATATATTTAGTGAGTGAATGCACAACAATATCGGCCCCCAGCTCAAACGGGCGACACAGATAAGGCGTAGCGACCGTGTTATCCACAATCAAAGGAACACCATGCTTGTGCGCTATCTCCGCCAGACGCGCAATGTCGACAATATTACCGGCTGGATTACCAATAGACTCGCAAAATAACGCTTTGGTATTTTCGTCAATCGCGTTTTCAAACCCATCAAAATCATCATGCGACACCATACAAACGTCCACACCTTGGCGCGGCAGTGAGTGCGCAAACAAATTATACGAACCGCCATACAACTGGCTGGTACTGACAATATTGTCACCCACTTGCGTAATACACTGAATCGCATAGGTAATAGCCGCCATACCAGACGCCACCGCCAGCGCCGCAATACCACCTTCCATCGCAGCCACCCGTTTTTCCAACACATCAGTGGTTGGGTTCATAATGCGGGTGTAAATATTACCTTCTACGGCTAAATTAAACAGATCAGCACCGTGCTGAGTATCATCAAAGGTATATGATGTAGTTTGATAAATAGGAACAGCGGCCGCTTTGGTGGTTGCTTCGGACTTATAGCCTTCATGAAGTGCAATAGATTCGAGTTTCATAGTGTGTCTCGTTTAAAATTATTGTGGTTATATGACTAAATAACAGCGGTATGTGTGATTAAAAACAACCGCCAAGATCGACAGAGTCTAGTGTAAACCTATCATAACAAGCATAAAGGCGTTAAGCCAAAAACGAACCTAATAAGTTTTTCAACATGTGCGGTTTGGAATGAAGACGTCACCGCAATACCGCCGCAGTGGCTGGCCTTGTGAAGGTTGATGTCCATAGGCTGCTAAGCCAGACCAAGCAGTTCACTGACTTCACCTTTTTTGTTAACTGCTACCATTCCTTGATCTCAAGGTTCGGCCACCTCTGTTTAAAGCTACGATTCATTGTGTCGTAGTTTTCTTTACTCATCGCCGTTTTATTTGGTCGAATTATCATGTTGGCTTGGTCTTCTAAACCAAAGGGAGCAAAGACATCAAAAACATCATCGACTAAACGAATACCAACGGCAAAACAAGGAAGCCACATGCGTATTCCATCTTCCGACTCTTTCAGTGGCTCTATGTTATTTCCAAACTTTGCACCATACCATTGATGGACGTTAGCTTGGTTTTTTACATCAACAGGCATCAAGTAAGTTTTTCGAGAGTCGATTTCCGCTTCATACTCCTTCTCAGATCTCGACATTTTTTGATCAAAGTAAACCACATCAAAGTCTTTCACTTTATAAAGGGGATCATTCCCCAACTTTCGATTCCAGACGGCCTGTGTTACCGAGCCTCCTGCTAAATAATGATTTGGCAGCTTGATTTCATTTAGTATTTTTAACAATTCCATCATTTCTGGAATATTAGAAATGGTATCGACTAAGTACTTCTCTCTCATAGCCATTCCGTATTTTGTCTTTGTAAATTAATTTATTAGGCATTTGACTTTAAAAAGTCGCCATCAATGATCAACAAGTGAACACCATTCTCTGTTACCGAACGATGGGAGCTTAAATCATCTGACACAATATACGACATGCCTTTACGTAAAGTTGATCGGCTTCCATCTTGAAGCTCATTTACCACTTCACCTTCAAGACAGTACACTATGTGACCTTTTTCACACCAATGGTCTGCTTTATAATTTTTTGAATATTCTACGTATCTGACGCGTAAACCGTCGAATTGCATAGTTTGCCAATACGCAATTCCAGTTTCTCCCTTATGCTCTGTTCGAGGAACGTTTTTCCAGTCTATCGTTTGAAAAGGAATGTTTGAATTTTCCATTATTACTCCGGTTTAAGGCTGCCTACAGCTTGTGGCATTGGAGAGGAACGAGCCTTGTATCCACAACTGTTTTATGCATTATCTCGTTGATTTGTTTGTAAAAGCCTAATAGGCTCGACCTGTTACTTTACTAAGCTTTCCTTACCGCTAGTTTCACGATCAATGACGAAGATTATTACCTCTGCCGATATTCTTATCTATTGATACTAAAAAGCGGATCATATGCCGGGGCTGAAACCGCTTAAACGCTTGGTATGCCTTGCCACTCGGTTGAAAGAACTGACATTAAAACCTTGTCAACGAACTCGCCGTTACGAAAGCCAGATTGACGCATTACACCTTCATGTTGGTAGCCAGCTTTCTCATACGCTTTTACCGCGCCAATATTTTGAGCGCTTGCTGTCAGCTGCACTCGATGTAAACCTAGCGTCCGAATAGCATA
Source organism: Marinomonas sp. 63XJN7_7_ISO-PGPR-S23-202 (assembly GCF_056173505.1). Taxonomy (NCBI): domain Bacteria; kingdom Pseudomonadati; phylum Pseudomonadota; class Gammaproteobacteria; order Oceanospirillales; family Oceanospirillaceae; genus Marinomonas; species Marinomonas sp. 63XJN7_7_ISO-PGPR-S23-202. The sequence goes on along the minus strand of NZ_CM149677.1, from coordinate 1,061,814 downwards.
ATCAGTCACGACTTTTGTCACTAACGTTCCGATACCTTTTCCCCAATACTCTTTTTCGCCGATAAGAATGAAGAATTCACCACTTCGGTTTAAGGAGCTTATGGCGGATATTCCTGCGTAACCAATGAGCTGATCACTCTTTTTGCTACATAAACCAAATGAGACATTTTTAGCCGACGAATTAACGGTTGAAAGCCATTTTTCTATGTCTAATTTTGACTGTGGATACGCATAAGAAGAGAGGCTATATAACGTCACTTCACGGTCACAGGACCATTTATAAAAAAACTCGCTGTCAGTGGGTTCAAGTGAACGTAAGTAATAATGTTCTAATTCTAACTTCATGATTTATCTTATAAGTTTCGACCAACATATAACACCCAGCACACAGATAGCCTTTACAGAGAAGCGCCGTAAAGGCTATCTGTGTGCCGAAAGTTCAATATACTACCTAGGTATATTGAACCTTTTGCTTAATGATCCGCAATAGCAACTATCGTTTTTTTCATTTTCGTCTTGGTCAAGACTCGGCACATTTTAGGTTTTGCTCTATGTTATGACACATTTTTAACCTCAATAAGGTTAGCGTCTTTCTTGGCAGCAGCATCATCAATTAATCCGTCAATTTTTCTCATATTTTCGAGCTGGGCCTGGAGTTGCAATGAAAGCTCACTCAGTTCAGTGGCAGAGAGGGAAGTCTCTTCCGCAGACGCGGCCGTCGAGTGAATCACATCATCAATTTCTGACATCCCCTGATTGACCTGGCTCAATCCCATCGCCTGACTTTGCGATGCCTTATCTATTTCTTCGATGGTGTTGGAGATAGTTGACACGTGCTTAACAATCTCGCTCAATGCACTCACACATTTTTGTGATATGGCATTTCCCTTTTCGACATTTTCTACTGATGACTGAATATACTGCGCCGACTCGCTAGCCGCGGTTGTACTACGCTCAGCAAGTTTTCTTACCTCATCCGCTACCACAGCAAAACCACGTCCCATTTCACCAGCTCGAGCAGCCTCAATGGAAGCATTAAGTGCCAGTAAATTCGTCTGAGAGGCAATATCATCAATGACATTAATAATGTCACTAATGGCTTCGCTTGAGCGATTAATTTCCTGCATCGCTTGCTCAAGCTCTCTTATTTCATCGGAGGCCGTGGTCGCAGCCTGCTGCGCTTCAGACGAAATGGCGCTGGCCTTTGAGGCACGCTCGGCATTGTCATTGGCCTGACTAAGAATCTCATTGAGCGAACTACCAATTTGAGTAATTGACGCCGCTTGCTGAGTCGACCCGACTGTCAGAGCATGACTGGCAACATTAAGGTCATTTGCTCCTGTTGTAAGGTTTTCACTGATGGCATCCACATCTTTGTACACGGCTTTTAGCGCAACCTTTTCTGATACTTCCTGTACATATTCAACATGGCCTATCTTGTTGCCATCTAATCCATTGATATAAAAAGTGTCGACACGAAAATATTTCCCCCACTGGTGAAAGGAAGTGACCGGCTTGTCTTTTCTTAAACAGTTCACCCCACAGTCTTCAGTGTTACAGATGTTTGCTCCCCAATTTGAACAGTGTTGTCCGAGTACGTCCTCACGTTTTACTCCCAGTGGATCGGTAGCCGCTCGATTGACAAACGTCCACTTCATATCCAGGTCAGTGACTGAGAGTGGATTTGGTATCGTATCGAGAATCTGTTCATAATAGTTGAATCGTTCTTTTGCCAAACGCTCCATTTTTATCAAACATCCTAACAAAACCACCATTGGTACAACCACAATCAGCAGGTTTGTGTTTTCTATCGCAAATAGTAAGGCAACAACTATAGATACAATGTTAATACCTAGGGCTAGACGGTAATACTTGCTCATATATTTTCCTCTATTGACGGGTCTTATAATATTTACAGACCTATCTAATAGTAGGCTACATTTACAAGATTAATGAGTAATGATGAGTAATAATTAGTAATGGCTAGGTGAAAGGCTGCAATGCAATAGCGATTTAGCGAAGAATTTAAGATGCCACTATGGACACTCCCTCGGATTGAGTCGTTGGAAGTAGCAGTCAAAATAGCCTTAACATAGTCGTTACTTCGTCTTCTCAGAGAGTTTGGAGACACATAAATAATCACGTTATTTTGATCTGTCCAAAATGCTCTTTAAGGTATCAATCGATTCATTTCTACAGCTTCGAATGGTGAACTGCTAGATAGCTCAACTTTTTCCCTGCCAACTTCCTCGAATCCAAATTTTTATAAAAAGGCAGGATATCTACACTAGGCTTTCCAATTAAAAAGGCCACAATCTGTGGCCTTTGCAAAATTCAAAAACTTATTTTAAAAGTTTTTCTAAAGCAGCGGTCAACGCTGCCATCTCTGCGTCAGTGCCAATGGTAATCCTCAAGTGGTTACCAATTCTTGGCTTCTTACCAAAATAACGCACCAAAATCCCCTGCTCTTTTAATGATAGGTAAATCTCTTCTGCGTCTTTGTTTGGGTGAGTGGCAAACACAAAGTTGGTAGACGATGGCACAATTTCAAAGCCAAGGGCTTCTAGGTCTTTTACCGATTGCTCACGGGTCGTGATGGTTTTCGCGCAAATATCTTGCATATAGGCTCCGTCTTCCACCGAGGCGGTGGCACCAGCCAAGGCAATACGGTCAATGGGATAGGAGTTGAAGGAGTTCTTCAAACGTTCTAGCCCTTCGATCAAGTCAGGATGGCCCAGTGCATAACCCACTCGGATACCCGCCAAAGCACGGGATTTCGACAAGGTTTGCACGACTAACAGATTAGGATATTGATTGATTAAGGTGGTCGCGCTTTGTGCCCCAAAGTCCACATAGGCCTCATCCACCAATACCACCACGTCTGGATTGGCTTTTAGAATATATTCAATATCCGATAGCGGCAGAGCTTTACCCGTTGGTGCATTGGGGTTGGTGACCACCACACCAGACACATCTAGATTGTCGTAATCCGCTGGGACAATATCAAATGTTTCGCTTAGGGGAATCAGTTTAGGTTCGATGCCGTATAAGCCCGCGTATACTTTGTAAAAGCTGTAAGTAATATCCGCAAACGCCAAAGGTTTACCGTCTGCAAAGTAACCCATAAAGGCCAAGGCCAAGACCTCATCCGAACCGTTCCCAACAAACACTTGATTGGTATCAAGTTGGTAGTTTTTTGCTAAGGCATTTTTCAATGTCATGCAATTTGGGTCGGGGTATAGACGTAAACGCTCACTGACTTCTATTGCCATGGCATCTAAGGCTTTTGGCGAGGGAGGGTATGGGCTCTCGTTGGTGTTTAGCTTGATATACTTTTTGTCTTGCGGTTGTTCGCCTGGCACGTAAGGGTCAAGAGAAGCAATTTTATCTGTCCAAAAACGACTCATATCAATAACTCTCCACTTCTTCTCATAAAGGGGTCAGAGCCCTTTAAAAGTAGATATTAGATAAAGCAAATTTGGTTATCAGTTAAAGGGCTCTGACCCCTTTAACCTCCTCTCTTTATTGCATAAAAGAAGGCCTCGATTGAGGCCTTCTTATTGCTTACTTTTCTGTCAGATCACTATCCGGCCTCGGATTAGTCCTGAGGCTTCATATGTGGGAACAACAATACATCACGGATAGAAGGTGCGTCCGTGAACAACATGACTAAACGGTCGATGCCAATCCCTTCACCAGCGGTGGGTGGTAAACCGTATTCTAGTGCGTTGATGTAGTCCGCATCGTAATGCATGGCTTCGTCATCACCGGCGTCTTTTTCCGCCACCTGACGCTTGAAACGTTCTGCCTGATCTTCTGCATCATTCAGCTCCGAGAAGCCGTTGGCGATTTCACGACCACCAACGAAGAATTCAAAACGGTCAGTAATAAACTCGTTATCATCGTTACGACGCGCCAGTGGAGAGACTTCCGCTGGGTATTCCGTGATGAAAGTCGGTTGATCCAATTTGTGTTCAGCGGTTTCTTCGAAGATTTCCGTCCAAAGTTTGCCTAAGCCCCAAATAGGTTTCACATCGATTTTCAGTTTCTTCGCCACTTCTGTCGCTTTTTCAACGGTTTCCAGATCCGCCGCTGTTAGTTCTGGGTTGTAGTGAAGGATGGACTCAAGCATGGTCATACGAACAAATGGGGCTCCAAAGTCGTACTCAGCCCCCTGATAGGTCACTTTTGTTGTACCCAACACTTTCTCTGCCACGGTACGCAGCATGTCTTCCGTCAGATCCATAAGATCTTTGTAGTCAGCGTACGCTTGATAGAATTCGATCATAGTGAATTCTGGGTTATGGCGAGTCGACGTGCCTTCGTTACGGAAGTTACGGTTGATCTCAAACACGCGTTCAAAGCCACCCACAACCAAACGTTTCAAATAAAGCTCTGGGGCAATACGCAAGTACATGCTCATGTCCATCGCATTATGATGGGTAATAAATGGACGAGCCGTTGCTCCACCTGGAATGGTTTGCAGCATGGGCGTTTCCACTTCCATAAAACGACGATCTTCCAAGAAGCGACGAATGGTAGAAATGATTTTTGAACGCACTTGGAAAGTCTCACGGGACTCTTCGTTAACAATCAAATCCACATAACGCTGACGGTAGCGCATTTCCATATCAGACAAGCCATGATGCTTGTCTGGTAGTGGTCGTAGGGATTTGGTGAGTAATTGCGCTTCTTGCATATCGATGTACAAGTCGCCTTTACCTGATTTATGCACTGGGCCTGACACACCAATGATGTCACCCAAGTCCCACGTTTTTTGCTCCGCTAATAACTCTGGGCTGAGCGCTTTACGATTCACGTAGGCTTGGATTTGCCCCGTCATGTCTTGCAGCAACATAAAGGCACCACGGTTACGAACGATACGACCCGCGATGCTAACCTTATGATCCTTTTCTTCTAGATCTGCTTTTTCAAACTCGCCAAACTCTGCCTGAAGGTCCGCTGCGTAAGCATCGCGACGGAAAGAGTTAGGGAAAGCATTACGCTGTTCACGGATAGCCGCCAACTTAGCACGACGCTCCGCCACTAAACGGTTATCATCGGATGGTGCGGTAGGTTCTGTTGTCTTTTCGTTAGCCATGGTTTGATATTGCTCTTTATAAATGTTTAAAAATAGATAAGTGCTGGCGCTTTACAGGCCTTGTTTTAAGCTTGCAACGATAAATTGATCTAGATTGCCATCCAAAACGGCACCTGTATTAGAGGTTTCCACTCCGGTACGTAAATCCTTGATGCGCGACGCATCCAGTACGTAAGAGCGAATCTGACTGCCCCAACCGATATCAGACTTACTGTCTTCTAGTGCTTGCGCCGCTTCGCTTCGCTTCATCATTTCCAACTCGTATAACTTTGCGCGTAATTGTTTCATCGCGAAGTCACGGTTAGCGTGTTGGGAGCGCTGGTTTTGACACTGTACGACGATACCTGTTGGCTCGTGGGTAATACGAACCGCAGAATCGGTGGTATTAACGTGCTGTCCACCCGCACCGGATGAACGGTAGGTATCGGTACGCAAGTCGGCTGGATTGATATCGATATCTACGTTATCGTCAATTTCAGGAGAGACGAATACAGACGCAAAGGACGTATGGCGACGGTTACCCGAGTCAAAGGGTGATTTGCGCACCAGACGATGCACCCCCGTTTCAGTTCGCAACCAGCCAAAAGCGTATTCGCCTTCAAAACGAATTGTCGCGGATTTAATACCCGCCACATCGCCTGCGGAGACTTCCATTAACTCCACTTTGAAGCCTTTATCTTCGCCCCAGCGAAGGTACATACGCAACAGCATGTTTGCCCAATCTTGGGCCTCTGTACCGCCAGAACCGGCTTGAATGTCCAAAAAGGCACTGCTTTCATCCATTTCTTTGGAGAACATGCGGCGAAATTCCAATTTAGCCAGTAAAGCTTCTAGGTCAGCCAGTTCAGATTGCACCGCGTCAACAGACTCGCTGTCGTCTTCTTCCACGGCGAGATCCAGAAGCTCTTTGGAATCGTCGATGCCGCTTTCCATGTTGTCGATGGTTTCGACGACGGTTTCAAGGGCGGCACGCTCTTTACCGAGCTTTTGGGCATAATCTGGATCGTTCCAAACATTTGGATCTTCCAGTTCGCGGTTTACTTCTTCTAGTCGTTCTTTCTTTGACTCGTAGTCAAAGATACCCCCGAAGGGTTAAAGTACGTTCAGAAAGGTCTTTTATCTTAGAAAGTATCGGGTTGATTTCCATATTTGCGTCAATTTGCTATAAACAGAGTGGATAAATGTGATTCGCAATTGTAACGAATTTAACCGCAGCATAAAATGCCATTCGCTACCCAATGATGGAAAAACAGACCATTTTATGGTGGGCCTTGCTATCAAATGGAGTCAATATGGATAAACCAACGGTTTCAGTCAATATACTTGGGCAAACTTACAACATAAATTGCCCAAAAGGACACGAAGCGGATCTGAAAGAAGCCGCTGAGTATCTCAATATGCAAATGCGCGAAATCAAAGCCAGTGGAAAAATCATTGGCCTTGAAAAAATCGCGGTACTTGCTGCATTGAATATTACTCACGACATGCTTTCGGGCCGAAAATACGCACGCTCCAATGAGCAACAGCTGCGAGAACTGACGTCACAGCTTGATGCTGCGCTTACGCATCAAACGAAAGCGGGTTAAAGCGGCTTACTCTTTAATCAACTTTGCTTCATGCAAGAGCGAGAACACGAATTTTCCTCATACAGCCGAGGCAACTAGTGTGAGCATGGGATGATTTTCCTTATCGCTTACTCTATACTGCACTTGTTTCCTGGGTTGTTCGAGGCGGCTTAACGCCCTTGAGCCTATGAGTAATACCCCGGACGGAGACTGTGGGTTCGGTGAGCATGTCCGTGCGTCGGAAAGCCTAAAGAGCCTCAGATCCATCCACCTTGAACCACTGGGTTCAAGGCCAATAGTCGAAACGGCAACTTGGGAAACTCTTTTATGCCTTCAGCAGTAGATTTTAGACAAACGCTACGTCGTCAACTTCGTCAAGCACGAAGACGTTTAAGTATAACTGAGCAGTCACTGGCCGCAGAGGCTTTAGTGAAGGCTTATCAAGAGCTTTCCTCTGTTCTTAACATCAGCGGTGACAAACACATTGCTTTGTACTTGACCAATGATGGTGAAATATCCCCCCATTTACTGTGCGAATATCTTTGGTCCCTCGGCCATAGTGTCTATTTGCCCGTTGTCGAAGGACAATCCTTAGATTTCGCTCACTACACCCAGCAACATTTAAATGACGACACCCTGTGGCGTGAAAACCGTTTTGGTATTAAAGAGCCAGTTGACGTTTCTCCAAAATCTGGCTTTGAAATGGATTTGGTGTTTTTACCTCTGGTTGGCTTTGATGACCAAGGGGGCCGTTTGGGTATGGGCGGTGGGTTTTACGATCGCACATTCGCCAATAAGTCGGAGCAAGCAAAGCCCTTGTTAATAGGCCTCGCTCACGATTGTCAGCAAGTGGCGAGCTTGCCAATGGAAAGCTGGGATGTACCTTTAGATATGATTGTCACGCCCTCTTCTCTAATAAAACTGTCCTAACTTCTCCACTCTTTACAAAATAAAAGGGCCGAGGACCGAACAATCGGCCTTTTTATTTTTCACTTAGTATCATTCATTACTTGAACGCGAGTCCCCAACCAACGGATATAGCAACACTTCTCGGCTTAGAATTACCATCAGAGTCATGCACTTTCTGTAGACCATAAGCGACATCAATATTTAAACGTCTGAATAAAGTCAAACCAGCGGTTGCATAACTTAGTTTGGTTCCCACAATGTTTTTCCGGTAACCAACGCGAACGCCCAATAACCATGCCGTATCACTGTAATATGAAAGAGAAGCTACCTTCCACTGATATTGATCACCGACAGGATCTTTCACCGCATTCACATCATAGGACCCCGAAAGCATCCATTGTCTATCTCGCGAAGTAATGGCACCATCAATCGTGCCCTGCGCTTCCATTGTGTAGGTTTCATTTAAGTCCAACTTGCCTTTGCCACTTAAACTGTTCGCTGCATTACAGCGAGCTAAAGCGGAACCAGACCGTCCAGCACAATCCCCTAACGAACTGTATTTAAACGTTGGTTCATTTATATTAGCTAGAGTCGCTCCCAGCTGATAATGATTGCTAACCCAAATAGCCCCTAGGTCAATGCCAACTCCTGAAGACGATTTTTTATCGCTGGTGAGCGCTTTGATAACATCGTCCTTGGTATTCGAGTTTGTATCAGTCAGTAAGGACAGTGAACGTCCTAATGAAATTCGATGAAAGTTGGCCTGGATACCACCAACTAGATCTCCCGAAGTCAAATGTGCAATACGCTGGCTATACCCTAAGCCCACACGAAAATCGGTTGCCGCCTTGATATACAAAGACGAGTTTGACTTAATGTCCACACCTGAAGGAGAGTTGACGGTATAAATATCATCACTTAATACATCGGCGCGAGACAAAGCAGAAATACTCGCATCGACACTAAACGCCCCTCGGGTATCCGTTTTATAGATAATTGGCATGAACGGCACTTGCGCTGAAGCGGAAACCTTCAAGTAAGCCGTATCGCCAATATCTCTTAAAATACCATTTGCTTTGTTGATGGCCGCTTGCGCCTCTGCAGTGGTTGAGTACTGAGCCCCAAGCAGACCTTCTAAACTATCAACCTGATTAGAAAGATTACTCACATCTCCCATCTCATAACCCAGTCCGACAGGGCCAATAAAGCCCACACGGAAGTTTTGATTAAGGAAGGTATTCCCCATTAAATAAGGGGCTGCGGGGTTCGCCATGGACGTCATTAACGCTCGGGGATTAATCGTTCCACCGAGAGTATAAGCTGCGCCTGTAGGCTGATAGACAGGTAACGCGGCCGAAGCCAAGCCACTAAACAATGCGCAGTAGCCTGCAACTGCTAAATACTTCGCCATAAATTCACCACTAATCCACATTCCATTTAATCTTAATGTGCACACATTATAGATTAAAAGAACACAAAAAAATGATAATACTTACGTTTTTCAAAGGAAAATAATGAGAAACGTCACACTTAAAAGTCTGAATCTCCCATTATTCTTATCCCGTCATTCGCCAGTAATTTAGAAGGCCGAATCATATCCCAATGAGATATAAGCACTTCTTGGCAAGCTTTTACCGTCTTGGTCTTTTACTGTCTGCAGGCCATAAGCTAAATCTAGATTTAAACGCTTCAACAGAGTAAACCCTGCTGTGACATAACTTAGCTCAGTGCCAGACATATTTTTCTTGTAGCCGATTCGGGCCCCAGGAATCCAATGAGAATCACCATAATAAGATAGCGCTGTTGTGGCCCATTGATATTCATCACCAACTGGGTCTTTCACTGAGTTCACATCATAAGAAGACGAAAATGTCCAACGACGACTTTTTGACGAAACGGCCGCCTCGAGAGTAGATTGAGCCTCCATAGTGTACGTTTCAGACAAATTCAGCTTATTTTTAGCCGCTAAACTCTTAGCAGTATTACAGCGGTTTAATGCTTTACCAGACAAACCATCACAACGCCCTAAATCTCCATAGTCAAATTCTGGTTCATTAAGGTTAGCAAGGGTTACACCCAACTGATAATAATCCGCTGCCCAAACTAGTCCCAAATCCAAGCCAACACCCGAAGATGAATGCAAATCATCACGGAAAGCATCAGAAACAGCGTCACTGGCATCTTCACTATCGTCAGTGAGTACCGCCAATTGACGACCAAAAGAAATACGATGGAAATTGGCTTTTACCCCAGCTATGAGTTGCCCGCTTTTAGGGGTCCACACTGGACGACTATAGCCCACCCCCACAGCAAGATCTCGCGCCGCTTTCACATAAAAGGAAGTATCAGAGACCAATTCATTCCCAGACACAACAATGTCATCAGAAATCACTGTCGCTTTACCAACTACAGAGAAACTAGCATCCAAAATAAATGCCCCGGAGCCTTTAGTCTTGTAGATAACGGGCATTAATGGCACCTGTGTACTGCCAGAGACTTTTAAATAAGCCCTTTGACCAATGTCATTAATAATCTTATTAGCGGAGACTCTTGCCTCTTCCGCTTGAAGCGGCGTGCTGTATTGTTTATCAAGCAAGCCTTCAAGGTCATCAACACGGTCATTTAAATCGCTCACATCACCCGCTTCATACCCCACTCCAATAGGTCCTAGAACCCCAAAACGAAAACTGTCTTTTTCATCTGAGTTGACCATTAAAAAAGGGGCTGCTGGGTTAGAAAGCGATGTTGATAATGACCGTTGATTAGCAGCCGTCCCTAAAGTAAAGCTAGAACCGATGGGTTGATAAACAGGCATAGCTGCCATAGCCATGCTTGTTCCGAACACACCACTTAATAACACAAGATATTTTTTCATCCGTTTCCCTCTGAATTGCTATTTGGAGAATTGCTGCAAACAAACCACATCTTAAATTTTGCACATTTTTGACAAAATTCAAGCAATCAGAGGAAACAATTAAAAAGCCATCGAGCAAAAGGCTGATGGCTTTAATAAAAAACAGAGAATAAGTAATAAAAACTAGAGCGTTTTTATATGTTCTCTCAATGCATCGAGATCATCTTGCGTATCCACACCATGGGGCGGTAAGCCAGACGCTTGTGCCACTTGCACCTTGATCCCTTGATGAAGAAAACGCAGTTGTTCAAGCTTTTCCCATTTTTCCAAAGGCGACATGGGTAAGGTAGCGTACTTTGCCAATAAGCTGGCACGATAAACATACAAGCCGATATGACGCATAGCAGGAAAGTCTTCCGCTAGCGAGCTTTCATTAGTAGCGTTATCCATAAAGCCATTACGATCCCATGGCATAGGCGCGCGGCTGAAATACAAGGCTCGGCCTTGCTCATCACACACAACCTTTACCACATTGGGATTGAAGAAGTCTTCCGCATCATGAATTTTACATGCAATGGTGGCCATTTCAGACGCTGTGTCTTGTGCCAACGCGGCAACAGTCGAATGAATTAGCTCAACGGGTAATAAGGGCTCATCCCCTTGCACATTTACGATGATTTCATCTTGCTGCCAGCCCATTTTTTCCGCCACTTCCGCAAGGCGTTCGGTACCATTTTCATGATCATCTCGCGTCATGACAACAGGCGCGCCAAAGGACTGAGCGGCTTGATAAATCACCTCATGATCGGTGGCGATGGTGACGGTTTTTGCACCAGCACTCAGGGCGAGCTCATATCCCCATTGTAAAACGGGCTTCCCCCCTAAATCCGCCATTAACTTTTTAGGAAACCGCTGAGACGCGTAACGGGCTGGAATCACGATATGAAATTCAGGTAACTCAGCGTGGCTCATTTTTTCTCAAACTCCGGTTGTTGCGCCCATTCATAGGCACTTTCTAACGACATTCGCGTAGCCAAAATCACGTCTGCTACTTCTCGTGCCACACCTTGGCCAGCCGCTTTTGTCAATACAAAGTGACTATGACGCTGAACAAGCACATGGGCATCCGCTGGACAAAACGCCACTCCCACTTTGGGCATGACTTGCAGATCGATTACATCATCCCCCACATAAGCCGCTTGCTCTGGTGCCACACCAAGAGCTGAGGCAATCTCATCAAATGCCTCCGCCTTATTGTGGCAACCGGGGTAAAAGTGCATCACACCAAGGTCGCTCATCCGCTTACGTAGGGGGGCCGAATCTTTCGCGGTAATCACCGCCACATCGATCCCCCATTTAGGTAGCAGCTTCATGGCCACACCATCTTTGACATTAAAGCGTTTTACCTGCTCTCCAGCGTCTGCGTACCATAAGCCGCCATCGGTGAGAACCCCGTCCACATCAAACACGACCAACTTCAGCCCTTGCAGCATACTCACAAGGGACTTGGCGTCTTGTAACGATGGATAACCTGCGAGAAAGTTCTCATCCATGATTAAGCGCTCGTGTCTAACGTTTCAAAGGTTTTCACCAGTTCATCAAGCTGCTTCATCTGCTTTAAGAAGGGGGCTAATTTACCTAATGGCAAAGCACAAGGGCCGTCGCATTTTGCCTGATCTGGTGTAGGGTGAGTTTCTAGAAACAAGCTTGAAAGACCAAGCGACATACCCGCACGAGCCAGCTCGGTTACTTGAGCACGGCGACCATCAGCAGAATCTTCACGACCTCCAGGGCGCTGCAAAGCATGGGTCACATCGAACATCACGGGGTATTCGAATTTTTTCATCTCCCCAAAGCCCAACATATCCACAACTAGGTTGTTGTAACCCATCATAGTACCGCGTTCGCACAACATTAAATGACTGTTGCCCGCCTCTTCACATTTCTTCAGAATGTGCTTCATTTCATGAGGTGCCAGAAATTGCGCTTTCTTGATATTAATCACCGCGCCTGTTTGCGCCATGGCAACCACAAGGTCTGTTTGACGAGATAAGAAAGCGGGCAGTTGAATGACATCCGCCACTTCCGCCACAGGCGCACACTGGAAGGTCTCATGCACATCGGTAATCACAGGCACACCAAAGGTTTCTTTGATTTCTTGAAGAATTTTTAACCCTTCTTCCATACCTGGGCCACGGTAGGAATTGATGGAAGAACGGTTTGCCTTATCAAACGAGCCTTTGAACACATAAGGAATGCCCAAAGCCTCCGTCACTTTGACATGCTCTTCCGCAACACGCATGGCCATATCGCGAGATTCCAGTACATTCATACCACTGAACAATACAAAAGGAAGATGGTTTGCGACTTCAATGTTGTCGCCGATTTTAATGATCTTGTTACCGTGAGACATGGTCATTTTCCTATACATTCAATATGGACGTTCACATAAAACCGCTGTAAACATCAAACATTCATCGACAGCCACAAGGCTTATCGGTCGTAGATTTCCAGCAAACCAGTCAAATTGCCCTGATCGTTGACAACCACCAGCAAGGTGATTTTGTCACGCAGCATTTGTTCTTCTGCTTGGACAATCATGACGTTCTCATTAATGGTTTTCGGTTTTGCTGTCATCAATTCAGACATCGGCTTGTGTATCATCCCTTCACTTTCTTTGAGCATAGCACGACGTAAATCCCCATCAGTGAAGATACCGAGTAAATGGCCTTTGTCTTGAATAATCACCACCCCCATACGACCATGAGTCATCACTGAGATGGCTTCTTTTAACCTGGTCTCTGGCGCACAAACTGGCAAATTGTCTTTATGCATTAAGTCTTTTACACGGGTCAGTAATTTACGTCCTAAGCTGCCGCCTGGATGAAAACGCGCAAAGTCTTGCGGCTGGAAGTTGCGACATTCCATCAAAGCCACCGCCAATGCATCCCCCATAGCGGTGGTCATGGTCGTCGACGTAGTGGGGGCAAGATTATTAGGGCAGGTTTCTCTGTCCACGGAAATATCCAGTACACAGTCACAATGTTTTGCCAACGTTGAGTCGAGATTACCCACCATCGCAATACATGGGTTACCAAAGTCTTTTAGGGAAGGCAGCAAGCGTATCAGTTCCTCAGTCTCCCCAGAAAAGCTAATCAAGAGTAAGACGTCTTGTGGCTGAATCATCCCTAAATCACCATGAAACGCCTCACTAGGATGAAGAAAAAAACTTGGGGTGCCTGTAGAAGCTAGGGTTGCCGCAATTTTTTTACCGATGTGACCGGATTTTCCCATACCACAAATGATGGCGCGCCCTTCGCTCGCAAGAATCATGCGAACGGCTTTGGCAAACTCCTCGGTCACTTGATTGGCAAGGTTCTGCAAGGATTGAGCTTGAGTCGATAAAGTGTGTCGAGCACTCTCGATGAGAGCGTCAGAGTGAATACTCTTAATAGAGGACGTATTGCTCATATGACTTCTCTGAATAATTAAGTGCATTGATTATACAGAGGTCCGCGTGAGTCGCCTACCATCGCAGACACTTTTACTCCAAGCACTGCGATAGCAGACCAAGTTTACAGGGCGGCATCAAGAAATTCGTCTATTCATCGCCCCCCAAGCCTCTTTATTTAAGACAACTTGAGAACTGATGACTCAGTGATTTTAAGAAATCAAAATAGGCATTTTGGCTTAATTTAATATCTGAACCCAGCGGATCCAACACGGCCGTATTAACCTTAGTACCACTTAGCAAGGTCTTCACGATAGCGGGGCTAAATTGTGGTTCACTGAACACACATTTCACATTATGCTCGGTGATTTCTTCACGCAACTCCGCCACTTTTTTCGCGCCAGGCTGACGTTCAGGGCTAACCGTAATGGCGCCAGCATGATTCAATCCATAATGATGCTCAAAATACCCATAGCCATCGTGGAAAACGATGTAAGGCACACCATGAACGGCTTGCATGGCTTTTTTAATTTGTGCGTCCGTCGCCGCCAACTTGGTTTCAAAGGTTTGTAAATTAGCCTGATAATAACTGGCATTAGCAGCATCCAACTTGGACAAACGTTTGGTCACGGCTTCTGCTAACACTTTGGCATTATTAGGCAACATCCAGACATGTGGATTCACCCCTTCATGGTGATGACCGTCATCGTGATGATGTTCTTCGTGGTCTTCATCATGATGGTCGTCCTCATGGTGATCAACCTCTTCCATATGTCCATGATCCTCTTCGTCACCATGATGATGGTCATGATCATGCCCTTTGGCAAAGTTCTCGAGTGTCATGCCATTCAAGGTTAACCACTCAATAGAGGATTTTTCTTTACCCGCATTTTCCAACGGTTTCTCCAGAAAACGCTCTAGAGACTCACCGACCCAAACCACCACATCCGCTTGGCCTATTTTACGCAAGTCAGAGGGGCGCATGGCAAAATCGTGAGGAGATGCCGTACTAGAGACAATTTGTTCAATATTCGCACGGTCTCCAGCAATGGCTTCCACGACCATAGACACAGGTTTAATACTGGTTACGATCGTTGGTTTCGCCAACACAATAGGCGATAACACCGATGCACTAAGCGCCATCAATAGCTTATTCATTACTTACCTCAATCCTATTAGATATAAATTACGTTATAACGTAACAGTATAGTAAAGAATAATGATTTTCAAGTCACATCCCTGTGCTATGACCTACTCCATCAAAATCACAAAAATAGTATTAGGAGGTTAGTTCAAACGCTAAAGAATTAATGGCAATAGGACGCACCACCAAGCCAGCTCGTTGACCGATCGGCACCTTCGCATTCGGAAACACAATGGCATCGCCTGTTTTCGCAATGCGATATCCACCAGCTGAAGAAGTCGCCAGCTCATAGCCTTCTTCAAAATCAGTGAAGTTTTCCTCATCTTCTGCAATGGTCAGCTGATAATCATCGCCATTTTTTACCAAGGCATCTTGAACGGCAAAGACTTCAATCGACGATAAATCACCCTGTGCTAACGTCGCGTCTTCTAACAAGGTGATTAGCGCTTTTTGTATCTGCTTAAAACTCGATAAGTCATTTTCACCAAAAGGGTGCACTTTACCTAATTCAATCGTAAAGCTATTGGCGCGGTGAACCGCATAGGAATAATAAGAAAAGGTGGTGGTTGGCTGGTGCGACAAAAGAACAGCTTCAATCCCCGAGGCGGCTAAAAAACCAAACTGGGCATGTTGATAAACGGGCTCTTCCATAAAAGGATGCACCGCAAATTTTTCGTATTTAGAACCACGGATAGCAGTATGTAGATCATAGTGTAATCGTAACGTGCCATGGGAGTCTTGCGCATAAAAATCGCTCACGGCCTTCTCCAGTTGTTCTGCTCGTCGAGCTTCACTGCTTCCAAGACCCTCTTCATTCGCTAAATAAGTTTGCCAAGCCCCATTAAACAGACGGTTTAAATTCACTTCACAAAATCGGGTGGCTTGATTAGCTGACACCGGGTTACCAATCAGCACCAGTAAGCGTATCCCTAAAGACAGCTTACCCGATAGAACGTCTTTTACCAGCTGGTTCACCAGCTCTATCGGCCCTGTTTCATTGCCATGAATCCCTACCGACAAAACCAAACTGACTGGATCATTAGATAACCGAGTAGACATCGGTTCAAAACGAAAAATCCCTGTGTCCACGACAGAACCAACCCCACCCGGAAAAGTAAATTCAAACGGATCAAGATGCGTTGGGTTAGACAGCGTCAGGGCTAAAATATCGTTATCAGAAATCTGCACAGTATCATGTCCCATAATGATTAAATGTTTCTAAGCACAATGCTTACACCGCTATGATAAGGCTTTCTTAATTCATGACTCAACCATTACGCAATCTATTCGCCCTTTCCCTCGAAAAGGCACGCATTTTCCCAACTTGAGATGATTATCCCTTTTCATCCCGGTACTTTTTTTGCAAATGCTTTTCTTTCACAGCAAATGCCGATACCCTTTAATGGGTGCGCTTTTTAATAGCCAATTCACTTTATTACCTGAGAACCTTATGTCTGCCACCGATGAAATCATTACACTTGTTGATAAAAACAACACAGTTATTGGCGAAGTTGCACGCCGCTTAATGAAGTTTGGTGAAGATTACCACCGTGTTACCTATATCCTTGTCTTTAATACCAGAGGCAACTTACTCGTTCAAAAACGCACAGATAATAAGGCCTTTTGTCCCGGTTTTTATGGTGTCGCGACAGGCGGTGTAGTTGAAACTGGGGAATCCTATATAGAGTCTGCTCATCGCGAACTAAAAGAAGAAATGGGCTTTGATGCAGACCTTATTTCCCATGGCGTTTTTTATACAGAAGGCACAGGGTTCAAAATCTGGGGTAAAATCTATAGCTGTTGCTATGATGAAAGTATTCACGGTCCGTTGGTATTACAAGCTAAAGAAGTGGCTTCCGTACACGAAATGGGGATCGATGAAATATTGAACAATCATAAGCAATTGCCCTTTACACCGGATTCATTGGACGCCTTATATCATTATGCCCATAAACTCACCGCTCCGTCGCCTAGTGACCCAGAATAAATTCCTCATAGGAAAAACACTCGTTAAACATGCTTATTTGAGTGTCTTCTTCACCTTTTTTTGCCTACCCGCATTCGCCCAAGAACGCTGGCAAAATGATGCCTATATTACGAAAAGTTTTATTAAGATTGCCCTTGAGCGAGAGTACAAAGAAACCAAACACCCTAGATTGGTACGTTGGGAAAAGCCGATTGCTGTTTACTTCGAAAGTGATACCGGTGACGCAAAGCTACAACTTGACCTACTCACGGTTCAAATGCGCCACCTTGCCTATATTTCAGGCATGCCCATCCATTTTACCAAACAAGCAAAGAAAGCAGGCATTCTTGTCATTTTTACGCGGTACAAAAATGTTGAAAACAAAGTTCGTCAATACATTGGCAACCCAGATAAAATACGCAAAGCGCTTAACGAAGCCGTTTGCTTGGGTAATTTCCGTATCAATAAGCGCCATGAGATCACCAGTGGTATCATTATTATTCCCGTGGATTACGCACGAGAGAAAGCACGCTTATTAGACTGTGTGGTGGAAGAAATCACCCAATTACTTGGCCTACCTAATGATTCCGATGAGGTTTTTCCTTCCGTATTTAACGATCACAGCATTGATACCTACCTAAGCCCATTAGATTACATTCTGTTAAAAGCTCTTTACTCCCCTCACTTAAAACCTGGCATGACGGTAAAACAAGTCAAAGCCGCGTTTCCCAGCGTACTCAAGGACCTACATAAATCAGGTGATATTGAACACGCTCTACAGCGAGTGCAAATTCACAGCTTGAGACGTTATGTGGGCGACTAATGCATGCGATAAATCAATGCAATTGGTCTTTATCTCACTATTTGGCATAAATTAGGTTTATTGAATCTGCTTTTCTAAATCAACTTAGGTAAAATGACACAACTTACAATTTCCAGTGGAGAGTCTGAATGTTTCCTGAGCTCAAAAATGATCGCTTTTTACGCGCCCTACTCAAACAGCCAGTCGATACCACCCCCGTCTGGATGATGCGCCAAGCTGGCCGCTATCTCCCAGAATACCGTGCAAGCAGGGCCACAGCAGGCGACTTTTTAAGTCTGTGCAAAAATGACGCTTTTGCTTGTGAAGTGACACTGCAGCCCTTGGAACGCTACGACCTAGATGCGGCGATTTTGTTTTCAGACATTTTGACCATTCCTGACGCCATGGGGTTAGGGCTGTATTTTGAAACAGGTGAAGGCCCAAAATTCAAGCATACTATTCGCTCCCAAGCGGATATGGAAGCGCTTCCTGTTACTTCAGCGAATGACCTAGATTATGTCATGAAAGCCGTCACCACCATTCGTCATGCCTTGAATGGCCATGTGCCGCTGATTGGCTTCTCTGGAAGCCCATGGACACTGGCAACCTATATGGTAGAAGGCGGTTCCAGCAAAGACTTTCGCCACATCAAAGGCATGATGTACCAAAACCCTGAGGTGTTACATGGCTTGCTAGACAAACTCGCACAATCCGTTACCGCTTATTTGAATGGACAGATCAAAGCGGGTGCCCAAGCGGTACAAATTTTTGATACCTGGGGGGGCGCTCTAAGTGGTCCAATGTATCAACAGTTCTCTTTGCTTTACATGAAACAAATTCTAGACGGGCTAATTCGTGAGCACGAAGGTAGACGCATTCCTGTCATCATGTTCACTAAAAATGGCGGACAATGGTTAGAAAACATGGCAGCAACTGGACCCGATGCGCTGGGTTTGGACTGGACAACCGACATTGCCGAAGCCCGCGCACGAGTAGGCGATAAAGTAGCACTACAAGGCAATATTGACCCTTGTGTTTTATACGCTGATAAGGACGTCATCGAACGGGAGGTGGAATTAGTACTGTCCGGCTACGGTCACGGCACAGGTCATGTATTTAACCTCGGCCATGGTATTCATCAGTTTGTTAACCCTGATCACCCTAAGTATCTGATTGATGCGGTCCATGAATTAGGCAGAAAATATCACGAGCCACTGTCTGAAGACTTGGACGCTCTGAATAATTTGGACTAACTTAGGCGTTTTAACAAGTAAACGCCACCTATAAAAAAATAGCCATCGTAGTGAGCAACACAATGGCTATTTTATCCTATCGAATTTCACTCAACTTCTCCTCGATTCAGCAAATGTCCGTTGAGTAATCAGGCAGCAAGCAGATCCAGTAAGCGACGCGCGCACAATTCATCTACCTTACGCTTTTGCTCACTCCATTTACCGTTACGTTTACGCACAACACAATGAAACGATTCATTCACATAGCAACAGACATGGTCATAACCATATTGGTCCAACCAAGATAAACGCCCTAGAGATTGATCATGATCTACCGCTAAAACAACAAAACGCAGCTGTAATGGACACTTTTCTTGTTGCAAAAAAAGCGTGACGAGACTTTGCGGTGTCACATGCTGAGACAATCGAACATTCGCCCGCTCAAAAAGAACGGAGCGAATATGCTTGATAAAGCCATCTATCCCCCGTTCAAACGCCATAATTCCCTCTAATTCACTCATACCTCCTCCCCTCTGATTCCCATTCAGCAGAATTAATATAGCGCATAATTCACGATCAAGTGGCGACTTTTACAAGAGAGTGTTACTTTTAGCCTATAGAACCTGTTTTGTATGGAGAGAAAGATGAAGTTAATTACAGCGATTATTAAACCCTTCAAGCTAGATGAAGTCCGTGAAGCCCTGTCTGAAATAGGTATTAGCGGCATAACGGTAACAGAAGTAAAAGGGTTTGGCCGCCAAAGAGGTCATACAGAACTATACCGTGGCGCAGAATACGTCGTCGACTTTCTACCAAAGGTAAAACTGGAATTAGCCGTTGATGATGGTGAGTTAGACAAAGCCATTGAAGCCATTAAAAACAGCGCCAACTCCGGTAAAATTGGGGATGGTAAAATATTTGTGTCTGAGCTTGAACAAGTCATTCGGATTCGCACGGGTGAAACGGGTGCAGATGCGATTTAAGAGTAACCAATGTTAAGTAATGCATTATTCCTTAATGTACGGCGATTAAGAGTTGGCGTGCATTAAGGCAATCCGTTATAGAATATACTAGATCTACTTAATACCCCCAAAGCTCAGTGGTAGCAAGTCCTCTAGCAGCGTTACACTTTAAAACTAGGTAAATTTCTTCATGGTTTTGAGATTAACGTTAAAACTACAGAAGTCTAGGTACTGATTAAATTCTTCCACCAAGAGCTAACGTCAAAGAGTTATTAATATGTTGCTCAAGTTTCGTGCGACATAGATCTAAGTCTCCAGCTGCGAGGGGACGAAGAAAAGATAAGTGCTCATTTATCACTCGATGACCATTGAATGGCGTGACTTGAATTCGGGACTGTACAGCCATACGTATTTTAATTGCGGTAATACGGTAAACGTTATCAACAAGCGCATTCATTCCTGCCCCTACTATTTGTGAATGCATATCCCAGTCAAGTTCTTGTATAACTTTAAAGGTGGTCTCATCATCCGGCATATCACTAATGCGCTCAAGAAGCTCTTCGTGTTTTCGTATCCAACCTTCCACCTTTGATTTCTGTATTGCTGCTGCGAACCTTTCCAGAGTTCCAACCTCAATTAACCTGCGTAATTCATAGGCATTACGAACAAAAGTTATGTCTAAACTCGGAACCATTAGTCCACGTTTAGGCAAAGTTTGAAGTAGACCTTCTGCTTCTAATCGAGAGACCGCTTCTCGGACGGAACCTAATGTCGAGTCGGTCAACTCAACGAGTTCTCGTTGAGATACAACCTGTCCAGGAGTCAATGCGCCAGTATTAAAAAGTGCCTCAATACGTTCGTAAGCCGTTCTTCGTAAAAGCGGGCTATCTAACGTTTTAAAGCCTGTCGTATGTTTGTCATTGGTATCACTTTTCATAAGCATAGTATTCCTCAAAGATAGGAAAGTAGCAAACATTAAATTGACATGTTAGATATATGTTAGTACGTTTACTACTCAAAAATAATAAACTAAGAGGATGAGACATGTTTTTAAATATATCTTGCAGAAAGGCTCTTATTACCTTGGCTATGATGACAGCTGTGATAGGAAGTGCTCAGGCTATTACGCTGCGATTCGCTACAACTCTACCAGAGGCTGATAATCCTGAAACACACGCCATGAATGCCTTCAAAAAATATGTAGAATTCCACTCAAATGGAGATATTGACGTGCAACTGCTGCACGGTGGTGTCGGCGGGGACCGGGAATTACTGGAAAATGTTAAGAATAATATTTTTCAAATGACAGCAACTACGGATGGAGCATTAGCCTCTTTTTATCCAAAGGTTCAGGTGTTCTCTATACCCTACCTTTTCAGTTCTGTACGTTCAGCAATGACGTTCATGAATCAATCTAAAGTAATGAAGAGCTTTGTTTCTGATGTTGCAAAAACCACAGGCTTACAGATCGTGGGATTTGCTGCAGATGGTTTTCGAAATTTTGTTAATAACAAACATCCGATTCGTACACCAGCAGATGTTAAAGGCCTGAAATTACGATCAATGGAAAGCCCTGTAATGATTTCTCTTATGAAAAGTCTGGGCGCAGCGCCAACACCGATTCCTTTTCCTGAAAGCGCTATGGCAATTCGCCAAGGCGTAGTTGATGGGGGAGAAAACCCACCCTCAACTATTATCAATGGTGGATGGGCTGATGTTATTAAATATATGTCTCTTGATGAGCATACTTTCTCTGCCGTGTTTGTTTATGCAAATGAAAGCTTTCTAAACGGGCTAAGTGATCAAGACCGGCGCGCAATTCTCGATGGAGTACAACTTTATACTTCGATCATGTTAGCGGGTAAAGGTGAAGGCTATCTAAACGATACCCAGCGTATTCGCGATAAGGGCGTTAAAGTTTACATCAATACAGCTGCTGAAAAAGCAGAGTTTCGCCAACAAACACAAAAGCCTGTTTTAGAATTTTTGTCTAAACAACTAGGTGCTAAATATGTAGATAATTTCGTTAAAGCAGTGCAAAAAACTGAAAGCACACTTTATAAGACTAACTAATTATTTGATTCAATAAATGCCCCAGCCAAAAGACATTGACTAGGGCAGAATTATTTAATAGGAATTTACCATGATGACGAAAAAAAAACAGTCTAATACAGTGACTAATTTCTTGCATTTTAGCACCTTACTAGCACGTGTTAGTGATGTGATATCTGCTAGTATTTTAGCGATGATTATTATCATTAATTTTTTATCCATTATTGCCCGTTATGCATTTAACTCGCCTATTGGCTGGAGCGAAGAATTTATGCGGTATGGAATAATATGGGGTGTCTATATCGCAGCTGGAACTACATTTCGTTATAGCGAACAAATGGCAATTGATCTTATTGACTTGGTCCCTAATATTACTATCCGCAGGCTCGCTGCTACATGCTCTTTAATCGCAACACTAGCTCTTTCAGCCGTTATCGTATCAGTTGGTTTTGTATTTATTTTGAATACGGGACAAGTATCACCTTCAATGCGTATTCCCATGTGGATTCCATATAGCGCAGTGGTTATAGGTTATTTGTTAATTGCTCTACAAGCCGTAGCGGCTTTTGTGGAATCGATTATTAAACCTTCTAATCAAATAAGAGAGTCATTATGAGCCCTATGCTTGTTTTCATCAGTTTTTTCTTTCTAGTTCTGATCGGGGCCCCTATTGCCATTGCTTTGGGATTGACTGGTGCATTGTCTACTTGGTTTTCCGGTATTCCAATGGTGCTTATTCCAACTCGCTTCTTTAGTTCGCTTGATAATTTTTCATTACTAGCCGCACCATTTTATATTTTTGCGGGTGAGTTGATGAACAGAGGAGGAATAACAGAAACGTTGATTACTGCGGCAGCAAAAGTTACTCGTACTATTCGAGGTGGAGCAGCTTATGCCAACATACTTGCTTCAGTCTTTTTTGCAGGTATATCAGGGACAGCGATTGCCGATACAGCCGCTTTGGGGAAAATATTCATTAACGGAATGCCGAAACAAGGCTACAGCCGTGAGTTTTCAGCAGCAGTTACTGTAGCAAGTTCAATGATTGGGCCTATCATCCCTCCTTCAGTGATCATGATCGTATACGCTTCAGTTGCTCAAGTTTCAATAATCAAATTATTTATTGCAGGTATTGTACCCGGACTTTTGCTTGGTCTTGCTTGTGCTGTAGTGGTCTTTATAACGGGTATTACAAAAGGTCTGCCAAAGGGTGAGATTAAAGCTGTCGAAAAGACTGGCAGTAAATTGGCATTTGAAAGCTCACTTGTTTTTTCTATCCCATTATTCATCGTTTTTGGCACACTTTCTGGAGCCTTCACTGCAACTGAGGCAGGAGGTGTCGCCTGTGTATACGCAATGTTACTTGGTATCTTTCTTTTAAAAACGCTTAATAGTAAATCGATTTTTGAATCACTTAAGCATTCAATGCGCACAACATCGATACTCTATTTGGTGATAGCAGGCGCTTCAGTTCTATCTTATATACTCACAATTACAGGGGCTATTGGGGAAATACGTGGGCTAACATCATTTTTTTCTAACGATCCGACTATTTTTTTGCTGTTTATTCTCGTCGTGCTCTTGATTGCAGGTTTTTTTCTTGAACCCGGTGTTCAAGTTCTATTGCTTGCCCCCATATTTTTGCCAATTTCTAGGGCATTAGGAATAGATGAAATGCAATTCGCAATGGTCTTTCTTTTATCTGGAACCATCAGTTTAATAACACCACCCGTCGGAATTTGTTTGTTCGTAGCTGCACAAATAGGCGAAATTCCAATAGGCCGAATGTTTATTGCCGTCTTACCTTTTCTTGTCGCTCAGGTCATAGCAATAGCTCTATTAATCTTTTATCCAAGTCTATCAACTTTCCTACCAAATTTAGTGGAGTAAACAATGACAAATAAAAAAATACTCGTTTTAACGGAACAATTTACCAACCAATGCCCCTTGTTTGACCCTTTACGAGACGCGGGTTATGACGTCGTTATAAATGAAACAGGTCGGCTACCTTCTGCTGAGCAACTCAAAGGGATGTTGGCTGACAATGTAGTAGCAACCATAGCGGGAGGTGAACCTTATTCATCTGAAGTTATTGCATCGGCATCATCTTTGAAAATTATCGCTCGATGGGGCGTTGGTTATGATCAAGTTAATGTATCTGCAGCGACATCAGCAGGAATTCCTGTTGCCATGGCATTTGGTGAAAACCATGAGAGCGTCGCTGAATATGCACATGCCATGGCATTGGCATTGGCATGTGGCATTGGTCGTCGTGATGCCATGGTCAAAAATGGCGAATGGGGTTTTGATGGATTTCACCCCGGACTTTGGGGACGAACGGCCGGCTTGATCGGTCTGGGTCGTATTGGTAGGGCTATGGCCCGGCGCTTAATAGGTCAGGGGATGACTGTGCTGGTTGCGGATCCACAACTGAGTCAAGATGCAGCCACAGCAGCTGGGGTTAAAATTGTAGATTTAGACACACTATTAGCACAATCTGATTTAGTGTCTATTCATGCCCCTTCCATACCAAGCACACGCCATATGATGAATGATAAAACCTTTGCAAAAATGAAGAGGGGGGCAATTATTGTTAATACCTCTCGCGGACCACTAATAGATCAAGCCGCACTTTTACGTGCGTTAAAAAGTGGTCACATAGGAGGAGCTGGGCTTGATGTATTTGAAATAGAGCCACTCCCTGAAAATGATCAGTTACGTAAACAGAGCAATGTGATTCTAAGTCCACACGTATCAGGTATGGATCAAATGGCTGAAGAGCGAGTGACTAAACGTTGTGTCAATAATATTTTGACATGGTTACATGGTACTCCATCCGATTTAGTTCCTTATGTAATAAACCCAGAAACATTATCTTTGAAGGAAAACACCAAGTGACTATTACTGTAGACGGAATTATTCCGGTTATGCTGACCCCATTTACACAAAATAATAAAGTCGATTGGAATGGCTATTCTCGCCTGATTGATTGGTATCTTGAAAATGGGGCAACAGCCCTATTCGCTGTCTGCCAATCTTCCGAAATGCAATTTCTTAGCCTTGAAGAACGTATAGAATTAGCAAAATTTACCGTAAAACAAGTGTCTGGAAAAGTGCCTGTCGTGGTATCTGGTCATGTATCAGATCAATTTTCTGACCAGGTCCATGAGCTTAATGCAATGGTAGAAACTGGTGCTGATGGCGTGGTTTTGGTCACGAATCGTTTAGCAGCAGAAAACGATACATCAGATACACTTCGTCGCAATGTTGACACCTTAATTAACGCCCTTCCTGAAGATATCACTCTTGGTTTATACGAATGCCCCGCCCCTTATCGCCGTTTACTCAGTGATGATGAATTACTACATTGTGCTCAAACTGGTCGTTTCTCATTATTAAAAGACGTGTCTTGCGATTTAGATATTGTGAAACGTCGCATTGCCTTAGTGAAAGATACACCTTTAGGCATAGTGAATGCCAATGCTGCGATTGCGTGGCCAGCAATGCAAGCCGGATCAACAGGTTTTTGTGGTGTATTTAATAATATTCACCCAGACCTTTATGCATGGTTATACCATCAAGGTTCCACTTCCCCTGAATTGGCTGAAGAGCTAGCAACTTTTTTAGTTCTCGCTGCACAAGCTGAAATGATGGGATACCCTAAACTGGCTAAGCATTATCATCAAAGACTTGGGACTTTTTCTGAAGCTGTAAGCCGAGTCCAAGATTACGATATTTTTGAGCGCTTTTGGGGAGCTTCCCCCATTTTAGATCGTATTGCTCAAGGTAGCGATTTTTACAGGAGCAAAATTTCAGACTTAGTCAAATGAGTATTACAATTTTTGACTCAATTAATTTGGACATAAACAACCGATGCAAAAGAGCCTCCAATCCTTGACCAAAAAATCACGTAGGTATTTATTTCATTACACGAGGAGAAAAAGAAGCCAATCAAGCAGTTACATTGCATGAAAATACAACTTTAATGCTAGCTAGTTATCCTAGCTAGCATTAAGCCGAGCCTCTTATTTATTCACTACAACTTAATCATTACCCTATATCTGGCACATTAATTGACGCTGTTCCAAGGTAACGGATTTGACATGTTTCTACCTGACGGAATATGGCAATAATCACCATACCGATAACCAAATAAATCATCCCTGCTGCAAGGAATATTTCCATTGGCGCAATTAGGTACGAGCAATAGTAGTTCGTGCCATCCTCGTCAAATCCAGTATTGTAATGGTACACGCTACAGCAAGGCCCTTTAGCACCTCTACTACATCTGTAAATGTCTCATGTGTATCAATAAGTCTAGCGCAGGGGCTTTCAACATTGTTTATTACCTTTTTAAATTTCCGCTTAACTTTTATTTTGGGTGTTAAAACACACACAGCGTCAACATCCAATTTTTACGCTTTACGCCATAGAAGAGCCATATAGACAAGATCGAAGATCTCCAACATAACACCATGATGCAAAGGGGGCGTATTCTCAATTATTTTCGCCACAGTTGTCTTTTATTCCTGTCCGATTGAACAGGTGGATAAGCCTGAATCTGCAAGTTTTTACGCTCATCTCTTGGAGTGAGTCCAAAAAAGCCCTTATAAGTGGTACTAAAATGGGGTGCCGTAGTAAAACCACATTCGAACCCCACCTCCATAATCGACTTGTCTGTTTTCATTAAAAGCTGCTTAGCGTGCTTAAGGCGTAACTCGAGATAGTAACGGGATGGCACAACGTCCAGGTTTTGTTTAAAAAGCCGTTCTAAATGACGTCGCGATACACCAACATGGTAAGCAATGTCATCCGAAGAAAGAGGCTCACGAATATTCGCTTCCATCAACTGCACCGCTTCCACCAACTTAGGTTGTCCGGTTCCAATTCTCGCTTGCAATGGGATTCTCTGTGGGTCGTCATGCATACGAATGCGCTCACAAACAAACTGCTCTGAAATACTACTGGCCAATGTCATCCCATGTTGCTTACCAATCAAAAACAACATCATATCCATGGCAGCAGATCCCCCACTACAGGTAAAGCGATCTCGATCAACCTCAAACAGGTGATTCGACACAATGATGTTAGGAAACTCATCACGCAAATTCGCCATATCCCACCAATGAATGGTCGCACGATAATCACTTAACAGCCCGGATTTGGCTAATAAGTAACTTCCCGTACAAATCCCACCAAGACTAACACCTTGCTTCGCTTGTTTCTTCAGCCAAATTTCTAAACTTTTACTTTCGTTTTGTGTCACAGGGGAGGCTCCACACACAAAAATGGCATCTAGATCCTTTGGTGCGTCATTAGTTAAGTAGTCGGTAAGCGTGCTAATACCCGTGTTAGAAGGAATTGACTGTTTCTCATGACCAATCGTACAAAAGCCATAAAGCTCTTTTCCTGTCACCCAGTTCGCCATATGTAAGGTTTCAATGGCAGAAGAAAATCCCAACATAGAATAGTTCGGCAACAGCAAAAAACCGTACTTTTGTGGTTTTTTGCTCGCCTGCATGATTTCTCGTGATGCGAATTCGTTCTTGTACAATTTATTATCCTGCGATAAGTAGATAAATTAGAGCATTATTTCGTTTAAAATGGATGTCGACATGATGATTTGCTAAAAACACACATTTTCTAGTGAATGATACCAGACACAGCAAACAAATGTCGCAATCACGAAATTAATATAGTTTTAGTAGAGTATACTTTTATTAATAGACACTCGCATTAAAAACTAAAAGTTTCGTTATTCGCTAACTACAGCTAGCTTTATCAGAATCAGAACGCCAAATGAGGAAAAGTTCTAATGATCGACAACAAAAAAAGCGAAATAATAGATCGCATTGAAGCTGAAATCAGAGACAACTTTAGTGCGAGTGAAGCCCAATACATCAGCAATCTAACGCGCCTTTACTTTCGGGATGCTTTAGAAGAAGACATGATCAATGAGCCCATAGAGAATTTATACGGCACCATCATTTGCCTATGGGACTTTTTACAACTGCGAACGGGCAATCAACCTAAAGTTCGAGTATACAACCCTAACTTTGAAGAGCACAGCTGGCAATCCACTCATACTGTCATCGAGATCCTAACCGATGATATGCCTTTCTTAGTGTCTTCCTTTAACATGGCGTTAGTTCGCCTTGGACACACCATCCATTTAACGGCACACCCTGTCATCCAAGTTAAGCGCAATAAAAAAGGGGAATTGGAAGCCGTAGCCGAAAACACCCGAGGCTTCACCACAGAAGCCATGATGCGCTTTGAAATTGATCGTCTATCCGATACAAACTTACTTGATGACATTAAAGAAGAGCTGCTTAACAGTTTAGCCGACGTAAAAAAAACCGTCGCAGATTGGTCACTCATGCAAAAGAAACTCAACGAAGCCATCGCTGAGTCAGAAAAAATCTCACATTTAAAAGATAAAGATAGCCATCAAGAAAACTTAGATTTTCTACGTTGGGTTGGCAACAACCACTTCACTTTTATCGGCTTCCGAGCTTACGACCTCGTTAAAGAAAAAGAGGAAACACACCTTAAATTAGTCGATGGTTCTGGTCTTGGTACTTTCCGTGATACCAATGATAAGAAAGTGAAACGTGACATTGTCTTAAATGATGATCTCGCCGCTCTAGCGGTAGATCCGGATAATATTCTGATCTTAACCAAATCGACCGCCATCTCCACCGTTCACCGACCTGTTCACCTTGACTACCTTGGTATCAAACGTTTTGATAAAAAAGGGGAAGTCATTGGCGAGTGGCGTTTCTTTGGTCTGTACTCCTCCGCTGCTTATATCGCGCGCATGCAAGACGTTCCGCTGCTTCGTAAAAAGTTGGCGCATATTATTGAAAAAGCCAATGTGGATCCAAACAGCCACAAAGGCAAAAATTTAAAACACATTCTAAACAGCTACCCACGTGACGAAATGCTACACGCTCCCGTGGAAGAGCTTTACGGTACCATTGAAAGAATCCTTACGATCCAAGAGCGTCGTCAACTACGAGTGTTTATCCGTAAAGACATTTATGGTCGTTTCTTAAACGCTTTGGTATACGTACCGCGTGATCGTTACAACACTGAAATCCGCATCAAAATGCAAGACATCTTGATGAACGCTTGCAACGGCACCAGTGCTGAGTTCAATGTCCAATTCTCGCAAATGGTGTTGGCCCGCGTTAACTTCACCATCCAAATTGCCGACCCAAAAAACAGCCCAGATGTCGATGTAGACGACATTCAACGCAAAATGCAAGAAGCAATGAGTTCCTGGGATGATAAGTTACTCACCGCACTACAAACCAGCAATGGAGAAGAAGGCGGTAATAAACTGTACGCACAATACACACCTTACTTACCCGCCGCTTACCGCGAAGATTTCTCCCCCAATGCCGCTATATTAGACATTGAACGCTTAAATTCGTTAGCTGGCGAAGGCGATATCAGCACTCATCTGTACCGCCAAGTAGGGCAAAGCAAAAACCACTATTTCTTTAAAGTCTATGGCTCTGGCACCACGCTAGTATTATCAGACGTTCTCCCTATTTTAGAATGCATGGGACTACGCGTTTTAGAAGCACGCCCTTATGAGCTAGACAATCATGAAGAAAACATCAAAAACACATGGATCGTCGAATTCGCCATCAGCGTTGATGCGGATGTTAATCTTGAGAAAAAAACGCAACGCGAATCTTTCCAAGAAGCCTTTAGTCAAGTCTTCAGTCGCCGAGTTGAAAACGATCGCTTCAATGCCTTAGTGTTGGACGCTTCCCTCACATGGCGTCAAGTCACCATGTTGCGAGCCTTAACTAAGTATTTGATGCAGTTACAAGTCCCCTTCTCTGTGCAGTACATGCAGCAAACATTAGAGAAGAATGCCAACATAGCCCGCTTACTTGTGCAATTATTCGAGCAACGTTTTGACCCTAGCCAAACCGCTAAGCGCGAAGAAAAAGTTCAAAAACTGCTTGAGAAAATCGAAGCGGCCTTAGACCAAGTCGCCAACCTTGATGAAGACCGTATTTTGAAGCATTACCTGTCCGTTGTGCAGGCAATGATTCGTACTAACTTCTACCAACCCGATGAAAATGGCAACATTAAAGACTACGTGTCATTCAAGCTAGATCCATCCATGATTCCCGCCGTGCCACTACCGCGCCCGAAATTCGAAATTTTCGTGTATGCGCCATGGGTCGAAGGGGTTCATATGCGCGGCGGCAAAGTTGCTCGTGGTGGTTTACGCTGGTCTGACCGTATGGAAGACTTCCGCACCGAAGTGCTTGGCTTGGTCAAAGCACAGATGGTGAAAAACGCCGTGATCGTGCCCAGCGGTGCAAAAGGCGGCTTCGTTGCTAAAAGATTGAAGAAGAATGCCTCTCGTGAAGACATTCAGGCCGAAGTTGTGCACTGTTACACCACCTTTATCAGTGGTTTACTCGATATCACCGACAATCTGGTTCAAAACGAATTGGTCCCACCCGTCTGCGTTGAACGGTATGACGAAGACGATCCCTACTTGGTTGTTGCTGCCGATAAAGGCACCGCAACCTTCTCTGATTTGGCGAACAGCATTTCAGCAAAATACGGCTTCTGGCTAGGGGATGCTTTTGCTTCCGGTGGTTCTAACGGATACGACCATAAGAAAATGGGGATTACCGCTCGTGGTGCATGGGAATCCGTCAAACGTCAATTTAAAGAAATCGGCATCGATTGTCAGACCACCGACTTTACAGCTGTCGGCATTGGCGATATGGCAGGGGATGTATTTGGTAACGGTATGCTGCTGTCCAAACACACCAAGTTAATTGCTGCCTTCAACCACATGCATATTTTCATTGACCCAACGCCAGACCCAGAAACCTCATTCGCTGAGCGTGAGCGCATGTTCAAACTGCCACGGTCCTCTTGGGAAGATTACAATAAAGAGTTGATTTCTAAAGGCGGTGGTATTTTCAACCGTTCGGCAAAATCCATTCCGATCAATGCAGACATTCGTAAAGCCTTAGGTATTGAAGGCAACATGAAATCCATGGCCCCTACGGATCTGATCAACGCCATTCTCAAAGCCCCTGTCGACTTGTTGTGGAACGGCGGTATCGGGACTTATGTTAAAGCTGAGAGCGAAACGCACGCCGATGTAGGCGATAGCGGTAATAACTCGTTACGTGTTGATGGTAAAGAGCTTCGCTGTAAGATTGTTGGCGAAGGCGGTAACTTAGGACTCACACAGCGTGGTCGTATTGAGTTTGCTCAAAATGGTGGCTTAATCAGCACAGACGCCATTGACAACTCGGCGGGCGTGGATAGCTCTGACCATGAAGTGAACATTAAGATTCTGCTAAACCGTGTGGTTGAAAACGGCGACATGACAGAGAAACAACGCAATGCTTTATTGGCTGAAATGACCGACGAAGTAGGCAGCTTGGTATTGCGTCATAACTTGGGACAAAGCCACGTTTTATCGCTTGCGAACTCCCAAGCAACGGAACGTTTAGCTGACCATTGGCGTTTGATTCAATCCTTGGTTCGCGAAGGTCGCCTAAATCGTGAAATCGAATTTCTACCAAGCGATGGACAAATCAAGAAACGTATGAACAAAGGACAAGGCTTAACGCGTCCTGAAATTTCTGTGTTGCTGGCCTACTCTAAGATCAAGCTGTCTGAGCAATTAGTTGAAGACGGTATTGGTGAAGACCCAGACTTGCTGACACAAATACACCAATACTTCCCTCCTCAATTGGGCAAGCGCTTTGACAATCAAATGGCGTCTCACCCCTTGTTGCAAGAGATCATTGCCGGCCACGTTACTAATAATATTGGCAATCGCATGGGCCCCACTTTCAGTACTTACGTACAAGAAGAAACCAGTGCATCGGCCTTAAACCTAGTACGTGCCTACATGGCAGCAGAAGACATCTTTGGTATCCCTGGACTTTGGGATGCAATCAATGACCTGGATTTCAAAGTCGATAATGGTCTCTTAAATAGACTCCTGATTCGCATTCAAAACCTCCTTGAACACGCAACGCTATGGTTACTGCGCAATACTCGAGAAAGCTTGTCTATTCAAAAACTGAAAGACACGTATAAGCCGGGTGTGGAAATCATTCGTGCCAATATGCAAGCCATTTTGACCGAGCCCAGCCAACAACACCTAGCAGACATCACGATGGAACTGATTGAGCAAGGTATCCCTGAGGACATTGCCCATCAAATCTCTTCGTTGCACTACCTGTTCTATGGATTAGACATTATTCGGGTTGCCGCCAACACAGACAAAGAAGTATTGGATGTGGCACAAACCTACTTCGCTCTAGAAATGGATCTTGAGCTACATTGGTTACGTCATAGTGTTAGTGAATTGGTTGCTAGCGACATGTGGCAACGCCGTGCAAAAGCAGGCTTGGGAGATGAAGTTGATAACAGCTTAAGAACCCTCACTCAAGAAGTCATTCAATCCAGCCCTGATATCAAGGAACAGGAGGAAAGGTTGGCCCATTGGCGCGAACAGAACAGCGACAACATTCAGCATTACAGAACGACCTTCGGAGAAATCAAATCCGAGTCGGATTTAACGCTTGCAATGATCACTGTTGCTATTCGTGAGCTGAGAAATCTGATATAAACCAAAGGGCGACTGGTCTCACAGTCGCCCATTTTAACGAGGTATATAAAAGTGACAGAACAAGTAACGAGAGCAACATTTGACGAAGTAATGTTTCCTAACTACGCCCCCTCTGCGATTATTCCAGTGCGTGGCGAAGGCTCTCGCGTATGGGATCAAGAAGGCAAAGAATATATCGATTTTGCAGGCGGCATTGCTGTTACTGCATTGGGTCATTCTCACCCAACATTGGTCAACGTCATGCGCGAACAGGCAGGGAAACTGTGGCATTTAGCCAACGTAATGACCAATGAGCCAGCATTGCGATTAGCGAAAAAGCTAACCGAAAAAACCTTTGCTGATCGAGTCTTCTTCTGCAACTCAGGAGGAGAAGCCAACGAAGCCGCGTTTAAATTGGCTCGTCGTTACGCGTTTGATCATTTTGGTCCAGAAAAAAACGAAATTATCTCTTTCTATCAATCCTTCCATGGACGTACCTTGTTTACCGTCTCTGTGGGCGGTCAACCTAAGTACAAGGAAGGCTTTGAGCCAACACCAAAAGGCATCACTCATAGTCATTTCAACGATATTGAAGAACTCAAATCGTTGATTTCCGACAAGACCTGTGCCGTTGTTATGGAGCCTATTCAAGGGGAAGGTGGGATTATTCCTGCCGACAAAACCTTTGCCAAACAAGTACGCGAGTTATGTGATCAACACAACGCCTTACTGGTATACGATGAAGTACAATCTGGTGTGGGTCGTTCAGGCACTTTCTTCGCTTACGAGCAACTGGGTGTCACACCAGATATCCTAACCTCTGCAAAAGCGTTGGGTAACGGTTTCCCTGTTGCGGCCGTGATTGCAAAAGACCATGTTGCACAAAGCTTTTCCTTTGGCACCCACGGTAGTACCTATGGCGGTAACCCAATGGCCTGCGCCATTGCCGAAGCGGTCATTGATATTATCACCACACCAGAAGTGCTTGATGGTGTTAACAAGCGCCACGACTTATTTGTTGAAGGACTTAACGCCATCAATGAAAAGTACCATGTCTTTAAAGACATTCGTGGTATGGGCTTGTTAATGGGCGCGGAAGTTGTCGAGCAATTTGCGGGGAACGCCAAAGCCTTTTTAACCGCTGCAGCAGAAGAAGGTTTATTTGTACTGGTAGCTGGCCCTAACGTGATCCGTTTTGCCCCTTCTTTGATTATTCCCGAAGAAGACATCAAAGAAGGTCTGGCACGTCTTGAACGAGCAGTGGCGAAAGTACTCGAAGCCAATAAGTAAGCAGCTTGCTCTTATAGTTTTTACAAAAGCTAGCAATGTCTTTAACAGGCATTGCTAGCATATACAAATGTTATAAATATCATGTCGTTACAGTAGCCGGCAAGGTTTCAGCAAAGTTTTTCGCTTGCTGTTTAAAGGCATTGTAATATCGTCCCTGTTCAGACATCAGAGCATCATGGCTGCCTTGTTCTGCTATTTTTCCCTCATCAAGCAAGATAATAGTTTCTGCCGTCCGAGCTAGCGCATAACGGTGAGTAATAAAAACAACCGATTTGTTATGAGTATAACAAATCAGGCTGTTGTAAACCTCAGCTTCTGCAACCGGATCAATGGCAGAAGTCGGCTCATCAAAAATAAAAATATCAGCATCGACTTTCATGTAGGCCCTTGCCAAAGCAAGTCTTTGCCACTGTCCTCCAGAAAGCGATACCCCATCATCAAACCAGTAACCAAGTTGAGTATTTTCCTGAAACCTTAGCCTGCTAACAATATCAGAGGCATGAGCACGATCAATACAATCGGATACAGTCTCCTTTTCATGCATACGAGTAACATCACCAAAGGCTACATTATCGTAAACCGTCATTTGATAGCTTTGATAATCTTGAAAGATGGCTGAAAGTCTCCGGTTCAATGCCGACCTATCCCAGTCTTCAAGTGACGTTCCATCAAGGGTTATACGCCCATAAGAAGGCGTATAAAGCCCGATTATAAGCTTAACTAGGGTGCTTTTTCCTGAGCCATTCGCCCCAAGTATTGCCACACTCGCACCAGGCTTAATGTGCAAATTGATTCCACTTAAGGCAAAACGTGTCTCTTTAGGATACCTATAGCTAACATTTTCAAGCCGGATACCATCGCCAGGTAAACGCCCCTGTTGAACCCCGGATTTGGGCATCTCCTCTTTCATATGCATCAACTCCGCAAAATCACACATATATAGACAATCATCATAGAGAGAGGCAACAGCACTCATCAGTGAAACAATGGACGTCTGAGACTGACGTAGCAACAACATCAACATGGTCATTTCTCCTATGGTAATTTCACCATGAATGGCCCGATATATGCTCCAACCAAACGCCAAATACAAAACCAATTGCCCTATCGAAGAGAGAATAACATTCCAGATAGAACGCCTAAGCGTCAGCTTTTGTTCATGCTGGTATTGATCATAAAAAAGTGTACGAAATCGATTCATCAAGAGCGTAGCAAAACCAAGCACCTTTACTTCTTTAGCGCTGGCCTCGCTAGTTAAAATACTTTCAATATAAAGCTTCATACGGTTGGCTGGAGACTTCCAGAGTAATATGTCAAACAAATCACCATTAAATTTCATATCGGCGATAAGCACAGGTATTGATGCCAGTAATATGGCGACTAAAAGAACGGGCGCGTATTGAAAAAGTATGATTCCGGCAAAGAATGTCGCGATTAAGTAGTGCCCAATTTCAGATGACTTTTTTAGTATACTAAGTGGGCGAGTCTCACTATATTTACGTGTTCGAGTAATGAGATCACATATGGAAGGGTCTTCCATTTGATTGAGCGAGAAGCCCTGTACTTTGGCAATAATTTTTTCACGTACACAGTGCCCCAGTTTGGCTCTTAGCGCGATACTGATAATCGCATCAAACTTGTTAGAACCAAGAAATATAACCGCTAGTAGTGCTTCGGCCAGCAGGTACCACTCTGGATTCATCAACCTGTTCCCGCTGTGAGTGATACTGTCAATAATCTGTTTACTTGTCCAAGCCATCCCTACCGGAATAGCCCCCATCAATGCAGAGGTTACCACTAACCCTTTTAGCATAAGCGGGGATACTTGGTTCCCCAAAACCAGAGCATCTTTCATGCCCCTTAGCATAATAATACGATTTGAGGTTTGCACCATTTATAGACTCCTATCCGATTATTCAGATGACTCTACTGCCAAAAATACAGCCTCTTCGTTACAAACCATCGTCACGACTCTATTTATTAGATAAAATCAACGCAGATAAGAACCACTTCCTCTTGAGCTTTTTTTACAAAGGCGATTTTCTCAGAACCCATACTGATTTCCATGAGATATTCTTCATAAAATGTCCGCCGATCCCCCTATTCCGCTCAACGGAAATGTCAGCGTGTCATTATTTTTATCGATTTACGGCGAGGCTTCGGGCTAGGGTGAAATTGCAGATTTTAGTGAAGGTAAAACATATCTAGCCAATCTTCTAAGGGCGTATGGTTCTTTTACTTCAACATTAATAGCTTAAATTTGTGGGAATGCTTCAGACTGAGACTCGATTTTCTTACTTAAAAAACCTTTAGCCAATATTGACGGTATACTCGCCTTTCAGATAAGCCATACCAGACACATGTACTTGCGCGATGTCGCCTTCCCTAAGACTTAATTCAGCCCAGAGGCGCGACGTTTTCCCCATGGCTCGTCCTTGTTCAAAGCTCATACGTGTCCAACCTAACTGCTTATACAAATAGCAGGCTAACGCCCCCGTCGCACTGCCTGTAGCAGACTCTTCGGTTATCCCAACCGCAGGCGCAAAGTTACGGCAATAAGCCGTCATCCCCTCTTCTTCTGGATTTAATTCAAAAAGATGAAAGCCGATCACTTTCTCCTGTCGAGAAAAGTCCACTACCGCTTTTTCATCCATAACCACCTTGTCTAATTCACCTTTCGGTAC
The DNA here is from genome assembly GCF_056173505.1 of Marinomonas sp. 63XJN7_7_ISO-PGPR-S23-202. NCBI lineage: Bacteria > Pseudomonadati > Pseudomonadota > Gammaproteobacteria > Oceanospirillales > Oceanospirillaceae > Marinomonas > Marinomonas sp. 63XJN7_7_ISO-PGPR-S23-202. Next base: position 1,025,184 of record NZ_CM149677.1, on the reverse strand, counting down.
GGGCACGATAATGTCCGGTAATCCAGTCGATAATGCTTGGATCGGTAAAGCTAGCTTAGAAAGCGCTCTCTCTGACAAACCAAATAGCGGTGCAATAACATCAGCAGAATAGACGTTCATCCAAGTTGGTCGAGTCTGCTCCATGGTAACCAACCCTGTAGTGTCCACGTCAACCGCTAACACACCCGCCTTTGTCTCTTGCATATAACGTCCCTCAGAGACAATACCTAGATGTTTTAACAGCCAAAAAGTCGCCACGGTAGCGTGCCCACAAAAATCCACTTCTTCCGTTGGCGTAAAAAACGCCACCGCAAAATCCGCTTTTTCACTTTGAGAAACAAACGCCGTTTCCGAGACGCCAACTTGTTTCGCTATGCTGAGACGATCCTCTCTAGACAAATTGTCTGCGTTCAACATCACCCCCGCCGTATTTCCACCCTTTTCAAGGTAGGAAAACGCCTCGACTAAATACACAGTGACAGGAGGCATTCTGTCTTCTACTTTTTCCATCACTACTGAACCGACTTTCATGTTTATTCCAACCTCTCTTCATGACGAAGATTGTTCTTACAGTGCGACTAGTTTACTCTCTTAGAAAGCGTCGTTGGGCTAGTTTAGTAGATCAACGACTTATCTGTAAGTGAACTTTATAGAGAAACCAAATAGTGTTTTTATCCTTCTTTCCCAAACCCAAATTATTTTTTCTAAGTTTCGTCCTATGGGCCCTTGTTTGTGTCATTAGCTGGTATGCAAAAATTCAAGACCTAGGTCACCTATTAAGCTTAGGCTCATTATTTGGCGTACATTTTCCTGATGCCTTAACCAAAGGAGCGAATGCTGCCGCACAAGCCGCTTTTGTCAGCCAACAAAAAACAGCTGTCGATGTATGGCTCTACCAATATATGGCCGTTTGCTACGCTATTTTTATTGGTGGATGGATGGCGTTCGGTGGACAAAAATGGGCTAAATGGTCAGTGATAGGCTCGGGGTTAATTGTCTTTATTACTTGGTTCCAAGTGCAGATCAGCGTGATGATAAACCAATGGTACGGAAGCTTTTATGATCTGATTCAAAAAGCCTTAAGTGCCCCAGACAACATCACTGCAACGCAGTTCTATTCTCAACTTTCAACCTTTATTACCATTGCCTTGGTTGGCATTACTGTCGCTGTACTCAATAATTTTTTTGTTAGTCACTATGTCTTTCGTTGGCGTACAGCCATGACACAATACTACACCTCTAAGTGGCAACAAGTTCGCCAGATAGAAGGGGCATCACAACGTATTCAAGAAGATACCATGCGTTTTGCCAGTATTATGGAGAGTCTAGGGGTGAGCTTTTTAAATTCTATTATGACGCTGTTAGCCTTCTTACCCGTGTTATGGATGTTATCTGCCCATGTTAAAGAGCTACCTCTTATTGGCGCTGTGCCACAATCCCTTATCTTTGTTGCGATATTATGGTCGATCATAGGAACCGCCTTATTAGCCATCGCAGGTATTCGTCTACCTGGCCTTGAGTTTAAAAATCAGCGAGTGGAGGCGGCTTATCGTAAGGAGCTGGTATATGGAGAAGACTATGAAGAAAGAGCTCAGCCTGTTACTTTGACAGAACTCTTCGCCAATGTGCGAAAAAACTATTTCCGCCTCTATGCAAACTATTTGTATTTCAACATCGTTCGATATGGTTATTTACAGGCAGGAGTCCTAGTGCCTCTTATTGCTTTAGGTCCTACCATTATTGCTGGCACAATTACTCTCGGTATCTTCCAGCGTATTAGCAATGCCTTTAACCAAGTAGAAAGTTCATTTCAGTTCTTAGTCGGCTCTTGGACAACGATTGTCGAATTGCTCTCTATTTACAAACGTCTAAAAGCCTTTGAGGCAGCCATAGATGATCAGCCTTTGCCCTCTATCGAAAAGACTCCAATCATTTAATCGTTACCCATGTGTCTCTATTGCTATAAAGCCATTTCAGGACGGTACAATACAAAAAGCCAGCTCGATGAGCTGGCTTTTTGTATTAAGCTATTGAGACTTCGAAGTTATTGAAACCTAGAGTCTCATTATTCTATTTAGACATTAATATTAATATTCTGCCCAAGATTATCCGTTGTCATATGATTACCATTGCTAGCAGCTGGCGTAGCATTGGCTTTTGGGTTGCTGTCCGTGCTTGCCAATAGGTCGAGCGCTCGCTGACCCTGTTGCACTTGAGCATCCTGAGACAGCTTCGCGGTGTAAACCTCTTTAGCATACGATGCCGCTGCATTTGCGCCACTGATACCATCCATAATAACCTCCCAAACGTCATTAAAAACACTTTCCGTTTACTATGTGACCATTATAGCTGAAAATTGTTCATTTTACGATCAGTTTATTTTCACTAAGTGTTTGCCTGTCTACTCGACTGATAATAAAAAGAAAGTTTTCAATCAGTCACACTATAAACTCGCCTTGTTCACGAATTCATCCCAATGGCGGCTCACTAACGCCTGATTGCTCTCCAACGTATCTCTTTGTACAACCCGACCTTGTTTTTGAAGATTCAAACGGTGGTTCAAAGCACGGTACAAAGTATACGTCTGCGTCATTTCTTGGGCCGTTTCATCGGCTATCAGACCGACACTGGCCGCGGCTTCTAGTTGACGTACATTATCCGAATAACGCATTAACTCTGGGTATTGATGGGACCAAGCCAGCACGAGATATTGCACCATAAACTCAATATCAATAATGCCACCAGCACCTTGTTTCAAATCAAAGCCCTTCTCTTTCCCGCCAGAGTCCAGATGGGCACGCATTTTTTCACGCATCTTGATGACTTCTTGCTTGAGTTCAACGCGATCCCGTTCACTACCAATAATCAGCTTACGACAGGCTTCGAATCTTGCCATCAAATCCTCATCCCCCGCTAATGCTCTGGCACGGGTTAATGCTTGATGCTCCCACACCCACGCTTCTTTTTGCTGATAGTCTTTAAAAGCTTCCAAGCTACTGACTAATAACCCAGAATTACCTGAGGGACGTAATCGCATGTCCACCTCATACAAGCGACCTGCCGCAGTAAAGCTGGTCAGCATATGGATGATGCGCTGACAGAGTCGTGTGTAAAAAGTTAAATGATCGACACTTCTGTCGCCACTGGTGTAGCCGTTGGCTTGGGCATCGTGAACAAACACCAAGTCTAAATCCGAATCATAACCTAGCTCCAAACCACCAGACTTGCCATAGCCAATAATCGCCAATTGTGGTGAACTGACCAACTCCCCATCCTGCACAGGAAAACCATGTTTGTGTGTCAAATGCCACCAGGATTGCTGTAAGACTTGCTCCAACAGGACTTCTGCTAACCAAGTTAAGTGATCACTCACTTTCATCACTGGCAGGATTTCTGTGATATCACAGGCCGCAATCCGTAAAGTAATGGATCGTTTGAAACGCCTTAAAGCGTCCATTTGTGCTTCTTCATCCTCTTCTGGCAGGCGCAGCAAAATTTGTTGCAACTCTTCTTTTAACATGGCTTTGCTAGGGGGGGAGAATAAAGTATTTGCGTCTAATAGTTCATCCAGCAACGCAGGGGAGCTGGAAATCACTTCGCTAAACCAAGCACTTTCACGACATAACCTCATTAAATGGGTAATGGCAGTGGGGTTTTCACACAACAAGGCCAAATAGGCAGTACGGCGCAATACCGCATCCAGAATGGGAATAATACGTTCTAAAATAATATCAGGGGCGCTTTCTTCTGCTAATGCCGATACAAAGGCCGCTAAAAAAACCGATAAGCGCTCCTGCCCAATGGGCTGCATAAAGACCACGCCTTTTGAGCTTAAAAACACACTTAACCGGTTCACGGCCGCTTCTCTATCCTGCCATTGGATATCGACAATGGCGTCCGCAATGGCTTCTTGATCCTTGGCATTTTTTAGCAACAAACGCCAACTTTCTTGCTGTTTCACCTCTTCACTGCTTTCTTCACCATCATCAATCAATTCAGAGAAAATTCCATGAACGAGATGACGTAAGCGCCACAGTTCGTCGTTTAATGCTTGCCAAGAATCAAACCCCACCATAATGGCTAGGCGAGTCCGTCCTATCTTATCCTCAGGTATAAGCTGTGTTTGTTCGTCCCGATACGCTTGCAGCGCATGTTCAGTGCGACGCAATAAAAGATAGGCTTGAGTGAGTGTGGCAACATCGGTTGAGGAAAGATAACGATGTTTTTCCAAATAAGGTAGAACGGACAGTAAGGCTGGCCTTTGCAAGCCTTGATCCCGTCCACCATGAAGAATTTGCAAGGCTTGAGCAATGAACTCAACTTCTCGAATACCACCTTCCCCAAGCTTAATATTATGCTCAATGCCTTTTCGGTGCACTTCTTTGGCAATCATTTGCTTTAAATCGCGCAAAGCGCCAATCGCTCCAAAATCCAAGTACTTTCGATACACGAACGGTTTGCGTAAAGCTTCAAACTCGGCAATGTCTTGCTGGTCACCCGCCATGACTCGCGCTTTGATCATGGCATAGCGTTCCCAATCACGCCCTTGATCTTGATAATATTGCTCCAAGGAGTCCATATTGAGCACCAACGCCCCCGACTGACCAAATGGTCTCAAGCGCATATCGACACGAAAAACAAAACCATCCGCCGTCACTTGATCTAAATGTTGGATTAACTTTTGCCCAAGTTTCGTGAAATACTCTTGATGGGAAAGGCTTTTTTTTCCTCCCTGAGTCTCACCATGCTCACGGAAAGCAAAGATCAAATCTATGTCCGACGATAAATTGAGTTCGTTGCCTCCTAATTTCCCCATGCCGATCACAATCATAGATTGCACCTTGCCTTGCTGATCCAAAGCATGGCCATAAAGCGCCTGGTAATGGCGCACACTCCATGCCAGACTGGCCTTAACCGAGGCATCAGCTAGAGCACTTAACTTGGTGGTTAACTCTTTTAGAGAAATCTGCTGCTGAAAATCCAACGCTATCAAACGTGTCATCCACCACTGTCGATAAAGACGCAAGCGCTTCATCAAACTAGGTTCATCCAGAACCGTTGACTCTTGATCTTGCTGTAACACCCCTCTGGCCACTTCCGCATCACTGGCAAAGTAGGCCTCACCTGCCATCATCGCTTCATAGGACGGTTGCGGTAGGTACATGGTCTCGCATAAGAGATCGTCTAACCAATGAGGAAAGCGCACCCATTGCTGATGCAAATAGTCGCTTAACAACCATAGCGGCTCTAAACGATCTATTTGCTCTTGATTGAGAAGAGTCAACCCACGACGCTCTCTCGCCTCTTGAATTGCCTCGTAAAGCGTCGATCGATTAGGATGTTGGTCACAATAAACAGGATAAGCAGTGTTCTTCACAAGCGGGGTCAAAGGAGATTCCTTCTTTATGGTTTAAGTCTTTGCACAACGTCTACGGAAGTCTCATCATGCAAAGGTAACTATTTTTTATTATCGATAAACAAATTAATGACAGGCAAACGCCCAGCGAAATCAACAGCACAATAATCTAACGGGCCGAAGCTTGATTGAGCCATTGACCTACTTTTAACATCACAATGCCAGTTTGCTTCAAACCTCCAAAGTGAGGGAGCAAGTCTTCTACAAACTCTGAAGACGCGGCTAATAATGCTTTCTCCAATAGCAGCACTTCTTGCTTCAGTTCCGACGACAAATAATAGGCTAATTGAACCAACGAATGGCGAATGGGTTGAATCAATATCTCATCTTCCATATAAAACATGGCTTCCCAGTAGACTAACCAAGATTCGTACCAATATACTGCGAAGTCAAATTCTGTCGCCGTATTGCCTGGCTTCTCTGGAAACTGAATCTGTCCATGCTTAAGACGAACCCCTTTTTGTGCTTTTGACACCGTACTCACTTGCACGGGAACCTGTTGGGCTAACTTGTGAGCGAATTCGTATAAGACATTATCATCACCCGATTTTAGCTCAATCTCCAACTCGCAGATGGGCTCTTGACCATAAGCAGAGGTCACGACTCCTTGGTCACACACCACTTCCATTTGCGTGCCCTGCTCTTCTATCAGCCAGACCTGGCGCTCAAAGTCCGTTCGATACACTTCGATCAGATCTTTCCCCCAAGATAAATCCCTTAACGACTCGGGTAAGGGTACGGCGTTTAGCAAGGACAAATCTAACTGTCCATTAGGCACTCGCCATTCCCATTCACCACGGGCGTGCATGCCAATTCGGCTACTGCCTCGGGTTTTCAATGTCTGAATGTATTCCTGATTCACTGCCCGAATACGCAGGGCCACCCCCGCGTCCATCAGCGTCGCATCGGCGGTATCAAAATAACCATTCATCAAAGAGAGGGTAGATTGACGGGAGCTTGTCTCATTAGCTTGTTTGCAAATTTCATCTAAAAACTCACTTGCAGGCTTGAGATACTCGGACTGAACCATTAGCTTTAGTTCTAGCTCGGTAGCCATATTTTCTTAACCTCATTCACTTCTGACGCATTATCACATCAGAGACTACTTAATTTTTGTTTAAGTGTATCAGATGCCCAGCCTACAGTAGTAATATTAGCGTTATCACTTTGATCGAGGATAGCTTGTGAACACTCCACCGCCGCTCATCACCATGATGTCTCAACTGATTGCATCGCCCTCTATCAGTTCTAGTCAAGCCAGCTGGGATCAGTCAAATAAAAAAGTCATTGAACTGTTAGAAAACTGGCTTTCCTCCTTGGGCTTTTCTTGTGAGGTCATGGCGATTCCCAACCGCCCCAACAATGTCAACTTGATTGCCACAATCGGTCAAGGCGAAGGTGGCTTAGTCCTATCCGGTCATACGGATACCGTACCTTATGACCAAGATCGCTGGCAATCGGATCCTTTTCGCCTAGAAGAAAAGGACAACAAACTGTATGGATTAGGCAGTTGTGATATGAAGGGCTTTTTTGCCGTGGTCATCGATACCCTGCGCGATATGGATTTGAGCCAATTAAAAGAGCCATTAATTATCCTCGCTACTGCGGATGAAGAATCCTCGATGTCGGGTGCCCGAGCATTAGTCAGCCAGCAGAAAATTAAAGCTCGTTATGCGGTAATCGGCGAACCCACTTTGCTGAAACCGATTTATGCCCACAAAGGCATTATGATGGAACGCATTCAAATTAAAGGACAGTCTGGCCATTCATCCAACCCTTCCCTTGGCAATAACGCCATGGATGCCATGCATATGGTCATGTCCGAGCTGATGACCTTTCGCCAGCAATTGAAGAAAAAATATCGCGACGCCAATTTTGTCATTGAGTACCCAACCATGAACTTTGGTTGCATACACGGCGGCGACAGCGCAAACCGTATCTGTGGAAAGTGTGAACTGGACTTTGACCTACGTGCTTTACCAGGAATGAGTAACCAATCCTTGATTGAAGAGATTCAAGCGATTTTACCCAAAATCGAAGAGACAACAGGCACCACAATAGAAATGCGCAGCTTGTTTGAAGACATTCCCTCTTTCCTAACGTCCACGGATTCTGATATTTTAAAAACCTGTGAAGCGCTGACCCAGCAAACAGGCGACAGTGTCGCTTTTTGTACCGAAGGCCCCTTTTTAAATAAACTTGGCATCGAAACCTTAATCTTGGGTCCAGGCTCCATTGATCAAGCCCACCAGCCAAACGAGTTTATGGCGCTAGACCAGATAAAACCCATGCAGCATATTCTGCGCGGCTTAGTGCATCGCTATTGCCTACAAACAGTCGAAAAAACACGAACTAACACAAACAGTCCATCTATCGACAAACATCATGAACAAACTAAGATCGACCCATTTAACAACATAGACGAGGAAGACCGTGTCTGAAGAACTCAATTACGTGGACTGGTTTCGCCATTCCTCTCCCTATATTAATGCTCATAGAGGAAAAACGTTCGTTATTTTAATCCCTGGAGAAGCACAGGAATGTGATCATTTTTCCAGCATCATTCATGACTTAGCCCTGTTAGATTCATTAGGCATTCGCCTTGTATTGGTTCAAGGTGCTCGTCCCCAAATTGATAGAGCTTTAGCGCAAAAACATTCTGTCAGTGTTTTCGAAAACGGCTACCGGATTACCCCACAAGAACAATTGTTAGACATAATCCAAGCCTCTGCCGCTGTTCGAGTACAGTTAGAAGCCCAACTATCCATGGGCTTATCCAATACGCCCATGGCGGGAGCTCGCTTGAAAGTGTGCAGTGGCAACTATGTCATCGCACGTCCATTAGGCGTGGTGAATGGCATTGACCATGGTCATTCTGGGGAAGTGCGTCGCATAGACTCCGACGCAATTTTTCGCCTGCTTGAAGACGATAATATGGTGTTATTACCTCATCTTGGTTTTTCACCAACAGGAGAAGTCTTTAATCTAAAAGCTGAAGACGTTGCCATACAAGCCGCCGTACAGCTAAAAGCGGATAAGCTAATCATCTACTCCGAAGAAGAAGGGGTTTTTGATCTTGAAGGAGAGCTCTACTCTGAACTGGTCGCCCATGATGCTGAAATCATTTTACAAAACAATAGCCTACCACACTTCACCCAAGTGGCCTTAGAAGCCTGTGTCGCCGCTGTTCGCCAACATGTTCCAAGGGCGCACATGATTTCCTATAACGAAAATGGTGCCTTACTCAGAGAGCTATTCACCCGTGAAGGCGCAGGCACCATGATAGACGAAGACAGTTACGAGCAACTTCGTCCCGCTCACATTGATGATGTGGGCGGCATGATGGCCCTGCTTGCCCCATTAGAAGAGAAAGGGGTGTTGGTTCGTCGTTCACGGGAATTACTGGAAAACGAAGTGGATCGTTTTATCGTCATTGAACGAGATGGTGCCATTGTGGCTTGCGCAGCCCTCTACCCATTTGAGCAAGAAAATGCGGGAGAGTTGGCCTGCCTAGCAGTATCACCGGATTACCGTGGCTTAAATCGCGGTGACCGTCTACTAAAAGGCATTGAACTGTCGGCAAAGCAGCAAAATTTGAGCACCTTGTTTCTATTAACGACACGAACCGCCCATTGGTTTATCGAGCGAGGCTTTAGCGAGACATCACTGACGACGCTGCCAGCCAAAAAACAAGCGTTATACAACTACCAACGAAACTCAAAAATATTTGTTAAAACGCTTCGTTAAGGAAAACACTTATAGTAAAAAGAAAAAGGCGCTCCGAATCATTATCAGAGCGCCTTTTTTCATTTTAGAGCGTGTTTTCGAGAGCTGGGCTATTTATCAGAAATCAGCCCAATGCTAGCCTACTTCTTTTCAACAGCCTGGGCTGGCCATGCCTTACCATCCAAATTCAATTCTGGAAGATCGACCGCAGAAAAAACAGGGCTCTCTATGCCTTTTTTCAACTGATCTTCATAGTGTTTAAGAATACGTAAGCCTTTCTTGAATAACATAATCAAGGCCGTCAAGTTGGCAACCGCAAGCAACCCCATGGTTAAATCAGAAAAAGCAAAGATAGAATTTAAGTTGGCAACCGCACCAAGACCACATAGTAAAATAACCGCTAAACGAAAGACCATCACAGCCAACGTCCCTTTTCCTTTACGAAATAAGAAAGCTAAGCTGTTTTCACCCAAATAGTAGTTATACAAAATCGTACTAAAGCCAAATAGCAAAAGTGCGATACTGACAAAGATACGTCCAGACTCGCCAAGATGGGTCGCTAAAGAGGCTTGAGTTAAGGCCACCCCACCAGCCGCAACATTGGTACTGGATGGGTCGTAATTGGTACCCAGTAAGATAATCAATGCCGTACAGGTACAAAGTAAAATGGTATCAATAAAAACAGAAAAGGACTGTACAATGCCTTGGTTAACAGGATGAGGGACAAAAGCCGTCGCCGCTACGTTTGGCGCACTGCCTAAACCGGCTTCATTAGAAAACAAGCCTCGTTTCATTCCCATCAGAATGGCAGCGCCCATACCTCCCCCCACAGCGGGGCCTAAACCAAATGCACTTTTCACAATGAGTTCTAGTGCATGAGGAATAGCCGTCACGTTCATCACCAAAACAATCAACGCCAACAATAGATAACCAATGGCCATCACTGGCACAAGGATTTCAGCAATACGTGCAATGCGCTTCACACCGCCGAAGATGATCAAAGCAATCACAACAGCTAAAGCCAATCCACTCACTTTTAACGGAATATGAAAGGCATCCTGTAACGAGGTGGCAACCGCATAGGACTGTACCCCAGTAAAGGCCACACCAAATGTAATCAATAATAAGATAGAGTACACAATGGACAATGGACGCCAGTTAGCCCCGATACCACGCGAAATATACTGTGCCGGACCACCACGGAAAGAACCATCAGGTTCTGCCGTTTTATACGCTTGTGCTAGGGTACATTCAAAAAAACTGGTGGCCATTCCCATTAGACCCACCAGCCACATCCAGAAAATCGCTCCTGGACCACCGACGGTAATAGCAACCGCCACACCAGCTATATTACCGCCGCCCACTCGCCCAGCAACAGATAACACAAGGGCTTGAAAAGACGTCAGTTGACCATTTTTAGCCGCTTCTTTTTTACTAAATAAGACAGAAAACATGCGCCCAAAAAAGCGGAATTGAACAAATCGGGACGACAAGGTGAAACCAAGGCCAACTGCAATGAGCAATGCAATCAGAACATAGCTCCACAATAAATCAGTTAGTTGTACAAGCAAAACAAAACTCCTAGAAATGGATAAAATTGCTGGCGAGGCGTTTATTGCCAGTTCAAGGGGCGGTATTGAACCAAATAGGAAAGGCAAGTAGCAAGAAAAATTGCACCTAAATAGACATTGAAATCACAAAAACGCACTATTTTAGTTCATTTTTTAAACAAAACAACGTAAAAACGCTTTATCACCTCCCTTTTACAAGGAGCAAATACTCTATATTGGAGTTGACCTCAACACTCCATATCACTGTATAACAAGCCATTTTTTAGCCTAAAAAAAGCCCCTCATATTGACTCAATATGAGGGGCTTTCTGTGAAAGGCATTCGCTTAAATACAAACTAATTAACGATTAGCCAATCCTTTATTTGCCAATTTTAAATGGAATAAACATTGGGTAACCTTGGCGAATCACACGCATTGGAACAGGGCGGTTATCCGGTATATTCTTCACAATGTTAGAGAAGCTTTGAGCATCTTTAACCTGCTTACCATCTAACGTAGTAATTACATCACCTTGCTCTAAGCCATTGCGTGAGGCAGCCCCACCAATCACTTGTTCGACCACCACACCGTGCTTAATATCAAGTTTTTTCTCTAAGTCCGCAGTAAGATTGCCAACGACCATGCCAAGACGATTTTGCTCTGCAACAGACTGTGCTGTTTTGTGCTTACTGGCAGGTCGAGTCTCAAGCGTCAAAGAGATCGTTTTATTTTTCCCATCACGGAAAATATCCATCGACACTTTTTCGCCCGCTTTCAACTCGCCAACCATGTAAGGCAATGCACTGGAGTGATTAATTTTTTTGCCGTTAAAAGAAAGAATAATATCGCCCGATTTCAACCCTGCTTTTGCAGCAGGCGATTTTGGCATAACACGACTGATCAGCGCACCATGGGGACGCTTTAAACCAAAGGATTGTGCTAAATCCGAATTCACATCTTGAATCAACACACCCAACCAAGCACGAGACACTTTACCATGCTCTTTGAGCTGTTTAACCACAGACATGGCCACATTAGTTGGAATGGCAAAGGACATGCCCATGAAGCCACCCGAACGGGTATAAATTTGTGAGTTAATCCCCACAACTTGTCCATCTAAATTAAACAATGGGCCACCTGAGTTACCTGGATTAATGGCCACATCGGTTTGAATAAAGGGGACATAGTTATCGTCGGGGAGATTACGTCCTGTGGCACTCACAATGCCCGCGGTGACAGTATGATCAAAGCCAAATGGTGAACCAATTGCTACGACCCATTGACCCGCTTTTAAGGTACTAGAATCACCCATTTTAACGGTGGGCAAATCTTTCGCATTAATTTTCAACAAGGCCAAATCAGTACGCGCATCCACACCAATCACTTTGGCTTTGTACTCACGACGATCACTCAAGGTCACATGAATCACATCCGCGCCTTTCACAACGTGATCGTTGGTTAGGATGTAGCCATCAGGGGAAATAATGAACCCTGACCCTAAAGAGCTACGTTCTTCCTTTCTAGGTGTCTGTGGACCACCAGGTTGACCTGGGAAAGGTTGCTGGCCAAAAAAGCGATGGAGAAACTCATTCAGAGCTTGATTGTTCGGATCCATCTGAGGCCCATCTTGCGACGCAACGTTTGTCGATATCGTCTGCTCAGTACTAATGTTAACGACAGCCGGAGCCACCTTTTCCACTAGTTTCGTAAAATTAGGCAGTTCAGCAGCTTTGGCGAGTACGGAAAACATCATCATAAACATGACGACACCGACGCTCGTTTGTTTAAGCAATCTGTTCATTGATTGGTCTCCTTAAGACATATCAAGTTGATTACAGTGCCAGGTGAAGAAGGTTCTACACTTAAGGCGTAAAAGTTAATGGAATATGTTCACCCTTTAAGGGCGTTTCTATCCGTAAAATGGTCGGGTAAAAATTAGGATTATTTATTTCAGATAGCGACTTTCTCTTTGCTAGCAATAACCCAAAAACAAACCCCATGATAGAACAAATAACCGATACATCATTACTTGCCTGCCATAAGGAAGGAATCATGGCACCACCCACTAATCCCAGCAAAGGCATCAAGTACATCCAAAAAGACGCTTGTAACAAGGTATCTTCAGGAATGCCAACCACAACGCGCTGACCCACCTCAACATCGAATGAGGCGGTTGCGCGCATACGCATGCGATTACTGGCAGACACCTGTGCAATCGCATGATGTCCACAAGCATGACGCGCTCGGCAAGAAGTACAACTGCTGGTACGAATGGTCTCTACCTCCGCATAGCCCTCTTCAACGGAGAGTATGGTTCCCGTTTCTTCTATCATTCTTTTGCCTTTGGTCGAAAGACGGACATAAGTTTCTCTATTGTTATGCTTGGCACTTCACCAACCATCGTCACCAAATAAAGCTTATTACCTACTTTAATCGTTTTTTCTCCAGCCATGGTCGCCCCCATACTCATCATCGTTGTCGCTTTGGGCTTGCTCACGGTGTCCACAAACACCGAAATGCTCGCCATTCCATCGGACAAGAGAAGCATAGTAGATCCCTGATGGATGGCCCTTGCATTGGGCCAAACCAAGGCAAAACCAGGAGGCAACCAATCAAACATCCATCGACTTTTTACAACGCGATACATGGGCTCTGTCATCTCTTCCGAGTATTCCCCTTTTTTAGGGATAAAATCAGACCGTTTCAAGTTTGGATGAAAGTTCACCGCCGTAAACTGTATCCTGTCTAATAATTTACCACTAGCATCCGTAATATCATGTTTCAGAAGAAAATGATTTTTAACATCCAGCCAAAGCTCATGACCATATCGATAGTCGTCTTTCGGTACCAACTTCAAGACACGCGCATCTCGACCAGCAATCCGTCCCATTTTATTACTCAGCTCTAACCGATACCCCTGTTTCAGCCGATCAATATCCAACTGCTTAAAACGATCGAACGGTACCTTCCCAGGAGTTAGCTTATTAGAGTACGACTCATTAGGATAAACACAAATTACTGTATCACCGATACGCAAAACTTTAATCTTCTGACCATCAAGATCGACAAGACTTTCGTATTCTTTACCATCTTTACGTTCATGTTTCACCCGCATACTGCGCATTTGATTCTCTTCAGAATGCACAAAAATGCCATCATAATCGAGATCTGAAAACGACTTAGACATGTCAATAAACAACTGGGCTGCATCAGGCTGATTTGCTTTTGCTTGAGCCAAAACCGGTAGCAAACATACCAACAGCAGATAAACGCGCCACATACGTAATAGCTTCATTTTTCCTCTTCCGTTGGATAGCTAACAAGACGTGCCATAGGAATGATACCTTGACCTGCATTGATAGTGGCTTGCTCTGCATGTTGCCGCAGATAAGATTGTAAGCGCTGATTATCCTCATTAAGTGGCTGCTTATTTAGCTCAGACAGAGTCGTCACAGGCAGCGCCATATTCGTTTGAGGCGCTTCCACAGTCGCTACCTGCTCTGGAATGCTGCCAGGTGCCATTAAGTAATTGCCAGTAAACACCACCACAACGGCCACACTGGCCGCTGTCACCAAAGAAGGCCATAAGGACCAAACACTTTTTAGCCTTGACGTTTCTTTATCCTCTGTTCGATCAAAAGGTGACACCTCAAAAGACGCTTGTTGCGATGCTAAATTACCCTGCTCAATCGGCGAGACGGTGGCAGTTTGATTATCATGATCCAGCACCGCTTGTTGATCTTCCTCGTCGATTTGCGCCCTTACTCGACTGACGAGATCCACACTGACATCCGCATTAATTGCCAACTCTTGATGTATAGACTGCTGAATTAAATGAAACGCTTGCATTTTCTCATCAAGGCTTTCATCCACCTCAAGAAGGCGCTGTAAATCTTGTTCACTGGCTTCATCATCAAACATGGCCGAAAGACTGTCTAACATCATAGAATCAATCTCTTTTGATGTCGTCATAAAGTGTCTCCTCCATTTAAAAATGGACGTATATGTTTTTCTAGCACCTCGCGAGCACGAAATATTCTGGATCGCACCGTTCCAACAGGACATTCCATAATGAGTGCTATGTCTTCGTAGCTCAGTCCATCAAACTCTCTGAGGGTTAATGCGCTTCTCAATTCTTCTGGCAAGGACTTTAATGTGTCTCTAATAACGCTTTCTAATCGGTCACGGTTGAGCAATGCCTCTGGCGTATCCGAATTCAATAACGCATCATGATGACTCTCTACATCATCATCGAGCTCCATATCGTAACTTGGTGGACGACGAGACCGATTGACTAAATAATTTTTCGACGTATTGACTGCGATCCGATAGAGCCAAGTATAAAACGCACTTTCACCACGAAACGAGTCAATTGCTCTATAAGCTTTAACAAAACTCTCTTGGGCAATATCTAATACTTCATTTTTATCTTGTACATAACGACCAATCAGCCCAATTACCTTATATTGATATTTAGCAACTAATAAATCGAAGGCGCGTTTATCACCTTGCTGCACTTTTTCCACCAACGCCTGATCAGAAGACGTTTCACTCAGCATAGGCACCCCTAATTAATACTTCACATCTGTGCCTGTACACACATAAGAGACAACGCAACATGTTATGAGTTCCCATAAAAAATAAGACTCGCCCCAAACATTTTTAAAACATGTATATTTTTGGAGAATAAAGCGCATTTTTAGAAAGTATTCACTATTTATGTTTAACAATAGTAACATTAAAACTTCAAACACTATTTTAGTAGAACCCAATAATGAGCCGACACTTTAAACACGATATCGTTATCGTCGGTGCAGGTGCTGCAGGATTAACCTTAGCACTTGAACTGGCTAACACTCACAAAGTCGCCATTTTGACCAAAGCCGATATTCGCGAAGGGTCAACACTTTACGCACAAGGTGGTGTGGCAGCAGTATTATCCGAAAAAGACACCATAGAGTCTCATATTGCCGACACCATTGACGCTGGTGCGGAATTGGGCGACTTGGACGCTATTCGCTTCACCGTTGAACACTCCAAAGAAAGCATCGCTTGGCTGATTGACCAAGGTGTTCCTTTCACACGCTATGGCAATAACGAAGAATACCACCTAACAAGAGAAGGTGGTCACAGCCATAGACGTATTATTCACAGTGCTGATGCAACAGGTTTAGCCATTTCGCAAACTCTGATAAAAAATGCGACAAACCATCCCAATATCGAATTTTTCCCTGACCGTGTCGCGATTGACGTCATTACCACCAAAAAACTGGGATTAGCAGGAGAAAGTCGTGCCATCGGCGTTTATGCACTCAATTTAGACGACGACGTCATCGAAGTATTCCATGGTAAGTACGTTTCTCTCGCCTGTGGTGGCAGTAGCAAAGTCTATCTTTATACCAGCAACCCAGATACCGCCTCAGGCGATGGTATCGCGATGGCGTGGCGGGCGGGTTGCCGTGTTGGCAACATGGAGTTCAATCAGTTTCACCCGACTTGTCTGTATGACGCCAAAGCCAAAACCTTTCTGATTTCTGAGGCCGTTCGTGGTGAAGGTGGCCGCTTATTGCTGCCAGACGGATCACGCTTTATGCCGTCATTTGATGAGCGTGCTGAGTTAGCTCCCAGAGACATCGTTGCCAGAGCAATCGATCATGAGATGAAACGTCTAGGGATTGATCATGTGTTATTAGATATCTCTCACAAAGACAAAAGCTTTATCAAAGAACACTTTCCCACCATCTATCAACGCTGCTTAGAATGTGGCCATGACATGACCAAGGCTCCGATTCCCGTCGTGCCAGCGGCACATTATACCTGTGGTGGCGTGGTCGTTGATCAAAATGGCGCAACCGATGTTAGTCATCTTTATGCTATTGGCGAAACCGCTTATACCGGCCTGCATGGAGCGAATCGCTTAGCAAGCAACTCGTTATTGGAATGTATTGTCTTTGCCCGATCAGCGGCTAAACACATTATTAGCCATCCCCTCGAAGACGAAGGCCTAGTCATTCCAGATTGGGACGAATCGAAGGTCACCAACTCAGACGAAGATGTCGTCATCACCCATAACTGGCAGGAATTGCGTCGTTTTATGTGGGATTATGTAGGCATAGTCAGAACCAATAAACGCTTACTACGCGCCAAACATCGTGTGGATTTGCTAAAGTCAGAGATCCAAGAGTTTTATAAAAACTACAAAGTCTCTAGCGGCTTATTAGAGTTACGTAATTTGGCTGTGGTGGCGGACCTGATCATTCAATCCGCCATGTCACGAAAAGAAAGCCGGGGATTGCACTTCACACTGGATTATCCAGACAAACTGGAAAACAGTGAACCGACCATTCTTTCTCCTCATAATAAGCCTTAAATAAAATCCCCTTCGCATCTAATAAGGTTCCACTGATAACGATCTAATCAATGGAACCTTGCTCAGACGATTTATCCCTTGTCGCCTCGGCACGCTGTCGTAACATCTGCTGTGCACCATAGGAGCGTAAAAAGCGATAGGCATCATAAGGCACACTGTCTCGATAAATCACCCGATAGCTTGGCCAAAAAAATCGAGTAACCTTCAACTCCTGGGACGCAAAGGTTGCGATCAGCTGAACCCCATTCACTCGCACAAAAGTTAAGCGTTCTATACGCTGCTGTTCCTGCCAGAAAGCACCAAACTCATCAATCCCAACGTAAATAGAACCGCGTGCTCGGCGGTAAACCACTAGACCTAAAAAGCCAAATACAAAGACAATCAAAAGCCCCCACCAAAACAACGGTGGAAACCAAAAGACACGTAGGAGAAGAGCACAACACCCAGCAAATAAAAGCCAAAGTGCTATGCCAATTTTAGAGGGATTAAGCCTTGTAGTTTTCAGGCTGAACACGAGTCAAAATGATATTAACAATACGGGCGTGATCCGGATCCGGTGCTTCCTCTCTTTGCATAAACCAGAGAAACAACTCCTGATCTTCACAGGCAAGTAGTTTAATAAAGCGCTGCTGATCTTCCTCGTCCAAGGTTAGATACACTTCCTCTAGAAAAGGCTCTAGAAGAACATCCAGTTCTAACATGCCTCGACGGCACTGCATTTTAAGACGTTTAAATTCAATGGAATCGGCGGTGATTTCAGACATTCAATGTTCCCCTAAATAGAATCGAGCCCATTATAGCCATTTGCCGCAAAACAGAAAATAGCTAACACGGATTCCCTGATGTAGATCTGAAAACCGCCTGTTTTTTCAAGAATGATACTCATCCCCTAAAAATAAAACGTACTTTTTTGACGTATTTTTACAGATGAAAGTAAAAACACAGCAAAATAGTACCAATATTGGATTTTTCTGTATTAGAGAGTCAATAGCACTAGGCATATATTTGAATGACTTGGTAGCCATAACTATCAGGCCTAGGTTAACGAGATAAAAATAATAACGACTCCAGAAGGGAGAGACCTACTATGAAATACTTCGCGAAAAGCGCGCTTGTCATAGCGACCTCTTGTGCAGCAACTATGCTGGCTACAGATGCCCTCGCCGACACTGTTCTAACCGTTGCGACGGTTAATAATGGTCAAATGATCCAAATGCAAAAACTCACCCCCGAGTTTGAAAAAGCCAATCCAGGCATCAAAATCAAATGGGTTACGCTTCCAGAAACCCAACTACGTCAAAACCTTACGCAAGACATTGCCAATAAAAGTGGCCTGTATGACATCATGACCATAGGCATGTATAACACGCCTATCTGGGCCAAACGCGGCTGGTTATCCCCCATCAATACCAGTGGCAAATATGATGTGAAAGACCTGATTCCTTCCATTCGCCAAGGTTTGTCTTATAAGGACAAACTCTACGGAGCGCCTTTCTACGGAGAAAGCTCCATGGTGATGTACCGTAAGGATCTGGTTAAAAAAGCGGGTATGAAAATCACTGACCGAGATAAATGGACGCATATCGAAAAAGTGGCCAAAGCCATAAACGACCCCAAAAAAGGCGTATACGGTATTTGTCTACGCGGCAAAGCTGGCTGGGGAGCCAATGTAGCCCTTGTGACCACCATTGTTAACTCTTTCGGTGGACGTTGGTTTGATATGAAGTGGCACCCACAAATTGATACGCCTGCGTGGAAAAAAGCCGTTACTTTCTACGTCAATATGCTGAGAAAATACGGACCACCAGGGGCTACTTCGGATAACTTCAACCAAGATCTTGCCTTATTTGAACAAGGCAAATGCGGTATCTGGGTGGACGCTACCATTGCAGCGTCTTTTGTCTCGAATCCAACAGAGAGTAAGGTTGCTGACAAAGTTGCTTTCGCTCAGGCGCCCTATGAAGTCACCAAAAAAGGCTCTAATTGGCTGTGGTCATGGGCACTCGCGATTCCTGTCACCAGTAAACATCAAGCCGACGCACAAAAATTTGTCCGTTGGGCAACCTCTAAAGGCTACATCAAATTGGTTGCGAAGCATTATGGTTGGGCGTCTGTTCCTACTGGTACAAGGGAAAGCACTTATGCTAATCCCAACTTCCAAAAAGCCGCAGTTTTTGCGAAAGCGGAGTTTACCGCCATCAAATCTGCCAACCCAGATGACAGTACTTTAAAACCCGTTCCATACAAGGGTGTACAGTTTGTTTCTATTCCTGAATTCCAGTCAATCGGAACCATTACAGGACAAATGATTTCCGCCGCTCTGGCCGGAAAAATGTCTGTGGATCAAGCGCTGGAAAATGCCCAGAAAATTGCAGAACGTCAAATGCGAGCGGCAGGTTACTACTAACTCTGCTGTTTAGGAACAAAGAAGCAAGACTTCTTTGTTCCTGATTTTCTGACCTTCCACTGGTCTTTATAAACAGAATAAGAGAGAGATTCCCCATGAAGCGTACTATCACTCGCTTGTTAATGGCTCCGTCTGTCATCGTGTTGCTTTTGTGGATGATCATACCTTTGTCCATGACCATCTACTTCTCAACCATTCATTACAACCTACTGTATCCGGGTCCTACTCGGTTCGTTGGTTGGTTGAACTACGATTTCTTCATAACGGACCCTGCCTTTCTTACCGCAATAGGCAATACCACTCTTCTGGTTGGGTCCGTATTGATCATCACCGTCGTACTTGGGGTCGCTCTGTCTGCCCTGATTGACAAACCCTTTTTTGGCCGTGGCATTGTGCGAGTACTGCTTATCTCGCCCTTCTTTGTTATGCCCACGGTAAATGCCTTGGTTTGGAAAAACATGATGATGAATCCAGTTTATGGCATTTTTGCTTGGATATGGCAAAGCCTCGGACTGACGCCCATTGACTGGCTTTCTACCTACCCGCTGTTTTCAATTATCGTCATGGTCAGTTGGCAATGGCTGCCTTTTGCCATTTTGGTCTTTGTTACCGCCTTACAGTCACAAGATCACGAACAAAAAGAAGCCGCACAAATGGATGGTGCCACTAGCTGGCATATTTTCCGCTATCTGACCATTCCGCACTTATCTCGACCCATTACCGTGGTCGTCATGATAGAGGCAATCTTTCTATTGTCGGTGTTCGCGCAGATTTATGTCTCCACCAATGGGGGCCCAGGCTACTCCAGCACCAACTTGGCTTACATGATTTACAACCAAGCACTGCTGCAATTTAACGTAGGCACAGCCTCCGCTGGCGGCTTAATCGCTGTAGTCTTGGCGAACATTGTGGCCTTCTTCTTAATCCGTGCCGTCGGCAAAAACTTAACGGTGTGAGGTGATTGTGATGACTCTTACTCAACAAAGAAAGCTCAAAACCGTCCTGATTGGCTCTTTGGCTTGGATAATCGCCTTAGTACTGTTTTTCCCAATCTTTTGGATGTTTCTTACCTCCTTTAAAACAGAAGCTCAGGCCATTGCCTTTCCTCCAGAGCTGTTTTTCAAACCCACCCTAGAGAATTTCGCTATTGTGCAGGAGCGTAGCGATTATCTGTACCATGCCATGAATTCGGTTGTGATTTCCTTTGGGGCCACCATCATCGCTCTGATCATTGCTATTCCAGCTGCTTACTCTATGGCATTTTTTCCAGGCAAGCGGACCAAAGATATCCTGTTATGGATGTTGTCCACCAAAATGCTGCCATCGGTTGGGGTATTGGTGCCGATTTATCTTTTAGGTCGCGATTATGGCCTGCTTGATACTCGAACTGGACTGATCATTATCTTTACTCTGATGAATCTACCCATCATCGTCTGGATGCTGTTTTCCTACTTCAAGGATTTGCCTAAAGAAATTCTCGAAGCCGCACGAATGGACGGGGCGACGCCCTGGACGGAAGTCACCAAAGTGGTGATGCCTTTGTCCGTTGGCGGCATCATCTCAACGGGGTTGCTATCCATCATTTTGTGTTGGAACGAAGCGTTTTGGTCCATCAACCTGACGGCCACCAATGCGGCACCACTAACCGCCATGATTGCCTCTTACTCAAGCCCTGAGGGCTTATTCTGGGCCAAGCTATCAGCCGCCTCCACCCTAGCCTGTGCCCCCATCATCATCTTCGGCTGGTTCTGTCAGAAACAGTTGGTCCAAGGCCTGACATTTGGTGCCGTCAAATAATAGGAATTTAAGCCATGAGTTATTTAACAATTAATCAATTACAAAAACATTATGATAACTACCATGCTCTGCGCGGCATCAACCTGTCCATTGAGGAAGGTGAGTTTATCGTCTTTGTTGGCCCATCTGGCTGTGGTAAATCCACCCTATTGCGCACCATCGCAGGTCTTGAAACCAGTAGCAGCGGGGAGATCAATCTTGATGGTCAGGAAATTAGCGAACTGGCACCTGCCAAACGGGATCTAGCCATGGTGTTCCAGTCCTATGCGCTTTATCCACATATGACAGTGAAAGAGAATTTGTCATTCGCTCTGCGACTAGCCAAAGCACCACAATCAGAAATAGATGAAAAAGTCCGCATTGCTTCCACCTCCCTGCAACTGGACACCCTGTTGGAACGAAAACCCAAAGAACTCTCCGGTGGTCAACGCCAGCGGGTAGCCATTGGTCGAGCCATCGTGCGCCAACCAAAAGTGTTTTTATTTGATGAGCCACTTTCTAACCTAGATGCCGCCCTTCGAGTACAGATGCGCCTAGAACTGGCTCGCCTGCACAAACAACTGGGCACCACCATGATTTACGTCACCCATGATCAGGTGGAAGCCATGACCTTGGCGGACCGTGTTGTCATTCTCAACGCGGGACAAATCGAGCAAGTCGGCACGCCACTAGAACTGTACCGTCAACCTAAAAGTCGTTTTGTGGCCGAATTCATCGGTACGCCAAAAATGAACCTAATACCTATCGATCAGATAGACAACCAAGGAGACCGTCTAGCACTGAGTGTCGGCGGTGGTAAAACCAGCTTCCCTGTCTCTCGCCTTCAAGAAGACATCAATACCAATAGCACATTAGGGATTCGCCCAGAACATCTCACCCTAGTAGACAGTGATGGGGATTTATCCGGCCATGTAGAACTGATCGAACACCTAGGCTCTGAAGCCTACGCCCACGTGCGCCTCAGCAATCAGCAGAGAATCATCGTTAAGGCCGCCGCACGTAGCAGAATCAAGGACGAACAACAGGTTCACATCAACATCGACACCGACGAAATTATTCTACTCAACGACAGTGATCGCGTTATTTCCATGATCGCTGAGGAGACAGTTTATGACTAATTACCTCAATCCCAGCAAACATCAGGCCCAATTGTCTAGCCAGCCTTATCAAAGGGATGAGATTCAACCAGGCATAGTACATGTTGGAGTGGGAGCATTTCACCGTGCTCACCAAGCCGTTTACCTTGACCGTTTACTGGCTGAGCCTGAAGGCAAACAATGGGGGCTTATTGGCGTCAATATTCGTCCTCAGGACAGTGCCAGTTTCGCCCGTTTTATGCAGCAAAAGGGCGAGTATGTTCTGAAGACGATGGATCCTAAAGGCGGCACCGAATACCGACATATCCGCTCCATCGTGCACCAGATTGACGGTGCGCAAGTACCACAGGAAGTCGACAAGGCTATTGCAGATGCCAGCATCCAAATTGTCAGCTCTACGGTGACGGAGGGCGGGTATTATCTGGATGAAAACCAAGTCCTGCTAAAAGATCATCCAGCCATCCAAGCAGACATCGAAGGGGGCAGAAATACTCTCTACGCCTTCTTGTATGCCGGGCTTAAAAAACGCAGCGAAACCTCAAAAGCCAAAATTACTCTCTTGTGCTGCGATAATTTGCGCCATAACGGTAAACATTTGCAGACAGGTTTGATGCAATTTTTAGCCGCTAAACAAGACCATGCTTTGATCCAATGGATCAAAGACAATGTGACCTTCCCTTGTGCTATGGTGGATCGCATCACCCCCAAGCCTAGTCAAATTCATGTGAAAGACGTACAAGAGCGCTTTGGCATGAACGATCAAATGACCGTAATGGGGGAAGATTTTATTCAATGGGTGATTGAAGACAATTTTGCCGGTGAACGTCCTCCTTTGGAAAAAGTTGGCGTACAAATGGTCGATAAAGTCGACCCCTATGAAGAAGCTAAGATTCGTATTCTCAATGCTGGCCACACCTGCGTCACCTATCAAGCGGCGCTGAAAGGGTTAACCTATTTTGATGAAGCCATGCGGGACGCCGAGTTAAAACAATATTTCACTGATTTTGCCAATCAGGATGCCATTCCAGCCATCGGTGACTCTATTGTCGATCTGCCCAACTACTTCAGCATCATTGCTGCCCGCTTCAGTAATGCCAATATCGGCGACACAGTGGAACGCATCTGTACCGATGGTTATGCCAAATACCCTATTTTTGTCTATCCGTCTTTGGCAGGTATCTACAAACTGAATCGTGTTCCTCATAAAACCCTACAGGGGATTGCAGGTTGGTTTGTGTTTTTCCAAAAAGCCGCCGCAGGCCAAATAGAGACGCCTTATCACGAGCCCAATCTCGATGCCATGAAAGCGTTCACCAATGACGAAGCCGGCATTAAAGCCTTCACCCATGATCGATTCCTATGGGGCAACCTCCCTGAGGACTACCCAGACTTTCCAGACCACTTGGCTCAGGCAATCCGAGAAATGCAAGTAAAATACGTTTGATTACCATCACTGATTAACAATTAGGTATACTGCCCTAACGCTGTATGCCTAATCTAACAATAACAATACAAGGAAATATCAACATGGCCACCAGCAACCATGACCTGACCAACAAAATAGCCCTCATAACCGGTGCCGCCGGAGGTATTGGTCTCGCTATTGCACAAACCTATCTTGAGAATGGCGCCAAAGTGATCCTCAGTGATTACCCTAAATCTGAACCAGAGCCCATTGCACAAGTTCTGACAAAATACCCAAACCAATCCCGCTATATTGGGGCAGATGTAAGCAACCTTGAAGCGATTGATCAACTCGTCGACAACTGTATCAGCACATTCGGACAAATCGATATCTTGGTCAATAATGCCGCCGTATTTGATTTAGCGCCGATTTTAGACGCTTCGGAAGAAAGCTTTGACCGTATTTTTGCGATTAACGTTAAAGGCATGTTTTTCACGATGCAAAAAATCGCCCAAACCATGGTAGAAAAACACATTCCAGGTAAGATTATTAATCTGGCCTCTCAGGCTGGACGCCGGGGCGAAGCGCTGGTCAGTCACTACTGCGCCAGTAAAGCCGCCGTGATCAGTTACACCCAGTCTGCCGCGTTGGCTTTGGCGCCCCATAAAATCAATGTTAACGCCATTTCCCCCGGCGTAATCGACACGCCCATGTGGAAAGAGGTCGACAAGCTGTTTGCAAAATACGAAGATCTAGAAATAGGTGAAAAGAAAATTGCTGTCGGTAAAGCTGTCCCCTTAGGTTACATGGGCAAACCCGAAGAAGTGGCATCTCTGGCTCTGTTTTTGGCCTCATCCGGAGCCGATTATATTACCGCACAAACCTATAATGTTGATGGTGGCAATGTCATGAGCTAATCGTTAAACATTAAGTTTGTTAGGAGTTTTTTATGTCTAAAACAGTAAAACGAAATACTCCCGAATACGAATTAGTGGAAGGTGAAGTCGAAACCATACGCTACTTAGAACACGGCTACCCCAGCGATTTAATTCGCTGGCACGCCCATGATGACTACGAGCTGCACTTTATTGTCGCCACGTCCGGCAAAGTCTTCGTCGGTGACTACATTGGCAACTACAAACCGGGTCAGTTAATTCTCACTGGACCCCGCTTGCCCCATAATTGGATCTGCCAGAGCAACGAACCACCGACCGATACGAGGGACATGGTGATACGCTTTGACCATGAATCCTTTGCTCAAGGCATGAAAATCATCCCAGAACTGTCTGAAGTACTTCCCATGCTGCTACGGGCCAAATCCGGCCTGGAGTTTAAGGGAGAGGATCCTGATTACTTGAAGACAACCTTTGCCGCCATCCGAGACGCCAGTGGTTTGGAACGCCTCATCCTCACACTCCCCCTATTGAAAAAACTGTCCCAGAGCCAGAACTATCGCCTGCTTTCTACGGTACAGATAGACTTAAAATCCAATGAAAATCTGCAACGAAAAATCAATACAGTAGTGGATTATGTCACTCAACATTACAATCAGGATATTTGTCTGTCAGACGCCTCTAACTTAGTCAGCATGTCTGACAGCCACTTTTCGCGTTTCTTTCGCAAAGCAACCGGAAACCGCTTTACGGAATTTTTAAACCGAGTACGCATCAGCCGAGCGTGCAATTTACTCACAGAAACCGATCAACAAATTGTCGACATTTGCTTTCAGGTGGGATTTAAGAACGTTGCCAATTTCAACCGTCGATTTCACGAGCTAAAAGGCGTCACCCCTAGGGACTTTCGCAGCCAAAGCAGTAACCGTTTGGGACAGTATAGCGAGACAGTATTTTAGTTCTGGCTATAAGCCCCAAACTCTCGTTATAAACTATAAAGCCGCCAGAGCATGATTTAGCTCTTTAGTTGCCGCGAAGAACGCCTGATACAAAGCGTATTTGTCCTGATAATAATCGGACAGTTGAGTATTTGGCTGATGGCTAGCCAGCACCTCGGGCAAAGCACAATATTGAGAGATAAGCGCCTCAATCTCCCCACCTGCCTGTCGTTTTTCCCCCAACAAAGCCAATCTTGCAGCGCCAAGCCCAGGCCCAACATCGCCACCATCTCGGTAAATCACCCGTTTATTCAATACATTTGCCAATATTTGTCGCCATAAAGAAGAACGAGCGCCGCCACCAATTAACGACAAATCGTTCACCTCACTCCCAGCGCGAGACAAAGCATTTTGACAATCCAATAGAGAAAAAGCGACGCCTTCGAGCACCGCTAGGGTCATATCCGGTAGATCAGTACTATTACGTAAACCAATAAATTGCCCCTGAGCATCCGGATCATTGTGGGGCGTGCGTTCGCCACTTAGATAAGGCAGGAAGATCACCGATGTTTGTTTCTTACCAGACCGTTCAAGCGCCTCAAGCAAAGAGGACACGGAATCATCTACCAACTTAGCCAACCAAGAGAGAGAATTAGCCGCACTCAAGGTAACCCCCATTTGGTGCCAACGATTTGGTAGAGCATGACAGAACGCATGCACCGTATTGTCAGGGTTGGCTTTATGGCTCTCGCTCACCACAAAATACACACCAGAAGTGCCCAAAGACAACAACCCTTGACCAGCATGGGTCACCCCCATGCCCACAGCTCCGGCGGCATTATCACCGCCACCCGCGACAACAGGAAGCTTTGGCAATCCTAATTGCTTACTCGCCTTATCGGACACATGACCAATCACATCGCATCCTTCAAAAACGGTAGGCATATTCGCTTGCGTTAAGCCCGTTGCCGCCAATAACTCATCATCCCATTGCCGTGTAGCAGGGTTCAACCAAAGGGTCCCCGCCGCATCAGAGCAATCCGTCGATAAGACTCCTGTAAGTCGATAAACGAGATAATCTTTCGGCAGTAAAACGTAGGCGATTTGGGCAAAAATCTCAGGTTCATGTTCTCTCACCCACTGCACTTTAGGGGCGGTAAAACCAGGCATTGCCAAATTACCTGAACGCTCAGTTAATGAGGGATAATTCGCCATCAGCGCGCTACATTGTGCCTGACTGCGGCCATCGTTCCACAATATACATGGACGCAAGACGTCACCCTGTTTATCCAACAAGGTCGCTCCGTGCATTTGTCCGGATATACCAATGGCTTTTAATTGCCCAAGATCGACCCGCTGCCCCAGCAGGCCTAACACATCAATACAGGCTTGCCACCAAGACAATGGATCTTGTTCTGACCATGTTGGGTGTGGGCTGTTGACCGATAAAGAGACGGATTCTTGTGCGACGACATCGCCCTTATCGTCAATCATCACGCCTTTTAAACCTGACGTACCAAGATCAAGACCTAAATACATAGTTTTCTTTCTCATTCATCGACGCGACTGGCGTCTTTATTTTTATTATTACGCTTGAGAGCCTTTCAAAAAATCACGTGGAAGACTAAGACAAGCAGCTTGCAATGATCTCATATTGAAAAGTCTACTCCCTAACGTCAATAGTATTTCGTTAACTTGCGGCTTTCGTACCAAAATTCAATAAAAATCATCAACTAATGGCGTATACCCTATACCTTCACTCGCCATTTACATGGTAATAAATCTTATTTATAACAGACTTCCCTATTGAAAAAAGCCTCCATTAGCGCCATGTTAGAGGCATCAAACTGTGGTGCTAGCCACCGTTGCCGATCGTCACCGCCAACTATCATGGAAAAACGTTTATGACTGCTTTATCCACCTTTGCCGACACCATGCTCTCTCAAGACGTCATTGCGCATCAGCAACAAATTGGTGTGCTTCAAGTCAGTGGGGGCGATGGCAAAAAATTTCTACAGGGGCAAATCACCTGTGATATGAACAAATTGACAACATCTCAGAGTCTCTATGGGGCGGTTTGCAGCATCAAAGGCCGCATCATTGCGAATTTTTTAGTGATTCAACAGGATGAACAAATTCTTTTATTAATGTCGAAGGATTTGCTAGAAAAGACACTCACGCACCTGAAAAAATACGCGGTTTTTTTTAAAGTAGAATTAGCGGATGCCTCTGACGCTTATCGCGTCACCAGCGTCCAAACTCATGCAACCAGCACGCAACCAGAACAATTAACCGAAATATTACCAACTCAAGCAGACCATAGCGCCATGCGTCTTACCTTGAGTGAGTACCCAGTTCGTACCGACTGGCTGGTTGAACCCGCACAAAATACTTCTCTAGAAGAGCAAAACCAGCAATATGCGGATGTCCTAAACCTCTTGATAGCGCGGCCATTGATTCGTGCCGAGCAAAGTGAAGACATACTTCCTCAATGGCTCAACATGCAACGCACTGGTGGCATTAGTTTTACCAAAGGCTGTTACACGGGACAAGAGATCGTCGCGCGCATGCAATACCGTGGGAAGTCCAAAAAGCAACTTGCCCTCTTTCGCTGGCAAGGGGGACCGACCGCTGAGTCAAACCTGACCGATCTGGGTGACAAAGTAGTGGGACAGCTTTTTGCCCAAGCAAGCAGTGACGATTGGTCTGTTGCTCAAGTCATTCTCAACATTGAGCCAGAAGAATTGTCCGCCCCAAAACTGGGAGACACGTCAGTAGAGCCGCTAGCGCTCCCTTATACATTAGATAAACGCTAGCCTACACGTTTCTTAGATAATCACACAGACAGCTCGTCTTACACCGGATCCAGTGCCCAGTTAATGGGCGCTTTTCCGGTCTGTGTTAAATAGTGATTGGCCTGTGAGAAATGGCGACAGCCTAAAAAGCCACGGTGGGCAGATAAAGGCGATGGGTGAACACTTTCCAGAACACAGTGTTTTTGCCTGTCTATATAGCGCCCTTTCTTTTGTGCATAGGCTCCCCATAGCAAAAACACGACCCCTTGATGTTCTTGATTGATCATTTCGATGATCTTATCGGTAAAACGCTCCCAGCCTTTATTTTGATGGGAACCGGCTTTACCCGCCTCAACCGTCAATACGCTATTAAGCAGTAAGACGCCTTGTTTCGCCCATTGACTTAAATAGCCATGCCCTGCTGGGGCAATCCCCAAATCTGCTTGCAGCTCTTTGTAGATATTCAGGAGGGAAGGTGGAATTCTCACGCCAGGTTTCACGGAGAAAGACAAGCCATGGGCTTGCCCCTCTCCGTGGTACGGGTCCTGTCCTAAAATCACCACTTTAATCTGTTCAAAGGGGGTTTCGTTGAGCGCATTAAAACAATCGTTCGAATGTGGGTAGATAACTTTTCTCTGCTGTTTTTCACTCTTTAGAAAATCACGCAAAGCCTGCATGTAATCCTGCTCGAATTCATTGGCTAATCGAGCCTGCCAGGCGGGGGTTAAATTCATATAAACTACTCTATGATTATCTTATTGACATCGCCATGTTGATCGATAAAAGGATTCAAAGATGGCATGGCTTTAAACTCGTAATAATACGCTAAAGATTGCACATCGTCCCGAGAGGAAACATGTTTTAATAACAGCCAAGCCATTTCTCGCAAAGAATACGCTTTACTGTAAAGAGCGAGTTTACCCAGCGTTTCTTCCTCGTCCAAATTATTATCATAGCTGCGAATAAGTAATCTTTGCTGTGCCTCATTGAGATTATGTGATTTTGCCACTACCGCCAAATCAAATAAAGGCTCCCCCATGCCCGTATATTCCCAATCAATCAGCCAAATTTTTTCATCATTTATTAATACATTTTTGGGATTCAAGTCATTATGGCACACCACAGGCTCACTACTTGAGGCAACACGGGGTAAACTGGAAAAGATCGTCTGCAAGTACGCCCACTCTGCCTTCAGTTCAGAGTCAGGTGATATAAAAGAATCGATGGATTGCAGGTATTGCTCAATCAAACGATAAATACAGAAAGCGTGGTCTACGCTAGGTAAACGATGAGCTTGGCTCAAAGCCTGGGCAATTCTCACTACATTACTTGAGGAATGCGCCACATCCCAGCTCAACGAAGGCTGCACAACAAACCGACAAGCAAAGGCGCCATCTGTATCATGCCACAACACGGGAGGCGATACGCCCGCCTGAGAAGCGGCAAGCAAAACGGCCATTTCACTTTGCCGATCAATACCAAAAACCGCTCCATCCAGTTCCGGCACCCGCAGCACAATACGAGGCGCCTTATTCCAATCTAAGCGATACACTTTATTAGAAAACCCCTCCTCAAACTCCACGACTTTAATTTTATTAAATTCGGGGAGAATATTAGCCATTTTATCGAAATAGGCTGTTAAATGGACCATTTTAAATCCTTTTTATTGCCAGAATTGGAAGTCGCTGTCAGAATGAGTTATTAAACTATCCGAGTCAATAGACAACTTTGAAGCAGAATTAATGAATAAACACGAAGACATTATTCGTAAGATCCAAGAACGACTAAGCACTTTGAGTAAATCCGAAAGAAAAGTTGCCGAGGCCATTCTTGCTGATCCGAAAACGACCATCCATTCGAGTATTGCAAAATTAGCCTCTAGAGCAGAAGTCAGTGAGCCAACGGTAAATCGATTCTGTCGCAGTTTAATCGGTAGCGGTTTCCCAGACTTTAAAGTCTCACTCGCTCAGAGTTTGGCGACCGGTACCCCTTATGTGAATCTGAACGTTGAGCCAGACGATGCACCAGGTGCGGTGACGACGAAAATTTTTGAAGCCGCTAAAAACAACCTGACGCGTGCTCAAGAGATTTTACCAGAGAGCTTAATCAGCCGAGCCGTCGATGTTCTTGCCCAAGCAAGACGCATTGAGTTTTATGGTTTAGGCGCATCCGGCCCTGTGGCCAAAGACGCTCACCATAAGTTCTTCCGTTTAAATATGCCCGTTGTCGCCTACACAGACATTCTCGTGCAACGTATGGCAGCGGCTGGAGCCCATTCTGGGGACGCTATTGTGGTGATCTCCTACACAGGACGGACGCTTCCTTTGATCGAAACCGCACGGGTGGCAAGAGCGACAGGGGCATCCGTTATCGGTATCACCAATCCAGGCTCACCGTTAACAGAACACTGTTCCATCGTTTTACCTATTGAAGAAACAGAAGATACGGACATTTATACTCCTATGAGTTCCCGTATTGTCTATCTCACCTTGATCGATGCCTTAGCGACAGGTGTGCTACTTAAACGTGGGCCTGAATTCAATGCTCACCTTAAAAAGCTCAAGCAGAGCGTGCAAGATACTCGTCTGCCAAAAACAGACAAAAATAAGTAACCTGTCACAGAGCGCGCCTCCCAGATAAAGCGTCATCAAGCGATGGCGCTTTATCCATTTCCTTAAACACAGCCCCTCCAATACAGGCAGACGCCCTTCACATACACAAAACAGACAGTGTGCTGACAAAATAAAGTTACCTTTCTCACCACAAAACGAGTTTGTTGCAATTTTGCCGGATTTTTTTGAAAGATTATCAAAGAACACCCACCTAGAATCTCCGGTCAACCTTTGAAACATGTTAGAAATCGTCATTAAAAGACATCTTTAAGTGGCTTTTTTTACATTACTCAAAGACGGTTCATTCTAATAAATACATAAACGATGATAACAAGGTGATGCTTTCGAATGAGTTTTCACTCATCAGAAACGGCTTTTTGCATAACAACCAACGCGAAGCGTTGTCGGGAACATCAGTGAAAACAGTACTGATTTAAAAGCACATCACAACGACTTATCAAAACTGGGGACAACAATGATTGAGAATAGTAGCTACGCGATAGGCTTTACCTTTTTAGCTTATCTTATCGTCATGCTAGCCATCGGGCTTTACGCTTACAAACTGACATCAAGTTCTGAAGATTACTTTCTAGGTGGTCGCTCGTTAGGCCCTTGGCCGACCGCTCTTTCCGCTGGCGCCTCCGACATGAGTGGTTGGTTGCTGCTAGGTTTGCCTGGCTATGCATTTGCATCCGGTATGGAATCCATTTGGCTTGCCGCTGGCTTATTTGTTGGTACATGGCTAAATTGGTTAATCTGTGCAAAACGTCTACGTACATACAGCATTCAAGCGGACAACGCCCTTACACTGCCGGATTTTCTTGCCAAACGCTTCCAAGATAAATCCAGATTGATCCAGTCTATCTCAGCGATCTTTATCTTACTCTTCTTCTTGTTCTATACCAGCTCTGGCTTAGTGGCTGGCGGTAAATTATTTGAAACCGTATTTGGTGTAGACTACCGCTATGCGGTCATCATTGGCACCATCTGTGTAGTATCTTACACACTGTTTGGTGGCTTCCTAGCCGTCGCTTGGACAGACTTAGTTCAAGGTCTGATGATGTCTGCTGCCTTGGTAATTGTTCCGATTGTCGCCATTCAGGGTGGTGTTTCTGAGCTAACATCAACACTTGAAGCCAAAAACCCAGAGCTTCTAACGATTTGGCATAATGTGAGTGGCGAACCCTTAACGGCCATCGGCATTATTTCACTACTGGCTTGGGGTCTTGGCTACTTTGGTCAGCCTCATATATTGGCACGTTTCAAAGCATCCCGTTCTAATAAAGACATCAAAACAGCACGCCGCATTGCTGTTACTTGGACGGCTCTATCAATGGCGGGCGCGTTAGCCATCGGCTTAACCGGCATCGTCTATGTGGATAACAACTTAGGTGGCCAGTTAGCCGATCCTGAGAAAATCTTCATGATTCTAGTTCACGCCGTGTTCCATCCTGTGGTAGCAGGTATTCTGTTGGCCGCCATCCTAGCTGCCATCATGAGTACAGCGGACTCCCAGCTCTTAGTGTCCTCTTCCGCTTTAGCAGAAGATTTCTACAAACAGCTGTTAAATAAAGACGCCACACAGAAACAAATTGTGAATGTAGGCCGTTTTGCTGTTCTGTTGATCTCTATTATCGCAATGGTGTTGGCATTAAATCCTAATAGCTCTGTACTCGGTCTAGTGTCTTATGCCTGGGCAGGCTTTGGTGCGGCATTCGGTCCAGCCATCCTATTGAGCCTATTCTGGCGTAACATGAACCGCAACGGCGCCTTGGCAGGCATCATTGTTGGGGGCCTGACCATCGTTGTTTGGAAACAGTTACACGGTGGCATTTTCGATCTTTACGAAATTGTACCTGGTTTCCTATTTTCAACCATCGCCATTGTTGTCTTTAGTTTAATAGGTGGTGCTCCAGAGAAGAAAGTGACCGACACCTTCGACGAGTACGAAAAATCTCTAGAAACCATGGCTTGATGATTAATCCAACCGCCATTACTAGGTTTAAAGCCAAAAAACCAGATCAACTTAGTTGATCTGGTTTTTTTTATGTGATGCTGCCACCACTTCCTCTAGTCTAAAAGCAAACAACACCACTCACCTCTAAAAGAGTAAGTTATACCATCTTACTGATAAGCAATGATGTCGTTAGGCGCCTATTATAGACACCCGATACAAATTACCCCCGTCCGCTATGACTCGTAGATTGGCTTTTTTAGCATAAAAAAAAGGCTTGCAAAGCAAGCCCTAAACACCATTACTAACAAACGTTAGTAGTCAGAGGAAACGCGAATGATCAACTCTCAGCTGATCATTTAAAATAAAGCATTATTCATTAAAAAGCGTACAAGCCCCTTGCTCTGCACCACTTACCAGTAGACGATGAGCACTGAACAATTCACGCCCCATGCCTTGATGAGAGTCAGACAAATCGAAGTCTTCAGGCTCTCGTGCATTCAGCTCTTCATCGCTAATCAAGACCGACAACGTGCCTTCTACCGCATCCAAGCGGATAAGATCGCCTTCTTTAATCTTCGCAATAAGCCCACCCGCTAACGCTTCAGGTGTCAGATGGATCGCCGCTGGCACCTTACCAGACGCCCCAGACATACGACCGTCTGTTACCAATGCCACTTTGTAGCCTTGATCCTGAAGATTACTTAAGAAAGGCGTTAATTTATGCAACTCAGGCATGCCGATGGCTTTTGGCCCTTGAAAACGCACCACGGCTACACAGTCACGTTTTAGCTTACCGCTGGAAATGGCATCGGCTAATTCATATTGACTGTGGAAAACCGCCGCTGGCGCTTCAATAATACGGTTCTCTTCTTTTACCGCAGACACCTTGATCACAGCACGACCCAGATTCCCTTTAAGCAGAGACAAACCACCTTCTTTGCTGAATGGGTCTTCAATAGGACGAATGACATTTAAATCCAAACTTGCTTCTGGGCCATCGCGCCATACCAATTGACCATTGTCGATAAATGGCTCTTTGGTGTAATGCTGCAAACCTTTCCCAACGATGGTATTCACCTCTTCATGCAGCAATCCACCTTTTAGCAATTGCTTAACCAAATACGCCATGCCACCAGCGGCGTGGAAATGGTTAATATCGGCTTGACCATTTGGGTAAATACGCGTCAATAATGGCACCACTTTAGACAGGGCTGAAAAATCATCCCAAGTGACAATAATGCCAGCAGCACGAGCGTAGGCAACGATGTGCATAGTGTGGTTAGTGGAACCACCTGTCGCTAATAGCCCCACAATGGCATTAACAATACTGCGCTCATCGATAATCTCGTAAAGAGGACGGTAGTCGCGTCCCAACGCCGTGGATTTTGTTGCCAACTGAGCAGTATATTTGGTTAATTCAGCACGTAGTGGCTCATCAGGATTCACAAAAGAGGAACCAGGCAGTTGCAGCCCCATCATTTCGACCAACAGTTGGTTAGAGTTGGCCGTACCATAAAAAGTACAAGTCCCGGCACTGTGATAAGAAGCGGATTCGGCTTCAAGCAACTCTTTACGAGTCGCCTCACCTTGAGCGTAGCGCTGACGTATCGCCGATTTTTCTGCATTGGTGATACCCGAACGCATTGGGCCCGCTGGTACAAACAAAGCAGGAAGATGACCGAAGCGCAGCGCGGCAATTAATAACCCTGGAACAATTTTGTCACAAATACCAAGGTACAAAGCCGCATCGAACATATTATGAGACAACGCAATTGCCGCCCCTTGTGCGATGTTATCTCGGCTGAAAAGACTCAGCTCCATGCCATCCTGCCCTTGTGTCACACCATCACACATGGCGGGAACACCACCAGCGACCTGGGCAACCGAGCCCATTTCTTGAACGGCTTTACGAATTTGATCTGGATAGCTTTCGTATGGCTGATGAGCAGACAACATGTCGTTATAAGAAGTTACGATGCCAATATTCGCTTCTTCCATTAACGTTAGCTTTTGCTTGTCAGTAGGCTGGCATGCGGCAAAACCATGAGCCAAGTTACCACAGGACAATTTACCTCGATGAGGTCCTTGTTCTTGGGCTTTTTTCATGTCGGATAAGTATTGTGAACGCAATGCTTTACTGCGCTCAATGATGGTCTCAGTTACTTTCGTAACGATAGAATTCATGCTTCTCTCCGGTTTTGCAACAGTCTTTATTCAACTGACGTGAAAATATTTTATGTAATATTACTACATTTTCCAAAGATTTCACCTTAAATTTACGGTTAAATCTTCAAAAATCAAGAATTATGTAATTTTTTTACCAAAAAGGCTCACGCAAAGCCAGATTTTGTTTTAAAATAGCCTTCCTTGGTAACATTTTTAATATACGCTTTGTGCTATAACATGACCAATGTTTATTTTTTGAGCAAAATATAGGACTAACGCAGCACTGTCCTTGCTTCAAAATCCTGTTGTGTAGTATTTTTACGTAAAACAACGCATTCCTCCATGTATTCTTAACTACAATCTAGTAAGGATACAAATGGACTTCCACTATATTTAGAGGTGAGTATGACAATTAAAGTAGCGATTAACGGATATGGACGTATTGGACGCAACACACTGCGAGCTTTATACGAATCAGGTAAGCGCGAGCACATTCAAGTCGTCGCGATTAATGACCTTGGCGACTCAAAAACCAACGCTCACCTAACTAAATATGACACAGTACACGGCCGTTTCGGCGAAGAAGTGACGTTTGATGAGGAAGCGCTCTACATCAATCAAGACAAAATCCGTACTTTTTCTGAGCGTAACCCAGC
This sequence comes from Marinomonas sp. 63XJN7_7_ISO-PGPR-S23-202, assembly GCF_056173505.1. Taxonomy (NCBI): domain Bacteria; kingdom Pseudomonadati; phylum Pseudomonadota; class Gammaproteobacteria; order Oceanospirillales; family Oceanospirillaceae; genus Marinomonas; species Marinomonas sp. 63XJN7_7_ISO-PGPR-S23-202. The sequence goes on along the minus strand of NZ_CM149677.1, from coordinate 989,398 downwards.
GGATCTTCCATGGGCAGAGCTCGAAGTAGACGTTGTCTTTGAATGTACAGGCTTCTTCACAACCAAAGAAAAAGCCAGCGCACACCTTAGTGCAGGTGCGAAAAAAGTCATCATTTCTGCGCCAGGCAAGGAAGTTGATGCAACCGTTGTCTACGGCGTCAACCAAGATGTTTTGACCAGCGACATGACCGTTATTTCAAACGCGTCTTGCACCACTAACTGCTTAGCTCCAGTTGCCAAACCACTGAGCGACAAATTAGGCATCGAAAGTGGTCTGATGACCACAATCCACTCTTATACAAACGATCAACGTTTATCTGATGTATACCACTCTGATCTGTATCGTGCTCGTGCTGCAGCAATGAACATGATCCCAAGTAAAACAGGGGCGGCCGCAGCCGTTGGTCTCGTTGTACCTGAACTGGCTGGCAAATTCGATGGCATGGCCGTTCGTGTACCCACCATTAACGTATCACTAGTCGACCTTTCTTTCTTAGCACCTCGTGAAACCAGCGTGGAAGAGGTCAACCAAATCATCGAAGATGCGGTGAAAGCCGACCCAATTCTTGCCCAGGTTCTGCATATTAACCACGATCCTCTGGTGTCCTCTGATTTCAACCACAGCGCCTTTACGTCTAACTTTGATGCGACACAGACTCGTGTTCAAGGCAAATTGGTCAAAGTGATGTCTTGGTATGATAACGAATGGGGCTTTTCTAACCGCATGTTAGACAATACCATTGCACTAATGAACGCAAAATAAGCAATATTAGCAAAGGCTGCTGACGCAGCCTTTGTCCTACCTTATACTCTCTATACGCTTTCAAATGTTTGGTAATCTATCATGACTCGTAGAACGAAAATTGTTGCAACACTTGGTCCGGCCTCTAGCTCCCCAGAGATGATCGAAAAATTGATCCTAGCTGGCGCAAATGTGTTTCGCCTTAACTTTTCCCATGGACAGCCAGAAGACCATATAAATCGTGCCAATGTGGTACGTGACATGGCAAAAAAAAATGGTCGTCATGTCGCTATTCTGGGCGATCTACAAGGACCTAAAATCCGTATTGCTCGCTTTAAAAATACCAAAGTTGAGCTAAAAGATGGGGCAACCTTCATTCTTGACGTCGGCTTCGACAAAAACAGCGGTGACGAAACCCGTGTAGGTATTGATTACCCTCAACTGGCTAAAGACTCTCAGCCAGGCAATATTTTGCTATTGGATGACGGCCGTGTGGTTCTAGAAGTGACCGAGGTAAAAGGCCAAGAAGTGATCACCAAGGTCATTGTCGGTGGTGATTTGTCTAATAACAAAGGCATCAACCGTCAAGGCGGTGGACTCTCTGCCGCCGCACTAACAGACAAAGACAAAGAAGACATCAAAACAGCAGCAGCTTTGCAAGCAGATTACCTAGCGGTTTCCTTCCCACGCAGTGCGGATGACCTAAACGAAGCTCGTGCTCTTGCTGAAGCGGCGGGCTTGAAAGCGGGCATCGTCTCGAAAGTAGAACGCGCTGAAGCCGTAGCGGACAACGAAACATTAGACGCCATTATTATGGCATCCGATGCCGTCATGGTAGCCCGTGGTGATTTAGGCGTAGAAATCGGTGATGCCGAATTGATCGGTGTACAAAAACACATGATCAAACGTTGCCGTCAATTAAACCGCCCTGTTATCACGGCAACGCAAATGATGGAAACCATGATCACCAGCGCCATGCCAACCCGTGCAGAAGTGTTCGACGTAGCCAACGCCGTGCTAGATGGTACCGATGCGGTTATGTTGTCAGCAGAAACCGCTGCCGGTGCTTACCCTGAAGAAGTCATCAAAACCATGAACCGGGTTTGCTTAGGTGCGGAAAAACAGCCAGCTATTAACCGCTCTAAACACCGTATTGACGTAACCTTCACAGGTATCGATGAAACCATCGCCATGTCGGCTATGTACGCGGCTAATCACCTACAAGGGGTGAAAGCCATCATCAGTTTAACGGAATCGGGTACGACACCGCTTCTGATGTCGCGCATCAGCTCAGGCTTACCAATTTATGCCTTGTCGCCTAACCAAGCTACATTAAACAAAGTCAACCTTTATCGTGGCGTAACCCCCGTGGCTTTCTCTTCGCAAGAGTTCAATGTGGATACGATTGTGTCTGGTCTTGTTGATCATGTTAAGTCCCTTGGTCTGATTAAAGATGGCGACCTAGTCATTGTGACAAAAGGCGATCATTTGGTAAGCTACGGCACAACCAACATGATGAAAATTGTCAAAGTCGGCAATACAGCGGAATAACCCAATATGGGGACTCTCTTGATAAAGAAAACCATCACCACACCAGAGCGTAAAAACGTCGCTCTGGTTGCCCATGACAATATGAAACCTGAGCTTATTGAGTGGGCAAAAAAACACAAAGAAAAGCTAATCAAACACAATTTGATGGCAACGGGGACGACGGGCAATTTAATGCAAAGGCATTTGGATGTGCCAGTCAAATCCCTTATCAGTGGCCCACTGGGTGGTGATCAACAACTTGGTGGCTTGATTGCGGAAGGCAAAATCGACGTTTTGATCTTTTTTTGGGATCCATTTGAGCCCATGCCCCATGATCCTGATATCAAGGCACTGCTTCGCGTTGCAGCAGTATGGAACATTCCCATAGCTTGTAGCGTGTCCTCGGCGAATTTCCTCGTCACTTCGCCACTATTTAATAGTGAATTCGAGCGAAAAATCCCTGATTACGAGCAATACCTAAAAGAGCGGCTTTAAGTCGCTCTTTGTTTATTCCAGCATAGCCCTTCTAGTAAAACGAATTCCCCCTTCAACCCTCGCGGTTTTTGGCAAAATCGGCTATATTAACGCGCAATTAAAACCACTCTTTTAAAACCTATTAGGCTGAAAACATCCACATGAGCGAGGGTGTTCTCAAGGTTTTGTCAGAGCCATTGTATGTCGTTCAACATATTCACCCCTGAACACCACGTTGAACCCTTATCAGGAGAAAGATCTTGCAAGCAAAAGTAGCCCTTATTATGGGATCAAAAAGTGACTGGGCCACCATGGAAGGTGCCGCTGAAATCATGGACACACTGGGCGTTAGCTACCATGTGGAAGTCGTTTCCGCTCACCGAACCCCAGTGAAACTTGCTGAGTTTGCAGAAAGCGCAGTTGAAAAGGGCTTCCAAGTCATCATTGGTGGTGCAGGCGGTGCAGCACATCTGCCTGGCATGGTTGCGGCCCATACTCGACTCCCCGTACTCGGTGTACCAGTACAAAGCAAAGCTCTAAACGGCATGGACAGCCTGCTTTCTATCGCTCAAATGCCAAAAGGTGTTGCGGTTGGCACATTAGCCATTGGTACCGCTGGGGCATTTAACGCAGGCCTATTAGCTTGCCAGATCCTAGCCAATAACGACCCTGAACTGGCGAAAAAAATTGACGCGTTTCGCGCCAAACAAACCGAAACAGTACTCGCTAACCCAGATCCTCGGGAGGCCTAATGTCAACATTATGGGTATTAGGCGCGGGTCAACTGGGCGCCATGTTAAAACAAGCCGGCACCCCATTGGGAATCGATGTGCGCCCTGTGGATATTGAGGCAACAGACGAATTGCCGCTGCAAGCAAACGACATCGTCACCGCCGAGCGAGAAGAATGGCCAGAAACCGTTGCCACCAAGCAGTTAGCCACACATAACAACTTTGTTAACCTTGCGACCTTCCCTCAACTGGCGGATCGTCTGACGCAAAAGCAATGGCTAGACCGCCTAGACCTTGCCACGGCGCCTTGGTTTCCTGTAGAAGCCGACTCTAGCGCACAACACGCTTACGACACTTTAGGCGAACGCGTCCTTATGAAACGTCGTCGTGGCGGTTATGATGGCAAAGGCCAATATTGGTTAAAACAAGCGGAAAACTCAGAAATCCCCGACGACTGGAAAGGTCAAGCCATTGCCGAACAAGCCATTAACTTCGACGAAGAAGTCTCCCTTGTTGGTGTACGTGGCAAAGATGGTGAAAAGTATTTTTACCCGCTCACCCTCAACCTACATATCAATGGTATTTTGTACGCATCAATATCGCCACTTAAACGCCTCGATCAATACCAAAGCAAAGCAGAGACGATGCTTGGTAAATTGATGGATGCATTAGACTACGTTGGTGTTATGGCTATGGAATGCTTCCGTGTGGGGGATGACTTACTGATTAACGAGCTCGCCCCTCGCGTGCACAACAGTGGCCATTGGACACAAGCAGGCAGCAACGTTTGCCAATTTGAAAATCACGTCCGTGCCGTTATGGGCTTACCACTAGTGAGCGCTGAGATCAAAAATCAAAGTATGATGGTGAACTTGATCGGCGTCGATCTGGATTACCAATGGCTCAGCATCCCAAGTTTAGAACTCTACTGGTATCAAAAAGACGTTAGACCTGGCCGCAAAGTGGGTCACCTGAACTTCTGCACAGGCAACCTAACGGTTCTGGAAACGGCGTTAGACAGGCTCAATATGCCAGCGCCTTATCCACAAGCCATTGAGTGGTTAAAAGCGAACCTACCCGCCTAATCCTCCATAGCGAACAAGCAGTAGAAAGGCCCATTGAGCACGGTACTAAATAGTACCGAATGCTAAATGGGCCTTCTTTTTCTTTAGTACCACCAAACGCTTAAATCAACAAAGTGCCAGACCGTTCTAACTTATACTTCGGGTAAGCGTAGCGCCATCAAAACACCCACAATCGCCATACCCGAAAAGACAAGAATTAACCCTTCTAACGAGATAAATTGCGTTAGCGCGCCAATAAAACTCATCAACAATAGGATAAAACCAATCATTGTATTACTAACGGCCACATAACTGGTTCGCTTATTGCCATCGGCTAAATTCACTAAATAGGTTTTCCGCCCTACCCGCACTCCTTGATGGGCAATCGTCAGCAAGAAATACAAAACCGGTAACAACAAGAAATTGTCTAACAGTGAAGGCGCCAACCAAGAGACCGCAAACAAGACCAAACCAATCAAAGAGCTAAACAAACAGGCCGCCATCATCACTTTTCGACTGGAACGATCGGAGAACTTTCCCCAAAAAGGCGCAGAAACAAGCGAGGCTAAACCACTGGCACCAATAAACATCGCCAACACCCACATGTTATTCCCTAGGGTATGCTGAGCCAGAACAACATAGAAAGGCGCACTCAGAGCGGTACATAAAAATAACGAACGAGTGATCACAAACTGGCGAAAGGCTTTATCCGTTTTTAGCAAACTCAGCTGCTTAAGCGCCTCTTTAAAGCCGTTCTTACCGCCATCTACTTCGCCAGAAAACTCCACAACGCGGGAGTAAACCAACGCCCCCAACAGCCAAAAAATAGCCGCTCCCATTAAGCAAACGCCATACACATAGGCATTACCTTCAAAGGACGTTAACGCACTCAATAACATGACGATGGCAATCCCGACGGTTACTAACCCAGCGACACTTGCCGACCAACCTGTCACTTGTCCGCGCTGCGTTTTCGGAACCGTCTTACCTAACACATCCTTCGACGCCACCGAGCTAAGCCCACGGGCAAGACTAAACACCACCAAACAAGCAATCACCAACCAACCCGCCACAGCCCCTTGCATTGTCATGGCTATCAACCCGATCAGCACAACACTGATCGACTGCAAAATACTCCCAACGATCCAAACCCATTTACGGAGCGGTAACTTACGTATAAAACTCGCAATGGCTAATTGCGGCAACAAAGACCCAGACTCACGAATCGGCACTAACCAACTCAGCAAATACACTGGCGCTCCAATGCTATTTAATATCCAAGGCAAGGTGATTTTTGGATTAATCATGGCATCGCCCAAATTGGTAAAAAACTGAGCGATAATCAGCTTGATAAAATTACCAGGCACCTCCTTACAAGCCGACTCATCAATGGCTTTACATGCTCTGGCATCTTCTTCATTGGTTATTTTTTCGTACACCGACTCCAACACATCTTTGCTGGCCATAAATTCCCATACTCCAAAAAAACAGTCTCAGCTTGTCTGAGATAATAGCGCAAAATTCTAGCACTTTAGATAATGAATTTCTGTGACGGGATGTGAACATTTGCAGAGTCTTTTGCAAAAATAGGGGGACGTTGCGGAGTCGATTGGATGGTTTTGTTACAGCATGGAATATGATAATAGCCTATCTACGGAACTTATCCAGCGCAGCCGTCATCGCTTCAGGAAAACCAATCCCACCATGACCAGCTTCCTCCAAGATACATAACTCACTCTTCGGCCACGCACGATGCAGCTCCAAAGCAATATCTAGCGGTCCAGAAATATCCCATCGACCATGGATTAGGACAGCCGGAATATTTGCAATACAATTCATCCCAGCCATCAACTCATTATCGGTTAAGAAGCAACTGTGGCTCCAATAGTGCGTTACGGCACGAGAAAAGATAAGGCTAAACTGTGGATCTCTGTAACGTGGGTTGGACTCCCAACCTGGCATAAGTGAAACATGGGTGTCCTCCCAACGACACCACTCGAGTGCAGCCTGCTCACGTGTTTCTGGATCAGGGTCGGCCAAGAGTCGTGCATAGGCAGCGGATAAGTCGCCACTTCGCTCGGTTTCAGGTATAAGCGCACAAAAACGCTCCCATTCACGAGGAAAGATCCTGCCCATATCCCGCGTGATCCAATCGATTTCACGTCGAGTTCCAGCCGTTACTGACCCAAGCACCATCGCTCTGACTCTCTCTGGATATCGCTGCGCGTATACGAGACCTAGTGTCACTCCCCAGGATCCACCCACAACAACCCAATTATCGATCTTAAAGTGCTCACGGAGGGCTTCAATATCAGCAATCAGGTGATCGGTGGTGTTTGTACTCAAGTCAGATTCAGGCTCAGATATGAGCGGAAGGCTACGGCCACAACCTCGCTGGTCAAATAAAACGGTACGATAGGCTTTGGGGTCAAAATTACGCCTTGAGCCAGGACCACAACCACTTCCGGGTCCACCATGAAGGTAAATAGCTGGAATTCCACCAGGATGACCGACCTCTTCCCAATAAATGCTGTGGCCGTCACTTACCTCTAACATCCCCGAATTAAACGGCTCAATCGGCGGATAACGTTTTGTCATTCTTGTTCTGACTCCAATCTATCAATATGGGACTACTAAGCAGTTATAAAGTGGCGAAGCCATGGCTATAACCGTCTGTTAAACGGCTGCATCGTTTAAAAGGGGGGGAGTTGCTTTTTCAAGATTGACGACGTCCCTGTTAATATCGCAGTGCTTTTTCTCCCTTGCCAAGGGAAATTCCAAAATTTTAGGCTGGATTTACGTCTATTTTTTTAAAACGGTATATCTCTTTTTACTCGGATCCTGAGCATTAGGCAATACTCGATCCTCAGGCTCCATGACCTAATCCGCTTTCAAGACAAGGTGATTTTTGGGTTAATCATGGCATCGCCCAAATTTGTAAAAAACTGAGCGATAATCAGCTTGATAAAATTACCAGGCACTTCCTTACAAGCCGACTCATCAATGGCTTTACAGGCTCTGGCATCTTCTTCATTGGTTATTTTTTCGTACACCGACTCCAACACATCTTTGCTGGCCATAAATTCCCATACTCCAAAAAAACAGTCTCAGCTTGTCTGAGATAATAGCGCAAAATTCTAGCACTTTAGATAATGAATTTCTGTGACGGGATGTGAACATCAAGGAAAAACAACCCAGAGATAGGCTACTTTGTTGAATCAACCAAGACATCAATATACGACGGAACGGCTATGCTACTTCTATAGACAGCAAAGACGCCCCATCAACTATTAATAGGCTGAGATAATTAACCTGCGTCTAATTGCGAGCGAACCACCGACATACGTTCTTCAGCTTTGCGCTTACGTCTATCTCGGTTACCCAAGTACGCCAAAGGCAAAATGATAAACAGAGCCCCAATCACAAAGAAGAAATCGATCGACTCGTTAAAAATAATCCAGCCCAATATCACAGCAAACAGCAAGCCGGAATATTCCGCACTGCTCACCTGGCTCGACGCCACATAGCGGTAACCTTGCAGGCACGCTAAGCTATAAACAATCGAACACATCGCCGATGCACCAGCGTATAACAAGCCATCCATATTCCAAGACGCCCCTTCCCAAATTGCCAAACAAGCCGTTAAAGGCAACGCCGATAGATGGGTTATCAAAAGCCCAAAGAACAAGTTTTGATTTTTTGGCAACTTGCGAATCAGCAAACTATTGGTCGCCAATACCACGGAAAACAACACCGCACTGATCATCCCCCAACTGACGTCAGAAGGTCGTAAAATGATCAATACCCCAACAAAGCCAGATACAGCCGCAATCACAATGCCCGTGGTAATTTTCTCTTTAAAGAAAATCCCCGCAAACAACACAATCAGAATCGGCGCGATATAAAACACCGCATTAGCCGTGGCAAGCGGCAGCGCCGTTAACGATATAATCAATAAAACACTCGCCAATACCCAAAGATTACCTCTTAGCAAATGCAGTTTAAGACCTATATCTCCTTTAAAATCAATGTGTTTATAAGCCAATGGCAATAACACAAGACAAATCATCACAAGACGCATAAAGGTAAACTGATAAACGGCCACACTGCTGCCCGCCATTTTGATAAACACATCGCAAAACGTCGCGAAGAAGTTACCTATCACTAGGATCAAAATAGCGCTACCGATGGTTTTTCCAGACATAGCCGCTCCTTGAGTACAATATATAAAGAACCGCATTCTAGCCTCGACTTCACCATCAATAAAATGATATATCCTCACTTAGTATTCGTTTTTTGGATAATAAAATGCTACCACCACTGAAAGCTCTACCTGTCTTTGAAGCCGTTGCCAGATTAAACAGCTTTTCCCTTGCCGCCCAGGAGCTCAACCTAAGCCAAAGCGCTGTCTCCCATCAGATTCGCGCCTTAGAAAATCACTTGGGTGAAAGCCTTTTCCAACGCCAAGGTCGCTATCTCAGCTTAACAACAGAGGGAAAACACTATTTAGACGCCATTAGCAGCTCCTTGTCGCAAATTGCCCGTGCTAGCAACCTGATACGAGGAGAAAGTGAAACCAAGGTGAGAATCGCTGTCTACAGCTCCTTTGCCGTGTGTTGGTTAATGCCACGCCTACCCGACCTGATGCGACGACACCCTAACCTAGATATCAGCATTACCATGACCCACAGCTCACCCGAGCTTTCTGATAAAACCGCCGATTGCTTTATTACCACAGACAAAGACAAACGCGGCTTCGCATTTACCCCCATCTACCGGGAAAGAATCTTCCCCGTTTGCAGTCCAGCGTTTTATGAAGCCATGAAAAACACTCTCGATATTCGTTCCGACACAGGCATGGCCAACTTACTTGAAAAACAGCCCGAGAGATTGGGCGACTTCCCCTTGGTCACTTCCTTTGGCATCTATAACGAATACACAGAAGACTGGCGCCGCTGGTTTTCGGAGAAAGGAAAAATCCTACCGGACGAACTACAACTGCATAAATTTAGCCATCTACTGCTCACCTACGAAGCCGCTAAATACTCCCTTGGCATCGCCCTGATCAACGACTATATGTTCAATGAAGACAAAACCAAAGACGACCTAATCCGCCTGCCCACCCACCATATCGAAACCGACGATGAATTCTACTTTGCTTACAAATATTCAAGACGCAACGAACCTGGAATTGCCGAAGTAAAACGATGGTTGATTAATGAATCTGCGGGGTTGGGATTGGGGGAATGATATATAGTGAGATGATTCGGGGGCGGGGATAACACCGCGTTAAAGGGCAGCAACGCACTGCCGCTAAACCTCAATTTACCACCGTAAACACAAATACCAAGATGTGAGCAAAATTCGCCACGCGTTGCCTGTTCCTCTTGAACGCTTTGTCAGCAACAAATTGGCCCAATAAATAGGCATGACTTGTACTTAAACTTGACTTGACCATGTAAAGAAAACTGGTTAAATACCACCTCTAACTCTTTCACAAGACGCGAGTATTCTGCTGTACCTGGCAGTGGACAGTATGACGATGACCTCATTCTGCCCAGTAACCCTTCATAGTCAAAAAGTTGTTCGTTATTGTATGTATATGTCTCCATTCGATTGGAATCGAAAAATTGAGGCACTTCATTGTCTTTAAGGTTCTTATGATTAATCGAATCGTAGTCTTTTGAATATGCGCCTAAAATTTCATCGTACGCAATCTGAAAATCTTGTTCGACGCACCTTTGGTTCCACACCAAAGCAAGGACACCGTTTGGCTTAAGTATGCGTTTAAATTCAGGAATTGTTTTGTCTTTATTAAACCAGTGAAAGGATTGCGCGGCTGTGATTACATCAACACTGCTCTCCTTCAAACAAGTCGATTCTGCTGTCGCATTTAAACTCGTAAAGTTTACTTTATGGCCAAGCTTGTTTTCTGCGGAATGTCTCATTGCATCATTGGGTTCTATCCCTATAACTTTTACGCCTTGATTAACAAGTAACTCACTGAATATCCCTGTTCCAGAGCCGATATCTGCAATAACCGAACACTGATTTAAGTTGGACAGCTCCAAGAGCTTATTAATCAAGTCTAATGGGTAACTAGGCCGGTATTTGTCGTAATCAGCAACACGACTAGAAAATCTATCTACTGGATTGGACATATATCCTCCTTTGTTACTAACACTTAATAGTGCTCATACCCGTTTGTACAGCTGCGTACCCCTAACTATCCTATCTGTCATAATTGAAATTTAACACCCTTTCTAAAACGACAAATCGAGTGTATTCGTTCTTCTATCTCTCTTTTAGGAAAGGTACAGCGTATTATTTATGTTATGAGTTTTTTAATCATTGATTTAACTGTAGTTTTTTCTCTTAGCACCAAAAGAAACGCATCGAAAAACGCACAAAAAAAGAGACAGAAGATTCTATTCACCTCGGTATTGAATTCACGCCGACGCGTTGAGCCTGAAAAACTGGCTCAAATGAATACAATGACAGGGTGGTCTACAAAAGCAATTGGAGTTATTTGACTGAGCATTAAGGACATGGCCTCCTGCCTTCGCAGAATGGCAAGAACGGAGGCCTTACTAGGGTACACTTAAGCAGGCCGTCTAAATCTACCACTCATTCTAAGACCGTCTCTCATATTCATTCCCATCAAGATGAGATTGGTTGCACCAGCAAGCAATTCGACGCCTTGAACCATGTAGAAATCAGTATCAAAAACACCTACGGATGCCCAATGATCAAGCAATACGGCGCATGGAATGAGCACTAATATCCCATTGATTGCGATAAAGGGCATTCTCTTTTTCTTTTGTTGTACGAGCTTTCCACTTCTAGATTTTGCTAAGGCGAAACCACTAGCACCCGTTAAGGCAATGGAAGGAACAAGAATAAATAAACCTGGCCATACAATAAGACTTTTCAGGATTGCTATGGATTCTGCTGTCCCAAAAAGCTCAACAAAAATGGTTGCCGAGAAAAATGTGGCAATGCACAAGATGGCTGCGGATGCAGCAATTCGATGGAGTATGGACAACATGATTCCCTCCTAGGGAAATAATTGGTAACATATTGTCATTATGAAAACATCAAACCATATTGTCAACATGTTGTCAAACTATCAAAAGGATTGCAGATGAACACTCCTCAAAAAGGTACGGTATTTACCGACATCGCTCTTGAAGTATTCAAACTCGGCGGGCTCCTGGTTAGTGAAGGTGACCATATGGGATCGGAATATGGCATTACGAGTGCTCGATGGAAAGTTTTAGGGGCTCTTTCTCTAGCTGGTGCTCCACAAACTGTACCGCAAATAGCCAGAAGCATGGGACTGACACGACAAGCAGTACAACGACTTGTTGATGCCATGAGTGAGGATGAACTTCTACTGTTCCAAGACAATCCCGACCATAAACGCGCAAAGCTGATAAGCCTCTCAGCGCTTGGAGAAACGGTATATTTGCAGCTGTATGAAAAGCAAGCGGAGTGGGCAATGAAGTGCTCCATAGGTATCACCAAGACAGAACTTGAGACAACCCTGTCTGTTCTTAAGCGAATCTCGGAGTCTATTGACCGCTAACCGTTAAAATAATATCGACGACTTGGCGCATTTCTTTGCGAAAAAGGAGCGGCAGAGTTAGGAGGAATCTTTCAGACAATATCGTTTGGCTAACATTAAGCTAACCCCCTCCTTGTTTCGTACTTCTCAACACGACATCAGCAATCACTTCAAAAAGATGATTAGAGCGCAATTGATGGGACGGCTGGTCACATAGCCAAGGTGAAGTATACGTATTTGCAGAGCGTGACCATAACAAGCTCTTTACCAAGATTGAAGAGACAACACTAAAACTTAGTACTTAATACTGAGGAACCATTGGGGCTGTCGCTAAAGGTAGCGAGCAAAGATAAGGCAAGGCAAAAATCACCGAAAAGCGGAATTTATACCTATAAACGAGCATTTTGAGGAGTTTTTTTAACGCAGAATTATCAAGCACATTAGTTTTGCGGCATCCCCCTTCGCAGAAATGAGGGTTTTGGAACCCTATTGCTTTAACCTCTTACTGTGGATAAGAAACAGTCAAATTTAGTAGATTTTCAGTCATGTTTGATGACTGATCTTTTTTTAACCAAATTCACTGTTGTAATTCACACTTACCACCCTCAAAATATACCTTCTTTTTTTAACTCAAAAGGATCATATAAGGATCAAAAAATGAAAGTTAAGCAGAAAAAACGCAATCCCTATGCGTTTGACCCAATCATGCGTAAAGGTGGGGTTCACGAAAAAACCAACAAAGCAAAACGCCGTAAAAACAAACTGCAAATGCAGAAGGAGGCTGCCAACTGGCAGCCTTATTTGTTTCTAACACTGCTAAAAAAGTGCTTCTCAACAAAAACGTTTCTTGAGATGTAAAAAAGCCCCGACCATTTATGATCAGGGCTTCCTATTTAAAATCTTGATAACGACCTCACGGATCTAACGCTCTATCTTTGAAAAGATTAACTCAGATCAATCGTCACCTTGCTATTGGATTTGCGCTGACGCGTTGAGCCTGCGAAACAGGCGCAAGCGAATACAATGGCAAGGTGGCATCTGCGTCTAATTTTTAGGGAGGTTAACTCCCCTTTTTACTTTTTTGGATTTTCTGCAGACGAAAAAAAGCCCTGACAGCATAAGCTATCAAGGCCTTCTATGATTAAAGCTTGACGACGACCTACTCTCACATGGGATCTCCCACACTACCATCGGCGATGGCGCTTTTCACTTCTGAGTTCGGGATGGGATCAGGTGGTTCAACGCCTCTGTGACCGTCAAGCAAACGGGTGTGCGCAATGCGCAAATTCGTTTACTTGTCTCTGTTAACAATTCATTTTGAAATAGCGACAATCAAGCGTTAAACCGGATCGTATTCTGTGTCTTTTGTGTGTCTTACGACCTCCATGGAAGGAGGAAGTGCTGGAATGGTCAGGAACCATCTCCAGTAAAACCACTTTGGTGTTATATGGTCAAGCCTCACGAGCAATTAGTATTGGTTAGCTCAATGCCTCACAGCACTTACACACCCAACCTATCAACGTCCTCGTCTCGAACGGCTCTTTAGGGAACTTATGTTCCAGTGAGATCTTATCTTAAGGGAGGCTTCCCGCTTAGATGCTTTCAGCGGTTATCCCGTCCGAACATAGCTACCCGGCAATGCCACTGGCGTGACAACCGGAACACCAGAGGTTCGTCCACTCCGGTCCTCTCGTACTAGGAGCAGCTCCTCTCAAATCTCAAACGTCCACGGCAGATAGGGACCGAACTGTCTCACGACGTTCTAAACCCAGCTCGCGTACCACTTTAAATGGCGAACAGCCATACCCTTGGGACCGGCTTCAGCCCCAGGATGTGATGAGCCGACATCGAGGTGCCAAACACCGCCGTCGATGTGAACTCTTGGGCGGTATCAGCCTGTTATCCCCGGAGTACCTTTTATCCGTTGAGCGATGGCCCTTCCATTCAGAACCACCGGATCACTAAGACCTACTTTCGTACCTGCTCGACGTGTCTGTCTCGCAGTTAAGCGTGCTTTTGCCTTTACACTCTATGCATGATTTCCGACCATGCTGAGCACACCTTCGTGCTCCTCCGTTACTCTTTGGGAGGAGACCGCCCCAGTCAAACTACCCACCACACAGTGTCCTCGATCCGGATTACGGACCTGAGTTAGAACCTCAAACATACCAGGGTGGTATTTCAAGATTGGCTCCAATAGAACTGGCGTCCTATCTTCAAAGCCTCCCACCTATCCTACACAAGTAGGTTCAAAGTTCACTGTGAAGCTATAGTAAAGGTTCACGGGGTCTTTCCGTCTAGCCGCGGATACACAGCATCTTCACTGCGATTTCAATTTCACTGAGTCTCGGGTGGAGACAGTGCCGCCATCATTACGCCATTCGTGCAGGTCGGAACTTACCCGACAAGGAATTTCGCTACCTTAGGACCGTTATAGTTACGGCCGCCGTTTACTTGGGCTTCGATCAAGAGCTTCGCTTACGCTAACCCCATCAATTAACCTTCAAGCACCGGGCAGGCGTCACACCCTATACGTCCACTTTCGTGTTTGCAGAGTGCTGTGTTTTTAATAAACAGTTGCAGCGGCCTGGTATCTTCGACCGACTAGTGCTTACGGAGCAAGTCCTTCACACCGGCCGGCGTACCTTCTCCCGAAGTTACGGTACCATTTTGCCTAGTTCCTTCACCCGAGTTCTCTCAAGCGCCTTGGTATTCTCTACCTGACCACCTGTGTCGGTTTGGGGTACGGTTCATGTATATCTGAAGCTTAGAAGTTTTTCCTGGAAGCATGGCATCAACCACTTCACCCAAAAGAGGGCTCGTCATCAATTCTCGGTCTTAAGAGGAACCGGATTTGCCTAATTCCTCAACCTACTACCTTAAACACGGACAACCATCGCCGTGCTGGCCTAGCCTTCTCCGTCTCTCCATCGCAATATACATAAGTACAGGAATATTAACCTGTTTCCCATCGACTACGCATTTCTGCCTCGCCTTAGGGGCCGACTCACCCTGCCCTGATTAACATGGGACAGGAAACCTTGGTCTTCCGGCGGGGAAGTTTTTCACTCCCCTTATCGTTACTCATGTCAACATTCGCACTTCTGATACCTCCAGCCTGCCTTACAGCTTGACCTTCAACGGCTTACAGAACGCTCCTCTACCGCTCATCCTAAGATGAACCCGTAGCTTCGGTGTACAGTTTGAGCCCCGTTATATCTTCCGCGCAGGCCGACTCGACTAGTGAGCTATTACGCTTTCTTTAAAGGATGGCTGCTTCTAAGCCAACCTCCTAGCTGTCTAAGCCTTCCCACATCGTTTCCCACTTAACTGTAACTTTGGGACCTTAGCTGACGGTCTGGGTTGTTTCCCTTTTCACGACGGACGTTAGCACCCGCCGTGTGTCTCCCGCGCTAACACTCACTGGTATTCGGAGTTTGCATGGGGTTGGTAAGTCGGGATGACCCCCTAGCCCAAACAGTGCTCTACCCCCAGTGGCAATACGCGAGGCGCTACCTAAATAGCTTTCGAGGAGAACCAGCTATCTCCGAGCTTGATTAGCCTTTCACTCCTATCCACAAGTCATCCCCGGACTTTTCAACGTACGTGGGTTCGGTCCTCCAGTTAGTGTTACCCAACCTTCAACCTGCTCATGGATAGATCGCCCGGTTTCGGGTCTATTCCCAGCAACTAAACGCCCTATTAAGACTCGGTTTCCCTACGCCTACCCTATGCGGTTAAGCTTGCTACTGAAAATAAGTCGTTGACCCATTATACAAAAGGTACGCAGTCACGGAACAAGTCCGCTCCCACTGCTTGTACGTACACGGTTTCAGGATCTATTTCACTCCCCTCACAGGGGTTCTTTTCGCCTTTCCCTCACGGTACTGGTTCACTATCGGTCAGTCAGGAGTATTTAGCCTTGGAGGATGGTCCCCCCATCTTCAGACAGAATAACACGTGTTCCGTCCTACTCGTTTTCATGCCTAAGGCGTTTTCGTATACGGGGCTATCACCCTTTACAGCGATCCTTTCCAGAATCTTCTACTAACACCAAAGCCACTTAAGGGCTAATCCCCTTTCGCTCGCCGCTACTCAGGGAATCTCAATTGATTTCTTTTCCTAAGGGTACTTAGATGTTTCAGTTCCCCTCGTTCGCCTCGTATGACTATGTATTCATCATACGATACCCGCAAGCGGGTGGGTTTCCCCATTCGGACATCTCGGGATCAAAGCTTGTTTATCAACTCCCCCGAGCTTTTCGCAGATTACCACGTCCTTCATCGCCTCTGACTGCCAAGGCATCCACCGTGCACGCTTGGTCACTTGACCATATAACCCAAAATAGTTTTTAGAGTGAAGTTACCTCCGCTCTCTACTTAAGTCACATACCAAAGAGCTTTTGTCCCTCTCTGGATTTACGATATTAGATCGTCACCCTCTCATCAGAAGGAAATAAGATGAGAAAAGTGCAATCCACCGGTTTGACGCTTGATTATCGTCTATTTCAAAATTCGAATTGTTAAAGAGCAAGTTTAGTGCAAAGCACTAAGTCAGAAACTAAAATGCATCTCATCATTCACCAAAAAAGTAAATGTGCTGCTTTAGCGTCTTGCTTAGGACTTTATCCTAATGCTTTTAAGATAGGGATCAGATAATTTGTGTGAACGCTCACCAAGCCTTCTATCGTTTAAGGAGGTGATCCAGCCCCAGGTTCCCCTAGGGCTACCTTGTTACGACTTCACCCCAGTCATTGACCACTCCGTGGTAAACGTCCCCCCTAAGGTTAGACTATCTACTTCTGGAGCAATCAACTCCCATGGTGTGACGGGCGGTGTGTACAAGGCCCGGGAACGTATTCACCGTGACATTCTGATTCACGATTACTAGCGATTCCGACTTCATGGAGTCGAGTTGCAGACTCCAATCCGGACTACGACGTACTTTTTGGGATTCGCTTACTCTCGCAAGTTCGCTGCCCTCTGTATACGCCATTGTAGCACGTGTGTAGCCCTACTCGTAAGGGCCATGATGACTTGACGTCGTCCCCACCTTCCTCCGGTTTGTCACCGGCAGTCTCCTTAAAGTTCTCGGCATTACCCGCTAGCAAGTAAGGATAAGGGTTGCGCTCGTTACGGGACTTAACCCAACATTTCACAACACGAGCTGACGACAGCCATGCAGCACCTGTCTCACAGTTCCCGAAGGCACAAACACATCTCTGCGTTCTTCTGTGGATGTCAAGAGTAGGTAAGGTTCTTCGCGTTGCTTCGAATTAAACCACATGCTCCACCGCTTGTGCGGGCCCCCGTCAATTCATTTGAGTTTTAACCTTGCGGCCGTACTCCCCAGGCGGTCTACTTATCGCGTTAACTGCGCCACTAAGTCATTACAACCCAACGGCTAGTAGACATCGTTTACGGCGTGGACTACCAGGGTATCTAATCCTGTTTGCTCCCCACGCTTTCGCACCTCAGTGTCAGTATCAGTCCAGGATGTCGCCTTCGCCACTGATGTTCCTTCCTATATCTACGCATTTCACCGCTACACAGGAAATTCCACATCCCTCTACCGTACTCTAGCCTGCCAGTATCCGGTGCCATTCCAAGGTTGAGCCCTGGGGTTTCACATCAGACTTAACAAACCACCTACGCGCGCTTTACGCCCAGTAATTCCGATTAACGCTCGCACCCTCTGTATTACCGCGGCTGCTGGCACAGAGTTAGCCGGTGCTTCTTCTGGAGCTAACGTCAAAATACTTGGCTATTAACCAAGCACCCTTCCTCACTCCTGAAAGTGCTTTACAACCCTAAGGCCTTCTTCACACACGCGGCATGGCTGGATCAGGGTTCCCCCCATTGTCCAATATTCCCCACTGCTGCCTCCCGTAGGAGTCTGGGCCGTGTCTCAGTCCCAGTGTGGCTGGTCATCCTCTCAGACCAGCTAGAGATCGTCGCCTTGGTAGGCCTTTACCCCACCAACTAGCTAATCTCACGCAGGCTCATCTAATAGCGGAAGGTCCGAAGATCCCCTCCTTTCCCCCTAAAGGATTATGCGGTATTAGCATGCGTTTCCACATGTTGTCCCCCTCTACTAGGCAGATTCCTACGCGTTACTCACCCGTCCGCCGCTCGTCAGCAGGAGCAAGCTCCCCTGTTACCGCTCGACTTGCATGTGTTAAGCCTGCCGCCAGCGTTCAATCTGAGCCATGATCAAACTCTTCAGTTTAAAAAGCTTGCTCACTCAAATTCTTACACTAACAATAACTTAATCGATTCATCATCAAAAATGACAAATCAACATAAAGCGAATTGACGTGTTTGACTCTCGTAAGACTTCATTTTTTTGATCGCTCAGTGCCCCACCTAGTAAACTAAGCAAAACCCTGTCGATCTTCTGAAGGTCTCAGCGAGCGCCCACACAAATTATCTGATTATCTATTTTAAAGAGCGTCTGACGTGTTATCGTTCGGCTTGCTTAGCCTGTTGTTTCAGCTAAGTGGCAAAGCGTTGTTTGCGTTGCCGTCCGTGTCAGTGGGTGCGTATAATACATCCTAGAATTTTGAGCGCAAGTACTTTTTGTATTTTCTAGCAATTAAATCCAACTCTATGTCTTTCCGTTTAAATAGTGTACAAAAAGCCTTTTTGGAGCCTCCCATTAAACACAAAGACGCCGAAGCGCCTTTGCATTTTCCCTTATATTCTTCCCTTCATACACCTAGCTGCCGACGTAGCTCAACATCACCCCTGCGGCAACAGCTGAGCCAATCACCCCTGCCACGTTTGGCCCCATGGCATGCATTAATAGAAAGTTCTGTTTGTTTGCTTCTAAGCCAACTTTATTGGCTACACGCGCCGCCATCGGTACGGCAGACACTCCCGCAGCACCAATTATTGGATTAATAGGATGAGAAGACATTTTATTCATTAACTTCGCCATCAATACACCCGACGCTGTCCCAATAGAAAAAGCAATTAGGCCCAAACTTAAGATCCCTAAGGTTTCGATATTCAAGAAGGCCTCTGAACTCAACTTTGAACCAACCCCTAACCCAAGGAAGATGGTAACAATGTTGATCAATGCATTTTGTGCGGTATCACTTAATCTTTCTACAACCCCACACTCTCGCATCAAGTTACCGAAGCAAAACATGCCCAACAAAGGAGCAGCCGAAGGCAAAAACATGGCCACCAGCAAAGTGACGACAATTGGAAAAATGATTTTTTCTTTTTTCGAAACAGGTCGCAGTTGCTCCATTTTAATAGAGCGTTCTTCTTTGCTGGTCAGCGCTCGCATAATAGGAGGCTGAATCAGTGGCACTAATGCCATATAAGAATAGGCTGCCACCGCGATAGCCCCAAGCAATTCTGGCGCCAAGCGGCTCGCCACAAATATCGCAGTCGGTCCATCCGCACCACCGATAATACCAATCGCAGCGGCATCGGCTAAAGCGAAGTCCATTAACCCAGACGTCCCCAATAGAACAGCCCCAATAACTGTTGCAAAAATCCCAAACTGGGCCGCCGCACCAAGCAATAAGGTTTTAGGGTTCGCAAGCATAGGACCAAAGTCTGTCATGGCCCCGACTCCCATAAAAATAATCAGAGGAAATAAACCTGTCTCGATTCCCCCGTGATAGATGTAGTATTGCAACCCACCCGGGGCTGTCATGTGGCCTTGAGCATCATAAACAGGCGCGGCCATAAACCCCGCTCCAGGAATATTGACTAATACCGCCCCAATGCCGATGGGTAACAGTAATAAAGGCTCAAAGCCTTTTTTTATTGCCAAGTATACAAGCAGCAATCCAATGCAGATCATGACAAATTGCCCAAATTCTAATTGGTAAATGCCAGTATCACGGTAAAGAGTCAGTAATTTATCTTCCATCGTTATTAATAACCTTCTGAATAAGGTGAATACTATAAGACTAAGAGCGCTTGACCCACTTGAACCGAGTCACCCTCTTTGACATGAATAGCCGCTACGACCCCCGATTGCGGAGCAGATATTTCCGTTTCCATTTTCATGGCTTCAAGAATCATAATGACGTCACCTTCTTCAACTTGTTGGCCTACCGACACTAAAATTTTAAAAATATTGCCCGATAAAGGAGAAGGAACAGGCTCACCTGAGGCTGTAGCAGACGCTTTTGCTGTCTCTACAGGTTGAGAGTGTGGTTTAGGTTGGATAGCGCCAATCTCTCCGCCTTCGGATACTTGAACAACAAATTGCTCACCTGATACCGTGACGGTATAGACACTTTCTCCCGATGGGGTGGCACTGGCTTGGACTTGAGTACTGACATTCGGTGTTTCTTCTCCTTTAGGAGCGGTAGGAGCGGGTTCAAAGGCACTTGGATTCAGACGGTTTTCCAGAAATTTCAAGCCCACCTGAGGAAACAAGGCATAAGTCAGCACATCATCAATTCGATCATCCGACAATTGAAAACCTTTCTCCGTTGACAAAGCCACTAATTCCTCTGTTAGCTTGTCTATTTCAGGAGAAAGCAGATCGGCAGGACGACAGGTAATCGACTCCGCACCATTTAGCACTTTTTCTTGCAAAGCTTTATTAAACGGCGCGGGAGCAGCGCCATACTCTCCCTTTAATACCCCTGCGGTTTCTTTAGAGATGGATTTATAACGCTCACCGGTTAGCACATTCAATACAGCCTGAGTGCCGACTATTTGTGATGTTGGCGTTACCAATGGAATAAAGCCTAAATCTTCACGCACTCTAGGAATTTCAGCCAATACATCGTCAAATTTATCGGATGCACCCTGCTCTTTGAGCTGACTCTCCATATTGGTGAGCATACCACCTGGTACTTGTGCTATCAGAATACGAGAATCAGTGCCTCGTAGTGACCCTTCAAACGCCGCATATTTTTTACGAACGCCTCTAAAATAGGTCGCGATTTCCTCTAAACGCGCCAGATCTAACCCTGTGTCACGCTCTGTTCCTTGCAGTGCGGCAACAACCGCTTCAGTTGAAGTGTGACCGTATGTCATTGACATGGACGAAATGGCCGTATCAACACGATCTATACCCGCCTCGATGGCCTTTAGAATGGTCATATCTGATAAGCCAGAGGTTGCATGGGCATGAAGCTGTACTTCTAAATCCGTTTGCTCTTTCAACAAACTCACTAATTCAAAAGCATCGTAGGGCGTCAAAATACCAGACATGTCTTTGATTGCGATGGAATCCGCTCCCATGTCTTCCAAGGCTTTCGCATAATCCACCCAATTTTGAGTGGAGTGCACTGGGCTTTTGGTGTATGAGATAGTACCTTGCGCGTGCTTGTTCTGCTGTTTAACCGCTTTAATGGTCGTTGCTAGATTACGAGGGTCATTCATCGCATCAAAAATACGAAAAACATCCACCCCATTGGTTGCAGCACGCTCAACAAACTTTGTAACCACATCATCAGCATAATGTCGATAACCTAATAGATTCTGCCCTCGTAGCAGCATTTGCTGTGGCGTTTTTGGCATGGCCTTTTTTAGCTCGCGGATTCGATCCCAAGGATCCTCACCAAGATAACGAATACAAGCATCAAATGTTGCCCCACCCCAGGATTCTAGAGACCAAAAACCAACTTGATCTAACGCCTCAGCAATAGGCAGCATATCGTCAATGCGCATACGAGTAGCAAATAAGGATTGATGGGCATCACGCAAAACGACATCGGTAATCCCAAGGGGTTGTTTCACTGCTGTCATATTTCAGCCTCTGACAAAAATTATTAATATTATTAGTAGTATAAGGTGGGTTATTTGTTTCTATGTTGATGAATGGCAGTCGTAATCGCCGCCACTACTTTTGAATCCATGGTCGAATGAGAACCCGTCACTTGCTTGGAGTCGGCTTGTTTAATAGCTGGCGACTCGATTTTGTCTGGTAAGTCGGGGAAAAAGCGATGAATAACCGTTGACATAAAGCCTGTTGCGTAAATCAATACAATTAAGAATAGGAAGACAAATCCCATTCCCAACACCATTAATCCCAAGCCATCCTCAAGTAATCCATTCATAGCATCAGCGCCCTTAGCATAAGTATCTTGTGTGTCTTCATTGATTATGATCATATGCACCCTTCTCGGGCTGTTTTGACCAAATTGATTGTTTTTAACACAATTTAGAACAGTTTTATATTTTTTAAACACAACAGTTTGACATATTTTGTGAACAATTCAAAAAATTCATCCTTATTTATTGAAAAAAGAAGACAAACTCAAGACATAATACTTGCCGTTGCTCCCATGGAAGGTGTCATGGATCATACAATGCGTCATTTATTGTCAAAAATAGGTGGTATGGATTACCTAGTGTCTGAGTTTGTACGTATCACTCAATACCCCATTCCTACTTCTTCATTTAAGCGGCTGATACCTGAAAACGCGAATAATTCGCAGACTTTTTTCCATCACCCTGTTCATACACAACTTTTAGGAAGCCATGCCGAATTAATGGCAGAAAGCGCCCTGAATGCAGTGAATGCCGGCGCATCGCATATTGATGTGAATTTTGGCTGCCCAGCAAAACGGGTCAATGGTCATGGTGGTGGATCCGTATTACTGCAAGATCCTTCTATACTTTATGACATCATGAATAGCATCCGCCTAGCCCTCCCTGAGCAGACGTCTTTATCTGCAAAAATTCGCCTAGGATTTAATGATGAGGCATTACTCTTCGAGAATGTTGCTGCCATTGAGGCTGCTGGAGTGGGAACCCTAACCATTCACGGGCGTACCAAAAAAGATGGCTATAAGCCTCCCGCGCGCTGGGAAAAAATTGGCAAGATACAAGATAAAACGAACATGGTTGTGGTTGCGAATGGCGACATTATTGACACAGAATCCCTACTGCGTTGCCAATCCATCACTGGCTGCCAGCACTTCATGATTGGTCGAGGAGCACTCAACAACCCTTTCACCTTTCAGACAATACGAGATCAACTTAATGGCAAAACGTCGCAGACCCATCTCAGTACTCTCGCCATCATATTTCGTGATTACGCCAAAGCACTACAACAACATTATGACAACGTGGCGACTTTAGGGCGATTAAAACAATGGTGTGGTCATCTCCGCTTTGGCTTTACTGATATAAAAGACAACTTGCAATCACTTCGACGCTGCCAAACGGTAGACGAACTGATACAGACCTTTAATAGCATCGCACTAGAGAAAACATCGCCTCTCGCTTAAGGCGAATACCATTCTTTAAATAAAGACGCGCAGCGCGACAATAAGCAACAAAGAAAACTCAATGACAAGGATGTCATAAGAACAAATAGGTTTGACTGAAAATAGGCAGGAAAGCCAGAAGGGAGATAAAATATTCAGTAATGGTGCATCCGAGAGGATTCGAACCTCTGACCGCTCGGTTCGTAGCCGAGTACTCTAT
Source organism: Marinomonas sp. 63XJN7_7_ISO-PGPR-S23-202 (assembly GCF_056173505.1). Lineage (NCBI taxonomy): Bacteria > Pseudomonadati > Pseudomonadota > Gammaproteobacteria > Oceanospirillales > Oceanospirillaceae > Marinomonas > Marinomonas sp. 63XJN7_7_ISO-PGPR-S23-202. The sequence goes on along the minus strand of NZ_CM149677.1, from coordinate 965,876 downwards.
CCAGCTGAGCTACGGATGCACAACAATAATCCAATGATCTTTCGATCACTTAATATCTTTTACAAAAAGAGAGGATAGTCTCTAAAAGATACATTTGAAATGGTGCATCCGAGAGGATTCGAACCTCTGACCGCTCGGTTCGTAGCCGAGTACTCTATCCAGCTGAGCTACGGATGCACAACAATAATCCAATGATCTTTCGATCACTTAATATCTTTTACAAAAAGAGAGGATAGTCTCTAAAAGAGACATTTGAAATGGTGCATCCGAGAGGATTCGAACCTCTGACCGCTCGGTTCGTAGCCGAGTACTCTATCCAGCTGAGCTACGGATGCAAAATTTTCAAACTTTTCAATCACACTTTAGATAACCAAGGATTAACCTAAACAGTGAACTTGAATGGCGGAGAGTGAGGGATTCGAACCCTCGATGAGTGTTAACCCATACACCCTTAGCAGGGGCGCGCCTTCAGCCACTCGGCCAACTCTCCGTAACAAGTGGTGCGCATTATATACGACACACCTGCCTTGTAAACCCCTTTTTTAAAAAAAAGTTATTCTTCAGTTTTTTCGTCATTCTGCTCTTTTTGAATGCGAAGATAAATCTCTTCACGGTGAACAGATACATCTTTTGGCGCATTAATGCCAATACGTACTTGGTTACCTTTAACCCCTAATACGGTTACAGATACTTCATCACCAACCATCAACGCTTCACCAACACGACGAGTAAGAATAAGCATAATATTTCTCCCTAGAATTCCTTTATTCAATAATCGCGAATCGCCCTACAGTTGTTGTAGGGCGATTCCTACAAAAGGAATTGTAACGCTAAGAGAAATAATTAGCCAACTCAATTTTGTGGTTATATTGTGACCAAGTTGTCACTTTTTTGTGTTCATTGTGTGAGAAGCTGTTACTCCTCACTCACACCAGCGGCACTGTCGCTCAATTTAAAGGCGGAGTGTAAAGCACGTACAGCCAGCTCTAGGTACTTCTCACCAATAATGACAGACACTTTGATTTCTGATGTCGAAATGAGTTGAATATTAATAGACTCTTTCGCTAGAGCTCTAAACATGCTACTGGCAACCCCAGCATGAGAACGCATACCGACCCCAACAATGGACACCTTGGCAATTTTCGCATCAGACATCACCGAGCGAGCCCCCAACTCATCCTCGATTCCCTTAAGAATAGACAAGGCTTTATCGTGATCATTACGATCCACTGTAAAGGTAAAATCCGTTGTGCCATCAGCAGAGACGTTCTGAACAATCATATCCACTTCAATGTTTGCATCACTGATAGGACCGAGAATGCGTGCCGCAATGCCTGGTGTGTCAGGCACTCCTTTTAGGGTTAGTTTGGCCTCATTACGGTTAAACGCGATGCCTGAAACCGCTGGTTGCTCCATGTTTTCATTCTCTTCTGTCGTAATCAAAGTGCCTTCACCTTCTACAAAACTTGATAGAACCCTTAACGGGACTTGGTATTTACCTGCGAACTCAACAGCGCGAATTTGCAACACTTTTGAGCCCAAGCTCGCCATTTCCAACATTTCTTCAAATGTGATTTTATCCATACGACGAGCACTATCTACAACACGAGGGTCCGTTGTATAAACCCCATCGACATCAGTATAAATTTGGCATTCATCGGCTTTTAGCGCTGCAGCCAAGGCCACGCCTGTAGTATCGGAACCGCCACGCCCAAGCGTTGTAATATTCCCCAGTTCATCAGCCCCTTGAAAACCGGCCACCACAATGACTTTTCCAGCGTCTAAATCCGCTCTTATTGCGTCGGTATCAATTTTTTGGATACGCGCTTTGCCATGGGCGCTGTCAGTCGTAATACGTACCTGAGACCCTGTGTACGAGCGAGTATCTAAACCACGCTTCAATAATGCCATCGATAACAAAGCAATAGTTACCTGCTCGCCAGTGGATAGCAAGACGTCCATTTCACGAGTATCGGGAGCTGATTGAATATTTTTCGCCAACTCAATCAATCGATTGGTTTCGCCACTCATGGCGGAAACCACTACCACAATATCATCACCCTGTCGCTTGTGCTTAAGCACTCGGTCTGCAACGGCTTCGATACGTTCAACCGTACCCACCGACGTACCGCCGTATTTTTGAACTAACAACGCCATAGCTTTCTTCTACTCACAAAAAATGCTCAAAAATGAGCGAATCGATTTAAACGCGCTCGGCAACCCAATCGGGTACCGCCGCTAATGCTTCTGCCAACCCTGCTGGATTGTTACCGCCAGCTTGTGCCATATCAGGACGACCACCCCCTTTACCATCCACAAAGGGTGCGACCATTTTTATCAAATCACCGGCTTTTATTTGTTTGGTTAGCTCTTTCGTTACACCAGCAATCAAACTGACTTTGCCATCGTTTACTGCGGCTAATAACACAACCGCTGATTCAAGCTTACTCTTTAGCTCATCCAGCAAATCACGTAACGCTTTAGGATCACTTACTTCCACTTGCGCCACCAGCAACTTACCACCATTAATATCAACAGCCTGAGAAGCCAAATCCGCTCCAGCCAGCGCCGCCATTTTCCCTTTCAGCACATCCAACTCTTTTTGTAAGGCGCGAGCGTGATCATTTAGTGCCACAACTTTATCCAGCGCAGAGTCTTTATTGCCTTTTACCAAGCTGGCAATGCTATTAAGGGCCGCCTCCGTTTGGCGTGTCGCATCAATCGCCGCTTTGCCTGTGACCGCTTCAATACGACGAACCCCAGCTGCAATACCGTTTTCAAAAAGAATTTTGAACAGACCAATATCACCCGTGCGTTTAACATGCGTACCACCACAAAGTTCAATGGAATAATCCGCTCCCATTGTCAGTACACGCACCTGGCTATCGTATTTTTCACCAAACAGCGCCATGGCACCTTTCGCCTTCGCCGCTTCAATATCCATGATCTCTGTCTCAACAGGACGGTTTAAACGAACTTGCTCATTCACCATGTCTTCAATTTGCTCGATCTCCGCTGCGGTTACCCCTTCAAAATGAGAAAAGTCGAAGCGCAAACGCTCAGAGTCAACCAAAGAGCCTTTTTGCATCACATGGTCGCCTAGCACACGTCGTAATGCTTCGTGCATTAAGTGCGTAGCTGAGTGATTCAATGTGGTTGCCATACGCAGAGAATGATCTACCTGGCCAGTAACCTCATCCCCTACGGCCAGACGACCTTCTTTTAGCTCGCCATGATGCAAATGGGCCTTACCTTGTTTTGTCGTGTTAGTGACTTTAAAGGCACCCGCACCACGCAACCAACCTTGATCGCCTACCTGACCGCCGGATTCACCATAGAAAGGTGTCGATTTCAATACCACTACGGCCGATTGACCCGCTTCGATTGCTTCGACAGCGTTACCATCGACAAGTATCATCTCAACTTCACACGCCCCCTCTAAGTGGTCATATCCAGTAAAGTTTGTAATTGACTCAATACGCACACCACCAGACATATCCATCGCAAAGTTGCTTGCTGATCGAGCACGATTACGCTGTGCTTCCATGGCTTCATCAAAACCCGCCACATCCATCTCAAGGCCACTCTCACGGGCAACATCCTGAGTTAAATCGTATGGAAAGCCAAAGGTGTCATAGAGTTTGAAAATGATGTCGCCAGGGATCACCGTTTTATCACCTAGGTTCGCAATCGCTTCTTCAAGAATTTTCATTCCTTGATCCAGGGTTTTTGCGAACTGCTCTTCTTCTTTCAATAAAATAGACGCGACACGGTCTTTCAGTTTGCGAAGCTCTGGGTAAGCCTCACCCATTTCAATATCTAATGCGTCGACCAGCGTATAGAAGAATGTGCCTTTTTGTCCCAGTTTATTACCATGGCGAACCGCGCGACGGATGATACGACGTAAGACATAGCCACGGCCTTCGTTAGAAGGCACCACACCATCAACGATCATAAATGAACAAGAGCGAATATGGTCTGCAATCACGCGCAGCGATTGAGAAGATAAATCACTTGTCCCTACTGCTTTAGCAGACGCGGCAATTAAGTTTTGGAATAAATCGATTTCGTAGTTACTGTGAACGCCTTGAAGAATCGCCGCGATGCGCTCTAATCCCATCCCGGTATCAACAGAAGGTTTTGGTAACGGTGCCATGGCCCCATCAGCCGAGCGATTAAACTGCATGAAAACCACGTTCCAGATTTCGATGAAACGGTCACCGTCTTCTTCTGGAGAGCCTGGAGGCCCACCCCAAATGTGTTCACCGTGGTCATAGAAAACTTCTGTACAAGGCCCACAAGGCCCAGTGTCGCCCATCGCCCAGAAATTATCAGACTGGTAACGGCCACCCTTATTATCGCCAATGCGAATAATTTTCTCGGCTGGTAAACCGATAGTTTTATGCCAAATATCGAAGGCGTCATCGTCTTCCGCGTAGACAGTGACGAGCAACTTGTCTTTTGGCAGTTTTAGTATTTCTGTTAGAAACTCCCATGCGTAAGCAATGGCTTCTTTTTTAAAGTAATCACCAAAACTAAAGTTACCAAGCATTTCAAAGAAAGTATGGTGACGAGCTGTGTAGCCCACGTTCTCCAAATCATTGTGCTTGCCACCCGCACGGACACAGCGTTGCGCGGTTGTCGCTCGCTTATAAGGACGGATGTCTTCCCCAAGAAAGACGTCTTTAAATTGAACCATACCGGCGTTAGTAAATAACAAAGTAGGATCGTTTCCAGGAATCAAAGAGCTGGATTCAACAATCTGATGCTGCTTACTTTCGAAGAAGGATAAAAATGACTGGCGTAACTCAGAACTCTTCATAATTGGATGAGTCTCTATCTCTTAATTAGTTTGGCGAATTGAACTGCGCGAATGGCCTATAAAGATGCCAACTCTGTGCAATGAAAAGCACAAAATAGTACACGCAAAGGATAGGTATTTTCAAAAGAAACCGAGGGGATTTTAAGCTTATTTTGCACAAAACTTAAGCAAAAGTACGATTTCTCTTAGGAAACCGACTTTTGCCTACTGTTTTTCGAAGAATACTAAGCGTTTTCCTCACCAAAGAGGTAACGATAATGTGGCCGTGCTGTCATACGAGTGACTAATTCATAACCTATGGTCCCCGCATAGCGGGCAACGTCCTCCACAGGAACCTCCCCGCCCCAGAGAACCACCTCATCACCCATTTGCGGCACATCCCCCTCCTCAGTCCGAACCGTAATCATGTCCATGGAGACCCGACCAGCCAAACTGGCTGATCGCCCTTTAATCTGTAAAGGCGTACCATTTTCAGCGTGACGCGGGTAGCCATCGCCATAGCCAACAGCCACCGTCGCCAAAACATGATCTTCCGGTGCAACATATCCTAGTCCATAGCCAACATGATCCCCTTTTAGTAAAGACCGTGTTGAAATCACTTTGGAAGATAAGGTCATGGCAGGACGCAGCCCAATAGAACGGCCACTAATTTCAGAAAACGGAGAAATACCGTACAACATGATGCCAGGGCGAATCCAGCCCCCTTCAGGCACTTGCCACTTCATAATGGCAGCCGAGTTAGCAACGCTGGCTTCAATCGGTTCTTCTAGACTCTGTCGAGTCCTTTCAAAGTAAGCGAGCTGGTCCAGCGTTGCGGAGTCTGACAAATCGTCGGCACAGGCAAAGTGTGTCATCAATACGACTTCACCCACTTGACCACTGTCTTTTAATGCCGCGACAAAAGATGGAGCCGTGTCTTTATCCACACCAAGGCGATGCATACCAGAATCTAGCTTCAAAAATACTTTTTCTATACTGGCTTTGCTATGAGTCAATGCTTCTAGTTGCTGAGCATTTTCTAGAGCAGACCAAAAACCATGCTTTTCACAGAGATGCCATTCATCCCCTTCAAATACCCCTTCTAACAACAATATGGGGGATGTCACCCCCGCCTCTCGCAGAGCCATCGCTTCTTCAATGGCTGCCACAGCAAAGGCATCTACCTCATCATCCAAATATCGTGATACTTCAATCGCACCATGCCCATAGGCATTGCTTTTTACCACAGCAAACGCCTTACAAGTCGGCTGTAATTTTTTCGCATAACGATAGTTATAGAGAATGGCCTCTAAATCGATCGTTGCGGTGAGTGGCCTTGCCATGTTTACCCCTTATTACTGATAACGTTGAACAGAAAGGTCTTGAGAGTCAATCTCAGTTCGGTCACCCGACATAATGTCAGCAATAACAGCCGCGGAACCACAACTCATCGTCCATCCCAGCGTACCGTGACCAGTATTCAAATACAGACCATCTACGCCACTACGCCCAACCACTGGCGTACCATCTGGTGTCATTGGACGAAGCCCTGTCCAGTAATCCGCTTGTGACAAGTCGCAACCTTGATTAAACAAGTCTTTTACGACGTGCGTAATGGTTTCGGTACGCACTTTTGGCAAATCTAAATTATATCCATTGAGCTCTGCGGTCCCAGCAGCACGAATACGTCCCCCTAAGCGCGTCACTGCCACTTTATAGGTTTCATCCATCACTGTTGATGTTGGTGCAAACTGAGCATCGGTAATAGGCACGGTTAAGGAATAGCCTTTTACGGGATAAACAGGAATGGAGATATCAATCGCTTGCAGCAACTCTTTAGAGAAACTGCCCATGCAAACCAAGACATTATCCACTTCAATATCACCTTGACTGGTTTTAATCGCGCGAATTTTACCACCTTCGACCACCAAGCGATCAATGCCCGTGTTAAATTTAAAGGTTACCCCCAATTCATCACAATGCTTCTTCAGTTCCTGACAGAAAATAAAGCAGTCACCGGTTTCATCACCAACCAAACGTAATCCACCTTTAAATTTATCAATGACTGGCGCCAATCCGGGCTCTACTTCTAAAATTTGTGTCGGTGTTAATACTTGATGCGCCACATTCAGTGCTTTAAGCACTTTGATGTCTTTTTCTGACGCCTCAACTTGCTCATCTTTACGGAATAGCTGAGTCAAACCACCTTGGCCATCATCGTACTGAATGCCAATCTCTTTACGCATGGCAATAAACTGGTCTCGGCTGTATTCCGCCAACGCCACCATACGGGATTTATTCACGTCGTAAGCTTTTTCAGTACAGTTGGCAAGCATCTTACCCATCCAGACCACTTTTTTGAGTTCTGGTTCGGCACTGACTTTTAATGGCGCATGTTTTTGCATCAACCATTTAATCGCTTTGAGCGGAATGCCTGGTGCAGCCCACGGCGCTGAGTAACCGGGCGAAATTTGCCCTGCATTGGCAAAGCTGGTTTCTAAGGCAACACCTTCTTGACGGTCAACCACCGTCACCTCAAAGCCTTTTTTCGCCAAATAATACGCCGACGTTAAACCAACAACACCCGCACCTAATACACAAACACGCATAGACACCACCCAGAAATATATAAAGTTATTTAAACCATTTTCACATAGTAAAAGCAGTTTTATCATCTTATTTTATTATAATATGTAGATATTTATCCTTAAAATATCAATTTTATCAGTTTATTAAGCAATATAATCATAAGTGTTATTTTGGGGTTTTATCCAATCCCGTTTTAAAATGACCCTTAAGCTGACTTCAACCAATGTTCCATATTTCTATCAAGCTAAAAATGCTATGATGAAGAAAGTCCGTAGTAGAGATGCCTTATAATGAAACCTAGCCTATCCACCATGGATCATGCCTTAACGATTTTGGCAAGTCGCGACCATTCCACCAAAGAAATGGCTCACAAACTGAAACTTAAGGGCCATGAAGATGAGCAAATCGCACAGACTATCGCCTCGCTTTTAGAGATGAATTATCTAAATGATCAGCGCTTTGCAGAATCCTATGTGAGAAGCCGAATCAATAAACCATTAGGGCCACAACGTATCAAACAAGAATTAAAGCAAAAAGGCATCACCGATGAGGTAATCGAACGAACCTTCGAAGAAAGTGATGCGGACTGGTTTACATTAGCCAAAGAACTTAAAGTTCGAAAGTTTGGCTCTGAAGGCACACGAGACTTTAAAGAGAAGGCCAAACAAACCCGTTATTTGCAGTATCGTGGGTTTGGATTTGACCAGATTAAGTATGCCTTAGAGACCGACTAACGCTGACAAAAGAGCAGTTCAGAAAACGCTATATCGGCTTCATAACCAGCCGCACAAAACACAATCAAAAGCATTGACTGAAAATATTTCGATCCCCTATGATGAGTTCCTATTAAGGTTCTAATGAGCATAAAATGAAAGAAGTCAAAACATTGTTGCTAACCGGAGCGAGTCGCGGCATAGGCCATGCGACAGTCAAACACTTTAATGCCGCAGGATGGCGTGTTATCACAGCCTCTCGCCAAGAATGGAGCAATGATGGAGAGTGCCCTTGGTCTGAAGGTGAAGACAACCATATCGATCTGGATTTATCGGATATAAACGGCATTGAACAGGCCATCACTGCTGTTAAAGCCAAATTACCGAATGGAAAACTTCATGCGTTAGTGAATAATGCGGCGATTTCACCAAAAGGACCAGATGGTAGCCGTATTGGTGTATTGGATACCGATTATGCCACTTGGCTCAATGTCTTTAATGTGAACCTTTTCTCCACCGCCTTACTCGCTAAAGGTTTATTTGACGAACTTCGCCAATCTCAGGGCTGTATTCTCAATGTGACGTCGATTGTTGGGACGCGCGTTCATCCGTTTGCTGGTGTCGCCTATGCCTGCTCAAAGGCTGCCCTGTCAGCTCTGACCAGAGAGCTTGCCGCAGAGTTTGGCCCCCACGGCATTCGAGTCAACTCTATTGCTCCTGGCGAGATCGCCACTTCGATACTGTCTCCGGGCACGGATGTATTAGTCGAGAACGAAGTCCCCATGAAACGCCTTGGTAAACCAGAAGAAGTTGCCTCTCTGATCTACTTCCTTTGTTCTAATGGTGCCTCTTACATTAACGGTACTGAGGTGCAGGTCAATGGTGGTCAACATGTTTAGCAAACACTGAACATTTTTTGTCTACGCACCGATTTTTATTAAAACAACAGGAAGCAAAACGAAAAAAGCAGACACAAGGTCTGCTTTTTCGAAAACATCTATTTGTCCGAAAGCATTCGGTCACTTCATACCTGAGTTAAAAAGCCAACTCGTCGGTTGCATCTTTACTTCCATCAGTCTTAGATGCTTTGCCTTCTTTTTCAGCCTTTTCAGCAGCCTTGGCCGCTTTCGCTGCTTCAATTTTTTCCTTACTTGGCAATAGATCTTCACGCACTTTCGCTTCGATCTCTTGGGCAATTTCAGGATTATCCGCTAAAAACTGCGCAGCATTGGCCTTACCTTGTCCAATTTTGTTGCCATTGTAGGCGTACCAAGCACCAGACTTATCAACAATGTTCTGTTTGACGCCTAGGTCAATAATCTCGCCCATACGGTAAATCCCTGCACCATAGTGAATTTGGAATTCCGCCTGTTTAAACGGAGGCGCTACTTTATTTTTCACGACTTTCACACGGGTTTCGTTACCAATGACTTCATCCCCCTGCTTAACCGAGCCAATGCGGCGAATATCCAAACGCACAGAAGAGTAGAATTTCAACGCGTTACCGCCGGTTGTGGTTTCGGGTGAACCAAACATTACGCCAATTTTCATACGAATCTGGTTAATAAAGACAACCAAGCAATTTGCATGCTTGATAGAACCGGTTAGTTTACGCATTGCTTGAGACAACAAACGCGCTTGCACACCAACAGAAGAGTCACCCATTTCCCCTTCGATTTCAGACTTAGGCACCAATGCAGCAACTGAGTCAACAATGATGACATCGACACTGTTCGAGCGGACTAGCATGTCGACAATTTCAAGGGCCTGTTCACCAGTATCTGGTTGCGACACCAACAACTCTGCAATATCGACACCCAATTTCTCAGCGTATTGTGGGTCAAGCGCATGCTCCGCATCAACGAAGGCACAAGTTTTACCTTGCTTTTGTGCTTCTGCGATGACACTCAAAGTCAGTGTTGTTTTACCGGAAGACTCAGGTCCATAGATTTCACAAATACGACCATACGGTAAACCACCCGCGCCTAACGCAATGTCTAAGCCCAAAGAACCCGTTGAAACCGTATCAATATCCAGTTTCGCACCTTCCCCCATTTTCATGATGGCGCCTTTACCAAACTGGCGTTCAATTTGCGACAGTGCTGCGTCGAGTGCTTTTTTCTTGTTGTCTACCGTAGATGACATAGTAAAACCCTTGTGAATGTTTTCGTTGGGAGTAACTTTATCGTGTTTTATCACCAATCTCAAGAAATACTGTATATAAAAACAGTATTATTTTTCATCTACAGTGAGCCGCTCAATGAGTCCATCCAAGGCGGCTAATACCGTGGCTTCACGAATGGCTTCTCGGTCACCAGCAAATTGAAAACGCTGCACTTGTGGCGATTTTCCTTTCATCTGCCACCCAATATAGACACAGCCAACAGGTTTGTCTTGGGTCCCTCCACTAGGACCTGCGACCCCACTAACAGCAATGGCGACATCCCCGCCCAGGCGTAATGCACCAGAGCACATTTGCTCAACGGTCTGCTCAGAAACTGCACCATAATTTTTAAGTGTATCGGATTTGACACCCAAACCTCGTTCTTTGGCTTCGTTTGCGTAGCTGATCACACCGCCAAAAAACCAAGCGGAACTACCTGCTAAGTCGGTACAGACCGCACCAATTAAGCCTCCCGTACACGATTCAGCTGTCACTAACTGCCAGTTTTTCTTCAGTAGCAACTGAGAAACACTCTCAGCGGTCAACATCATTTCCTGTTTAAAACTCATCGCCTTCTCACCTTAAATACTGCTGAAATTTCCCGTAGAATAGCGCTCTAATTTATGGATCACAATCGAGTCAGTCGCATGAGTAAAACGTCCACAGACAACCACACCCCCATGATGCGCCAATATTTTGGTTTAAAGTCCCAGCATCCGCAGCAATTACTGTTTTATCGCATGGGCGATTTTTATGAACTTTTTTACGACGATGCCAAACGCGCCGCTCAATTGCTCGATATTACTCTAACAGCGCGAGGACACTCCGGCGGTCAGCCTATTCCTATGGCTGGCATTCCATTCCATGCTGCTGAGAACTACATTGCACGCTTGGTCCGCATGGGAGAATCCGTCGTTGTCGCTGAGCAAGTCGGTGATCCAGCGACCAGCAAAGGCCCCGTTGAGCGTCAAATTGCCCGCATCGTGACTCCTGGAACCATTAGTGATGAAGCGTATCTAGAAGAAAAGCGCGAAAATTTGCTTTTATCTCTCGCGTATCAGTCTCGAAAAGGCTTGGATGTATTTGGCTTTTCCTACCTTGATATGGCCAGTGGCCGCTTTTGTGTGTTTGAAGTCGATGGAATGGACGCCCTTAGCAGCGAATTGCAACGTCTGACTCCCAGAGAAATTCTAATTTCTGAAGACTTCCCTGCGCGGGATCGAGTCACCTTAGAAAAAGGGGTATCTGAGTTAGGCCCTTGGCACTTTGATTATGAATCCAGCTACCGTCAATTAATCCAACAGTTTAATACCAAAGATCTCTCAGGATTTGGTTGTGAATCCCTCACCGCTGCCATCGCGTCAGCGGGGGCCTTACTGCAATACGCGAAGGACACACAACGCAGCGCCCTTCCTCACATTCAATCCATTACCGTTGAACATAAAGATGACTCGGTGTTAATTGATGGGGCGACACGACGCAACCTGGAAATTGATGTGAATTTATCCGGTAGCACCAGCAACACGCTCGTCAGTGTTTTGGATACTTGCGCCACACCAATGGGAAGCCGTCTGTTAAAACGTTGGTTACATACCCCCATTCGCGATATTAACGAAATCCAAGCCCGCCAAGATGTTGTTGCCGAGCTAAAAGACGAACGCCTCTACGATATGTTAGAACCCCCACTGAAAAAAGTGGGCGATTTAGAACGTATTTTGTCTCGCGTGGCGCTTCGTTCAGCCAGACCCCGCGATTTATTGCGCCTTCGTTTTGCGTTGGAAGCCATACCTGAGATCAATCAAATATTGGCCACTACGCAAACGTCTCGTCTACAAGATTTGAATGGGCGCATGATCGCTCAACCAGAGTTAACAGAAACATTAGCCACCGCCTTGGTGGAAAATCCGCCTTCAGTCGTTCGTGATGGTGGCATCTTTGCGAAAGGATATGATACTGAACTGGATGAGTTGCTGTCTCTCTCCACGAATGCCACCGATTATTTAGCGGAGATGGAACGCAGCGAGAAAGAGCGTACTGGGATTAGCTCACTTAAAGTCGGCTTTAATCGCGTTCATGGATATTATATCGAAATTAGCCGTTTGCATTCTGATCAAGCGCCCGCAGAATACATTCGCCGTCAAACCCTTAAAAATGCTGAGCGCTTTATTACGCCGGAACTCAAAGCATTTGAAGACAAAGCGTTAAGCGCTAAATCCAAAGCCCTTGCTCGAGAGAAAGAGCTGTATGAATTATTACTGGATCGACTAAACCAGCTTCTGAGAGAATTACAAACCACCAGCCAAGCGGTAGCACAACTCGACGTCCTTAATACTTTCGCAGAACGGGCCGATGCGCTGATGTTCGCGCGACCAGAACTACACAACCGTGGCGGCATTCAAATCCAAGGAGGACGTCACCCTGTGGTCGAGTCGGTGATTTCCGATCCCTTTATCCCGAACGATTTAGACATGCACGACAAGCGCTCTTTGTTGATGATCACCGGCCCTAACATGGGGGGTAAATCGACTTATATGCGACAAATCGCGCTCATCGCTCTGTTGGCTCACACGGGGTGTTTCGTCCCCGCTGAAGCCGCCTCTATTTCGGTGGTCGATCGTATCTTCACTCGCATGGGTTCCTCGGATGACCTAGCCGGTGGACGTTCTACCTTCATGGTGGAAATGACAGAAACGGCCAATATTTTGAACAACGCCACCCAGCAAAGTTTGGTATTGATGGACGAAGTCGGACGCGGAACGAGCACCTTTGATGGCTTATCTCTTGCGTGGGCCGCGGTGGATTATCTTGCCAATCATCTTAAGTGCTATGTTTTATTTGCCACCCATTATTTCGAACTCACCACGCTGGCGGATCAGTTAGATAATGCCGCCAATGTACATTTAACGGCCACCGAATACGATGACGAAATCGTCTTCTTGCATAAAGTCCATCCTGGGCCTGCCAGTCAATCCTATGGCTTACAAGTCGCACAGCTAGCGGGGGTCCCACGCAACGTTATTGGCCACGCTAAACATAAACTGGCGGAATTAGAAGTGGTAACAGGCATTGAGCTTGATGATCCAGACGCTTTACAACCCGTCAATAAGCCAACACCCGAACCAATAACAAACAAAAAGAAGCAGAACAACAATACCGCTTATGTGCCTCAACAACCGGACTTGTTCGAACTGGCGGATCACAATGCATTGAAAGAGGCTTTAGAAGCATTGGATCTAGACAATATGACGCCACTTCAGGCCATGAATGCATTACATGAATTAAAAAACAGTCTTTAACGCTAAAACAAAAAGACAGAAAATCAGCAACGTGCGCCGCAAGGCGCATAAGCTAATATCAGATAGGTTTATTACTAAGGCAATTGTTACTTGCCCGCTAGTGGTTTATACCTCTAAAATATGCGCAATTAAATTTTATAAGCTTGTAAGGAGAAGTCGAATGGCTTTCATCGTTACCGATAACTGCATTCGCTGCAAATATACAGACTGTGTAGAAGTTTGCCCTGTTGACTGCTTCTATGAAGGTCCTAACTTTTTGGTAATCAACCCAGACGAATGCATCGACTGTGCCCTATGTGAGCCAGAATGTCCTGCTAACGCCATTTTCTCTGAAGATGAATTGCCAGAAGACCAAGAAGTGTTTGTTGAACTAAACCAAGACTTGTCGCAAATCTGGCCTAACATCACAGAGAAAAAAGAAGCTTTACCCGATGCTGCAGAATGGGATGGTGTTGAAGACAAATTAGAGCATTTAGAGCGTTAACATCTCACGCGTTAAAATCCTCACTCTTACTCACCTGCACGAACAAGCAATGGCAACGCAAGAGAGTAACGAAGTAAGGTCGTGATAAAGTTCAGAAAGTAAAAGCGGCCTTGGTCGCTTTTTTTGTGAGATGTGCTCAGACTTACCAGACTCCATAGGCTTTAAATTAGTTTGACCGCTCGGAGTCGCAGTACCTTGGGGTCGAAGTACAAGGTGATGTAGATAAAAGAAAAAATAGACAAAAAAAAGGGTGGCTAAAGCCACCCTATTATCGCCAACATCCTATCAGCTTCTCATCCTTTGAGTTCGACATCCTGCCGTTTCAACCCTGAAATAAAGACATCCTAGTCTAATCCATTTAATCAACATAACATCCTGTTATGCGCCACATCCTTTGTGTTTCTCCACTCTCCCTGTGGATGAGTTAACTTTACCACTTCACAAAAAAGAAGCAAATTATATGAAAGACAAAAATTTTATAATAAAGCCTTATAAAACAGTAAACTAGATAAAATCCGAGAGTTATTATCCTTTCCTATGACGCTATTTATAGACACATCCTACAGGTATGTCAGAAACAGCCTACAAAACCCTTTTTCATACAATTCATACAAAAAAAATGACATCAACGGATACAAAATAAGAAGTATTCGATTATCAAAAAATAAGCTCAATCTGAACACATAAAAACGCTCATAATAAAACGCCGAAAAGTGATGATCTTATTTAGGGCAGAATCAACGGAAATAAAAAAAGGCAGCCTAAGCCGCCTTATTTTCACCGTCATCCTATCGGGTAACTCATCCATTGAGCACATCATCCAAATTGTTGTCTGCCTGACTTTTTACCATCCTAGTACTAGCACCATCCTAGTGTTCGTAATCGCTATCCGAGCGATCCATTCTCATCCATTGAGTGTCCTAAAAAGGAGCTACCCTGCCTATCCCTTGTCGCTACTGCTTCATGCAATTAAAGTCAGTCCTTTGCATACATCCATGTTGTTCCCGTCCGACAAGGTAAATTTAACAGAATTTGCTTTAGATACAAGTGAGGAGAAAACACCAGAAAAAAATAAAAACCTTATTTAAAACAATCAGATAAAAAGATTTTTTCATGAAAGGAAAAGTCGCTGACACAACAAAATGTATTGGCCTACAGGATTGTCAGAAATAACCTACAAAATAACCATTAAAACGTTGCAACAAATTGATCTGTCCACTGGATCGCTTCAAGATACGTGTCTCTAAGATCAGCAACATCACTCTCAAGTTTCACTTGGCGCCCATTGTCATAATGCTCAATTAAGTCTAACGTCTGACCGACACGACCCGCTCTGTTGATAATGGCATTAATAAATTCGTTAGGAAGGGGTAACTCTTTCAAAACATCACCAAGGCTCATGCCAGTACACACATCAATCATTGACAACATACCAGCCAGAAAGTATTTATCATGGTTCCCATAGCCGCGTTTCTTGGCAAACAGCTCTGCGTGTTTGGCGCGCACCATGATTTGTTCTAAAAGTACCGGACGATCGCCAGTCATCTCTGACATCAACAATAAGTTCGTTAACGATTTCAACTGATTGACACCAATCAACGAGATTGCCAAACGCACTGAATCCACAGAGGCAACCAAACCAGTATAAGGAGAGTTAAGATAACGCAATAACTTATGAACCAGCCCAACGTCCTGACTTACAATGCGCTCTAATTCATTCATACTTAAATCATCGCTTTTTAGCATTTCAGCCATCAATTGCAGTAACGTCATGCTATTGACTTTTGACCCTTTGCTAGAGATAGTCTCCGGCCTCTCAAAGAAATATCCCTGAAATAAATCCACGTCAAGTAAGCGACAAAAATGGTACTCATCCCAGGTTTCAATCTTTTCGGCAATGATCTTGACATCAAAGCCCCGTAGCGTTTCAACCTGTCGATGAAACTCATCCTGTCCCAGTGCCAAAATGTCCAGTTTAACGTAATCAGCAAGCTCGACAAAAGGCGTCAGTTTGGGCTCAAAAACAAAATCATCTAACGCAATCTTAAAGCCTTGTTTTACCCAGCGGCGTAATGAAGCTAAGAGAACAGCATCGAAACCAGACCCTTCTAAAACCTCCACCACCACTTTATTAGGATCAAGCGGTACACTGCTTGGACTCAACAAATAGCTACGGGGAAAGTTGACAAACGCCTTACTAGAGCCCACTAGATTATCCATGCCTATTTCCAGTAGGCTCGCAGTAATCACTTGTGCTGTTGCGCCTATATCATCGACTACCTCGGCAACGAGAGAATGAGCACTTTTACGATACAGCAATTCATAGCCCATAGTCGCAAGGTTATTATCAACAATTGGTTGACGTGCCAATGAGACCGGTGCGTAATTTAGGATAGAATTATTCGACATAGTTATTCGCTCTCGCCTTAATGTAAAAACCTAACTATTGCCAATGTCTTAATTTTGCCTAAAAAACATCATTGGGAATAGTTAATAAACTTGTTAACATGTGCGTCTATATAAAGCAAAAAAAACTGTGGGGAACCAATGCCAGCATATCGTTCTAAAACGACTACGTCCGGCCGTAATATGGCGGGCGCTCGCGCTCTATGGCGTGCAACAGGTATGAAAGATGATGACTTTCATAAACCCATTATAGCAGTAGCCAACTCGTTTACCCAATTTGTACCAGGCCATGTTCATTTAAAAGACCTAGGACAACTTGTGTGTCGTGAGATTGAAGCTGCCGGTGGTGTTGCCAAAGAATTTAATACCATTGCCGTCGATGACGGCATCGCAATGGGACACGATGGTATGCTTTACAGCCTACCGTCTCGAGACCTTATCGCGGACTCAGTCGAGTACATGGTCAATGCCCACTGCGCCGATGCGCTCGTGTGCATTTCTAACTGTGACAAAATCACTCCGGGCATGCTGATGGCAGCTATGCGCCTTAATATCCCCGTTATCTTTGTTTCCGGTGGTCCAATGGAAGCGGGGAAAACCAAACTGTCTGAGCACAATCTGGATCTAGTTGATGCTATGGTCATTGCGGCCGACCCAACGGCTTCTGATGAGAAAGTCGCTGAGTATGAACGCTCTGCTTGCCCAACGTGTGGCTCATGTTCCGGTATGTTTACCGCCAACTCAATGAACTGTTTGACCGAGGCCCTTGGTTTAAGTTTACCTGGCAATGGTACCGTCTTAGCCACTCACTCAGATCGTCATCGTTTATTCGTTGAAGCGGGTCGTCGCATTGTTGACATCACCAAACGTTTCTACGATAACGATGAACCTCAGTGGGCGCCAAGAGCCATCGCCACTCACGAAGCCTTCGAAAATGCCATGACTCTCGACATTGCCATGGGCGGGTCCACCAACACAATCTTGCACTTGCTCGCCATTGCTCGCGAAGCGGGTGTTGATTTCACCATGGAAAACATCGACCAATTATCTCGCCGTGTACCTCAACTGTGTAAGGTCGCACCAAACTCCCCTAAATACCACATTGAAGACGTTCACCGTGCAGGTGGTATTTTTGGCCTACTCGGCGAGCTGGATCGTGCCGGCATTTTGCATAACCAATGTCATACTGTTCACTCAAGTACCATGCTAGAAGCACTGGAAACATGGGATATTATGCGCGCTCCCACAGTAGAAGTAATGGAACTTTACAAAGCTGGTCCTGCTGGGATTCCAACACAAACCGCATTCAGCCAGTCTACTCGCTGGCCTTCTCTGGATGGGGACCGCGCTGAAGGCTGTATTCGTTCCATCGAAAACGCTTACTCAACGGAAGGCGGTTTGGCCGTTCTTTATGGCAACATCGCGTTAGATGGCTGCGTGGTAAAAAGTGCCGGTGTGGATGAGTCTTGTCTAGTGTTTGAAGGGCCTGCTCACATTACAGAGTCTCAGGATGAAGCCGTTAAAAATATCCTAGAGGACAAAGTAATAGCGGGTGAAGTCGTGATCGTACGTTACGAAGGACCAAAAGGCGGTCCAGGCATGCAGGAAATGCTCTACCCTACCTCTTACATCAAATCGAAAGGGTTAGGAAAAGCCTGTGCTTTGCTGACGGATGGACGCTTCTCTGGTGGGACATCAGGTTTATCAATTGGTCACGTATCGCCAGAAGCCGCTGCAGGTGGTGCCATTGGTTTGGTAGAAAGTGGGGATATCATCCGTATTGATATTCCAAACCGTAGCATCAATGTTCTGCTCACTGATGAGGAACTACAAGCACGCCGTGATGCAATGAATGCCAAGGGAGCTGACGCATGGAAGCCAGCCGAAGTGCGCCCTCGCAAAGTCTCACCAGCACTTAAGGTCTATGCGCATTTCGCAACCAGCGCAGACAAAGGCGCTGTTCGCGATTTGGATCAAATTCAATAAGATGATCTTTCAATAAAAACGCCTAAGACGCAAAGGCTGCCCTTGATCCTCGTGACAGGGCAGCCTTTTTCTTTATATTCCTATGTTGCCATATTATCATTGGGCATAGGGAAGCCTTTTCCACTCCTTCACTGATTACAGGAACACCATGCTCAGTTATCGCCACATTTATCATGCAGGCAATCACGCCGACATTTTAAAACACATTACGGTCAGTGAAATTTGCCGTCATCTGACAAAGAAAGACACGCCTTTCTTCTATCTCGATACTCATGCTGGCATTGGTCAGTATCTACTTGACTCTGAGCAAGCACAGAAGAACAAAGAATTCCAAACAGGCATTGCTCGCCTTCTTGGTGAAAACCACTTGCCAGACGCCGTCGAGCACTTTCTCGACATTGTTCGAGAAATGAATCCTAACGACACATTGACCATGTATCCCGGTAGCCCCAAAGTGGTTGATTACTACACTCGTCCAAAAGACAAGATGCATCTTTGTGAGCTACACCCGAATGACTACCCCATACTGGCCTCCCTTTTTCCTAACAAACGTCGCGCCAATGTGGTCAAGGATAATGGCTTTGATGCCGTTCGAGCCATGCTCCCACCGCCGCAAAAACGTGGTTTCGTGCTCATGGACCCCCCTTACGAAGTCAAAAAAGATTACCAATTTGTTGTCACGGCATTACAAGATGGCTACAAACGTTTTGCAACAGGCACTTTCGCTATTTGGTATCCTGTTCTTAGTCGAAAGCAAGCAAACAATTTGCTAAAAGACATCGAAAATACCAAGATACGCAATGTGTTACTGCTTGAAATGTGCATCCGTGATACAGAACTGGAACGCGGTATGGCCGGAAGTGGTATGATCATAGTCAATCCACCTTGGACATTGGAAAAAGAGGCGAAAGACTTCTTGCCCGTGCTAACAAAATTGTTGGCCGAAGATGACCAATCAAATTGTCAAGTTCGCTGGCTCACACCAGAGTAACTTGTTTTAAGAGGAGCAGAGCTAATGAACACCGTGAATAACCCTTTTGAGTTGGCTTTTATCAATATGCCAACCCCCGCTTTCATCATAGAAAGCAAAACGGGCAAGCTAAATGCTGTCAACCACAGCTTCGCGATGTTATTTGAAAATTTTAACGCGGCTCCAGGTGATTCTTGGGTAGAACTAAGTGAAGAAGCAAAATCTGTTGAGGACTGGCTCAATCTCTGCCTGCAAATTCAACAAGGTGACATTGATCGTTGCGAAAGCTTATTGAACATCGGCACCAAACAGATCAATACTCAACTCGAATTTCATTATATGGGCGAGTATGTCTTGGCGTGCGTCTATAATACGGATCACATGGATTTGGCCGATGCTGAAAACACCTTGCTAAAATTTGCGTTAACGGAATCCTCTGCAGGCTTATGGATTTGGGAAACCGATTCCGATCTTACTTCCTGTTCCGCATCCATCGCCCTGTTACTCGGCTGCTCACGAGAGCAAACCCCTAAATCAACTAGCGAATGGCACCAGATTGTTCACCCAGACGATGTAGAAAGACTGAATAATACGGTGACTGAACATGTTATCCATCATCAAAACTATTACGAATGCGAGTACCGCATCCGCAAAGCCAACGGCGAATACATTTGGGTAAAAGAAAGGGGACGCACTTACACGAAACGTCCTGATGGTAGTGTTAAGAAAATCATTGGCTTTGTGGAAGACATCAGCCCGCAAAAAGCGCTTGAAGCCCACTTACGCACTCAAGCCACCTTCGATGAGTTAACTGGGCTACTCAATCGAGGCGCAGCGAAAACCCACTTTAGAAAGCAACTTGGCCTTGCCAAACGTCAATACACCCCATTGACCATGGCAAAAATCCACCTGGATGCCCATAATCGTCTAGCCGATTTACCCATGGAAGTTCGCAACTTAAGAATTCAAACACTCGCCCGCCACATTTATAAAAAAATTCGTGAAGCCGATGTGCTAGCAAGGGTCGAACCCGATAAACTTTTACTGCTTTTGCCAAATACCAGTGTTAAGGATGCGATGCAGCTGCTGAACAACATCATCCACCCTACCGATACAGAAAAAGCGTTATTATTAGAAGGCAAAGCGGACCCTCTCGATTATTGTTTCGGTATTGCTGCTTTTCCAGAAGATGGTGAAGACATAGAAGAACTCGCACAAAGTGCTAACGATGCTTTAGAAACAAGCCGATTAGAACACATTAAGGCATCTAGCCAAGCGCAATAACCCACTCCTTGAAGAAGACAAAGTCCCCAAAACCGACAGGTCTTGGGGATTTATTACGCCATCCCTAACGGCCACCCTTAGCGAACAAGATCGCTTATTGGTTTTTCCCTTCCTCAATACTGCGTTTGATCATCGGTGATATGGTCGACCCTTGAACAATAATCGAAAAAATCACCACCACATAGGTAATCATAACCATCAAAGTATGATAGTCACAGCCATTAATGATGAGACTGTTACGTGGAATCGAAGCGGCCATTGCCAATGCCAACCCTCCACGCAGTCCACCCCATGTCAAAATCTTAATGGCGTGGGCATCATAAGTTCTATAACGGCGAAATACCTTATAGGGTATGGCCACACTAATAAAGCGAGACAATAGAACTAACGGAATCATTAAGACGCCGAGCCCAGCCTCGGTCCAAGTCACAGGTAACACCACTAACAACAAGCCAATTAGGATAAACAACAAGGCGTTTAAGAAGGCATCAACCGTATGCCAAAAGTGCGACAAGGTTTGTTTACTCTGCTCTGAGAAGCCCACCGTACGAGTGACATTACCAATGAAAATACCACTTACCACCATGGCTAACGGACCAGAAATATCCAACAGGTTTGCCAATGCATAGCCTGCCGTTGGAATGCACAAGGTAATCAACAATTCGATACTACTGTCATTACTGCGACAAATCAGCCAGTGAGACACTAAGGCAATGACCACACCAAATAAAATCCCACCAACGGCATCCACCAAAAACAACTGAGAGACCCCTAGAAATGTGGGTGACTCTCCAGAGAATGCTAGGGCAAAAATCGTCGTAAAAACCACCAATCCAACCCCATCGTTGAACAGTGATTCGCCTTCAACCTGTACTGAAATTTTGTCCGGTGCATGCATTTTCTTAATAATTGCTAAGACCGCAATGGGATCTGTCGGACTAATCAAGGCACCAAATAGCATGCAATAAATCAGTGGTACCGACCAGCCCACTACATGAAACAGCGCGTAACTTAAGAAACCAACGATAAAGGTTGAAGCTAATGTCGACCCTAACGCCATGATGGCAATCTCCCAGCGCTGATGCCTTAGCAAATGCAGATTGATCTCCAAGGCCCCCGCAAACAATAGAAATCCTAGCATTCCCTTTAACAGCAATAAATTAAAGTCGATGCCCTCCATTGCGGTTTGAATGGCATTCGTTAACTCATTACTGGAAAAATGTGCTAGCGTCATTAACAATAAAGAAATCACCACCGAGCCCGTTGTGATGGCTATTGTCGTTTGTAATTTGAGGACATATTGATTAGTGAAGGCGATAAAAATCGCCACGACGGATAAGAGACAAAGAAAGTACCACGCGTTCATTTGGGTTCCATATTGATAATTTAAATTTAAACTGGAAATCAGACTTATAACTAACTTATATAAGAGAAGCCTTTAAAACGAAAAAACAATGGCGAGTGTCAATCTGGAGAAGGCGTGCTCTTAGACTTACTGTTTGGTTAAAAAAAACAGTAAAGCAATCAGATAATGATAAAGCCTCATAATCCTCACAAATAAAAGACCCAAATTCTATTTAATTTTGTATTTTTCACGAATAGTGCTCATTAGGGTCGATAAAACAGATACCTCCCTTTATTAGCGCTTCCGAGAAGTGACTGTTCAGAGAAGGGTCTAAGACTCTCCATGTAAGGTCATCAGCAAGCGCCTTGCCCCAGCATGATCTCGATGCTCTCCTATACGTTAAATACGAGTGTATCAATCATGGACATCAGTTTCACATTGATATAACAGGCTTTACACGCTCTCGCTAATGTCCATGGAAGGTTCCTAAAAACACAAAAATAAATAATTATATGTCCATAGTTCTGAGCACGATCAACATTTCAGATCTTATTTGTACTAGCTCAGACCTGATCTGTAACTATATTGGTCACGTACACTGATTTACGTTTGATGATGAATCTAAGTCTTTAAACAGCCCGATCCTGTTATAAGGCCCCTAGAAGCCTTAACAAGCCACTTACCAACTGTGATCAAAGAAACTCTTTGATCACATCAGCCAAATCAATTTGGAACTCTTTTTTTTGTATGCTGTGCTTAATTTCGTTGTCTTTCAAAACACTCAGGATTATCCGATTTAAATTCTTAATAGGTAGTAGCATGCCGTGCTTAAAGGTCACTTTTGAATACTCTGCTTTATCCCAATCATTTGAACACCCTATTATATGTAAGTTGGCTTTTGCTCGAGTGACAGCAACATTTAGTAAGTTAGGCTTTTCGTTAACCCATGAAACACCACCTCGTTTGCCTGCTTTTTTTAGTTGCTCCCATGCAGACTATAACAGTAGTTGCTTCTTTACGGCGTTTTTCAAGGTAGTCGCCCCTGAATAATTATTTTAGGCGACAACTACCTTGAAGTGCGACACGAAGTCGCTTGTAGAAGTTGTTCCCGCTTCAACTGAGGGAACCACCAATGTCACTTGGTGAATCTAGGAGTCTGAATAAAGAGCGACTCTGACAATGCAACGAGGCACTGTAAGGTGCGGGGTACAAATCGCGAGAGGCGTACTCTTCTGGCAGCCATACGCCGGTGTAGTGCTAGATAGTTGGTATGGTGAACACATGTGAATCTGCGATAAAGGTCGTTAAGTTGAACAAGCGGAAATGGCTATTGCGCTTGAACCAAATGGTAACGGAGGTGGGAAGAGCGTTTTTCAAGTGCGCCTTCGTGACCCGCACGCCTCCCGGCTCATAGCAGGCACCTAACCCGACATACTTCTGCAAGTGGAACGTGGGAACCCCGTATCGCTCCTTTCGGGGACAGCGGGCCGCAAGGCTTGCCAATGGCGGTGCGGGAACAGGATCGAGGACAAAGCGAACGCCGCCCTGTAATGGGACGGATAGGGATTGCAACATCACTCCACGCGAAAGCGGGCAGACTTCCTCTTGGTCTCTCTTCACAAGAGAGTTTTTAGAACCATCTGAACGGGAGGAGAGCAAATGAATGCTGCAACACGGGCGTGTGCACCTTCCGGCGTGGCATGGGACGGCATTAATTGGGCCGATGTCCAGCGCCATGTAAGACAGCTGCAAACGCGTATTGTGAAGGCCACCCAGGCCGGCAGGCATAACAAGGCGAAAGCTTTGCAATGGCTGCTGACCCACTCGTTTTGCGGCAAGGCATTAGCCGTTAAGCGAGTGACTGAAAACAAAGGCAAGAATACCCCCGGCGTGGACAAGGTGACATGGAAAACGCCGAGGACAAAGACCAACGCGATTGCGTCGTTGAAGCGGCGAAATTACTCGCCTCTTCCGCTTCGGAGAGTGATGATTCCGAAGAAAAATGGCAAGACGAGGCCACTCGGCATCCCCGTGATGAAGTGCAGGGCTATGCAAGCGTTGCATCTGCTGGCCCTGGAACCGATTGCGGAAACCACCGCCGACCTGAACTCCTATGGGTTCAGGCCGGAACGCTCAACTGCCGATGCCGGTGAACAATGCTTCACTTGTTTGGCGCGAAAAGCGAGCGCGCAGTGGGTGCTGGAGGCTGACATTCAAGGCTGTTTCGACAGAATCAGTCACGACTGGATGATCGCCAATATCCCAACGGACAAGGTGGTTTTAAAGAAGTGGCTCAAGGCGGGATTCGTATATCAAAACAAACTCTTCCCCACCGACTCTGGCACCCCGCAAGGGGGCATAATATCGCCAGTGTTGGCAAACATGACGTTGGATGGCCTCGAATTGATGCTCCCGGAGAAGTTCCCGAAAGCGAAGAGAACGGGCCGTAAAATGAACATGGTGCGTTACGCGGACGACTTTATTATTACTGGTAATTCGAAGGAGTGGCTGGAACAAGAGGTCAAGCCCGCAGTGGTTGAATTTCTGGCGGAACGTGGACTAGTCCTGTCACCTGAAAAAACCAGAGTAACGCATATCAAGGATGGGTTTGACTTCCTCGGATGGAACATTCGCAAGTACAGCGGTAAGCTGTTGATGAAACCGTCGAAAGCGAACGCCAAAGCGCATATTAGCAAAATCCGCGAAGTCATAAAGGCCAACAGACCGGCTAAACAGACTGACCTGATAAAACAGCTCAATCCTGTTCTACGAGGATGGGCGAATTATCACAGCCATGTAGTCGCCAAGAAAACCTTTACTCGAATCGACTCCAACGTCTGGTCAATGCTATGGCGATGGGCGGTAAGAAGGCACCCGAACAAAGGAGCCCGCTGGGTCAAGGAGCGCTACTTCAAGACCAGAGGCACCCGAACTTGGGTATTTGCCGCAACAGAAGAAAAAGGAGATGGAGCAAAAAGGGAGCGTATCTTGCTTGCAGAATCGGATACTCCGATACAACGGCACATCAAGATCAAAGCCGACGCGAACCCACACGACCCACAATGGGAGCAGTATTTCGAGTCCCGATGGGGCAAGAAAATGCTGAACTCGTCGAAAGGTCGCGGGAAGCTTTACCGTGTCTGGCGGAGGCAAGATGGCATGTGCTCTACCTGTCAGAATCCAATCACAAAGAACACCCCTTGGGGTGTTCGCGGTATTGTAAAACGGACTGACGGTGGATCAGATGCAGCAAGCAATCTGCAAATGCACCATCTCAATTGCCGTAGAAGTCAGCAACACGCCAAAAATGAAGTTGGGTAACCGGGTGTCAAAAGATGCCTTAGTGGAGGCTTGAGCCGTGTGCGTTGAAAGGCGCATGCACGGTTCTTAGGGGGCTGGACGCGGGCAACCGCGTCCGGCTACCCGACAAACGCCGTTTGCGAGAATATATATGACTTACTCAAAGACTGACTAGTTGCTCATAGCTAATTTGATTCCGACCATTTTTCTTTGACTTATATAACGCGTGGTCTGCGGCTTTAACCACTACCCAGTCGTCGGAATCATTTGTGTACTGTTGTTCTGGTATCACTGTACTATATCCAATAGATATAGTAACGACATCGTGCGTAGCTTCTGGGGCGTGAGTAAGATTTAACTGCTCTATAGATTTAAGTAGGTTTAAAAGTAGTGTATTGGCACCTTCGCAATTGGTATTAGGTAAAATAAGAGCAAATTCTTCGCCACCATATCTTGCAGCAAAATCTGTTGAGCGTTTCAGGCTGCTTTCCAAGACCCTGTAACAGATTCTGTGTAACTGCCATTTAGTTAAGGTGCTTTTCGAGACGCTCCTCGAACTCAATAATAAATCGACTCATTGCTTGGCGCCAGTTCTGAATTGGCATCGTCCATTTCTTACTGGCTTCTTTAATGGCAAGGTATACCATTTTCCTCGCAGAATCATCGCTTGGGAAGACTTTACGTTTTTTAATGGCTCTACGGATAACACTGTTCAGGGACTCAATCGCATTCGTTGTGTAGATCGCTTTTCGGATATCGTCAGGGTAATTAAACAACGTATTGAGGTGATGCCAGTGATTGCGCCATGATTTGGTAATTTGCGGGTATTGATCGTCCCAGATGTCGCCGAAACGATCTAACTCTAGCAAGGCTTCTTCTTCCGTTGCGGAGCGGTAAACTTGCTTTAAATCCGCCGTCACTGCTTTATAGTCTTTCCATGATACATATTTCAATGAGTTGCGTACCATGTGTACGATGCACAGTTGGATGTTAGTTTGTGGGAAAACAGCATTGATGGCTTCTGGGAAGCCTTTTAGACCATCAACACAAGCGATGAGAATATCTTCTACGCCGCGCTGCTGAAGCTCAGTGAGGACGTTGAGCCAGAACTTCGCACCTTCGTTCTCCGCAATCCACATGCCCATGAGTTCTTTATGACCTTCAGTGTTGATACCGAGTGCCAAGAAGATCGATTTATTGATGACGCGTTTATCTTGGCGGATTTTCAACACAATACAATCAAGATACACAATGGGGTAGATGGCATCCAAAGGGCGTGCTTGCCATTCAGTCACTTGCTCAATGACCGCATTGGTAACGCGTGATACCAGTGTTGGAGATATCTCGGCACCATACCATTCATCGAAGGCATTGACGATGTCTCGGGTACTCATGCCTTGCGCATAGAGCCACAGGATTTTATCGTCCATAGAAGTGAATCGGGATTGGTGTTTTTTGACCAGCTTGGGTTCAAAAGAGCCTTCTCGGTCACGAGGCGTATCCAGTTCAAACTCACCATCTTCCGTCTTAATACGCTTGCTATTCTTGCCATTACGACTATTGGTTGAGGTGGACTTTTGATGTCTCTCGTAACCCAGATGGTCATCCATTTCTGCATTCAATGCCGCTTCAACGGTAATCTTCTTCAGCATTTGGCTAAATTCGTTGAGATCCTCAGGCGTTTTAATTCCCTTGGCGGCTTCTTTTGCGAACGCTTCAAGTTCTTTTTTGTTCATTTGCATCTACCTATCCTTAATTCTTAATAGAATATGTTGTGGTAGGCAGTTACACAAAATTAGTTACAGTCTCCTTTCCAATGCTAATGCGACATCTTTAATACAATCGTCACCTTCTATATGACCAAAATGATCATTAAATTTTTTGAACTCATCAATATCAATTATCGCCACAGTAAGCGGCTCTTGTTCACGACGAGCACGCTTCAACTCAACCATCAGTCGTTCATCAAAAGTACGTCTATTAGCCAGCCCAGTCATGCTGTCTGTGTGAGCTTGCTTTTCTAATAACTTAATAACTAAGTTGTAATCTAAATGCGTTTGAGCACGTGCTGCAACCACTCTCGGTTTGAGCGGCTTAACAATATAATCAGCAGCACCTACATCAAACACCTTTTCCTCAAACCCTACTTCTGTATTGCTAGTTATAAATAGTACTGGTATGTTTTCAGTACTGGGGTCGCCTTTTAAAAGCGAGCAAACGTCTAAACCTCGGATGTCAGGTAATTCCACATCAAGTAAAATTAAGTCAGGATGTCTTTCTTCTATCATCGCAAAGGCTTGCTTAGCGTCTAATGCAAAACGTACACGCCCGACTTTATTTAGTGCTTTGTTCAATGCCATGACAACAGCACTGTCGTCATCAATAATCAGAATATCAGCAGGAGTACGATTTACTTGTATCATCTAACATCTACTTCCTATGGTTTTTTAAGCGAGTTAAGAATATTAATGACTTCTTTATAATTGAGTTTCGCTAAGTTTTCCTGAAGCTTTCCAAAGAGGTCATTTCCCAAAGCATAGCGAAACGATTCACTATATCGATCAAATTCCTCTAAAGCATTCATATCTTGTTCTTCTAATAGAGTCGAGATATAAGTCACTGTCTCTGGTTGAAGCTCAGGGGCCTCTTCTTTAAAGGATAGCACATCGCCCTTTTCTTTTTTCCATATATCTAACACAGGCGAGCCAGCTTGCTGTAAATCCTGAAGTGCAAGCGAAAGTTCAACTAGTATTGGCTTCGCAAGACCGTGCTCAGAGCGCAAAACCTGTTCAGCTTGGGCAGCAAGTTGCTGTATTTTTTCTGCACCAACCATGCCTGATACACTTCTCAACTTGTGCACCTGAGACGCCAATTCGAACCGCAACGACCCAGAACCAGGTGCATCGATCTGGTCATCTGGTGCCAATAATAGATTGGAATAGTCAAACAGTAAACCGTCTAAAGTGTTGAAGAAAAGTACTTTATCTCCAAGTAATAAGTTCTTAGCTTTATCAAGGTTTAAGCCTGTAATGGCGGGCCATGTCTCTGCTTCAGTGGGGGGAGCAGACTCTAGTGAATGGTGGGACTCTATAGCGATCTCCTTGCCTCGATAAGCTTCTATCAATGTCCGCAATACATTAATGAGCTTTGAAGGGTCAATAGGTTTTGTGAGGAAGTCATTCATGCCGGCTTCCAATGCACGTTTTCTTTCTTCTACTAATGCTCCGGCCGTCAGTGCAATAATCGGTACCAAAGTCAGTCCTAGATCATTTCTAACTCTTACTGTTGTCTCAAAGCCATCAATACCGGGCATCTGAACATCCATTAATACAGCATCGTAGTCGTTAGATGAATCCTCTAATAACACTAATGCTTCCTCACCACTGTTCGCTGTCTGTACCAATGCACCATTGTGCTTCAATACATGGCTGACAACAATAAGATTCGTAGGACTGTCATCAACAACCAATAAACGAGTATTAGGTAACCACTTGGCTCCTACGGCTTCGGCATGAGTTGATTGCAGTACACGATTAGAATTACCAGTATTGAGTGTTACCGCGTCATTTACCGCATTAAACAACGATGATGGATCGACTGGTTTCAGTAAGAAGCCACTTGCATAATGCTCTGGATCATTGGCTGTAATTGCCTCTTTATCGTGTGCGGACACCATAAGTACAGCAGGAAGGTTTTCATGTCCAATTTTGCTCGCCAACAGATTTATAGCCTCTACACCATCCACTAAAGGCATCTGCCAATCCAAAATAATGACATCTGGTGCTCGAAGGTTATACTCCTTTCGTTTCATATATGTATCTACTAGTTCGGCCCCATTACTCACGACTTCTGATCGCCACCCAAGAGCCCGCGTCAATTTTCGTAATTGCTGAGCATCAGCAGGGTCATCTTCGGCAATCAATACAAATAGCGTTTGACTTTGATTTTCTTGTTCCGCAATTTCCTCGATTGTTTGAATTCTTAGCGGTAAATCCACCCAAAATTGACTACCTACTTTTTCGGTGCTTTCTATTCCAATTTCACCTCCCATCAAGTGAACTAACTGATGGACGATAGATAGGCCTAAACCAGTACCACCAAAACGACGAGTAGTACTCGAATCTGCTTGAGTAAATGGTTTAAATAAACGCGCTTGTGCCTCAGGTGATATACCGATTCCAGTATCTGTCACCGTCAGCCGTACATTAAGATGATTTTCAGGCAACTCTTGTTTAGTACCTTTGACCTTAGCACTGATGGAAACTTTACCAATTGTGGTAAATTTAAGAGCGTTGCTAAGTAAATTAACCAATATTTGACGCAACCTGGTGCTATCCGTAATCACCCAGGAAGGCAGCTCAGGATCTAGCTCGCAATGAAACTCTAGATTTTTTGCTTCTGCCTGGATGGCAAAGATACTAGATACCTCTTCGAATAACTCCCGTAACTCAACGGGCTGAGCTTCCAGAGTCATTTCGTTCGCTTCTATTTTTGATAGGTCCAATACATCATTAACAATACCTAATAGAGATTTGCCAGAAACCTGAATCTTCGATACCAATTGATGTTGGGCCTGCGTTAGCTTTTCTTCCGACAATAAATAACCCAGACCAATAATCGCATTCAGTGGGGTACGAATTTCATGGCTAGTATTCGCTAAAAATATACTTTTTGCCTGTGTGGCTAGCTCTGCATCATGTAACGCATGTTTAAGTTTCTCCTCCGCTTTAAGTCTTTCAGTTATATTACGAACTGAGGCAGACACCAAGATTTGCTCGTCTAGATTGACGGCACTTAAACTTATCTCAACGGGAAATAGCTCTCCATCGGCACCTAATCCAAAAAGTTCTCTTTTACCCCCCATGACCATGGCTTTTGGCGCTTGCATATATTTCATTATTTGCGTTTTATGTATTTCTCTTAGATGTTCTGGAAGTAATTTATGTATTGGTTCCCCTTCCAACTCCATGCGACTGTAACCAAACATATACTCTGCTTGGGCATTAACAATCTGAATAGTACCGGATTCATCAATAACAAAAGTCGCATCAGGTGCAGATTCTAGTAACCCCTTGAATCTTGTCATCTCTTTCTTTCGTTGAAGTTCTTTTTGTGTGTTAAAAATATCTCTTTGACGTATTTTTTCATTCAACCACACCCAGTATTGAATGATAAAACCAATTATACCGATCAAAAGGAGAACAGCGAACACTCCTCCAATTTCGAACGCTATATTTTTAAAAACTAAGAACTGGGAGACTGTTGCATAAATTTTTATTAACCGATTATTAGAATTTCTACTTAATGAAAAATTACTTTCGCTCGAAAATACATTGCCCTTATGGCTACTGAAAACAGTGAAATTAAAATTGCTAAAATTATAAAATTGATGGGTTGGATGAAATTCATCCTGCCACCGATTAGAAGAACCATACTCAAAAGCAAAACCTTTTGATGGGTTTGGGTGTAACAAAAAGCTCCCCTCGTTATTGGTAATATATAACTCTGTTTCAGGCGTAACACCATTTTCGACTCTTTTCAGCAAATCATTAGCATCCACATTGATAATGATGATACCAAGTGGTCGACCATCGGAATAAAATACTGGTGTAGAAAAGCGCCAGACAGGTTTTATCGGTTGTTCTATCTTGCCAAACTCACGATTTAAATTAATATTGGACTGAAAAACATTTCCCCGACCGACATCAAGTGTTTGAGCAATATAAGGTTCTTTTTCTTTAGACTGGAGTACAGTTTTGTCATATACTTCAAGCTCTCCGCCATTACGCTCCACCTTGACTCTTTCCTGCCAACCATTAGCGATTCCTATAAATCGTACTTGATACACACTAGTATTAGATAACATGTAGGCTTTAAAAATATCCTCTAATCTTTCATCTGTCTGTTTTGAAAGAGAGCGGTTCTCTTTTGACGAACCTACACCTCTATTAATAGATAATGTTTTTAACAGCTGTATTGGTGGTGTTTTTGCAAGGAAAAGGGTATCTCGACGATAGCGGATCGCTTCTTCATTGAGCGTTGAGATGACGGACTGTTTTGTTTTCGACAAATGGTCTGCTACTTCAGTAAAGTGGTTTTTAATAATTAGCCAAGCTGATACTAATAATATAAGACAAAATACCAAGAGACTAAATAGTAAATAGTTTTTGAATTGAGAGTTTTTGGAAAAAGCTAAAATACTTTTTAAACTCAGCTTATAGATCTCGTTACTTTGATCAATAGAGATTGAATTGGCCCTTAATAAATTAATAATGAATAGAGCGAACAAGGTTAACGCTAAACCCAAAATAATCACTAATCCAACACTCAACGACTTTACTTTATTTACTGCTTCTGATGATGGAGTGAGCTCCATTCTCCAATGTTGGCCCAAGATAAGAATATTACGGGCTGTTGTATATTCCATTGAGCTAGGTTCTTTCTTATCACCTGAGCGATAAAATGGTTCAACTTCTGTTAGGTTGGTTAAGGTTACTGATGCTTGATCCGTTAACGTCGCAAGATTAACAAGTACATCATCAATTACTAATGGTGCGTAAGACCAACCTACGACAGCCGACTCTCGCTCTTGTGGGGTATTTAGACTACCAGCGCCAGTGTAGATAGGTAAAAGTACCAGTGCACCTTTACGAGGCTTTTTATTTGCTTGTACAAGCGTAATCGGAGCGGTTAAATAAGGTTTATCATCTCTGGCTGCCGATAATGCGGCGGATCGTCTATTAGCTTCTGATCCAATATCAAGTCCAATTGCCTGTCTATTTTTTTCCTCAGGATAAATATACTGTATGACGAATCGATCACTATCGTGTGGAGTTAATGTTCGAATCGTGAAGTTAGGCGCACCATCGGCACGGGCACGAGAAAGGAAATCCTTTTCATGTTCAACGGATACGCGTCTAATAAAACCAAAACCAAGCGCTCCAGGAAACTCACTGTCTACATTACGACTATCACTATACTTTTCAAATTGTTTTCGAGTAATGTTGTCAGTCCCAACAGCAACTATCGCCCCTCTAGCACCACGCAGACCATATTGAAAATGCTGAAAACGTTGCTCTATAAGTTTTTCTGCTTTATTTGCTAGGTTGTTCGTGTATATATTAACCTCATAATTGTTCTTATAGTCGACAATCCACGAGACAGCTAAGGTGATGAAAATGCCACTCAACAATGGAAGCCAGAAAGTAAGAAAACCAATTTTTTTTATATTCATATCTCGTAGTAGCTCTTTATGTCGTTGGCTATAACTGGTTTTGAAAAGTAATAACCTTGAAGATAGGAAACACCTAACTCTTTGAGTTGTCGCACCTGATCTAACGACTCTACACCTTCAGCCACAGATTTTAGTTTCATGCTTTGCGCTAGAGTTGTGATTGTTTTAACAAGAATTGCATCCGGTTTGTCAATGCTAAGCTGCGCGACGAAAGATTTATCAATTTTCAAGACATCAACGGGCAACTCCTTAAGATAGCTAAGACAAGAAAAACCAGTACCAAAATCATCGAGTGAAATGGATATCCCCATTACTCTCAGTTGTTCCATATCTCGAATCACTTGCTGTAAATTATCGCGCATCAGATTTTCCGTTACTTCAAGTTCAATCATTTTTGGACTGATGTGATACCCATCAATCGCTTTTAGTAAGAAAGGAACAAAATGAGGATCAAGAAATTGTATTGGGGAGATATTTAGACACATTCGAATTTTTAACCCTTCTTCACACCACTTCTTCAACTGCTCAAAGGCAATTTGAATCATTTTCTCTCCTAACGGAATAATTAAACGTGTTTCCTCAGCAAGTGGAATAAACTCAACAGGTGGAATCAATGACCCATTTTGTTCTTTAATGCGCATAAGCGCTTCAACAGCCGTTAAAGAGCCAGTGTTTGCATCAACAATAGGCTGGTATAAAGCAATGACGTTATTATCAGCAATGGAGGATTTGAGCTGCATGTATCGTTGGCGCCTTGAGATAAATCGAGACTCCATTTCTTCAGAGTAAAAGCAAAAACCATCATGTATAGAATCCGTTTTCGCTCTATGCAAAGCGTCATCAGCATGCAGTAATAAAGATTGAGCATCTGCTGCATCATCAGGGTAAACACTGAGCCCCATGCTGATTGAGAAATTATGGATCTCAGGCTGTAGCACTGTTAGCTCCATCACGTGATCCCTAATCGTCACGGCTAAATTGGCTAAATCGCTTGGACGCTTCAATTCAGGAACCAATACCATAAACTCATCGGCATTATGCCGACTGAGTGTTTCATTATTCTGCAACTGAGATTTAATACGTTTCGCAATTTTTTTGAGCAATGCATCGCCAAACTCAAAGCCAAATTCTTCATTGATGAGTTTGAAGCGATTAATATCAAACATAATTAAGCCAATTTTAGCATTATTTTTTTGAGACCTTGCAATCTTAGTATTAAGGCGTTCCATCAGTAAAAAACGATTGGGGAGGTTGGTCAGTTGATCATATTGAAGGGTATGGGACATTTTTAGAGCCATTGCTCTGGACTCATTAATATCATCAAATACTATGACTGAGCCAGCGACATCGCCGTCTTGTGAAATAAGCGGAGCGGCACTGTCTTCGATTGAAATCCAATGGCCATTTTGTTTCATCATCTGGCAGTTGAGTGCTATGCCAACCACTCTATTTTCTTGGATACAAATACGCGCAGG
The DNA here is from genome assembly GCF_056173505.1 of Marinomonas sp. 63XJN7_7_ISO-PGPR-S23-202. NCBI lineage: Bacteria > Pseudomonadati > Pseudomonadota > Gammaproteobacteria > Oceanospirillales > Oceanospirillaceae > Marinomonas > Marinomonas sp. 63XJN7_7_ISO-PGPR-S23-202. Next base: position 931,829 of record NZ_CM149677.1, on the reverse strand, counting down.
GTTGATATGTGGAGGGCCATCATGACCTATTCTTAATGGCATTACTTTTTCAATAAAGCATCCCATTGCATCACTCAATGACATTCCAGTCATTAACTCTGCAGCTGAGTTCATGAAGGTGACTCTCGCATCCTTGTCAGTCGTAATAACCGCATTACCTATTGAATCTAACGTCACTTGAGCGCGCTGGTAAATTTCGACTAACTCACGTTCTCTATTGCGTAGCTTTAAGTGAGTTGTCACACGGGCAGCGACAACATCAGGCTGTAAGGGTTTCGCAATAAAATCGACCGCCCCTTCTCTTAAACATAGCAGCTGGTCTTCTACGGAGTCGTATGAAGTAATAAAAATGACGGGGGTGTTACAAGTCGACTCGTTGTCTTTTAACTGCGCCAATACCTGATGGCCATTCATACCAGGCATGTCTATATCTAACAAGATAACATCAGGGCGAATCTTAATCGCCTGCTTTAAAGCGTCTAATGCATTCTGCTCGAAAAAGACCTGCCCAGTAGCATTAAGGGCCTTGTTTAAGATCGTAATTTGACTAGCGTCGTCATCAACCAAAAGGATGCGTGGTGGTATGTTATTACGTGAAAACATTTACTCTCCGTGTCAGCTCATTATCACAACTGTTTCTTAACTAGAACCAAAATCCATTGCCATCCTTTGCTTCCTTCGGCCCTATATTAATCTAGTTTAAGAACTCCTTTTTCATCAAGGATTAACGCGCAATAATAGGTAAGGTTTTGTAATAAAAAGTGGCGATCAACCGTCCAAAAAACAATTTTCAGTAAATCTTAAAAAACGTCACTATAATTGCCATCACCTTAGAAAGACTGACAGAAGAAAGCATGTGAGACGCTGTAAAAATCAAACTAAACAACCTCAAAAACAATAAGATTTTCGAACTACTGGTTATTCCAGTCATCATTATTTCCGCCCTTGAAATTTGTGCAAAACCTTTGACTTACCATATCAGTCTTAGATACTTTCATAACTATCCAGAAGATTCTTTATTAGTCATTGGAAGCTCAATGAACAGTTAATCAAGGCATGACTATGTTCAAGGAAACTCACGAATTGAAGTCGTTGAGCCTATCCAACTTACAGACATAACTACAGCAGCTATCCAAATCGCTAACAAAATAGGGTTAGAACTTGCAGCTATTATTCTAAACGTTGTTAGCACAATGACGACAAATGTCGCAAAGACAGCTACATTGCAACGAGTAGCCAATATCAAAACACCCAGCAGCACATAGCTGACAGGCAACCTTCACTTAGTAAATTACAGCAGAAACTTAAGGATATCAAAGCAGTACGTTGTCAGAATTACAAAAGGAATTGGTTCTATCTGGGATAATTTTGTTTCACAAGCGAGTGGATGAATGAGGACCTCAGCATTCACGGTTTATATTCCTAAATTAAGAAGCTTGGAAGAGCTCAACACTTTGAAGGCCTTAACTTAGCCTCTACAAATTCAAGGCTTAAATATTAGCTGATGAGCGCAATATATCTAATCATAAATGAAATGTTAGCTATATGGCTAACTTTCTACTTTGTATGAGCAATGTTAGCTATATGGCTAACATTGTGAGAAACAGGTGCTCAATGAACAAGCCGAGATCAATAGCGTTTTTGGTATTCTCAGACAGAGTGAAGCACTTCAATTGTATTACCAAACAATGTTCTCATTCGACTGGTATGGACCCACTTTTGTAGACATCTCATAGCTATATAATAATAGGTAAAAATGAGGTGAATTATGAGTGGAAAACGTTATACCGATGAGTTCAAAATTGAAGCCGTTAAACAAGTCACTGAGCGCGGCTACAAGATTGCAGAAGTGGCTGAGCGACTTGGCGTTAGCTACAAAAGTATGCATGATTGGATTGTCCGATACAGCAAGCCTGAAGCGAGCAGAAAAATGGAAGATTCAGCTCAGTCAGAGATCCAACGGCTCAAAGCTGAACTTAAACGGGTGACCGAAGAGAGGGACATTCTAAAGGAGGCCGCCGTGTACTTTGCCGGGGAGTCAAAGAAAAGTACACGTTAATAAAATCACGGCTCCACGACTATTCTATTGCTGTCTTGTGTCGAACAATGCAAGTCCATAGGAGCGGTTTTTACGCTTGGCTGGACTGTCCAAAAAGTCGACGAGAGCAAGAAGATGATGAACTTGCTATCAACATTAAAATGCATTGGCTTGAGAGTGGTTGTGTTTACGGCTACCGCAATATCACCAAAGACCTAAAAGGAGAAGGTAAGTCTTGTGGGAAGAATCGTGTGCTAAGGGTGATGCGCCGCGAGGGTTTAAAAGCACTAATAGGCTACAAACGCCACCCTGTTTTTTATCGTGGGTCTGAACGTAATACAGCCCCGAATACGTTAAATAGAGAGTTTATTGTCCCAGAACCAGATCAAGTATGGGTAACCGATTTTACGTACATCCGGACAAAAGAAGGCTGGCTTTACGTGACCGTCGTTGTTGATCTATTTTCTAGATTGATCGTAGGATGGTCAATGAGATCAAGGGCAACAGCAGAGTCCGTTCTTGATGCTTTACTCATGGCTGTTTGGCGACGACGCCCCACACAAAGAGTACTGGTACACTCAGATCAAGGCACTCAATATACCTCGAAAGATTGGCAAACCTTCTTAAAAGATAATAATCTGGAAGCCAGTATGAGTCGTCGTGGTAACTGCCATGATAATGCCGTTGCGGAAAGCTTTTTTTCATTGTTAAAAAAAGAAAGAGTGCGCAATCGAACCTACAAAACAAGAAGTGATGCTCGTTCAGAGATTTTTGATTATATCGAATGCTTTTATAATCCAAAGCGACGCCATGGATCAAATAATGGATTATCGCCACTGCAATATGAGAAGCGATATTTTACGGAGCTAGAAACTGTCTAGGAAACTGGGTCCATACCAGACAATTGTAAAAACGAAACTACATAACCTCAAAAAATAAAACTTTCGAACTTCTGGCTATTGGAGCAAAAACTGCTAGTACGGATCAGACTGTTCATAAATGCTGTTGATTTAGCACAAAAGCTGTTATCAAGAATGGTTAAGGAATAGCTGAATGAATTAGCTATTCACCCTAAGGAGGTTGAAATGGAAGAGTATAATCTCAAAAAGGTAATCACAGACCTAAATAATAAAAAGCTGGCAGCAATACAAAGTATAGAGGCAACTCTAGATACAGTTTGTGCTGAAACAATGTTGAGCTTACAGATAGCTCAGCTATTAACCACAACCGAGAACGGTAACATTGGCGATACTTATGGCACACACCCTGCCATGATTGAACGCCTTGCTGAAATTGCTATTCCTAAGTTTGGTGTTAGCCCAAACAAACAAATCAGCATGTTCCAATCCAATCCCGTTTACTCATTACTTCAAGATATTTTACATGCTGACATGATTTCCACTCGGCAATCTGATGACTTACCAAGTATTTCGGAAGACCTAAAACACTCAAGCGAAGTAATAAGAGGCAATGCTTACCCAGAACAAACAGCTGCGAAGATTAGGCAAATCCAAGGTAAATTTGATTCATGGTTTGAAGCACGCGTTGGAATATCACCCAATCGTGTAGTGGACGTCACTTCTGCTCTGGTTCCTCGTATAGAAGAGTTATACAGCAATGAAATGGATCATATTCGTAAAAATGCAGAAAGTTACCAAAATCAGTTTATAGAATACAAAAATCAAGCTACTCGTGGTAAGGAAGAACAGGATTTTATAGATTCATTACAGAGTGAGGAAGCGGCCTATATTTATGGCTGCGTAGAATATATTAATCTTGAGATGTGCCATAAGTGGCCAGCAGAGTTGACAGAACTGGCACTTTTACCCGTGGTAACAATTAAAGAAGCTGATGCTTTTAAAGGTCTATTTGCTGTTGGAAAACATAACATTTCTCAAGTTGAACACATTCAACGTAAACCATTTTATCAATTACTTGATGGTCGCTTGCTATTTGGGGATATATCCAATGCTTATGATGTTATTTTCGATGAGCTTGAGGCAATAGCCAAAAAGGATAATAAGTTCTTTAGTAACCAATACCAGAAATACAAGTCTAAATGGTTAGAGCTGCGTGCTTATGAACACTTATGTCAAATATTCCCTAAGTCAGATGTATATCAAAGTTTATGTTACCCAGACCCTGACAAAATATATGCTGAAGCTGAAATGGACTTAGCTGTGAAATGGGGACCTTTTTTGTTGGTAGTTGAAGCCAAGTCAAAACAATTCAGGTTTGAAGGCCGAGTAGGTGATGTTGGCCGATTGCGAACGGATATTGTTAGAAACATTCAAGATGGATTTGAGCAATCACTTAGGGCAAAGCGATATATTGCTAGTTCGAACGAATGTCACTTTAAAGAAAAGAAAACAGGAAAGCTTCTGTCGTTTAAATCAGATGATGTTAAAAAGATATTTTCTATATCAATCACATTTAATCATTTAGCGAATGTTGCAACTCGTTTGCATCAGTTAGGGGATTTAAACTTGTTTACTGACAAGGACTATCCTTTCTCTATTTGTGAATCGGATTTTGAGCTATTAACAAAAGCAAAGCTAACTCCGGATGTGTTTTTATATTATATTCAAAGACGTATCGAATTGTTTAGTGATAAGCGCGAATGGGTGGGTGACGAACTAGATTTATTTTCTGCTTATTTGGATACACGGCTACTTTTTGACAATTTAGTATTTGGCGAAGAAAAATGTATTAACTCTATGTCTTTTAGTGGCTATTCAGATCAGTATGATGAATTGATGGCGTTCGAGCGAGGTGAATATCCGGATAAGCCCGATATCAAGTTAAATCTGCCGCCAGGTACTGAACAGTTATTTGAAACACTTAAAGATTATGATGATGACAGTGCTAGGTGGATAGCTTTTGCGCTGCTTGCCTTATCGGATAGCTTACTTCATAAGATTACCCAGTCTTTACTAAATATCGGATTAGATTCGCTAAATAACGGTTTCAGAACTATGACGTTTGTCGAAAACGACACAGTGGTTGTTTTAGTCGGCACAAAAATTCATAGCGTTGATGATCTGCGCTCTCATATGGCTAATAAAGCGCTATTGGAAAAATATCGTTATAAAGCAAACAAATGCATTGTAATAGGTGTAAAGTATTGTGCTGGCAACCCTATTAAACTTTTCAATACTGCCGATTACATAGAATTTAAATGGGTACATGATGAAAGCATTGAACAAGTCTTGGCTTCAATACCAAAAGCTAATATTACGAAAAAGATTGGCCGAAATGAGATATGCTTTTGTGGGAGCGGTAGAAAATTTAAGAAATGCTGTATAAACCGAATACGGTAATTGAGCGTATTTTCCATTTTCTCATACACCTTTCGGCTGAAAAATATAAAAACGAATAAAATAAACACCTTAAAAACCCCGCTAATTTTCAAAAAGGATTTGGTATGTCGGTAATTCGTCACATAGAAATACAAAACTTTAGAGCAATTAAACAGCTATCTTGGCATCCAAAACCAGGCCTTAACTGTCTAATAGGGCCAGGGGATTCAGGCAAATCTACAATTTTAGATGCTATAGATCTTGCCCTAGGAGCACGGCGTACATACTCTTTTAACGATGCAGACTTCTATCAACTAGATACATCATCGCCACTGGTTATTACAGTCACTATTGGTGAGCTTCATGAAGAATTAAAAAATATAGAACGTTATGGATTTTTTCTCAGAGGTTTCAATCCCGAAACTAAAGTTATAACAGATGAACCACAAGTCGGTTCAGAAATAGTTCTTACAATAAAATTGTATGTAGACGTGGATTTAGCCCCTGATTGGAGATTGTATTCGGACAGGGCAGAAGCAGATGGTTTAGAACGTCGGCTCCCTTGGAAGCACAGAGAGCTATTGTCGCCAGCTCGGCTTGGCACAACCTCCCATCAAAACCTTGCGTGGGGAAATCGATCAGTGCTTAATAAGCTTTCCGAAGATACACTAAACGTATCATCAATACTTCATCAACTAGGACGACAAACTCGTCAAGCCTTTGCAACACAACAAGTTCAAGGAGTCTCAGAAATTCTAACTCAAGTCCACATAATAGCTAATGGCCTTGGTGTACCAGTTGGACAACTTAGCGCTCTGCTTGATGTAAATGGAGTATCCATATCCAATGGTGCAATCAGCCTTCACAATTGTGATGGGACTCCCCTAAGACAACTAGGAACAGGTTCTTCACGCCTTCTAATCAGCGGCCTACAAAAAGCGGCTAGTTGTTCTAGTATTCTTATCGTAGATGAAGCTGAATATGGCCTCGAGCCATACCGTATTACAAGACTGCTTAATGAGTTAGGTTCAAAAGATACGGAACCAACCCAGCAAGTATTCATCACCACTCATTCACCTTACGTCTTACGTGAATTACAAGCTGAGCAATTGCATGTAATTCGTAAACTAGCTCCTCCTACGCCACAAACGCCCCCACTAGCCCCCCCAGCATATGTGCACGCCATATACTCTTTAAATGCCGGAGGAGACCAACAGGCAACATTAAGAGCCTGCGCTGAAGCTTTTTTTAGCAAAGCTGTAATCGTCTGTGAAGGTAAAACTGAAATAGGGCTAGTAAGAGGGATTGATCTATACAATCAAGATGCTAATCACCCGACAATTCTTGCACAAGGTGTCTATTGCGCAGATGGCGGCGGCGATAGCATGTTCACTCGGGCAGAGGTTTTCAGGTCTCTAGGCTACCCTACATCTATTTTCAAAGACTCAGATAAACCGCAAGAACACCTGAGTTTAACTACTAAGATGGCCGCCCAAGGAATATCTATCTTCGAATGGCTTAATGGTAATGCAACAGAGGACGCCTTGTTCCTTTCATGCCCAGAATTCTTAATTAATGACCTCTTAAATTTAGCAATAAACCGTAAGGGTGAAGATTCGATTAGAGATCACATAGCAAACTATTCAATAAAAAAATTCACCTTAGATGACTGTCGAGAGCACTTCTGTGATGCACATAGAACAGTATTGGCAAAAGCTGCAAATAAAAAAAGTTGGTTTAAAGACATTGAACCATCAGAGCATATAGCTCGAAATATGATAGGACCTAATTTTGGATCATTTAGCCCAATATTGTCTGTCGCTTTAATAAACCTCTTTACTTGGGCTCGTAGCCAAGGTGCAGCATGATAAATGCTGAAATAGTTCTTAATACTGAACGAGGAGCGATAGTCGCTCCAGCAGGTTGTGGCAAAACCCATTTGATAACGGAGACACTATTAATACAAAATTCTAAACCAATTTTAGTGCTTACACACACAACTGCTGGAGTTAGTGCATTAAAAAAAAGACTTCGGAAGTTGTCAGTACCTACAAAACACTACATTGTTACAACTATTGATGGATGGGCTCTTCGAATAGCAAATAGTTTCCCAAATAGCTGCCCTATTCATTCATCACCAGAAAAACCTAAGATGTTCTATCCTGAAGTTAGACAATCTGTTGTGACATTACTCAATTCTGGCGGCATTAGCGACATCATTCAGGCATCGTATTCAAGGCTGCTTGTCGACGAATACCAAGACTGCGATGTTAACCAACATAACCTCATCACCTCTCTTTCAGCAGTACTTCCAACTGTTATTTTTGGAGACCCAATGCAATGCATTTTTAACTTTGCGGGGTCCATACTACCTAACTGGAACAGTGAAGTTTTAAAGCACTTCCCACTTATAGGTGAATTAAATACCCCATGGCGCTGGATAAATGCTGGTGCACCCGCTCTTGGGGAGTGGGTACTTGCAGCAAGAGAAAGCCTCAAGCTAGGGGCTAGAGTTGACCTACAAACTTGTCCTGCCCACGTAATATGGCACCCACTGAAAAACATACACCAAACAGATAGACCTAATCAATATAACGTTCAGCACTCTATCTTAAATAACTATCCAGAAGATTCTTTATTAGTCATTGGAAGCTCAATGAACAATCAATCAAGGCATGACTATGCTCAAGGAAGCTCACGAATTGAAGTCGTTGAGCCTGTCCAACTCACAGACATAACTACAGCAGCTCTCCAACTCGATAACAAAATAGGATTAGAACTTACAGCCATTATTCTAAACGTCGTCAGCAAAATGATGACAAATGTCGCAAAGACAGCCACATTGCAACGAGTAGAAAGTATTCTCAACGGTCGAAATAGGACTCCAGCCACTAATATTGAGCAAGCACTTTGTGATGTAGCTACTAATAGCTCAAGGTCTAATATCTTAGAAGCTTTGCAAAAACTCGAATTAAAATCTGGTACTCGTGTTTATCGAAAAAGTGCATTCGATGCGCTTAAAGAGTCTGTGTCTATAGCCATAACTTCGCCAGCAATAAGTGTATTTGAAGCTGCATCCTCAGTAAGAGAACGCCTGCGCCATCAGGGAGATAAACGGATACCAAATAGAGCTATTGGATCAACTCTTTTACTCAAAGGTCTAGAAGCCGATCATTGTATGATTTTGGATGCTCAAGCTAATGGTATGAATGCAAACAATTTATATGTTGCACTCTCACGCGGAGCAAAAACAATTACGATCTTTTCTAGGAATGCTTATATCCCATAAGATGATATCCAAGGTTGACTAGCAGAGCCGATAGAGCCCCTCACTGAATTCTTCGCGAGTTACACTCATCTAGCATTACCTTGAAAGGCTTTTTCGAAATCATCTAATTCTAATATCCGATTCGCGATGTATTGAGCAATAGCGTCCTCATTCATCAAGCCTAACATGAAACGATAACCTCGATAGCGATAGTCACCTTTACCTTCTACCCATCGCTCCACTTGCTGTCCTTTCAATATGTAGCTGTCTGCCTTTTTCTCATCGAAACCACCACGTAAGTGGGCATAAGCGTTGACCGAGGAAACACCGTCCTCTCCGGAGAGATACAAAACTACGTCAGATTCAGTTTCGGTCCATTTTTGAAGAGCAAAACGCATGGCTGGATAACCACTCCAGTGGTGTAGACGAATGGCAATATCTTGAGTTAAGCGGTTTTGAATCACGATTTGTAAGCGATGATGGTATTCATTGATAGCTTTCTGTTTAACATCTTGAATTTCTTTAATTTCAGCTAAATTATTTAGTATAAATTCATGTGTCTGCTGATTCACAGATGACTGAGACATTAGACTCTCCAGATGAACGATGAACTCTCGCAGTATTAAAGTCCATTTATCTATGGGCTGAGACAAAAACTTTTGCGCAAGCTGTTCTTTTAATGCGCCGGTAAGTTGCGGATAACTGATAGCAAACCAGCTATCGAGCAAAACTTCACCAGAAGGGGATAACACAACAAAAATAGCTTTTTTATCTTTAAAACGAATAAGGCTTCTCTCTTCTAGGACAAACTTCTCGTAGTCATGAAAAGGGTTATTCTGCTGATGATAGACTTTATTTTCTAGGATGATGACCCAGTCAGGCCCTTCCAACAATAAATCAATGCGCTTACCTGTATCCGTTTTGACTTCTCGCTCAGGTGTTTCACTGAGTGAACAATCAAAAACTTGATAATCTTCAGGCAAACATTGCATTAATGCCTTTAAGACAATGTTTCCTAATTTATGGGGGCCGTTGGGGTCACAAAAAAACGCCAATATGTCTGTGGTAGGATTCTCGTAGTAGCCTCGGCCACCAATGCTAAAAATGGTGGTTTCGGGAGTCTCTGATGGTTGCATTGTTTTAAACTGCGCCAGCAAGATCTCCATGCGTGATATAAGCTCTGTTTCCATACCTAACCTTATTATTCTTTAATTGATCGCCCTAGGTCGAGTGGTCTGCTCTACTTTATACTGCCTTTTCTTGATCGTCATATGCAAGCACATTAATGTTTAATGCTAAAAGTGACTATTTGCTCTCATATACCATTAAAGTATGGTATCAATCTCTGTGCGTATTGCTTCCACTACCTTGAAAATACACCGGGTTGGCCACTTTATACTAGGCTTCAATGTTGCCACACAATAGGCTATAAAATGAAATTTGATTACCTTGCTGCGTTTCCTATACCTGAAGAATACCTCCCCCCAAAGCTTCGTGAACTCCTAACTCCTGTTGGGCTATCAGCAAATATAAGAGTAGAAGTTGCTGCCATGCAAGAGAACGATCAATACGGTCCAAATGCTGAGCACCTTCACCTACAAATGGCAGTTGTGAGCGGAATAACAAATCAACCACTCGAGACTATGAGAGAAGCTGGTGATGGCGTTGTGGAGTGTTCAGTTCCAGCTGATGATGCCATCGGCTGTATAAGCAATTTTATACCATCTCTATCAAGTCACGATTACATTGTTGCTGCATGGGGGGGGAGCTCTTTTTATTCGTATAGTCTGTCTGAAAAAGTTTGGATGGCTCTTGGTTTATCACCACGCTGTGTTGGTAATGATGAACAACGCCTAGTTTACGATGACTTAGGTCTTCCTGAATTTGATGTAGCAGATGGTGAAATATCTACTAGCTACCATGGTTCACTTAAGAGAAATGTATGCTGGCGAATGTCTAATGAATATTTAAGGCGATATTTGTGGTTAAGAGGAGCTCGAGGTGTTCGAGTTTTTTTCTACGAAGTACAGTTACAAGATACCGTCCACATTCGAGAGGTCATGAAAGGTAAAACTCATATCCATTTAAAACCTATCCGTGGTGTAGAGTGGTTTGAATTAGACATTCGTGAACATAAACAGGGACTCCTTTTACAGCTTTGGGCATCGGTAGAAGCGGTTTATCCTGAATTATGTCCAGAACAAGATGCAGAAACACTGGTATGGCCTGGCGAGCAAATACCAATGACTCATGCCAGAGCAAATTCCATAATCCACCACCATAACCCAGTTTATCTGGATGACAAGTTTTTAGAAAAATACGAACAAAGTGTTTTTTATGATACTACCCCTTATCAAGCCTGGGGCCAATGGAACTGTGATCCCTCTTACGGAGGGCAATGGTGCTTCACAGAATGTCAGCGGGTTGGTAGGAATTTAATAAAAGTTCCTATGAGAGAGCTCTATAAGGCTAAACCAGATCGCGAAATTATTCATGCATACGAGTATGTTATCGCCCCAGAGAATTTGGAACATATCGATTTAGCTGAAGAACATATAGTCAATAAAGTACAACGATTATTAGAAGCATTACTAAATTTAGGCGATGGTCTATCTCAGCTTGGAGATACGATAGGTTTGGCTCAAACAACAGAAGAGTTAACAGGATTCAGTCGAAAAGAAATTGAGGATAACGGATGGCTCAAATACCCCTCGTTAAGTCGTCTGGCTCAAGTGGCTCCCATCGACATGACCCAACAAATGTTTTTAGCACGCTGTAAAAATATCCACGAGTTAATACAAAAAATCCCAAATGGATACCTCAAATCCCTGCTCATTAACGCTGGCTGCCCACGAAGTAAAATAGGAAGTCTTGGGAGCCTAAAACTTATTCAAGCCTTGTTAAACAGGCTAGAATACTTAAATGGTCAACTCGAATCAGTTCATGACTTCCCATCTCAAGTCGAACCCGAAGATTGGGGTGATTCAAACGTTAATTTAGCCTCACTATTTTTAAACAATGACCTAAGAATAGCGGATGCTCATGACGCGATAGAAAAATGCATTTCAACACTGCAAAAGCTAGGCTTTGATACAGCCAATCTTAGTAGTGGGTATGGGAGAGCACTTGATTTCGTGATGGATGGTGTTATCAACTCTTTAGACTACATAGCCAATCAGTTAAAAAAGCTGCTGCTTAGAGTATGAGTAAAATATGTTGCTCTCAACTAGGATATTCCTATGAATTATGGCCTGCTCTGTTAGAGTATTTTCGATTATTCAGGGTGAGCTAGTTGGAGCCAGTGCTCAATATATGGCTTCATAGTAAGCTCCCTTACTATCCATTAAGAAATACCATTACAGTGTCGTTGTTCCAGTTGGTGCTAAAGTTAAAACGGTTTCATAGGAGATTTAACCTACAAGTCTTTGATATCTATAGCAATCTCATGTGAGCCTTTACGCTGTTCTGTAATTTTTTCCGACTCTAAGTCTTCCAACTTCTCCAGCTCAGAGATTAATGCTTTCTTGGAAGTATCGTCCAAGCGGGAAATCAAGCACGCCAGTTCAGCACTTAGGTCATCCTCACACAAAAAGTAGTTCAGCGGGACATTGAGCTCTTGAGCAATTTTTCTCAAAGTCTCGATATCAGGAACATGCCGCCCCTTTTCATAGTGGTTCATACGGCCGCTGGCAGAGCTTTCGTCCATACCGATTTTTATCCCAAGCTCTTTCTGGGATATGCCGATTTTATTGCGAGCTTGCTTAAGTCGCCGTGGTATTGGGTTATCTGACAAAATAGTTTCATCTTTAAAGTCTCATGTACTTAGATTGTCTAAGTTTTACTTATTTCTGTATACTTAGCAATCCTAAGTATCTAGTTTTTGAGACACAAACATGACATCCAAACCATTTTCTTTGAATAAACAGTTCAAAGAACTCTTACGACGCATGGAAGGAACCAGCATCAGACGAAAAGAACTCATTCAATTAGCATCAAGTACAACAGACCTAGATATAGTCCAATCCACTAGACTAGTAGCAAGGAACGTTAGCAGGCTGACATCTAAAGGCCTCCTGAGTGCCAGTGGAGAGCGAAACGCTCGAACTTACCACCTTACTCCTGAATTAATCCTAATGCTAAGCAGCGGCTCTTGTGGCTCGTCAGACGAAGAAACTATAGATACAAGTCAAAGCTCAAATGAGGTACATCTTCTAGATGAAGAAAAGAAAGCCAATGCTGAATTAAAACTATTGTTGGGAGAGATTGATGCTTATCAGGAATATTTAGGACTATTCCCACATAAGCGACCAGCTATTTTGAAATTGCTAGATGAGTCTAGAGAAAAAGCGACAAGGTTCTACGGTCGATTAAACGCCATTAAAAAGATTATACAATCGACTCAACCTGAAGGGAATATGTAATGCTTAGGACATGGCAAGAACAGTGTCTCTCTCAAGCAGTAACATCATATAAGAAGCAATCTCAATTCTTGGTATTGGCTTCCCCTGGTGCGGGTAAAACCCTGCTTGCAGCGCATATAGCAAAAGCTCTTATCAACAGTGGCGATATCGACTATGTAGTATGCTTTTCCCCTTCTCGAATCGTTTCACAGAGCATTGAAGAAACATTTGAGAAAACATTGAAGCGAAAGTTTAATGGCAGACTTGGGGCAATCGGAGCATCGCGTACTTATCACTCTCTTAGTAACGCAGCTGAGCTAATCAATGATCTTGCGGCCACTAGAGTCTTGGTCATTTTTGATGAAATACACCACTGTGCCGGTAATGGTGAGTCTCCAGCAAATGCATGGGGATTACAGCTTCTCTCCACGATACAGCATTTAGCGACTTATGCTTTGTCACTTACCGGTACACCTTGGCGCACTGACACACTTCCTATTTCATTCGCTAAATACTCAGATCCAGAAGGCAACATTATCTGTGACTACTCGTATGATCTTGTTGATGCAATAAAAGACAAGGTCTGTCGGATGCCTCAAATTACCGCAATTGATATTGAAAAAGTAACAGTAAAAGGATTAGATAAATTTGAAACCTACACTAGTTTGCAGTCATTGCTAAGCGAAGGTGAAGTAAGCTATCAAACTGTGATCAGACATCCTGAAGTCATCAAGCACTTACTTTCATTAAGCGTTCATCGGCTGAATTTCCTTAGAAAGAGCTCACCTAATGCTGGCGGCTTAATAGTCGCATCTTCATACGAACATGCTTTACAGATTCAATCCATACTATTGGACCACTTCAATAAAGAGTCTACTTTAGTATCCTGTAGACATGATGACTCACCCGAGCTTATTAACCGTTTCCGTAAAGACAACAGCGAATGGATAATCAGTATTGCCATGATCAGCGAAGGGACAGACATACCAAGGCTGCAAGTTTGTTGTAGTCTTACTGATGTCACCACTGAACTTTACTTCCGTCAGATCCTTGGGCGCATCATACGAATGACCAAATATCAGTCACATGTTGCCAATATGTACATGTTAGCAGAACCAAATTTAGTGGAGTTTGCAGAGCGACTGAACAAAGCAATTCCAGGCACTTACAACTACCAAAAAACAGAAGAATTACTCAATAGTATCGACACACCGAGTCCAACAAATGATAGTAGTCGAGGCTCTTACAAAGACGACGTGTTGACACCAGAAGCCAACCTTGATGAATTTGTCTTGAGTAACGATCATGATCTATTGAAGCTAACCGTTCTAAACGAGCTTACGATGACCTCATTCAAATCGAAAATAATTTCTTATTATTTATAGGAATTCGCCACTCTTGAAATCCTGCCTCAATTCTAGTCGAAAAATCGGAAATCCTTCCTCTTACAAAAATTCACTTGGTCATTCGCGCTGCTTAAAACTATACTGTATATTTATACAGTATTCTGGTGTTGATCATGCGTGTGACTTATCTTGGTGTGTCTAAGTCGGCGGCGTTTATCGCGGCTGATAGTGTGCGAATCCCTTTGTATGTGGATTCGGTATCGGCGGGGTTTCCTTCGCCTGCACAGGACTTTGTTGAAAAATCCTTAGACTTAAATGAGTTCTGTGTAGCTCATCCGAACGCGACGTTTTACGTGCGTGCGCAGGGTGATTCGATGATTGATGTGGGCATTTATTCGGGTGATGTGTTGGTGGTAGACCGTTCGTTAACTGCGCGTCATGGAGATATTGTGATTGCCTGCATTCATGGGGAAATGACGGTGAAGACGTTGGAGCTGAAGCCCAATGTGTTGCTGCGTCCGAAGAACAAAGCCTATAAGGCCATTCAGATCACAGAGGAATCCCAGCTAGAGATCTTCGGTGTGGTTACGGGCGTGGTTCGTAAGTACGAGCGTCATTAAATGCAAACTGTCTTTGCCTTAGTCGATTGCAACAACTTTTACGCCAGTTGCGAGAAGTTGTTTCGACCAGATTTAAAACACACACCTGTTGCTGTGTTGTCGAATAATGATGGCTGTATTGTCGCGCGTTCCAAAGAGGTAAAGGTGCTGGGCATCAAGATGGGCGTGCCGATGTTTCAGGTTCAAAATGAGATAAGAAGGCACGGCATTGTGTGCTTTTCCTCGAATTATGCGCTGTATGCGGATCTGTCAAATCGGGTGATGACGATTTTAGAGGAGGAGGCGCCACGGCTTGAGGTGTATTCCATCGATGAGGCCTTTATGGATTTAACCGGTGTTGATCATGTGACGGATTTGCTAGCGTTTGGCAAACGAGTAAAGGCCAAGGTCGATCAGTGGACAGGCATTACGGTAGGCGTGGGCATCGCGCCAACTAAGACGCTGGCGAAGTTGGCCAACCACGCGGCGAAGAAATACCCAGCCACCGGTTCGGTCGTAGATTTGATGGACCCAGACAGACAAAAGCGTTTATTGGCAATTGTTGAAGTAAGTGATGTGTGGGGCGTTGGCCGTCGCACCACGGCAAAGCTAAAGGCGAGGGGAATTAATACCGCTTTGGATCTTGCGAACGCTAACCCTAAATCGATTCGAAGCGAGTTTTCTGTGGTGTTGGAGCGAACCATTCGAGAGTTGAACGGAGTATCGTGTTTGGATTTGGAATTGGTCAGGCCAACAAAGCAGCAAATCATTTGCAGTCGGTCATTTGGTCATAAGGTGACAGACAAGCGTGAACTACGGGAAGCCATCGCTAAATACACAAACAGAGCCGCCGAGAAATTACGCGGAGAAAAACGCCTTTGTCGTGTGGTGAGTGTGTTCGTTCGTACCAGCCCTTTTATTACAAACGAACCGCAGTACTCGAAAACCCTGTCTGCAGAACTGCCCAACCCAACCGACGACACGCGAGACTTATTAGAAGTGGCCGACGTACTGTTTCGTCGCATTTATCGTGCAGGTTATCGCTACGCCAAAGGTGGTGTGATGCTGGCGGATTTTTATGAGCATGGCGCTTTTCAACAAGATTTATTCCGAGCCGATAATACCAAAATCAACTCAAAAGCCTTAATGAGCGTCGTAGACAAAATCAACCACAGCGACCTCGGTAAGGTTTTTTTCGCCTCTCAAGGCGTGTCACCACAATGGTCAATGAAGCGAGAACACTTATCTCCAGCGTACACGACCAGGTGGGATGAGTTACCCAAAGTGTATTGATTCAAAATGTAGAAAATAGAAATCAGCGATGAATTAAAAATCCAAACGATAGTGATGGAGAGGTGTTCCATGAACGATGAAGGTGCCAAAGAAAATGCCAGTAAAGTGCCAGCAGGCAAGATAATAGCAACAGTTGTATTATGGCTAGATGAACAGTGTCCACAGGAGCGTTGGGACTTATCAAATGAACAGATATGTGTTCTTCTAGGTGGTATTACGGTTTCAACTTGGAGTCAATGGAAAGAGACAGCACGGATTAATGACAGTCTTCAAGTAGACCAAGACACTATTGATACACTAGCGATGCTGGTAAGTATATACAAGATGATTCACCTAAGTTCACCACCTGGTTTTAAGTATAATTTTTTCAAAAGGCCAATAGATCATCCGACATTTACTGGCAAATCAGCTAGAGAATTTATGTTAGAGAACCCTTCACTTGACGATTTCCTCAAGGTAAGAGATTTTTTTCGGAGTAAGGTGCTCATATAAAAATCACTTATTCTTAATTAAGCTTTTCATGTTAGTCATAATGCTACTTAACAGACATGTTGGGGGAGAGATATGAGTACTAAACGAAAAATTCATGCTGAAAAATACATTGATATTCATGATATAGAGAGAAATCTTGATCTCGTTATGAATGAATCTAAAGGTGCTCCTGTTGCCATATTGAAGAACGGCGATCCGGTATTTTACTGTGTTCCCGCTGACACCTATGCCGCAATCTTAGAAGTAGTTGAAGCATCTGAAATGAGAGAGTTAAATGAAAGGGTTCATCAATTGGGTCTAGAGCTGTTTGGTGACGAAGACAAATGGAAATTATGGATTAAAGCACCTGCATTAGCGTTAGGTGGTAAGTCACCAGAGTCGATTATGGTTACTAAAGAAGGAATAAATAGAGTAAGAGATCTTTTGGGGCAGATTAGCCACGGGGTTGTGGTTTAAATTGCGATTTGCGATCTTGGTTCTTACCTAATCAATATTTTTAACGTGCGCTCTTAACCCCCCTTATTTCACAAAGAGCCTCAATAGTAGTATTTCCTTACAGCAGCAATGGTGCTGCTCAGTTAATAAAGGAAACATACCATGTCTCAATTCGAAAGTGACTACGAGCAAACTCAAGATGATATTGATAATCGCGCAGACCAATTGAACCCAAACAATGATTCGTATTGGCAGTCTCGTGGTGAAGAAGAAAGACCTGAAGACTGGGAGGATCAATAATGACGACAAACAATCCGAACTGGCCGACTAAAAACGGTAGTGGCAAACCTTCAGGCAAAGGGCGAGGAAATAACCCTCCTAAAAAATAGACTGATATACGGCCGCTTAAGCGGCCGTCTCTTTTTCTCTCATATAGTAGGTCAAGTAGTTATCTGCGGAGTAAATTTCTTTAAGCATCCTCAGCGCATCAGTTTTATACTTGACGATCTGACGGTCTATTGCTTGGCAAATCAAGCAATAAATCAATAAAAGAAGCTGGTCTTCAAAAGCAAAGTTTGAGCAAAATTTCTCCAGCGTTGCAAAGCTAGGTTTCGTCTTTCCTTTACGCCATTCTTTTAGACGTTCAACTTGAACTTCTAACACAGTCCGACCTGTTTCCGTACTTTCTTGCTGAATGGGTACACACTGAGCTAACGTCTTAAAAGAAATATCAAGCTCAGTTTTGAGAAAAGATATCAGTTTGCCAAAATAACATTTACCTTCTGATGCCAGAATTTTAACCAAAAAACTGTCATGCTGTTTCGTACCTTCTTGATTAAGATGCTTCCAGTTGATGGCAACTAGGTCTAGGGCTGCAAATAAAGACAAATTGAAGTCTTGCGTAAAAAGCCCCATAGCTTCGATTTCGTCTTGGTCTGTTTCGATACTTTCTCCCAAAGCAAGCTTATCTAATCCTCTGATAACCAAATTTTGTTGTTCTGAGTTCAAAGCAGTTTTATTGATAACTGGACGGTAAAAATCAAGGATTAGAGTACGCACCTTTGACTCATCTATTCCTCTATGGCAAGCAGCAAATGTGCGTTGAGGCTCAAATTCTATGCACCGTCTCTCAATAAAAGCGATCAAAGGTTTTAAAAAATTCGGGGCTTGTTCTATAGATTGAAATCCAGCTAAAAATTGCTTGATTTGTGCATCCCAAAGCAACTTAATATCATCTACCATTGATCCCGTGGGAATTAAATCATCAATATTTAAGTTTAATCGATCCAATTGAGTGAAAAGAGGGGCAAGCGCCTCAACTGCTTTCTTTTCAGACATCCCCTTTCCCGATAAGTTATCAAGGCTGCGATCACTAACTTTCACCTCTTGCTCATGCAAAGCTGCAATAAATTTGATCTGTTTTCTAATAGAGGTAGGAAAACCAAATAGTTCTACGACCTCATGGGGTGTTTTTATAAATGGATTTTTATAAATGATTGGTCTGATAATTATTTTTTCATTACTCATTATTTAAATCACAATATGATATTTGAAAGAGTGGAAAGTCCGATAAGTTGTGAGTGTTTGTTTAAATCGATTTATCTATAACATACAGATTATCAGATCCATACTCAGTTATAATCAACGCTTATAACAATAGTCGATAACTTCGTTAAAACTTACTTCTTCACGCTCCAGCCTCTCCTCTAGTTCGTTTAGAAACGCGGTACTAGGCAATTCAATAGAGCTCGATACATTGATAGAAAATCCAGGCTTATAAACTTTACCGACCCTCGAAAGTTCATTGCTAAGTTGATTCAGAATTTGGTCTCTCAACATTAGTTGATTTCTTCGAAATCTTATCAAGCGGTGGCAATCGAAGAAGTCTGAGCGCTTTGATGAGTCATACCTCCTACAATTCCAACCAGTATCTTTTGTGGCACGATAAAGAGCCAAATCTTGTATGTCATTCCATTCACTGAAGTTAAAATAGTTGACCGAGCTAGGACTATCATCTTGAGCCTGAGTGAGGAATTTGATTTCACTAGATTGGTGCTGATCAAGAACAGCCAAAGTTCTATTTTGTGCTGATAACATGTGTTTGATTTGTATAGGCATGTCGAAACACATCACTTTCTTTGAATCTAAAATGCGTATTTCTCTAGGAAACAACTGGTCATTATGCCTTTTCCTTCGCCGAGGAACCCACTGAATATATTTACCAAAGAAACTTATGACACCTTCGGTGCTAAACGAAACTGTGTGAATTTTATTAGTATCAACATCCTGTTGTAGAAAGTAATAAGCTTTCCCATACCAAATTAACGATTGAACTATATCTGTTACTAATTCAAGTATTGTCACATCAATTTGATGGGCTGTGCGTCGAGTGTAAATATTACCAAAAAGCGTTTTCATAAATTCATCATCATTTGACGATATGTTAAATAGATTACTACTTCGGTTATTTGAGTGATGGAATAACCTAGAAAAATCTTCATCAAACATTCTTCGGTAGAAACCAACTCTCTTCTGCTGTTGTTTATAGAAAATCCTATCAACTAACTCAATTTCCGAGTCATAAAAGTTATGTGGGGGTAGAGGATTAACCCTAAATTTTATCATGCTAAACATCACCTTCGTCTTCAAGTAAGTATCGAGCAAGATCGGTTATGTTGTGATCAATATTAAAATCAATGACCTCGATTTGCGGCACAACTTGTAATGCAAAAAAGAGATGTGATGCATCAGAATGCGATTGAAGAAACACTCTCACTATTTTGTTTTTATGCTGCTTCGCATTACCAAACCTCATTTTATCTTCGAACCCATCATTTTTTGCTCGATTTTCAAACGATTGTTGCCAGTTAATCCTAATTAGACTTCGAGGAGATGCATCCCAGTTCAGATTCCGTGAATCGGATAAAAACAACATTCGTTTTAAATATTGTTGTTTATCACTAATACTTCCAACCCAAGACTCAAATTGAGTAAGAACATGCTCTGACAACTTCTCATTATCGAAGTATGCTCCATATAAAATGGAAAATCCTAAGATTGAAGCAAGGTCGTTTATCACAGTTGAAACAAGGTGAAAGCGATATTTATCGTTTACCTGAAAATCAGGATCAACAAACTTAAGATCTGCTGCAATAACTGTAAGCTTCATTAGCATCGGAAATATTTTATCCAATTTATTAACATCATTTTGTTCAAGCGCATTTATACATTCTTCAGCTAGTTCAAAATAGATTTGTCCAAAGTGATCTGGCGACTCATCGCTTAGATGTGGATGAAATATATGGCCGACTATAGCAAAATCACTAAGGTTATATATTGCATTATCTCTTGCAGAATCGAGTTGCTGAATCATCTCCAAAACGTTTATTTCAGGTAGCTTATAATGATCGTCCACATAACATTCATACTCCTTATACATCTCTATAAGTTCATTGATATCACCTAACCAGCTAGGTAATTTCCAATGGCTGTGCAAGCTTGCTAAAACAACCTGAGTTGCGGCCTCTGTCATTTTTATTTTTGTAAGAAATGTCACAAAATCCGGAATAAAGTTCTGATAGAAATCGCATATCACAGGCAGGATTCTTGCGTAGTGCTGCAACAATATTTGGACTGTAAGTTGTTGGAGGTATTTAGGTTTAGATTGACGCGCTCCCTCAATTTTATACTCAAACTCAATTCGCTTAACAATAAAGTCAAGTTCTATTTGTAGAAAAGGAGGTAAGCGACTAAGACTTCGTTTATTCCACTCGTCTATCTCAAAAAAGTTTTTTAGTTCTCCATCAAACGTCATTATTTGAAGTAGAGTTCCTAAGCAAAGATTACTCCCTAACGCTGCCCAAGTATCCGCTATAAGTATCCTCATTTTCGATGTTTCATTTTCTGTTACGGAATTCGATGAGGAGAAAGCTAGTTCAATAATTTCTCTGATTTTTTTTAGTTCCCGTATACCGACTTCGAATTGAAACTGTGTTGTATAAACAGAAACACGATCAGAGAAACGAATTATAAGCTTTAATGCAAGATCCAAGTCACCTATTTGAAATGCAAGATCAATATGGCTTGTCAATTTACTGATAATCTCATCCTCAACCCATTGGTGGTCAATTTTATCCTTAATCAATGGTTGTTGGCTTCTCGTATTGATTGCAATAGATGTTACTGTATCACCTGCAAGAAACCACTGTTGATGAGAGTTTTTCCTTGGAAACCAATAGCTCTCTTGATCTATTCCGTGCTTCACCTCAAGGTAGTGTAGAAGTAAATACGTATAACTGTCGGTCAATGCTGGCAGGTTGTTTTTTAAACCCTCGTGATTAGATATAACGCATTCATTGATATAGGAAAACTGCTCAAGGGAGCGTTGAGCTTGCTTTGAATGATGGTTAGCTAGCGATATTGAATTTTGGCTATTCACTACTCCTGCTATATCATTTTTGATTTTTAAAATTATCTCAGAACTAATTAGCTGATTGAGATCAAAAAAATTGAAAAGTCTTTGCCCTAGTGGAAACAAAGCCAAAGCACTAAGTAAAGTCAAAATCGTAGCAGTGACATAGACAAATAATCCAGGTTCATACTTAAAGATTGGTAAAGCTGAAGCAGTCAAACAGAACATCGCAGCAAATACCAAAACTCTAGAATATACGCTCCCGACCTGCTCATTGGTGAGCATTCTGATAATATCCCGCCGAAGCTTTGTGTAACCGGTGCTTATTATGATCCCAATAGTTGCAAAATAAATCGAAAATATAGCTGTTAACAATTGAGAATAGAGCCTAAGTTGTTCTACATTAAATTTTTTCTCGTCTGCACTAAGTACTGGGAGCCACAATGAAAAGTTACTTCTAATATAATCCTCAGCAGATATGAGAACCATTAAGCAAGAAATAACCCAAAGAAGACTTTTCACCCCAGTCAATGTAAAGGATCCTAGAATGTGGGCGCTTGCCTTTGATTTAGTAAATGAAACACGACTCTTGTAAGCGCTTTTTTCGTAGGCAAAACTAATACTACCTGCGAATTTTCGTAGTTTCCAAAACCATGATTTTGAGCCTCCCCAAATTTTAAAGCGATCTATAAATATGCTCTTTCTCCATTTTCGTATTTAGAAAATATATTCGAATTAAATTATAAAACGACTATAAATTTATTTTATATAAACTACTTTTTCCGATTTTAAGCGTTCGAGATCATCAAGTAGTTCTTCTATATAAATATTTTGTGCTTCAACTATTGAGGCTAATTTATCACGCTGCTTTCTATAATCAGATATTTTTTCCTTGTCAGACCGAACTCTACTCTCATTTCTTGTTTTGACTTTAACTGACTCATCTTCAATTGAACTAACAAATGCTTGAATCTCAAGAACAAGAAGTGGATACCTATTTTTTTTCAAAGCAGAAGGATCTCTACCAGCCTCTCTTGCAATATTGTTTTGAGTGATTTTCGATCCTTTTTCGATAACTAGTGGCTTATTATTTTTTAGGCGCTCAAAGGCGTCTCGAAACATTTTTTCGGCAGTTTCACTATTGTTTAATGACATTCAAGTAGACCTCAATAGCTTTAATTTCATACTGTAATGCTTTAAAACGAAGTTCTTCTTTATCAAAATTACTTATTTCTTCTTCATATCTAGATTTGAGTTTTAGAAGTTGAGACTCATTTTTTCGATCAAATATAGCGTCCTGACATATTCCAGTATCAAGAGTACCTGCACACTTCGAGATTGATTCAATACCACCATACTCACAGGCCCCGGATTTCATACAAAACCCCAACAATGTGCGTCGGCAATTTATACTTCCTTTTTTTATGAGCTGCATTAGCTTCTTTTCATCATTTTCTTCTACAAGATTAATAATTTTATTAGAGTTCCTGTCCTCACCATAAGGCCGCACAAACTCAACACTATTCTTAACTACTTGCATTAGCTGCTGACTTACCGAGCGATAAGACTCAACTATTAGAGCTGTCTCTACCTCTGAGTTCAGTCTTAAATTAGTATGATTTTTACCATAATATAGGGTCATGACCCGACTATGATGTTTCATATTCCATTGCAGACTATCAACAGAAACCTTTTGAGAAGAAAACATATTTACTCCTGAAGTTCGCCGTAACTGATGAGCACTAAAATGCCAAGGTTTGCCAACTCCAAACTCCTCACGATTACCTAAATTAGGAGTAAGAGATAAAGCTATCTCCCAATCACTTTCAGTAACCCTAGTCTCTTCTTGCTCAAATAAATGTGGGTAATTCCTTAAGAGAGAGGTATAGCAGATATTTTTTTTTACAGCCCTTGTGCTATTTCCTGCACCTAATGCCCAAGGTTCATGTCCAATAAGAGCAAGAGGAATTGAGTCTTTCTGTTCCATTTCTTTAAAATATCTAGAACGTAATTTAGAAATAAAAGAAGCTATATCAACTGCCTTCTTAACTGTTTTTGGAACCACCCATCGTGCATCATTATCCTGATCAGTTTTGGTTGTTTCTCCTACAATTAGAAAGATATCTCCGAATCGATCGTCTTTTTCAGTCAAAAAACAATCTGAATACAAAGAAATCACTTCAGATTGTCGTTGAATTGAAAAACTTGCGATAAAAAACAGTGCGACATCACGGATAAAACTAAGATACCCCGAAAAAACGCACATTGTAATTCTTGTAGGTTTTATCCACTTTTCAATTTGAGGCATTATATTATAGTCAATTAAAAAATCATTGGCAGTTCCATTGTATTTAATACGACCTTCAGCAATAGCTTTCTGCATTTTCAAAATATCATTTTTATCAATTTTAGCTACAGGGCTAACATAACGCGAAGGCACCGATTTTATTGAGGAATTGTGCTCATAGGCATTTGAAAGCCAATTAAATGCCTTCTCAACTGAACTTTGAATTTCAAGAAAGTCATCCAGGACTTGATTAAGACGACTTACAGAATAGCTCCAAATTCTTGGTGGAATATATGCATGCTGGACAATTTCTCTTTTTGTGGCCTTTGAGGATAAAAAGGCTAGTGTCTTTTTATCGGCAATTTCAAAACCAATGAGATCCGAATACAATCTTAATTTATGTAGTTGTTTTATATCTGCAATGTAATCCGCACGTTGAAGAGCATCAGCAACAGAAGTGTGAATGCGCGGAAACCTAGACAACTCAGATATCAACACTCCATGTTGATCACAAACTTTTGCAATTTTAATAAGCATCATAAAAGTAGCTTTACAACTTATTATTTTTCCTGGAAAAAGACTGGGATGATAAATTACAATAATTAAAACAAGCTTAACGAGGTCTAGATTTTTTTTTGATAAATTATGCATACCAAAATTAAAACCATGGTATCCGAAAGATGAATAATCCCAATAATCATCGCCATACTTAGAAATTTCCCTTCCACACTCATCATATGATAAAAACCAATCATAAGGAGGAGGAAGAGAGGGTAGGTTCCAAATTGATGATTTTGGGGTCACTAAAACTGATGGAAACATAAAATGTAGGTCAGAAATTTTCATATTATTTTTCCAAAAAATCTATTATATTTTTCCAATGAGGATGGTATTCACCTTCATCAATTCTATTCTCACTTTCTAATACCCATTCAGACCGTATTTCACTAGAATCTCTAAACCAATTTATTTTTTGAGTTATTCGCTGTATTACAAGATCAGCAGGAGGTGATAATGATTCATTTTTAATAAAAAGGCTCAGCTCCTCTATTTTTAATAGCCTAAAGCTTAAGAGTGACCAAACATAATCAAAACTATCAACATCTCGATGGTGTTGACACCAAAGACAACCTGAAGGTATCACGCAATTAGGTTTAACAACCGAAGAAGGGGTATCATCAAAAGCCATTGGTACACCACCACATTTACTATTAATAATTGACCCTTTTAAAGCTCCCGATGAAATAGGATCGTGTTTATTCCAAAACTGTGTTATTTCAACCATTGCTCTCTGCTGACTAGGAACTTTATAATTATCTAATAATACTTTGAGTGTATTTTGTGCCATTTCAGCTGTTAGGTTTTCATCACCAGACCGACGAAGTATCCAGTTGACTCTACTATTACGAAGTGTGCTAGGTGGAACCCAAGGAATATCACAATCCAAAGTTATTTTACGAAGGGTATGACCTGATAATCCTTTAGCATTACCTTCATATGGACCAGCACCAAATAACGGAAACAAATTATCAGAGTTAGGAAAGAAGAGATCTATAAAGGCTAGATGTTCCTTAAAGCGACTTTTATATGATTTAAAAATGCTAAATGTCACCTCTCCTCCTCTACGAGGTTTGTAACAAGTCACACTCCAATCATCACTTTGTGATCTATACTTAAAACTACCACGCTTTAAATTTTGGGCCTGAGATAAGTTCATCCCTGTCTGGGCGATAAATATCATCAATTCAGCACAAATCCGAACATTTATACAATATCTTCTTGCCGCTGAATTTATTGCTTCACTCGGATTACTTATAGGTTCTCTAGCTTTTTTATAAGCACTTGTTCCTGTTCTTTTTTGCCATTTAAGCCATTGATCACGTGTTAAGTTTATCCATTTGGAATCTTTTAACGATCCATACAATATCAATAAACCATCCTTAACGCCTCCATCACTTACCTTTAACTTTAAAGGCAATTCGCCCAATATCTTTTCTACCGTAATAGCTGAAGTAATATCTGAAAGAAAGCGTCCAAATCTAAAGGACTCCTCAAGATTTTGTTTTTCAGAGCACTTACTCTTTGATCTCCTTCTATTACCATTTTTCTTTAGCCTAGCCCGTATAATCAACCGTTCTTCATATGGAATTTCTAAAATTTCACCAAACAATTTAGAAAGTATAGCGAGGCTTCCATATGTGGTTGAAAACTTTATTAATTTAGCTTGAGCTTTGTAAAACAAGAACTCTGAATAGCCAATATAGTTACTTACAATTTCTGACAATCTAAAAGATAAATCATTGTCCTCTAAATAATTTATAAATGGTTTTATTTCTGATAAACAAGAAAGAACAGTCCGATAACTACCGCCACCAACTATAACAGCATCTAATTCGTCTTTAATAGCAGTCAATAAATCTAAACGATCAGTGCAAATTTCTCCTATTACACCTTCATCAACTGCCTTGTTAAAGTTTTTCGCATTAACTTTTGATCCCCCTTTATATAAAAATCGGGCTAGGTTTAAAATTTTATAATTTTCAGCCTCTTTATTAATAACCTTAACTTCCAGATTATTCTGAAACATTATATATAACCTTATCGATTAAATTTTTTTGATTAAGGCTAGTAGTATTACCTACAAATAGATCATAGAATTCATCAGAAAGTGCGGTTTTTATAGGTTCAGTCTCAATAAATCTGATATATTTCCAAGTTGTTGATTCATTTTTATGGAGCATTGCATCTCTCACAAAAACAATTGCATCAGATTTACTAGGAAGAGTATTTAAGGCGATCTGCATCAGCTCTGTACCAAAAGATGCTCGTGATTGGTGAAATTTCAAATTCTTAAACTGCAACAAATCATTGATAATAAGCTCTTTTCTTAAATCACTTATTAATTTTGTGAACGATGTATCTGAGTAAGTATTTCCTCTTTCCGTTAAAAAAAGAGTAGTTCTATCATTTTTTGATGATCGACTTTGCCTAGTTAACCGCCTAACTGAATGAGCATACTGTTTAAGGTGTTCAATTAGCTGAAAAGGAATTAAAATATCCCCTCTTACATCGAATTTAGTTTTAACTTTTGTACCATTACCAACACTAATACGCCCTATTCCAGTACCTAGAGGGTCTTTTTGTACATTATCAAGTGTTGATAGTTGTAATGTACGTATAGTCTCACTTCTTGCTCCTGAAAAAAAACCAACAAGAAACATGAGATACAGTTCATGTTTTTCATGATCTAGCAAAAATTTTAAGAGGGTGTCTCGATCTCTAACACTTAAGGGTAATAACCCCCCTTCTAATGATTCTCCAGGTCGCTTACGATTAGGGATAGACAATTCGGTATGATTAACAGCTATAGTGCGTTCAAACCCCTCTTTTGTAAAAAAATTAACTAAATTAACTTTGTTTTCCCACAACTCTTTCTTTTCGATGAAACCATTCACTTTTGCCCAACGATAAAAACGTACGATAGAGCTCATTCGAGCTGTAGCTGTACTTGGGGCTATTTCCCCTTGATCTCTCTGTCTTACCAAAAAACCACGATAACGTACTAAACATCGATCTTTCTTTTTCTTAGGAAAGTAACGCCAATCCACCTTTTCTAATTCTAACCAAGATGCATAGGCTTTAAGGTGACTCATGAAAGATGAAACAGTTTTATGATTTTTTTTCAAACCACTGTTTAATTGATCTATTGCATATCTATTAGCAGCACTCCAAGGCTCACCGTCAAAAAAGAAAATTTGCGGAACTCTTTGGAGGAAGTAACCATTGGTTTCTTTCCAAATGATTTTTTTATTGTTTCTAGATAAAACAGGCTCCATAGATTGAATATTTATCAACTCTAGTCTTGCCATACAAACCACCTTCTTAAAACCCTCAAATAAAAGATAGTCTGTTATTAAATTGGCGTCCATATTTTATGAGTATTTATTACACGGAATAGTGTAAGACTCTTATGTAAGATATATACCCTGCCAAGTGCCCAAATATAATTGGCCATTCTTGATAGGTATGGTGAGAGACGAACCCAACATACTGGCCTTAATGTGGGCGGGCATATCATCCGATCCTTCATAAATATGTTCATAATAGGGCTGATTTTCCGGCACCATAACGGAAAAATGCTGCTCCATATCGCGACGAACAGAAGGATCGGCGTTTTCATTAATGGTCAAAGACGCTGACGTGTGCAACAACTGCAAATGCAACAACCCCACTGATACAGGCGATAATTCTGCCAGTGCTCGCTCAATGTAATCGGTAATAAGATGAAAGCCTCGACGGTTTGCTGATAACGTTATTTCACGTTGCTGCCACATAGTTTGCCTCTATTCTATAACATCGATTAAACCAGCTAATGACTTGGCTCAAAAGAGTCCCATTAGCTTGCGCTACTTCTTTGATAAACGGAAAAGCGATAATCGTAGGGATTGGGGCCTTCTGCTGCAAAAGATTCCTCAGCCAATAGCGTAAACGAAGGCCAATCTACCTCTGGAAAAAAGGCATCACCCTCGACCTGCGCGTCCACATGAGTCACATAAAGACGCTCGGCACGCTCTAACGCCAATTGGTAAATTTGCGAGCCACCTATCACCATCACCTCTTCTTGCCCATTCACAAGACAAATGTCTTCGCCTAAAGCAATAGCATCATCTAAGGTGTGTACCACATCGACACCATCAGCCTGGAACCCCTCATCACGAGTAATCACAATATTGCGACGCCCCGGCAATGGTTTACCGATGGACTCAAATGTCTTACGCCCCATCACAATAGGTTTGCCCATGGTGGCTTGCTTGAAATACTTTAAATCGTTTGGTAGATGCCAAGGCAAGGCATTATTGATTCCAATGGTTCGATTCGTCGACATCGCAACAATGAGTGACAACATAAAAACACCCTTTAAAAATGACGCCGTATCACGGCATTGGGTTAAGACAAAGTGAAGTTCTGATATAATTGTTGGCAATCATTATACTCATGGCAAACAAGAATGCATTTCTCATGCGTTACTATCTTTGCCCGCAACCAGACAAGGCCACCCCATGAAACAATATTTAGACCTTTGCCAGCGCATCATAAACGACGGTGAGTGGGTCAATAACAAACGCACTGGTAAACGTTGTCTGACGGTCATCAATGCGGATTTGACCTATGATGTCAGCAAAGGAGAGTTCCCTCTTGTAACAACCCGTAAAAGTTACTGGAAATCTGCCATTGCGGAAATTTTGGGGTATCTACGGGGTTACGACAATGCAGCCGACTTTCGAGCCCTTGGCACCAAAACATGGGACGCTAACGCCAATCAAAATGACGCCTGGCTAAACAACCCTTATCGTAAAGGCGAAGACGATATGGGACTGTGCTATGGTGCCATTGGACGAGCCTTCCCCAAGCCTGATGGCGGTCATATTGATCTGCTGCAACAAATCATCGATGATTTAAGCTGCGGTGTGGATAACCGTGGTGAGATTTTGACCTTTTATCACCCGGGGGCATTTCATATGGCCTGTCTGCGCCCTTGTATGTACAGCCACCATTTTTCGTTACTGGGTGACACTCTCTATCTAAACAGCACACAGCGCAGCTGTGACGTCCCTCTAGGCCTAAACTTCAACATGGTTCAGGTCTATGTATTGCTTGCCATTGTCGCACAAATAACCGGACATAAAGCAGGACAAGCCTTCCATAAGATAGTGAATGCTCACATCTATGAAGACCAGCTAGAACTAATGCGTGACGTACAACTAAAACGCGAACCCTATCCACTGCCAACGCTGAAAATCAATCCAGAGATCAAATCCCTAAAAGACATTGAAACCTGGGTGACTTTGGATGATTTTACGGTGGAAGGCTACCAGTGCCACGAACCTATTGCTTATCCCTTTTCGGTTTA
Organism: Marinomonas sp. 63XJN7_7_ISO-PGPR-S23-202; assembly: GCF_056173505.1. NCBI lineage: Bacteria > Pseudomonadati > Pseudomonadota > Gammaproteobacteria > Oceanospirillales > Oceanospirillaceae > Marinomonas > Marinomonas sp. 63XJN7_7_ISO-PGPR-S23-202. Next base: position 902,050 of record NZ_CM149677.1, on the reverse strand, counting down.
ACCTCTCTCAAACTAAAAAAACGGTGAATCCGAAAGGGTTCACCGTTTTTTGTTAGACGATTTCGCATGGTACCGAGACCGCTACACAACATCCTCTCGGCTTAGAAAAACATAATCCAGAATACGTTCACGCCCGCCCAGCTCTGCGGTTTTAATCGATGGAATATTATCGCTATCAATGTGTCCCATTAACACTCTGTCTTCTGTGTTATGGGTAAGCTGTTGGCATAAGAGCATTTGTGCTTTAGACGATAAATGCTGCCCTTGATAGTCAGGCAAAATGGCTTTTTCGATCATCCAATAGGCATGAATAAAACCTCTAAGACTCTCTTCATAAGCCATTAGGCCTACCCTTGTCCGGCCTTGCATAATCACAAAAACATTGCCCTCAGCAATTAACTCTTGCAGATAGTCTTTATCCGTTGGTGACAGCCTGTCTTTTAATTGAGGCATACGGCGATAAGCTTCTTGATAAGATACGTCAAGCGCACTCAGGCACCAGTGAAGGTCAGACATGAGCGCCTTCTTGAGAACCAAATTATCTGAGCAAGATTCGAAAGAGTGATCACGTGTTGCTTTAGCAGGTAATGAACAGGCGTAAAAGCCCTGATCCTGAATGCCTTTGCCTTTTTCTTTGGCAGGTCGAAGCACGCGAATATGTTGGGCTTGCAACGGCTCCCATAGGTTAAATATTTGTTCTGCGGCTTTGGATGTCAATGGACCGGAACTGGCAGCAAGCTCAATATAAGGCGCTTCTATATTCATATTCAAAAAGCGCGGGCCAGTGAGATAATCCACTCCATCGCAATGAATAATTTTTTGCAAAAAGAAGTCTTGCGGCAACCCCAGCGCTTTAAACGGAAACAAAGCTGAAAAGTCCGCACTCTCACACCAGTCTCGTTGCTCAGACAAGTAGGTTTCTAACCCAGATTTTAAGACACTTGGATCAATGGGAAGAAAACGAAATGACTTGTACAGATAATCCAACATACAACAAAGCTCCTGCTTAAAACCTACTGTTAATTAGTCACACTACCGCCCACTTATAGCGCACTTTCTGACGCGCACCGTGGACATACCCTGGGTCTGTTTTTGGCACCACAACTTGATCTAAATACTCGGCACCTAACTTTTCAATAATGTTAATAGAAGGGGCATTATCAACTTCTGCGGTAATCAGTATGCTCGAATAGAAGTCTTGTATAAAAGGCTTAATCGCCAAACAAGCATACAGCGAATAATGCTTGCCTCGAAACGCTTCATTTATGGCATAACCAAGATGCCCTGCGCAGTTCTGAACATGGCTCGTATTGCCTATGCGAAAATTAATATGGCCGACTACTTCCCCTTTTTCATTCTCGATCAGAAAATGATGGAATGGCACTAATTCACTATCCGTTTTAGGAGGCTCTACATACTTTTCATGGTTTAGCGTCACTGGCCCAAAAACTAACAAGTCGCCGTTCATTTTTTTTCCTCACGATTATTGATCGCCAAGTTCTCTAAATAAAAAACCAGCACTTGGCTGGTTTTATCATCTTACATTTACGTGGTGGGGTATTGTTTCATTTTATAACCATAGATAAGTAAAATAATACCAATGATCACCATCGGCAAAGATAAGACCTGGCCTTCGGTGACCCATCCCCAAGCGAGGTAGCCGATTTGCGGGTCTGGCTCGCGCACGAATTCGGCCAATATACGGAAAATGCCATAACACAATAAGAATAAGCCCGAGACGCAGTAGCGTGGTTTACTCTTTTTCGAGAAAAACCACAAAATACAAAACAACAGCACACCTTCCATCGCAAACTGATACAACTGAGAAGGCTGACGAGGTAGGTGTAATGGGTCCTTAGGAAAAATCATTGCCCATGGCAGTGTACTCGGCTTACCCCATAACTCCCCATTAATAAAATTACCAATACGACCTGCTCCCAAACCAATCGGCACAAAAGGCGCCGCAAAATCGGTAACATCTACCCAGTGTTTATTGTAGCGACGAGCAAAGATCATCATCGCAATAATGACGCCAATTAACCCACCATGGAATGACATGCCGCCATCCCAAATTTGAAACATGACCAAAGGGTGCTTAATAAAAACGGGGAACTGATAAAAAAGAATATAGCCAATACGCCCCCCTAAAATGACCCCCAAGGCGCCATAGAATATCATGTCGCTGACCATTTCTTTCGTCCACAAGCCATTGGATTTCTTAGCGCGGTAATTTCCTAAAAGATACGCGCTAGCAAAGCCAACTAAGTACATAATACCGTACCAATGTACGGCAAGTGGGCCGATGGAAATGGCGATAGGATTAAAATCTGGATAAGCTATCATAGCGGTAGGAACAACCTTTTAATGGACAACTAAATTAATGCGTTGTGGTTTTCGCCGGACGCACCAAACGTTCGATATTTGCTTCGCGCATTAATCGTGTCATAGTTTGGGTCACAGCGTCAGCATGAGTAAGATGAATCACTTGATCCAACATATTTTGCGCTTGATCCATGGAGATATTGCGGATAACCGCTTTCACTTTCGGCAAGCTGGTGGAACTCATCGATAGCACATCATAGCCCATGGCCATTAATATGATGGCTCCCATAGGATCGCCTGCCATTTCACCACAAACACTTAAGTTTATCCCTTCGTTTTTCACTTGTTTTACAATCGAGAGCAAAGCGCGCAAAACCGAAGGATGAAAACAGTTATATAAATCCGCTACACGAGGATTATTACGATCCACCGCTAACAGATACTGAGTTAAATCGTTACTCCCTACAGACATAAAATCTACCAACGAGGCAAGCTCTTTGACTTGATAGACAGCCGCTGGGATTTCTATCATAACGCCCACTTGGGGCATTTTAACATCGTAGCCTTCTTCTTTAATTTCCGCATAGGCTCGGCGAATTAGGGCTAAAGCTTCTTCCACTTCGGCCACATGGGAAATCATGGGCAACATAATTTTTAAATTATGTAGCCCTGCACTGGCTTTGATCATGGCACGAATTTGCGCCATAAAAATCTCCAAGTGATCCAGTGTCACACGAATACCACGCCAACCAAGGAAGGGGTTTTCCTCGCTAATGGGGAAATAAGGTAGCGATTTATCGCCACCAATATCCAAAGTACGAACGGTAACCGGTGCAGGGGCAAAGCCTTCTAATTGTTGGCGATAAATGTGCTCTTGTTCCGCCTCGGTGGGAAAACGATCACGTACCATAAAAGGCACTTCCGTTCGATAAAGACCAATACCCTCGGCGCCACGATCTAAAGATCGAGCAATGTCAGCGGTTAAACCAGTATTCACATAAAGCGACAAACGATAGCCGTCTTGAGTAACACAAGGTAAATCTTTAAGGGTTTCGTACTCTTCTTCTAACTGGCGCTCTTCATCAACAATCTGTTGATAATTCTGTGTCAGATGCTCAGAGGGGTAAGTGAAAATTTGCCCAAGATAACCATCCACAATTAAATTGACTTTATCAAGCTGAGCGTAAGGTAAGTCCAGCGCGCCCATCACCGTCGGAATCCCCATAGCCCGCGCTAAAATCGCCACGTGAGAGTTACCCGACCCCATCACAGAGACAAGGCCTTTGATCTTATCAAGGGGGACTTCACCTAACATAGAAGCCGTCAGCTCTTCCCCAATAATAATAGAAGGCTCTTCAAAGCGCTCTGCTAAGTTAGGTGCCTTAGCCTGTAAATGCGAGAGAATCCGACGCCCCAAGTCTCGAATGTCCGACGCTCGCTCGCGTAAATACGGGTCATCCATGCGATCAAAATGCGCAATGTGCGTCTGAATCACCTGTCGAAGCGCCCCTTGTGCCCAATTTCCTGCGTTGATCTTGTTCTCAACGTCTTTAGACCAAGCATTGTCATCGAGAATTTTTAAATACACATCAAACAGCGCTTTTTCATCATTAGACAAATGCTGGCTAAGGCGATTACTGGCACGACGAATATCTTGGCGAACCGCATCAAGCGCTTGATTAAACTCTTCAATTTCAGTGGCACAATCGTCTACGGTACGATCGGGAATCACATCCAAATCCGCTGGCGGATATACCACCACCCCGCGACCAATGGCCACCCCCGAACTACCGGCAACCCCTTTATAGCGGAAATCCGACCCTGTTGGTGCGGCATGAACACTTAAGCTCGTCATCGCGCCCGTGGCTTCTGCATGGGCAATCACCCCTGCAAGCTGAGCCGATAAGGTAATCAAAAAGGCTTCTTCACCTTCATCAAAGCGACGCTTATCTTCATGCTGAACCACCAGCACACCAAGCACTTGACGATGGTGAATAATAGGCACACCAAGGAACGAGCGATAACGCTCTTCGCCAGTGCCTTTTAAATAGTGAAATGAGGGGTGAATGTGTGCATCTTCTAGGTTAACAGGCTCGGCACGGCGACCCACCAAGCTAACCAAGCCTTCATCGGCTTTCAAGCTGGCACTACCAGCGACATCCGCGTTCAAGCCGCGCGTTGCCATTAGAATGTATTCATTAGTATTGGGATCAACTAAGTAGATCGAACACACTTCTGCCCGCATTGCTCGGCGTACACGTCGAACAATAATGTCCAACGCAACAGGCAATGATTGTGCTGCGGTCACCTCTTGGGTGATACGTCTGAGCAGGCTGAGCATGTTTGTGTTTTCCCTTAGTTAGTCTTTACTATTTTTTCTAATTTGCGATGAGCATTGGGGATCAACTCCTTCAACGCTCGTCGATATACATCTTTTTTAAACGAGACAACCTGGCCTAATGGATACCAATAACTCACCCATCGCCAACCATCAAATTCAGGGCATTCAGTATCATCAACACACACGCAGGTATCAGCACATCGAATGGACAGCAAAAACCACTTTTGCTTTTGTCCAATACACAAAGGCTTACTATTATGCCGAAGCATGCGTTTGGGTAACCGATAACGCAACCATCCTCGGGTTTTCCCCACGATTTCTACTTGATGAGGCTCCAATCCGATTTCTTCTTTCAACTCTCGAAATAATGCATCTTCTGGTGTTTCATCATGCTTTATACCGCCTTGGGGAAACTGCCAAGCATTTTGACCTACTCGTCTCGCCCAAAGAAGTTGGCCACGCTCGTTCATCAATATGATGCCCACATTCGGTCTATATCCGTCTGCATCAATCACGAGCTATCACCTTTTAACTTAAAAACAAATTTGATTCATTGTTCCATAATTCGCCTTGCCGCACAATTAACAGACGTGTTATTTGTAATACTCAAGGTTATACTTTCTATCATTCTCAATCCCAAGGAAACCCAGTGACGCTCGCAATATTTGATTTAGATGGCACCCTGCTCAGTGGTGACAGTGATTATGCATGGGGACAATTCTTAGTAGAAAAAAAACTGGTCGACACTCAGGTTTATAAAGAAGCCAATGATCGTTTTTTTCAACAATACCAAGCAGGTACCTTAGATATTCACGAATATTTAGCCTTTAGCCTAGCCCCACTGACTCAATTCACCCCATCAGAGTTAACTCAATTACATCAAAAATTTATGACAGAAAAAGTGGTCCCCATGATGCAAGAAAGAGCCAATGCTCTAATTCAGGATCATAAAAAACAAGGTCATTTTTTATTAATGATCACGGCCACCAATCAGTTTGTCACCGGCCCGATTGCCACTGCTCTGGGCATGGATCATATTATTGCCCCTATTCCAGAAGTTATTAACGGACAATACACAGGCAATATTGTTGGTGTGCCAAGCTTTCAGGAAGGCAAAGTGACCCGCTTAAACGACTGGCTGAAAGAAACAGGTTATTCACTGGCAGGGAGCTACTTTTATAGCGACTCACGCAACGATCTGCCGTTATTAGAATTAGTCGACCACCCAGTCGCAGTTGACGCAGACGACGTTCTAAGCAAGATCGCTAAAGAGCGCGGTTGGCCGCATATTTCCCTTCGTCACTAAATAATAAACAACCAAAACAAAAAGTGCCTTTGCTCAGCGAAGCAAAGGCACTTGTTTACCGTCAATAGATGGCCATAGGGACATTACAACCCCATATTGTTATGTATGCGATAGAACAAGGCTTTTAGGTATTCCGTTTCTTCGATTGCCGGATGAACCGGATGATCTGGTGCCTGTGTACCACGATAAATTAACTGCGAAAAACGCTCAAGTTGCCGCGAGTTGCTACGCACTATATCATGTAAACGGTTGGTCTCTAGATGCATTGAACAAGAACCAGTCACTAAAACGCCCCCTTTCGCTACCAAGCGCATCGCGAGCTGATTGGCGCGATGATAAGCCCCTTCTCCCGCTTTGATGTCTTTACGGCGGGCAATAAACGCGGGGGGATCCATGACAACTACATCAAAACGGGCTTTATCGTCGATCAAAGATTGCATGGCATCAAACGCATCACCATGCATAAGATTGGCATCCCCTTCGTATTGATTAAGCTTTAAGTTTTCGTCCACGTGACTTAACGCACTTTCTGATGCATCAATAAAGGTGACGTCAGTTGCTCCAGCGGCGGCCGCTTGCACGCCCCAACCGCCCACATAAGAAAAAACATCCAGCACTCGCTTACCATCACAAAACCCTTGCATGGTTTTACGGTTTTCTCTGTGATCATAGAACCAACCGGTTTTTTGACCATCCCATACAGGCGCTTGAAATAAAACGTCGTTTTCTTGCAAAAAAACCAACTCAGGAACGGTTCCAAAAGCTTCTTCTACGTACGTCTCTAACCCTTCGATTTGACGCATTTTGCCATCGTTTTTTAGTAAAATTGCCGTCGGCTTGATGACTTCCTGTAGGGCTTCGACAATCTCATTTTTCAGACGTTCCATGCCCGCTGTCGAAATCTGTATCACTAGAATATCGGCGAAGCGGTCCACCACCAACCCCGACAACCCATCCGAATCCCCAAATACTAGGCGATAATAAGGGCCTGAGTAGACCATTTCACGCAACGACAAGGCAATTTTAATGCGATGAACCAAAGTCGATTTGTTCAATACGGTATCAACATTTCGACTCACTAATCGACCACAAATCAAGGTATTAGGGTTCACCGTCGCAATACCAAGGGGTTTTCCTTGTGCTGTTTCGACAACCACTTGATCACCCGGTGTAAATTGCTTTAATGGCGTCTTATTGGTATCTACTTCATTACTATAGATCCATTGATGGCCTGCTCTAAGACGACGATCTGCTTGCCCTTTTAGTCGAATAACGCTCAAAACTTTCCCCAGTACATTTAAAAAAGGCTATTATAAAGCGTACAGTCTCAATTGCCATGTATTACGCTATTGATACCCTAATTGTCTTTGTTTGAAACGGTCTTTTTATGTCCTCAGAATTAAATGAAAATCAACTTAAACGAGTCCTTCAAGGCATTAGCATCCCACCACAACCTCAAGTGATGGTGGATCTTCATATGGAACAGGCCATGCCTGAGCCAGATATGACACGGATTGCTGAGATCATTTCACAGGATGTGGGCTTATCCGCTGCGGTGTTAAAATTCGTCAACTCCGCATTTTTTGGCTTACCAAGAAAAATCACCTCGATACAACAGGCCGTCATGTTACTTGGCGTGACCACCATCACCAATATTGTAAATGGCTTAGCGGTTAAGAGTGAATTATCAGACGATGCCATTCAAGCCATGCATTCCTTTTGGGACAACGCAATGGATGTGGCCGCCGTTAGCGCCAGCCTTGCCAAACAATTGGGGTTCAAATATCAAGACGAAAGTTATGCCCTTGGCCTTTTCCACAACGCTGGCATCCCGTTAATGATGAAGCGCTTTGATGGCTATAAAGACGTTCTGATAAAAGGCTATCAGGATGAAAACTTTGAGCTTACCAATGTTGAGAACCAAACGTTTAAAACCAATCACTCCGTTGTTGGCTACTACCTCGCAAAATCTTGGGGACTGCCAAAGAGCTGTTGTGCCGTCATCGCCTACCACCACCGAATTGATCGTTTATTTACCAACCGAGTACCGGGTGATACCACTAACCTCACCTTTGCAGCCATTTTGAAAATGTCAGAGCACATCGCCGGCACTTATAAACACTTGGGTTGTGCTGAAGAAGATTACGAATGGGATAACAATAAACATTTTGTGCTTGAACATTTGGACCTTACGGAATACGACTTTGAAGGGCTAGTCGAAGTATGTAGAGAACAAGGCATCGGTACTGCATAAGTCTCCCGACGGTTAACCACTCAAATAACCGTTCTAAAGAATTCAGCTTAATCAATATGCCACGGAAGGTGTGTCTATATTTGCTTACCTTAATCTCTACACAGACGACCTCATCCTTCTAGCCATCTACATCCATGTAAAGATCAACAAATGGACAATGCCTATTACTTAACATCGTCACCCGTTAATACATAATATGACTAAGCTCATTATCCAAGTTAAGTGCTTGGTCTACATCGTCTAGAGTGAGTGGTGTTATGCCCGCCGCTTTAACAACCGCTAACGGCAAACCTTCTTGAACAATCTCTACCTCACGCTCGTTTCGAATACAAGCATTAAGATAACAAGCTAAGTTTAAGATACAGGCTAAGGGCTGAGGAGACTGCTGTTCCGCAAAAGGACGTTTATGATGTTTCACTGCCTCGCCTAATTCAGTGGGGAACTTCCATAGATCTAATAAGGCTTTACCCGCCTCTTGTGTCGTAAAACCAAGCGCTTCCGTTTCTATCCTAAATCGATTCCCTTTACCCTGCTTGACTTGCTCTTGAATTGAAATGGCTAATTCAGGTTCAGCAAGGTGCAGCAATAGCCGTCCAATATTATGAACAATTCCCGCCGTAAAAGCCTCATCATCATCCACTAAGCTAGTACGTTTGCCTAACCACTGCGCCAACTCCGCGACGGCAAAGGAATCATGCCAAAAGTCTCTTAAATCAAGCCCTTGAACACTCTCAACCGAGTTAACAAAACCAGAGGCAATCACCATGGTTTTTAATTTATTCGTACCGAGGATAGCGATGGCTTCATCAATCGAATAGACTTTTCTGGACAAGCCAAAATAGGCAGAGTTAACTGCGCGTAATACCTTCAAAGAAATGGTCTGATCGTGTACTACTTTTTCCGCTATAACAGAGAAATGAACATCAGGGTCTTTCAAGGCTTCGATCAACTCTAAAACGACATCTGGTACGTTGGGAAGCTTATCCGTTTGTTTTAATAATGTTGATATTTGCATAAAGCACTGCCTCTACTTCTTATCAATAAGACAACATCAGCCTATGCAACAGTATGGACTTTGCAATCTCAAAAAAGTAGCGTTTTGCAATCTGACTCAATAATATTTATTTCGCTCCCTCAAGACTAGGAGAAAGAAGATAAACCAGCAGCCCTCGCCACCAGCTTTTGTTTCAACCTTGGCATATTATGAAATCCCGTCATTCCCATATTGCGCAGTTGCACAACAAAGGGGTTTTGCGTTGCAAACAGACGTTTGAAACTTTCCATACCAGCGGCCATCGCAATATTATCCAACATACGCGCACGCTGAAAACGTCTTAATACCCGAGATTGTCCAAGGTATTCACCACGCTTTTTCGCTTTCGTCAGTACCGCGACCAACGCTTTCACATCACCAAAACCTAAGTTCGCGCCCTGCCCTGCTAACGGATGAATGGTGTGTGCAGCATCACCAATCAAGGCAAGACCTGACTTCACATACTGCTTCGCATGACGCTGACGCAGTGGAATCGCATAGCGTTTCGTGGTGAGCCCTAACACCTTAAAGCGCTTACCAATGGCGTAATGCAACCGGGTGGCAAACGCGTTGTCATCAAGCGCCATCAAGGCCTCACTTTCTTTAGGCGGCACCGACCAAACAATTGAGACGAAGTGTCGATCATCTACATCCGGCAAAGGCAGAAACGCCAAAATCCCTTCTTCACCAAAACACTGCCATGCTGTGTTCTCATGGGAACGGTCTATTTCTAAGGTTGCAACAATCGCATGATGACCGTAATCCCACTCTACCGTATCGAACGCATTTTGCGTTCTCAGTAAAGACAAGGCACCATCTGCGGCAATCAGGGTTTGCGCCTCTAACGGGAGACCAGAAGCCAACTCCACCTTAACGCCCGCGTCACTTAACTGATGAGATACCAAGGTTTCTTCAAAGTATAAATCAATGTTCGACTCTTGTTTGGCTTGCTCTATTAAGGCATCACATAAGACATTGTTTTCGACCAAGTGCCCTAATTCCGGCATGGCGGCTTTTTGCGCATTAAAGTCAATGTAGCCTTGTCCTAAGCCATCCCAGACAACCATGTTGTTGTAGGCCGCCAGACGATGTTGATCAATACGCTGCCACGCCCCAGACGACTCAAGGAGCGTCTTAGATTGACTAGAAAGAGCACTGACTCGCGCATCATAATGTGGTGGTGTGGACAGGGGATACTGCCCATTGTTTTTATCAATAATAGCAACACGTAACGATGACTGAGCAAGCAAAATTCCAGCGAGTGCGCCAACCATACCGGCTCCGACCACTATTACATCGTATTGCTTTGCCATCTTTACTGCTCCATTTGTTGTGATTCATCAGGTTACTGCAGCCTATCCGTTGACTAGCAACGTCATAGGCTGACTAGTTTTATCATATTGATTGTTATCGGTTTTCAGCCATAAAAGCTTCTATTTCCACAATCTCTTTTGGCAGGCCATGGGTGAGTACATAGGGCCCTTCTTTGCGGATCAAAATATCGTCTTCAATACGAATACCGATACCACGCCACTTTTTATCTACGGATTCATTATCGGGTGAAACATAGAGACCAGGCTCTATGGTCAAGGTCATGCCTTCTTCCAATAAACGGGACTCGCCATTGATTTTATAGGCGCCACAATCATGCACATCCAAGCCTAACCAATGTCCCGTATTGTGCATATAGAAATCACGGTAGGCTTTGCTTTCGATCAGGGAATCCACTTCCCCTTTTAGCAATCCATGTTCGACCAAGCCCTGCGTCAACACTCTGACTGCCGCATTATGATAAGCCTCATAAGGTGTCCCCACATTAAGCTCTTTCATACCTGCATGATAAGCGTCCAACACCACTTGATATAAGATGGCTTGAGGCTCAGTGAATTTCCCACTGGCCGGGAAGGTACGGGTAATATCCCCAGCGTAGCCGCCATACTCCGCCCCCGCATCAATCAGGACCAGATCATCTTGCTTAATGGTTTGGTCATTTTGGATGTAATGCAATACACAAGCATTATTGCCAGAGGCGACAATATTGTTATACGCAGGCTGACGCGCGCCAGACTTCATAAAGACATAATTTAATTCTGCTTCTAGCTCGTACTCTTTCATACCTGGACGAACGGTTCGCATGGCTTGTTTATGCGCTTCTACGCTGATTTGAGCCGCTTTTTCCAATAAGACAATTTCTTCTTCGTCTTTGTGCAAGCGCATCTCAGCAATATAAGGAGTCAAATCAATCAAACTAGTCGGCGCGACCGCCCCCGCACGGGCGCGGGCAGCCAATTGATCGCGCCAGCCCATCAGCTGTTGACGCAGATGGTCATCACCGAATAAAAACGCAACCTGTTCTGCACCGTCTAAAAATGCCAATGCAGTCTTATCCAGTTCATCAGTGGTAGTGGCGTCATTCACACCAAATTCCTTAATCGCGCCCTCTACACCATAACGAAAGCCATCCCATTGCTCTCTTTCCGGGTCTTTAGGTAACGTCACTAGAAGCGTATCACCATTGCCCTTGATCAAGGCATAAGCACTGGGCTCAGGAAATCCAGTTAAATAAAAGAAACTACTGTGAGGGCGAAACTCGTATTCACAGTCATTATTACGAGTAGCAAGTTCACCCGTACGAATAATAGCGACCGCGTTGTTTGGCAGTGACTCAATCAAACGCTGACGACGAGCTTGGTATGTTTGCTTCTCTACTATCAGACTTTCTGTATTCATCCTACTCTCTCTTATATTGATTGGTCGTCCATCACGCTAGCCGACACGATAATATGGAATTAGTGTATTGAAGATTGTTTGGTATGATCCACATCTGGATTCACTTCATGGTGCTCAGAATAGAGCATCATGGCCGACAAACGGGCGTATTCCACCAATTCGGTCAAATCCGCTTCATTGTCATTGTTTTCCTCTAAGGTTTCCATTTGCGCTTTCATACCAGAAATATTGGCTAAATCACGCAGTATTTGCTTGGTTTCTTCGGATAAATCTTTCTTTTGCCCCGACAAACCATAGCCCGCTAGGAAACCATGTGCCCATTGGGATAATGTTGTTCCACGCTCGCTTAGAGGCGAATCATCATCACTGATACAAGGTACAAGAGCGTATTCACCATTTTGGAACAGGGTCAGTGTCGCGGTATAAAACTCCACAATCGCGGCACGGCTCGCTTCTTCTTTCCAGCCTTCGATATCACAAAACTCTACCACCATAGTGAGCCAATCTTCTAATGGTAAGGCAACACCAGAGGCCAGATAGCCACATAATTGACCATGTAATTCGGCGGGGGACGCGGCAATGGATTCGGTGACAAACACGTCAGCAATGAGGTCAAAATCTAACGCGTCTTTTAACATTTCTGTGGACATGGAATGTCTACCTATTTCTGTTCACTTTAAGAAAAACCTATATTGCTCTTGAAACATATCACTTGTGAAACGTGGCGCTTTTGAAATCAGAGCAAAGGCTGCAAAGCAAGAAGCCGTACCCGACTTAGGCACGGCTCCCTATTTTATACTATCCATTTAGATAATAGAGGCTGTTGCAAAACTACTGTGCTTGATAATTCAGTGTTAAAAATCACCTCAAAATGCTCATTTATAGGTATAAACTCTGCTTTTTCAGCGATTTTTGCCTTGCCTTATCTTCGCTCGCTACCTTTTGCGACACCCTCTAATATGGGGAAGTATTATGAGAGTTTCAAGCCAGCTGTTTAAGACCTGACTCAAGTGTTTGCAAAATCAAGGTGTTGATTGTCATCGGCCCCACGCCACCAGGAACAGGCGTGTAAGCGGCCACACGGTCTACCAATGGTGCCAGCTCAATGTCTCCTACGCCACCTGGATGGTAACCGGCATCCACAACGATAGCGCCGTCTTTGATCCATTCGGCTTTAATAAATTCCGGCTTACCTACCGCACCAACGATCACATCGGCTTGTTTAATAAAGTCGGGGAGATTTTGCGTACGAGAATGGCAAATAGTGACTGTCGCATTGGCATTCAGCATCATCATCGCCATTGGCTTACCCAAAATAGGACTACGGCCCACAACTACAACGTGCTTACCTTCCAGATTTACATCGTAAGCCGCCAACAAACGCATAATGCCTGCGGGTGTCGCGGCACCATATGCAGGCTCTTGCATAGCCATACGGCCAAAACCAAGACAAGTCACACCATCAACATCTTTATGGGCGGCGATCGCATCAAAACACAGGCGCTCATTAATTTGCGCTGGTACAGGATGCTGAAGCAAAATACCATGCACATCCGAGTTGTTATTCAGTTCTTGAATTTTAGCAAGCAGTTGCTCAGTGGTGGTGGTCTCTGGCAATTCTATCGCCATTGAATCCATACCAACACGACGGCAAGCATTGCCTTTCATTTTTACATAGGTCGCGGAAGCTGGATCCGCTCCAACAAGAATGGTTGCCAAAATAGGGGTGCCGCCAGTGCGCTCTTTCAGCTGCGCAACTTGAGCTTGCAGACGGGTTTCGGTTTCTTTGGCGCAAAGCTTGCCGTCAAGAACCTGTGCAGTCATGGATGAACTCCTGCAAAATTAATAAGTGGTGAATTGAGGGAGAGGCATTATACCTCAACTTTTTGCTGGATAGGCAGCTTGGCGGTTTTTTCTTCTCTGACTAAACCTGAAACGACATTAGGCCGGTTCAATATGATCGACCAATAGCTGTAAATTGCGCTGGCCCCGAAACTCGTTGATATCCAGTTTATAGACCAAGTGTGCTTGCTTGCACTGCTCATTGGGCCACTGTTCCAAGTCCACAAAAAAGCGAATCGCATCCAGCAGTAAGCCACTATTGGGTTCACGCACCATCAACTTCAAATGCTTTTCCCCTACAAGGCGCTGCTGTAAAATATCAAAGACCCCATCAAAACTCGGCTCAGGAAACGCTTGCCCCCAAGGCCCAGATAAACGCACTTGCTCGGCAAAACTTAAACTGAAATCTTCAGGTGCTAGCGGGCCATCGGTCCAAGCAACAGCTTCCAGCTGTTCTGGCGTCACCCATTCACTGATAATGACATCAAACGCCAAACGAAACGCTTCATAATGGGATTCTTTGATCGACATGCCTGCGGCCATTGCATGACCACCAAATTTACTCAGCAGCTGTGGATAACGCTTTGCCAATAGATCCAACGCATCACGAATATGCACTCCGGGTATCGAACGAGCGGAGCCTTTAAGCTCATCCTCTGAAACTCGCGCAAAAGCAATCACCGGACGATGGCACTTCTCTTTCATCCGTGAGGCTAAAATCCCAATCACCCCTTGGTGCCAATCTGGGTCATAAAAACACATACCATTAGGCATGGCTTGCGCATCCTCTTTCAGAGAGGCCAATGCCAATTCAGCTTGCTCTTTCATGTCCGCTTCTATGGTTTTTCGCTCTCGGTTGAATTGATCTAACTGCTGAGCCAATTGACGTGCTTGATGAGAATGCACAGCAAGCAAACACTCAATTCCCACCGACATATCGTCAAGGCGTCCAGCCGCATTGAGCCTTGGGCCAACCACAAATCCCAGGTCAGACGCCTTTAATTGTGTATGGTCACGGCGCCCAACCTCTAATAGAGCCAAAATACCAGGACGAGCTTGGCCTGCTTGGATACGTTTAATACCTTGCTGCACCAAAATGCGGTTATTACTGTCTAGGGGCACCACATCCGCGACCGTCCCTAACGCCACCAAATCCAAATATTCTGCCAAATTCGGCATGGCAATATGTTGTTCTTCGAACCAATGGCGACGCTTGAGTTCGGCACGCAACGCACTCATGACATAAAAAATCACCCCAACACCCGCCAGGTTTTTGCTTTCGAAGCCACATTGTGGGTGGTTGGGGTTGACTATCGCATCAGCTTGCGGCAGCGCCGCACCCGGTAAATGGTGATCCGTTACCACCACCTTCATACCATAGGACTTTGCAGCGAATACCCCATCGATACTGGCAATGCCGTTATCCACCGTGATCAGGACAGCAGGCTGTTTGTCTTTTGCCACTTCAACAATTTCGGGCGTGAGACCATAACCAAACTCAAAACGGTTAGGAACCAAATATTCCGGCGCAATGGCTCCCATTGCCTCTAAAGCCAGTATGCCTAAGCTGGTGCTGGTGGCCCCATCTGCATCAAAATCCCCGACAATAAGAATTTTTTGACCTGCGACAATAGCATCCGCCAGAATATTCGCGGCATCGGTTAAGCCAAAAAGAGGTTCCGGGCGCATTAAGCGCGGCAGCCGATAATCCAGCTCATCAACAGAGCTGACTTCCCGAGACATCAATACACGCTGTAAGGTCGGAGACATGGTGCTGGGAAAATGATTGTTTTTCGTTAATAAAGGGCGACGTTCAATGCGCATAAAACTCTAGACAGTCCACAGATGAAAATTCATTCAGCGCTAGATAGTAACACAAAGCGTTAATCTAAGGCTGACAGAGTCATGACCTATTCATCACAATAACACTATTAATTAGTATCGTTTCGTTCTAAATCCACGCTCATTTCATTGCAAACGCGTAAGATTCCGCAAGACTTCTTTACACTAATGAAATAAAAAAGGAAGGATATAGGTTTATCTAATAATCCAAGCCCCTTTTACACACATTGTCGATATTCCAATGCTACGATTAGCCGCTTTTTTGATTTGGGCAAGAACTTATGTTCAATCCCCCTATGCCCAAAGATAAAGTGTTTAAAAATCTAAAGATAAAAATTGAGCTTTCTCTTTAACACTTATCGGAAAAAATTATGACAACACATTCCCAAGATGCGGCAAAAGGCCAGCCAAATTACCGATTTGCGCTTACTGCCTTAACATCATTATTTTTCATGTGGGGTTTTATTACCTCGCTCAATGATATATTGATCCCCCACTTAAAAGGAGTCTTTGACCTCTCCTATACCCAAGCAATGTTGATCCAATTTTGCTTCTTTGGGGCGTACTTCATTATCTCCGTTCCAGCTGGTAACCTAGTCAAAAAAGTAGGTTTTCAACGGGGTATTGGCATTGGCTTGATGATTGCCGCCGCTGGCTGCTTATTGTTTGTTGCCGCCGCCAAAGCACAACTTTACATAGTCTTTTTAGGGGCGCTGTTCGTGCTGGCAGCAGGCATTACCATTCTTCAGGTTGCCGCGAACCCACTTGTTACCGTAATGGGCCCATCAGAAACCGCTTCTAGCCGTTTGACACTTTCTCAAGCCTTTAACTCATTAGGCACCACTGTTGCTCCATTAGTGGGTGGCGCCTTGCTATTTACCGTCGTCGGTCAATACGCCAGTAAGGCACAAGAAGCGGAAAGTGTTATCGTTCCATACATTGGCTTAGCGGTCATTCTATTAGCACTGGCCTTTATCTTTACTCGTATCCATCTTCCTAAACCTGAAGAAGAGCAAGTAGACGACACTGCGGCTCCGACTATCAGCATTTTAAAACATCGCCATTTGGTGTTGGGCGCGGTTGGCATCTTTATGTATGTCGGCGCGGAAGTGTCTATTGGTAGCTTATTGGTTAACTTCTTTGGCTTAAAAAATATTGCCAACTTACCCGAAGCCACAGCAGCCCATTACGTAGCTTACTACTGGGGCGGTGCAATGGTTGGTCGCTTTATTGGCGCCGTATTAATGCAACGTATGTCGGCTGGCAAACTGCTTGCGATCAATGCCAGTGTCGCGATTTTGCTCTTGATCAGCACCATTATGAATGACGGTCACGTGGCTATGTGGTCTGTGTTAGTGATTGGTTTATTTAACTCCATCATGTTCCCAACCATCTTCAGTTTGGCACTAAAAGACTTAGGCCCTCAAACAAGCCAAGGCTCGGGGTTACTTTGTCTTGCCATCGTGGGTGGTGCAATTTTGCCTGTGATTCAAGGTTCGCTTGCTGATCACATTGGTCTACAAGCCTCTTTCATCATGCCAGTGGTTTGTTACTTGTACATTGCCTACTATGGTTTGATTGGCTCCAAGCCAGCTAAAAGCTAATTATGGAATAAGTGGTTTCAGCAAACCGCTTTAATAAAAAATCCCCCAACACCAAAAGTGTTGGGGGATTTTTTTATGGCTGAACC
Organism: Marinomonas sp. 63XJN7_7_ISO-PGPR-S23-202; assembly: GCF_056173505.1. Taxonomy (NCBI): domain Bacteria; kingdom Pseudomonadati; phylum Pseudomonadota; class Gammaproteobacteria; order Oceanospirillales; family Oceanospirillaceae; genus Marinomonas; species Marinomonas sp. 63XJN7_7_ISO-PGPR-S23-202. Next base: position 884,690 of record NZ_CM149677.1, on the reverse strand, counting down.
CATTAAAAGCTTACCAATGGGCTAACAATTTTCATTTTCCTATGACGATAACCCTGCTGGATATAAACGTGACAGCAAGACAGGTACCACGGTTTCGACACGCAAAATCCGCTCTCCAAGATGCACTGACTCCATTCCCGCTGCTAGCCATTTAGCCACTTCAAATTCGTTCCACCCGCCTTCTGGGCCAAGGGCTAATACACTCGGCTCATGAAGATTCACAGGACAAGCTTGAGCTTGATAAGGATGCGCTAACAACCCCCTCTTTCCTTCCAGAATCTTAGGCAATTGATCTTCAACAAAAGGACGGAAACGAGGCACCAACTGACACGTAGGCATCATGGTATCCTTTGCTTGCTCCAACCCTTCTAAGAGTACCGGGCCAATCACATCAGGCTGCACAACAGGGCTTTGCCAATAACTCTTTTCCACTTTCGCCGAGTGAATTAGGTAGATTTCTTTCACGCCCATCGCACTCATGTTTTGCAATGTCCGCTTTAACATATTCGGGCGAGGCAACGCCATCACAACCACTATAGGCAAGGGCGCTGGCGGCTCCAAGGTAAGCGAGAGAGAATGTATGGTCCCTGTACCATTAACACGATCGCCCTTTGGCTCTTTATCTGGCGCTTGATATACCCCTTCACCAATCTTGCCATTCAACACCCCCACACGGAGCATATCCCCCGACGAAGCTTTGATGACGCGACTAATGTGCAGCTGTTGGCGATCGGATAGCGCATACACGCCCTCCCCCAGAGATTGCTTAGGGTCTAAAACAATGAGGTTCATAGGTTGATTTACTTATTGGAAATGAAAAGAGCCCGCGTCAACCAACGGGCTCTCTAACGGTTAGATATTAGATATTGTTAGAAACAAACGCCTGAACGTCACTCAAGCTATTGTCGAGCACCGTATAAGACTCTTCACGCTCGAACAAATCTTTCATGTGCTCAGGCAACACAGGCGTTTGACAACCCGCTTTCTCTACCGCTTCTGGAAACTTCACAGGGTGAGCCGTTGCTAAGGTAATCATTGGGACCGATGCATCTTTGCGACACTGACGGGCTGCTTCAAGGCCAATCGCCGTATGAGGGTCAAGCAGATACTGTGTATCAGCAAAGACTTTCGCGATCACGTCACAAGTCTTCTCATCATCGACTTTGTAACTATCAAAGTGCTCTTTCACATAAGACCAAGCTTGATCATTCAGCGATACATCGCCTTTATTAAAGCGCGACATTAAATCATCAATCGCAGCACCATCACGGCCATGGGCATCAAATAACAAGCGCTCAAAATTACTGGACACCATAATGTCCATACTAGGCGATAGGGTCACGTTCAGTGACTGACGACTCATATCGTTTTGCGCGATAACACGGTGAAGAATATCGTTTTGGTTTGTCGCAACCACCAATTGATCAATCGGCAAGCCCATTTTCTTCGCCAAATAGCCCGCAAAAATATCCCCGAAATTTCCGGTTGGTACAGAGAAAGACACTTTGCGATGTGGGGTTCCAACGGACAAAGCGGACGAAAAGTAGTAAACGATCTGCGCCATAATGCGCGCCCAGTTGATCGAGTTAACCGCCCCTAATTTAGCGCCATTTAAAAAAGACTGATCCGCAAAGCTGGCTTTCACCATGCCTTGGCAGTCGTCAAAATTGCCTTTTACCGCGATATTAAAAACATTATCGTCAATGACTGTGGTCATCTGGCGACGTTGCACTTCTGATACTCGTTGGTATGGGTGCAAAATAAAAATATTTAAGTGATCAGAATGACGACAACCTTCAATGGCAGCAGACCCAGTATCACCCGAGGTCGCGCCCATAATGACTAATTTTTCATTACGTTCAGATAAAACGTAATCCATCAATCGGCCAAGTAATTGCAATGCAAAATCTTTAAAGGCAAGGGTTGGGCCACGGAATAATTCAAGAACCCATTCGTTGTTATCCGTTTGCACCATAGGGGCAATAGCTTGATGATTAAAGTTTGCATAGGCATCGTGGATCATGGACTTAAACGCATCCGCTGGGATATCCCCCTCCACAAATGGCCACATAACGTTAAACGCTAATTCTTGGTAGCTCAGGTCCGCCCAAGAAGCAATCTCTTCTTTACTATAATGAGGCAAGGTTTCTGGTACATATAAACCACCATCGTTTGCCAAGCCTGCCAACAGCACGTCACTAAAAGACAGGGCAGGCGCTTTACCACGAGTCGAAATGTATTTCATATCTTGTTCTCTCTTATGCCAAATTTTCAACACGAATGCGCTGTACGGTTCCTGCGACATCCGGTAAAGCTTCAATGGAAGCAATCGCGGCATTCATATTTCGTTCTTTTACATCATGCGTCATGATCACCAGAGGCACCAGCTCACTGCCTTCACGTTCACGCTGAATAATAGATTCGATACTAATCTCATTCGATGACAAAATTTGGGTAATGGTGGCCAATACACCCGCACGATCTTTAATGGTCATATTCAGGAAGAAACCACACTCAATTTCTTCTATTGACAAAACGTCTGTATCAGACAACGCATCGGCTTGGAAAGCCAAATGCGGCACACGGTTATGAGGATCCGCCGTTAACGTACGGGCAACATCAATAACATCAGCCACAACAGAGGATCCGGTAGGCAAACCACCCGCTCCCGCGCCGTAAGTCAGCGTTGGGCCAACCGCATCCCCTTTGACCATGACGGCATTCATCACACCATTCACATTGGCCAACAAATGCTTATGAGAAATCAGTGTAGGATGAACTCGCAATTCAATTCCCGTTTTGGAGCGACGCGCCATACCAAGGTGTTTTACGGCATACCCTAAATCATCAGCAAAGGCCACATCTTCCGCTGTGATACGGCTGATGCCTTCGGTGTAGGTCTTCTCAAACTGCAGAGGTATGCCAAAAGCAATGGAGGCCAAAATCGTCAATTTATGTGCAGCATCAATACCTTCAATGTCAAAAGTCGGATCAGCTTCGGCATAACCTAACGCTTGAGCTTCCGCTAACACGTCATCAAAATCACGACCTTTTTCACTCATTTCAGTCAGAATAAAGTTACCTGTACCATTAATGATACCCGCCAACCATTCAATTCGGTTCGCCGACAAACCTTCGCGCAAAGATTTGATAATGGGAATACCACCCGCCACAGCCGCTTCAAACGCAATCATGACGCCTTTTTCGCGAGCTCTCGCAAACAGCTCATTACCATGCTCGGCAATCAAGGCCTTGTTGGCCGTCACTACGTGCTTACCGTTCTCAATCGCCGTTAACACCAGCTCTTTCGCCACGGATGTACCACCAATCAATTCCAGCACGATATCAATATCTGGGTTGTTGGCGACATCAAAAATATCACGAGTCACTTTAATGCCTGTGGTGTCACAAGCATCATTATCACGTCGGGCACCCACTTGCTCGATCACAATACTGCGGCCAACACGTCTGGTAATCTCTTCCGCATTCTTGCGAAGAATATTAAAACTGCCAGAACCTACTGTTCCTAGCCCACAAATCCCGACTTTTACCGGTTCCAAAACTACACCCCACAGAGACAGTTTGATTTTTATAAAACTTATTCAAAAATTGCCATTTAAAGTCATTATACCGCCACACTCCAACAAACCCAACGCTGAAACGACTGAAGACACATCATGTTTAGTGGAATATTTCGCGATAACACTATAACCCAAGCTCTTTTGCTAACACGTTCGCAGGCAAATAACCTGGTACCAACTTACCATTACTCAAAATCATCGTCGGCGTACCACGAACCCCAATCTCATTACCTAAATTGTAATCAGAAGCGACAGGGTTAGCACAGGTATTTTCAGGGATATCGTCTCCTTCTATTGCTTTAGTAAACCACTCCTTAGGATTATCAGAACACCACACACTGACCATTTTTTTGTAGGCAGGAGAGCCGATCCCTGCTCGAGGATAAGCAAGATAGCGAACGGTAATACCCAACTTATTTAATTCCGGCACTTCTTTATGCAGCATTCGGCAGTATGCGCAATCCACATCGGTAAAAACCGTTATATGGGCTTTCTCATGTTTTGCTTTAAACACAATCATTTTGGAAACGGGTAACGACTCGACTTTAGCCAATTTCCCTAGCTGAGTTTCGTTCTCGATTTGCGAGCCATCAATTTTATACATATCCCCGACAATAAAATACTTGCCATCAGGACTCATATGCAGCGTTGGACCATCCTTTAGCTCAACGGTATAAAGATTTGTGCCCTTATGAAGCGAAATACTGTCGATTGAGTATTGAGGTAAGGCTCGCTTAATCGCAGCTTTGACTTCAGCCACCCCCGCCTGCGCTGTATTAGAAAACAATGTAAAAGAAAAGAGAGAAGCAAGAGCAACAAAAAACGACACGCGAGATCGAAGCGAACGAGGATTCATCATGAACACCTTAAATAATCAAAATACAGAGACTATTAGGCCACAATAGAGCAGATTGGTTCCATAAAAAAAGGCGACTTTCGTCGCCTTTTTTTAATGCAGAAAAATTAACGTTTCGCCAATTTTTCTTTAATACGTGCTGATTTACCAGAACGCTCGCGTAGGTAGTAGATCTTAGCCTGACGCACGTCACCGCGACGTTTCACTTCGATGCTTTCAACCAATGGGCTGTAAACTTGGAAAGCACGCTCTACACCGATACCGCTAGAGATTTTACGAACGGTAAATGCAGAGTTAAGGCCGCGGTTACGCTTAGCAATTACAACGCCTTCATAGGCCTGTAGACGCTCGCGTGAACCTTCCTTTACTTTAACTTGGACAACAACCGTGTCACCAGGGCCGAAGGCTGGGACATCTTTTGTCATCTGTTCAGCTTCAATCTGCTGAATCAGTTTAGTTTTATTACTCATGGATGTGACTCCTAATGATATTGGTTTCTTATCAGCATGAAGGTTCTTCTGTCTGATAAGCTCGCAATTCCTACTCTGCCGAGGTTGAATCTTCAGTTTCGCGAATAAACTCTTCTAACAACTTTTGCTGTTCCTTGTCCAACTCAAGGTCTTGCAAAAGGTCTGGCCGGCGTTGCCAAGTTCTTCCGAGCTTTTGCTTTAATCGCCAGCGTCTGATCTCCTCGTGGTTGCCACTAAGTAATACAGAAGGGACAGGTTCACCATCCAAAACTTCTGGGCGAGTGTAATGCGGGCAGTCCAACAACCCATCAGCAAACGAATCTTCGTCCGCCGAGGCCTGCTTTCCTAGCACCCCAGGTACCATACGAAATACAGCATCCATAAGCACCATGGCCGGCAATTCACCACCACTTAGGACAAAGTCGCCAATCGACCATTCTTCATCAATCTCAGATTGAATCAAACGCTCATCAACGCCTTCATAACGGCCTGCTACCAGAATAAATTCTGCTTGTTTAGCAAGCTGTTGCACGCCTTCTTGCGTCAGCGTACGCCCTTGAGGGGACAGATAAATAACTTTTGCGTTGGGCACCAATAATTTGGCACTCGCAATCGCATCTTTGAGAGGCTGAACTTTCATCAGCATCCCTGGACCACCACCATAAGGCCGATCATCTACTGTTTTATGTCGGTCATGAGTAAAGTCTCGGGGATTTATAAAATCCATCTCGACTAAACCAGACTTAATGGCTCTGCCCGTCACACCATACTGGGTAATGGCTTGAAACATTTCCGGAAAAAGCGATATCACGCTAACCTTCACGTTGTGACCTCAGTTTGTCAGTTAAAATTCCGGATCCCAATCGACCACCATTTCCTGCTGTTCAAGATTAATATCTAAAACATAAGTACCTGGTGCATAAGGAATCAGGCGTTCTTCACGATCAAAACTGCCTTCACACGCACGGATAACAAGAACATCATTCGCACCGGTTTCCATCAGTTGAGAAACCTTCCCTAAGAGGACACCCTCTTTGGTTGTAACCCTAAGACCTTCCAGCTGACTCCAGTAATAATCACCTTCCTCTAATGCTGGGAGTTCTTTGGCATCAATGTAGATATCTAACCCACAGAGTTCTTTTACTTGATCTCTGTCGCTATAACCTTTTACCGATGCCACCAAGCCACGGCCTTGCAGACGTCCCTGGTTTAGTTCAACGGTTTTCCACCCACTAGGAGTTTTCAACCACCAATGCTTGTAATCGAAGATTCCTCGCATCGGATCGGTGTGTGAATACAACTTCACCCACCCTTTAACACCATAAACTGATGTAATGCGTCCAACCACAAGGGCTTGCTCAGGAGCGGCCGCTTGCTTTAATTGAGACATAGCATTACCTCAGTATTAAGCGTTTTTGCCAGCTTCTTTAATAAGCTGAGCAGCACGGTCAGAAAGTTGAGCGCCTTGGCTAACCCAATGATTTACGCGATCTAGATCGATGCGTAGACGTTCTTCTTGACCACGAGCGATAGGGTTAAAGAAACCCAAACGTTCGATATAACGACCATCACGAGCACGACGGCTATCAGCCACGTTCAAATGATAGAATGGGCGCTTTTTAGAGCCACCACGAGAAAGACGAATAGTTACCATATGATTGGTTCCTTATTGCTTAACGAAACACCCCTTGCCGAGTCGATTTTTGACTCATACTACAAGAAGGCGGCATATTCTAGTCGATTAACTAGAAAAACAAAAGGGCGAATTACTCACCCAGACATTAAAAACGGCAGTTTTTTAACTGCCGCTAATAAAAACAAGAAGATACATTAAAAATTTAGAGAACGTTTCTAAAATTTAGGGAAATTTCCACCACCAGGCATGCCACCACCCGGCATCATTCCCCCTAAGCCTCGCATCATTTTCTTCATGCCACCTTTCGCAGACATTTTTTTCATCATCTTTTGCATTTGCTTATGCTGTTTTAAGAGACGATTTAAATCTTGGATCTGCAACCCCGCACCGCTTGAGATACGTTTTTTACGGGAACCATTAATGACATCTGGATTACGACGCTCTGCGGGTGTCATGGAGTTAATCAGGGCTTCCATTTGAACAAACATTTTATCGTTCACTTTGTCTTGAATATTACCTAGCTGCCCCATACCTGGAAGCTTGTCCAGCATGGAGCCCATACCGCCCATATTTTTCATCTGCTGAAGCTGTTCTTTAAAGTCTTCTAAATCGAAGCCTTTACCTTTTTTCAGCTTACCCGCAAGCTTTTCCGCTTTTTCTTTATCGATCTTTTGCTCTGCTTCCTCTATTAAAGAAAGCATATCGCCCATCCCCAAAATACGGGACGCCAAACGATCAGGGTGGAAAGGTTCTAACGCACTCGTTTTCTCCCCTACACCTAAGAACTTAATGGGTTTACCAGTAATATGGCGAACCGACAACGCCGCACCGCCACGGGCATCACCGTCGGTCTTGGTTAAAATCACCCCTGTCAGGGGTAACACATCACCAAATGCTTTCGCCGTATTCGCCGCATCTTGACCCGTCATGGCATCGACCACAAAAAGTGTCTCGATCGGGTTAATAGCACCGTGCAACGCTTTAATCTCAGCCATCATGTCGTCATCAATGGCCAAACGACCTGCCGTATCGACGATCAATACATCTTTATGAGCTTTCTTAGCGTAATCGATGGCATTGTTCGCGATATCAATCGGTTTTTGCGTTAAATCACTGGGAATAAAATCCGCCCCGACTTCACCCGCAAGCGTTTCAAGCTGTTTGATTGCCGCTGGGCGATAAATGTCGGCACTGACCACGGAGACCGATTTTTTATGGCGTTCTTTTAGGAACTTCGCCAACTTCGCAACCGAAGTGGTTTTACCCGCCCCTTGCAACCCCGCCATCAAGATCACCGCAGGACGGGCAGCCCGTAAATTCAGCTCGTCATTGGCTTGACCCATGACATTTTCCAGCTCTTGCTTAACAATCTTAAGAAAGACCTGGCCTGGACTTAAACTTTTTGTAACTTCGGTGCCCACGGCGCGTTCTTTAATCGCCGCAATAAAATCTTTAACAACAGGCAGAGCAACATCGGCTTCGAGAAGCGCCATACGCACTTCACGCAGTACGTCTTTGATATTGTCTTCTGTTAATTTGGCACGACCTCGAATACGATCAAGCGAGGAGGTTAAGCGATTCGATAAACTGTCGAACATGTTGCCCTCAAAATTTGCTCTATTATGGAAAAAACCTTCATTCACGGTTTAACCAAGGTGAAATTCACCCTATTATAACGGATAAATGATTGTCACCCTATACCTTTACTAATGGATCTATCAGTTTCATGACTCAATTATCGCTTTGGCTTGCTTGTATTGCATGTTTTACCTCGGGTATCACGTACTATTTTTGCCCAAAAGCGCGCCCTACACAGTTTATTGGTGCACTTGCCATCGCTTTGCATGCCTATGCATTAGGTCTCACGCTGCTAGATAGAAATGGCTTTACTTTTTTAACCATTGGATTGTTAATTGCCGTGATTGGCAATGCGTTGCTGTGGTTTAGCAGCCGCGATAAAGATTTATCTCTTCTTATGGCGGTTTCGTTTCCACTGACAGCCATTATTATTGCCCTGAATGCGATTCAGCCTTGGAACCTACATGAATTGCATAGTAACTCTTGGGGCACCAGCATCCATATATTAATTGCGTGCGTTGCCTACAGTTTATTTACTGCCGCCTGTGGAGTGGGAATTTTATTATCCATCCAAGAATACCAGCTAAAAAATCATAAGTTAAAACAACTTCTTAGAGTACCACCGCTGCAAGTATTAGAACGCCTGATGTTTGAATTCATCTGGGCCGCTTTTATTTTCTTAACCGCAGCCATTGCCACAGGCTTCTACTTCATTGACGATATTTTTGCCCAGCACATGGTTCACAAAACCTTCTTCACCATTGCTTCTTGGTTTGTTTTTGCAGGATTATTGATTGGTAGACGCTATGCAGGGTGGCGCGGCCAATTGGCGGTCAAGCTCACGCTCAGTGGCTTCTTCTTGCTTATGTTAGGCTATTTTGGCAGTCAAATTGCGTTACAAATTATTATGCATTAACGTCTAATACTATAAAGTCATTTGACAGCAACTTTTTAAGCACTAATAATCCCTTTTATCTTAACAATTGAGGCAGTCCCTTCTTGAACGATGTTCCCTTAAGTATTCTCGGTGGCATACTTTTTAGTCTAATCATAATCTCCGCCTTTTTCTCTAGCTCAGAAACAGGCATGCTGACCTTGAACAAGTATCGTCTTAAGCATCTGGTGAAAAACAAAAACCGCACGGCAATGCGAGTCAGCAAATTACTCGAGCGCCCAGATCGCCTGCTTGGCCTTATTCTGATTGGCAATAACTTTGTTAATATTTTAGCGTCTGCGATTGCAACCATCATTGCTGTGCGTATTTGGGGCGACGCAGGTGTCGCCATTGCCACAGCCGCACTTACATTGATTGTCCTTATCTTCGCCGAAGTGACCCCAAAAACCATGGCAGCACTTCACCCTGAAAAAGTGGCTTTTGCAGCGTCCTGGCTGCTATCGATCCTGCTGAAAGTGTTTTACCCTATTGTCGTTTTTGTTAACGGCCTATCCAACGGCTTATTACGGATTTTTGGTGTGCATACCATCCAAAATGACCAAAACAAGTTAGACTCTGAAGAGCTTCGTACCGTCGTTAATGAAGCAAGCGGCTTGATTCCAGCCGCTCACCAAGAAATGCTCTTGTCGATTTTGGACCTTGAAAAAGTCTCCGTAGAAGACATTATGATTCCTCGCAATGAAGTGGTGGGCATTGATATTGAAGACAGCATTGAAGAAATCATTGAACAAGTCTGTAGCAGCCGCCATACCCGCATGCCAGTTTATAATGGTGAGCTCAATAAAGTCATCGGCATTCTTCATTCCCGTCGTGCGGCCACTTTCTTACAAGATCCAAATCCCTCGAAAGCGGCGTTATTAAAAGCCACGGTTGAGCCCTACTTTATCCCAGAGAGTACTTCTCTCAATACCGTATTGCTGAACTTCCAAAAAGATCACCAACAAATGGGTATCGTGGTGGACGAATATGGCGATGTTCAAGGTATCGCCGCATTAGAAGACGTGTTAGAAGAAATCGTCGGGGAATTCACCCCCCCAACACAAGACGAAGAAGAAGAGATTCAGCCCCTAGAAGACGGCTCCTTTAGAATCGAAGGATCAACACACATTCGAGACATCAATAAAACCCTAGAATGGCATTTGCCGACCGATGGTCCAAAAACCCTAAACGGCCTGATTATTGAAACGCTAGAATTTATTCCTGAACACCCTATTAGTTTATGGGTAGGTCATTACCAGATTGAAATTCAAGAAATAGAAGATAAAGTTGTTAAATTCGCCAAGCTCAGGCTCAAACGCTAAGCTTAAGTGAAAACGCTAAGGATGTACCCATGAGATTTTGTCCAAACTGCGGCCACGCCGTGAACATGACGATACCAGAAGGCGACAACAGAGAACGAGCCGTATGTCCTCAATGTGACTTTATCGACTATGACAACCCAAGACTCATCACTGGCACCCTCCCCCTCTATAAGGGCAAAGTACTCTTATGTAGACGCAACATAGAGCCCCGTTTCGGCTACTGGACCTTACCCGCAGGCTTTATGGAAAATCAGGAAACCACAAGAGAAGGCGCTCTGCGCGAAACACTTGAAGAAAGCGGCTCAAATGCAACCTGCAAACAAGCGTTTAGCATGATTAGCATTCCGCACATTAACCAAATTCATTTGTTTTACCTTGCAGAGCTTGAGCAAGACGACTTTCATGCCACAGAAGAAAGCTCGGAAGTCGCCTTATTTGAACTGGATAACATCCCATGGGATGAATTAGCCTTTAGCAGCGTCAGCAAAACGCTAAACTTCTTTATTGAGGACCACAAAAAAGGCCATTATGGTTTCCATGAAGACACCATTATATTTAACGTTGTATCGGAATAATATGATAAGCCACTTCCTCATAAGGGTGTGAGGACAACAAGGCATTAATTGCGCCCTGCTTGACATCTTCTTGCAGCAGCATTTCAACACGATACTCGCAAATGTGTGAAATCTCATTCACCTTCCCAGAATGCGGGTCTGCCCCCTCAAGAGGTCGAAACTGCCCCTCTCCTTTAATCTGCCAGCAATAATGATCATAATTCCCTAATGACCCAGCCCCCACAGAAAACAACGCCTGTTTTACTTTATCTAAATCTGTTTCAGGCACATAAAATATGAGTGAATACATAAAACTCTCCTTAGTTATTAACTAATTATTATTATAGGTAAAGCCATTTTCAACACACCACTACCATAGACTAACTTGCTCTTGACTTTGAGGCAAAGACAATTTCGCTTGATACTCAGGGCGTAAATCTCGCACCTTTTCATCCAATTGAGCTGCCAATGTGGGCGCGGCAATATTATCCGAGGAATGCACAAATACGCTCGGCGTCAGCCTTTCAGACAACCATTGCGACAGTTTCATCGCCCATTGGTCCAGCCAAGCGTCATTAAGAGGTAAATCTGGATGACCAATAAAACGCACCACAGGATGCCCTGAAGTCGCAATAGGGTGACAAGGCACACGAGGCTTTTTCTTTTGTGCATCCACCAAGCTGTCACAATAGGCATCCGTAGAAAACACCGGACGTGAATCCATAACAACCCGATTCACGCCACGCTCAGACAATGCGGACAACAAACAACGCTCTGTATTACCTTTATCAAAATACGCCAAATGACGCACTTCCACCGATAACGGTGCCGACAGCGACCACAAATCACATAAAGCTAGAATCGTTTCCAGCGCACGCTCATCGCACACAGCAGGGAACTGCAGCATTGTTGGCCCAAGCTTACTCAACAAGGGCTCCAACGACCCCATAAATTCCAGCCAATCCCGTTGCACCCCTTGCCAAGGTCGCTCAATTAAACGATGAGTGACCGTCTGCGGCGCTTTAAAACTAAATTTAAACCCATCATTGACCGACTCATACCAACGCATCAACTGAGCATTATCCACCTTAGTGTAAAAAGTACTGCCCACCTCAACAGTAGAAAACACTTGGGAATAACGGCCTATTCGCTCTCCTGTTGCCAAAGAGCCCGGATACAACCAGTTCACCCAAGCAGGGTGTTGCCACTGAGCCATGCCGTAATAAATCTTCATTGAGGACATAAGTCTTATTATTCCACTCTACTTCTTTTCATCAGTATATGGCGAAACAAATCCTTAAAAAACCAAACTGGGTAATTTAGCGGAGATACAAACATCGAATCATGCTGCCGAGCTAAAGCCACTCTAGACACGGATAGGCAAATCAGTGAGGCGTGCTGTGGAATAGAATCCAACAAGGTGAATTGAAAACAGATATTAGTAGAAATAAACCAGTAGGAATGGATGGTACTACCAGATTACTCCGATTATTGCGTAAACGTAACGCTAATACGGCTCTGAAGTGCAGTATTAACGTTACTTAGGAAGGCGATAAATAAGCCGTCAAAACCTTAGGCTTTCAGAGAAATCATCAATTAAGACACGACTTTGAAGGAATATACTTTCGAAAGATCGCAACGATAAGTGACATTTTTCTTAAAAGCCTTAACAGCCGTCCTATATTGGTTATTTCGGGTTAGGAGGGGTAACCATTTGCTCAACCCAACCGGAGCCCACTTCCGTTCCATCTTTCATATATATGCGGCTTGCGCCTTCATAGATCGGAGCCCCTAAAGATGAAGATAGCATTGTGGTCCTCGTATAAGGCGTGACGGTCTTAATCGTAAACGTAAGATCTTGATCTACCCCACATGCTTCCTCTCGACCTGCACGCTTGGCATATGCCGAAAGTACGTAACGTGCTTGGGAAAAAGCCTTAACGGTTACCTCAATTTCACAAGCCCAACATTGTGGATATGGCGAGTCGCCTACTTTTTGAAATTGCTTGGTAAATTGAATGCGATAATTATTCCCCTGATCATTAACTTGTGGGTCTATTGCCTGATACGGATTTAACAAATCCGAAATTGCATAAGCGGAATAAGTATCTATTGCATTAGGTCCTAAAATACCTGTATACAAATTCATAAAGCTAGCCGGCTTTGCATCCCCCTTATCAGTATCATAATTGCCCACACTATGCGCTTTATTCCAAAAAGCAACAAACAACAGCGTTGATCCCGCATAGGCACCTTTAGTTAATACCACAGGCAGCCAACAGCCTAAGTATAATTGCTTGCTTGCAGGAGATTTGGATGAAAGTGAAGCAATATGGGATGCCAGTTTGCCTGTCAGGCTATCCGATGGTAGCGATTTACCCTCTTGTTTCACCTCGTTTAAAATGCTTCGTCCTTGTGGTTCTAGTATGCTTTGAGCCTTAGCTAGAATCTCCACTATCTGGTTGGCTTTACAAGCTCGATATGAGGTAGGAGCATCAAACAGAGCCTGTCGATCAAGCCAAAGATGACTTACATCGCCACTATGATCACTACTATCACCATGAAAATGATAGCTTTCCTCAAAACCTTCAAATTGCTCCCATTGAGACAACGGCCACCACTCTGCGTGACGAGTAATCGTAACCTCCCAACTTATAACACTAAGTCGAGGTTGAGCATATTCCACAGAACTGTTCTTGGTATCACCTGCTTGGTGAATTGGGTCAATCCCCACGTACGAACCGAGGCCTTCTGGAACCAATCCACGCTCATCAATCACATGGACTTTCAATGAGTATTGATAAGGAGCCGTTTCAGCTTTTTCATCCTTAGAATATTTCCACAACCACGTACTGCCTTGCCCCTCTAATATGTATGCACTTCCAGGCTGCCCTATTTGACCTGTATACATAGAAGCCGATGGTCTACTGCTTTCAGCATCATAGCTTACCCGAACAGTCGTACCTGACAATAAATCCACATTAATATGGTAGTCTTCAGCTTGGCTTTTAACGCTTCCAAAACCTAAGGCATTAATCACTGATTGCAATACATTCTCAGGCTCATCCCCACCATAAGAGGAAGTAACGTGAAAGTGATTTCCTTTTGAGCTAAAACTAAAATCAAAGTCAACGGCGGTTAAGCACAAACCATCTAATAAAACATTAGAATTTGGCTCGATAAACGTTAATTCAAACGAATGGTCATCGCCTTGATCGTCCTCAAGCAAGCCAACATAAAACCACCACTGACTTTTTACACTCTCTAGCCTAGATAAAGCAGTAGGAAAGCTTAAACCGTTAATATTACCAGTGGGATAAGCATATTTAATGACAGGGTCACTAGTAGAATAAGCAGGCTTAGCCGAAAGCAACTGGTTTTCAGCTGATCCAGGATAAACATTGTTTTTCGCTTGATTATGGACTTGCACTGTCACAGGTGGATTACATTCTGTACAAGGGGTTCCATATAAAGTGCGCACACCACCAGGTTCAACCAAAATGTTAATCGCACAATTATAATAAGTCAGATCTCGCCATGTGCCGTTAATGTGATTCCACGTGTCAAAACCAACCTGACAGTTGATCGCCTCACAGCTCTGATAAGTCACATTTTTCGCACCAATAGCGTAAAGTCTTGGGTCTGGCGCCCAACCAAATCCTGTTCCCATTCCAATTATAATATTTTGATCTTGCAGGTTATTAACATACACATTGGATGCCGAACAACGAGATAAAGCGATATTTTCTCCCCATACACTAAAACCTGTGCTTACTTTATCCTGTGGATTAATCGCGCGAATGTTATCCACACGACAGTCGGTGAGAGATACATCGATACCATAAACTTCCAGCCCCGTGGCTTTTGCCCCTGTATTAAACTGTGTTACGCCATCCTTGACATGCTCAGCATAAAAGTTTTTTACCGTGACATTCATATCAAGAAATACCGACATACCGTGACAGTCATCACAACTGCCGATAATATTTTTGGCTGAGCAATTTTCAAATTCAAAATCATCACAGAACACCGGGATAAAGCCTAATACGGTATGCCCTATTGTGCGGATATTACAACCAAAATGAGATTGTATTGACTCAGCATGGCAATTTTTAGTTTTGATACCTTGCGACATCGCATAACTAAAACCATTTATACCTCCAGCATAATTATAAAGATTACTGACGCTGCAGTTTTTTACTTCACCATAAAGAGTATTTAAAAATTGAATACCTGAACAAGCATCAGCGGTCACATAAAAATATTCCATTTTGCAATCAACAACTTTAACATTTCTAGCCATTTTTATCTGAACACCCGTCGGACAAGCGTTACGAATATTTGTATTTTTATATTCCAATCCACTAATATTGACACTATCAATGGTTAGATATTCAACCATTTCTGCTTGAATACCATAAAGACACATATTAGTCAGTGATCCATTCATAATGGTTACATTTGAAGCATAATATACCGCTATTCCAATGAGATGCTTAGAACTGTCTTGCACAACAGCATTTAAATCACTTTGCTGTAAATCTAGAGTTACATTATCGCATAGTATGATAATGCCGCAGGCCGTATCTGAATTAGGAGACCAAGATATTTTTTTTGACTTTGCGAATTTGTAAACACCTGGTTGGTCGATGATTATGCCTTCAGGGGGAATTTCCGTAATCAGCTTTTCGCTCTGGATACGTGGCATTGGTATGCTAAAAAGTACTTCACTGATATCACTCACTTTTACACTGATATCATACGCTTCCAATAAATCATATAAAAGAGAACCTAACTTGGAAAAAAATTCATGCGAAAGCAATTCCTCTTTGAACGCACTCACTTCATTAGAGATATCAGAATTGATAAGCTCACCACTTTCTTTATAGGATTTAAATTTTTCCAAAGTATCCATGAGTTAGCTCCTTATTACAGATTAGAAAATTGAAGCAATCGATATAAGATCGGCATTTACTTAGCAGTATAAGTAGATTATCTTTTCTGAGAAAAAAATGATCATTTACGATTAGGGACCAGCTTAATCTGTTTCATTCATTTTTGCGATTACACTCTATTACACTAAAAAAATCCCAGAGCTTACAATCCATGTTGTACATAAAAAGAGCTAACACGCTATCGTCCCTATGTGCATAGCCTTCCAAGTCGTCACACTATTGCGCGTATTCTACTGTTTATCTTGACGCCAACGCTTTTGTTTTTTCACCAACGTTGATTGGTCAATACCAAGCAGATTCGCAGCGGATCTCGTCGTGCCACATGCTTTTATCGCCTCATCAATTAATCTCTGCTCTAACGCCTCAACCTGTGATTTTAGGGAACGTTGCTCGCCGATAAAGGATGGTTTTAGTTTAAATTCAGGCGGTAGTTGCTCAATGGTAATCAATGGCTGCTTAGCCGTAACGACCAATCTCTCGGTTAAATTTATCAACTCACGAATATTACCAGGCCAGTCGTAGCCACATAGTTGCGCAATCACATCTTGATGCCAATGGCAATCCAGCTCATACATGTTATTAAAATATTGGACATAATGCTCAAGCAGTGGAGCAATCTCCTCATTCCTGTCCCGTAACGGGGGCAGAGTAATGGGAACGACGTTCAGTCTATACAGCAGGTCTTCTCTAAATAATTTAACCTTTACCAGCTTTTTTAAGTCGTGGTGTGTAGCAGAAATTAAACGAAAGTTTACCGCCTTAAATTCTGTACCTCCAACAGGAATAAAGCGATTTTCAGCAATCACCTTAAGTAACTTTACTTGCAGACTTAACGGTAAATCACCAATCTCATCCAAGAATAACGTGCCATTATTAGCGGCTTCAAGCAACCCGATTCGTCCTTTTGCTGAAGCCCCCGTAAATGCTCCTGGCATATACCCAAAAAGTTCCGCTTCTAATAAGGATTCTGGCATAGCCGCACAATTGAGCTCAATAAATGGACCATCACAAACCTTGCTATATTGATGAATGGTATTCGCTAATAGCGTTTTCCCTGTCCCTGTTTCCCCTTCAATCAGTACTTTGGCATTTGAGGCTGCCACTTTTTTGGCCAAATCGTAACAAGCCTTGGTATTACGACTAATGATAAAGGTTTCTTGATTGCCACCAACGACAGCAGACGTCCCGTAAAGTTCTTTTAATTTGAGCAATTGGTCTAGTTGCTCTTCTTTATGCTTTGCTTTTAGTAGCTCTGTAATATCTCTTGCTGTGGTGACAATATATTCAATGCGACCTTTCTCATCAAACATGGGGGTTCCTGAAACAAATATTTTGTGATCACCGCCAATGGTTTGAATAATAGTAACAACATCTAATTTTTTAATTACTTCAAGCGAAACTGAGCGTGAAATATACCCCGCCTTTACCACTTCAGACATATGCATGCCAATCAAGCGATTCCTTGATAAGCCTGTCATTTTTTCATAGGCTTTATTTACGGTAACGGTCACACCATTCCCATCAGTTATATAGACACCATCATTCAGCGCATCAATAACTCGCTGTAGATTTTTATCAAAGACCACTCGTTTACCCTCATGTTTTGCGTAAACGTAGCGCCTACGCCTACTGAAGCCCAACACACCTGCCTTCATTCATTAAAAAGCATTTCAGCTCAACCATCTATTTTTATTTTAAATTTCTATAGTTTTTGATGAAAAAATTCATCTTAAACTTGATTTTGATGATTATTTTCATCAAAAAATACATGCGTTTTTAACCAAAGAAAAACTTTATTCTTAAAAATCATACAGTTGAGAAATTGTCTTTTACTTGGTATGTCGCTTGCAAAAAGGCAGTTCAAGAAGCATTTAACTTGAAACCAGATGATCACTTTTTCTCCCTATTCAAGTTATGTGCTTCTTATATGAATCCAAGATAACTAATATAAAGGAGATTCTAATGTTACAAGATATGTCACTTTTAAAAACTCGCTGCTTAGTCAATGGCGAGTGGATTAAGGCCAAAGCGAAAACAACACACCCTGTTACTAACCCTGATACGGGTGAAGTCATTGCCCACATCCCTCATCTCTCCCCAGAAGAAATTCCAGCCGTTATCGAAGCCTCTCGTATTGCACAAAAGAAATGGGCAGCACTGGCAGCGAAAGAGCGTTCTGTAATCTTAAGACGCTGGTTTGAACTAATAATCGAGAATACCGATGACCTCGCACTATTAATGACCACAGAACAAGGCAAGCCCTTAGCAGAAGCAAGAGGTGAAATCGGCTACGCTGCCTCATTCATTGAGTGGTTTGCCGAAGAGGCAAAACGTATATATGGCGACACCATCCCCGCCCCCCGAGCCGACCAAAGGCTGACAGTCATCCGTCAACCGATCGGTGTAACCGCCGCAATTACACCATGGAATTTTCCTGCAGCAATGATTACCCGTAAAGCCGCGCCAGCACTGGCAGCTGGGTGTTCAATGATTGTTCGCCCTGCTGACCTAACGCCATTAACGGCATTAGCAATTGGCGAACTCGCACAACGCGCTGGCATTCCTGACGGTGTTTTTCAAGTCATCACAGGTTCGGCAAGCAAACTAGGCAAGGTCCTTACCGACAGCCAAGCCGTTACTAAGTTGTCCTTCACTGGCTCCACGGAAGTCGGTCGTTTATTGATGGCGCAATGCGCGCAAACCATCAAAAAAGTCTCTTTGGAACTGGGTGGCAACGCCCCCTTTATCGTTTTTGATGATGCGGATCTTGATAAAGCCGTCGAAGGTGCAATGGCCTCCAAATACCGTAACGCAGGACAAACTTGTGTTTGCGCAAACCGCATTTTAGTTCAGCGTAAGGTTTATGACGCATTTACCGCGAAATTGACCGAAAAAGTCAAAGCCTTGAAAGTTGGCAGCGGCGTTGAGGCTGGCACAGAAATTGGCCCAATGATCGAAGAAAAAGCCATCCTCAAAGTTGAAGATCATATCCAAGATGCCATCAGTAAAGGCGCCAAGTTGGTATTTGGTGGGGAACGTTTGGGAGGACTGTACTTACAGCCAGCCATTTTAACTGGCGTTACCGCAGACATGAAAGTGGCACAAGAAGAAACATTTGGCCCAATGGCGCCGTTGTTTATGTTTGATACCGAAGAAGAAGCCATTGCCATGGCAAACAATACCATTTTTGGACTCGCTGCGTATTTCTATACTCGCGATCATGGCCGCATGGTCCGCGTATCTGAAGGGCTGGAATACGGCATGGTCGGTCACAACACGGGATTAATTTCCAACGAAGTCGCCCCTTTTGGTGGCGTCAAACAATCTGGTCTTGGTCGAGAGGGCTCTAAGTATGGCATCGAAGAATACCTTGAAATGAAATACATATGCAGCGCTTTGTAGGCCAACAACCAGCAATTGGAGATCATTATGACAGCTAACATCAAACCCTTTTCCTTTAATACGCCAGGGTCCACACACCTTGAATGGGGCGGAGCTAAGCGTCTTGGGGAATTGCTTAGTGAATGGTTCAAAGAACGTCATTTACTCATCGTAACCGATAAATTTTTGAATGAAAGCGGACTTTTGGAACAAGCCAAACACTCTCTCAAAAAACACGGCTTCACAGTAACGGTATTTGACAGAGTGGTCGCGGATCCACCAGAGCACGTATTAATGGAATGCGTTGAACAAGGCCAAAGAAGCCATGCGGATATCGTTCTAGGCTTGGGCGGTGGTTCTTCTATGGATATCGCCAAACTCGCAGCAGTGATGCTGACCTCGGAACAGTCTCTTGCGGACCTCTATGGCATTGGCAAAGTCACAGGCACCAGAGCGCCACTGGTCCAAATACCCACAACGGCAGGCACCGGCTCAGAAGTAACCAACATTACGATCCTTACAACCGGTGAGACCACCAAGATGGGGGTTGTATCACAACAGCTTTACGCAGACCGCGTTTTGTTGGATGCGGAACTCACGGTTGGTCTGCCTGTGCTACCGACTGCGGCAACGGGTATTGATGCCATGGTTCATGCCATCGAAGCATACACTTCGGTACACCTTAAAAACCCGTTGTCGGATGCATTAGCAAAAGAAGCTTTGCGTTTGTTGAGCAAAAACCTCTTAACCGCTTGCCAAAACGGTAAAAACCGCGCCGCTCGCGAAGCCATGTTATTAGGAGCAAATCTAGCAGGCCAAGCCTTCTCAAATAGCCCAGTGGCTGCTGTTCATGCCCTTGCTTATCCACTAGGTGGTCATTATCACCTACCACACGGCCTAACCAACGCTCTCATGCTTGGGCCCGTTTTACGCTACAACATGACCGTGGCGGCACCGTTGTACGCGGAGCTTGCGGATGTGGTTCTAGGCGACTCAGATGAGGCAGTGGAAATACGCTCTGCAAACTTTGTCGACTTCATGCAAAACCTAATGAACGAATCGGGCGCGCCACAAAGCCTGAAAGAAGTCGGTGTGACAAAAGAAAGTTTACCGACTTTAGCCAAAGACGCCATGTTGCAAACCCGTTTACTTGGTAATAATCCAGTACCAGTTACAGAAGAAGATGCACTCGCGTTGTACCAAGCGGCTTTTTGATTCTTAAAAACAACGGAGTAGCGATATAAACATTCCCAGTGGAAAGGCTTCTTAAAATATAGACTCAGAGACATTGAGGGTGTTTATAAAATCCCCCAAACATTTTAACCAGGAGAAGATAAATATGAGCTAAGCCTCTAACCAATTAATTAAGTAAGATAAAACACTATTTATAGAGACCTTAGCACGATGTCACGAGCGACGCCAAGACGCGGAAAAAACAGACGATAAAGCGGAGTTTATAGTTATAAATGAGCATTTTGAGTCTTTTTTTAACAAAGTATTGGCAAGCGCAGTAGTCGTGCAAAAGTCTCTTATAATCTCACCATTAAAAATATAATTATAAAAGGGTTCTAAAATGGAAGAATTAAAGTTATACGCTATGACATGTGGCTGGATTACTATGCCTTACGGTTTTTTTATGGCAGGAGAAACCGGCAGTTTGGCTATTCCTATACCATGCTATTTAATTGAACACCCCAAAGGAACGGTATTATTTGATACGGGCTTGGAGCTACCTTTACAGTCCAAAGATGAAAATGTCGTTAAAGATGCACTAGGTGGCTTTGCAGAATTAACAACGGTGGATTTTGTTCCCGGTGAAGACGTAGCAAAGCGCTTAGAAGCTTTCGGCGTGGACCCATTAAAAATTAATTATGTGATTAACTCTCATCTACACTTCGATCATTGCGGCGGCAATGCGTGTGTCCCCAATGCACGTATCGTTATACAAAAGCGAGAATGGGAAGCGGCTAAAGATGATGAAAACATTGAAAAAGGCATCTACGTACCACGACATTATGATTTAGGCCATGATCGCCTAGAAATAGATGGCGAACACGATTTATTTGGTGACGGTTCAGTGGTATTAATCCCAAGCTACGGGCACACTCCTGGGCATCAATCTCTTAAAGTCAAACTTGATGGAAAAGAAGTGGTGATTGCAGCAGACGCTTGTTACTTAAAAGCGTCGCTTGACAAAATGACCCTACCAGATGCAATGGTTGTCAATGATGCTCAAGCCATGCTAAATAATTTTGATTTATTCAAAAAGCTCAAAGCAAAAGGAGCATTTATCTTATATGGACACGACCCTAAGCAATCAAAATCATTGACTGATGGCAGCATCCGCCGGATAACAGCCGAGACGCTGACAAGTCTGTCATAACAAGTTCTTAGCTAAGGAGTACATGAGTAGTTTTAACTGTCTTAAACTCCCAATAAGAGCGCATAACCTGCTGGACTAGACACTTATAAACCACTAAACGAGGTAATTTTCCCTATTTAGTGGTTTATAGGTAAATTCAATTGAAATATTAAGAGTCTAGAGGTAACACCGAAGAAATCGCACACCAGTGCTTCCTATTAGTCCTTTTTCTCTAACGCTTTCATGGCTTGAGAAAGTTTCTGATATATAATTGCCAGACCTTCGACGATCTTGCCGTTTTGATTGATGAATCAGTCAATATTTATAATCATTTAAGGCCGCATTTAAGTCTTAAAATGAAAACATCAAATCAAGTGCGGAAAGAGAAAGGCCAGCTACAGAAGCTGGCCTAACAACAGTCAACCTATTTTAGGACGAGACAATTCGTGGGAATGCCTCAGGCCTTGACCCACCATCAAAGATGATAAAATCGCCGATAGGAGTATATTTTCCTCAGCTTCAACGCCCCAAAAACAATAATCAAACCAACGGGGAAACACCCAAAGGCCCCTACTATTATAAAGTAAATACCCAGTGTTTTTTTTTTCGTATACTGCAAAATTGCACCAATAAATGCCACCCCAAATAACAAAGCCATGATCCATGCAACGACATCAGATACCATATTATATGGTGCCAATGAAGCTAAAAAAACAAACCCTGTAATCACAAAGTTTATAAATAAACCAATCCAAATGATCCACATAATTTACTCGCCAAAACAGCTGAACGATACAAAAAATTCATTTTACAATTTTAATCAAAATAACGTATCTCATTAGATTTTTGTATGGCAGTTGACCTATCGATCAGGGTAAAAGTGTGAATACCTTATTAGCATCCCTGCCGCTTAATTTTTAATCTAAATAGATACTTTATGATAAAAATTACAGCTCAATTCTTAATACACCTACGGTGTATCAGTTAAAAACACATTTTTCCGTCTATTTTATGAGCAATAACATCAAACTTGATTGTCTAAAAGCGCTTACTCTATCAACCTCTGGGGAAAGCTTCGCCCCGAGCTTCCTATTAGTCCTTTTTCTCTAACGCTTTCATGGCTTGAGAAAAGCCCATCCAAGAGACTGGAATGCCAATCTTTTGCCCATCGGCGCTAATAAAGCGAAGCTGTCCTGTCTTCCCTGCACTCATCTTCTTACGCATGTTGTTGTCCAATGTTGTCATAGCCACACACCCCCCAGGTAGACAGCGAGTAAGAGCAAGGTCGAACCCCGCCTTTTCTTTACCATTGGCTTTACCGTCTATCGATACATGAACACGACCAGGAATAGACACATTGGTCGGCAGCACCGTCGTCACCCGGTACGCTTTTTGACCAGGCAAACGCCCAATGGCCATTTGCATTAATGGACGTGGCTGCCCTTGTACTTGCGCTGATTGCACGATTTCACAGCTATCCTCACCAGCCTTATTGTTTTTACCCTGTACAGACGAAGGCAGTCGCACACAATGCAATACCCAATTTCCATAGGTGGCGGTCGTATCCGCTGGCTCAGTTGATACTGGGGTAGGGGTGGCAGATGTTGCCGCCAACACAAGCGGTGAAGCAACCACCAAGGTCGCGGCGCACAAAGCCAGCGCCGTATGAAACACACTAAAACGAACGTTTATCATCACTCTATTTTCACTCTCTAACGGGTTAAAAAATCTCGCCCTACTGCCATCACGGCAGTGGGCGATTGCTTTGCTTTGCATAAAGGCGTCAGAACTGGGCCAGCCAGCGTAGGTTGAAGCGATTTTCCGATGGGCCATGGTTTTGATGCCCATGGGCGTATTCCATCGTTAAGGTTGTGCCATTTGAAGAGCCTATTTGAGACACCCCAAAGCGCAGGCCTATCCCAAACGCGTTGGCATAGGTGGTAGAATGCTCCACGGCCGTCGCGTGTTCCAACGAGGTCACCCCCGTCGCGCCAAAAACATAAGGGGCCACAGCCGTGCCGAACCTTGAATGAGACAGAATGCTTGGCAGGACAAGCGGTAAGGACAATTCACTGCGTACCATGGCCCCCGAATCGCCCATTAATGCCCCCCCCTCAAAAGCGGATAGCCCATCAAAGCCCCCCAAGCCAAACTCCTCAGAGGAGGCCATCACATTACCAAAAGAGGTTTGCGCCTTGCCAAACACAGACCATTGTATTTGGTTATGGGCAAAGCTTTGCGAATAGTGGCTGTTGATTTCCAGCTTAGTGAAGTCCGGTGTCGCACCACTGCGAGACATGGGCAATGTCGTTGTTCCATGGCGCGCGCCTAAACCGTCTAATCCAAAAGACGCCGTGGCGCTACCCGAGAGAAAACCACCCCAGGGAGTGTACAGGTTGGCATTTTGGGTCACACTCAGCACACGAAGTTTGTCTTTGCTCAAATTCGTGTGACGCACGTCTGTGTCGAATATCTGTGTTTCGTTTTCGATACCCAAACCAATCTCTGAGCTGGTGTTCAGATTACGACTGCGGATCCAGCTATACCCCACCTTGGTGGAAAAACGTTGATAGTGATCAAGCACGGTATAACTGAGATCGGAGGTGGGATGAGTGTGACTGTCCACCCCTTCCACGTTCAGCCACAACCCATTGATGGACAGAGGCAAGGTAAATCCCGCCACCATCTGGCGGTTACGTGGGTCGCTGGTGAACACACTGTTTTTGCTCCCGGGATAGCCCCCTAATTGCAAATACTCTACGTCACCCAGCCCCAGAGTATTGTTAAAGTTGGCTCCGATACTGGCACTGTAATGCCCCAGTCCCTCACCAAGACTGTTATCAAAGGAGGCACTGAGTGCCACGGGCTGGTAACGTCCATCCACCACGATGACCGTGGAGCCTGGCGCCTTGCCCGCTTTCAGCGTGGATTTCAGCAGCACACCTGGGACATCGCCCGCCAGCAACAAACGCCGTTCCAGTTCGCCCTTGGTAAGAGCATGATTGCCCACCAGAGGCTGCAACACCGCTTCAATACGACGACGTGTGGCCCCCTGAAAGGCGGAAGCATCAATGCTTTCCACATAGCCCAGGGTCACAATCAATTTTAGCGGCATGCCGCTTTTAAGCGTCTGCGGTGGCAAGGTGACGCGAGCCAGTAGATAGCCCGCTCGCACGTAGGCGGTTTCCAAGGCCCGGGCCGCCGCAAACAGTTCCGCTCCGCTCACTCGTTTGTCTTTGATAGTCGCCGCTATTTTGGCCGTCGCCGCTTGCAGCGCCGGTAATTGCCCCTCGACCACCAACCCTGAGGGGGTGACGTACAGCTTATCCGCCCCCGCTGGGGCCGTGAGGCCAGACGTTGCGGGCAAATTCAGGCTACCTTGTGCCGGGCTGGTCACCGGCGGGGCATAGCTTGGCTGCGTTACTTGGCTGGCCGTCTCTGCAAAAACCGTCACAGGAATAACCAAGGCCAATCCCGCCATAACCAGTGCCGAAAGCGTGGGAGTCAGTTTGTTCGATACCATCATAAATCCATCTCAACCTTTAGTTAGCGCTGCAAGAAATTGCATTATCAGTGCCCGAAAAACACACCGCACCCGACAGGTGAACGTTTTGTGTGCTCATAACAACCCCTTGTCCATTGGTATTCGCACCTGTAGAGGAAGCCCCATTAGGATAATCAGTCACCGACTGACGCCCCACGCTGGGAAGCCAATAACCAACGGGAACAGAAATTGGCTGATTGACACTTAAACTGGCATTCGGCTGGACGCTAGGTACAACACCCACGGTCAACTGACCGGGCGCATAAGTGATGGCATAATTACTCGACGTCAGACCCGACACGTCGATGGTATAATTGCCCACATTGATAGCCCCTTGCGAGCTGCCACCATAGACCAGTTTCCCACTCAGTGCCGAACGAGTTTCATTGTTCACAAAGCCTTGGTAGGTCACGCCATTGCCACCGCTATACGCCAAACCATCGTAAATTTTGCTCGCATTATTAGCCGTGACCGTGAGGTCGGCTGGGGTCACTTCAAACTTCCCAGTCACATAGTGCAAGGTGTAATTGCCATGCGCGGCACCCGTCAAAGCGCCATCACTCGCACTCGCCGTGTAATCCGTGCCGACGTTCGATGTTGCGGTCGCCGTGGTGGTATAACTCAGGTCCGTCAGGTTACTGTCACTCTGGCCGTTCTTCCAACCCGATGCTTTAAACTCATAAGTCGGACTCGAACCATAGTTCTGATGCCCTGCGGCGGTCACCGTGAGGTCGGCTGGGGTCACCGCAAATGCCCCGTTCACATAGTGAAAGGTGTAATTGCCATTCGCAGCGCCACTCAAAGCCCCGTCGCTGGCCATGGTTGTGTAACCCGTGCCCACATTCGATGTGCCAGTTGCATTGGTCGCCACCGTCACATCCGACAACAGGCTATTGCCCTGACCGTTCTTCCAACCCGAAACCTTATAGCCTAACGTCGGCACCGTGTCGCCATACACCATATTGCCATTGTTAGCCGTGACCGTGAGGTCGGCCGGCGTGACTTCAAATTTCCCAGTCACATAGTGCACGTTGTAATTGCCTTTCGCAGCGCCACTCAAAGCCCCGTCGCTGGCCGTGGTCGTATAATCCGTGCCGACGTTCGATGTGTGAGTGGCATTGGTCGCCACCGTCACACCCGACAACAGACTATTGCCCTGACCGTTCTTCCAACCCGATACCTTATAGCCTAACGTCGGCACATTGTCGCCATACACCATGCTGACATTGTTAGCCGTGACCGTGAGGTCCGCTGGGGTCACATTTGTAAAGCTGACAAACCGGGTTGCACCGCCCCCCATGAAAGTTCCGCTCACCCCACCCACATTGCCCGTATAGGTGCCAACATTGCTGGTCGCGGAAGGGCTACCGGAGATAACAGGCGTGCCACTTATTGTGTTCCATACTCCCGCACCATAAGTGGTTATGGTTGGGGATGACGCGCCATAGACCATGCTTCCTACATATCCGACCACACCGGAGACGCCATAAAGTTCGGGTCGATGACTCGCATCAGCCGGAGCCCATATGGTCCAATCAAACCCCGTAAAATTACTGGAATCCTTCATTTCCGCCGTGGTCAGACCTGTCACCGTCGTTAACGATGAGTTGGTGTTGCTGCCAATACCCATGGATTGATCTGCGGTCTCGGTATTCCAATAGGAATGGTTGACCGTGCCGCCGTGGTAGTTACCTCCCAGAAGGCCGCCAACGCTATATCCTTTGCTACCTTTCTTTCCCGTCACCCCCCCAGTTGCATAGGCGTTGCTGATAGAACCACCATTCCCTCCCACAAGGCCACCGACGTAGCTACTTCCTGTCACTGCCCCTGTCGCATAGGCATTGTTGATGGTGCCAGCATTCACCCCCGCGAGGCCACCGACGTAGTCATTACTTCCCGTCACTGCACCAGCCGCATAGGCATTGCTGATGGTGCCTTGATTCCCCCCCACGAGACCACCAACGAAGTCATTAGTTCCCGTCACTGTCGCCGTCGAATAGGCATTGCTGAGGGTGCCTACATTTCCCCCCACGAGGCCGCCGACGTAGTAGTAATTAGTTCCCGTTCCCGTTCCCGTCACAGACCCAGTCACATAGGCATTGCTGACGGTGCCAGCATTCCCCCCCACGAGGCCACCGACATACTGTTGGCCTGATATGCTGCCGTCCTCAAGACCCACATTTCGGACTGTCCCATCTAATCCCACACCACCGAACAGACCAACACCACCCGTTGAAGGTCGATTAATAGTAAGGTTAGAAATAACATGGCTCTGACCATCAAAGGTGCCCATAAACATAATGGCAGAATTGTAATCCGAAGAAGCAGGAACTTCCCCCAACGGTACAAAACCGCCACTGCCCCAAATACCGGAAGAGTCAGTGCTGCTGGTTGCACTGGCGTCGATATTACCCGTCAGGGTATAGTTGCCTGAAAGATTGGTGTTGATTAACGCCAGTTGATGTAGGTTGGAAACCGCGATAACCCCCTCTGCATTGGGGCTGGCCGCTTCCGAACGCAAAATAGGTCGCATATCCGCCGTTTGATACCAGGTATTCGTAAAGTTCCAACCGGTATAATTGCTACTATTTCGGGCTTTGTCCGTGGTTAGACCTGTGGCGCCCACCACAGACGAAACGTTGCCAACAGCATTCGTTTTGCCAGTGGTACCCATATCCCAAAAGGATGAAGTGATGGTCGCATTGCTATAGTTCCCCCCCACAAGGCCACCGACGTTGCTATTTCCCGTCACTGCCCCGGTGGCATAGGCACTGATGATGGCACCGCTATTGTACCCGGCGAGCCCACCGACGATGCTATTTCCCGACACTGCCCCGGTGGCATAGGCATTGCTGATTTTGCCGTCATTGTACCCCGCGAGGCCACCGACGGAGGTACCATTTCCCTTCACCGCCCCGGTGGCATAGGCATTGCTGATGGTGCCAAAGTTCACCCCCACGAGGCCACCGACATAATCGCTCCCCGTCACAGCTCCCGTCGCATAGGCATTGATGATGGCGCCGTCATTGTCCCCCACGAGGCCACCGACGAAACCATTAGTTCCCGTTCCCGTCACTACCCCGGTCGCATAGGCATTGCTGATGGTGCCTGCACTCCACCCCACGAGGCCACCAACACTATTCCGACCTGATATGCTGCCGCCTTCAAGGCCCACATTGCGGATTGTCCCGCCGGTTCCCACAATACCGAATAGACCAACATCACTCGTTGAAGGTCGATAAATGGTAAGGTTAGATATCACATGGCTTTGGCCATCAAAGGTGCCAGTGAATTTGGTCGAACCGTTGCCCAACGGCACGAAGCCATCACTGCCCCAGATACCGGAAGAGCTAGCGGTGCTTTGGGTTGCACTGGCGTCAATATTACCTGTCAGGATATAGTTGCCGGAAAGATTGGCGTTGGTTAATGCCAGCTGGTGTAGGTTGGAGACCGTGATAACACCCTCTGCATTAGGGCTGGCCGCTTCCGAACGCAAAATAGGTCGCATATCCGCCGCTTGATACCAGGTAGTCGTAAAGTTCCAGTTGGAATAGTTTGAGCTATGATTGGCACTATCACGCATTTGCGCTGTAGTCAGGCCAGTACCGCCCGCCGAACTGGTTTTGCCAGTGGTATCGGTATCCCAATAGGATGAGGTGATGGTAGCAGAACTGTTATAGTTGTACCCCACAAGGCCACCGACATTGTCTCCGCTTGCCTTTATAAACCCCGTCGCATAGGCATTGCTGATGTTGGCAGAATTGTACCCCGCGAGGCCACCGACGTAGCCATTAGTTCCCGTTTCCGTCACTGCCCCGGTGGCATAGGCATTGCTGATGGTGCCAAAGTTCTCCCCCACGAGGCCACCGACGGAGCTATACTTTTCCCCGCTTCCCTTCACTGCCCCGGTGGCATAGGCATTGCTGATTTTGCCGTCGTTGTCCCCCACAAGGCCACCAACCTGACTATTAACTCCCGTTCCCGTCACCACCCCCGTCGCATAGGCATTGCTAATCGTGCCATCATTCCCCCCCACAAGGCCACCAACACCATAGCTGCTCCCCGTCACCGCCCCGGTGGCATAGGCATTTTTGATGGAACTGCCATCGTCGGCGTATCCTACGAGGCTACCAACACTAGATTGTCCTGATATACTCCCCCCCTCAAGGCCCACATTGCGGATTGCCCCACCTCGACCCATATCACCGAATAGGCCAACAGAATCTGTTGAAGGTCGATGAATGGTGAGGTTAGAAATCACATGGCTTTGGCCATCAAAGGTGCCAGTGAATGCGTTAAACTGTTTACCCAACGGCGCAAAACCTGCACCGCTGTTCCAACTCGATGTCGCACTGGCATCAATGTCTTTGCTCAGGGCATAAGTGCCTGCAAGGTTGGTGTTAATGGCCTGAAGATTCGCCAATGTATTAACCAACATATACGCAGTGGCCGTGGTATCCGAGCCCATATTGCCGGAATAATCTGTGGCAGAGGTGTAGCTGCTTGGGTTGTAATAAATGGCCACTCCACCCGGTGCCGTGGCTTTAGCGTTTGAGGCAAACGTCACCGTGCCGGTGCCAGTGCCCGAATTATCCGAACGCAGCACGATTTTAGACCCAGTCCCGCCAGTAAGGGCCGCATTGACATGAATATTGTGATAGGCCGACAATTCCAGGGTCGAGCCGCTGTTCCAAGTCACATTGTTGACCACCGTGATATCGCCAGCTTGTGAACCCGCAGAACCAGCTCTGCCAGTGGTGATCAACACATTGGCACTGCCCAGGGCGGTTTGTAAGGTGGTGACATTGATCACACTGTCATCGCCAGTGGCGCTGGTGCCGTTGGAATTTGACGCCGTGCCACTAGAAATGGTGATGTTATAAGGGTCCAGTAACAGGGTACCAAACCCACCCGGGCCGCTTAAATCAGTAAAGCCATTGTAGGCCAGGGTCGCCTTGCCCGAGACTTCTGCATTCCCCCCCTTGCCTGCACCTGCGCCGCGGGCGCTGATCAAGCCATCAAAGGTGGTCAAATCATTCGACCAAACCACCACCTTGCCGCCTTTACCGCTTTGGCTGGCGTCAGCACGGATCACACTGGTTGCATCCACGGCCGTGGTCTTCGCCCGTTGGGTGTTGCCTTTGCCTTGGTAATCACCGCCAATCTTAACCGAACCGCCACCAGTAGCACCGGACGCATCGATCGTCGCGCCGTTCAAGGCAATGTGTTGACCGGTGACGCTAATTTGGCCGCCTTTTCCAGTAGCAGACGTGGCTGTCACCTGACCCGAGACAGTGACGTTGCCGCCTTGCCCGCCACCGATGAGGATGCGACCATCGTGGCCTGAGACACTATTGGCTTCGACAACACCGGATAAGTTGACCACATGACGGGCCGCATTACGGGCGCTGGCCACTGAGATCAATACCGTCCCACCATTAGCAGAGAGGGTCCCCGAGTTATCGATCAGCGCGTCTTGGCCGTTAGCATCCGTTTTGCTCGGCAGTGCTACCTGCAAAAAACCATCGCCAGACAAGTTAAGCGTGGCTTCCTCACCGGCGCCTACGCCGATCCGACCCAAAGGGGCCGCTATCAACCCGCTGTTGGTCACCCGACCGCCAATCAGGGCGGCATAGCCCCCTCGACCCACGGTGATAATGCCCGCATTACTAACCCCCGCCGACGCGCCCGTGCCTTTGAAAAGAAAGTGCCCCTTCAAAAAGTCTTTATCAGCGATATTCAGTGTGGATGCCACAAAGCCGCCACCGACTTTGACTGACCCAGTTGAGGTAATGGCAATGCCATTGGGGTTGATCAGATAAACCTGACCATTGGCATGAATTGAACCGGCGATAGTCGATGTGGTGGCCCCTGTGACTCGGTTCAAAATCGCTGATCTGCTATCCGGCTGAATAAAGTGGACGGATGCGCCTTTGCCAACCGAAAAACTTTGCCAGTTTACAATGGCTTTATCCGAACGCTGGGTGACAGTGGTGGTATTCCCCGAGGTCCCCATGGAAACCTGGCCGGCGGCAACCGACCCGCCAGTCGGTAAGGTCGCTGCCGCCAACACGGGCTGCACGGTCATAAAATAAATCAGGACACCAACGACACATCGTCTGGTTTGACCAGACAGTGTGACCACCTCGTATTTTTGAATACCCATTCAACTCTCCGCTGTATTGAATTTTGTCTCTGGAATGCAGGCTTATTGACACGGTACTGAAGCCTATTAGCGCGCTAACCCAAGCGTTCCCCACCAGACGGCGGTTATGTAACTTGTTTACCTTTAGTCATTAGCAATGGCATCTTACTAAATAAAAAAAGGTTAAAGCTGACGAAAGCTGACAAAACGAAACTTTTTCTTACATGCTATTAACATACTCCTCTCCCCCTGTTACGATGTTCTGAGTCGGAGCCTAAAGCAGAGTAAGCAAGGAACAATGCAAGAAGAATAGAAATTAAGAGAGTAAGACTCTGTTCAACAAGATGTTACCCATTCCGTTGGGTATAGGGGGTTATGCCTTGATACTCATTTTATTCTGCTGATTAAGCTCTTCTTCAAAAGTTTAAACTTTATAGAACACAGCATTCCGACTTAGTCCCTAAGTATTAAGCAACGCTAATAGAAAAAATGGACTCATTGTGTGATACTTGAATTAAACTGACGGGCAGCATGGACAATCAGTAAAGGATGACTTTTTAGCTAGCTGAAACTAAATTGCTCAATCATTCAGAAGTCTTTAGTCAATTAATGTATACGTTTTATCGATTCATTACCGTTCTTTTCACTCTCATTATTTCTTGGAATGCCAATGCTCAGAGCATTCCCATTCAAGCGGGAATCAACACCCTGCATCTAACGCAAAATATCCAATACCTTACCGATAAAACAGGGCAACTAACCCTTAAAGATATACTGAAAAAAGAAGGCGACTTTACATCGGTTACCTTTCCCTTTGCGGCAGGTTTTTCTAATAATGCATACTGGTTTCGCGTTACTTTACAGCGCGGTCAAGGTGCCGCTAAAGATTGGTTATTAATCATTAATCCGACATATTTAGACAGTGTTAAATTATATACACCTTTGGGCCATCAAAATTACTCACAGAGCGAAGTGGGCGATTTACTGCCTACTGACCGACAAAATAATTCTGCAACGCTCTCATCATCAGAATCCAGATTTATGCAGTCCGTAAAGGTACCGTTTTCCCTTCCCATTACCCTAGCAAACACCCAGCCCCATACATTTTATATCCGTCTACAAACCAACAGCTCCACTACTTTGCGGCTTACTTTACAAACACCAGCTGAGGCCATATTTACAAGTACCAGGAAACAAATAATATCTGCTACGGCGATCGGTGGGTGGCTCATGCTTTGCTTCTATGCTTTGATCATGACTCGCCTGACCCAAAAAAAAGCCTATGCGTTAAGTTGTATTCCTCTCCTTGGCTGCATTACCCTTACGCTCGTTAAGAGCAGTATCGCGGCGCAATATATTTTCCCTGACCACCCCATGTTGGTTCATTTACTTGGGCCAACCAGTGTCTGTGTAATGCTCTCTGGGATTATTTTGTTTTTTATGTCCTTTTTCCAAACAAGCCAGAAATCCAAATACATACATTGGTTTTTGCAATTTAATTTGGTATTTAACCTAGTCTCTTTTATAAGTTTATTTATAGGAAAATCATATCTTTTATTTGCACCTTTCATGTATCAAATATCTTATATAACCTTCCCTGTATTATGTTTTATTATATGGAAGGGGGTAAAAAATGGTATTGCAGGAAGTCGCTCGCTTTTTGTAGGTTATGTTGTTTTCTTCATGCTCAATATCTGCGCCATTTTCGCTGCAACCTATCATTTATCAACCCCCGCGATATTTCTTGATATGCCAGAAATAACGTCTTTTATTTTTATTTTCATGATATATCAAGGCTTATATCAAAACAAAAGAGCAGAGAACGTTGCAAAGAGAAAACTAAAAGAACAAATACATTTCGCTGAAAAAGAAGCCGAGCTAGAAAAAACTAGACGAATCAATCAGTCACATTTTATGACACTCGTTACCCATGAGTTAAAAACGCCACTGGCTGTTATTGACAGTATCATACAAACGTTACCCATCGAAAAAATTGACATTAGCCCTAAACTTGCAGAGCGTCACACTCGAATCCAAACAGCAATTTCAGAACTCAATGCATTGATCAACAATACTCTTATTTCTGAGTATATGGATTTTGATAACCGGTTGTCTAACTGTAATGAAACCAATATTAATGACATCATTAAAAATATCATCAATCATTCACCTGCTAATGCCAAACAATACATAATCAACACAACCAGCAACATCACATTAAAGGTTGATGCTTTCTTGTTTCACTTGGTATTAAACAACCTAATAATCAATGCATTAAAATACAGAGCGGCGGACTCATCGATTTCAATAAGCAGTACTAAGACTTATGAAAACGGCAGAGAAGGTGTACTAATTTCAATAACTAACGATTATCAATGTTCACATAAACCAGACCCAGACGTATGGTTTGATAAATACTACCGTCAATTAGATAAGCCAAATATACAAGGTTTTGGTTTAGGATTATACTTGGTTAAGTCCATTGTTGAAGCTCACTCAGGATACATTCAATGTCGAGTGATAGAAGAAGCACCTATTTGGAAAGTCACATTTAACGTGTGGTTTCCTTTTACTGAAAAAGATTAAAAATATGGCACGAATTTATTTTGTTGAAGATAATCCCATTTTGCTAAATAACGGTTTATTGTGGTTAAAAAATGACGGGCACGATGCTCATGGTGCTAGCTCTTATGAAGAGCTGCTGACATTAATGAGCATTCAACGCCCCGACTTAGTGTTACTCGATTGGAATCTCCCTGGAGAGGATGGCTTATTCATTGCGAATAAGCTAAGAAATGACCCTGAAACAAAGAACCTATGTATTATCTTCGTCACCGCCCGCAATTCCATTAACGACAAAGTTTCTGGCCTAGAAAAAGCTGACGCTTACATTGCTAAACCCTTTGATTATCGTGAATTACTTGCCACTATTCGAGCCTTATTACGAAGAACCACTATTCATAGCATTTCACCTGACGAAAACACATGGTTGCATTTTCCCCAGCAACGAATCCTTCGAAGGCCGGATGGGCACGAGCTGGATATAACGGAAAAAGAAAATATTATTATTCAGCTTTTTGTCCAAAACGCTGGCAAAATTGTCTCACACGAGTTGATATCTCAGGCTCTCAATGAAAACCCTGTCACATATGATAAAAATCGTACAGAGGCACTATTATCTCGTTTAAGAAATAAATTAAAAACAGACAACAAAAACCCGATTCGCAGTTTTCGCAATAAGGGCTATCAACTTATGACTAACGTTAAAATCATTAACGAATGACATGAAACGCTTCTTGGTCATTGATACATTCTAAAAAGACCATACTAGGAAACCTGGATAAAGCCACTCAAGCTACTTTTTTGACATTTTGGTTTGTGCAATGAAATCATTAGGTCCCCCTTCATAAATCAGCTACTATTTGCTCCATAGCAACCACCCCACATCAACGGAAAAATTTGATATCACAGAAGGGCTCGCCCTCCGTATCCGAATGCTCTAGGTAACAAGACGTGAATACATTGGAAAACGAAGAAAGCAGCTGGACGGTTTGCCCCAAATGTCATGGCCAAGGCAAGCGAAGCAGAAGATTACGCAAAAAAGTGCGGCTACAATATTTAAAAGAACTGAATGAGTTTGAGCAGTTAAAAGGAGAAGGTCCTGCACCGATTCGCCCTAAAGGCCATTTGGAAATGTGCCTTCATTGTGCTGGCTCCGGTTTGGTACCATCCCCCAAGGCCCCACAGGCAGATACTGAAAACTACCCTCATGTGGCCATTATTGGTGGTGGCATAGGCGGTGTAGCCCTTGCTGTCGCCTGTTTGCATCGCGGTATTCCTTTTACCCTTTATGAGCGCGATAGCCGTTTTGACGAACGGTCTCAAGGTTATGGCCTTACCTTGCAACAGGCCAGTAAAGCCATCGAAGGCTTAGGCATTGTCTCATTAAAAGAAGGTGTCATTTCAACGAGACACCTTGTCCATACCACAGAAGGCAAAGTGGTCGGAGAATGGGGCATGAGAAAGTGGCAACACTCAGGCAACAAAAACGCCCCAAAGCGTACGAATATCCATATCGCTCGACAATCATTGCGCTTAGCGTTACTACAACAACTTGTGGGAGGAAACAACGTACGATGGGGCCATCAACTAATCGCCTACAGTGAACACAAGCATGCCGACGGCGACGGGGTTGATTTAACCTTTTTAGTAAAATATCAAGTAAATGGTCAAACACAAAGCGAGACACAATACGCCAAGGCTGACCTTGTTGTGGGAGCCGATGGCATTCGTAGCGTCGTTCGGCAACAATTGATCGGAGACAATATCACGCCGTTACGCTATCTAGGCTGCATTGTCATTTTAGGAATTTGTCCGCTAGCAGATCTAAAGGAAGTAAAAAGCGATTTGCTGGATTCCGCCACGGTCTTCCAAACAGCCAACGGTCATGAACGAATCTATATCATGCCGTATGACGCAAACACAGTGATGTGGCAACTTAGCTTTCCTATGCCTGAAAACGAGGCAAAAGCCTTAAGCGAGCAAGGTGCTCATGCCCTGAAAACAGAAGCCTGTCGTCGTACTCAATGGCATACGCCTGTGCCGCAAATTGTAGCGGCCACCAAGGAGAGCTTGATATCCGGCTACCCCGTTTACGATCGAGCACTCCTACAACCAGAATTATTAGCAAAAGGCGCACACATCACCCTTATCGGTGATGCGGCTCACCCAATGAGCCCTTTTAAAGGGCAAGGGGCAAACCAGGCCTTACTGGATGCCTTGGCGCTAGCCCGAGACATTTCTAAAGGATGTCGACCGCTGTTTCAATGGCGCGAAGCGGGTATAAGAGACAGCGTCTTAAACGAATTTGAAGCCCAAATGCTAGAGCGCAGTTCTGTCAAAGTGCAGGACTCTGCCGCGGCGGCTCAGTTTCTGCACTCAGAGGTTGTCCTTCATGAAGCCAATGAGCCCAGAGGACGCTCTCTCAAGAGAGATGTAGAACAGGGAGAGACGCCCGATTAAACCAAAGGTCGGCTTACCTTATCAATAGAAAATAACCACTATAAAGAGATGGGGCGATACTCTATCGCTTCGATGTAATAGGTTTTCTCGCCGGTTGCTAGACGAATCATCACCTCATCCCCTTCCTGTTTTTTCAGTAAAGCTTTTGCTACTGGGGAATCAATACTGATGTAGGCGGGGTTGTGATCCAGCTCATCAGGCCCGACAAGGCGATGCGTTCGTTGCTCACCACTCTCATCCTCCAGCGTGACCCACGCACCGAAGAAAACCCTTGATTGATCGGCTGGCAAACGATCCACAACGGTACAAATCTCCAAGCGTTTTTCCAAATAACGCACTCGACGGTCTATCTCTCGTAATTGCTTTTTACCGTATAGATCAACTATCTTTTGATTAGAGAAGACTTGTCATGGCCTTACCAGAAAAGGCACCTGTTCAAAAAATTGTGCACTCTACAGTTCACACTGCTCCTCTTAGCAATTCAATCTCATATTTCTTTTTCATCATTTAATTGATATTTAATATCGAGAATATACCAAGTTTTCTTCCCGATCGGAGTTCGCACTACCACGTCATCATCAACTTGTCTCCCTAGACACGCCCTTGCCATTGGAGAGTCTATAGAAATATAGTCATCTCTACCGTATATCTCTTCTGATCCCACAATTCTAAATTTAAGCGTCTTTTCATCGTCATCTTCAAGAGTCACCCAAGCACCAAAGAACACTTTTCCTTCCTGTTGTGGGTGATATTCAACGATCTCAATGCCGTCTAAAAACTTACGGAGAAACCGGACTCTACGATCAATTTCACGGAGTTTTCGCTTATTGTACTGATAATCCGCGTTCTCCGATCGATCACCTAAACCTGCCGCCCATGTCACAATTTTAGTAATTTCGGGACGTTCTTTACGCCATAAAAAATCAATCTCGTCTTTTAATTTTTGATGGCCTTCAGGGGTAATAAGCTTTCTTCGCATTCGGTTGCTCCAAGCATTTATACTGTTTGATAAATTATATTTGTTGCTAGGAAAACATAAAAGCCTGTATGACTCGCCCCGGCGTCTAAAGGTGGGTGGCCTAATAAATATTAAATATCGGTAAATTCCTTCCATTTAAAGTATTAACGGCGTTTTTTGGCGTTAGGCAAGCAGTTTGGCGCTTTGCAACGGTGGTTTACGGCGCCTGTGGCTTGACTTACAATAGCGATCAATCGACTGTTCATTGCCAACCACATTGCCTGTTCGACCGCCAAATTCCGTGGTAATGCAAAGCCAGTTATCTGACGAAATATTAAGCCGTTGCAGAATTGGCAACAGTGACGCGTCTATCGCGCCGCGCTTATCCTCACGGATAATACGCCCTGTCATGTCAACCAACTCAAGGTAGTCAGTCAATTTAAAAGGCAGTCCTTCGGGGATATTTTTTCTCGGATTACCGACAAAAGGATAAAGCGATTTCGGTTGTTTTTGATGTCTTGCCGCGACGACTCGTTTTTTAACACTGGTGAACTCGGAGGTCTCGGGTGTTCGGCTGATTTTGGCTCTTAACGGATTAAGGTCAACGTAGGCCATACAGGCCGCTAATGCCACTTCATCAAGCAACGCCTGAGATTTAAAGCGCCCTTCCCAGAATCGACCTGTACAACGATCCTCAAAGTTGGCTTGGCGAGCAATAGGTTCATTCAATTCCTTCATGAACCAACTAATATCCATCAAACGATTTCTGAAGGTTTCTACAGACTTTTCAACCAAGGCCAAAGCAAATTCTGGTTGCTCTTCGCCCCTGACATACTGTTGAGTAAAAAGTGTTCCCTTATGCAGTTTGTGCCACCTTTGTAACACCTCTAAAGTCGACCACTTAGCCACTTTTTCTAGGTTCACATGCAACACAACATGAAGGTGGTTGCTCATTATGGCATAAGCACAAACATCAACAGCAAAGATACTGGCCAGAAATAAAAGCCTTTCTTCAACCCAACCACGACGGTGCTCAAAGCTCTCACCGGAGATAGGATCTTCACCACACAAAAACGCCCTACGAACACACCTAGAGATGCAATGATAGTATGGTGTATCTTCTACACTAATTTGCTGATTTCTGGCTCTTGGCATGACAGACCTCTCTTCCATGAGAAACAATACTGGTTAAATATACAGTATATTTTTTAACCGTCAAGCTTTCACCTTCACCAATTTAATTATTGATAACTGGTTGTTCTCCGCGTTTCTGGCCTGAAGTAGAAAAGAAAAAAAGCCAAACCCCGCATGGGGACTGGCTTCTTAGTGTCGGTGTCCTGGTAATAGTTTCTGGCCTGAAGTAGAAAAGAAAAAAAAGCCAAACTCCGCATGAGGCCTGGCTTGTTAGTGTGGGTGTCATGCTACTATTGGTGTGGGTGTCCCGGTAAAGTCTCTGTTGATTCGGCTAAGTGCGGCCTTGACGGCACCGGAGCGTCCATATATGTCCTGGTAGTAATGCATGAAGCAGAAAAGAAAAAAAAGCCAAACCCCGCATGAGGTCTGCACTTTCTAGAGTGGGTGTCCTGGTAATAAAATTATTGATAACAGGTTGTTATCCGCGTTTCTGGCCTGAAGTAGAAAAGAAAAAAAGCCAAACCCCGCATGGGGACTGGCTTCTTAGTGTGGGTGTCCCCGTAATAGTACACTTAGTGTGGGTGTCCCCGTAATAGTACAATGATAGTATGGTGTATCTTCTACATTAATTTCCTGATTTCTGGCTCTTGGCATGACAGTCCTCTCTTCTATGAGAAACAATACTGGTTAAATACACAGTATATTTTTTAACCGTCAAGCTTTCACCTTGACCAATTAAATTATTTATAACTGGTTGTTATCCGCGTTTCTGGCCTGAAGTAGAAAAGAAAAAAAGCCAAACCCCGCATGGGGACTGGCTTCTTAGTGTGGGTGTCCCCGTAATATCTGTAACTGGTTGTTATCCGCGTTTCTGGCCTGAAGTAGAAAAGAAAAAAAGCCAAACCCCGCATGGGGACTGGCTTCTTAGTGTGGGTGTCCCCGTAATATTTGTTTCTTGTTATAGTTTTCATTTTACTTGTTAAAATTACACGTATTAATCTATCCATGCTACGGTAATGTTAATTTCACAACATGATAGATATCTTCCAGTGTTTGATGTCCTACCTGAAATAATTTTTGCGAGAGGCTTAAGTCTCTTAAGCCATAAGCGTATTTACCTGGGCTTTTGTTGGTCAGTTCAGAAGTATTCACAGGTTTCAATGTATTTTTTTTATGTTCTTTCTCATATGACTGGCCGGATGATTCAGCAGCTGATGGAAAGCCAAGAGTACGAACTAATCGCTGAACAAATGTTGAACAGTTATCAACATTATCTCTTCCAGGAACCGTCATATACTGTCCATTTTTAATTTCAGACAATTCATTAGAATTAAGAACTGCGGCTGTAATGTCTTTAACCATTTTCTCAGTTAACATGTAAGTTACGATTGGCTCGTATGCTCCGCTGTATCTCAGCGCACTTTTTTTATCACTTTCTTTGGCGCGTTCAGACTCATTCACTTTGTCACTCATAATGTTTTGGAAAGTCATATAATGTTCATTCATCCTTCCTGCCTTGTATATTTCTATTTTCATACCTGCATTCCCAGAAAGTTGTTCCAACCCTAAATCAACACCTCCGCCTTCAGGTCGATAGGCAATGTATTTCAAAGCCGATTCTTGATTTATACCTTCTTTGTTTAATCGTTCCTGTAATTCCTTGTCATGCATAATTGCATTTTTCGCATTTTCTCGATTGTCCAAGGTACTCTTTTCAATTGGTCCACTATGAAAAAACATCATCCATATGCCCTTTTTCTGTGCGGCATCCTGCCACCCACCTGTTGGATGATAGTCATTTTCTTTCTCGACACCTACCAACTGCAATGCTGCATGCCCTCCTATGTAATCATTTTTAGTACCAGAACTTACCAGTACCTGCAGCAATGCTACAGTTTCTTCTTTACCAAATTTCATTTGTTGTACTTGTTCTAAGTTAGCTTTATACATCGCAGCGTATTCATCTCTCATTTCATAAGCTACCTTTGTTTTTCCTGTTATTTCATTTTCATTAGTAAGTAACGATTTTTTTTGTTTGTACTCTTTTTTGTAAGATATTAGACGGTTATCGACAGTTTTGTCCAGGCCCACTCGCTCACTCATCATTACTGATCGAGCAATATTAATTCTATTGCTGAGTATTTCATAAATCTTTGTCACCCCATCCTTAAAGGGTTCTGCTTCCCAAGTTATAAACTCTCCTATTTTTCTTGGATAAGTTTGTTTAAATCTATTATCACTAATCCAATTTGTAACGCATCTCGCAATTTCCTCGTTGAATTTTTCGATTTCGGATTTTGTTGAAATCAAATACAACTCATCTTTTCCATATTCTATATTTACTTTTTCAATTGCCTCTATCAGTATTTTTATGCCATTAAGTCTATCAGGAATTTCCTTTATTTTCTGTTGATAAAATTTAACATCTTCATATTCCGAAATTTCTTCAAAAAAATTCTTGTAATTAAGACTCTTAAGTTTTGTTCCATTTGAATCATTTATCACCTTTCTTTGCAAAATATTGTGGTTCACAATGTTTTCATTAGAAAATCTTGCAAAACCTAAAGCCGAATCCGTGTCTCGATTATCTAAGAAAAAGTTTTTTTTTGAATGGCCAACTGCATTAGCAACCGCTCTACTCTTATTCTCTTTAAGCTTCTCTACTTGTGCATACATACCTCAATCCTTTTTAATTTTTTGGTGGATGTTATAGGCTTTTTCAGTTGCCTATAACATGCTCGGAAAGTACATAGTGGACTTTATTAACACTATCTTTTTATCAAAACTGGTCTTTTAACGCCCTCGTAGGTTGTTAAAGAGCCACTTCTTATAAATCCGCTTTTTTAATTCATTGATGCTATCCAAGGCAAATCGAATTCCTGCAAAGCATTTCGTAGTTTCTAGTATTGTTCAGGACTGTATGTGTATATATTTTTGTTGTCTTGGAGCTCGAATACCCCAACAATGTTCGTATATATTTAAGATCTTTCCCGCGCTCTAAAAGATGCGTAGCAATAGTAGGCTTAGGACAAATCAGAATAAAACGGGGCAGAGTTAAATTAACTCAACCTCACCCAGCGCCCGACCATAAATCTCAGCCAGCCACTTTGTCCCATTTATTCCCTTTGCCATGTCACTGGCCATGCCCTCTCGGATGACCTTAATCAAATCGATTTCCACCCCGCTGCGTACCCAGGTTAACCAACGCGTCACGTAGTCAGCAATGCGCGTTTTAGGTGCACCTTGCTCATAAAGCTGCTGAAGTTTAGTGAGATGCCTCGCCCACGTTTTCCACGCTAGGGTTAAATTCTTTTTCTGTTGGCCAATTCTATAGCCTAAAAAATCAAAACCAGTTTTCTTTATTTTGCCTATATAGGTTTTGAAGGGATGCTTGGTTTGTTTTGCATCATTCAAGGATTGGTTCATCAGCTTTACGGCGGTTCTTAGCTGATGTCTGGTTTTGCATAAAATAATCCAATCATCCATGTATCTATAATACTTAAGAGCGTGCTTTGCGCAGTAATCGCCAAGACGCTTGTCCATTTGCAGTAGATACACAGCACCGAGTAAGGGCGACAATGGGCTGCCTTTGTTGATGCCCGTGGTCACGCTATAAAGGTCGCCATTAACATCGTCCAGCCGCGCGAGTGGCTGTCTGATCAATTCAAGCAGCGCGGTATCGGGTATTAATTCTTTAAGCTGTGCCATGAGAATGTCGTGGTTGATGGTTGCATAGTAAGAGTTCACATCACTGCGGCACACATAATGATAATGGCCGGCCTCTTTTTTGATCTGTCTCACGCATGCTTTTAGCCCTTTCCCCGCTAAGTGATAACAATGTGGGCTAAGCTTAGGCGTGAGTTGCTCGGTTAACACCAGAGCGATGGCTTTGAGCACGAGTGCATCTTGCGCACACCATACGCCGACAGACCCCGCATTGGTCGACACAGCACGACAAGGCGAAAAACGATAAGTGCCATTGAGCAAGGCGCTTTGTACTTCCCTCTTGGTCTGTGGCCAATAAAAACGCGTATGCCATATATCATCATTCGCTTGCCGATCTCGACGACGATGCTTGAGCCAAGCGTAGGCTTGGTCAATAATAGCGTTGGATGCAATACTGCTAAGCCAATTAGTCAGTATCATGTTTCACTACCATCTGCATGGCCTTAGCACCTATCCTATCGGCTTCGCGCTCCAGTGCAGGATTGTCGTTTACTGCCATGCCGCCGACGCTGGTATTGGCTTTTACTCGTCCTTGCATTTGTTGCACTACGTGACCCAGTTCGTGGGGCAAATGTTTTTCTTTCCCCGCGGCTAGGTGGATATCGCTGCCTTGGGCATAGGCATGAGCTTGTACGGCGGCGGGTTTCGCCGAGTTATAGTGTACTTTTACATGGTCGAGACTCATGCCGCTGAGGTGTTCCATGCCACTTTTAAGGGGGTCTGGTAAACCATTTTTATTAGCACGACGTTGCACGGGCTTGGATTGGCGGTTATCCTGCAAAATCCGACCCAATGCACGATTGTGCTGACGTTGTATTGGCCCATACTGTATTTTTTGCCTCTGTGATAGCTGCTGCTCTGCCATGTTCCTACCGCCCTATTGTTTTGTTATCTGTTTTAAATTCTTAGTGAATACCGAGAATTAAATCCTCGCAATAGACTCACGTTCACTGCGACCTATACCACGTAAGACATACTGTGTATTACTGTTACGCCACCCGTACCATCTTATTATCTTTACGAAACTCCCGACGTATTCCATTAAGCAAATCGGCGTGGCTCACACGGGGCAAACCTTCCGAAGGTACTTTGCTGTCTCTTGCAACTGCCGCCAGCGCGCAATGGCGTAAGACATTAATGATGGCACCACCAGCTAACTCATATTGCTCAGCGATATAAACCAGATCAACATCCTCTTGCAGCTCACAACTACCAGCAAAAGCGGACTGCCATAATTGCAAACGTTGCTCAGCAGAAGGCATATCAAAATGTATCATTGACTGAAAACGCCGGGCAAACGCGCTATCCATATTGTTTTTTAAGTTACTGGCCAAGATCACCACCCCCGGGAAATCTTCAATACGCTGCAACAAATAACCGGTTTGCTGGTTAGCGCTGCGATCATTTGAACTGCTCGCCGTGGTACGCTTACCAAATAAAGCATCCGCTTCATCAAAAAATAATATCCAGTCTTTATGGCTGGCGGCATCAAATACTTTGGCTAGGTTTTTCTCGGTCTCACCAATATACTTTGACACTATCATGGATAAATCAACCCGGTAGACCTCACGACCCGTTGACTTAGCTAACAATGCGGCTGTTAAGGTTTTTCCCGTGCCTGGAGGGCCATAGAATAAGGTGCGATAGCCTGGTTTAATTTTTTTCGCAAGGCCATAATCATCCATCAGGGTAGCACCATAATTTAACCAGGTTTTTATTTCTTCGATCTGTGCCATTACCGAATAGTCCAGTACCAGGTCCGGCCAGTCTAATGCGGTATAAAGCGGCTGAGCTGGAAATGACGCACTTAGCTCCGGTTTTACTTGCTCACCGCTAATAAAAAAATGTAACCACTGATCAGATAACGTCAAAACCCCGCTCCAGTCTGGTAAGGTGTCATCGTTTTTGTGTAGAGCCAATACTTGTTCGACCATCAAGATATGCTTAGGATCCAATATACACATGGTCGATAAACGCCAGACCATGTCATTCGCACTGAGTATAAAATTCAGCGTTTGTCCTGTGGGCAAAAAACCACTAAATGATTTGTCAGACACACCACCAAACTCACTAAAAGCTCGATCAGTCTGTGCATTTAACCCAAAAAATATATCCAGTAGTTCTGGTCTAAGGTGCGGGGCCAGGGCTAGGGCTAGGGCAATACGATCATGAGAGTCCAGTGACCAGTGATTCACCATGGCCCCATAAACACTACCATCTGGTGCATGATCCGGTACCACAATATCCATCCAGTGGTTTTCATGGCCTTCCTGTTTCAAATATGAGCAGATCACCTGGGCGATCACGGCTTCAAGCCAGTCCAACTCTCGGTGTAATACCAGTAAATTTTGCCTTGCAA
This sequence comes from Marinomonas sp. 63XJN7_7_ISO-PGPR-S23-202, assembly GCF_056173505.1. Lineage (NCBI taxonomy): Bacteria > Pseudomonadati > Pseudomonadota > Gammaproteobacteria > Oceanospirillales > Oceanospirillaceae > Marinomonas > Marinomonas sp. 63XJN7_7_ISO-PGPR-S23-202. The sequence continues at coordinate 840,173 of NZ_CM149677.1, read as the reverse complement.
AACTCAGTTCGTCCTGCTGATATTGCGCTGCCTCACTCTTCATTCGTCACACCTTAGTTAATAAAAACCGCTTATTCGGTTATCTTGATAAAATAGCGCACGAGTCCTATTACCAAGTCACATGGATTCGTTTTGCCATCCAGGCTTCACTGATAATGGAGATTCGCCAAGAAACTTGGTCAACTAATACATCCAGCGTTTTACGCTGTACCGTTAATGCCCAGCCATCATCTGTCTGCCTGAGTCTTCCTTCTCTTTGTAAAAAAGTTTCTTGCAATCCCTCAATTGAGGTATTTTCGATACTCCCCCACTGTTGTTTCATGGCATTTAGCAACTGCTGACATATGGCTTCTTCCGGCCCAGTAATCTCAATACCTGACGCAACCGGCACATCCGGTTCAACACCACATAATATTTTATTTAATACTAATGCCGGCTCAGCGACCTGAGTTGAGCCAGTGGCTAGGTACTGCAATAAGTGTACGGCCCGCGATAAGGTCTCATCATCACGTAAACGTGTGACGCCTTCGCTGTCGGTGCTGAGCATATCCAATGTTCTGAACAGGTGGGGTAAAAAAACCGCAGTCAAGATCAAGCCAGCATTATCAATGTAGATCTCTTGTTCTAAATTGGCAGGCAAGAAAGAGCTGACAACAGCAGGATGAGTATGGCTCTTGTTTGTATCCTCCTGCTTGCCTGTTTTACTAGCCCTTGGCTGAGCTAATTTTTTTTCTGTGACTTCTTTATCATCACGATCAATGGCCGCTTTAAAACCTGAAATCGTTAAATGAGCCATCTTTCCATCATCAGACCAGGTTTCAATACTGTTAAATAAGTACTGCTTAAGTGGCGCCGATAAGCTGGGTGGAAACAACTCACCTAATACCCGGCGAAAAAAGGCTTCACCTATCGGATGGCTCAGACCCAGCGCTTCAATCAATAAGACACGACGAAGCTTATGTAAATTAGGCCGGTAGGCAACTGGCACATGACTGAGCACCAGCATAAAGGCCAGCAAAAAGTCGCTATCATCAGGCTGTAAAACCTGCAACATCTGGCTGAATACTGGTTCTGAACTTTGCTCACATAAAGATTCAAGCAGTTCAGGTGTATTAGCTAGTTGACTGATAAAAGGGCGTACTTCATCGCTATGCTGTTGCACTAAGAACATCATCGCACTGTTAACATTACACTGAGAAAGATCCACTTCCCTTGTCAATAACTCCGCCGCTTTGTCAGCGGCAGGCAGAGGATATAAACGGCTGATAATAAAGGACTGCCATAAGTGTGCAGGTCCATTCGTAGCAACACTGCTTTGAGTCGGCACCGTTTCGGTAACCTGATCCTGAACACGTTCAACCGCTGAGGCCATTTGACTGCCGATGATGGGGATGGCGGCTAATTTTTCTAGGTCAACTAGCTGATCATTCAATAAAGTGAGCAAAAGTTGTACATAGAAGCTTGATTTATGTTTGGCTTGATCGGCAAATGCCGTTACTGCGGTCAAAAAGTCCTGAGTCCCACTTTTCTGTCGCGTCAACAGCAAGCCTAATAGTGAAAGCAGACTTTGTTCCGATACATTCCTAACCACCCGCGACAAAAGGTCGATCTGCTGTACCTGCTCTCGGTGCTGTTGATTACTGGGCGAAGATCCCTCGGTTGTTTTCAACTTAAGTATGTCACGCAGCTGTGGTGGTGATAATTGTAATAAAAATGCTAGGGTACGAGCTGCAGATAAAGTCGGATCGAGTTGTATTGCCCGCCAAGGATGCACGCCATAACGTAGGTAATAACACAAAATATCGAGCTGTTGGTATTGATTAAAAGACGCAGGAGTCTGACTGTTAAACAACATATTAGCGCCCGTCATTTTCTCCAGTACATCGGTCAGTGCTTGTTTCACCGGACCATTAACCTCGTGGCCCAGCAACAGTAACAGTTGTGCAGCCAATATATGAGACTCACTTCCAGTGCGTTTAGCCACACTATGTAAGGTTTGCTGCACCATAGTGGATACCCGCCAGGGCGTTGCGCCTTGGCGCAGCAGAAACTGAAAAACGATTTGCCATACCAGACGTTTATTGGCCAACGCAGGTTTTGCACTCGCAGAGCGCTGACCGCTTAGTAACGCAACCCAAGTATCAAGCAGCTCTTGCTCTTCACCGGCCAGAATCGCCAGTAGATCAACTGGCGTAAAAATACTTAATAAACGCTCAATCAACTGAGATACACCGGGCCGGGCCCGTTTTGCCAGTCTTCGTACCCGTTTTAACGTTTCACTTACTGCGGCTCCGCGACTTAATCGCTTAAATTGTGCTAGCCCATCCCTATCATCGTAGGAAAAGCCCAAATGACTAGAGTCTCTAAACGTCACTGACAGGCCATTTATCAGTATAAATTCAAGCTGGGCTAAAACCTGACTAACAAGCTCTTGCTGACTTGCTTCGCTTTCTTCGTTAGGATCAACCTTTCTTCTCTGTTCACGAGTCAGCTGCGCTTCATTAACCAACCTTGCAATCACCGCGGGTAAAGACGATTGCAACGGACGTATTTTAACTAAACGCTGTAACCCCAAATCTAACAGCACCAGAACACTCAGATAGTCCAGCCCTTGACTTCGCGCCATTGCATTTAATAAGGATTTGACATAGCTCTGGCGGTTAAATTGTGAGCCTCGCTCATTAATGCTGTAGGTGAGTACCAGAGACCACAATAAACGCTCAAATATCTGGCTATTAATCGCCAACAATGGCTCTGTACTATGAGATAATTTGATATCCACCAGATAAGCGATCATCAAAGAGGCATGTTTCGGCTCAAGCAATTGTAATAACTGACTTAAGCTTTCTTCGTTGAGCTGTAACACTAAACGCTGGATCACCCCAGGACGAGCACCGACCTGTCGGATCAATTCAACCAAATTAGACGCCTGTTTATTGAATAAAACAGAAATTATGGCTGTACAGGAAAAGTTAGCTCGGTCGTGTACATACCAGGGTAAAGTGCCATATAACAGATAGTAAGCTAACAAGCGTAACTGAGTTTGATGCTCGGCCTCACAGCCTTGTGTTGCATCAGTAGCAGCTTGGCTATTAATAAGCTGAGTCGACGAATTTTCGAGTTTATTGATTGCTTCTTGTAGGGTCTGGCGCAGTATTTTTTCTAAGCGATCAGCGACATTTTGTTCAAAACTTTCAAGGGCAAACCAGCCTAAATCGACACTGAGTTTGTCTAACCTTATGTGCAACCCAGGCTGATTAAATTCATCTAATACACGTTCGAGCACAGGTAAAATATGCCGTCTGTTAATGTCTGTCAGGCGCGGCTGTAGCAGTAGTGACTGCTCTTCGTTGTCTAGCTGCAGGTGTAAGGATTGTTTACGAATACTGTATTGCGACATAGTCATTCCCCCCCCGACCCGTTTTTAAGTAAAAACATCTGCAATTTAGTACTTGCTGCTTTCAGAGTGTCACTGTTACCACTCTTTAATACTTGCCGCCAATTAAAATAATACAGCTGAAATTGACATAATTTATCCGGCGGAATAAAACAATACTGCAACTGAATATGAAGGGGCGTATTTTGCCGAACCACCTGTTTCACTTGCGCTTTATAGGTAGGATCATTTAACTGATATGAGTGAGTACAGATCACCGCAGTGACAGTAAAGCTATATTCAAATGTCGTATCATCTTGAGCCGAATTCAGTTTTTTTGTGGGGGCTGCCGAGCGTAGAAACAGGTGTTCAATCAAATAAATTTGCTGCCAACTCAAGAGTAATCTGTTGGCATGTCTGTATAAGGCATACGCCGTACTGAGCGCCGCCTCCTTGCTGTTAAAATAAGCAATAAAGTCGTAATGATTTTGTTCTTCTGCTGACTGACACAGCAGCGTGAAGCGTTTGTTATTGCTCTCAACTCCGATAGTGAAGTTTTCTAAAGCGGATACTGACAATAATAGTTGCTCTGTCACCTGTTGCCGATTTAACAATTCAGACAATACCATAGCGGTATCTGGTTCAGGTTCTGTGGGTGGCGGTACAAGATATCGCTCGGTAAAAAAGTCATCCTGTTGTTCAATCCCCGCAAGGAACGTTTGGTCAAAATCAGTCTGTCGCTGTTGGCTGACAATATTGATTTTATGCTCAGCACACAGGCGCAGTAGCAATAGACCTTCAAACACCGGCATCCCCAGCTGAATACGTATTTTTATGGCCATTCCCGCCATTTTGGCCATGGCGTTGCCAGCCGAGTCTTGATAATCAACACCGCGGCCACGATCATGTGTGCCGGGGACAAGATAACGTAACCAATCTTGTTTTGCTTGGAGCAACTTATCAGAGTTATTTAAACTATCAGGTAAACCCAGTCCCGGTGGCTGATAAACCAGATCGAGCGTCTGCCCATACAGGGCTAATACCAAATTTAAAAAGCGTTCCCGTCGCGATTTAAAATCATCCTGACTATGTACTATTTTGGCGAGTCCATCACGGTAATTATCAGCACCTGGCGTATGCTTTAGCAAAGGAGCGACATTGGGCACACTTGCTTCCAAGTATTGATAAAAATAACTGTGTTTCAGTGCAGGATCGATGGCGTATAGTGTTTTAGTTTCGGCTAACTGGGCAAAGAAATTAGCCAAGATCTGCTCAAAAGCCAGTAAATAACCTTTAAACTGTTTAGCCTGAGCATGACGGCTTGGGGGCGCGTTTTCAGCCACGCCAAATGAGTTGATTCCGTACACATTGGGAAACTGCTCTTGTATTGAGTAGTAACGTTTAACATCACGAAACTGACCTTTGGGCAAAGCAAATGCTTGCTGATAAGCCTCTTTGAGATCATAGGTTCGCCGATAGGCAAGCCAGAGTTTATCCAACTCATATTGCACCTGTACTCGGTTAACCTGTTGTGCGACCCCTTCAAATAATAAGACAATGCTACTGTCACCCTTTTCTCCCCAGGGAATGAGTTTCAGGTATTTGTCTTTTGGCACAAAAATATTGTTGGCACTGCTATCACCATCCATACCAGTATCTTCATTAACGGCCTCATCATTCGTGACATCAATAGCACCGACATTCACACTGGCAACCCCATCAATATTAACCAAACAATTCATGATCGCCAGTTCTGAGATACAGGTTAGTTTTTGCTGCAGTTGCTGATCATCAATCAGACCATGCAATAACAAGGGACCATTAAAAATAGTATCACTAGGTAACCCCAGATCCAGTGCCTGTTGCAGTGATCTGCGTTGGATTTCAGGAGCAAATAATAATTGTAAACGAAACAGGATCTGAGCAAATATGACGTCAGCTCCGTCAGGCTCAGTCAGATAAATCTCAGCCTTTACCTGACAAGCCATAGGTTTTAAGAAACTGACTTCAAGTAGATCTTCACATAATCCCCGGTGCTGGTTATATAACTTATAGAGCTGATTTTTAAGCACCTCTGTTGGAGGCTCTTCATCACAAACACAGATATCCTCAATACCAGGGACATATAAGGATATATGGTATAATCCATTAACACCCGCTTCGCTGACGGGTATCGTCTCCACCCATACATTAGCCACTTCAGCAAGGCGATCAACAATCAATTTTCGGTAATCATTCTGTGACACTGGATTGCAAGTCATTATGTCTTGAGGCAAGTACAGTGCCTGTTGGGAACTAATTTGGTTATTGCTGTTCACCAACAGATCTTTGATTGGCAGATCGGCACGATAACTAAGCTCGGTTAGTGCATAACAAAGCTGCTCCAACGTGGTGACACCAGGATCATGTTCGTTATAATCCGTCCAGATAGCCCCAGACAACGCCTGCACAATATCCATTCCTTGGGCTTTCAGCGCATAAAAATCCAAGCCTTTATTCTCTGCAGACAGCTCCTTTATGGTAATAGCGTCAGTTCGCTGAAACGCACTGTCAAGCTGGGCTTCTGGCGTTGTGGCTGTTTCCTTCATCATCACAAACCTATCCTTGTCAGTTCACCAGAGCAGTCAGAACAAGCATCAGCTATTGCCGAAGTGATATTATGTTGTGTCGCAGAGGTCCAATAATAGCACTGTCCATTAGCTACTGGTTTCTCCGGGCTTCGTTGAAGGCTGTTCAGACCGACGACATAATCACGGCTTTGAATAAACGCACTGATCCCACTTTCTGATACGTAAGCCGCCCCTCTGGCTGCCCGAGCTTCATCATAAAACCAGGGAGATAAATAACGGATCAAATCCTTATTTAAACGTTCAAGGTTTTTACCTGAGTTATCTTGTTGAGCAAAGACAACGTGTGCTGTAACCGTTATTGGCACGTATTCTGGATTACAAACTCGAACTCCTACAAATGGACTAACGCGTTTTTTTATAAAAGCGGTGATCCGATTTAGCAATTCATTCGATGCCCTAGGCATCGTTATACTCTGATGCTCTGTACTGTCCGAGCCGACGACCACGGTCAGTAAAATATCCCCTGGAGTCTCAGTCGAAGCCGCATTCACCTGCCATATTTCAGGAAAGTCAGCTAAAATCAGGCGTTCATAATCCCATTGCTGAATCGCCCTGTCTTTATGACGCAAACGCTCACCCGTCGAGATCTGAAATGCATTTTTATGCTGCGCAACACGACCACCAAATGATGCCATCGGCTGCTGTATCGTCGCGATATAGGGCAGGTCTTCCACCGCACTATTAATACTGCCAGCAGGCAATGGCTGATAGGTCTCCGACTGAGTATCTTTACTCAGGATCTGAGTTGCTAATACGGCGTGCGCTGCAATACCGAAAGTTTTGGGGTATTGCCCGGCCTTCTCGCTAACACTCACTCTTAACCAAGTTAACTTTTCATCAAAGAGTGAGCTTGTTGTCCTTTCATTGATTATTGCTTCTGTGTCAGGCAAAGCGAATGAGACAATCCCCGTATTGGTTAATCCGTTCGTGGTGTCAGACAAAATATCAAACTGAGAAAATGGTTTTGTATTGGGCTCTAACCAGCCCCTCTTGGTCCAAAGTGCCCATTTTGCTAACTCTTTATTCAGTGGTTCGCAAGCTGTTTCTGGAGGACTTCCCAGCTGAAATAATAAATTCAGCGTCTGTGCACTATTTAAGTTTTCAAAACCTAAATATACATTACCTTCATCGGTTATCTTCGGTAGTAAATCAACCGTCTCTTGTTGTAAATCTACCTGACTAAAGCTGGAAAAAGGTAATATATGATAAAGGGCACCTTTACCTGAATTTTCTGAGTTGTCACCCAAAAATGTGACACTGGCTTTATAGTTTATAGTGACAGCAGAAGCTTGTGGCAGATAAGGTTCATTTGGGTATGTCAGTTCCAATTTTGGCGCCATGCAATTATTTAAACAGTCTGTCAGACATATTTTATAGCAAGTTTTAAGTGATACGATTGTGTCTGCTATGTCCCGTGAGAAATTGTCTAAAAAGCTCCCATCTTCGGCATTTTCATCCCGCCTAAAAAGCCGGATAGGCGTTAGCAGGATTTTTATAATATATCTCAGGGCATTTTTTATACCCCGTACCATTTTATTTAACTCGTTGTTAAGGCATGCAAGCATATCCTCGATATTTTCTACTGCCGTCTCAAACTCTGCGGCCGCTTCTGGAACGGTCGATTGAAACTTTTCTTCAATCAGACTTAAAGCACTTTGAGCGGCAATAAGATTTAGTAAAATACTCTCACCAATATCTATTTTAAATGGTTTTTTTAGCAACTTAGAAATATGTTCCAAACACTCAATGGCAGTTTCCAAGGGCTGCCATTCGATCAAGCATGTTTTTGTGAATAGATCTGTATCAGGCAAATCATCAATCACTGCATTTAATACGTTTTTCGAGTATAGATCATTACCAAATGCATAAGGTGGATTATTTAATTCAAATGTGATCGTACTATCAAGTGGTTGATAATATTTTGATAAAGTACCTGAATAAGGTATAAGATTAAGAGTGAAACTACTATTTATAGAAAGTGTTTGATTTTCAACTGGCTTTTCATTATTAAGTGACTCATTATTTGTACGAAATAAATAATATTCATCAGTCTTTGGTGCCTTTACACCTCCTATTTTCCATTCCCCGGGGTTAACTACACTTAGCTTTGCTTTAAAACTGGCATTATTAAATAGATCCTCTTGTGGTTTACTATCAAGTCCTATCTGATAACTTTGATAATATCCCTTAAACCCTTCAGAATTTTTTGGCAGATTAAACCACTGGATATTGATCTCAAGACCGTCAAGTCTTTTGACAAAGAGCTCAGGCTGTGAAATGGAAAAATAAGAGCCGACGACAGGTACTGCACCAAAGACAGGAAACGGAGCACTGCTGTCTATTTCGCCGTCACTATTAGACATAATAAGATCACTTAAACAACGAACACATGTTGTAATCGCGAAGGCTTTCATGCTGAACATTTCTAATATTGATAACGGATAAACAAAGCTCTCATTATCAAGTTTCACCGCTTGTTGACGTAAATAAAACATGAGAACAGGCTGTTCAAGGGCCTGTTCTGGCAAAAATGACAAAGCGTCATTACTCATTTCATCAAGAGTTTCATTTTCGCTGTCCGCATCGTTATCAAGTAAATAAGGGGCTAAGGGTGGGGCTGATGCGGGTAATTTTATACAAATACGAAAACTATTTTTATCTGTAACAGGAGATTGTTCTCGTTTTTCTGTGCAGTCGATATCCGGTTTACAAATACTGTAACTTTCTATTTCAAACCATGAAGACGAAGAGGAGCCATAGATAATAAAGGACTGTTGGAGAATTTTTTTTAAAATGTCCAGTTCACTGAGGGAGCCGGATGTATTTCTTAACGCTTTTAACAAAGTATCCAGACATTCCTTCGCTTCATTACTCAACGTAATATCCAGATAAATGTCTCTAATCCCGCTGGTAAGCAATAAATAAGGAGAGGAAATAGCGAAACCAAGCTTAGCGGGATCACTCATAATGGTATCGGTAAGATCTTGTACTTGTGCCTCTCCGAATGTCGGCCAGCTTGTCTGGCTTGTCTGATCACTCAATAAAATATTGTCCGCCACGACTTCACTGGCGATGATCCGACGGGTCACTTCGGTCTTTTCTGCATCACCATGATTAAGTGCCGATTTAGCCTTACCCATCGGCTCAGAGACAATAAGCGGCCCTTTGTCTAGACGTAACATATGGGCTTTGGATAATGTTGCACTGCTGACCAGTAACGCCCTATCTGTGCCGTACACAATAGGCTGATCATTATCATTTTGCTCAGTCGTCATTAGTGTTGTTTCTGGTATCAAAGTACGGCTGACGCTTTCGTCTGATTCCAAGGTGAAACTCAGATACACATGATCGGGTTTATCTGCCAGAGGTCGAGCCTTGATCACCTCATCATAATAAAAATCAATATAACGTTCAGAAAAGGTATTTATGCTATCTTGGGCGTAACAATATAGTCTGGAAAATGCCATCATCAGGGCGATCTGAGGTTTATGTTTATCACTCTGACAACTCTCATTCAACGCTGCCTGGGCCGTTGCCTTTAACTCGGCTAATGCACTAACAAAAACAGAAAATTGAGTGCCAACAACCTTAATCGCTCGATCCACTTTTTGATTTAACGTCTGCCCACGATAAATAGAAATATCGGTTAGTGGTTCTGACACCGTCCACATTTTAGCTAAACCGGATATATTCAGATCAATTCGCTTATTCAATGTAGTGCTTAAATCAGCACCTTTCGCATACGCGAGCAATAAATTCAGTGCCGGACTGAGTTTTTCTTTGATCAAATAACTCAGATGACCAATCAATCGCTGAGTCAGGTGATGATCGTCTAAAGGGTCAAGTGATTGCAGCCAGTCATTAATAAGCTGCGCCAGCTGTACCGTATGATTAAAGCCGCGTTGTAAGTAAGAAAATTTAGCTGGAAAATTATCACTGTTTGTTGCTCGTCTGACAATATTGATAAAAACCGCTTCTATATCACTTAATTCCAATGCTTCTATTGTCGCCAGTACCATACTCGGCCCAGTCTGGAAAAATGCACGCCAGTCACCATCCGGTTTATTATCAAGATCAAAATAATTGACCAGTGAGCCAAATTGAACTGAAAAAGCCAGTAACTCAGAAAATGAACGTTCATCCACTTTTGCATAACCTGGAGTAAGTGCAACTAACCAGCGGTCATATTGGCTGGTAGTATTATTAATGCAGATCTGCGTTTGCTTTTCGCTACTCACTTGCTTTTCACTTCTGCTTACTTGCATATAAAAACTCACCGATCAGGTTTAACCATCTGCCGTAACTAATGTGCCTTCAACTTGATAAAAAGGGTAAACTAGATTACTTCGCGTATTGGTCTGACGAATGATATAGTCCACCACAATCATTACTTGACCGTCCATTTCATGCGCTTGTTTTATCTGAATATCAACAACATCAATTCGTGTTTCCCAGTTAATAATGGCGGTATTCACAACCTCAGCCAACTGAGTTTTAGCTGTTGTTGTTAAGTTCTGAAACACATCATCCCATAAATTACAGCCATATCCTGGTAACATTAGGCGAGCACCTAAGCTGGTCGAAAATAAAATAGTCAAACTCTCTTTTATATCTTGATCATCACTCACCATCTGAATGCTGTTATCGCTACGCGAAAACGTCGGCGGGAAACTCCAACCCGTACCTAAAAATGCGGTCTCCACGTTTTCCATAGGTTAACCGCCTATCATCACTAACGGGTTACCAGATACTATAGTGCCGCCATGGGCCGTTTTATCTCCCATACGTGCGGCAGGCATCCCCATAATTTTAACGGTTGCAGAACCTTTAACTATGGTATCTGGAGGACCGATACAAAATGCCATATCCCCTACTTTGGCGGCAGGTAAACCACCAATCAATACAGTCGACACGCCAGGACCTAAAATAGGACCGCCGACATGAGGAACCATGACAGGACCAATCGGCGTACTCAACGGGCATTGATGAATATCTGCTAACCTTGCTGCTGGTGGCATAGTATTTCTCCTTATTTTTTATGATTTAATTGATCTTAACCAAGGCTCCTTTCAGCGTCAGTAAGGTACTGCCTCTTACCGTGGCTGTGGCGCCTTTAGCAGAAAAACCAGAGCTTGCTTTATGCTCAACTGTCAGTCCGGCCATTGATGCAGAGGCGGCTGCTTTTACCTTAATATTCTTTTTAGCGTCCAAGGTGATATCGCCTTTGGCACTGAGTTTTAAATTGGAAGCACTGCTTAGGCTAATTCCGCCTTTTGATAAGGAGATTTGATTGTCATTGCAATCTTTGATGGAAATAGATTGGCTGTTATCGTTGATCTTGATCTGCTGTTTGGCTGGTGTATTCAATTCGATCGTTTTATCTTTATCATTAAACAGTATTTCCAGACCGCCCTTAGTCTTCATCACTTTATAAGTATTCTCTTTATCTGGTTTAACTGGGGGTTGCTTCTTTTTACTGTACAGACTGCCTAAGATCACCCCATAACGAGGGTCATCATTCATAAAACCGATCACCACCTCATCATGCACTTCAGGAAAGAAGACAGCACCGGCATGATTAGATGCGTAAAAATTCCCCAAACGTACCCAAATCCCTTTGCTGTCATCTTGCAAAATAGGCATGCTCACCTGCACCCGAAACTCTCCATCAGGGTCATCGCTTATTTTTTTGACTATACCGGTTTGCAATCCTTTTATAGGCGGTAACTGCCCGGCAGCATCAGGTGCAGCAATATCAGCCGTTTTTGATGCAAAACTTTGTGCCGATAAACCAACTTCGACCCGGGTCTGCCATTCGCCGTTGTAAATAGAATGATGTATTCCACTAACATAGGCTTTACCATTAAAACGTCGTCCTAATCCATTCAATTCAATCATCTTGCCAGTCTGTACTAACGCTGAGCCCTGAAACATGACCGTGCCACGAATTTTAGACAACTTAGAACGCATCAGCTCAGCTGAAGACCAGTTCTTTAACGATACTTTATTAAGGTTACCACCCGTTTGCTGAACAAACTTCTTCACTTTAAAAACTTTAGCCAGATCATTACTGGTCAGGTTACCCAGTTCACTCACGGCAACGTTTCCCGGACTGGCTTCTATTAATTTTTGCTCCGAATTATCCCAGCTATAACTCTTAATAGCCGATGCTGAATACTGGGTTGCAGCATCCATTTCCAACTGTAGATCCAAAATAGAATCGCCGTAAGTTAGCTGTAATACTGGGCTGCTAGCTGTGTCAGGTTGCTTTACTATCACTTTGCCAGCATCAACAATAACAACCAAACTGTTTAATTCCGCCCGCATCACCATCAAGTCCCAATCACTTGTATAGTACTGTACTATCTCAGGCTCTTTATTGTTTGTCGGGGTGACGTCCTTGCTTAGGCCATTAGCTGAAATCAGCTTGCTGATCAGTTCACTGTCTTTGATATTAATAAACTGGCTGTTTTTACGCTCTAAGGTCATCTTTATCGCTGGATCAGTCAGGTCAACAACTAACTTAGAGCCACTGTTACCGTTAATTTCTATTTTTTGTTTAACCACCAAACCGCTAAAAATGCGCGTTTCCTGTTGTTCGTATCCGGCAAAGATTTCCACTTTATTACCCGGTACAAAAGTATCGCCATTGCTGATCTCAAAATTGCTCAATGCAGGATCACCATCAAACAAAACTAACTGTGCTTTAGGGACTTTATTGACACTGTTCCAAGTATCAATTGAAATCACTTCAAATGTACTGTCAATCGTATGCCCTTCAACTTTAATGGTGAAAGAAACAAGTGACGTATTACGGCTTTCGGGAGTTGGAATGGTCATAGCGTTATTGTTCCAAAGGAGGAAAAACTAACTGAGTGCCCACTTTAAGTAGGCGGAAATCAACCAAGTTGTTCACTTCGGCGACTTGTAAATAGTAATTACTCTGACCGTAAATGTTGTAACACATCAGCGGTAAGGTATCGCCGGCTTTAACCGTTACGACATGAGATAAGTCGGGCGAACTCTTATTGGCTTTTTTAGCCAATTCCTGCCTTTCTGTATAACCGATAAATGCCACACTCGCTCTGGCTCGTAACGGTGTACCATCCGGTTTAAACAGACTGTAAGTCATGTCCATACTTTTCAGACGACATTTAAACAATAACGTCCCCCAGCACAGCGTAATAAAATTAGGACTATGGGTTTGACCGTTATATGTAAAAACTAGGGCTTTAAATTCGTTTATTTGCTCGCTGATGCCATTTTTAAGATAAGAAGCAACACGTGGTAATGCGTCCGGAACAACACCAGTACCATCAAATACCAGCTCAAATGACATGGTTTCGTCAGGAATTTTATTAAAGCGCGAAGAGCCCCCTGGACTCCCCTGGGCTTGAGTATCGCTATAACAAATTTCATAGTTATGTTTATAACTGTCTGGATTAATGCTCACAGAAAAAGATTTACCCACCTTGTTTTTAAAACTGCTATCACTGTAAGCGCTAATGAGCATTTTTTGTAAGCCGCCGGTCACCCCCATATTAGCGCGCCTGCAATTGAGCTAAACGTTGCAATACCAGACGAGTGCAATCAGCCACTATGGCTTCATGACCATGATCACAACAGGAATCGTCCTTCGCAACAGAGGCCTGAGACCGCGGTTGTTCAGCGTTATTCCCCACGCTCATTTTTAATTCAATTTCATTTATTTCCAGCGACATACCGATTCCTGTGTTTTGTTATCTACTCGCTAAAAAGCCGCTCAATAGCTAAAGCCAAATTTTGGTAGATGATCATTTGATTACGAATAACGCAACGCCTATTGCGCTATTTTTGCGGCAACAGAGGCGACACTACCTAGGTTAATCCGTTCAAAATAATTATATGTAAATTCTAGGCTTTCAGTCAGGATCTGACTTTCCTGTGAATTCATTGGTGACACCTCCCAACGCTTCGGATAAGCATTGACGAATAACCAGGCAATACTGGGCTTGCCATCCGCGGACAATAAGGTCAACAGTAGGTTTTGTGTCGATATCGGTAATGATAAACTCGCCCCCACCGTCTGCCCTACCCACTCCGCTAAAAAAGACTCTCCGGTCACTACTCCCCGTTTTAATATCAAATTGCTATATTTAGCCGCTTTCGGCAATTGATGAACGAAGCGGTTTTCACCGCCCTCATTCACTTCTTCCACATCAAACTCCGCCTGGATCCCGCTGACTTCCTGAAAACTCGCATCAATACTTGTCAGCAAGGCCAATGGGGTGGCTGAACCAAGCACCGCCAGGCTAAAATAAAATGCACCCGGCGGGTAATAGTCCGCCATTATGGTGCCGCAACCACAAGTGTTTCATAGGCGATTTCCACAGACTCCACGGCCACCTCATTGCCTTCAGATTTAAGATCGGTTCCTGTTATCTTAGTTGGCCAGGCATTATTTAGTGTCCAGGTGGTTTTTGGCGTACCGGATTCATCCAGCAAGCTGATCACAACCGTACGCCGCTCTATGGTGTTCATCGAGATCTCGTTGTACCAGTCCCAAAAATTTGAGTCGTTAATAAAAATGCCTTTACGCATAGTGACATTGCCTACCCGCGCCAGCCCCGGCATTTTGATCGGCGAAAATACTGGGCTATTACCATGACGATATTCCACTACCTGAGTTTCACTTTCTAAGCCGTCCACTTCCTGAAAACTCACTGCGTCGTTTTCACCCAGTGTGACCGAAAAATAAAACTTAGTTAACGGCCAAATATTATCTTGCACTTCACCTGCCATGAGTTAGTTTCCTTTATTTATATTGTTAAATAGATCACCCCAAAACAGTGACCCATAAGAATACATTCTAGGCTAGGGCTGACTTTACAATTCCAGCCGCCAGCAATAGAACAGTAAGAATGAATTAACCGCCTTCCATGGTTTGCTTGAATGTCAGCTCGATGAATTCCGCTGGACGAATCAAGCTTACTTGCACTTGTACCACCATATAACCTTCTAGAATATCCTGTTGCGTCATCGTGTTGCCCATGCCACATTGCACGGAAAAAGCCTCAGATGGGGTATTCCCCATTAGGCCACCTTGTGACCACAGAGTTTGTAGAAAAGACGACACCATAGAGGTGACTTTCACCCAAGTATTACCGTCATTAGCGGCAAAAATAAAAGGTTGCATAGCCTGTTTAACGGAGGTTTCAATATATGTTAAAGTGCGCCTTACCTGAATATAGCGCCAGTCGTTACTGTTACCATCCAAGGTACGTGCGCCCCATACCACTGTGCCACGACCGATAAATTCACGTAGTGCACAGACAGACTTACCATTAATAGGGACGTTAATATCACCCTGCTCTTCAGCGGTCAGTTTATAGGTAGGTTTAATCACTGAATTTAACGAGACATTAGCTGGGGCATTCCAGACCCCTTTATTATCATCATTGGCGCAAAAAACCCCGGCCATGGCGCCACTGGGCGGCAAAACATTATTTTGAGCAGTCATAATCTTAAACATTTCATCGAGTACTGGCAGTGAAGCACTGAGGTTCTGGTTCAAGGTGGTAATAGCTTTTCTTCCTGAAACGGTTGTGTTATCAGTTGTATCTCCCATCTTAGATATATAATCATTTATAATCGTTTGGGTTTTTGTTGAACTGTCTCCATAAAGGTTTTTAGCTTGTTGCGTCAAAATATTTTGAAGGGGCCCGTTACCATCACTATAATCTTTAATATTGGTGTAATTAAAGTCGCTGACAGACACCACAGATGTTTCCAAAAAAGGAAAGTACGCCATGCCGTAATTTAGGTATTCCGATCCGACATTTTCTTGAAATTTTTTGATAGTGCCACTTACATTTAGCTTTGTCACATTGCCACCGCCATAAACATCCAGGATAGCAACTCGGTCCTGTAACTTGCCGCACTGGGACAACATAGTCGTGCAAATGTCAGCGAATTGAGGTTGCCCTTGAACAAGCACGGCATCAGGTACAACTAATATAGTTGGGCCTACCTGATCAGCAATTGCGTTAAGACCTGCTAGAATATTCTCTTTAGAAGGCTGGCCGCTATAATTACCAACAGACACGATATAACAAGCACCGCCCCCATTGGCATAATACAACTTCAGACTTCTAAATAGGTTAAATTTAATGTCTGAGTCTGGATTTAGATTGTAGTATTGAAAGCCATTGTTATCTGCTATTTTAAAGTCATAATTATTATTATAACCCTCTAACACCGTAGTCAGAGTAGGTGTAATAGCATTTTGAATTTCGTTCTGATCAACTGGACTCTTCAGCAATTCATTCTGAACTGTAAGATTATCAACCCCAATCTCAACAGCGACATTGATCCATTGTGCACTTTCAACAGCAGTAGCCTTAGAGGCTAACACTATTCCTTCGTTGATAGCATTAACTGCTGCTTCCGCTACAGCACTAATATCTTCATTAGTAGAATTAGAAAAAAGTGGCTTTATATTCGCTATAACTTGATCCTTTGCATTTGAAATAAAACCACTATCCAATTCAAATGTTGAGTTAATTTCTTTTATAGAATCCCCTACATTTTTATTAAAATATTCAGATGCAGAAACTACAGCCATATTGATAATCTTTTTTTTATCACTGTTTTCTGTGACTGTCGTAGGTAATGCTACTTTCGTACTAAAAAAGGCAGAGGCGGCTGTTTCCGAATAATTATCAGCCTGATTTACGTCAACGCAAGAGAATTTTTTAATGTTATACTCCTGCCTAAAACCAGCACCAAAAATAGAGATATAATCAGCCAGTGAATTTATTTTAATCGGTTTATTTGGTACAGGCTTGCCATTGATCTCCGCTTTTTCGGTATAACCAATAAATGCTGGTAGCGCAGTTTGCACCCCCACAATAGATGGTGGAAATGCATCCAGCTCATTGACATAAACCCCCGGGGTGCTTCTATTTTTAAAATTTGCCATCATTCATCCTTTGCGTTAATTACAGTGTTATTGATCCGCTTGTTTGCTCTTTTTAGTACTTCTTTTAGAAACCCATCATCCATTAGATGTATATAAAAATTTGTGAAAAAATTTTTTCTTTCATACACATATCCTCTAATTTACATTTAATTTCGTCATTAAAAAAATTATGGTTTAATACCTGCTCAGCAGAAGCCAGAGGCAAATTTTTTATGCGTTCACGACTGGGTTTGCAATCGCAATCATCCAGACAATTGCAGTTAAAATACTCGCTTAAGCTCAAACGTACCAACGATCTTTGTTGTAAAGGTATTGGTGTTTCAGATACACACCACCATGCTGTTTTACCATTAGCAAGTTGACTTTTAATTGGTTTGGTAAATCTGTATTTATCTGTACCTATAGACTTAATGCGCATGTATTCCAAATTTCCCGCACTAAGAGATTGCGGTACTATCCAATAAAACCAATAAGTTGCACGATTCTCAAAATGGATATTAAAAAACTGAGGCTTAACAGCCTGAAACTGTGCTGACTTTAACTGCTCTGAATTGGCTAAAACAGTAAAGGGAAAAGGGGAAAGGGTTTCTTTCTTTTTCTCTTTACCTTTATCTTCTTCAAGATTATTGCTCAACCAGATATTAATAAAACCAGCGGGCGTAGGAGTACTTATGCTATAAAGAACAGTTTCTTCAGCGAGAGGAACAGGACAAGGCATATCAGCATACTCTTTGATCCATAACGACAGTTCCGCTTCTTGTAAATCAAACCATTTAATAAAATAAACACCTTCTGGCTCTGTAAAAAAGTCAATATACACATTATTTTTATCCACCTTCACAAAACCTGGAGGAAGACACTCTTCCTTAATGTCTTGATAGGCATCATCATTAACTAACCCTAATACAAATTCATGGTTAAAGTTCATCACAACAATTTGCTTTGCGTAACACATTTCTCCAGAGTGTGACGGATAAAGAAAGCTGATTTGATACTCAGGAGGTACCGTTTTTAACCAAGCCGCGTCCAGCTTTTTTGTATCCGAGTCCATTACTGGGTCAGATTGATTGCTATAAACGTAATTAGACTTTGAAAAATCACTATTTAAAGGCATTTTTGTAAAATTGACAAAATAGGGATTCTTAATAAACAGCACAAAAGATAAAGCCGTACAAATTTTATCTTCATTAGCAATCGATTTAAATTGTCGCTTTAGATATCTAATCAAATCACCAGTTACTGAGTTCTTCCTTTCGATTGCTAAATGTGCATTATACAAAATAGAAAAACCAAACACTTCTTGCCGGAACAATAGACCTAAATTTTTTATTAGCGAGATGGTCTCATTGGTTGGAACAACGCTAAAATCATTACAACTTTCATTTTGGTCATTATAATAAGCATGATAAAAGCTTATCCGCATTAGTGTTTTATAAAAATATTTCCGCGGCCCTTCCGAAAGCTGCGACGTGCCTGGCATTTCTTTTTTAAACAAAGAGTGCTCGTGACGACGGTTAATCATTCTATTCGTCATTAAGCTACCCATTACCGTCTAGTGAATCTGATCTGCCTTGCAAACCTTGAGCTGAGACATTCTCACCTGTTATTTGCTCACTAACAAAGGGCAGCATTCTCACCTTATATAATACAGATGGCAGATATTTAGTGCCTGCCAACCCCATCAGATAGCTGTGTTCGGACATATCCATATTCACTATTTCAAATGTCAGTTTGTCTATTCTTCTATTTAGTCCAGGCAAACTACTTTGAGTAAAATACTGATTTTGTTGAAAGAATGAAATTGTCCCTGAGATCATCTCCAAGCCTTCTTGATAATTTTCATCATAAAAATTGGCAAAAAAAAGCAAGTAAATATTAATATAAAGTGGGGGTGAAACAATTCCATATCGATTTTTTCCTAAAGGAACATTGCTGTTATAGGTACTCACTATCGTTTCACTTTGAATATTAGCCAAAAAAATCACTAATTTATTTATTGCATTCTCATAGAGGCTACCATCTTGGCCAACTATGTTAGAAACCATAACTCTTTCATAATTTTCACCATGAAGATTATTAAAGTATTGGTTAATATTTTCTGCAACTAAGGCTAGGGTTTCACCTATCAAATTCACTTAGATTTTTCCTCAAACAGTAAGTAAGGACAAACTCGTTTTGTTACTTCTTCCCCTTAACAAAAACAATCTTATAGTAAATTAGAAATTTATTTCTTTGCGAGAAACACTAAAAACTTTGATTCCTACATTTATTGTAATGACATATATCATGCTATTGATCATACTGAGGTTGCTTTAAGTAACCCCGCTCCTCAGTGCGACTTGATTTGGGAAGTGTGGCTAGTGGTTAGCCTAGCAAAAACAGTTGGAAAGACGCTCAGATACGCCGTCGAGGCAAGATGATAAAAAGAGGAATACTATTGATCGTTTCTTGATAGAGCAGTGAGCAAAGGGTATAGATTCTTCGCTATAGATAGGTAAATTCACTATGTTGAGCCCAAACGCATGGAATAATTTCTTTGATATTCACCTCACAACGAAGCTCGTTGATGCGAGTCAAATGGAGGTTATTCTATATGAGTGTCAGGTTTGGGTGGGCTGTTGATCAAATCCATGGCGAGTTGGGGATCAATAAATGTTGCCATTCCGCAAGAGTGGTTTCCGCTCTCGAACGCTCTCAGTCACTACTGGGCGCTTTTCTTTCCATAAGTATTTTAGGTTTGAGCCCCTTCGTGTGTGATGTAAGCGGATTTAGGTGGGGATGGAGGACGATATCGACTCATAGTAGTAGGCTTAGTTAGTCAACAATATGTTAGAAATCGAGACTTTTGCACGACTACTGCGCTTGCCAACACTTTGTTAAAAACAGACTCAAAATGCTCATTTATAGCGATAAACTCCGCTTTCTCGTCTGTTTTTGCCGTGTCTTGGCGTCGCTCGTGACATCGTGTAAAGGTCTCAAATCTTAATAAAACATGCCATCAAACCAACGTCTGACGGCATGTTTATACTTATATGATGTGTATAAAGCGAAGTGGTTATGCTTCTTTGTTATGTAGATGAACATCCATTTGAGGGTAAGGAATACCAACACCTTGTTCATCAAAGGCGTATTTAAATTTCTCTAGTAAATCCGCTCTGACGGTCCAATAGTCTCCGGCATTCACCCAAGGTCTCACA
Source organism: Marinomonas sp. 63XJN7_7_ISO-PGPR-S23-202 (assembly GCF_056173505.1). Classification (NCBI taxonomy): domain Bacteria; kingdom Pseudomonadati; phylum Pseudomonadota; class Gammaproteobacteria; order Oceanospirillales; family Oceanospirillaceae; genus Marinomonas; species Marinomonas sp. 63XJN7_7_ISO-PGPR-S23-202. The sequence goes on along the minus strand of NZ_CM149677.1, from coordinate 820,010 downwards.
AAGAAATTCACCGAACTGTCAGCCAATTCAGACACGGCTACTAAATACTTCGGCTCTTTGAGAATGCGTTCATCCGCGTTAATAATGTCTTCCATGATGCTTTTAGCAAGACGAATGTCGGCGTCATAACTAATACCCACCACCAAATCCAAACGACGAGTTGCTTCGCGAGAGTAGTTGACAATGGAACCGTTCATCATCGAAGAGTTGGGAATGATGATCACACGGTTATCCGGTGTTTTTAGATAGGTATGGAATAACTCTATACGATCAACGGTTCCCATTTGCCCGCCACCATCAATAAAGTCGCCTGCACGAAAAGGACGTAAAAGAATAATTAACACACCAGAAGCGAAGTTAGATAAAGATCCTTGCAAGGCCAAGCCAACGGCTAAACCTGCCGCACCTAAAATGGCTATAAACGAGGTGGTTTGAACCCCAACCTGTCCTAATGCCATTAATACCACACCAGCAAACATTAAGGCATACAGAATACTGGATGTAAAACCTGCTACCGCACGATCCACAGAGGCTTTGAGCATTCTGTTTTCACACCAACGGGATATTTTAGAGGCGATATATTTACCGACCAATAAAATCACAAGGCCAATGACGATATTGATCGCCATATCGGTCAACCAAGGCAACATGGCAGACCCTTCACCCAGCCACTTTTCCAATTCACTCATATATACATCCCTCACACTACCTTATTAAATACGATGTTTGTACCAAGACAATTTGGGCAGAATGCCCAATAAGATTCTTTCGATTATTAAATTTAGACGATTAAATGTGTTTTATGCTGCCACTCATCCAATAAACAGGTTAACTGCTTAAGCCCTTCAGAATGAAAACGCACACATTGTCGACCATCAACGAGCTTAGTTTCTTTACGAAACGCGTCGTCAATGACATAACACTTGGTACGTAAATTCTCTATTTGTTCATTGTCACGAATCATCATGCCAATGAACATATCCCAGTCTTGCTCAGGTAAATTACCTTGTACGGCCTTGGCGAGCAAACCAACACAATCCGCCTCCGTCATACGATAATATGGAATTTTTGATTGGTAACGCATATAAAAAAGCATGATAGCAACTAATAAAATAAAAAATAGCGCTATGGATAAAACCAATTGAGCGATCATCTCTAAATAACCCGTTTATGCCTAGTAAATAGAACGAAATACCATTCAACGCCGAGTACCATTTAATACGAAGCACAAGCCTTCAACCATCTCTATTGGAAGGAATAGTTCAACAAGGCGTTTTTAGCACGTACTAAGTGCTCAGCATACTGCTGTTCATAGTTATCCATTTCGACGCGAAACTTTTTACGTGCTTCTTTTGGCAAGGCACTCCATTGCTCATGTGTTGGAATATGTTCCGTTTGCTCATGTAAATCATAAATCACACAAATATCCTTATGATCGGACAAATCCAACCCTAACTGATCCAGCAGATTTTTAATACGAATACTTGCCTCAACCCAACCTAACTCCTCGGAACCAACGGTTTTGAGCAAAATCTGAATACTATCAATCCGCGCTTGACGCTCTTGAACAACGCGCTTCTCACCTTCTTTGATCCGCTCTTCACGAGTTTTGGCAACCTTTAACTGGCGGACAATCACAATCAAGGCCACAACAATGACCACTGCAGACACCGCCAGTAAACTAAAAAACGCCGTCAACGACATAAAAACCTCATACAAATATCAACTTACGGCTAAAACCATAAAACAGTTCATTATGCCTGACTTAACAAAGACAATAATTCCTCATAAAGAGCGGGTACCGACACCAATAACGCCTCCCCATTAATCGCCTCAGGCCAAGGGGAGCTAATTGACTCATAACGCCCGATTGTCGCCCCGGCTTCTTGAGCGATTAACGCTCCAGCGGCCATATCCCAAGGCTTCAGGCTTTCAAAATACGCCTCTAAACGCCCAGCCGCGACCCAACACAAATCTAACGCAGCGGAGCCATTTCGACGAATATCCTGACATTTAGTCAAAATGACGCTGACACGTCGGATAATACTGGGGAGCGTACTTTTATCGTAGGGAAAACCCGTTGCCACCAAAGCATTGCGACACTGTGTTTGCTGGGAAACAAAAAGGCGTTCGCCATTTAAAAAGGCCCCTTTCCCTTTCACTGCCCAGAAACATTCCTCTAAAAATGGCGCATTCACTACCCCAAGTACGCGTTCTCCGGCTAGATACAGGCCAATCGACACAGCCACATGACGATGACCATGGGCAAAATTGACCGTACCATCAATCGGATCAATGACCCAAACCGGCTTATTAGCAAGCTCAGCAAGGGCAAGCTTAGGGGACGACTCCTCCGACAAAATCACATGATCTGGAAACGTTTGTGTGATTTGCTGGCAAATATAGGCATCGATTGCCAAATCGGCCGATGTCACCAGTTCATGATCTGCTTTGTAGTCTGTAGAAAAAGTCGCTTTGTTTCTGGCCTCGATCATCATCTGCCCAGCGTGTGTGGCGACATTTTTGGCAAAGTTAAGCCATTCATCCGTTTCTAATGACGCTGAAACCATGATTCATTTCCTTAGTAATCTCTTCAATATACGGTGCGTTAAACTGTCTTTTAGCAAAGGGCGAGTTGAATTTAACCCTTTATTACGCCAAACGCGCATTCAGCCAAGCGGAGATATCCTGAATTTGCTCAGGACAAACGGAATGGGGCATATCATAGGTTTTATAGTCAACCAGATATCCCTTATCACTTAAAAGCTGACTAGCCTCTTGCGATAGACTGATGGGCACTACAGGGTCTTGCTTGCCATGGTGAATCAAAAAAGGCGTCTTGCCATTCGCACACTCTGACGCTTCAGACACCATTGACTTATTCGCCAAATAAGTCGATAGCGCCATAACCCCAGACAATGAATAAGAGGTCGTCAGGGATAGCTGATAAGCAATCACACCACCTTGTGAAAATCCCGCTACGACAATACGGCTAGGATCAATACCTTGTGCGATTTGTGCTTCAATAAGGTCACTGACTTGCGCGCAAGACTCCGCAATATTGTCTATATCAACCTTACGTTCCAAAGTGATTTCGTAAATGTCATACCAGGCTCGCATTTCCATACCGCCATTGACCGTCACCGGACGAATGGGCGCATGGGGAAACACAAAACGCACTTTTAAGGATGGATCAAGTGTCAATGCCGGGACAATGCCTTCAAAATCATGACCATCCGACCCTAAACCATGCAACCAAATAACAGCAGAGTCAGGATTCTGCGCCGTCTCCACCACAACACTCGGTAATAATTCGGCCATTATTTACTCCAAAAAAAATAGGCTAATACGTTGTGCATTAGCCTATCATAATGACACCAAATTGTGGCCGTTTTCCTACCAAGCGTTTTCCTACCAAGAATACACTCAATGCTCTATTGGAAAACGCAGCTGCTTCACCTTCTGATGCCGATCTAACGAAAACAGCACATCCGATCGCTCAGGCATGACAGCTAAGAGATAGCGCGTTAAACGTTCATAATACTGCATAAAGCCTTTAAGCGCTTCCGGCGACATGATTTTGATGTCCAGAGTGTCCAATACTCCCCCATGAATATCATGCAGATGATCCTCAAGCATACGCTCTTGTTTGTTACGCCATTCATAGACCACATCATAACTGGGTGATTGCATCCACATTTGAATATCAATCAAATCAAACAGCGCCTTATAGTCCTCATGAAGATGCTCATTGACCGCTTTTCTCCAAACTCCCTCTGGGTCTTTATCGTGCTCCAAGCGATTAATCGGCTTATCAATTGTTTCTCCAAGAGAAAACGCCCCCACACACCAACCTTCAAATAAAACCACATCAATAGGCCCTTGCACTTCGGGCCATAGATTCACAGGCTTTCTATCATCAAGGGATTTATCAAAAGCGGGCACACGCATTACTTCGTCTTGTTTGAGGTTTTTTAAACGAGCGAAGACACTCTGTGCCAATGGTATATCATGCGTACCTGGCACCCCTCGCGTGGAAAATAAGGAGTGTGTGCTATTGGCGTATTTCAAGCGATCTTTATGCGTGCTATAGAGATCGTCCAAACTGACCACCACACTATTGAGTCCGAACCCTTTATTAAGAATACGGCTAATGACGCGGCAAAAGGTCGTTTTTCCACAGCCTTGAGGCCCACCTAACCCCACCACCAGAGGTCCTTGTTTAAACGAGACTTTACCACTTAACCAATTCGCAAAAGGGAGGTAGAGAGTATCTATTTCATTGACAAGAGCTTCATCTGCATAAACGCTTCTCAGTGTTTGAGCCACCTCAAAACGTAAACGTCCAGCTAAAGACTCTGGCATATCATGCTTCCAATCATAGAAGCCATTTGGATGCTTCATCATAAGACAACACCTACACATCAAAAAAATGACATACGAGGTAATTTACCTTGTCTTACTACAACCCCTAACTCCACTCAACACCTACCGTTTGAGAAGTGAGGGCTTGGTCTCATTACTGCATTGTGTCGTTGACTAGGTAATCCACTCGCCCGTTCCATTGATCCATTTCAACAACTGCTCCTATTCCAACAGCTATCCCCATTCAGATAACGATAATCGCTCTAGCAACTATTAATCGTTCTAATAACTATAGCAGCAAGAAAACAATCGTACATTTTTTGATCAGAAAAATCACAAAATCGATCAGGAAACAGGTTAATCAAACGCAATGCTTAGCTGTTCTGCCTGCTGTACAGATAAGCGATAACCTACCCCAATCAATCGAACAGGACGCATATGGCGTGAATAAGCCTGATGCAGTAAGGAGGCAAACACTTCACTGGAGAAACAGCTTTGAATCGGTTGTTCTACTGTTGTTTGTCTAAAGTCATTAAACTTTAATTTCAAATAGTATTTGCTAATCTGCGGATAAAAATCTCGCCCCGCTAAACGCGCCTCTAAACTCGCCAGCAGTTCTGGTAGCATGCTCAAACACTCTTCTAGTGAAGACAAATCATGGGGAAACGTATGTTCAACAGACACGCTCTTGCGCTCACGGGATACTTGCACAGGGCGATCATCAATCCCCTTGGCATATTGCTGCAGTCGAAACGCCATACTCCCAACGGTTTTCTGCAATAATGAGAAATCTATTGTCTGTAGATCCGCACAGTGATGTACACCAATGGCCGCCAATTTTTCTTGAGAGACCTTACCAATCCCCGAAATACATTTCACAGGCAACTGTGATACAAACTCAAATTGACTTTCTGGTGTAACCGTCTTCAAACCATTGGGTTTATTCCAATCACTGGCCACTTTAGCAATAAATTTATTTGTCGCGACACCAGCGGAGACTCGAATACCGACTTCGTTAAAGATTTGTTCTCGTATTGCTTGAGCAATCAATGTCGCACTGCCTTGACAGGAAGAAGCGTCCGTCACATCCAAATAAGCTTCATCGAGGGAAAGCGGCTCTATTATGTCAGTATACTGCCGGAAAATGGCATGCATTTGCCGCGAGGCAATACGATATTTTTCCATATTTCCGGGCATAATAATTAAATTTGGGCACAGGCGTTTGGCGATGGCACTCGGCATAGCAGAACGTACACCGAAAGTACGAGCATGGTAATTTGCCGTACATAACACACCACGAGATTGAGATGCCCCCCCAATAGCCAAGGGCACCTTTTCCAAAGAAGGGTCATCACGCATCTCAATGGCAGCATAGAAGCAATCTGCATCGATATGAATGATCTTCCTAAGCTTAGCCATATCGCTACCCAGAAACTGTATATAAAAACAGTATAATACCTTCTAAAAACAAAAACACGTCCTTCCCCCGAAAAGGCATACAACCAACCGGGAAAAAAGTCACATCATGCGGGTAAAATAAGCAGATTTACACGGGAAACCGTGGACGCCTCACTGACAAATGGTTTACATTTTGCCCCTAGCAAAGGAAAGAAGTCATTATCTGGTCTACTTTTTGCTACAGGCATACATTATTCCTATGGTTAAACATCGCCAACACAAGACGACTGCCGCGATCTTTCCATGCAAAAAACGAGATATAGGACTTCCATTTAGGGGACGCCACCATGAAAATGACGATTCAACTACTCTTATTGGCCGCGTTGGGGGCCACCTTAGCGGGATGCCAAAATTTAGGCCAAGGTACGGCGATGACCTGTACCACTGTTGGCCCCTGTAATGGCAATATCGTCGGCTCACCAACGGCAACGGCGCTTAATAACCCGAATAATAATGTGCAAAACGCGACCAATGTAATCGGTGTTATAAAACAAGAACCAATCATCATTCATGCTACAGGATATGCGGCCATCAACCCCAGTAAGCGCTACACTAAATCTCAAGCAAAATTAATGGCATTGCGCAGTTCCACACTGGATGCCTACCGAAATCTATCTGAGCGAGTATACGGTCTGAAAATTGACGGCACCAGTTCGTTAAGCAACATGGTTTTGCAACATGATGAATTACGTTCTTATGTTGATGCCTATTTAGTCGGCGCAAAAATCGTCTCCCAACGTGAGCATGAAGATGGAACGTTTGAAACCGTTGTTGAAATGGCATTGCAAGAAAACTTTCGCCAATGTGTCAGCAACCCTTCCAGCATTGACAAAGATCCGAAGTGCCAAATTCGCCCGGGTTATCGTGCCGTCAATGTAGAAACCCCGCAACCTAATGTTAACTTTTATACTATCCAGTAATGCCGATGTTTCGCTATCTGATTTACATCATTATGGTTCTTGCATCGGTCGGCAACAGTATTGCTCAAACCGTCGACGCAGTTGGTACTGCCATTATATATAATGGCGACATCAATGATGCTCGCTATCGAGCGACGCAACAAGCTATTAAACAGGCCGTCCTTCAGTCCAGCTCACGTGTCAGTGTTAAGGATATTCTTAACAACGGCGAGCTCAACTCTGACTTGAAAATACGCAGCGCTGGGCGAGTTCAACATGCCAAAATCATTTCCGAAACCCAAAAAGGCGACTTTTTAACGGTCGTCGCCCGCGTCAACGTGACAGCCGACAACATGTGTAGTAATGGTGCCACGAATTATTATAAAAAATCCGTGGCTATCACTGGTTTTCCTTTGGAACACAGACAACAAGCCAGCCTCGGAGCCTTAGGCAATATCTCCAGAGAGCTTCCCAAAGATTTTGCCGACGTTATCAATAAACAAGGCTTTTTAAGAGCTTTAGCGGCAACCAATATCTCCCTTTACCCAGACAAGATCAACGCGCCTTCACTTACAAACAACAATGACACCTTAACCGATGTGGTTCGAGTCGCTCAAAAACTTGGCACACAGTATGTTGTCAGTGGCGTTATACGTGATATTTCTCCTCTTTATATGAGACGTCCAAATGACCCTTATGCCAGCACAGACGACAAAAGTGAAAAGCAAAGAGACTTCGTTTTAGACATTTATATCTACGATGGTTTCAGTGGCGCATTGCTATTTCAAAAACGTTATAGTGAAATAGGCGACTGGGATATTTCTGATCATGCTAAAGTTGGTTTTGGTAGCGCCCAGTTTTGGACGACTCATTATGGCAAGGTGGTCAAAGAAACTCTTAGAGAAAGCGCAATCGATACCAGCGAAAAATTGCGCTGCCAACCTTTTATGGCCAATATTTTTCGCACTGAAGGGAAGCAAATTCACATTGCCGCCGGTTCCGTGTCCGGGGTCAAAGCAGGAGATAAATTTAAGGTCTATCGTCGTTATGAGATATTTGACCAAGACCAAAAACCAGAAACGCAACTGAATAATGCCAACATCAGTGTTACTATAACGCAAGTTCAGCCTAACTTTTCCATTGGGGAACTGTCGGTTGATGCGAAAATTCTGAACGTACAACCGCATGACGTTGTCATCGCATGGTAACTTTTACAATTACGCTCCTTATATTCTATAGAGCGGTTTTACATTTTAGGACATTACAATGAACAACGAATTACTTCATCACTTAGAACAACGCATCAATGAAGCAGTAGAAGAAATCAGCTCATTACGCCAACGCATCGCGGAATTAGAAATGCAAAACTACGAGCTTAGCGAAGAAAAAAGTGAACTAGAAAGCAGTTTGAATCAGAAAAGTGAGCAACAAGCTAACTGGGAATCTTCCCTCTCTCAAATGTTAAATCGCCTTAGCCAATTGGATAACAAACAATGAAACGAATTCTATTTGCTACTTTAGCTTTATTTTGTGGGAGTACCTTTGCAGCAGAAGGGCAAATTGCTAGCTTAGTCTCCTTTGAGTCCACTGCGGCTCGCCCAAAAATAAACAAAGAGCAAGACAGCAGCTTAACATCGATATTGAACACTCAAATTGAATACACCACGCCAGCAAACATCTCCGCTTATGCTGGCTTTTCTTTTGCTTTAGGTGACGATTTCGAAAGTGCCTTTAGCATGGGAGCCCGCTACTACAGCGCAACCCCCGCTTTCCAGCTTTTCCCAGGCATTCCTATGTGGTCGTTTATCGGTGGCGGTATTGACTTCTTAGATGACCCTGTCTATTACCCAGAAGCAGGCTTTCGCATCGCAACATCCGATACCTCCAGACTGGATGTCTTTGTCAGACTGCTAAATAGTAGCAACGACAAATATGACCGCCATGTTATGGTGGGCGCAGGACTTACCTTCTAATTCAATGAAGCTAATGTCTCTTTTCATCTTGTGCCTGCTCGCGACTTCTGCTTATATTTGGCTCACGAGTAAACCAACAATAAAAATCGTTGAGCCCAGCAAACAGCAGCGACAGGAGATGCTTGGCATTGTTAACACGCCAAGTGTTCCGTTGACGCCGCTATAAAATTTGAGCCTTGCTTTATGGAACAATTAATTGCCAAACTTGAAGCAGAGGTCAGCCGACTAATTGAAAAATTAGGTGCCGCTGAAGAGGAGATCGCCGCACTCAAAGAGAGCCAAACAGAGTCTCTTACCAGCAGCGCCTCAATGGACCTTTTGCAGAACATGGTTAACCGCTCCACTGAAGACCAATTGCAGTTATATATCGAAGACTCTCTTGATTTACTCAGTCCAGCGGAAACCATCAAAACGGCAGTAACACATCAAAGTGACACTGAAGACCAGTTAAGCTTTGATTTACTGCATCCTCTTGCTGATAACAGCATCACAATCACGACAACAGAACAGACTGACTACATGACAAAACAACAACCTGAGCTTAACGGCTTGCAAGACGTACAAGATGACAACCAAGTGGACACAAACACCACTGATGTACCATCAGCAAGTGACAGCACACCGGAAAAAGCGACTTTGACGCCGGAACAGAAAAAGCGCCAAAAAAACCAAAAAAATAATCGTCGCCTGATTAAGATGCTCGAAGACCGTTACCCTAAAGCGTTTGATTGGAACCAGCCTAAACCACTGAAAGTCGGTATAGACAAAGACATGGTCTTGGATGATGACTTTAATGCCAGCAAGCAAAAGCGCGCTCTAGCGGCTTATACTCGCTCTGACCGCTATAAGAAGTGCCTACTGTCTGGTCAGCCTCGCGTGGATCTGGAAGGCGTTGCCGTGAGCGATGAACCCGCCCTTCCTGAGTCCATGATCCCCAAAAAAGAGAAGAAGACATTCAACCGTCCAAAGACGACAGATCGTCCTAAAACGGACCGCCCTGCGCGTAACAAAAAACCGCAATCAGCTACGGCTTCCAAAGGCAAACCCGCTAAAAAGCCACAGTCAGCTAAAAGCCGTGAAGAGGATGGTTATGAAAACTTATCCCCAGAAGAGCGGATGAAAGCAAAACTGGAAAAACTTTTAAAAAAATAGAAATAAGTGTTTACATACAAGAGCGCGGCATATATTATTTGCCGCGCTCTTGTGGAGGGGTTCCCGAGTGGCCAAAGGGAGCAGATTGTAAATCTGCCACGAAAGTTTCGGTGGTTCGAATCCACCTCCCTCCACCATTATTTTTTTCTTTATAAATCAAATATTTATTCAGAAAAACTCTAAACATTCCCATCTTTTCTAGAAACTCTCTTTTCTAAAATCCCCAAAACCTTGAATATTCATCAAAAAATAAGCGGTTATTAACAGCCTAACGGCATTTCCATGCTTTATGGATAAAAAAGCCACTTAAACACAGACTTATCCACGTACTATCCACAAACTTCTTCTTCCAATCTCTTAAAGTTTCAACAGCACGCACCCACACACCCAGCAAGACAAAACACACATAACACATAAGAGCAATTGACGCGCCTAAACCGAGACAGACACATAAACTGCGATAGACGAATAAACCGCGATAGACGCATAAACCGCGATAGACGCATAAACTGCGATAGACGCATAAACTGCGATAGACGCATAAACCGCGATAGACACATAAACCGCGATAGACACATAAACCGCGATAGACGATAGACGATAGACGATAGACGATAGACGATAGACGATAGACGATAGACGATAGACGATAGACGATAAAAATCTAAAATGTAAACTAGAAAGCAGTCAGGGATGAAAAAGAGAGGTAAAAAGCATAATAAGAGAAATGGTGGGTCGTACTGGATTCGAACCAGTGACCAATTGATTAAAAGTCAACTGCTCTACCAACTGAGCTAACGACCCTTCTCATAAAATTTTATTAATAACGACGTGATGGTCGGAGTAGAGGGATTCGAACCCCCGACATCCTGCTCCCAAAGCAGGCGCGCTACCAGACTGCGCTATACTCCGATTGGCTCCTCGAACTGGACTCGAACCAGTGACCCAATGATTAACAGTCATTTGCTCTACCAACTGAGCTATCGAGGAATGAATCAGATTGTGCAGAATGTAATTCTGAATATAGCTGGTGGGTCGTACTGGATTCGAACCAGTGACCAATTGATTAAAAGTCAACTGCTCTACCAACTGAGCTAACGACCCAACTATCAGAGTAATGGGGTGGACGATGGGGCTCGAACCCACGACCGATGGAATCACAATCCATAGCTCTACCAACTGAGCTACGCCCACCATTACTAGATGATCAATAAAATTGGTCGGAGTAGAGGGATTCGAACCCCCGACATCCTGCTCCCAAAGCAGGCGCGCTACCAGACTGCGCTATACTCCGATTGGCTCCTCGAACTGGACTCGAACCAGTGACCCAATGATTAACAGTCATTTGCTCTACCAACTGAGCTATCGAGGAACTAATTTTATTTCTTGCCGCAACATACACCCTATACAAGATGGCGGAGGAGGAGAGATTCGAACTCTCGGTAGGCTACTAACCTACGCCGGTTTTCAAGACCGGTGCATTAAACCGCTCTGCCACCCCTCCGTTGCGAGCGAGGTGTATATTACGGATTTCAAATTTCAGTGCAACCTTTTTTTTAAAAAAAGATTAACTTTTTTCAATAATATAGTGTTGGTCCTTTCCTGGACGAATCCAAACATTGGAATACCAGTAATACTGCTTAGCTGAATTGTTCGGCATGGTACAATTAATACGTCCGCGGCCGACATTAAATGGCTTAGTAGCAGTTACCACGACCTCGTCTTTTGATACCCAATCCAAATTCGCCTTACCCTGACCGGATACATAACACGCCAAATCTTTTAAACGGTACTTGCCGGGCTTAAAGGTCAAACGAAGCGACACAGGGTGATCGTCTGCATAGTCGCCACTCTCCTCTTTTAACAAGGGCATTGGCATCGCGTTCAGCTTTAACTTTAATGTCGATAACGTAGCAAAACGTCCTGACGCAGGAAAACGAGGTAAATCTTCAAAGTCAGAATCCGCACTGACCACTCCAGACTGCTGCCCAAAGGCCATAAAGCCCTTCTCTTTCATCATGGCACGCAACAGATGATTTGATTCACCATAAGGATAAGCCAACATTTTTGGGGAGTGACCAAGATGCTTGATTAAGGCCGTTTCCACACCTGCCACTTCCTTCTCCATACGTGCATGCCAGGCGGCATCAGATTCCCCTTTTTCCTTACGGGCCATATAAGGATGGCTAACTGTATGATTAGCAAACACCGCCCCAGACTTCTCCATTTCCTTCATAATGCGCCATGTCAGAAAATGCGGATTCTTTTGCTTTAGCGGCTCAGAGTTAACAAATACCGTAAAGGGATAACCATATTGCTTCAAAATGGGAAAGCCATATTCGTAAATATCACGATAACCATCGTCAAAAGTAATCGCGACGGCTTTGCTCGGCAAACTCTCGTGCGCCTTAATCTTATCCAAAGCCGTTTTCAGATCGACCACTTGAAAGCCTGCACTTTTTAGATAAGCCATCTGTTTGGCAAACTGTTTAGGAGATAAAGACGTGGAGGCGGGTGTTGAATCAGACACATGATGGTATTGAAGAATAGGTAAGTAATCTTGCGCGCTTGCTGTAAGACTCATAACAACACCACCAATAAGAACACCGCACCGAATGCTAAACAACATGAACACCTCTTTGATTAAAATTTGCGCTTATTTTACGCGAGGAGTTCTTTAAAAAGCCAGCCAAGGAAACTGTTATGCTTACTTTGCACGGTCACTGCCTCTGTTTTACCCCAACTATCCCAACTACACTCAAAAAAGCAGATACCATAAACCCTTGGTACTCTTACCCTGCTGCTCGCAAACAAGGCCAATCAAGCCAAAGCAGCTCATTGCGATACATCGATGATCAATCTGTATTGGTCATCTGTTGTTAGTAATGGGTTGGCGTTAGCAGAGTGCAATTTGGTGCCAAAAGCACACTACAAACGAGGTGAACCATGAGCAAATCCGTTTTTTTCCACCACCTTAACGAACAACTTGAATCCCTTAAAAGCGATGGACTCTATAAAGAAGAGCGCGCACTGATTACACCACAAGCCAGTGAAATCACCACGAAAGACAACAAACCACTGATTAATTTATGCGCGAACAACTACCTAGGGTTAGCCAGCGACGAGATGGTCACTCAAGCCGCCCATCAAGCCCTTGATGATTTTGGTTACGGTATGGCCTCCGTTCGCTTTATCTGTGGCACACAAAATATCCATGAAGAATTGGAAAAAAGCCTAAGCGACTTTTTGCAAATGGAAGACACCATTTTGTACTCTTCTTGTTTTGATGCAAACGGTGGTCTTTTTGACACCTTGCTTAATAAAGACGACGCCGTCATCAGCGACGCTCTTAACCACGCCAGCATCATCGATGGCATTCGCCTGTGTAAGGCCAAACGCTACCGTTACGCTAATAACGATATGCAAGAGCTAGAAGCCAATTTACAACAGGCGGATAAAGATGGCGCTAAAACGAAACTGATTGTCACCGATGGGGTTTTCTCAATGGATGGCATCATTGCCAATTTACCCGCCATCTGCGACCTTGCTGATAAATACGATGCCTTAGTCATGGTTGATGACTCGCATGCAGTTGGCTTTTTAGGAGAAAATGGCCGAGGAAGCCACGAATATTGCGATGTTATGGGACGTGTCGACATCATTACGGGGACACTGGGCAAAGCCCTTGGCGGCGCATCTGGTGGCTACACAAGTGCTTCTAAGCCCATCGTAGAATGGTTACGTCAACGGTCACGCCCTTATCTGTTCTCTAACTCTCTGTCGCCCATTATCACGGCAACCACCTTAACCATTCTGGAATCCCTTAAGAAGGGTCAAGCGGCGCGCCAACAACTCAAAGACAACAGTGCTTATTTTCGCAAGAAAATGGGAAATTTGGGATTTACCTTAATTCCAGGTGACCATCCTATAATTCCTGTTATTCTCGGTGATGCGAAGCTTGCCACACAAATGGCAAACGCACTCTATAAAGAAGGCATCTACGTAACAGGCTTTTCTTACCCGGTTGTCCCTATGGGTAAAGCCAGAATTCGTACGCAAATGTCAGCTTCCTTGACCAAGGAACAGTTAAATCATGCCATTGACGCCTTTGCCAAAATTGGTCGTGATTTACATATTATTGAAGGACCCAAGCAATGAAAGTACTCGCCAAAACCCATGCTAAACAAGGCATCTGGATGTCAGAAGAGAACTATCCAGAATGTGGTCACAATGACGTCATCATCAAAATCCGTAAAACAGCCATTTGTGGAACGGACATGCATATTTATCACTGGGACGAGTGGGCACAAAAAACCATCCCAGTGCCGATGACTGTCGGCCATGAGTTTGTTGGTGAAATTGCGCAAATTGGCGAAGAAGTAACAGGCTTTACTATCGGTGACCGAGTCTCTGGAGAGGGCCATATTACTTGTGGACAATGCCGCAATTGCCGCGCAGGACGTCGTCATTTATGTCGTCAGACACAAGGCGTAGGCGTCAATCGTACTGGCGCTTTCGCTGAATATTTAGCCATTCCCGCCAGTAATGCCTTTAAGATTCCTAACAACATAAGTGATGATCTCGCTGCCATTTTTGACCCCTTTGGTAATGCGACACACACAGCCCTTTCCTTCGATTTAGTGGGGGAAGATGTGCTCATCACAGGTGCTGGCCCCATTGGTGCCATGGCCGCCGCCATTGCCAAACACTCGGGTGCCCGTAATGTTGTCATTACCGACGTCAATGATTATCGCCTTGAGCTTGCCCGAAAAATGGGCGCTACTCGAATTGTCAATGTCGCGAGAGACCCCCTACGCGATGTCATGATCGAGTTAGGCATGCTAGAAGGGTTCGATGTTGGCCTGGAAATGTCAGGCAACGGAATGGCTTTCCAATCCCTCCTTGAATGCATGAATCATGGAGGAAAGGTCGCCATGCTGGGTATTCCCAGTAAAGACACAAATGTCGATTGGAACCAAATCATTTTTAAAGGTTTGGTTATCAAAGGCATTTATGGACGAGAAATGTACGAAACCTGGTACAAAATGGTTGCCATGTTGCAATCTGGACTAGACCTTAGCCCAATTATTACCCACCAGTACAGTATTGAAGAGTTTCAACAAGGTTTTGATGCCATGGCGTCTGGCCAATCCGGAAAAGTCATTTTAAATTGGTGCTAACCCCCCACTTTAGTTGCGTCATTACGAACTTCGCGTTAGTTTAAACTTTTCAGACGCAACTAGAGTTTTCTCATGTTAGAAATCGGTACCCATGCGCACCCTTCACCTCATCAAGATGCGCTGTATATTTTATTGTTTAAAAACCAAGTATTGATTGAACAAGACCATCAATTTTTAGTCCCCTTTGATCACTTCCAGCCTGATAGCAGTATGCGAGCCATCTATTGCGGACAATGGAATCCACAAAGCAATGATCAAAGCAACCCAGAGAAGCAAGAGGCAACCAATCAAGATGTCTTTGTATGCCGCTTCGAAAACCGCCCCAGAGGCTTTACGGAAATAGATCTACGCGAACTACTGTTTATGCAGGATGAGGCCAACTACTTACTGTTAAGCCGCGCCCATCAACTCTCTACTTGGGACAGAGATCATCAATTCTGTGGTCGCTGTGGCACCCCCATGAACAACAAACACACGACGGAACACACCAAAATTTGTCCAAAGTGCAATCTCCGTCATTACCCTCGAATATCCCCTTGTATCATTGTTTCGGTGCGAAACGGCGACCATTTGCTTCTAGCCCGTGGCCCACACATGCCCAAAGAAAGATTCAGTAATATCGCAGGATTTGTTGAAGCAGGTGAAACGTTAGAGCAAGCCGTCGCCCGAGAAGTGCGAGAGGAAGTCGGCATTGAAGTCACCAACATACGCTATGTTAGCAGCCAGCCTTGGTCGTTTCCTCATCAAATGATGGTGGGCTTTTTTGCCGACTATGCTGGAGGCGAGCTCACCCCTGCCCCAGGCGAAATAGAAGAAGCGGCATGGTGGCACATTGATAGCCTCCCCAACACCCCAAACTTAGTCACTATATCAGGGCAAATTATTGCTCAACACGTAGCTCATATAAAAAACAGCCCCACCTAGCGGGCACGGATGCCAACAAAACATTTTTGGGCTGTCATTCGGAGCTAGAATTTTTATAACAAACCCCTATACTAGCTCGCCAACCAATCATCATCGCGAGCTTGTTTGTTTTGAATGAATTATTACAGACCATCGAAAGAACCGTGCGGCCACTGATCGGCTCAGGAAAAGTAGCCGATTATATTCCCGCCTTAGCCAATGTGAACCCGAATCAATTTGGTATCGCCGTTTACAGCAATGAAGGTGAATTATTTCAGGCAGGGCAAGCCAAAGTCGACTTTTCCATTCAGAGTATTTCCAAAGTCTTTAGCCTTACTCTTGCGATAAAACATCATGGCGAAGACATGTGGCAGAGAGTGGGTCGTGAACCCTCTGGCAATCCATTTAACTCCCTTGTACAGCTGGAATACGAAAGCGGTGTGCCACGTAATCCTTTCATCAACGCTGGCGCGCTGGTGGTATGCGATATGAATCAATCTCGTTTTGCCTCGCCTCACTACGCCATGCGTGAATACATCCGTCGCCTTGCAGGGAATCCTAAACTCAAATCCGATAAAGTCGTTGCCCGTTCCGAGTTTGAGTTTCGCTCACGCAACGCTTCCATGGCCTATTTAATGAAAGCTTTCGGTAACTTTGAAAACGACGTGGAAACGGTATTACACAATTACTTTAATAACTGTGCCATGCGCATGAACTGCATCGATCTGGCGAAAGCGTTTAGTTTCTTAGCCAATAAAGGCTACTGCCACCATAGTGGCGAACAAATCATCAGCGCCCGTGAGGCCAAGCATGTAAACAGTCTCCTTGCCACCAGCGGCTTATACGATGAAGCTGGCAACTTTGCTTATCGTGTGGGATTACCTGGAAAAAGTGGCGTCGGTGGTGGCATCATTGCCATTGTGCCGAATCGTTTTTCAGTATGCGTGTGGTCACCTGAGCTGAATAAATCCGGCAATTCTTTAGCGGGCATTGCCGCCCTTGAAGCTCTATCAGATCACATTGGCTGGTCTATTTTTGGCTAATCAACCAAAGAAATCACTGTCATTCCCCCATATAAATAAGAAAAGGGCCATCTGGCCCTTTTCTGTTACTGCATTATCACCGCTTAATTTGTGATGACTTTATAACAAGGAATATACTCACTTCCTGGCAATTTCATCCGTTGCTGGGCAACAAATGCTTGCAGCAGCGCATCCAGTTTTTCAAGTATCAGCTTATCCCCATGGATATGGAACGGCCCGTGCTCTTTAATGTAAGCCACACCTTGTGCTTTGACATTGCCAGCCACAATAGACGAGAAGGCTCGACGCAAATCCGCTGCCAATAAGTGGGTTTCTTGATTAAAGTTCAAACTCAAACCCAGCATATTTTCGTGGGTCGGCTCGAATGGGTGTTGAAACTCTTCCGGAATATGCAGCTTCCAATTGTAGTAAAACGCATCATGATGGGCTTTACGGTAATGACGTACTTCTTCCAAGCCTTGTTTCATGGCTCGCGCCACTTCGACCTCATCATCAATAATGATGCGGTATTTCTGTTGCGCGGCCGCCCCCAGCACATCACCAATAAAGGCATGAATCTGCTCGAAATAGTTGGCACTTTCTTTGGGGCCAGTAAACACCAATGGGAAGGGGACATCCGCATTTTTAGGATGCAATAAAATCCCTAAAATATACAGAATCTCTTCCGCTGTCCCTGCCCCACCAGGAAAGACGACAATACCGTGACCTGTTCGAACGAACGCCTCTAAGCGTTTTTCAATGTCGGGCATAATCACTAACTGATTAACTATCGGATTAGGAGATTCAGCGGCAATAATGCCAGGTTCAGTGAGTCCAAGATACACACCATTACGAATGCGTTGCTTAGAGTGAGCAATCGCTGCCCCCTTCATTGGGCCTTTCATCGCACCTGGGCCACAACCCGTACAAATATTCAGCTCTCTTAAGCCAAGCTCATGGCCGACGCGTTTGGTATAATCGTATTCATGACGGGCGATTGAGTGCCCACCCCAACAGACCACCATGTCTGGGCTTTGAATACGACGAAACACATTGGCATTACGTAACAATTCAAATACTACGTTGGTAATTTTATTCGAGCTCGCATTTTCAAGATTACGCGCTAAGTGATACTCATGGTAGGTAAAAATAATGTCACGTAACACACTAAACAGCATTTCTCGAACACTGCTGATCATCTTACCGTCAACAAATGCACTGCCTGGGGCATTCTTTAATTCCAGTTTAACGCCACGTTCTTGCTGAATAATATTAATTTCAAAGTCATTAAATTCCTTCATCACAGCTTCGGCATCGTCGGTATCACTACCACAATTCATAATGGCCAAAGCACAACGACGAAACAGTTCATGAAGCGAACCTGAATCTTCTGACATGCGAGAGATCTCATCTTGCGATAACATCTCTAATGCTCCTTTGGGAGCCACTAATGCATCTACGCGATCTTCATACTGCATGATCGCCCTCCTTAATTATTGGTATTGTTGTCATAATCGCTATGTTGTTGTCTTAATAGTTATATTGGTCACTGATGGGCACTTTATCAAGCACAAACAATAAACTAACCATTCACCATCAGTGTGAAGAGCTACGTAACGACTGATAATACAAAGATTGCATTTCAATTAAACGACTGTAGGTTCGGCGAAACTCAAACAATAACGAGCCGTTTTGATATAACCGATCAAGCGGCAAAGCCGCACTTAAATACAGCACCACCTGATGGTCATAACATTCATCCACAAGACTAATAAAGCGCCGTACCGCATCGTCATTGATCCCATAGGACACCACTCGCTCGCCTGTCGAGCCAGAACCCAACGCACTGTCTTCCGTCCCCCGCGCTTTAATATGCTCATAAGGCTCACTGCTCAAAGGGGGAATGCCTGACACCATCATAATAGGAAAGAGAGTGGCCAGCTCGATATAATCCAGCGAAGAGCGGGGTCCATCACATAAATCAAAAAAATCAAACCACGCCACATTCTGAGAAGCCTTCATAACCGGAATCTGGCGATGACACACTGTCAAAGGCTCCACCGTGATTGGCCCCTTGGATAAAGTGAAGAACGCCAACTCTAATGCACTGGTATCTTGCACAAAATACACGGGATCAATGCCCTTATGACGTAATCTGTGGTCTTCTTTTCCATTGAGGTTAACGCTTTGAAGTTGGCCATTCAGTCTTTTGACAACTGGCTCAAAACGCGCCGAATCCAGTAAGGTATCGAATAAATGATCAATGGCAATATTCGACGTAGCCACCAATACCACGCCCTCTTCAAACAAGGCATCCACTAAGCCACTCAGCAGCATGGCATCGCCCACATCAGACACAAAAAACTCATCAAAACACAACACCTTACATTCGTTCGCGAGCCTTTTCGCAATGCCTTTTAGCGGATTCGCCTGACCCGAAGCGAGGTTCAATTCGCGATGCAAACGCGACATAAAATGGTGAAAATGCAAACGTAGGCCAACCCCTTCAGGCAAGCAGTCGTAAAACAAGTCCATCAAAAAGGTTTTGCCACGTCCCACGTCTCCCCACATATAAACGCCTTTAGGAGAAGAAGATTGAGAAGCGGAAGTGAGTTGTTGGAACAAGGCATCAAGTAACACAAGCGCTTGACGCTGAGTAGCATCGTCAACAAACCCTTGTTGGCTTAAACGTGCTTTATATGATGAGAAAGGTGAAACCATTAAGACTGTCGCTACTCGTAAAAATATCCCATCATTTTCCCTTAGAAATTGATGTGGGTTCAAGCACCCACATCAGCTAATCACTATTTAGTATCCACTTAAACAACAATTTCTAAGGCTGTCTTTTTCCCAAGCGTCAAACGACACTCGCTACAACGTTGTAAAGGCCCCACCCTTTTTAATGGCCGCTTGGAAGCTGGTTTCCCCTTTCACCCGTTCAACAAACGCGGCAATATTAGGGTAAGCTGATAAGTCAGTTCGTGTACTAGCGGCCATCAGCGGAAAACTCATTTGAATATCGGCGGCACTCAACGTGTCCCCCGTAAACCAAATACGATCAGACAGGGTCTCTTCAATAAAATCCAACTGACCTTTTAGACGAGGAGAGATAAAGTTCTCCTGAACTTTACCACTTATTCCTTTGGCAACAGGTTTCACAAAAAATGGCATTGGACTTTTGGGTATCTTCATCATCACTAACTTCATGACCAACAGGGGCATCAACGAACCTTCGGCGAAATGAAGCCAATAACGGTAATCTAACAAGGCTTGCCCTTCGGTTGGCCTAAGGCGAGATTCACTATCATAACGATCCAGCAGATACTCAATAATCGCCCCAGACTCCGCCACGGTAAGCCCTTTATCGGTAATCACAGGAGATTTCCCTAACGGATGAATTTTCTTAAGCGCCTCAGGTGCTGCAGAGGTTTCCGGATCGCGCTTATACTCAATCACGTCATAATCTAACTTCAATTCCTCAAGCAACCATACGATGCGCTGTGAACGAGAGTTTTCCAAATGATGAACCGTTATCATGCAATCCCCTTCTGCCGTTTAAAGATAAAGCCTACAACAATACTAGGCTAATTACACATTATACGAAGCAAAATAGAAAACAGATGAATTGTCAAAAAGAAACATCATCAACGCCAGATCGGTCTACCACCGCCATAAACCAAAGTGTAAAACTTTCCAATAGTCGAATACTTTGCGTTATGGTTGTGCCTTTCACCATTGATAGACTCACCGATAGGACTGCATACGGCACATGAAAAAAAGCCTAAACTATATTCTAATAGCGCTGGCGAGTATCAGCTCAGCTCTGGTTCAAGCCCATTCCCCCAACAATGAAACACAAAGATACCAACCAACAACACACCAGCCTCACCAAGAAAAGGCCTTTTTTCAAGCGGTTGATAAACACTACCACTCACAGACAAAGCGCATCAACGCCATCAGTGCCAGCTTGCTGGGGTTACCTTATTTGGACAATGACACAGGTAAAGACAAAACCGTCAAACAAACGGGTAATCCTTTGTACCGCTTTAGCTCTTTCGACTGCATGACCTATGTAGAAGCCGTACTGGCTGGCGTGATGTCTCATTCCAAACAATCGTTCGGACCAAAGTTAGTCGATATCCGTTACAAACATGGAAAAGTGTCTTTTATTACCCGCAATCATTTCCCCAGCGCAGACTGGTTTCCCAATAACAAGGGCAAGTTAATCGAAGCGACTTATCGAGTCAGTGGCAAAGCCACCAAAATTGCCAGTGCCCTCATCAATAAACGTGCTTGGTACCATCATTTTACACTGGATAATATTCAAGATGGCGACCTTGACATCTCGCAACGGCAACACTTGTTGGCGAAACTGCGGCGAGAAAGCAATAAAATGCCAACCAAAATGGTCCACCTGCCTTATGTGCCTTTAACGGACTTGTTCGTTAAAACCACGTCACACCATATCAAGGTGAACACGGCTTTGTTAAAACGCATCCCCGATGGCAGTATTATCAGCATGGTCAGACCAAACTGGCCCATTAAAAACCGCATTGGCACCAATATGAATGTTTCCCATATGGGCTTTGCCATTCGTAAACAGGGTAAACTTTACCTCCGCGAAGCCAGTGAGATAAAGGGCAAAATAGTGGATGTGAACTTTGTGCAGTATCTTTATTACTATTACCGAGAAAGTAAAACACTAAAAGGCTTTAATGTTCATGTGCTGGCGCCTAAATACCACGTCTAGCACGCTCTCTAACGGTTTTGTGTTGTCATCCCTGTTTAGGAAATTGCCCTTCTCTAAACAGGGATTACTCTCTTATCTATTACACATGAAGCATTTTGGTGGCTACTTCTTCCAAGGTGTGTTTTTCCAGATTTGGCCCGCAATCTTATTTTGCTGCGTTGCTAAATTCTCATAAGCCTGACCGCTTGAATACACCACTGGTGTACCGCGTTCCGCCATGTCCTTACGAAAGCTAGGGTCTTTAGCCATCTTATCCAACGCTTTTTGCAATTTCACACGGATAGCTTCTGGCAAATTAGCCGGTGCAACAAGGCCTCGGTAAGAGCCCATTACTATATTCAAACCCAGTTCTTTAGCGGTCGGGATGTTAGGCGCTTGCGGTAATCGCTTATTAGACAAAACGGCTAAAATGCGTAATTGATCTTGGAAACCCACTACCTGGCTAAATGACATTGTCCCCATATCCACATGCCCCCCTATAATAGAGGTTCGCGCCATTGCGCCCCCTTTAAAAGGCACATGAATCAGTTTTACATGAGCGGCATTTTCAAATTGAATGGCGGAAAAGTGATCATTACCGCCTAAAGATGACAAACCAACGGTCATAGTGCCGTGTTTATCTTTTGCGACTTTAATCAGTTGTTTGACCGATGTGATGCCAGAGTCTTTTCTCACGACGAGCGTATTTGGATCAGAAACAAAATTAGCGAGCCAAGTGAAGCTTTTCTCATTGTAATGGGCCACTCGGTCGTAAGTTAATGCTAACGCCGCCGGTAAATTCATAGTACCTAGGGTGTAACCATCCGGATCGGCCGTCGCCACTTTGGTAAAACCAATTTGCCCCCCTGCGCCCGGATAATTTTTCACAATAACCGACGCTCCCTTCCCTAAAAATGGCTCTAAATGTGACGCAATCGTTCGTGCCATCACATCGGTACCACCACCAGCAGAATAGCCAACGATAATTTCAATTGGCTTTTGCGGATAATCTTCCGCAGCCGCCATTTGCGAAAACCAAGCACTTGAAACCACAAGCAATGACGTGAACGCAACTCTTAGTAATTTTTTCATGACTCACCTTTTATAGTTATTGTTTATATGACTAACAATATCGAGCACAAGACTGTTAGCGCCCGAATAAAGAATTGAAAACTCGACTCGTTTAACGCTTTAACCCAAGGATATTTGATAAACTCGCAGTGCATTTTGGCTAAAAACCTTCCTCCTTTCTTCGTCTGACCAAGACTCACTCGCTCGGTAAAATGCATTCCAAATAACCGCATACGAAAAACTGCCTTTATCCACGGGAAAGTTGCTTTCAAACAAGCAACGTGAGTGACCAAACAAATCGATGCAAGTATCGATATAAGGTTGAATGGTATGGGCGAGAGCCAATGATGTCGGTGGCAACGCTTGCTCAGAGAATCCCAACCCCATAATGGGCATGCCAAATCCACCCAGCTTGATGACCACATTTGGGCATTGCGCTAGATGGGATAAACTGTCTTGCCATGCTTGAAAATGAAGGGAACGATTTTGTGCGTACGGCCCCACCCCTAAAGGCCCACCAGCATGGTTAACCACCAGCGGCAAATCAGGAATTAACGTGGCAAGCGCCGTAACCTCTTCCAATTGAGATTGGTACACCCAAAGATCCAAAACGAGGTTACGTTTCGACAGTTCACGAGCGCCCTCTATAAAAGCCTTGCTTAAAATCAAACCTTCAGGTGCAGGGACTGGATTGGAGCGAACGGCGGGATCAGGGTGTGCCGCCACGGGTGTGCGAACCCCTTTGAATAACTTACCACCTGCTGACATCATGGCATCCAATACGGGGGCAACGTCTCGACCTAGTAACAAGTCCGCCCCTCCCACGATGGCCGCTGCTACCCGTGTTTTTCCATAGCAACCACTGCGTGCTTGTGCGGCGATACCACGCACAAACTCCACTTCACCAATGGGTTGTTCCGATGTCGGCCCATCGGCGCGATACATACTGCGACATTGAACAAACACTGACGCCACCACATTGTGCCCACTTTCACCGATGTCATCGGCGTACTCTTCCAGCAAATAGCGAAACCCTGCTCTGTCCCATAAATGATGATGGGCATCGACAATAGGCATGCCTTCTGTGAGTGCAGGTTCATTTACCAAATTAAGCCAATCCTTGCGAGGCTGCGGATTAGGCGATTCGACTTGTAGGGGCTGACGCCAAGGTTTTTCAGATTCAGTTGACATTGATCACCTCTTCTCTTCCCTTCTCGTGTCACAGCAATGACGGCTCAAAACCTAAAGGTCAAAACCGATACAACCTCTCTGGGTTATCACTTAAGCAAGCTAAAAACTGCTCTTGTGTCAGCGCTCGTGTCATAAAATCCAGCATATCGCTTGTCTTTGGCAAAGGCTCTGCCGTCATGACATGAGGCCAATCACTTCCCCAAAGACAACGTTCTGTGTATTGACTGGCAAGCGTTTCTACTAAGCCAAAAAGGTCTTGATATTGGCCCACTTGCTTACTGACTCTCGTAGGGGCCAGTTTTACCCAGATGCGACCACTGTCCAATAAGCGGCACAGCCCCTCAATGTCGGAAGTGCTATTTGGGTCACAATGCCCAAAATGGTCCAATACCAACTGTTGCCCCTGAGGTAATCCCTTTAGAAGCGCTTGCAGACGCGAGTATCGAGCCGGCTCGGTATTGAGTTCCACATGCCAATCGACTTCAGCCGCGCGGTTTGCCAATTGAGGAAGACGTTCTAAATCATTCAGTCCTAAGCGCGTTCTATCTTGAATACGCAACGCACGAACGCCGGCTTTGGCTAAGCTTTCTAAATCCTGAGTCTGCTCATCAATCATGGCCACCCCGCGCAGCTCAATGGCCTGTTGCGCGGTTAATGTGTCAACCAACCGAGAATTATCCACCCCATCCACAGACGCTTGAATGATCACCGCTCGCCCAATTTTGCCTAAACTCGCTTCCTCTAAATAATCATTTAGATCTTTCGCTGGCGGTACGTAACTTGCCCCAGCAGGCACAACTGAACGACTAAAAACGTGCATATGACTATCGCATAGAATTGGTTTCACACTATTTGCTCCCTGTCTTTGGACGACGTTTTACGAAATCGTACGCAATACTGGCAACGACACACAAAATCGTGATCACGATAAAGGTCATTGCAATCGAGGAATGGAAAAAAATCCCCACACTGCCATTACTGGTTAACAACGCCTGACGTAAGCTTTGCTCAAGGGGCTTACCCAATATCAAACCAATCAATAAAGGCGGTAAGGGAAAACCACTGCGACGCAATATAAACCCAACAAAACCCGCTCCTAACATCACCCACACATCGGTCAAACTGTTGTTCACAGAAAAGGCCCCCAGTAACGCCAGTATGATCACGCTTGGGAACAAATGACGTGGCTGAATGCGAATAACGTGTACCGCGACTTTAAACAGTAACAAACCGAATAAAATGGTAGGGATAGAAGATAAAATTAAGGCTTCAAATATGGCATACACTTCGACGCCATAGTCACGGAACAAAAATGGCCCAGGTGCAAGACCTTGTAACATAAAAGCCCCAAGAATTACCGCCGTCACTGCATCCCCTGGAATCCCTAATGCTAAAGTGGGGATTAATGCACCGCCCGTCACCGCGTTATTCGCCGCCTCCGGTGCCGCCACGCCTTCATCGGCGCCACGGCCAAAGGTCTCAGGCTTACGAGAACGAGAGCGAGCCAAGCTATAACTCATAAACGCCGGCACAGTGGAACCAATGCCAGGGAGAATCCCCACGAAGGTACCAATCAAAGACGACCATAATAAGGTGACACGCATACGCCACATGTCAACGAACCCCAGCTTGCTTGGTAATAATTCGGGAATCTCAGCCTTCTGCGCATCGGAATGTTTGCTCTTAAAAAGCTGTAAAAACACTTCCGACATGGCAAACAAACCGACCAAAACAGGGATCAGCTGCAAACCGTTTTCCATGGCGAAACTACCAAACGTGAAGCGAGGGGTGCCTTCTATGGGATCCAAACCAATAATGCCTGCAAAAATCCCCAATAACGCCATGATCGCGGCATCCAAACGCACACCACCGCCGAATAAGATGATGACTGTTAGGGCAAACACCATCAAAGTCGCCATTTCTGCAGGGCCGAAATCCAGCGCCATGGATGCCAGCGGCTGCGCTAACATCATCAGCACTAAACAGCTAAAAATATTACCCGCCACACTGGCGAAAAGTGCAATCCGTAAGGCTCGGCCCCCTTCTCCTCGGCGCGCCATAGCATAGCCATCTATCGCCGTTGCCGCAGAAGATGGCGTGCCCGGAACATTCAATAAAATAGCGGAAATCGATCCCCCAAAAATCGCACCTTGATACACCCCTAAAAGCAGGGTAATGGCAGGAATTGGCGCCATCGAAAAGGTAACGGGAATCAACAAAGCAATCGCCATTGTTGGCCCAAGGCCGGGAATGGCACCGATGATAATTCCAATCACAATGCCAGCCACTGCAGCGATAAGTACCCAGATATTCATCAGGGCATGAAAAGCATCCAAAAGCATTAAAAAGTCCCCACGTTGATCATCAAGGAAGCGGTATATTGAGGCCCTTGTGGGCACCCAATGAAACCAATGCCGCAACCAGTAGTGGCAGCCCTAAACAGAAAATAAGCTTACGCTCCCCTAACGCCAATGCCGTTACCGCTGCGGCAAAAAAGGCACCAGCAAGGAAGCCGATCGTTGGCATAAATCGTAACGCCAGTATCATAGCGATAACGACTAGGAAAACGCGGAACCAACTGCGTGGGCTTCCTATCGGCGTTTGCTGTTTACCGCGGCTAACAAGCAAGCGCAGCGCAGCACTGATGACAATCAGCCAAAGGATGATGCGAGGAAAAAAGCGCGCATCGAAGACAGAACTGCCAAAGCTATAAACTTCCACCTGAGCGTCAAGCACCCATAAACCCAAAGAAGCAAACACAACTAATAAAAGACACGTTAGTGTTGCCATACCAAAGTGTCTTTTGGTGATTTCATGCTGATTCATTAGTGATGACTCAACCTTTTAGCAACTTGACGATAATTCGCTAAATTGCGTTTGATGACCTGCTCCAACTCTTTGCCTGTCATATAGCGCACAGGCTGGTTCAATTTTGTCATGAATTGCTTAAATTCAGCGGACTTCACCACTTGCGTAAAGACCTTAGTCAACTTGTTGACGATGGCTTTATTGGTTCCTGCAGGAGCTAATAGACCAACCACAGATGGAAACTCTACGTCATAGCCTGCTTCTTTAAGTGTTGGGACATTTTTGAAATCAGGATCTCGACTACCATCCAACACAGCCAGCAAAGATAATTGCCCACCGTTTACTAGGTCTCGATAAGCTGGCACCAGTGCAACATCCACATGCCCCCCTAATAAAGCAGCTGTTGCTGACGCCGCACCATTAAATGGAACGTTGCGTAATTTTGCCCCGGTTTTAAGAGCAACCGATTCGAAAGATAAGTGTGGGCCACCCATAGCGCCCGCAGTGGCGAAGCTAATGGTTTTGCCCGATTTTGCGGCATCAATCAGCTCTTTCAAAGTGTGATATGGACTGCCCGCTTTCACTAACACGCCATGGTAAGGGCCAGAGTAGTTCAGTAAAGGAATGAAATCTTTAACCGGATCGTAGCCCACTGGCCGAACCGCTGGTGTCACAAATAATGGCGACGACGTGCTAGCAATTAATGTATAACCATCTGGCTTAGCTCGAGCAACCATACGCATTGCATTGGTACCGCTACCGCCGGGATGGTTTTCTACAACGACAGGCTGCCCCAATAAAGGCTCAGCCATTGACGCTAATTTGCGGGCAGAAATATCTGTGGTGCCACCAGCTCCATAGGGAACAACAATGGTCACAGGGCGAGTAGGGAAATCTTGCGCCAACGAGGTTAATGAGGTCAAACTCAAGACGCTCGCTACGGCAATGTGTTTCAAGCACTTTATATTTAAGCACTTTAGATTAAATAGATTCATTTTTATTATCCTGCATTCGCTATGTTATTTTTATTCACGCTTTCATCCGTGCAAGATTGGACTGCAAGGGTGGGATTTGTGATTATCAACGAATATAATCAATCAATTCCAATCGTTATTTTTTTATGATTCATAAATATGACTGATCAATTAGATTTACGAGACTTACTCTACTTTCAAACCATTGCCACTTTAGGTCATGTGGGAAAAGCGGCGGACCAACTGCATCGTACCCAACCCGCATTGACAGGCTGCATCCGTCGTATAGAGCGCACATTAGGAACCGCCGTTTTTGAGAAAGATGGGCGCAATATTCGTTTAACGCCTGCTGGTGAACTTTTGTTGGTCAGAGCGAAAAATATTCTCAGTAATGCCCAGGACATCATTAGAGAAATACGCGATTACGACAAAGGTCTTTCAGGGCATATTCGGCTTGGCGTGGTGCCGACCGCCGCACATCACCTACTTCTACCAATGACGCGCATCCTGACAAAAGACTTTCCCGATGTGCAGCTAAAAACCGTTATTGGCCAAACTGACCTTCTCTACGATCTACTCAATAAGCGCGAGTTAGACCTAGTAATCGGATTAAGTACAAGATTGGAAGAAGAATTCGAAGCCGTGCCTTTCTATCAAGACACCATGGTGGTTGTGGCGAACAGCGAACACCAGATTTTTAACGAAGCCATCAGCTTAAAAAAACTGCTCGATTATAAATGGGTTCTTGCGCCCACTTCCGTCGTCAGTAGACAATGGCTAGATCGAGCGTTTGAACTACAAGGTTTGACCAAACCCGATGTACAAATTGAAACCAACTTACTGCTTATGATCCCTTCCATGATCATGCAAACAGAGTTGCTAAGCTTTATTTCGCGACGCAACTTAGAAGCAGACGATGCGCAATCTACCACTAAACAGCTGAAAGAAGTGCCCGTTGAAGAGTTCAGAATGAAGCGACATTACAATGTTATCAATGTTAAAAAAGGCTATTTACCCCCTGTCGCCAGACGTTTACGCGAAATTCTGATCAAAGAAGGACGTAATATTTTTGAGAGTGGAAAAGCAAACTAAAGCAGTAAGTGACAAAAACCAGGCCCTTTCGCCTTTGAAAGAGCCTGACCGAATTATCGTTTTGTAATCACTTAGCCTTGATAGCCTGAGTACATAGGATGTCCACTGATGCCTAACGCGTCATCGAACGTGACTTTTAGAATGCTTCCTGTGTCCGACTCGGTAATAAAGAGGGTGCGCAGCCCTTCGCCACCAAACGCACAGTTGGTGGTGCCCAAGCCTTTGGGAGAACGGATCACCGCAATCGGTTGGCCAAGTGCGTCGTATACCCAGACTAAGCCCATGCCTGTTTGACAGACAACAACGCCATTTTGCGCCGTTAGAGCCAAGCCATCTGGACCAGCGCGACCACCATTGTATTGCAAGAAAAGCCCTGCCTTATTCACGCGACCACTTTGCGACAATGGCAAGCGCCACACGGCATTGGCGCGAGTCACTGCAAGATAAAGCACATGACTGTTTACATCCAACACCAAGCCATTTGGACTGGGCACCTTATCTATCAGGCAAGTTAGCACACCACTGTCTGGCTGCCAGCGGTAAACGCGTCCGGTTGGGTCTTGTAGACCCGTTTGCCCTTGATCGGTGAAATACAAAGCACCGTCCGACCCAAAGTGCAGATCATTACAGCCTTTGAAACCTTCCGAGTCGCAATCTTTCAATGCCGCTTCAACTTGGCCCGTTTGCGGATCCATCACCATAATGCCGTTCTGGAAATCCGCAATAAAAATGCGTCCATCTTGATGGATTTTTAAGCCATTGGGTTGACCATTGTATTCAGCCACTTGGCGTACCTTACCCGTCGGATCAGCACATAAAATGCGTCCAAACGGAATATCGACAAACCATAAATTGCCGTCTTTATCAAAAGAGGGTCCTTCGATAAAGCTATCAACCGCAACGCCCCGTTTATTTCGTTCAGCCCAGTAAGAACTGACATTCGGGCGGCGTAATTCATCAGGTAAAGAAGTGAATACTTCAGCATCTAACACAACAGGTTCTTTTGGAGGGTAAGTCATAGCATCAACTCATAGTCAAAGACGGTAAATACAAGGCAATTTGAGGAAACTCAATCAGTAAGAACAAGAAAGCAACGATGGCAATAAAGAAAGGCAAGGTGCCAAGCACGACATCTTCAACTTTGGCTTTTTCTGACGAACTGGCCACCACAAACAAAATCACGCCAAGTGGTGGTGTTAACTGACCAAGCTCCACCAAGATCACCACAAATACACCGAACCAAATCAGATCGATATGGAGCGCATTCAAAGCAGGGAAAATGATAGGCACAATAATGGCGATCATTCCTAAGCCTTCCATAAAACAGCCCAGAATGGCGAACACCACCATTACAATCAACAAGAAAACAAAGCGTGATACATTAGCGTCTTGCAAATAAGAGACTAACGTCTGTCCGACTTCCGACAAAGTCGTCGCGTAGGCAAAAATCATCGATGTGAAGACAATAAACAAGATATTGCCACTCATCTTAATGGTTCTAGCAATGGCGTTGCTCATCAGTTGTTTTGATAAACGGCCATAAATACCAGCAATCAGCATGGCCCCCACAACACCGACCGCACCCGCTTCAGTTGGTGTGGCGATCCCGCCGTAAATACTACCCAGTACAATACCGATGAGCAGTAAGAACGGTAATATGTCTAAACCTGCTTTACATAGCTCATTGAGCGTTAACTTGGTGTTGTCTACTGGCACCAGATTGGGCTGTAATTTGCAGCGAATAACAATTAAGGTAATGTAAAACAACGCAAGTACGACACCCGGCAACATCCCAGCTGAAAATAATTGCGCGATGGAGGTATCGGTAAAGGTTGAGTAGATAATCATAGTGATCGACGGAGGAATCAAAATGCCGAGCGTACCACCTGCGGCAAGCGACCCCGCGACCAAGCGAATGTTATAACCACGAGCCGCCAACTCAGGCAAGGCCACGGTCGACATAGCGGCTGCAGTTGGTGCACTGCCACCGGAAATCGCTGCAAAGATACCACTGCCCGCAATATTGGTATGTAACAATCCTCCCGGTAAGCGGCGCACAAAAGGCGAAACGCCGTTATAAAGCCGCGAACTTAATCCTGACCCCAACAAAATCTCCGCCATGAGAATAAACAACGGAATGGCCGCCAGGGTAAAACTGTTGGCAGAGCCCCAACTGACGAGGCCAAGCGCGCGCCAGCCGTGGAATCCTTGTAAGGCAAACAAGTAGACTAATCCAGCACTTGCCACCGCAAACTGAACCCACATGCCGCCCATAATCAGGCCGACTAAAAGACCAAAAATTAAAATGCCTTCCATTCTTAGCTGCCTTCTGTGTGACGAAAAATGTTAAGGATGTGCTCGATAAGAAAGAGCCCAATCACTGAAAAGCCAATGGGCATAACCAATTGTGGAATCCATAAAGGCGTTTTTAACACCGTCGGAGCAAACTTACCCCGGATAAAGGAGCTATCGACCAGCAGGCTTGTCTTCCAGATAAAAACCAGGCAAATCGCCAATCCAATCAGAGCAAAGAGCACACGTAAAATACGGCGTAATGACGAAGGAAAGGCATCGAAAATGACCTGTACCTTAAATAAAGAATCCGAGCGAACCGCTAGCGCTGCCCCAAAAAGCGTAATCGCAACGACCAAATAACCCGTTACTTCTTCGACAAAACCAAGGGAGGTACCGAAAACCGAACGTAAAAACACTTCCAGCACCACCAAGGAAACCAACACAACAAGCACACTATGAGCTAAAAACGTCACCACGGCAGCAAGCCAGTTGAAAAAAACATCAACAGGCTTGGTTGCACGGGTTACCGACTTTTCGGTATACATATTACTTACCTATCGCCTTTAGAACGATGTTCAATGCTTTGGTATATTCTGGACCATTTTCTTTCGCCCATTGTTTCCAGTATGGGCGCATCAGCTTACGGGCCTTCTTCAGATCGGCTTCTTTTGGCATATGAATAGCCATACCTTTCTTCTGCTGCAATTCCATCTGAGTTTTTTCGTCCACCAAGAAATCCGCTGTTATTTTTGGGCCTTCATCCGCCACTACTTTACGCAGAACAGACTGATCTTTTGCACTTAAACTATCAAAAGAATCCGTGTTGGCGATAATCATTGAATTGCCGTAGTTCACTGGGAAACGGTAGTTGCTGGATAGGAATTCGCTCCAATTTTTCGCACCACCAGCGCTGGCAGTTAATACACCATCGATCACACCGCGTTCCAATGCCGTTGGCACTTCACTACCCGATAAAGTAATGGGCAAGCCACCAAAAGCTTTCACGAAGTAACCTTGTTCAGGTGAGGTAACACGAATTTTTTTACCTTTTATATCGCTGAGCTTCGTCATGGGGAAGGTTGTGAAGAAAACTTGTTGCGGGTAGCGATACCCCCCTAATAGCACCACACCTTGTTTATCAAATGCTTTTTTAAGAATCGGTGTGATGGCTTTATAGGCTTTCTGCCATTCCGCATTATTTTCAATCAACATGGGCAGGTTCAGTACGCGCGCAATAGGCACGCTACCGGAAAAGAAAAAATCTGCCGCAAAATCCACATAACCTTCACCCACTGCTTGAGTAATATCAGAGGACTTAATTTGCAGCGTTTTCCCAAGGTGAAGCTGGATATTCAAATCGCCATCCGTTTCTTTCTTCACACGCTCGGTAATACGCTCCATCCCTTTCACCGCCGCCGTCGTTGGAACGGAAGAATAGGTATAGCCAGTCCAAGTGGTTGCTTGAGCGGATAAAGAACAAGCACACAACACAGTCGCTAATAATGTTTTGATTTTCATAATGATATCCATAGCATTTCGTTTATTGTTATTAAGTAAGATTGCTGCTCCTGAGACAATCTTCTAAAAAAAGAGAATGCAGACCTGTAGATGATAACCAGTCTACATTCTCAACCCTCACATCATGCGGATTGCTGACGACGAGATTTGCTTAAGCGACGTTTGATCATTGGCCCAACAATCACGGCAATGGTCAAAGCCACTAGCACCAAACTCGTTTTATTGGCAAACAACGCACTCCAGTGACCTTGGCCAATTAGTAGCGTTAATCGTAAGTTTTCTTCGGCAAAGCCACCCAGAATCAGCCCTAACACCACTGGCGGTAATGGAAATTCAAACTTATCCATGACATAGCCAATCAAGCCGAAACCAAACATTAAATACACATCAAACATTCGTTCGTTAATCGAGTAAACGCCGATAAACATCAGCACAATGATAATGGCGCCTAGTACTGGTCGAGGCAATTTCAAAAGGTGCGCAAAGGTGTTCGTTGCTAAAGCACCACCCAAGAAAATCAATAAGATAGCACCAAATAGGAACTGCCACATAAAACCAAAAACGATATTAGCATTATCACGGAACAGCATGGGACCGGGCTGTAATCCATGGATCAAAAGACCACCCAGCATTACCGCCGCTACCGCCGTTCCAGGGATTCCCAAAGTCAGTGCGGGAATCAAGGCGGATGCCGTATCTGCATTGTTTGCCGTCTCCGACGCCGCGACGCCTTCAGGCTCTCCATTACCCCAGTCTTCAGGGTTCTTACTGGCTCGACGCGCCTCGTTATAGGACATAAACGCCGCCATCGAACCACCCGCTCCCGGCAAAATGCCGATCAAGATACCAATTACAGAAGAACGAAGCCAGGTTTTCCAAAAGCCAAACATCTTGGGCAGGTTGCGTAATATGGATTCTGTTTTTAGCGCTTTACCAAGACCTTTCGCCTCCAGTGGCGTTTCCAGTAAATCGATAACGGGTGGCATAGCATAAAGACCCACCAACAAAATGACCATATTGATGCCATCCAACAGTTCGAGGTGGCCAAACGTAAAACGATCTTCACTGGTAATCGGATCGGCACCGACAATCGACACCAAAACACCGAAACAGGCGCTAATCAAACCTTTGATTGGGCTGTCGCCGAGCAAGAAAACAATGCTGCATAAGCCAAATACGGCAATCCAAAACACTTCAGCTGGACCAAATAACAAGGTGACTTTTGCCAAAGGCGGAGCTAGCAACATCAAGGCCAATGCACTGGCGATACCACCAAATGCAGAGGAAATCACCGCGACTTGCAAGGCAAAGCCGCCCTTGCCATTTTGTGCCATTGGATAACCATCAAAGGTGGTGGCAACTGCAGCAGGCGTGCCCGGAATGCGTAGTAAGACCGCCGGAATCGCACCACCATACATGGCGCCGTTATAAATTCCCGCCATTAAACCAAGTGCCACCAATGGGTGTAAACCAAAAGTAAATGGAATCAGCACCGAAATGGCCATGGTTGCACTTAAGCCTGGCATAGCCCCAACAGCAATCCCCGACAACACCCCAATAACAATTGCCAAGAAGTTGGTTAAGTTCAGAACATCTGGCAAAGAAGATAACAAATCAGTGTACATAGATAATCACTCTCACCAAATTGAACCCGTTGGAAAGCCTTTCGACATGGCTAAGCTAAAGACCACGTAAATCACGGCGACCACGATGACATCCGCCGCAATCAGCACTTTTACATTACGACAACCGAAGCAGTACGCGCACGTAGGCAGGAAAACGGCCGTCGATAAGTAGAAGCCCAGATAGTCCACGCTCAACATGAAGAGGAAAATGGATACCATGGCACCGACAACACGGTTGGGTGAGTTGATTTTGCTTTTACTAGGAGCTTTCTCCGTGCGCGCTTTTCTCAGCTCTTGGATCGCTAAGATCACCGTAAGCACCATCATGGCCACCAGCATAAACACTGGCAGCATGGCGGCTTTTTGACTCAATTTGGTCGCAGGAAAAAGAAGTGCAGCAGACGCTACAAACAAACATAATGAAATGATGATCGTCGGCCGAAACAATGAGATTGAGTTATTATTATTCATCATATGCCACTTAAAAATGAGTGAGATTTGGTGCGAGAAAACTCGCACCGCTTCGTTTTATTTCCAGGGAGTGGTTTCCCAGACCTTCTTCGCAAGATCGTAGACCACACCATTTAGTTGTCTAAAATCTTTCCCAATAGAAGGTTCAACTGGATTTGCTGTTGCTTTCATTTTGGCCAACATATCTGGATCGCTCGCCGCTCTTCTAAAAGCCATCAAGAGTTTTTCTTTCACGTCTTTCGGCAAATGGGCTGGTGCAACAAAGCCCCTCATGGCGGCATTAGTGAAATCAATCCCTTGCTCTTTAAAGGTTGGAACATTTGGCGCAAAAATAGAGCGTTTATCCTGCGCCACCCCGATCACATTCAACTCACCTTTAAAGGCCGCAATTTCCGACACGTTTAAAACGCCAGCCGCCACATGACCACCTAGAATCGCGGTACGTGCGGCGGAGGAGCCTTTGAAAGGAATGATAGTGTATTTGGTGTGCGTCATGTCTTCAAACTTAGTCAGAGCTAAGTGATCGTCCCCCCCCAAACTGGACATACCCACCGTGATGGAGCCAGGCGCCTTTTTCGCAGCGGCGATGAACTGTTTTAACGTTGTAATGCCCGTTTTTTTCGCGGTAACGAAAACATTTGGGTCACTGACAATGTTCGCCAAATAGGTAAAACTGTTCGCATTGTAATCCGCCTTACGGTCTAACGTACGCGCCATCATGCCTGGAAGGTTATAGGTCCCCAGCGTATAACCATCGGGTTTAGCGTGGGCAACTTCCGTGATACCAATTTGCCCACTGGCTCCAGGTACGTTTTTAATAACAATACTGGCACCGTTGCCTAGGTATTTTTCTAGGTAAGGGGCAACATTTCTTGCCATTACATCTGTACCACCGCCAGCAGAAAAACCAACAATCAAAGTGATCGGCTTGTCTGGATATTCAGCGAATGCAACACTTGTCGTTAGTAATAAAGCACCTGCAAGCGCAACTTTTTTCTTATAATTAAACATGCGTCTTCTCCTGTGACCTACTTTTATTAGGGACATCCCCTTGCGCCGACACCATATTGAAAAATATTTCCCAACATGGTGATGAACGACGGTAACAACCAAACCAAAGTCATGAGTGATTGCTAATTTGGTAACTTACAACCTTTCGCTAATAACGCCGCGTCCACCCAACTACGATCGTTGGTACGGTTTTTGATGGCTGCCATTTGTGTGACTTCTTTGTCTTGTTTTTCTAGCGTACTTTTTAGAATCTCTTCTGCGTGATCCAGCGGCACGGCCAATACCCCATCACAATCGCCGATCACGATGTCACCCGGCTCAATAATCATGCCATCGATACTCACTGGCACATTGATTTCCCCTGGGCCATCTTTGTACGGACCACGGTGATTCACCCCCGCTGCGAAGGTCGGCAAATTCGTTTCGACAAATGCATCAAGGTCGCGAATCGCACCATTCAAGACAAAACCCGCCACACCACGGTTTACCGCATGCGCCAGCATTAACTCGCCCATCAACGCATTGTTTAGATCGCCCCCCGCATCCACGACAATGACATCACCAGGTTCTGCCATATCGATCGCTTTATGTAGCATTAGGTTGTCCCCTGGGCGGGATTTCACCGTAATGGCAACCCCAATCAAAGCGCCAGAAGCGTGCATTGGTCGAAGGCGTGGGCCAGCGGAAAATACACGACTCATAGAGTCCGATACGTTTGCAACAGGAAGCCCTGTAAACGCCTTAATCAATTCTGCTGATGCTTTGCGCTTACGTTCTAAAATCTGAAAACCAATACCCATGACTTACTCTCCTTCCAATACAAACTGTGTTTGATCTGCTAACAATTGACGGTTGATAATGCGATGTGCTGGCAGCTTCTCTTGTTCAGCAATAGCAACGATGCCTGTCGCCGCGTCTTCGCTAACCCGCGTGCTGCCTTCTTTGGTCACACCACCGATGTGGGGCGTCACGACAATCGCATTTTCTTTAAGATAGGGATGATCAGCAGGTGGCGGCTCAACAGCGAAAGTATCTAAGCCTGCCCCGGCTAAATGACCGGATTGGATGGCCGCAACTAACGCCTCTTCGTCAATTAATCCACCACGAGCGGTATTCACGATATAACTGCCCTCAGGCATCTTGGCGATATTTTCGGCATTGATAATGGCGCGGGTTTGCTCTGTTAACGGACAATGCAAACTCAATACATGGCTGTTTGCTAACAGCTCATCAATGCTGTTGCAGCGTGTGACGTCATGCTTTGCAAACATGGCATCACTGGCATAAGGGTCATAAGCAAACAGGGTCAAACCGAAGCCTTTCGCCATACGAGCAGTCGCTTGCGCAATCGCTCCCATACCAAATAAGCCCATGCTTTTACCCGCAAGCTCTACACCAGAAAAGTTTGGTTTTTCCCAAAGACCAGCACGTAATCCCTGATCAAGGGGCAATACACGCTTCACTGCTGATAACATTAGGGCAATGGCGTGTTCCGCAACGGAAATGGCATTGGCACCTGAGGCCACAACGACGGGAATATTGCGTTCAGCAGCCGCGGCGATATCGATGTTATCGACACCGACACCATGTTTGGCAATGACTTTGAGATAAGGAAGGCCTGCGTCAAGAGTTTGCGCATCCAATCGACCCATTCGAGAAATGATGCCAACCGCTTTGGTCTCGCGTAGCAAGTTAGCGATTATTTCACTGTCCGCATAAGGCGGCGTGTGAATGGCGGTAAATCCTTTTTCGTCAAGAAATTTAGTGGCACTAGGCGCAAGGCTTGGGCCAGTAACTAGAATATTTTTTGTAGTCATATTGTTCTTATCATTATTTGTTAAAACACACCTTGTTGGCGACAATCCAATAAGGTTCAACGGATGACATGGATAACCACTAACTACCCTGTCGTATTGATAGGAAATAGACTACGAGATAGATTTTCTTTATGATAGCGAATTATATTTTACATTATATAAAGGAATTCTTTACAAAATGGACACGAGACAACTTAAATCATTGGTTGCAATCAAGAAATTCGGCACATTTGCGCAAGCTGCAACACAGGTTAATCTCACCCCAGCGGCCGTAGGACAACAAATTGCAGCATTAGAACAAGAGCTAGGCACCGAGTTGTTTGACCGTTCGACACGACCACCGACCTTCACCGTGCAAGGTCTGCAAGTGGTCGACATGGCTTGGCAAATTTTGCGTTTAGAAGAAGAAACCAAGCTCTCGCTTAAAGGCGATTTGATTTCTGGTACCTTATTAATCGGTTCCGTTCGCTCCAGCTCCATCAATTTGCTCCCGCAAGCTATGATTAAGATGAAGTCCAAATATCCAGAACTGAAAACCAGCTTGCGTATCGGTTTCTCATCTAACTTGGTTTACGACGTGTCGGCAGGACACTTAGATGCTGCCGTGATCGCTGAGCATGTCAGTATTCCTCAAAATCTCATATGGCAGCCTTTTTTAGACGAACCTTTGTGGATTGTCGCGCCTGAAAATTCCACGCTCACCTCACCAGAAGAAATGCTCAGAACTCAGCCCTTTATTCGCTTTAAAAGCGCCGTGCCGTTAGCCAATCTGATCGATACAGAGCTTTCAAAACAAGGGGTTAAAACCAATGATGTAGCAGAAATGGACACTATCAGTGCACTCATGACTTGTGTGCGAAATGGCCTTGGCATCTCGGTGGTGCCGCATATTTCCATACTCGAGCCAGAACTCACTCACTTGAAAAAATTGCCCTTTGGAGAACCTCAGCTCACTCGAAAAATCGGCATAGTGCAACGTATAAACAATCCAAGAAAAGCCATCATTGAAGAGCTACATAACTACATAGCACACCAATGTGGCAGCTATGGTATTTTTTCAAAATAAAGAAAAAGGATGGAGATATTGATAAAAATGCTCCCCCGAGGAGCGGCGAATTCTTTAGATTCATTAGCAATAAACGTTGACCAGTACAGCATGTTGAAAGGCCCGTCCCCACTTTATATTTTCAAAAACACCAGCAGTACCTCTGCGCTATCTTTTATTTCAATTAATTGAAATATATAGATTTTATTTGATAGATACCGCTTATCGATTGGTTGTTAATATCGATTGGAACCTGTTATAAGAATACGTTATCTTTCTCTCAAAGACGGTTTCTGTACCCCTTCTTTTCAGCGCCTTTTCTTCATTTCGCATGCCTAGCAACCATACGGTTTTATTAAAAAGCGATGGCTTGGTTATTGCGCTGTACAGAGATGGTCTAATGAATCAAACCTCTTCGGGAGTTAAGCATGAGTAACAGCGACAACATTAAAGAGTACTCTGGCCCTGCGGCAGGCTGGGGAGCGTTAAAAGGCGTTACCAAAGCTTGGGTAAGCAGCAAAAAACCGATCAAAAACCTCAGAGCCATGCTAAAAACCAACCAAAATCATGGTTTTGACTGTCCGGGGTGTGCTTGGGGTGACGTACCAGAAAACCACATGGTGAAATTCTGTGAAAACGGCGCCAAGGCAGTTAACTGGGAATCCACAGGCCGCTTAGTGACACCTGAGTTTTTTGCGAAGCACTCTGTCGCTGATCTTCTTAAGCAAAGTGATTATTGGCTTGAATATCAAGGCCGTATCACGCACCCGATGCATTACGATGCGCAAACCGATCATTATGTTGCCGTGAGTTGGGACGACGCTTTTGAGTTGGTTGCGAAACATCTAAACGACCTAGAGTCACCAAACCAAGCGGAGTTTTATACTTCTGGCCGCGCCTCCAACGAAGCCGCTTATATTTACCAGCTATTTGTTCGCGCGTTTGGCACCAATAACTTCCCTGACTGTTCTAACATGTGCCACGAAGCCAGCGGTCAAGGCATGAGCTCAACCATTGGGGTGGGCAAAGGCACCGTGGTATTTGATGATTTTGCCAAGGCCGATGCCATTTTTGTGATAGGACAAAACCCCGGAACCAATCATCCGCGTATGCTGGAACCCCTTCGTGAAGCGGTAGAACGCGGTGCGCAAGTGGTGTGTTTTAACCCTCTTAAAGAACGTGGACTTGAGCGTTTTCAGCATCCACAACGCCCTTTTGAGATGCTAAGCAATGGCAATGAGCCAACCAATACCGCCTATTTCCGACCTGCATTGGGGGGCGATATGGCCGCCATGCGAGGTATTGCGAAGCTCTTATTGCAATGGGAAAGAGAAGCGCAAGCGGCTGGCAAAGCCCCCATTTTTGATCATGATTTTCTTCAGCAACATACCACGGGGTTGGATGCCTACCTTGCAGAGGTTGATGCCACCTCATGGGCACATATTGTTGAACAGTCTGGATTGAGTATTAACGACATACAGCTCGCTGCTGATATGTATGTCCGCGCTGAACGCGTGATTATGTGTTGGGCAATGGGCGTGACACAACACAAGCACTCCGTTCCGACGGTTCAAGAAATCGTTAACCTACAATTATTGCGTGGCAATGTGGGCAAGCCTGGAGCTGGGTTATCTCCTGTTCGAGGCCACAGTAATGTTCAAGGTGACCGTACCATGGGCATCGATGAGCAACCACCGGAGTGGTTTTTAGACGCTATTGAGCAACGCTTTCAATTTAAGGTGCCCCGTCAGCACGGTCATAATGCGGTTCAGGCGATTCAAGCCATGGAAGAAAAGCGCGCGAAGGTCTTTATTGGCCTTGGTGGCAACTTTGCTCAGGCGACGCCCGATTCTCATCGAACCCATGCGGCCATGAAAAACTGCGATCTTACTGTTCAAATCAGTACCAAGCTCAATCGTTCCCATTTAATTACGGGCAAGGACGCATTGATTCTCCCATGTTTAGGTCGCACCGAGATTGACCGTCAAGCAGATGGGCAACAAGGCATTACCGTTGAAGACACTTTTTCTATGGTGCATATCTCTTTTGGTCAACTAAAACCTTGCTCAAAAGAACTGCGTTCTGAACCCGCTATTTTAGCGGGGATAGCGAAGGCCACCTTGGGAAACCACCCCGTCGATTGGGAGGATCTGATTGCCGATTACAGCCGAATTCGCGACCTTATCGCAGACACCATTCCAGGCTTTAAGGACTTCAATAAAAACCTGCAACAACCTGGCGGCTTTTATTTAGACAATGCCGCAGCAACGCGTCAGTGGCATACGCCAACAGGCAAAGCGCAATTTGCCGCCGCCCCATTGCCAAAACAACTGATAAACCAAGCCGTGACGGACAAAGGTGAAAAGCCAGACCTTATATTGCAAACACTACGCTCTCACGATCAATACAACACGACTTTATACGGACTTGATGATCGTTACCGTGGCGTCTTTGGTATGCGAGAGGTACTGTTTGTGAATGCTGAAGAAATTCGTCGCTTAGGTTTTCAATCTGGCGATAAAGTCGACATGATTTCTCTTTGGGAAGACGGAGTAGAACGCAAAGTAAAAGGCTTTGAATTGGTGGCATACGACATGCCAACCGGCCAAGCGGCGGCCTACTACCCAGAAACCAATCCATTGGTTCCGCTTGAAAGCTATGGGGATGGCACCTTTACGCCGACGTCAAAGTTTATTGCCATTAAATTACAGAAGTCTGAGCCAGATAACCTAATTGCCTCATACAAAAGTCACTGAGAGTCGTGATCAAGTAGAGGTTGCTGGGTAAAGAGTTCCGTCGCCTCTTTAAAACACTGTTCAGCAAGGGCGGACCTTGGCACGGATTTGCGAATAATCAGACCAATTTGAGAAGGCGAAAGGCCATTTTTTATAGGCTTTAATTTAAGATTGTCACTTAACGCTTCAATGCCTTCTTCCATCGGCATAATTGTGCAACATAATCCGGATGCCACCGCCTGAATAAGGTGGTAACTGGAGTCGCTCTCAAGAATCACATCGGGCGTTAAGTGCCGGTTGCGTAAGATATGGGTAATGGATTGACGAAAGCTCATTGTCGCATCCAGAAGACCCAGCGGCTTTTCTATCACCTCTTCCCATTCAACCTCTTCACTGTCAAATTGAAAAAACTCACCGGAATACATAAGGCCCATTTGGGTGATGCCAAGATCAATGATATCGAATTGCCCTTGATCCACTTCATCAATATAACAAATACCGAGATCCAATTGATTGCGCATCAGCTGATCGATGATGGCCTCTGAACTCAGCGATGAGAGCGAATAGGTCAGTTCTGGATAACGCTGAGACAAAGGCTTTAGCAAACGAGTGGGATCAAAACAGGAAAGAGGCACCATACCAATGGATAAATTACCAACCAATTTCCCTCGACAGTTTGCGGCTTCTGCCAATAAGCCATCGTGTGTGGCTAACAGGGTTTTTGCCCAAGCCAGAATGCGCAAACCTGGCTCTGAAAAACCTTCAAATCGGTGGCCTCGAACCACCAACTCCAGCCCCAACTCTTCCTCTAAATTACTGATTCTCATGGATAAGGTTGGCTGTGTGACATGACAAAGCTCGGCCGCTTTCCCAAAGTGTCTGGTTTGCTCAAGGGCTAATAAAAACTTCAGTTGCTTAATGTCCATGCGTCCGCTCTACTGGGATTGGATAGGTGTCGTCACTATTTGACCATAGTAACGTAAAAATTGGATGTTATTGGTTTATTTTGCCACTTAATAGCATCATTGATTTTGACTTTCTTAAAATATCTTGGATTTCTTGCCTCCTCTGGCATATTGCTGTGTGAACAATATGCCTTTATGACGTTTATGCCACCTTGTCGTACAAAAACAGCCCTCGCATAGAAAGCTTAGTTCTAAGTATTTTTAATTGAAATCAATAGCTTAAACCCTATTAACACTCACTTGGTTACGTCGTATGGCTTCCGGTAACCAAAGGTTTAAGCGCATTAGCAATTCGTGTTCAGGAATGCCACATAGGCTGGCAATGGCGGTCCAATTTACCTCGCCTGTCGTCTGAAAAACTTTGATAATAGATGCCTGCCAAGATTCAAGGCGAACAACATTAACGCGATAGTGCTCACGAAATACCAATAGCGCTTGGGATTCTAACGCAGGTTTGTCTGGCTTGCTTCGCTTACCTTCTGGGCTAGCACCATCATCACTATTGTCTTGCTGTGCAAGATAGCTTTCGACTTGTTGTAGATAAGTCAGTAGATCAAAGTCTACCTCGACCAGTTGGCTGGTTTCAGGCAGGGAAAGATTGGGCCAAGTCATAATCTGAAACCCTAGCCCTCCTACAGCCAAATCTTCTTGGCCCTGTGCTCGAATACTTGTGGCTTGGGCACGTTCCAGCTGGGCTAACTGCTCTGGCAATGCCAAATAGAGAGCCATTTGTTCTGGCATATTGGCTTGCTCTGGCGTTGGACGTGTGTCCCTTAAAAAAGCGGCGAAGTGTGCGCCAAGATCGTAAAGGCTATAGTGCCGAGACGGCATTTGTTGCAAATAGCCCAACGCAAACATTCGAAACACGTCATCCCCTAGATAAACATGCAACGCGGGGAATTCCACTTGCATGCATTCTAGTAAACGCAAGCGATAGCCCGTTTGATACACGCTTAAACGTTCTTCCACTGGAAAGGTTTGTGAACCGTTAATCCACTGTGAGGAATTCACGTCAGGTCGTCCCTGTAAGATTTGTCGAAACAACCATTGCTGCTGTTGTTGCAAAGTGGCCTGGGCTGACTGTAGAGCCTCTTTGGCTTTATGATTCTTGGTCATTTCACGGCCTCACGGTTTACAACATCAAGGTGAGATCGCTCAAGATGAGCAGCAATAGAAGTCGATAGAGCATTACTGTCTTGTGTACAGACCCGTTGCGGCATTCGGCCTTGTAACGCTTCTTTCGCCAGATTTAATTCTGCAACTAACTCTGGGAACGAAGGAATATTAGCATCCCATTCAAGTAAGGTTGTGACGTGGCTACCACGCGCTTTGATAAACGCCTCATACAATTGCCAAACCGGTGTTGGAACAGGCTGATCATGGGTATCAATCATATGTGTGCCACAGTCTGATGGCCCTGCTAAATGGCATTGAACCACTGACTGTAATGGGATTCCAGCTAGGTATTCATAAGGATCAAAGCCAAGGTTAAAGCCACTAACATAGATATTATTCAAGTCCAACAGGAGCTGACATCCCGTTTGCTTAACGAGCTCTGACAAGAAATCCCATTCGCTATAATCGTTCTGGGCAAACTCAAGATAGCTACTTGGGTTCTCCAATACCATGGGCCGCTCTAGTATCTCTTGTGCTTGATGAACCTTGTGTACCACATGCTCAAGACTTTCATGGGTTAGGGGCATGGGTAATAAATCATGGGTGTTCACTCCCATGATTCCGGTCCAACATAAATGATCGGAAATCCACTCTGGTTGTAGCGTTTGGGACAAGGCTTTCACCTTATTTAAGTAATCGAGATTCAGTGGATCCGTTGAGCCAATCGATAAAGATACTCCATGTAGCACAATCGGGTAATGTTCACGCAGCTTAAACAGCAATTGCCGAGCATAACCGCCATGATCCAGTATGTTTTCCGTAATGGCTTCAAAAAAATCAACTCTCGTCTGCGCTGGCAATAGGTTCCGTTCTAACCAAGCAAAATGACATGACCGTAACCCCACTCCATAACCCAACGACTCTTGAGTAGCGACATTATCAAACGCGACTCCCTCTCCATTGGTCATATAACACCTCCACACTATAACCTCGCCAAATGTAATGCCATTTCCGTTTGCCAAATAACAAGCGGTTCTTAACGAACCGCTTTCGCCATCTGGCAGTACAACGGGCGCATAGCCCTCAATCAGGTTGAAGGAGGGAATACCAAACGTAAATCAGACACTTCAGGTTTCGGCTCTGGTGTCTTGCTTGGATCTTCTGCTGCAAGCGCTTTGGCGTATGCTTCCCAAGCGATATCGTACACACCTTCACCCCGTTTAAAGGATACGGTTTCCTCTTCTTTACAGGGTTCAAGCGTTTCAGGGTTGAATGTGAACACCGCCATTTCACCGTCTTCTGGATAAAGCTGAGAAGCTGAAATGGGTACTGCACAACCTCCTTGCGCTCCACAAGCATTATCAGCTGGAGCAGAGTACAAAGTAGAGTCCGTATTGCCAGACCCCGTTTTGATTTTCACACCACCACAGCCACCGCCGCTGTTACCAACTTTTTGTACGAAGCCACAACCTCCTTCGCTTTTGCATTGGTTCGAACCACGGCAGGTATGAAACACTTCTTTTGAAGCACACTGGCTTAAATCCGTATCTGGCTGTGGCATTA
This sequence comes from Marinomonas sp. 63XJN7_7_ISO-PGPR-S23-202, assembly GCF_056173505.1. Classification (NCBI taxonomy): domain Bacteria; kingdom Pseudomonadati; phylum Pseudomonadota; class Gammaproteobacteria; order Oceanospirillales; family Oceanospirillaceae; genus Marinomonas; species Marinomonas sp. 63XJN7_7_ISO-PGPR-S23-202. The sequence continues at coordinate 775,032 of NZ_CM149677.1, read as the reverse complement.
ACGCCATGCCCTGACAGGCATGGTAAAGATAAGGTGGCTTATCTTTCAGACGCTCTTTTTCACCAATACGATGGTATTCTCCCAAGCTAAGATCCGGCGCTTTACCAAAGATCGCCCAGCAAATAGACACGCGATCACCTGAGCCAGACATAGAAGGGAATGGAAATTCCCCTTTTGGATTAGTCCAGTAGGTGTTGAGCACAGTAGTGATTCCGGCGATCGCGCCAGCTGCCACACGGCTCATTTCTTCAAAGTTTAATTTGCGTTTAACCTTATCTGGTGTATTCATGTTATTTAAGGCATTAGCAACAGCCTCTGCACTTGGAATGGCGTCTTTAAGGGGGTTATTTTCGAAATCAGGCGTCGCTAGGTCACTTGCTTTCCAAGTATTGCCTGCTTTGTGCCAGTCTGCCCATGTGGTGATCTTGCCCCTATTCATCAGCTCTTTCACTTCCGTAAAGCGCTCATAATGGTCTTTACTAGCATTGCTATAACGTGCTTCAGCGCTGGCTGATATTGGTAATTGTTTACCGTCTTCCCCGTACTGTATGTACCCTGCTCGTAACGCACACAAATCTGGCTGATAGTCTTTTTCAACACTGCGTAGCATGCCCGGTACAGACTTATACATAGGTGTTGGCTCAATCTTCATGGTTGAGCCTTCACCCTGATCAGTAATGGCATTCATCATTTGGAAGATTTGTAGCTTAGCTTCTTCGGCGCTGATACCCGCGTCTAAACGAGTTTTCAGTTTAGGAAATTCAGCTAATGGATGACCTGTGCCTTCTGTATTAAATAGATCCTGCTGTACTGAGTCAGGATTAAAGACTAAATCAAACAAGTGAACCGTCTGATCTTCACGGACAAACCGTTCTTCTATTTCAATGCTTTCTTCGCCTTGGCCATCAATATCAATAGTAATTGACAGCTTCTCTTCGAACTCACTAATGTCATAACTTATATTCAGATAAGCGGCAAGGCATTCATACATGGCTGCTATCGAGCCAAACATGGGCAAATTGGCTTCCGTCGATATTACTTTCCAGTCTTTAAACGGAACATTGTCCATCACACCACCTGCCCGCGTAGCGATATATTTGTCTCTGGCATCAAGCTTAATCTTGGCAGCCAGCTCGTCTGCATCTTGCTCAATCGCCAGCGCCAAGTTAATACTGTTCTCATCAAGACCACCTAACTTGACCTTAATTTTGCTGTATATAGGGTTATCTAAGTCAGTCAGATCAAGAATATGTGGAATGGTTGTTTTATCTGGGCCATAGCAAGTCCAGCCATTATTCTTGTTAACCAGCAAAGGCGAGGTAAATACCGGATGTAATTTATCACCACTGGTATAGCGACTAGTAAGAGCATAGTTCTTTTTTAACTTTTTGTTATTGCCTAGAGCACTGCAAATGTTAGAGGCCAATTGCAAATGCAGCATTTCTTGAATAAAAACGCTGAAGTACAAGTTACAGGCCTTTTCGTTCTCCGTTGTCGGGTTTGGCGCTGGTGTAATCCCCGGCCAACGACGGCCATAGTAAAGTGGTTTTTGGCCTTCTGGTGGTTTTTCCGTGATGCTATGCATTCCCTGAATGGAATACATAGTCGTCATATACAAAGGGATGGTAAATAACTCCACATTCACTGCGGCTTGAGCCAAACAGTGTAACGCGTTCATATCAGCTAAAATATGCTTTGGGTTTCGCTTTGTGATATTAGGGTTATGTTTCAAATGCGCCGCTGCCAGACGTTGAAATTCCATTATATCTCTCCTCTATGATGTTAATGGGCCTGTCTTGTTTACCAAATGAAGAGCTAGATAACCGCTTAACTAACTCCACTCAACTAGAAGATGGTATACAGAACCTTTTCGACCATAGAGCAATCTGCCTTCACTTACAGTGTCACTTTGGTATCAGATGCAAAGCACACGGAGATCGTCATGGGGAAATTCATGGTCATCTTGCCTAAGAAGATCGTATAGAGCAGACTTTTTTCGCTGAGATCAGCCGTTTGGGGAGGTACTTGATTCTCTTTATTTGGACTTAAAGAAAAGAAGTGATTATTCAGAGGGGTGACTAAAATATCATAGTGTATTTTAGTCCTAATAAGTAAATAGACAAATTACGTAGACATATCGTGTATCAAGGCCACGGGGTTAACAAAATGACAGACTAAAAAATTTTTATATTTCAAATAGATAGAAAAAAAATAAGATGGTACGCCCGAGAGGATTTGAACCTTTTTAAAGTCGCTAGTAGTGAGTAACAATGAGCAGTAACCAGCACTATTAAAGGGCTAAAGCTTACCTAAATGATCATTACGGCTCTTTGTTACTCAATTTTGTAGTCACGATGTAGGCACTAATGACTGTCGATCAACGCTTAGTTAGGCATAAAACGTTTCCACTGTAAGCAACACTTGCATAGCCATCTTTGTTCAGAACTTGTGGCTCGAAGTGATCAACTAGCACTGCCCCCTTTTTCAAACCATTATCCTTGAAGAACTTATAGCAAATGTTAAAGAAATCTCTTTTTGCAACGCTAAGTGACTCTATATAAAAACCTTCATGTGTTGCTATCGGGGTTGTAGTTCCACTTTTTTTTATCAAATAGAGATCTCCAGCCCAATTAAATCCAGATTTTGCTTCAATGTATTTCACCTTAAACTCGTCAAAGATCTTTGGCCAATAATCCATAATCGAGCCTTTAACCATATACAAAAATTCAACGTCTGGCCCCTTACTTTTCATCTCACTGTTAGTGGAATTTTCAGCAGAAATGGACGTAAGGGGAAACACCATGAAGTAAAGACATATTGGAAGATTTATTAAAGCCTTTTGAAAAGACATATCAATTCCTTTTTGATAATAATTTGAAAGATATTAGATTCTCACAATACAAACTAAGGATCAATTGGATGGAAAGCTATGATTATGGATACCTAAATGACTCCTTGCTTCTAGATGAATCTCTGATTGTTAAGGAATACATAGGAGTGTCAGAAAAAGAACTTTCAAATGCACTCGTGGTTTATCGTGAATATTACATTCGTACAATCCCAGACATTAGAGAGCAAGTTAGAAATGTTAACAACAAAATAAGTTGAATGGCTACAAATACGTTTGCGCAACTCTTGCAATTGAAGCAAGCTGCTTTATATCTAGATGAAATAGTCATTGATTATCCTATATTCGAGTTTGCTAATCGAATAGATCCCAATTCATATGCTATGAATTCTTACCTTGGCTTAAACCCTACTACTAAGCGAACATAAAAAAGCCCTTGGTGAGAGGGCTTTTGATGGACCCTGTAACAGATTCTGTGTAACTGCCATTTAGTTAAGGTGCTTTTCGAGACGCTCCTCGAACTCAATAATAAATCGACTCATTGCTTGGCGCCAGTTCTGAATTGGCATCGTCCATTTCTTACTGGCTTCTTTAATGGCAAGGTATACCATTTTCCTCGCAGAATCATCGCTTGGGAAGACTTTACGTTTTTTAATGGCTCTACGGATAACACTGTTCAGGGACTCAATCGCATTCGTTGTGTAGATCGCTTTTCGGATATCGTCAGGGTAATTAAACAACGTATTGAGGTGATGCCAGTGATTGCGCCATGATTTGGTAATTTGCGGGTATTGATCGTCCCAGATGTCGCCGAAACGATCTAACTCTAGCAAGGCTTCTTCTTCCGTTGCGGAGCGGTAAACTTGCTTTAAATCCGCCGTCACTGCTTTATAGTCTTTCCATGATACATATTTCAATGAGTTGCGTACCATGTGTACGATGCACAGTTGGATGTTAGTTTGTGGGAAAACAGCATTGATGGCTTCTGGGAAGCCTTTTAGACCATCAACACAAGCGATGAGAATATCTTCTACGCCGCGCTGCTGAAGCTCAGTGAGGACGTTGAGCCAGAACTTCGCACCTTCGTTCTCCGCAATCCACATGCCCATGAGTTCTTTATGACCTTCAGTGTTGATACCGAGTGCCAAGAAGATCGATTTATTGATGACGCGTTTATCTTGGCGGATTTTCAACACAATACAATCAAGATACACAATGGGGTAGATGGCATCCAAAGGGCGTGCTTGCCATTCAGTCACTTGCTCAATGACCGCATTGGTAACGCGTGATACCAGTGTTGGAGATATCTCGGCACCATACCATTCATCGAAGGCATTGACGATGTCTCGGGTACTCATGCCTTGCGCATAGAGCCACAGGATTTTATCGTCCATAGAAGTGAATCGGGATTGGTGTTTTTTGACCAGCTTGGGTTCAAAAGAGCCTTCTCGGTCACGAGGCGTATCCAGTTCAAACTCACCATCTTCCGTCTTAATACGCTTGCTATTCTTGCCATTACGACTATTGGTTGAGGTGGACTTTTGATGTCTCTCGTAACCCAGATGGTCATCCATTTCTGCATTCAATGCCGCTTCAACGGTAATCTTCTTCAGCATTTGGCTAAATTCGTTGAGATCCTCAGGCGTTTTAATTCCCTTGGCGGCTTCTTTTGCGAACGCTTCAAGTTCTTTTTTGTTCATTTGCATCTACCTATCCTTAATTCTTAATAGAATATGTTGTGGTAGGCAGTTACACAAAATTAGTTACAGTCTCCTTTTGATGGTGAAGTAAAGCAACCGTTTAGGCAAAAGAAACTTCCATTTTTCTGCCTAGTGCTTTGGCGGCTCTTTCAAGCGTGCTCATTTTTGTCTCGTGGCGTAGGTCTAACATATATTTGATGTTTTGCTTTTTAACATCAATGAGTCGTGCTAGATCCGCTCGCGTTACATGTTGCTCTACCATTAAGTTAAGTAGCAACACCTTTGCCCATGTTGTAGCTGGTACCTCTACATAATCTTCACCTTTAACGGCAGATGGTAACGGAATGGCTCGCTCGTCATCGAAGTAGAATTCAAACGCTGTTACCAGTGCGTCCAGTGCTTCGGCTAATGCATCTTCGGGATCATCCCCACATGTTAATGCTTCGGGTATATCTGCGAATGAGACGGAAAAGCCGCCATTATCTTCAACTGTAAGCGTTACTGGATATTTCATATTTCACCTTTATTTTACTCTTTTTATTCATCTTATCTTTCAACGTGTTTACACTTTTACATCGTCATCTATCTAGTTAAATTCATTTCAAACCAATGCTCTCTTACCCCAGACCACTGCGTGGCAGGGGCAAGAGAGCATTGTCTTAGAGCACTGTCGTTTTAATAAAGACCATCAATTCTTTCTGACCTTTCTCAACGCTTTCTGAGCGAAAAAGAGCGCCGAGTAGCGGAATATTCATTAGTCCAGGGACTCCAGTTACCGACTTTCTAGCTTCATCTGAAATTAATCCACCTAGAGCAACCGTTTCCCCATCTGAAACTCGTGCCATGGTCGAAATGGATCGTTTGTTGGTGATGATATCTCGTGCTTGAGCGCTGCTGGTCACGCTAGAAGATTCTTGTGTGATTCTAAGAATAACCTCACCAGAGCCTAATACATGAGGCGTTACAGCAAGGCTAACACCAACATCTCGACGTTCTATGGATTCTGTTTGTACGCCGCCATCGGTTGTTTGTGTGGATACGAGAAAAGGGACATTCTGACCAACCGAGATTTGGCCTAGCTCCCGATCCATAACCAAGATGTTAGGCGTAGACAGGATTTTAGTTTTCTCATTATTAACAAGGGCGGAAATAAGGCCTGTCATGCTTCCACCTGATCCAAGTAGTGCATATCCTCCAAGAGATAGAGAACCTAAATCGCTTGGTTGAGACGAGTTCGTGGTCGATTGCACAGCAAAGCCATTTTTAGATAATGACGATCCTAAATTGACTCCTAATGCTTTTCTGTCTGATATATCCGTTTCAAGAATGATTGCCTGAATCATTACTTGCTTCACATCTACATCGATTTTAGATACAAGGTCATCTAAATAGGCAAGTTGCTTTTTCGTGGCAATAACCAATAACGAGTTAGAGCCTACCAGTGGATCGACAGAGTGGCGCGATACAACAACATTAGCCGTGTCACTCTTTTTGTCATCAGAGCTTTTAGCTTCTGCCGAACTAGCCGCTAACAATATGGTATTAAACAACTCTACTACCTTTGTGTTTCTCAGATTCTTTAAGGTGTAGACCTTAGCATCAAGTATTGGCAGGTCGATTTGAACACTTGTATCAATTGTTACAACAAGGTCATTATTTTCTTCTTTTACACTATAACCATTTGCCGCCATGACCTTTTTGAAAAGCGGAATCACATCTTGATCATCTAATTTGCTGACATTGATAGAAATGTCCCCTTCCACGCCTTTCCCTAGGATGACGTTTTGATGCGTTTGATCTGCTACCCATTCAGAAAAGTCACTAAGTGGTGAATGCTTAATCACAAACGGATCAAGCGGATAAGCTTGAGCAGCAGAGCATGCGAATAAGAAGCTAATTACAATAAATCGAAACATAGTCGTCTCCTTTTGTAATCAAGGCTTCGCATGCACCTCTCGACTTCACAACATAGCCTTTTTGCCTTAGCAAATCGGCCGTTTGGTTTTTGCCTTCTGAGTCTCTAAATTGGTAGTTTGATAGCTTATTCGGTAGATTGGAGTACCCCGTTATTGCCCAGCCTAAGAACTGCTCTTTTAAGGGCTTTTTGACTTCCACTACATTTACCGTTTTAGGTTGAAGGTCTCCTTTGTTTACAAAGATTTCTAAGACCGCAAAGCAAGATAGAACGCCAAGTGCAAAGAAGGTGACGCGCGACCATTTCCGAAAATAGATTTTGGATATACGCATAATGTTCCTAATGGTTTTAGGGACGGAATAGCGTCCGTGAGTGTAATAAGGGGGAAGAACGGTGTAGACACCATGTTCATAATGATCAGTGAACATCTGTTTAGTGTCGTAACAGGCATACAGAGAAGTGCCGACTGTTACCCATGTATCTACTTTGATTGCGGTGGGTGAGTCACCATAGCGAATAATGCCTAAGTGGACTTTGGGGAGTGGCATCTTTCCACCTGTTACAATTTTGAAAATTGTGCCAATGAATGGGAGTGTAGCCCTGTCTGTCCGACGACAGTAAACAACATGCTCAGCCAAGGCTAAACGAGCTTGCTTATCCACTAGGCTTAAATCCTGAATAATGAATATGACATCCCAGCCTTTTTTTCTGGCATGTAGAAGCCAGTTAATGACGGATTGCCGACCTTTATCAGCCCATGTTCTAGAGTTAAACCAAGTGCCGCATTCATCTAGTACGAGAAGTCCATTTAGACTTTCGTCATAGGACTTGTTCCCAATTCCAATAGCTTCTAAATCTAAGATTTCAGGTTTATCTGGCACTCGATAAAGGCGAGTGTTTTTCTTGTCTCTACCAAGCATATTTTTAAGGTTGATATCCAGATTGGTTGCCACTGGAAGACCTTTATTAAGCCTATCTCTAATGCGGCCAACAGAAACTAGACTTTTGCCTGCACCAAGCTTTCCAGTTACAAAATAGATTGCCATCTTGCTCCCCTTAATGACCTGATGAGTAGTATTCGATAAAACGTACCTGCCAGCGCCAAACCCATTTAATGGTGTGTGCGGCTATTAGTGCAGACATACAAGCTGGGGCATTATCAGGAACAACAAGACTTATAGCCTGTTCATAGAACGGTGGGGCGACTAGCACGAGGCTTGCAATCAGTCCCTTGATAGTTGTAATCATGCCTATCGTGAGAGCAGCAATTGAAGCAATGACACCTAGCTGTGTGGCTGTTCTTGCCGTAAACCATTTCGCAATGAAGGCAATGCAATTTCCAAACATAGTCGCAAAAAATGTTGCTAATGCAGGCAGTCTTAACAAAGAGCCAACAGCGGAAATTAAAGGTAGTAAAAATGACATGCTAAGCTCCCTCGCTCTTAGGTGATGCAGTTGAAAGGACTATTCCAATGAGACTTTGAATGGTGTAAATCGCGATTAGAAAGCCAAAAATCCTTTTAAACTTGTCTGAGAACTCACAGCTAATAGTGAAACTGTAGGGCTTTGATGGATCACCGAAGACAATCGGAATGCATTCCTTGGGCTGTGGAATAATGTTTAAAATTGGATCAAACAGACCATCTAGGACACTGCTATCTAAGGGAGAGGAATCTTGAATAGAAGTGACTTCGCCCTTAACACTTTCTAAGGCTTTATCATTTTCGTCATTGAATAAGCTTTGCAGTGTGTCCATTACATTAGTGATGAAACCACTGGATATACCATGTTCCCCTTCACAGCTTTTAGGGTCTGTATTCGGATCACAGGGCTTAAGATTATCTAGCTTAGAAGATATGTCTGAAAGCTGGCCTGATAAGACTGCATTTCCTGACACGATAGATTGATTCGCCTTATTAACCGAATCGATTACGCCATTAGAACCATCTGCAACGGTGTTGGAAATATCAGAGGCGGATTGATTAATAGAATCTATAATATTGCCTGATCCATTGTCGGCTTCATTCCCTTGTTGAATGGCTGTTTTGATATCAGTCAGAGTACTATCTAAATCGGATTGAGCCTTGTTAATTGCGTCAATCGTTCTATCAGTATTTGAACTAGCTGAACTGATACTGTCACGAACAGCCCTTTCGACATTACCAAAATCGCCCCTTAACTCAGAACCAATTGCTGAGGCTAATGAGGAAAGATCAGCATTGCCAGAAGTGGTTGTCTCTGGGCTCTGAGGGTCATTGTATTCATTGCCATCCGCGTTCCCGCCATTATCTGGATGGTCAGGGGAGCTAGGATCAATTGTGCTGCAAGAGAAATCAAAGCTGGTCGGATCTCGATAGTTGAAATTAAAGACTGAGGGACTATCGGAACAGCTAGCTTGGCTTTTGGCATACTGATAGCAGGTATCATAATCACTACACACACCAACAGATACAGGGCAATAGCCAGTCGCTTTAACATAAGTACCAGCATTGCATTGTTTAGGCGTTGGTCTATCGCAATTATCCTCATATCCATAAACGTTAGGAGGATAGCCATCAGAACAAAGTTCAACAGGCGGTTGATAGCCAGCTTGGCATACATCAAGTGAAGAGGATGATGTACAGGCCGACTTAACAATGTTCCAAGAACTATAAGTCGAACCGCTTGAGCGATAGCAAGTCATTTTATAAGCAACAGGATCACCGAAAGCAGTCAAGCCATATGTTGCACAATAGCCCGAACCAACTTGCGTTTTAATTAGTTCCGCAACGACTTGAGGTGTTGAACCCTCTTGATTACTCCATTTCCAGTAATATCCAGCAACAGGTGATTCATCTGCATACGCGTTTATAGCGGTTAGAAAAGCTAACACTACGACACACTTAAGCATTCGTTGAAAGGAAGAAAATAACATTGCGAATCCTTCTTTAAGCTTAAAAAAAGAGGAGGCAATGCCTCCCCTATCCATAGGAAATTCCAAATGGATTAGCTCGCTTTGTTAGTGAATTTCTTCACAAGTTTAATGATGATACCGGGGACAAGTACGGCACCTAGAAGAGCATAAGCAGCAGTCGAAACATCACTCACCGAAGCTGTTACAGAATCAAAAGCGGCTTGTGCAGCTTCTGGAAGTGCGGCATTAGCAGTAGAAATCGATGCAGCAACAACTACAGCGCCAAAAAGAAGTTTTGTTTTTTTATCATTTATTTTCATGATGTAGATACCTCAAGTAGTTTTTTGAAATACAAGATTGTTGAGCCAAACGCCCATCCTAGGGCGTAGGCAGTAATTAGGGACGAGATAACAAATTGTGTATCAGTCATCGTTGACCCCCTTTGATTGCACCAAGCCCGAAAGCAATTACGAGCGAGGCACAAAACCCTAAAAGCCAGAGTTGGTCATACTGATCAGAGGACATGACTAACTGGCCTTTTGAATTGGTGCTGATTTGTTATAGGGAACTAGATCAAGCTGAAAAGGGTTCAGCTCAAGGTTCTTATAGCGCCCGATTTGAAACGTCGATAAGGCCAAGGTGTATTCGCCAATAGGCTTCGCTTCGGCGGGGTTGCGAAGAGGAATTTCGATCTCTTGAGGGAATGCCCCACCCATATCGGCGTACGCCACCTGATAGTAACGAGCACCGTTTTTGGTATTACGAGTAAGTGCGCCATGATGACCTTCAATGATTGAAATTTTTAACATCTGATATCTCCATTATTTTCGTTTGTGTGTACTGCGTAGAGTTATTGAAACAAGTCCAAGGCTCCAGACTTCGTCTGTCGCAATGGCGCTCTTTGCCGCGCGGGCAGAACCCCACTCTTCGAAAACAAGTTTTCATCAGAATGCGGTTTTGAAATTTGTGTGTGGCCTATGTCATAAGTGTTTTGTTTACAGATCTCGGATATAAGATCGACAACACCAGTCATAATTTTCTGGCGAGCAATTTTGATTTCTTCAGTATCTTTTATTTCCCAAAAGTTGATTCGGCTAAGAACGGTCATACCTGCGTACAGCACACCAATGACTCTATCTTTCGCATCGTCACCGTATCTTGTTTTAAGGACTGGAATGATTTCACCAGTGTCTTTGTTTAGCTTGTTGCCTTTACCATAGGCAATGGAAACCACCTGTTCTTTTCTAGGAACAAATGGACCACCCATAGCGATAACAAATGCAGCCCAATCACCATCGGCAGCAGCTTGTCTAATCGTTTCCAAATGTCCTTCTTGCTCTCCTAATCGTCTGAATTCTCTATATAGCTGCACGCTAGTCACTCCTAGTCTTTGAAACTGTCTAATGCCGTTATCTCTTGCCCATGTTTCTATTTTTTCAGCACTTTCATATGGGTTTGTTTGATGCCAATCTTTATGTGTTTCGGTCATGTGAATTTGGTTGTCGATCATGTAACCATCTACGTTTTTGCATATATATTTGATGACATAGCCAACAGCTGAATACTCAAGGCCTGTTTCAGGGTTAACACCTTCTTTGATTCGTTCAAAAGTAATGCGGCGCTCACTTGCTCCTTTTTCATCAGGATCAGTACGAAGTGCGTATTCCGTTAGAATTTCTTTTAAACGCTCATAGTCATCAGGGAATATAAAAAGAAGTAGGTGCCAGTGAGGCGTTCCATCGTGATGTGGTTCAGGGACTCGAAGGCCAAAATATTGGATGTTGTTTCGTTTAAGCTTGGCTGAGGCAGGTTGCCAAAATTTCTTAAGCAAATAGTTATGGCCGTCTTTTGGGGTCGATCCATCCCACTTAGGATTAGGAATGACTTTAATGACCTTCCCTTTTTTATCAGTAATTTTGGTCATACGGTGCATCGCTGAATGCAAAGTAGGAGTGATGAAAACCGCCATCATTCCCAATGATTTCGCTAAAACCTCTTGACCTTTAGTGGTAACAATTAGCTCTGTACGTCGATGTTTAGGGTTAGATGTTGATCGGTCAGAAAGATCTAAAAGAGTAGCTTCGTAGCCATCTTGATTTACTGCAATCTGGCTTTCTAAATAGGCTTTGTTGTTGGCTTTACGCTGCTTATGCCTTTTAAGGGATAAATCTGATGAATAAGGTGAGCGTAAATAATGAACTTGACGAAGCTCTCTACAAACGTTTTGAAGGGTGATTTTTTGCAATGAGAGAAGCTTGCGCTTCCAAATGCGATAATCTAGAAAGCGATTAAGGATTGGCTCTAGTTCAAGATCGTCAAAATCAAATTCAAGATTGTATTGAGCAGCCAGCTTGTAACAATAATCTACCACAAAGGCATGATTGGCCGGATTATAAACTTTTGCTTGTCGGCATTTATTAGAAAGCGCTTTGGACAGGTCTTGAAGGGATTCGGGAGACGCGCATAAGCTGAAACCGTTGACTGTTAGCTTTTTATCAAGCTCTAGAAAACGTCGATTGGCTTTAACGTACCCTTGGTTTTTCGCTATATCTTCATACTCAGCACGAAGCGCAGAAGCTAATGCCAAGTGCTTTGAAATGATCTTGTCACGAAATTTAATACATTCTTTGGTACCAAACAAGTCAATCGTAGACGAAGCCTTATTACTACCATCATGCCCCGTGAATGATTTATCACCAAACATAGGTTTTTTGAGCTTGTATAAGGTCGCTTTAGGCGCGACAAATTGCAAATGACTCGCAGAATGAGCTAACATTAACGTGTTCCTTTTTTCGCGATTTGGGACAAATTCAGGCTAGAAACATTGCCGTGTTTCTTTCCTATGAGGTCGTACTCGATTGCCGTCGGGTATGGCCTTTTTAATGTTCTGAAATCATCTCTTGCATTAGCTTTGCTACGTTAACCATTCGCCTTTTTCCTACTTTAACAGTTGGTATATAGCCGTTTCTGATCCAACTTCTAATAACATCTTCCGTTAAGCCCGTCAGTACAGAAAAGCGTTCCTGAGACATAATCGGAGACATAACAACTAGCATGTTATTTGTGATCATTAACTTCACCTTTACCAAGAAACAGCCTTTCCAGATCGAAATCTAAACCATCTACGCTATCAACAAGTAATCGACATAACTCCATAGTGAGGGCTACCCCTTGCACTTGATTAAGAGCTTTTTTCTTAGCAGCTTTTCTTAAAATTTTGGCATGCCGTTCAAAAAATTCTGCTTCTGTATTTGACAGTATGATTTGCATTTTCTACTTCCCATAAGCATTGACGAGACCGAATGTAATAGCTCAATATGCGGCTGTCAATAGCACGTAAGCTATTGATTTGTATGCATAATATGTACATACATTAAAATTATTAGCTGTGCATACAACTATGTAAGCAACTGAAATGCTTCAAAATTTTTCGAGCTTGTGAACGGTAAACTTACAAAACGATTAACGTAAATCTCGAAATTTACGCACAAAAAAAATTAAAAATATTTTGCTGGTTAGGAGAGATCTCGTGACGATCAAGAAAGACTCAAGCAACAAATGGCTTGTTGATGTTTACCCAAATGGACGAAACGGAAAGCGAGTTAGAAAGAAATTTGATACTCGTATAGAAGCTCAACGCTTTGAAAAATACGTACTCAATAAGTCATTTAATGATAAAGAATGGAATCCCACGAAAGAAGACAATCGTACACTAAGAGAGCTAATTGATTTTTGGTATGACAGTCACGGTAAGTTTTTGAAAGGTGCGTTACCACGGAGAAGAACTCTTCTGAACATTGACCAAAGACTAGGCTTTCCGATTGCCAAGAAAATTGATCCATCACACTATTTAGCTGAGCGCGCAGAAAGGATTGAAGCAGGTGTGACACCTAAAACTTGCAACAATGAACTAGGTTACTTAAATGCAGTTTTTAATGAATTAGAACGAACAGGTACCATTGCCTACCCCAATCCTCTTAAATCTATAAGGCCAATTAAAATAAGTGAAAAGGAGCTTAGCTGGCTTACTTCAGCTCAAATTGAAGAGCTTCTGTCTACATTAGACAATATAGGAAATGAACATGTTAGTTTGATAACTCGTATTTGCCTATCTACTGGCGCTAGATGGGGAGAAGCTGAAGGACTTAAAGCCCAAAACATTAGAAATGGTCAAGTTGAGTTTACTGATACTAAAAGTCGCAAGAACCGCTCTATTCCAGTAAGCAATGAACTATTTAAACAACTCGAAGAGCACATGAGAACTCATGGTAGATTCTTTGACTGTATCAAATCTTTTCGGAAATACCTCAAAACAACCAGTATCAAGCTACCTCAAGGTCAGTCATCACATGTTCTTAGACACACTTTTGCAAGCCATTTCATGATGAATGGTGGAAACATACTAACGCTACAGAAAATTCTTGGCCACTCTACAATCATCATGACAATGAGATATGCCCATTTAGCACCTGAGCATTTACAAGATGCGAAAAAGTTCAATCCAATAGCAAAAAAGCCCTCTTAATTAGAGGGCTTTTTGGTGTGACAATCTAAAATTAGCGAGGTAATGATCGCTTATGTTTACATACGGTCTCATCTCGTCCATTACGACGACGAGTATATGAGCATACATCAACAACTTTTGGTCCAGCCATGCTGATTCCTCCGGTAAAGGTGGAAGGATCGTATTTGCATTCACTCAAAACCAGTGCTACTCTCTGTTTACCACAACTTTGAATTGCATTGTTTTTGAGATTTACGAGGGGATCCTTGTAACCCCATAAATAATCTATTTAATTATAAAAGAAGGCCGCTTAATTAAGTGGCTTTTTTTTGTCTCTTATTTTTTTAAATTTATACTGCGCAGCCATTTTACTTACACCAAATAAGTGCATCGCGACGTGTATATTCATATCATCACTAATCAGCCTAGAATCCATAAGCAATTCACTTGCAAACGTATCTGCTTGCCACTCACTATCTTCAAAGGTTTTATGTTCTGTAGCCCCTCTAGCAAAAGTTACTGGAGATTGACCTTTATGAAGATATAAGTGACCTAATTCATGGGCAAGAGTAAATCGACAATGACCATCGCCATCACAAGCAGCATTATAAATCCCTTCTCGAATCTGAATGCACCCTGTATCAGGATTTGTTTGCGCTTCAACAGAAAGTGCATTATCTTCAACTACTTCAAAGCTAAGCTTCTCTTCACACTGTAAAAATTCATACAATTCACAAACGTTCAAATATGGCTTTTTAAGCCCTAGTTCATCCCTCAAACGTCGAGCTAAGGTTTGGATACTTTTTGCATTTCTAGGCTTAACTTTTGTGCCACTATTCCGTTTATGCATATGTAATCATCTCTCCAATAAATCCATAAATGCTTTCTTTTTTTCATCAGTCATTGATTGGTAACTTCTTGCAAAACTTGATACCAGCCTACGGTCTACTTCTGTAGCTTGGGTTAAATCAATTTTTTCCTGCGTTTTAGATATATCAGCCAAGCTTCTAATTTTTTCTAATTCTTCTTCGCTTAAGCTATATGCAGCACCTATTGAAGAAATTAATGAATCAGACACATTTTTTTTGCCTAATTCAACAGATGATAAATAAGCAGAACTAACACCCAAAGTGTCGGCCATCGCTTTTAAAATCACTCCATGATCAATTCTGAGTTTTCTCACGAACTTGCCAAATGGTGTGACCTTCATATTTTTCTCCTTGTAATCCCGCAATTTAAAGGTGTAAGGAATGCCAATTAAAAGCACACTCAATCACCTTACACCATAATGATAACCTCTATACAATATAAAATCAACCTTAAAAAGGTTTATTTTGTATTTTTTTACTGCCTTATTTTTTTCGTTACTGGAAAATAATTCTCCACTTAACGATATAGATAACAGTGTTAACAGATAAAATTAATGCTGTGTAGGCATAATGTAGGAAAGAGAGTTTTTATGAGGAATAAGATAGACAAAAAAGCCAAATAAAACAATAACTTATGAATATATGAAATGGTACGCCCGAGAGGATTTGAACCTCCGGCCTTCGCCTCCGGAGAGGGAAACAACTATACTGTAAACACTACATTTTTTATTTATTTTCTATATAGAACAATGAATTAGAACACCCTGTGTCACTGTAGATCACTCTACATAATTCTAATGATGTCCCAAAATTGTCCCAATTTCAATCTGTTTAAAAGACTGGCCAAGGTCCTCATAAAAGCCTCATAGCAGAAAAATCTCAATAAAATGATCTAAACCAAGCTAGTAGGATATCATTTGTAGAGCAGAACAAACGCATAGATGAACGTTTTTTAATCAGCTGAAACGCTTATAATGACCAATCAATGGTATATTCTCGGTAGAAATAGGTTACTAACAGTCAGCCAAGAAGGCTCAATGTATTGCTATGGGATCAAAAAAACGATATTTTCTTAACTAAATAAGAATATTTATTATACAAATTATGCTCATGTGTTTACCCTGATCTGAAGAGGCTTTTCTTATTAGAACTGAATGGGGAAAGTGAAAGGAGTGACTAATAAAACAATTAGGAATGATCAAGTAGATTTCACAGATATAATAAAGTGGTAAAAAGATCTACCACAGTCAATGAAACCTTATTCAAGCAATTTGAATAGAGTTATAGGCTATATGCTTGTATCAAGTTTAAATAAAAGCCGATCATATACACATTTTTAGACACTTATTTGCAAGCTACCTCATAACAATTAGAGGCAATGCGCTAATACGATAAAAATACTTGGTACGGCCATATAGCTTTCTATTCTTTAGCAGTGAAAATTTTATAGAATACACAGCTATAAATCATACTTACTTAATGCTATCTCTAAAAAACTCACAATATCAGAGATTTTCTTGTTATGTTTTTCATGCATACAATCATTTTTATAATCAAATTTCAATACCGATATTAAAAAAGATCTAGTTCCTACAAGTTTATTTTTAAGCTGATTATTTGCATACTTTACTAGAAATTTATCCTTATTAGGATATTTCAACTCCACCCTTCGAATATCTTCATCATAAATTTTTTTTAAGATAATTTCTGGTTTTTCATCAATCCTTAAGAAGTAACACAACTTAGCATATTTCTTTAATATTTTATTTGACAGCCTAAATTCTCCTTTAGAATCTTGTGAAAGAGTGAAAAAATTAGGCTTTAAAGCGGTTGTATCTATAGTGTAACCATTCAAAGACAAAATATATCTAGATTTTATAGTTTTTTTATTATTTAACTTTAATCCTAGAAGTGATATATAATATGAAATCTCTGAAACAAACTTATCATTATGTATCATACTTTTACTTGAAGAAAAAAGCATATCATCAGCATATCGAGTATATTTCACATTCAATCTTTCACACTCCTTCTGAATTAATATATCAATCCGTCTAAATAAAATATTAGAAAGTGCCGGAGAACTAGGAAACCCCATAGGAAGAATTTTTTTATTTCGAATTGATTTATTTTTATGACTATCTGAAACATTAAATGTGAGAACATTAAAAGCTATCTGATAAGGGGATAATATTTCCTTATTATTAGATTCAGGGAAGATAGATTTTAGAGTTAACTCTATTTCATTTTGAGGTATTGAATGGAAAAATTTTTTAATATCAAGTCTTAAAAAATATTCACTATTTAAATGAGGTTGAAATAAGTCTAAATAGCTACAACCTTTTTTAAAACCAACCGAGCAAAAATTAGTTGGAATTTTTGACAAAATTAGTGAGGTTATTTTTTGATTGATTCTATAATGAGAAGACAAAGGATTTATTGAAAAAACATCATTATCAAGAAAACAAAATTCTCTAACATCTTGTTTAATTGACTTATAAGAGTTTTTTTTATTAGAAAGAATAGCTTGATTAAAATAATTTACACTAATTTCATTCATATTAATGCTTCGACCTGATACAAAGAGCAAAATTACACCAGAGGTGTCGTATAGCGTAATAATATTAACAACTATAATAACGGCAACTAGTAGCTAAGGGGCTATATCAATACAAAGTATTGAAGGGAAGGTCTTTGCCATTCGAGTACTAGACTCCCCCATACCTATCAGGCCGAAGCCGCATTATAATATCATATAAATCGCTAAAATAAAATGAAAATACATTATTAAAGTCTTTTCCAACTTGAATAGACTCATCTTCAATTTCTTTTAAGCAAAAATTTAAATATTCTGTTGCCCACCCATTAGATTTATCAAATGGAGAATGTCTGAATATTTTCTTATCAACAAGTTCATATAAAAAAGCTGAAGTATCACTTACTTTATGAGAAACATTTGATTTATTTTGTTTCCCGCAGGCACTACAAGGAGAATTCTTCTTACTCTTATTTTTTTCGATAATATATTGAGAAAATTCTTTTTTCATTGTAAGCATATCGGTCTTACCGCCTATATATACACGTATATAGTTTAGTAAAACATCCTTATTATATATATTAATTTCATTTATCCGCCCTATCGCCTCTTCGGAATATACCACTTTATCTTTCAACCATTTAAGAAAAAGCACTAAAGATTTTTCATTAACTAAAACCTCTTCGAAAGTAGTCTTATTTATAATAGTATTTTTTGTTTTTAAATAATGATTAATTACACTTATAAAATATTTATGATCTAATGAGGATTTTTGTCTTTTTATATCGGCTAAGAAATCCTTTCCAATATTAGCTCTCATATAACTCAAATTCTTAGTTAATTGTCTATATTTTTCATTATACCCCATATTGTACTTTCGCTCTTCTTTTAATAAAAAAGCCAAACTAAGATTGTCGATTGTTGATAATTCACTTTTCAATAATGGAGTTATATATACTTTCCCATTTTTAATAGAGGACTTATAGCTCAGGGCTTTATCTGCGTCATAAAGATAAAGAAAAGGGGTTGTAGAATTGATTTGAAATGGATTAACCTGTTTTCCATTCTTAGCATCTGCGCATTTATAAACATCAGTCTCTTTTAGTATGGGAAATTTTCTTCTTAGCTCTCTATTACCAAAAACTTCCAGCTCTGTCTCCCCCTCAACGAAGAGGATAAATTTACTAAAAAACAGTCTCGCCTCATTGTCATTAAATCTATTCAAAACCGATTCTGTATTTTTATTTGAATATAATTTTTTATTTATAGTTTTTCCGTCTTTTTTTCTAAATGAAAATATAGATTGATTAGTTCTAAAAGATCTTATTATTTCTTTAACTATATTAGGAGAATGCGTATTGAAAATAATAGTTGATCGTCTATTGGAAATATCAGATTTTGCCCCATATGACTCATAAATTTCTGAAATCAATTCTTCAGACATTTTAGGGTGAAGACCTATTTCAGGCTCATCAACAATAACCAATGGATTTATAAACTCCCTTTTAGATATTTCTATAATTACTTTTAAATATTTTCTGAGATAATGAAAAGTATTAGTGCCATCAGATTGAATTGAAAGTTCACTATCATCAATACTAAACTTATCTCCATCAAGGCCGGATTTTATATACGTCAATATTTTTTCTTTTGAATTACTATGCTTAGTATTTAACACTGAGTTTAACTGATCAATATAGTTTTTATATTGTCCATCTTGCTCACCATTACCAAACTTTTCATCAAAGAAATTTATAACATCATTTGTGTCAATATTGGAAAGCTTAAATGGTTTTAAGCTAGATATAACGTTCCATATGTCATTCCACTCATGCAAATTCATATGCCTTGGTTCTATATGAAAAAATGGAAAGATATATAAAATAACACGCCTTACCTCATCATTTGAACCCTGCCAAACAACCTTATTATCACTGTGAATTTTTAGTGTTAACTTAATTTTATTATCTGAACTAACCAATTCATTATCAGAAGAACTAAATATTTTTAAAATATATCTAAAAAAACCATTAGTATTTGAAGCTTTAGCGATCGATATAATTCTAGAAACATCAAAAACTATAGATATAATTCCATAAGAAGAATAGTTGCTATGTAAAGATGGAGGAAGTTTTCTTTCGTCCTTACCTAACGAATTATAAAAAAAACTCACACATTTCATAAAATTAGATTTACCGGCATTGTTAGTGCCTAGAATACAATTGACATCTTTAAAACCATCTATTTCAAAGTTATCAAAGCTTAGTATATTTCTAATTTCTATAGATTCAATAGACACTAAAGCCATCCTAAATATTTTAGAGATATTTCACATTATTAAATTTTTTTATAATTATATTTATAAAACCAAAGCTAAAGCAGACACACTAAAGTTAAAGCTATAACTATCGAGTACTGAGTAAACATAAACGCCTACAATTAAAATTGATTGAGATTCTAACAGCTATTTAATAAAAATTTTCAATTGAATATATGAAAAATTAAGACACAATTTTTAACTATAGATCGCCACATATGGTTTTCATGATGCCTAAAAAGCAAAAAAAATTCAACATAATAATATTTAATACTCTATATTACTACCCACTATTTCCTTCCTAGCTAAACTAATAACTCACCTTAAATCTATCATCTAAAGAAAATGACGATATAAATTCAGATAAGTATTGTTGCTCTATGTATGCTTCTTCTGAATCAATGCTGTGTAGTAACGAATTCATCTTACGAAATGCAATTGCATTTTTAACGGATTCAGTGATATCAACATCAAACGCCCATGCAACGAACGGAATATCATGGATGTCTCTAAAATATTCTAAAACATCTAAAATATAACTGCTCATTGCTGTGCTGATACCAAAGAGTCGTACTTCTGTGTGACCTGCGGCGAGCACTAAAGGCAAAATTTCATCAGCAAAGCCTTGTTCCTCTCTAGTATCATAAAGGCGTTTACCAAGCCCAATAAACCAAGTTGATAGGTCTTTCTGAGACTCTAGAGCATCGCTTCGCTCCATTAGTGTAGGAAGACCTTTCTCATGACACAGTCGGTCAAATTCATTAAGAAATAGACTATAGATATCTCGTAGTCGCCCTGATTCCATGATTTCTAGCAATGATCTAGGACCCTTTTTAAAATCCTCTTCTGTGACTCCATACTTTTGCTTCACTAGTGACAAGTAAATCGTTGGAACTTTTTTACCATTTTTATAACTTGCCCATTGAGATGAAGTATTACTACTCTCACCTGAAAATGACTCGGCTAACTTTTTGTTATTACGGCATTTTGATACTTTAAATACTTTTTTATACCAAAATCGTGTACGTAATTCATCCAAGCCTTTTCTCATATTGAACTGTTTCCTATGCTTTTGGTTCATTTAATAAATAATTATTTAGATTATAGTTATATAAATACATAAAACAACATATGAGTTACTATAAATGACACAAGAATATATATTATTAAAAAGTAATGAATTAGCTAATTTACTGAGAACAAGCCCAGGTTACATAAGAAATCAGATATATCTTGGAAACGAAGGCAGCACAATACCTTATAGTATAAAACTGGGAAAAAGGCGATTTTGGATTTATGAAGAAGTTAAAAAATGGCTAAAAGAAAAACAAGAAGATAACAAAAATTAATATTTATTACCAAATATTAATATTTGGAAAAATATATTTCATGAGCAATATCTGTCTTGGGCTTGGGTTTTTCTAAGAGCTTGCTCTTAGCCGCGCGTGTATGGAACATACACATAGTCGGTCACTATGTGTATGTTCCATACTACATTATTACTTATTGAAAATGAAAAAGGATAATTAGTTTAAGCGTGCGGAAGTTTTTTATTTTCTGTACTCTGTTCCAGATAAAAATCCAGAGGTAGAAAAAATAGGCCAGATTATAAATCCGGCCTATTTCAATTATTGTGACTTCATCAATTTTGACAATTCTTCTAAAAAGTCATCAACAGTTATTTTTTTATCATGATCCTTATTTGATAAATCATCAAAAATTGAACTATCTATCTTTTCGCATGACAAATCATTAACGGAAAATGATTTATCTTTTGAATCTCCGCCATCTTTATTAGATAGTTCTAAAGTAAGTTTCTTACGTAATTCCATTAATTCGTTGCAAACGTACTTATATTGACATAAAGTATTATTATCTTTCATAATTTTGAAAAGATCATCTATGAGAAATCGATACTCAGCATGTAGCTTATTATAGTATGTATGATCTATCTCAAAATAATCTAACTGCTTCAAATATTGATCTCTAGCAGAAATCAAAGGAAAGTATTCGCGCGGGGTAATATTCATAATGTTTTCACTCTCTCTATTTTATTGTTTTTATATTTTTTTAGATAAATAATAATTTCTTTTAAATTTGCAAAGCTACTAGTAAAATTTTTCAACAATGAAACAAAAGCTTGCTCTTTCTTTTTTAGCTGTGCATCACGTTTATTTAGTTCTTTATTAATTTTTTTGACTAGTAACAATGCTGACTCGATACGTTTATTTTCTATTTCTGCTGACGCTAAACGTTTAGAAGCTTCTTGTTCGATCTTCCATTCTTTCCTCGTCAACCTGCGTCTTTTGGGGCCATCTCTTGTAAGTCCACACTGACTAGCAACATTTGAATAATAATCATCTTGAAATGCTCTCATAGCTTCACTATAAGCTCTCAATTTGATTTTAGCGCTAGACTTATAACCAACTACACTCCTAGCATAAATACCGTCATGAACTTGCCCAATATCTAATCGTCCATTTTCATCTAAATTAGGAACTAGCATGAAATGACAATGCCAGAATGGTTCATCCGAGTGCACAACTACAGACTTTAGTTGATCTCCATATTTTTTCGAAAGAAACTCAATAGTGAGTTTTAACCAATTTTGTAGTTCCTGATTTTCAAATGAAATTTCATCTGTTCGCGCGGGATATGAAGCAACTCCAGCTACAAGCATTAGACCATCTTTTCTAAATTTTCGATTTAAATTATCTTTAGCTATATCTGCTTGATCTTCAGCAGATTTAAGCACTTTCCAAGGGTCTATACCGTGAACTAGAATTGGTTCTTTGATTTGCTTGATATGAGGGCATGCGTCTGTGCTTCTCATTAACTCTTTAAGCATACCTTTAGAACTTTGTCTTTTATTTTTTCGGCTAGGAACACGAGAGTAAGCTTCAATATGAATAAACTGATATCCCGACATAATCCTCTCTCCTGATTCATTCAACACAATATAATATAATTATAACAAATGAATTCTGAGATAGATAATATAAGAATTTATATAAATATCGAATTTATATCAAACTTAATATAATAGAGAGAACAAAAAAAACACTAACAACATATATGACAATAGTTTTTTAAAAAATCTTATATAAATAAAAATATAAATCCATTTCAAATGTATTTTTTAATTAATTTCATATTTATAAAAACAAAATAACCAGATAAATAATATCGAAATTTTTAATTAATTAATTCATAATTCTTACATTATTTTATGCTACCCTTTAACTAATATCTGGCATTGAAATCAAAAAGATATCTTAAAAAAACCATCCTATAAAAATCTTAAAAACAGAAAAAACCCACAAAAACATTAAAATAAACCACAGACTGGATCTTTCGCGAAGCGGAAAAAAAAAGAAATGTTTTTTTGAAATCAATAAAAAAACCAAAAAACCGTTTTTTTTATCCCCCTCCTTCGCAATCAATTAAAGCTTTTGGCTAAAATTAATGCTATCAAACGAGTTGTTGATAGTTGGCTTGGTTTTATCCTGCACACCATTACGG
This sequence comes from Marinomonas sp. 63XJN7_7_ISO-PGPR-S23-202, assembly GCF_056173505.1. NCBI lineage: Bacteria > Pseudomonadati > Pseudomonadota > Gammaproteobacteria > Oceanospirillales > Oceanospirillaceae > Marinomonas > Marinomonas sp. 63XJN7_7_ISO-PGPR-S23-202. Next base: position 751,928 of record NZ_CM149677.1, on the reverse strand, counting down.
CTTTCACTGGACTAACCTTACTCACTACTACGGGTTCATCTGCCACCCTTAAACACAGTTTAGGTCTGACTGAGTATGGACTTTGCGCTATTTTGCACGCTTCCCCACCTAAGCTGCCGAAGCAGGTTCACTTGCACTGTGTACTGTTAACTTCCTATCGCTTCCTTCAGACCCGCCAACAACTTTCTCGCTTAAGAGCGCCTACTCTTGGATTCTCTTACCCCAGTCGGGGTGAGACAGGTTTCTTTCAACCTGATGGGTTTGCCAGCTTCGCTGGGCAAACAAAAAGGGCTCATTCAAAATTGAACAAGCCCTTTTTTATTAGCGATAACAGCAACTAGTAAGTCATAGACGCATAAAGCCCGTACGTATTTCTATCAATGATTGGAGCAACGACGAGGTTTCTAACACTCTTTCCCATACCAGTAATGACATATTGAACACCCACGGCTAGAGCAGCTCCTGCTGCGACATCGCGCCAGTAATGATATTCACCATGAACACGTGAATAACCCACGTATGAAGCAGCGGCATAAGCTGGCACACCATACGTCCAACCATAGCGCATCTGCAAAAATGCAGCACCTTGAAACGCCGCAGAGGTATGCCCTGATGGAAATGAGTTGTTGTCCATACCGTTTGGTCGCCTTTCACTCACGGCTAATTTTAGTGAATGTGTAGCCACTGACGTCCACAAAGCACCCTCTGCCCATTCGGATGTTCCATCATAATCATTTTTGATCAGTGAAATCATTCCCGCCATTAGTGGAATCCCTATTTGAAGATTATCTCCTGCGCGAACAATGCTGTCATCAGCATGAACTACACTTACATAAGAAACAGGAAATACTAGTAAAGAGATCTTAGATATAGTCTTAAAACCATTAAAAATGATGTTTTTTCTATTTTTGTTGAATTTTAGGCGCAAAAATCCGCCCCAGCTGGTATCAGCAGGGTTACATGAAGAAAGCATTCTAGTTACCTTGTAAGGTTGAATTAATTAGATTTTGAATATCACTTGGTCAGTGTTGTGAAATCATATCTGTGAAATCATTGAAGATCAACAAATGATTTCACAAGATGATTTCACAAGCCATTCAAAATTATTTTCGTTTACCTATATAGGGAGCAATAATGACAAAAGAATGGTTTACAGCAGCAGAACTTGCCGGACTCGATGGTATGCCTACGCACGCAACAAACGTGACGCGAAAAGCAAGGATTGGAAGCTGGCAATATAGAAAAGTTAAAGGATTGAAAGGCTTAAATTTTGAGTATCACGCGAGTAGCTTACCCAAAAAAACTCAAGAGGCATTAAGGTTAGAAGGCGTAACCAAAACAGTGGAAGTTGAAAGAAACGATTCAGATATGGTTACTATTCAAATTTATTCAGCAAAAGCTAAAACGTGGAATAAAGCCAAGTCAGTAGCTTATGTGATGCTACCTGAGCGCTTTTTACCTAAAGGTCTAACAGAGCAAGAGCTCAGTCAGATTTTTGCTCTTGAAGTCTTAGATAATACAATGAAACCAACTATAAGTTTGGGTGAAGTTGTACTAGTATCAAAGAGCACGAGTAAGACAGTATCAACAGGTCTTTTTGTCATAGAGACTAGTACAGAAGTTACTATAAGACGTTTAAAACCTAACGTGGCAGCTACACAGATCAAAGTGTGCTGTGATTCTGACAAGTTTGATGATGAAGTTTTGAGACGGGAAGAGTTTAATACTTCGATTCGGATCATAGGTAAAATTATTGGCTCTTTAGTGAAGCCAGTTCATTAAAATATAGCTCGAAAGACGTTTTTAAACAGCCTTTCGAGTTATTCGCCTTATATTAATTTGACGACACCTAATTTATAAAATTGTCTTATAATAAGCCTTAATCAGTATCCAACGCGAGCAAGTTATTCACTATCTTCATGGTTTCTTGGCTGACAGTTATAACTCGTTGTAGCAGTTCCAGTGGGTGTTTTGGGTTGTTCATGGTCTCAATTGCCCAATCGTTAGCATCCTAACTCACAGGTGAGAATACTCCCACATGAGTGCCGAAATTAATGATCAGAAGGAATGGGGGTAGTAGGTAGCTCTGAAATTATTAACTAGCCGAACCGTCCGAAGTAAAAAACGGACTGCTAGATCTTCAAAGCGTTTCTTTTATCAAGTGCTTGCTAAGACGTCTATAGTGAAGAATACTGGGTGGGGATAGATTGATTTGTCGAATCATTATGCTCTTCACTTCTGTATTAATACTCCCTTTGAAGGTATAGTTCTATCAATTTTAATAGAAAGAAATGTTATATATGGCAACGCAAGCTTTAGTAAACCCAGAACTCTTGAGTTGGGCTAGATATCGTTCTGGCTTAAGTGATAGTGCGCTTGCAAAGAAGCTAAATGTTAAAATCGAGCGTATTGCACAATGGGAACTTGGAGAGGCAAAACCGACATTTAAGCAAGCACAAAGCATTGCTAAGTATACTCATACGCCTTTTGGCTTTCTATTTTTACCTAAACCTCCAAAAGAAGACCCCTTACCTATACCTGATTTAAGAACTGTTGAGCGTCGTGAGGTAGAGCAACCAAGCCCTGAATTACGCGATATAATTACTCAAGTTCTAAAAAAACAGGAGTGGTACAAGGACTACCTTATCTCTAATGAATTGGGATCTAACCCATATGTCGGCTCCATAACTCTAAAAACGCCAATAAACAAAGCTGTTTCTTTAATGCGAGAAGCGCTAGGCGTCGCCGTCCCGATACGTGGAACATGGGACGATTATCAACGAGACCTGATTCAAGGTTCTGAGAATGCAGGAATTTTGGTTATGAGAAGTGGCATTGTGGGAAACAATACACACAGAAAACTTCAAGTTTCTGAGTTTAGAGGATTCGCGATTACTGATGAGTTTGCTCCAGTAGTTTTCATCAACAGCGCTGACGCACCTCCAGCACGACTTTTTACTCTTATTCATGAGCTAGCACACATTTGGCTAGGTAGCAGTGGCATATCTAATTTAGAGCCCTCCAACTCAACTGAAGAAAAATACTGTAATCAAGTTGCTGGTGAATTCCTTGTCCCTGAGAGTAATCTTGTTGAAATGTGGAGCGAGGTAGAATCTATAGCTACAAACTGTGCGACTATTGCCTCTAGGTTTCATGTTAGTAAACTAGTTGTTGCAAGGCGTGCTGCTGACGCTGGAGTTATATCCAGAGTTGCTTACTCCGATTTTTATAGGGCTGAACTCGAAGCTTTCCGAAACAAAGAAGGCGTTGGTGGAGACTTCTACAGAAGTGCTGGTGCTAAGAATAGTATATTGATGTCTCAAGCCGTTATTTCTGAAGCTCGAAGTGGAAGACTGTTATTAAGAGATGCAGGCCGCTTACTGGGAGTATCTCCAAGCGCTCTAAAAACGTACGCGAGTAAAATGTCACTATGAAGTACCTTTTAGACGCAAATACCTTTATTGAAGCCAAAGGCAGATACTACAGCATGACTATTTGCCCAGCTTATTGGCAATGGCTGCTTCAAGCTCATGAAAAGCAAGAGATTGAGAGTATTAAAATGGTCAAAAATGAGCTAGAAAATGGCAATGATGAGTTAGCGCAGTGGGTAAAAGATAATTCACAAATTTTCATCTCTGAATCAGATGCAGCAATTCAAACTTGCTTTGCCACGCAGGTCGCACCTACCGTTTATAGTATGACCCACATGAAAGATGGTACTCACGCTGAATTCATGTCAGGTGCAGACCCTTGGCTTATTGCTACAGCTATGGCCACAGGAGCAACAATTGTGACTCAAGAAGTCTATAAACCAGACATAAAGAAGAAAATTCATATTCCAAATGTCTGTGAAATTCTGGGAGTACATTACATGAATACCTTTGAAATGCTACATGATCTTCAAGCAGAATTTGTTTTGCCTGTTGCATAAATTCCATCGATGTACTTGTGACCTTATAACATTTCGACAACTAGCTAACCTAAAATGCTTATCTGTCGTGACGTTTTTAAAATCAATTTACTTTTGTGTTACTAATCAATCTTTATAAGTAAAGTAACTAACGTAGTTTTGCCCCTAAATACGGGTTAAGAATAAAAAACTCGTTCAGTTTTAACAATTCCAAATAACTATAAGCACCGCCCGTCAAAGTGCTTTCTAAAATGCGCGACATTCAAGGCTTCGCCTGTGGTACATTTTACCAGTTTATTGGTTGTATACTTTGAAGCTTGTGACCAGATGTTGTCGCTTAGCTACTTAAAGAATAATATCTTCGGATTGTAGCGTCTATGTCGATGGTTTGGATAATGGTTACTTTGTATTAAACAGATTATATGACGTCGAATGTGTAGGAAGGAAAGTAGCCGAAAGCGCCATCGGTCTTGTGCTAAAAACAAACTAAGTTATTAAATAGTATTAAAATCGTTGTTACTCGAACCATCTAGTCGTTGTCTCTTGTTATATTCCGTTGATAACACACCGGCATAAAATAATTTATTGTATAAAATATCAATTCTATGTTAGGAGAATTTTAATGTCATTTCTGAAAGATAATTTAGAACAATTACAATCTAAAGCTAAAGAGAGGACTGTGAAAACACAAACAATTGAATATGATCTAGAAACAATAGTAAAAAAAATAAGCAAAAAAATCATAAAGCTAAATCCTGACTATCAAAGAAAACATCGTTGGACCAATGAAGCATCTTCAAAATTAATTGAAAGCCTTATATTGAATATCCCTGTTCCTTTTATATATATTTCTCAAGATGTTGATGTTGATGATGAGATTGACGATGGTATTTCTAGATTTTCTGTTATTGATGGCCAACAAAGATTAACAGCTATTTATAATTTCTTTAATAATAAGTATCAGCTTAGTGATTTAGAAGTTCTTACACCGCTCAATGGTTGCTATTATAAAGACCTTCCACCTTTCCTTATTCGAAGACTAGAAGAAAGAGCTATTCGCTGCCTAAGAATTGATTCAACAATAGACCAACAAGTTAAATACGATATTTTTGAGCGTCTAAATTCAGGTTCTGTAAAGCTAGAACCACAAGAATTAAGAAATGCAACATGTCGCGGTCCATTTAAAGAACTAATAAAAGTATTATCAAAGGACAAGATTTTTTTAAACAATGCGAACTTATCAAAAGACAGTAAGCGTATTATAAAAATGGAAGATGAAGAACTTGTATTACGATATTTCGCTGTCACTTACAAAGATGGATATAAAGAATATAAGGGAGGATTTAAAAAATACCTTACAGACAAAATGATTCAATTCAATAAACTTTCACATAAAGAGCTTAAAGAATTTAAAGATGAGTTTGAAGGTGTAATGCTTCTTTTAAACCATTCAATTGGAGACCTTCCATTCTCAAAATATCGATATATTAACAACAATCTTGAACGAATGTCTAAATATAATGTATCTGTCTTTGATGCAATAATATGTCTAGGAAAAAAAGCTTACTTAGAAGAAAAAACCCTCAGCAAAAATAAAACTCTAGGTTTATTTAAAAATAAAGATTTTTTTAATGCTTGTGAAGGCAGTGTTAATGATGTAAGTAAAATTACTACTCGTATTAAAATAGCTTTGGAAACACTCTAAATGGCAACATTCATCAATAGCTACACTATTCAAATTGAAGAGCAATGGAAGGAAGTTAACCTATTAATTGATAAAGCTCAACATTTTATTGAAAGTGATGTGGATTTTCATAATGCTTTATGTCGTTCAGCTTCGATTTTAATAGTTTCACATTTAGAAGGTTTTATAAAAGATTTGGTCAAGAACTTAGTTCGAGATTTAAACCAAAATAAAAAATATAACGACCTCCCAATAGCTATAAAACGTAACTATTGTAAAAAATACTTGGGCTTTGACGCTTCAAAGTTTAATAATTATGATATTTTGATTGACGAAATGGTTCTTGAATTTTCACAATATGAGGACTTCAAAATAAGTCATGAAGCATTCTTATTTGATAAAAATAGAAATCCAAAACCAGAGTCAATTAAAAAAGTACTAGAAAGATTAGGTATACAAAATATTTTTAAGCTATTGCATAATTCACTTTTTGATAAATGTTTTGAATCAGGAAATAAAACAACACATTTACTAAAACGAATAAAATTAATTGTTAAGTTAAGCACTAACAAATACCCATATAAAACCAACCTGGCACAATTCAAACTTTCTCCTGAGAATTATGGCAACTCTAGAACTTTGTGGGAAACATATCTAGACGACATTAATACTATCAGGCATTCAATTGTTCACGGAAATTCATTTTCCAACAACGTAACAACCAATCAATTAAAGGAAAGACAAGAACAAGCATATATTCTTCAGCTGGCAATTATTTACTGTTTATGTAACAAATCCTCTTAGATATATAATATGAATAAATACCTTTTCATTTCACTTAATCCGCTTTTTATTAATATTATTCAAAACCCCAAAGAATCATAACAAATTAGCGTACTAATCAACGCAAAAAAACGTCTAATCCTCTCCTTTAAAAAAAGAGGATTCATAACCACTGCCAATTCATCGGTAGCATAAAGCGACCTAAAGCCTCCAACCAAAAAACATTAATTCTTTACCCTATCACGCTATCAAAATTAATCTTTTCAACTAAGTTTTCAGCTTTTAAGTGTGTGTAGTTACGCAGCATTCTCAGGTCTTTGTGACCCGTTATTGAGCTCACTTCCATGATGTCCAATCCCTTCTCAAAAAAACGTGAGGTCGCTTCATGACGAAGGTCATGAAACCATAAGTCTTTGATGCTCGCGCTATCACAAACGCGACGAAATGCTTTAGTTATTGAGTCTGCTTGTATATCAAAAACACGACCATTGAGATTTCTTGGCAACCTTAACAAGACATTTAGAGCGATATTCGACAATGGGATTTCTCTGTCTTCACCATTTTTTGTGTCGACCAGAAAAGCGGTCGATTTTTTAAGGTCTATGTTTTGCCAGCGCAGGCGCTGAATCTCACCACGTCTTGCACCAGTCTCAAGAGCAAGCTTTATAATTGATTCAATAAATCCACCGTACCTACAAGCGCTTTCTAAAAGTACAGTTTCTTCGTCATTAATAAGCCTACGATTTCTTGAACTTCCTTTCGGCGGCAGCTTCACTGAATCTACAGGGTTTCCTCGCGGTAAATGTATATCCCACTCAGTAAGTGCTAATTTTAAGATACGTCCCAGTAATGAAATATCCTTTCGTACTGTATCGCCTTTTACGTACTCAAGTCGCTCGTCTCTGAACTCTCTTACCATTGCTGGCGTTAGCGCAATTAAGAAAAGATGACCAAATTCTACGTTTAAACGCTTAATTCTAGAGTTATGATCGGCAATAGATTTTTTCTTCGGCACTTCTTCATCCAAGTATCGCTCAAAAATGCTATTTAGTGTTGTTGTCTCTGCTACAGATAAGGAAACATAGCTTCCTTTATCCATCTCAGACTCAACGTCCCTAGCCCAGCGTTGGGCGGCTGCTTTGGTGGGAAATGTCTTTGAAACAGTCGAAAAACCTTTCTTTCTGACTTTAGCTTGCCACTGCTTGTCGTTTCTTTTTGTTATTGTCGCCATGTCTAAAATTCCTCTTCCATCGTCAAGAGAAAAGATGCTGTGTGCACAAATTCGCTTAGACGTGCTTTGTCTAACAACAAGGATGAAGAAATTAGTAAACTGAATCGATGAACCATTTTTAGACAAAACAGTTCATTTTTTTGAAAGACGAAATTTAGACGCATGAAAGAGCCCTCATAAAAAGTTTTTTAGGAGGTGTCCCAATTTTGTCCCATGAAGAAAAAATGTGATGTGCCGACCTAAAGAAAAATAAAGTTTATTTTCTTATAAAGTCAGTAAATACGTGGGTTACAGGGTTAGTGGCCATTATTAAAATGGTACGCCCGAGAGGATTCGAACCTCCGGCCTTCGCCTCCGGAGGGCGACGCTCTATCCAGCTGAGCTACGGGCGCATTGCGTGGGCTTGTGACCCCTGAAAGGGAGTAGCCGCGATGTAATTTTGAGTGGCTATTCTAAAGGAAAATGCTCAATTTTCCAGTACTTAAAGCAATAAACCACAGAGATTCGCTGTTTTTTATTGCTTTATTACCGCATGGCTACATAGGTAACCGTTAGATCCACACTGCCACTAGCCGATTTTATGCAATTCTGTCACATCAAATTGTGCGATGATCGTTTTGGTGGCTTCTAAAAAGGTCTTGATGTGGTCTGTTTCCATATGTTCCAACCAAACGTCACGATTAGCCCAGCGCTCGAAATAGACAAAACCATCTGGGTTTGTGTTGCTTTGATGAAGGTCGTATTGTAAGCAACCCTCTTCTGCTCGGGTCGGTTTAAGGAGCGCTTCTAACGCTTTTTGCAAATCCTCCCCTTTACCTGAGTGAGCTGTAATATTAGCAACGAGAACGAGTTCAGAAGTCATGTTGTTTCCTTGTCTTAATAACGTGTTATAAAAGTAGAGCCCTTTGAAGAGTCATCACACTTCATTGTGACGCTTTACAAAGTGTCTCTAGTCAAAAAATAAAAGACGTACATCATAGCAAATCAAAAAAGGCGCGAGTATCCACTCTGCTTTATGTTTTAATAAATGTAACGTGTTTAAGACTGATTTGATAAGGATTCATTGTGACTTTTTCTATCACTACCTATATGAAACGCTGCTTTGCTCTTAGCGTCACTTGTTTCGCTCTGATGATGGCTTCCCAAGCGAGCGCAATCACCACTAAACAATTAGACGCGATCGCGCAAAGAATCGAACCTGTGGGCGTTGTGTGTATAGAAGGGCAGGTTTGCGGTGCTGAGCAGACAAAAGCCATCACCGTTGCAGACAATAAAACCAGCACATCCTCTCTCAAAGCAGAAGCGGAAGCCGCTTATAGCGGACGAGCTCCACAAAACATTTATAATCGTTACTGTATTGCCTGCCACGCTTCAGGGGCCGCTGGTGCTCCACGCCTCGGTAATGCCAAAGAATGGCAACCTCATATCGCCAAAGGTATGGACACCATGTTAAAAAACGTCATTCACGGCATTGGCGCTATGCCGCCTAAGGGTATTTGCTCCGATTGCACTGACGAAGAGCTAAAACATACCATTCAATATATGGTCGATCATAGCCAATAGCGGCTTGTACTCTGGTCTATTCTAAAGAGAGACGCTCGTTAGCATCTCTCTTTTTCGTTCATCAAGTAATAATCCAGCAAGCGATTTTTGGCTTAAAATACAACGTTCGATTAAGAGTTCAGCATTGCTTTAAGAGCCGATAGAGAGGCTTTCCCACGCTCTTTTTTAACGCTTTCCGCTTCATCGCCACGCCCTTCCCAGACTAAGTCCTCTTCTGGAAGTTCGTCTAGGAATCGACTGGGCAAACAGTCAATTTCTTCACCATATTGACGACGTTTCGCTGCCAGAGTAATACACAAGGTGCGTTTTGCCCGGGTGATGCCCACATAAGCTAAGCGACGCTCTTCTTCGATATCATCGTTTTCAATGCTATTGCGATGGGGTAATAGCTCCTCTTCACAACCAATCAAAAAGACGTGTGGATATTCTAGCCCTTTGGAGGCATGGAGTGTAAGAAGCTGGACTTTATCTTCGTCTTCTTCCTCTTCTTGTCGCTCCAGCATATCAATTAATAATAGCTTGCTAATGGCTTGATCTAACCCAGCCGTTTCGTCTTCTTCCCATGCGGACTCCATCATTCTTTGAATAGATTCGAGCAAGAAACGGACGTTTTCAATGCGCCGTTCCGCCATTTTGGTGGAGCTAGATTGCTCTTGAATCCAACTATAATAGTCCATATCGAAGATCATTTGTTCGATAATGGGTACGGGGGACGCTCCCTCAAGACGCTGGCGTAAGGTCGACATCCAATGATGAAAGTCCTGTAGGCTTTTTAACGGACGACCAGACACAGACTCTTCAAGCTCACGGTAACTCGATGCTTCAAATAAGCTGATATTTCGCTGAGTGGCCAAGTTGCCCACTTTTTCCAAGGTGGCTGGCCCAATCTCACGACGAGGTAAGTTTACAATACGCAAAAAAGCGTTATCGTCATCGGGGTTCACCAATAAGCGTAGGTAGCCCATCAAATCTTTGATCTCAGCACGGGAGAAGAAGGAAGTTCCGCCGTTCATTTTATAAGGGATACGATAGGCTTGAAGTTTAATCTCGATTAAGCGAGCCTGATGGTTTCCTCGATACAAAATGGCAAAATCTCGATAAGGGATCTCATGACGTAGGTGACGAGACTGAATTTCAGCCGCCACCCGTTCCGCTTCCGCGTCTTCGTTTCGTGTGACCATCACGCGAATAGGGTCGCCCTCTCCCAAATCACTCCAAAGGGCCTTATCATAAATATGAGGGTTATTGGCAATCAGGGTATTAGCGGCTTTTAGAATGGTCTTAGTTGAACGATAATTTTGCTCAAGCTTAACCAGTTTCAAGTTTGGATAGTCGGTTGATAAGCGTTCAAGGTTTTCTGGTCGTGCGCCCCGCCAGGCGTAAATGGATTGGTCATCGTCCCCCACTAAGGTGAAACAGCGACGAAATCCGGCTAATAAACGAATCAATTCATACTGACTGGCATTGGTATCTTGGCACTCATCCACCAGCAAATAACGCACTTTTCTCTGCCATTTATCTCGCAATGCTTCATCAGCCATCAACAAACTCACAGGGAGCAGGATCAAATCATCAAAATCCACAGCATTGTAGGCTCGCAAATAGCGTTGATATTGTGCATACACCTGCGCTGCGAGCAGAAACTCTTCCGTGTCGGCATTCGTGATGGCTTCTTGCGGGGTGGTTAAGTCGTTTTTCCAATTCGAAACTGTACTTTGGCAATACGCGGCGGAGTCGGTTTGGCCACTAAACTCTTTATCAAGAATCTCCTTAATCAAGCTTAACGAGTCTTGCGCGTCAAATAGTGTGAAGCCTTCTTTAAGCCCTGCTTTGCGATACTCTTTGCGAAGAATGTTCAAGCCAAGTGTATGGAAAGTCGAAATACTTAAACCTCGGCTTTCTTGTTTGGACAACATCCCCACGACACGCTCTTTCATTTCACGGGCGGCTTTATTCGTAAAGGTGACGGCAATAATACTATTGGCTTTAAAACCACAGGTTTGGATCAGATAAGCAATTTTCGTCGTAATAACGCTCGTTTTACCGGAACCGGCACCAGCCAACACCAGCAAAGGACCATCGATCATTTTTACAGCGTCTAGCTGTCGCTCGTTCAGATTTCTCAAACGCTGGGATATGGATGGAAGGGATTCACTCATGACACACTCTGGCTTAACGGCGTTAACATTTCAGTGCTAAGTGTACCTGACTCTGACGGTTCTCGCACAAGCTTCCTATCGCTATTTTATGCGTTTTCTTATTGAGAGCACATCCACAGCCTGATCCACAGAGGATGCGTTAGGGCAAGTATCGCTAGCCACATCAGTTCGCCCCCAATAACTGGCTAATAAAGAACCAGAAATATTGTGCCAAATACTAAACACGGTACCAGGAAGCGCCGCAATTGGTGTAAAAAACTTAAACGCGAGTGTTACCGCTAAAGCAGAATTTTGTAAGCCAACTTCAAAGGCTATGGTACGGCATACCCGTTTATCAAAACCAAGCAAATACGCAACCCAATACCCTAGCCCGAGCCCTATGCCATTATGGAGGATGACAGCAGCAACGACAGTAGGGCCAACTAAGGCCAAACGAGACACACTTGCCGATACCACAATCGCAATGATCAACATAATCGCGATCATAGAAACATAAGGCAAAAGTGGCTCAGCCTTACGAACGGCTTTATAAAACAAGGTATTAATCAATACCCCCGCTGTCACGGGCAACAAAATGATTTTTAACACATACAAAAAATTCGAAACCGTTGGAATGTGGACACTTTGTTCGACCATAAACGACATCAAAAGAGGCGTTAATACGACACTCAATAAAGTGGTGATTGCCGTCATAGAAATGGACAAGGCCACATCCCCTTTCGCTAAATAGCACATCACAGCCGAAGAGGTGCCGCCAGCGACACTGCCCACTAGTAACATGCCGATGGTGAGAGCTTGACCAAAGCCAAAGCAGTAGGCCGTTAAAAACGCCACAAATGGCATAATCAAAAATTGCAGTAAGACACCAACCAGCAACGCTTCACGACTCTTTAAGACTTTTTTAAAATCCTCAAGTGTCAGCGTTAAACCCATAGCCAACATAACTAAGGTTAGTAAAGAGACAATCTCGTCTTCAAAACCACTAAACCAAGCCGGTTTATAAAACGCTACTACGCTGAGCAACACAGCCCATACAGGAAAAAGTCGCAGAAACACTATCTATCTCTCCATACAAAACGATATTTGCTTTGGCGTCAGATAATAAATTCGACATTGCCATGCATTAACAAGTAGCCTATAAGAACACGAATTGTAACGAAATGATAACAACTCTGAGCAAAAATTAATCCAGCTCAGTAAAAAGCGTTTTTCTCATCGCAAATCCGCCCTCAACCACACTATGAAGACACCACCGCACTCAAGGTTTTCTCCATTTTGCGATAACTCAACGACTCCATTAAGTGGGCACGGGTGACTGGCGAGTCACTCAAATCTGCTAGCGTCAGCGCCACTTTTAAAACACGATGATAAGCGCGAGCTGAGAGCTTTAATGTTTCCAACGCTTGCTGCATAAACTGTTTGTCCTCGTCGCTCAATGCGCAGATGGCTTCTAGCTGGCGGCCACTCAACAAGGCATTTTGCACACCTTGTCTCTCCCGCTGCCTAGCGACGGCTCTTTCTACGCGCTGTCGAACACTTTCACTACTTTCCCCTTCTTCTTGGGCGTTAACCAAAACCCCCGATGGCAGAGGCGGCACTTCCACATGCAAATCAATACGATCTAAAAACGGAGCAGACAGTTTCTTTAAGTATTTTTGACTGGCACTGGACTGATAATAGTTTTGCTCACCGCTGTAGGCTTCATTACTGGCATTCATAGCGGCCACCAACTGAAAACGTGCCGGGTAGGTTACTTGACCACGGGCACGGGAAATATGCACTTCCCCGTTTTCTAATGGTTCACGAAGCACCTCAAGTACTTTTCGATCAAATTCTGGCAGCTCATCAAGAAATAATACGCCGCAATGTGCTAGCGACGCCTCTCCCGGTTTCGGTATTGACCCTCCGCCCACCAGAGCGGCGGCAGAACTCGAATGATGAGGCGAGCGAAAGGGCCGCTCCCCCCAATGCCACTCGGCCCCCATTTTTCGTCCAGCAACCGATTGAACTGAAGCAACCGCCAATGCCTCTTCTTCAATCATGGCCGGCATAATGCCAGGTAAGCGGGACGCCAACATGGTTTTACCTGTCCCTGGCGGCCCAATAAACAGTAAATTGTGGCGTCCTGCCGCCGCCACTTCTAGGGCTCGACGAGCTTGATATTGGCCTTTTACATCCTTCATGTCCTTATGATCTAAAGCCAGAGGCTCTGGCGGCGCAGGTACACAATCAGGTAAACGGGCATGTTTTAGCAAGTGAGCGGTCACTTGCGTGAGATGATTGGCATGAACCGCATCCCCTTCTACCAGAGCCGCCTCTTGTTGGTTTTCTGAGGGCAACACCAATTGTCGGTTCGCTTGATGACACGCAATAGCAGAAGGTAATAATCCTGAGACGCCTCTTAACTCACCGGACAGCGCCAATTCACCAATAAATTCGTAATCACGATAATTAACTTCTTCCAACTGCCCCGACGCCGCTAGCACACTAATCGCAATGGCAAGGTCATACCGCCCCCCTTCTTTGGGCAAATCAGCTGGTGCAAGATTAATGGTGACGCGCCGTGTCGGCCATTCGAAATGACTGTTAATGATGGCGCTACGCACACGATCTTTCGCTTCACGAACGGCAGCTTCTGGTAAACCAACAATGTTTAGAGAAGGCAACCCATTGGAAATATGGGTTTCTACGGTAACAAGAGGGGAGGCAACACCAACACGGGCGCGGCCATATATTGTGGCTAAACTCACGATCACTCCTTGATCTCGTTATTCTTTATGTAAACTCAACCTCTTTTTTGTCACGATAAGCATCCGAATTTCGCGCTCCTGCGTATCGAATAGAACACGAGACAATAATGAAGGCATGCAAGCATCTATGAATCAAATTAATCCCAAAAAGCTACTTTTATCAAAGTGGACATCCACATCGCCACAACAGAAAGAAAAGCATTTTCTTGTCACAGAGCTTATAAGAGACGACCAAGAGATCATCACGCAATGCGTCATCGAGGCCGTCCTCACTCATACACAGTACACAATTCCATGGCAGGATCTCAAGTCACCTGACCATTGGAAACAAGGCTGGCAATAACCCCACCAATACATTACGCGTCTTTTGTATCTGCTTTGTCTCCATCAGTCTTGTTTTCATCAGACTTGTCTGTGGATTTCTCTTGAGTCGCCTCAGCTTTAGGGGCGGCCTTCTTCGCGGGTGCTCTTTTAGTTGTGGTTCTTTTTGCGGGCTCTTTTTTAGCGGGTGCCGCTGCGGCCTTTTCCAATTCTTCAATACGAGCCTCTAGTGCAACTAAACGTTCTCGATATTTCGCCAGCATGGCAGACTGTAGTTCAAAGTCTTCGCGCGTTACCAAATCCATTTTTTTCAATGTGTTACGTGCAACCTGGTCTAACTGAGCGCGAATTTCTTCTTTGGGTAACTTCCCTAAAGTCTCAGCTGCTTGCTCAAGTCCACTACCCAGTTGCTTAATAAATTGATCAATCATTTCGCCATCTCCCCTTTTGTTTGCTGTGCATATATAAGTAAGTAAAATCTAGACAAACTAACAATAACATGACTCAGTGGCATTCTCTAAGAAGAAGCCGCCAAGAAAGCCAAACCACACCTTATTCATCCAATACTCTTTCCAAGAATGGCCTCTTTTCCTGTCTAAAAGTATAAAGATCATAAGACAAAGCGTCTCAAAGTTATCCTTTTATGACATAGAAAATTTACAAAGCACACAATCCATCAAACCGGGCATGCCTAGTTTTTGTGCAGCCCCACTCCTTCTTTTAAACCATAAACGAGCAGCAGTAGCGATAAGCGCTTTCGTCAGTCTCAAACCATTAGCGATATTCATCATTAAGAGCAAGGAGATAGTCAAATTCCTTTAAAATAGGTTCTACTCCAACTCAACCAACGCACCAGCACAAAGCACAAACACCGTGTCACACCCACCTAATTTGCACCAAAAAAGAGCAAAAATTATCTGATTGCTTGCTTATTTTCTTTACAATCCCTACAAAACCTTGACCATTCCGACTGATGTCATTTGTGGCACGCATATTGAATAGAGAGACTTACCTGCAACACGACACTAAGCCAGACTTTTTAAAGGAGATATGTGGATATGAAGCTTATCACTGCCATCATCAAGCCATTCAAACTCGATGATGTTCGAGAAGCCCTTTCAGAAATCGGAGTGCAAGGCATTACCGTGACAGAAGTAAAAGGATTCGGACGTCAAAAAGGCCACACCGAACTTTATCGTGGCGCAGAGTACGTTGTGGACTTTCTACCAAAAGTGAAAATCGAGCTTGCCATAGCCGACGATATGAAGGACCAAGTGGTGGAAGCCATTTCAAATGCAGCCAATACCGGCAAAATCGGCGACGGTAAAATCTTTATCGTTAACCTTGAGCAAGCCGTACGTATTCGTACAGGCGAGACTGGCGAAGACGCAGTCTGATCCACGATCGACTCTTATAAGCCTTTAAGGGGGGCGAAAAATGCAAAACAATATTTTCGAATTACAATATGCCATGGATACCTTTTACTTCCTTGTGATGGGTGCTTTGGTTATGTGGATGGCAGCGGGGTTTGCCATGCTAGAAGCGGGACTTGTCCGCTCTAAAAACACCACAGAAATCCTTACTAAAAACGTCGCTTTGTACGCCATTGCTTGTATCATGTATATGGTCTGCGGTTATGCCATTATGTATGGTGGCACTTGGTTCTTATCTGGCATTCAGTTAGATGGTGCCAGCAGTGCCGATACATTGGTCAGCACCGTGCTGGCGGAATCCGCTAAAGCGGGCTTCGATGGCGGCTCGGTCTATGCCGATGCCTCTGACTTCTTCTTCCAAGTTGTGTTTGTTGCTACGGCCATGTCCATTGTCTCCGGTGCCGTTGCAGAACGTATGAAGCTTTGGTCTTTCCTCGTCTTTGCCGTTGTAATGACAGGCTTCATTTACCCTATGGAAGGTAACTGGACATGGGGCGGTGGCTCTGTATTCGGTATGTATAGCCTTGGTGACCTTGGTTTCTCTGACTTTGCAGGTTCTGGTATCGTCCACTTAGCAGGCGCGTCTGCGGCATTGGCTGGCGTACTTGTACTGGGCTCTCGTAAAGGAAAATACGGTCCAAATGGCGAAGTTCGCGCCATTCCTGGTGCAAACCTACCACTGGCGACACTGGGTACCTTCATCCTTTGGATGGGTTGGTTCGGTTTCAATGGTGGCTCTGTGCTGAAGCTTGGTGATATCGTCAGTGCTAACTCCGTTGCTGTAGTATTCTTAAATACCAATGCCGCTGCTGCGGGTGGTGCTGTCGCCGCTCTATTGCTCGCTCGTATTTTGTTCGGAAAAGCGGATCTCACCATGTTGTTGAACGGCGCATTGGCAGGCTTGGTGGCCATCACGGCTGAACCTTCAACCCCTTCTGCTATTGGTGCCACACTCATTGGTGTTGTTGGTGGTCTCCTAGTCGTTATTGCCATCCTGACGCTAGACAAACTGAAAATAGACGATCCAGTAGGTGCCATCTCTGTTCACGGTGTGGTGGGTCTTTGGGGTCTATTAGCTGTGCCTCTAACAAACACAGGCACAACCTTCTTTGGCCAAATCGCTGGTGCAGTGACTATCTTTGTCTGGGTGTTTGTCACTAGTTTGATCGTTTGGTTGATCATCAAAGCCATCATGGGCGTTCGCGTCTCTGAAGAAGAAGAGTACGAAGGTGTTGATTTGTCTGAATGTGGTATGGAAGCTTACCCTGAATTCGCCAAAAACTAACACGTTCAGCTAGCTCTCTTTTTCACTGATTTGCTACTGCTCATACAAAACCTCGCCTCGGCGGGGTTTTCTTTTTTAGGGAATAAAAGCAGAATTAACGCTTTATAAAGTGACATTCATCCACATAACAGTAAGACTTGTCCAAAAGACACCATAGAGGCCATTATGCTTGAAGATATGCATTTAAAAATCCGTAATATAGAACATACGGATTACGAACAAGTAAAAGAACTGATGGACCAAGTCTATAACGACATCGGTGGGGCTTGGTCTGAGCACACCATTAGTAAACTCATTAACGACTTTCCTGAGGGACAAATTTGTCTTGAAGACCATGGGGATATCGTTGGTATCGCGCTCTCGGTTCAAGTGAGCTACCAACGTTTTAGTAACCCCCATACCTACGAAGACCTTATCGGAAAGAAAGAAACCATTCTCAATGATCGTAACGGCGATGCCATGTACGGTTTGGATGTATTAATTCATCCAGAATATCGTGGTTTCCGACTAGGACGTCGCTTATACGAGGCACGTAAAGAACTGTGCCGCCAACATAACTTGCGAGCGATCCTCGCGGGTGGTCGTATCCCGACCTATCACGAACATTCTGATGAGATGACCCCCGCAGAATACTTAGAAGCCGTCAGCGATCGTAAAATTTACGATCCGATTTTATCTTTCCAACTCTCTAACGATTTTCAAGTAACACGCTTATTAAAAAGCTACTTGCCTGAAGATGAGAAATCGGAGGGGTATGCGACGCTGCTTGAATGGAAAAACATCTTTTACGAACCAGAAACAACCGTCATTAAATCCCGTAAAACCCAAGTTCGTATTGGCGCGGTACAATGGCAAATGCGTGAGGTAGCAAATGTTGAAGAGCTACTCAAGCAAGTGGAATATTTTATTGATGCGTTATCGAGCTATAAAAGTGATTTCGCCCTTTTCCCTGAATTTTTCAATGCGCCCTTAATGGGGTTAAGCCCTGATCAAACCAATCAGACCGAGGCGGTACGCTTTCTTGCAAGCTTTACCGAGCTGTTTCTCACGGAAATGTCGCAAATGGCGGTCAGCTATAACATCAATATCATCACCGGCTCCATGCCCGTGATTGAAGAGGATGATTTATACAATGTGAGTTACTTGTGCCGCCGCGATGGCACCATTGAAGAACAAGGTAAAATCCATATTACGCCACACGAACGCCGCGATTGGGTTATCCAAGGAGACAATGAACTGCGCGTATTTGACACCGATGCAGGGCGTATCGGCATTTTGATTTGTTATGATGTGGAATTCCCTGAATTGGGCCGTTTACTGGCTGAGCAAGATATGGACATTTTGTTTGTGCCCTTTTGGACGGATACCAAGAACGGCTATCTACGTGTGCGCAATTGTGCTCAAGCCCGCGCAATTGAAAACGAATGCTATGTGGTGATTTGCGGTAGCTGCGGCAATTTGCCACAAGTCGAAAATCTGGATGTGCAATACTCCCAAGGGGCGGTTTTTTCCCCATCCGACTTCTCCTATCCACACGATGCGGTCATGGCGGAAACCACCCCGAATACCGAAATGCTGATGTTCTCTGATTTGGACTTGGACAAACTCAAACAAACCCGCAGCGAAGGGTCAGTAAACAACCTGAAAGATCGACGTTTGGATCTGTACTCCATTCAATGGAAAGGGAATAAGGATTTAGATTTGGGTTAGAATCGGCTATTACCCATAGTAAACTAAATATGTCATCCCTAGATCATGGCCTTTTTAAGGCCATGATATTTTTTAAAGACAGAAGACCCATTATGGCCAAAGCAAAAACAGCCTTTGTATGTAACGAATGTGGCGCAGACTACGCAAAATGGCAGGGACAGTGCCAAGCCTGTGGCGCGTGGAATTCCTTGTCGGAAATCAAACTCACCTCAGGCAAGACATCTGCCCGCGTTTCTGCCAGTCAAGACCCACGCTATCAAGGATATGCCGGATCTATTACGGGCATTCAGGATCTATCCGAAGTCGATTTAGGGGATGTACCTCGCTTTAGTTCAGGGGCAAGCGAGTTTGATCGGGTACTCGGCGGCGGACTCGTTCCTGGTGGTGTCGTACTGATTGGCGGCCATCCAGGCGCTGGGAAAAGCACCCTGTTATTACAAACCATGTGTTGGCTGGCGCAACAACAAAGCGCCCTTTATATCACGGGGGAAGAATCCTTACAGCAAGTGGCTATGCGAGCTCAACGGCTAGGTTTGCCAACCAAAAATCTAAAAATGCTTTCTGAAACCAATGTTGAAAGTATCCTAACCATCGCCCAACAAGTTAAACCGAAAGTCATGGTCATTGACTCTATTCAGGTCATGCACTTAGATGGAGTGGAATCGGCTCCAGGCAGCATCTCACAGGTACGCGAAAGTGCCGCTGTACTCACTAGGTTCGCCAAACAAACCCAAACCGCAGTCTTGCTTGTTGGACACGTTACCAAAGATGGTTCACTGGCCGGCCCAAAAGTGCTTGAACACATGGTAGATTGCTCGGTGTTATTGGAAGGATCGGAAGACTCTCGCTTTCGCACCTTACGCGGCATGAAAAACCGCTTTGGCGCGATTAATGAACTGGGGGTATTTGCCATGCTGGAAAATGGCTTACGAGAAGTCAAAAACCCAAGTTCTATTTTCTTAAATCGCAGCAATCATCCTGCTGCGGGCAGTCTGGTGATGGTCGTTTGGGAAGGCACTCGCCCGTTACTCGTTGAACTGCAAGCCTTGGTAGATGACTCCGCACTGGGTAATCCACGGCGAGTCACTGTAGGGTTTGATCATAATCGTCTGGCAATGCTACTGGCCGTCCTACACAAACACGGGGGGTTACTGACGGCTGATCAAGATGTCTATTTAAACGTCGTCGGTGGCGTTAAGGTATTAGAAACCAGTGCCGACTTAGCGGCCATTGCAGCCGTGGTATCAAGCTTTCGAAACCAGATATTACCCCATGATTTGGTCGTCCTTGGTGAAGTAGGCTTGTCCGGTGAGATTCGTCCTGTTCCGTCAGGGCAAGAACGCATCAGTGAAGCCGCCAAACATGGCTTTACCAAGGCAGTTGTTCCTAAAGCCAACTGCCCTAAGAAGCCCATTGAAGGGATGAAGGTGATTGGTGTGGATCGGCTATCGGAAGCACTCGATGCGATTTTTGATCGCTAACGGTAGATGGGACAGAAAGCAGGGTTAATAGAAGGGTTCTTGCGTTAACTCAAATAATTCGGCCTCGACTGGGGGTTCGCCCCCCTGATCTTCGATTATCTCTTCATCCATACCATAGGGTAAGGCTTTTTCAGAATGCTGATTAAGCCGTTCTTCTCGGGCTCGAAGTAAACGTTGGCGGCGCTGTTTACAGCGCTCCAAAATAATAAACCGTGCCTCATTTGATAAAGAAAACCATTCAAAGCGTTCTTCACGGCTACGCAAGCAGCCTTTACAAAACCCTTTAGCACTGTTCACACAGATACCACGGCAGGGGCTTTCAATGGTAAAAAGCTCAATCTGTTCCATTTCCCCTCCGTCTTACTTTTATCAAAAATCAATTTCCACCTTAAGAAAGCATAGCTTATTCGGTAATCAGTTTGTAATCGTACATCTCTTCTGGAGAGAGAAAATATACCCGATCCGCTGGTGCCGCCTTTAGAGAAAACCAATAAAAACGTTCGGGTACCCCCATAGACAAATAAAAATTGATGTAGGTCGCATTGATGGAATCACTCACATCGGTATTTTTAGGCAATTTACCCGACTCATCAATCCACGTATGCACCCCCACGCCGGCGCCCGCCCCAATGGTTCTTTTTACCCCACCTAAAAACAAATCCACTCCACCGGAGAGTACATAACCAGTTCGAGCAATATGAGTATTCAAACCAAGAGAGCGAATCAAGCGGGCACTTTCCATAACAGCTTCTTCATCGTCCGTGCCGGGGATATCGACCAGAACCAAATCCGTCACATTGGGGTGCTTGCGTATCATATTTTTCAGCTGTTCGGTTAGATTCCTACCAAGAATACCGGATAGATAGGCTTTGTTACCGCTCACATAAATTCGTAAAGGGTCTTTAGCGGCAACATCATCAATATGTGATGGTTCTGAGGCACAACTGGTCAATAAAAACACCGCACACAGCATGAGGGTTCTCGCCAGTACCACAAAAGGGGTCTGATTATTCTTATCCATAGTCATTCAACCAGCTCTTCTAATAATCTACGCTTACAGACAACACTTTTGGCTGACAATAAGTGTTCTTCTAGGCACTATACCACTGATTTTTTCAATAGTAGAATCCCGCCCTTCATCTTATATAAGACATAAAAAAATGGCCGCGACAAATGCGCGACCATTTTTCATACAGGATCATCGATAAATCAATTAAGACGGAAAGGCGAAACTCTTGCCTTCTCTCACGCCTGCAGAAGGCCAGCGCTGGGTGATGGTTTTTCGTTTGGTATAAAAACGTACTCCATCCGGACCATAGGCATGCAGATCCCCAAATAACGAACGCTTCCATCCGCCGAAGCTGTGGTACGCCACGGGAACAGGAAGAGGCACATTGATCCCCACCATCCCCACTTCAATGTGATCAGAAAAGTAACGGGCCGCTTCCCCATCGCGAGTAAAGATACAAGTGCCATTGCCATACTCATGGTCGTTGATCAACTGCATCGCTTCTTCCATGGTCTCCACCCGCACAACTTGTAACACCGGACCAAAAATTTCTTGCTGATAACTTTCCATTTCAGCCGTCACGTTGTCTATTAGCGTTGCCCCCACAAAGAAGCCATTTTCATAGCCTTTAACAACCGTTTGACGACCATCAACCACCACCTTAGCTCCTTGCTCTTCGGCACTGGTGATCAGGCCAACGACTTTATCTTTATGCTCTTTGGTAATGACAGGGCCAAAGTCGTTTTTCGCATCGGAATACTCGCCTACTTTTAAAGGCGCCATGGCCGCCGACATTTTTTCGATCAACGCATCCCCAGCCGCTTTACCAACGGTGACCGCAACAGACAATGCCATACAACGCTCACCAGAGGAACCAAAGGCCGCCCCCAGCAACTGGCTGACGACGTTATCCATATCGGCATCCGGCATCACAATGGCGTGGTTTTTCGCACCACCCAATGCCTGACAGCGTTTGCCATGTTTAGAGGCAGTTTGATAAATGTATTCGGCAATCGGTGTAGAACCCACAAAGCTCACCGCTTTCACACGCTTGTCTTCCAGCAAGGTGTCTACCGCCACTTTGTCACCATTAACCACATTAAACACCCCGGCGGGCAAGCCGGCCTCATGTAATAGCTCGGCAAGTAGCAGTGCGGCACTTGGGTCCCGTTCGGAAGGTTTTAATACAAAGGTATTGCCACACACAATGGCCATGGGGAACATCCAAAGCGGCACCATGGCAGGAAAGTTAAAGGGAGTGATCCCCGCGACAACGCCTAATGGCTGAAACTCGCTCCAGGAATCGATGCTTGGGCCAACATTTTTACTGTATTCCCCTTTTAATAACTCTGGCGCGCCACAGGCGTATTCCACGTTCTCAATACCACGTTGTAATTCTCCAGCCGCATCGTGGCAAATTTTACCGTGTTCACCACCCACTAATTCCCCGATACGATCGGCGTTTTCCTCTAACAAGGTTTTATAGCGAAACATAATACGCGCACGTTTCATTGGCGGGGTGTTGCGCCATTCAGGGTAGGCAGCTTGAGCAGCAGCGATGGCTTCTTCCACTGTCTCCTTAGGAGCAATGGCGACTTTTTTTGTCACTTCGCCTGTTGCGGGATTGAACACATCTTGCGTGCGCGAAGATTCTTGAGATGGCTTGCCACCAATCAAATGCCCTATGGTTTCCATGAATACTCCAAATAGTTATTTTCATATGGATGTCACAAAGACGGACAAATAAAGATAAGCCGCCCTAATATTGACATTACTATGCCAAGAGACTTAGATTAAAAAAAGTTGAATTTATTAACCCTTAGATAACGCTTTACTTAACTAATCAGAGGTCTTCACCATCATGAGTAAGCTGCAAGGACAAGTGAGTGACGCCGACTTACGCATTTTGCGGATCTTTAAAACGGTGGTGGAATGCGGTGGTTTCTCAGCGGCAGAGGTTGATTTAAACATCAGTCGAGCCGCTATTAGTATTGCCATATCGGATTTAGAGACACGGCTTGGCTTTCGCCTATGCCAACGCGGACGCTCTGGGTTCTCGTTAACCAATGAAGGCAGCCAAGTCTATGAGCATACCCTACAACTCTTATCTTCTTTAGAGAATTTTCGTACTCAGATCAACGCTCTCCACCAGCATTTGCAAGGTGAGCTCAATATTGGCATTACCGATAATCTGGTCACACTCCCTTACACTCGAATTACGCACTCTTTGGCGGCACTTAAAGACAAAGGCCCACAAGTCACCATTAATATTCGCATGATTCCACCAACCGATGTGGAACGCGGTGTGCTCGATGGTAAGTTGCATGTCGGCATTGTGCCCAATTTAAAAATTCTAAGTGGATTAGACTATCGGGATTTATACGAAGAAACCTCTCAACTGTATTGCAGTAATACCCACCCACTGTTTAGGCAAGCAGACAGTGAGATCAGTATAGATAGGCTGAAAGAGTACGATGCCGTCTTACCTGCCTACGCCCAAACACCCGAGATTAAAACCCAACACCAACCGCTAAAAGCCAGTGCGACCGCAACAGACCGAGAAGGCATCGCCTTTTTGATTCTGACTGGCCGCTACATTGGCTTTTTACCTGACCATGTAGCAGAGCGTTGGACCGGAGATGAACGTATCGACGGCCGCATGAGAGCTATCTTACCTCAAGCATGTCAATACGTGACGCGCTTCTCTGCCATTACCCGCAAAGGGGCCCGTGCTAACCTAGTGCTAGAAACTTTTTTAGAAGAATTAGATAAAACACGCTGAGACCATTGCCAGACTGTCTTGCTTTCGCTCACGACGTTGTGCAAAGGCCTCACGTTAATGCTCTTCTTTCGCCCTAAAGGCCCGTCTGTGTATCTTGTTGATTGAACCAACAGCCCATTTTTGCACCACGCCCACCAGATATTCTCCTTTAGAATATCTTTAATATATATTTTAAAATTCATAATGATAGCCTAGAGATATAAAATACAAGCATTAACTAACCTTATTTATTACACCATCTTGGCAATTAACCTTAATTATAAGCAATATTGCGCTCAGATTTTATTATGTCTTTACGGAGAAATGTATGACGCACCAACGCAATAAACTATGCGCTCTTAGCATCATGCTAGCCACAACGGTTTTATTAACCGCTTGCTCAGATCAAAATAAGCAAGAGTCGATGACGCAAAATGTCACTCAGCCAGTTAAGCTTATGACGATTGATGCAAGCCAAGTGGTGAATATTCGCCGTTTTCCTGCGGAGTTAAAAGCAAGTAAAGAAGCAAACTTAGCCTTTCGTGTTGGGGGTCAACTCACCGCCATCCACGTAGTGGCAGGTCAGCGGGTAAAAAAAGGCGAATTGCTCGCGGCATTAGACCCTAAAGACTATAAGTTAAAAGTAGAATTAGCCAAAGCCAATCAACAATTAGCGCAAGTACAGTTTGATCGCATTCAAACCATGCTTAAACGCAATGCCACCAGCAAATCTCAATTTGATGAAAGCAAAGCCAATCTTGCACAAGCCAATAACGCGCTAGAAACCGCCAAAAACCAACTAAGTTACACTCGCTTGTACGCGCCATTTGACGGAGTGATTAGTTCGACTTCAACCAAAAACTTTCAGTATGTGAATGCCACCCAAACCATCTTACACATCCAAAACATCGACCATTTAGACGTGCAATTTCAAATACCGGAGAATTTGGTCACGGGTATTAAATCCACCCGTACAGGTTATCAACCAACGGTCATTTTAGATACGCCCCCTTATACCGCGTTCAAAGGGGTCTATAAAGAACACAACACTCAGCCCGATATTTCCACCATGGCTTACGATGTCACCTTGCATTTACTACGCAATGGCAACGACTCACAAACCCTATTGCCTGGTATGACCGCTAATGTGGAATTGGACCTTAACAAACTACACGGCACCGTCAGTCATATTGTGGTCCCCGTCGAAGCGGTGCTACGCCGTGAAAATACACAAACAGGTAACGCAGATAGCATTGTCTGGGTTTATCACCAAGACAAGCAATCTCTCGAAGCAAGAAAAGTGACCTTAGGCACATTACAAGATGACAAAATAGAAATCACCTCAGGATTACAGCCAAAGGAACAGATCGTAGTCGCTGGTGTAAATGACCTCACACCCGACATGAAAGTCAGACCTTTGATCCGTGAGCGAGGTCTATAGTGAACATTGCAGCCTACTTTATAGAGAAAAAAGTCACCAGTTGGATGGTGACGCTGATTTTATTGATTGGGGGCGCCATTGCGTTCACCAATCTTGGCCAATTGGAAGACCCTGAGTTTACCATCAAGGACGCCTTAATCATCACCACCTACCCTGGTGCCTCACCGGAACAAGTGGAGGAAGAAGTCACGTACCCTATTGAGCAGGAATTACAAACACTGCCTTATGTGGATAAGATTACCTCTACTTCTAAAGCGGGTTATTCAAAGGTTCAATTAACCATAAAAGATCAATATCGCGCAAAAGAACTTAAGCAGATTTGGGACGAAGTACGTAAAAAAATTCGCGATCTCTCAGGAAGTTTTCCCAAGGGTGTCAGTTCGCCAATGGTGTTAGACGATTTTGGTGATGTATACGGTGTATTACTAGCCGTCCACGGCGACGGCTATCACTATAAAGATCTGAAAAATTACGTTGATTATATCAAGCGCGAACTGGTTCTAGTGGACGGTGTCGCAAAAGTGGCCATCGCTGGTGATCAAAAAGAACAAGTCACTATTGAAATATCGCGGGCCAAAATGGCGAATATGGGCATTGCCCCAAGCCAGCTTGAAAGCCTCTTGGCCAATCAAAATATTGTGTCCAATGCTGGTCGCGTCAAAGTAGGCAGTGAGTACATTCGTATTAGCCCAACGGGGGAATTCAAAGACATTACTGAGCTAGAAAACCTGATTGTTGGTAAGCCAATTGATGGCAAACTGATTCGTTTAAGCGACATCGCGACCATTAAACGGGAATATGTTACTCCCAAAAAGCAAATTGTCGATTTCAATGGCGCACCGTCTTTGCTACTCGGTATTTCATTCGCGGCGAACGTCAATGTTGTGGATGTGGGTGAACGATTAGAAAAACGCCTTGATGAATTAAAATACCAGCAACCTGTGGGAATTCATCTGGACCCCATCTACTTTCAATCGAAAGAAGTGAAGCACTCGGTTTCTAACTTTTTACTTAACTTAGTAGAAGCGGTCGCTATTGTTATTCTGGTCCTATTGATTTTTATGGGCGTTCGCTCTGGTATTTTAATCGGTCTCATTCTACTACTGACCATCCTTGGCACCTTTATTGTCATGGACTATTTCAAAATCAACCTACAAAGGATTTCCCTCGGAGGGTTAATTATTGCACTAGGGATGCTGGTGGATAACGCCATCGTCGTGACCGAAGGCGTGCTCATTGGGCTCAAACGCGGTATGACCAAAGTGGAAGCCGCCAGCGCGGTAGTCAAGCAAACAAAATGGCCCCTACTGGGTGCAACCGTCATTGCCATCACCGCCTTTGCTCCGATTGGTTTGTCGCCAGACGCAGTCGGTGAATTTGTCGGTTCTTTGTTCTATGTATTACTAATATCTCTGCTACTAAGCTGGATCACGGCCATTACACTAACACCATTCTTTTGCGACCTCTTTTTCACAGAAAGTCGCACGGCAGGAACCGACGCTGCTGGAGAAGATCCATACAAAGGCATTATCTTCGATGCTTATAAATGGCTATTGGATAAAGCCATGCATTTTCGTTGGATGACAGTTATTACGCTTGTTCTCTTCCTGTTAATAGCAGGCTGGGCATTCCAGTTTGTCAAACAGTCCTTTTTCCCTCCCTCAACAACCCCTATGTTCTTTATGGATATTCAAATGCCAGAAGGAACACATATTGATAATACCTATGCCAAAGTACGGGAAATAGAAGCCTCCTTGAGAAAGGATAAACGCATTGATTATGTGGCAACCACAACAGGCCAAGGTGCCTTGCGATTCATGCTGACTTATACGGCTAAACAAGAAAATAGCAGCTATGCGCAATTTATTATTCGCACTAAAACGCGGGAAGACATCCCTGTATTATTAGCCGAGCTGCATAAAAAAATGCATGATGAATACCCTGAGCTAGAAGTCAAACTGCAACGGCTTCAGTTGGCCCCTTCAAAGGATGCCAAAATTGAAGCCCGCATCAGTGGGCCAGATCCTAAAGTGCTGCGTCAGATCAGTGAAAAAATCAAAAACATTTACCGTCAAGATGGGGGATTAGAGAGCATTAAAGACGACTGGCGCCAACCAGTAAAAGTGTTACGTCCTAT
This sequence comes from Marinomonas sp. 63XJN7_7_ISO-PGPR-S23-202, assembly GCF_056173505.1. Classification (NCBI taxonomy): domain Bacteria; kingdom Pseudomonadati; phylum Pseudomonadota; class Gammaproteobacteria; order Oceanospirillales; family Oceanospirillaceae; genus Marinomonas; species Marinomonas sp. 63XJN7_7_ISO-PGPR-S23-202. The sequence goes on along the minus strand of NZ_CM149677.1, from coordinate 724,270 downwards.
CTTTGATGACGCACAAGCTCGTCGTTTAGGGATTTCCAAAAACGATTTGGATAAAGTGCTACTCACCAACTTTTCTGGTTCGAGAATTGGTTTGTATCGAGAAGGCACAGATTTGTTGCCCATTATGCAAAAAGCCCCTAAAAATGAACGTCGCTCCATTGACCAGATACGGGATCTGCAAATTTACAGTCCGTCATCCGGTGCCTACGTCACCCTGTCAACGGTCGTTTCTGGCTTTGAAACGGTGTGGGAAAATCCTATTATCGAGCGTCGTGATCGTAAAAGAACCATTACCGTGATGGCCGACCCTAATATTTTAGGTGGCGAAATGGCCATGTCTGTCTTCTCTCGCATTCGTGGCCCAGTGGAAGCCATCAAATTGCCCACTGGCTATTCCCTAGAATGGGGTGGTGAGTACGAAAGCAGTCGAGACGCGCAAAAGAACATCTTTAAAGCGCTTCCCATGGGATATCTCTTTATGTTTATTATAACCGTCTTGCTGTTTAACTCCGTAAGGGTGCCACTAACTATCTGGTTCTGCGTTCCCTTAGCATTAATCGGAGTATCAACAGGTTTACTGGTGATGAACGCACCTTTTAGCTTCATGGCCTTACTTGGCTTCTTAAGCCTGTCAGGCATGGTCGTCAAAAATGGTATTGTCTTAGCCGATCAGATCAACTATGAAATTAACCAAGGCACTGAATTATATGAGGCAGTCTTCATCTCGGCTGTCAGCCGTGTACGCCCAGTTTGTATGGCGGCGGTAACAACAATCCTTGGGATGGTGCCATTGTTATTCGATGACTTCTTTAAAAGTATGGCGGTAGTCATCTCCTTTGGCCTTGGTTTTGCCACCATATTGACCTTGATTGCAGTACCTATTTTTTATTCATTGATGTTCAAAGTAACCTATCGTAAACGTAGCGAATTCGAGGGCAGCAAATAATAAAAGAAGTAAGCACGACAAAATACAAGTCACATACATGGTCAGGCAACCCTGATCATTTCGAATAAGAAGATTGATTATGAATACATACGAAATAGCAAAACTCGACATTAAACTCCTTATCGCCTTTGTCACTATTTTAGAAAAAGGCAGCGTGTCCAAAGCTGCGGAAGAGCTCAACATGACTCAACCGGCTCTCAGTAAAAACCTGCAACGTCTTCGGGAGATTTTCCACGACCAACTGTTTATTCGTCAAGCTTATGGCTTAATGCCAACCGCACGAGCGAACGAACTAGCAGACTTGGTCTATCCAATTATTCGTTCGCTCCAAGAGCTGATATTGCCGTCCCAACTTGATCTATCCAAACTGGATCGACGCTTCAGATTAACGATTGATGAAGGGGACTTGGAGATATTTATCGACCCCCTGTTGGCTTATCTTCAACAAGAAGCACCTGAGGTTCAGATGAGTATCAATGCTTGGAACGACTCCTATTTGGACCCCATTATTGACGGTAAAGTCGATTTAGGCATCATGCACATTAAACACACGCCCAGTTCCGTACGAAGCAAACTCGTCGGCTACATGGAAACCTGCATCATCATCAGCGATGGACATCCTTTATATAAGGTGGATCAACCAACATTCGATGATCTAATCCAGCACAGAGTCGTCACTCATCATATGAAACCCTATAGAGGCCACTCATTTGAAAGCATTGAACCTAAACTCAGACAGCAGGGTTACAACGTTAAAACGCACCTAGAAACAGACAGCTTAATGGCCGCTTTACGCGCCGTGAAACAGGGTATGGCTCTTGTCACAACGCGTTCAGTGGGCGAGTTATGCCTAAACCTTATGAACGCCAATAAACATTTTCACCCCATCAGACTCTTACCAATACCAGAGAAAATAATTGATCTGGATGAGTTTAAAGGACGACACCCAATCCATATTTTTTGGCATGAACACTTTCATAACGATCTAGCTCATCGCTGGCTGCGAGAAAAGATCATTGAACTGATGCGTAATTCGCCCTGGATGAAACAAGAATGACCTAATGCATCCGATGTTTTTCTAACCATATCAAAAAGAAAGCTCGCTTTGTTATCGCTCAGTACGAAGCCATTCAAAACGAGGAATACTTTCGCCATTGATTTCCACACTTTCTACGAACATGCTCAGCGGACGAGCCCACCAACCAAATTCACCATACAAGGCCTGATAGACAACCAACGCTTCTTCTGTTTCACTGTGTTTTACCACACGCTCAACCCAATATTCCGCTCCTTTGTAATGACGATAGACACCAAATCTCATACATCTCTCTCCCACTTTTATTAAATATCGACCTAAAAATACCATTTACCACAACATCGTGTCGCTATTTAAAAACTTTATCTCTATTTAAGTCATCTCACATAAGGAATAATAACTATCTGTCGTTTAATCTTTGCTAGACTTTAACATAAAGCAATCTAGTGACACTGTATCAGAAGGTGTTGTATGTATCTTGTTCGACCTGTCGATTTTGGAGATCTTCCTGCCTTAGAGCGCATGGCAAAAGAAGCGGGCATTGGCATGACAAATTTTCCAGCCAATCGCGAACGCCTTAATGACAAAATCGCCTCATCACGTCGTTCCTTACAAACAGATGTGGTTCAGCCAGGGGATGAATCCTATTTATTTGTGCTGATCGACACCACCACGGATGAGATTGTGGGCACCTGTGGCATGGAAGCGATGGTCGGCATCGAGACTCCTTTTTACAGTTATCGCATCGACGAAGTAGTGCATGCCTCCCCACAGTTGCAAATTCATAATCGTATTTCGGCATTATTTCTTTGTCACGATTACAGTGGCACCAGTCGTTTAATGTCACTGATTGTTGATAAAGCCCACCAAAACCGTGAAGCGCTGTCTCTTTTATCACGCTCCCGCCTGCTTTTTTTAGCCCGGCATCCAGAGCGTTTTACCAAGCGACTTTTCGTTGAATTACGGGGAGAAAGCGACCGCAATGGCTATTCGCCTTTTTGGGATGCTCTTGGAAAACACTTCTTCACCATGGACTTTAAAAAAGCCGACTATCTTTCAGGGGTGAGCAACAAACATTTTATTGCCGATTTAATGCCTCGCTACCCTATTTATGTACCGACCTTGCCTGAAAGTGCGCAAGAAGTAATTGGTGTGTTACACGAAGAATCAGAAAAAAGCACGGACGTTTTGCTGGAAGAAGGTTTTGCCTTCAGAGGATATGTGGATATTTTTGATGCGGGTCCAACACTAGAGGCGCGAACAGAAAACCTAACCACCATTAGTCAACAGCGCATGGGCAAAGCTTTGACCCAACCGAATTCACTAAAAGGCGACTTACATTTAATCAGCGCAGGGCATCTGGAAGACTTTCGAGTCACTGTTGCACCCGCTGAGCCACAAGTGGCAGGGCTTGCTATTGATAAGAAGACACAAGAACAGCTCAGTATTTCATCGGGCAGCCGCATTCAATGGGTTGCATTGTAAAAATCAACAAAATGATTGAAAAATGATCTATACAGATTTATTAGGCCAAAAGCCCAGCAAATCGCAACTCAGACACGTTATTTCAGAGGATTTTCTATTATGATGGTGATACGTCCCATTCATCAAGATGACCTATCGTCACTCTATCGTTTAGCCGAAAAAACAGGTATAGGATTTACCTCATTAATTGCCGATGAAGAGAGTTTGCAGCGTAAAATTAACAAAGCAACAGGCTCATTTAACAAAGACGTCATTGATAAACCAAATGATGAAGACTACCTCATGGTGCTCGAAGACATGGACACAGGTGACATTGTGGGGACGACAGGCCTATTAGGCGCGGTTGGCTTAGATGAACCTTTCTACAGTTACCACTTAGGTACCATCACCCATTCGTCAAGAGAGCTGGGAGTGCATAACATTATGCCAACCTTAGTTCTCAATAATGACTTCACCGGATTTAGCGAAATCTGCACCTTATTTTTAGAAGAAGATTATCGACATTCCAAAAATGGCCAGTTGCTGTCTAAATCTCGCTTTATGTTTTTGGCACAATTCCCAGAGCGCTTTACCGATAAAATTTTCGCTGAGATGCGAGGTATTTGCGATGAAAATGGCGTGTCGCCTCTGTGGGAAAGCCTTGGCCGTCACTTTTTCTCCATCGATTTTGAGCGGGCCGACGAACTCACCGCCCTTGGTAGCAAACAGTTTATTGCTGAGCTGATGCCAAACAACCCAGTCTATGTGAATTTACTTACACCAGAAGCTCGAAATGTACTGGGTAAAGTCCACAAAAATACCGTGCCTGCTCGTCATCTACTTGAACAAGAAGGTTTTCGCTACGAGAACTATGTGGATATTTTTGATGGTGGCCCAACATTGGAAGCCCGTGTTCGAGATATTCGTGCTGTACGAGATAGCCGTTTGTACCTTGCGACTATCGGTGAGGTAAAAGACGCTGGCACAGGCATTTATTATTTGGTCTCCAATGTCAAACTAGTGGACTACCGCTGTATTTTAATCCAGCGCCCCACACCACCCCATGGCGGTATCGTATTAACCGAAGAGGAAGCAAAGCATTTATTGGTCGAACCAAAAGATCCAGTCCGCGTGGTTGAGTTATCGCCACATGGCGGCTATTAGCCACAGCAAAAACAGATTGACCAATAACGATACAATGAGACCTTTTTTATATCAAGGAGCCACTCCTATGAAACAAGCACATTACATCAACGGACAATGGACGAAAGGCGAAGGGGCTTTATTACGCTCAATTGACCCGGCCGATGCGAGCCTCGTATGGGAAGCCCATAGCGCGACAGCCAACCAGATTGATGATGCGATCAAGGCGGCTCGTCAGGCATTCCCTACCTGGGCAAATCGTCCTATAAGTGAACGTCTAGCCATCATCGATGCGTTTGCCAGTCTGGTAAAAACACACAGTGAAGACATTGCGACATTGATTAGCCGTGAAACGGGCAAACCCATTTGGGAAACCCGAACCGAAGCTGCAGCAATGGTTGGTAAAGTGGCCATCTCTAAGCAAGCTTATGAGGAACGCACTGGCGAGAAAACCACCTCCATGCCAGGAGCAACAGCCCGTTTGCGGCATCGCCCCCATGGTGTGGTCGCAGTATTTGGTCCTTACAACTTTCCAGGGCACCTACCTAATGGTCACATTGTCCCTGCCCTCATTGCTGGTAATACCATCGTTTTCAAGCCGAGCGAACAAGCACCAGCCACATCGGATCTGATTGTTCAGCTCTGGGAAAAAGCCGGCTTACCAGCGGGAGTTCTCAACCTTGTCCAAGGGGAACGTGATACAGGGGTAGCATTAGCCAATCATTCAGGGATCGATGGTTTATTTTTCACAGGTAGCCCACAAGTCGGCCATATTCTTCATAAAGGCTTTGCGGGTCATCCGGGAAAAATATTAGCCCTTGAGATGGGTGGCAATAACCCCCTACTTGTTTCAGACAAAATCAGCGACCAACGTGCTGCGGTGCATGAAATACTCCAATCCGCCTTTATTTCAGCGGGACAGCGCTGTACCTGCGCGCGTCGCCTTTTATTACCAAAGAGCGCCACTGGTGATGCCATTCTTGAGCAATTGATCACCGCCACCAAAGTCCTATTGATCGACCGTTACGATGCAGAACAGCAACCTTTTATGGGACCAATTGTCTCCTCACAAGCGGCGGATGGTTTGATGCAAGCCTATAATAAATTAGTCAAACTCGGGGCCGTATCTTTGCTTGACATGACACGAGGAGATAGCCATACAGGATTTGTTACACCCGGCATTATTGACGCCACCAATATACAAGATACTCTACCGGATCAAGAATACTTTGGTCCGTTACTCACGGTCATCCGTTATGACTCATTAGACGACGCCATGACGATTGCCAATAACACACAATTTGGCTTGTCTGCTGGTATCTTGTCTGACGATAAAAGCGAATACGAGTGGTTTCTACAGCATAGCCGAGCAGGCATCATTAATTGGAATCGTCAAACCACCGGCGCCTCCAGTAATGCCCCCTTTGGTGGAACAGGTGCCAGTGGCAACCATAGAGCAAGTGCTTACTACGCAGCAGACTATTGTGCGTACCCTGTTGCCAGCATAGAGGCTGATAGCTTAGCAATGCCGGAAAAACTCGCTTTTGGTATCACTCTTTAAAACAACAGTTCTCTAAATAATAGGTTTTTAAAAATGAATGATTACCCCGTAATCATTCAACACCGCTTAATAACGACTTGTTGAGGTCATGATGAATAAGGCGACAGAAGCAAATTTTGATGGTTTAGTGGGCCCAACCCACAATTACAGCGGCCTGTCTTTTGGCAATGTCGCCTCGTTTAGCAACTCAGCCAAACCATCCAACCCAAAAGCCGCTGCCAAACAGGGCTTAATCAAAATGAAAGCCCTTGCGGACATGGGCTTCCTGCAGGGCGTCCTCGCTCCCCATGAGCGCCCTCATATCTCCACATTGCGAAAGCTTGGCTTTACGGGAAGCGATGCGGCTATTTTAGAAAAAGCCGCTAAACAAGCGCCTAAATTACTGGCTGCTGTTAGCTCAGCGTCCTGTATGTGGACCGCCAATGCCGCTACCGTCTCACCCAGTGGCGACACACAAGATGGCAAAGTGCATTTCACCCCAGCGAATTTAGTGAATAAATTCCATCGATCCATCGAACACGAAACCACCGGGGCAATTTTACAAGCCACCTTTAGCAACGAACAATATTTCGTCCATCACCCCGCGCTGCCAAGTGTGGATCATTTTGGCGACGAAGGGGCCGCCAACCACACCCGTTTTTGCCATGACTACGGCGAACAAGGAATAGAGTTTTTTGTTTATGGAATGGAAGCTTTTAACCACGCGGCGCCCAAACCCGCTAAGTTTCCTGCTCGCCATACCTTAGAAGCCTCTCAAGCCATCGCTCGCCTGCACGGTTTGCATAAAAACGGGTTAACCACAAACCAGGTCGTCTATGCCCAACAAAATCCAGATGTGATAGATGCAGGGGTTTTTCATAACGACGTGATTGCTGTAGGGAATCGTAACGCGCATTTTTATCACCAAGAAGCTTTTCTTGATAGTGCCAAAATGAAACAGGATTTATTAAGCGCGTGGGAAGATCGAGCCTCGAAATTTCATTTGATTGAAGTACCGAGTAGCGCCGTCTCAGTAGAAGATTGTATTCAATCCTATCTATTCAATAGTCAATTACTCAGCCGTGGCGAAAACGACATGGTATTAGTTGTCCCTGGGGAATGTGAAAGCAACTCAGCCGTATGGGCTTATCTTAATGAGTTAGTAAGCAGTCACCAATCACCAATCAAAGAAGTCAAAGTCTTTGATTTAAAACAAAGCATGAGCAACGGCGGAGGACCTGCGTGCTTGCGCCTACGGGTTGCCTTAACCCAAGCCGAACAAGCAGCCGTCAATCCCGCCACATTAATTACGGATACTCTGTTTGCAACATTAAATAACTGGGTAGAGAAACACTATCGAGACGAACTGAACGAAAAAGACCTAGCTGACCCACAACTCTTAATCGAAAGCAGAACCGCACTGGATGAGCTGACAAAGATTCTAGCGCTCGGCTCGGTGTACGATTTTCAGCACTAGTAGATGGCTTTAACCATTGATAGCATGTAGGTCGTGGCTTTAGCCCGACAGTGTCGACATAAATACGCGACCTACAAGATCATATTAAGAGTAACAATACTAGTTTTTATCACTCTTATACTCGTAATTGTAGTAACCGTAACTATTACCCGCTTTCTTCTCTACTGCGTTGAGAATAAAGCCTTTCACATCCACACCAACTTGTTCAAAACGTCGATAAGAGACTTCAATTTCTTTCAAGGTATTTTGGTTAAAACGGCCAACCATCAAGGTTGTGCCGGCAAAAGCGCCTATAATACTGGCATCGGTTACCGCAAGAATCGGCGGTGTATCGATCAGCACAAGATCGTAGTTTGCTGAAGCCCATTCACAAAATGTCCTAAATCGTTGGTGCATCAATAACTCAGAAGGGTTGGGCGGAACTTGCCCCTTCACGACAAGATGCAGATTCTCTATTTCGGTATCACGGACCACTTCATGTTCTTGCTTTTTACCACTTAAAAAATCCGATAATCCATTTTCACTGGTAAGCCCAAACTGTTTATGCAAATAACCTTTACGCATATCCCCGTCGACCAGCAAGACTTTTTGCCCTGTTTTTGCTGCAACAGCGGCAAAGTTAGAACAAATAAACGACTTACCAATGCTTGGCGCTGGCCCAGTAATCATGACAATATTGTTTTTTGCTTCCAGCATGGCAAAGTGAAGACTGGTTCGTAATCCTCGCAGTGCCTCCACAGACAAATCCGTTGGACTCGCTTCAGCCAGCAGTATGTCTTTCACATGAAGCTCTTTGCTCTTCAGTCGTTTTCTTTGCTGCTTAAACATAAGCTTATCAGACAACTTCTCTTGCGCGTCAGACTTAGGAACGCTGGCATACACAGGCAAACCTAGGGTCTCAATTTCTTCAGCGCTTTGTATCCCCTTATGCAACGCCATTCGAACTAAAGTTATACCAACAGATAACATCAAGCCCAACAGCATGGACAATACGACAATCAAAGGTTTTTTAGGCTTAATTGGACCAGGGTAAGCTTGGGCGGTATCTAAAATGCGTACATTGCCAATGGTACCCGCCTTCACCACACTCAACTCTTGAATTTTATTTAATAGACGAATATAGATTTCTTGGTTAATTTCGACATCACGCTTCATATTCAGAATAACACGTTGTGTTTGTGGCATCTTCTGAATTTTTTTATTTAACTTGGCTTTCTCCTTTAGCAAGGTTTCGCGGTTTTGCAGCAAGGATTTATAGGCAGGGTAATCTTTTGTATACAACTTACTCATTTCATTTTCTTTAAAGGTTAAGTCATTAAGTTGCGACTCAAGCTCCACCATTGAGTGTAAGGTACCTTTTGCCTCTAGACTTAAATCGATTGAGTCATTTTTTTCGCGATAATCATTCAGTTTATTTTCAGCGTCATCTAGTTTTTTTCTGACCGTTGGCAAATGCTTACGCAAGAACACCAAGCTCTGCTCGGCTTCTTCCGAGTTTCTATCAACATTTTGTAAAAAATAGTTTCGACTTATATCATCCAAGATCGCAGTTAATTGGGCTTTATGCTCGCCTGTAATCGATAAGGTCAAAATGCCCGTTTTTTGCCCTTCTTCAGTAACAGATAATACTTTCGAAAGCGACTCAATTGCCGAAAAACCAGTGATTTTTGTTAATGTGAAGCGATCTCCTTTATGGGCATCCAACGCATCCACTCGGATTGTATACGGCCCCTGTTTCACAAGTTGACCCACAGCACCCGATAAAATCACTTTGCCATCAAAAGATAAGGCATAGTTTCGCCCGGTTGAATCAAGTACCGATAATTCAAAATTCTCTCCAACTCTATCAGCAGGCACCTCAAAACGGCTCACCTCTGCTGTAATTTGATGGTGAGACAAGCGCGCGATGCCTTTACCAACAATAGGGAAATAAATCGGTTGAACCACAATATTTAAGTGCAGCTTCTCGACGGTTTTCTTTAAAATGGTGCGAGACTTAATAATAGCAATTTCAGCTGCAGATGAGTCGCCACCATCTAATGACCCAGAGAGTCCCCCCAAATCTCCCAGCAAAGAAGATACGCCAGTATTTTTTGGCTCAACTTGAATTAGCGCATTAGCTTTATAAATAGGAGTAGACAATAAAGCAAACGCCACTCCACCCGATATAAACAAGCAGGTGACCAAGAGGATAAACCAACGGGCATCCAGCAGAGCACCAAACAGTTTAGTTAAATCAATCTCATCGCTTTCTTTGTTTGTCGTACCCGAAATAGACTGCAGACTCATCAATGAAGACCTTTTCTTTAATAACGCACTCTCAGAAAAATGGACGTTATGAATGTTTAATCAAAATACCAGCAAATTAAGAGGACAATTTTTTTGCCCAAGCTTCAGCAGATAAAGACAAAGACTTAAAGGTTTCATCAAAAAACGCTTCACTTTTATGATAGGGGTCAGCAATATCAGACTGATCCAACCATTGGCTAAATAACATGGCTTTCCCTCTAGACTCAGGCGATAACTGAGTCAACCACTCTAAATGCTGTTTTTCCATCACCAAAATCAAATCAGATTCTAGACACAAAGAAGGGGTCAGCTGTCTCGCTTTATGTTCGCTGAACAGCAAACCATGCTCTTTGGCCACACTCAATGCCATAGAGTCAGCAGAGTGCCCTGATAAACCACTTTTATCCACAGCTAGCCCAGCCGAAGAAATGTGTTTGTCTGGTAGCAACTGTCTTAATAATGCTTCTCCAGTGGGTGAACGACAGATATTCCCGACACAAACCACTAATATTTTATTAAACACGCGAGATATCCTTTTAAACATTAGAAACTGTGTTAAGGCGCACTGTTATAGCCGTTGATAGTGGGCAATAACAAACTGATAACACGATTCCATCGAGCAATCGGAGCAGCTGTTACATACACAATATCATAGGGCTTTAGCTCAAATTCAGTACCAATCACTAGCGCGGCAGCATCTTTAATATTCAACTGATAGATATCAGCAATGCCTTTTGACTTGCCCTTAGTGCTACGAATAACGAACACCCCTGTGGCATCGGCCGATAATTCATTAATGCCACCCACACTACTTAAAGCTTCGGTTAGGCTCATCCCTGCACGGTCAATCTTTAACAACTTAGGATCATTCACATCTCCCATGACAAAGACTTTTTGCGAGTCGTTACGCGGCACATGCACAATATCACCTGCCTGTAATAAGTGGTTCTGCATGAGATCGCCACGTTGCATCAGAGCATAAAGCGACACAGCTTCCTCTTTACCATCATGGGTAATGGTCACATGACGCCAATCTGCGTCTTTAGACAAGCCACCTGCGTTGTTAATCGCATCCAACAACGTTAAGGGAATATTAGTGATAGGTTGCTGCCCTGGTTTATCTATCGCTCCCGTGACATAAACCTTTTGTGAACGAAAGGCCGCCACTCTAACGTCGACTTGGGGGTTTTCAATATATTTAGCCAGTCTGTGAGTAATTTCTTGGCGAATTTCCCTGACCGTTTTGCCTTGAACGAAGACCTTACCAATAAAAGGATAAAAAATGGAGCCATCCGAATGAACAGAGTTTCCAGACTCGGCTGAACTACGATAGGAACCTGCAGGAATCGTCAACTCAGGGTGGTTCCAAACGGTCACATTCAGCACATCCCCCGGCCCAACTTTGTATTCGTATTTGGCGAGGGCCGCATTCAGCTGAGGATTCGCTTCGGCTTTGGGCAACACAGGTTGAAATTTAGCAATGCTTTGCGCCGTTAGCGGGTACACACTGACTAAGTCGGACAATTTATCGGATGTTTTAACACCATTGTCATTAACAATACGTTTGTCGCTGATACTAAGCTGAGAACCAGGGATCGTACAACCCGTTAAGACAATGGGTAGCAAGGCGACTAATAGAATTTTTTTCAGGACCATATTTCAATATTTACTCATTCAATCGTCCACCAAGAAAGACCAGATAGCTTATGGTATTTTAGAAATCAGGCCCATAAAAAATAAAGCATACAACACGCAAATAAAGCATACAACACGCAAATAAAGCATACAACACGCAGTATTATCCATACTCTTTAAACATTAAGCAACGAGGCATTCAAATCGAAATTTGTAAATTTTACAAGAGCTCACCGCAAAGTGCTTACAATGTAATCAAATCTCCCCTAAAATGGTTCTCGATATCTGCTTAGTTAGGCCGATATCAACATCGATGTTAGTTAATAAGGAAATCCTATGAAAAAACTTACTTTAGCAATGATCATTGCTCTGAGTGCAACGGGGCAAGTGTACGCACAAGATGCCGGAACAAATTCCGGCGGCGCCACAGTAAATAGTGGTGGTTCCGTTTCAGGTGCTGGCGGTGCTGGCGCTGGCGGTGCTGGTACTACAGGCGGTGGTGCTCTTGGTGGTGCCGTTGGTGGTGGTGCTGTTGGTGGTGGTGCCGCTGGTGCCGCTGCCGGAACGTTTGGAGTCGGTGCCGCTGCGGCGGCTGCAGGCGTGGCCGCTGCGGCAGCGGCTGGTGTAGCGATTACTTCTATCTCAGAAACTAATAACAACAACACAACAGGTACAGCTGGAACAGTTGGAACTGTTAACTAAAAGCATAGTGGCACTAGCTTCTATTCTATTTAAATAATGTTCCACTGAAACCATAGACCTCGCTGTTTGAGCACCGGACTCAAACAGTGGGTCTTTTTTTATTTACTAGGAAGTTACTCTTTATATGAATCGATATAGGTTAAGCCACCGTAGTATCGCCTACCTATTACCTACACTATTCGTGTTGCCCCTACTATTAACTGGTTGCGCTCAGGCATTTCGAGACAATATAGCAACCGTGAAAGCGGCTTGGGATGCCAATACCAATGCGCAAATCTCGAGTGAAAAAATTCGTCAACTCCCTTATGCAAGCATCTTCCTTAGAGTGAACAATGGCCCAAGAGCATTCGTTGTCGCCGCCTTTGCTGACACAGATAAAGAAAGCCATAATACTCAATTAACTTGGCTCTCAACAGACAATATCATGATCGTTACAGAGAAGGGACGTATCGTTAAGACGCTGGGGTTCAAAAGCGATAATTTAGCCAATCTTAGCATCAATACGCCTAACACCGGAAAATTATCCTACAACACCATCCATAATGAATGGAACGCCACCTACGACTGGCAGCCCAACTTCCGGTACAATTTCATTGCCCAAGTGAAACAAAAAAACCTAGGCTACGAAACGCTGACCACCCCACTCTGGCAAGAAAAAACACACCATATTGAAGAAACAGTCACCATCCCAAGACTTAATGTTTCATTTAAAAACGAGTTTTGGGTGAATAAACACAATAAAGTGGTGAAAACCATTCAGTATCTTGGCCCTAATATGAACAAGTTAGAGATCACCTTTATCAAGCCCTACAATATCAAGCCTTAAATTAAGACCAAAAGGGACTTAGCCCGTGGACATATTGCGAACGAAAATAAATACTGTGAGACTTTCCATCCTGGCTGTAGCACTGACCTTATCGTCTTTCGCCTTTGCAGCCCAAAACCAAGTGGAAAGCCCCAAAAGCACCAACCAAATCACTCTTGTGGAAACGGCCACAACATTTCACTACTCCACACCACCACGTTTATCCACAGCATTAGCCGAGGCCCTGCATACCCTAACTTACAATCCCTATTACTTAGGAGCAGCATTAGTAGACGAAAACCAACAGCAAAACTTTATACGTTTTAAACAAAACGTAATGGATCAACTGGCAATAGCAAAAACTTTTTCGACCGAAAAAATGCGCTCGCAATTAGAGCACACTGAATTTGCAAAAAAGGAAACACTCCCTTTAGACTACGATATTGTCAGAGTTTTCCCAAGAAAAAACCCTTTATTAAAGGGTCACTTTAAGCTTTATCTGCCGAAAAGGCCCCACGATATTATGGTGTATGGAGCGATTCAAAGTACCACCCCTCTTTACTTAACACTACAAGATGGTTCATCTTTGCAAGCCTACTTGCCTGAGATCCCTTTTTATAACGTCGCGATGAATACCGCTATTTGGGTCATCGAACCGGATCAAACCATTGACCGAATTCAAAACATCCATCAACAAAAACAACCGACTTATCTCGCCCCCGGGGCCATTATTTATATAGCGTCTAATGAAATCCCTGAACAACTCAACCGAAATATTGTGACACTTTTGCAAAATCGTCTGGAGAAGTAATGCTGTACCCTCGATTTATTCTCATTTCTCTTATCGCTTGCTCCAGTCTTGTTCATGCCAGTAACGAGAAACAACCACCTCTGCACGCGCCCTTTGCACTGCCGCCCTTTAAACCAACTCAGATGGATTTTGGTGGCGTGGGGTTAATGCAAATGCCCACTGGGCGAATGGCGAAGGATGGCGAGTTTAACGCAGGTTATTCCCATAACGACGACTATGACTTCTACACCTTATCGATACAATTGATGCCTTGGTTAGAAAGCACCATTCGCTACACTCAAGTATCCGATGTACTTTACAGTAATGATCCGCAATTTAGCGGCAACACAAAGTACACGGATAAAGGCATCGACCTTAAATTAAGATTGTTGAAAGAAAGCCAATACATACCAGAAACCTCTTTAGGCTTTCGTGATATAGGCGGTACAGGCTTATTTGATGGGGAGTTTCTGGCTGCTACTAAGCGTCTACCAACCAATCGCTTTGGGCAATTTGACTTTACCCTTGGGCTAGGTTGGGGGTATTTGGGAAGAAGAAATAATATCAAAAACCCCTTTTGCACTCTATCTAGCCGCTTCTGCCAACGCAGCAATCAATTTAGCGGACATGGCGGAGAAATCGATTATAAACGCTTTTTCCATGGCGATACGGCTCTGTTCGGCGGCATAGAGTACCAAACACCTTATGAACCTCTTAGACTAAAACTAGAATACGATAGCAATAACTACCGTCAGGATTTCGCGGCAACGCACGGTAACGCCAACCTGACACCAAGCACCCCTTGGAACATCGGCGCGGTTTACGCAGTAAACGACTTTACCAATCTTAAATTAAGCTATGAGCGCGGCAATACCTTAACGTTAGGGATTAACCTACACACAAACTTTAATGATCAACCATCAATATGGAAAGCCACTCCCGTCCCAGCACTGACCAACAACCATCCAATCAAGCTTGCGGATGTCAATTGGAAAAAGCTAGACAGCAACTTATCCAAAGTTGCTGGTTATCAGAATAGCGAATTTTATCATCATGGTGACACGGTCACCGTTGTAGCCCATCAAACACAATACCGTGATCGCAATCTGGCCCATGAGCGAGCGGCAGCTGTGCTCGCTAATGCTTTACCAACAAAAATTAAACAATACGATGTAATCGAGCAAGATCAGCACATCCCTCTAACTGGCACACAAATCAATGCGGATAAATATAAAGCCGTTGCCAATGTAAGCTATATCAATGCCAATATAAAAGACGCCACGCAAGCTATTAATATCAACAAAGCCACACTGAAATCTAAACCCCTATACGATGGACAATCCGCTTTTCAATATGGCTTTGGGCCTCATTTGGAACAATCTTTTGGTAGCCCAGAAACCTTCTATTTATACAGTTTAGATTTGGATGGCTACGCATCTTACTGGTTGAATCCCCATCTGCAGTTGTCTAGTTCACTCAGTTTTCATGTTCTCAACAATTACAACAAATTTAACTTTTTAAATCTCAACGATGGGACGAATAACTACCGAGTCAGAAGCTTGGTTCGTGCCTATATGGATAAAGACACCTCCATTAGCAACCTTCAGCTCACTTGGTTTGAAAAATACCATTCGAACTGGTATCAACAAGTTTACGCGGGCTATCTTGAAACCATGTTTGCCGGGGTTGGTAGCGAAGTATTATACCGCCAGCCGAACGCCAACTGGGCCATTGGTGCTGATTTGAACTTTGTCTCTCAGCGTGACCCTAATACCACATTCGGTATTTATAATGATGTCCATGGCTATGGGCAGAACACAAAAGTATTGGTAAAAAAACCAACAGGCCATCTTTCCGTCTATTACGAACCTCGCTGGAAATCTCTAGACAACCTGCTCCTTCGTGTTGATGTTGGCCAATTCTTAGCACAGGATTTTGGGACTAGAGTGGATATCTCCAGACAGTTTAAAACAGGCATTATTGTAGGGGCTTTCGCCGCTAAAACGACCATGTCAGCAAAAGACTATGGCGAAGGAAGTTTTACCAAAGGATTCTATATATCCATTCCGTTTGACTTAATGTCTATCCACCCAACAACAGAAAGAGGAACCTTGCCATGGCAACCGCTGACTCGTGATGGTGGTCAGATGCTAGCCAAACGTTATAGTCTATTTAGTATTACCGATCCTGTCTCCCCATGGTTCGGCCGACCAAACAGCGTAGGCAAAAGCGAATAATATAGGGAAGGACTAAGAGAAAAACGGGAATAGATTGGATACGAAAGCATTTCTGCTCATCTCAAAAGGATGATCAGAAATGCTCACCGTTCTCGTAATAATCGTTGCCATTCAAGTCATGAAATAGCACCGTAATATCTTGACCGCCGTCAACCAATGGACGCACTAGGTCCTCAATAAACAGAGCGACTTTCGCTTTAACCTCGTCACCACGATCAAACCACAGGATGTCAAAAAAGGGATAAGATGGGGACGCACCACCTGCTACTAGGTAGGTCACCGCTTGATATTCTAAGGCAAAGTGGGAATTGGGCGTATCGGTTATTTCTGACAAGCTTTCAATCAAAATATCAGCAATCGACTCCAGCTCATCAAGCGGTATTCCTCTGACACGAATATGTGGCATTTTCTATTCTCCTTATTCGCTCACACGCTATGATGATATTGGTTTGTGATGATAAGAGCGAAGTGCTACCTATACTACTTCCCTGCACTATTGTTCTCCGTATTATCGGCTTGTTTACCGGTATCATCGTCATCCACATACTGAAAAGATCGAGAGGCCAGCACTTTTCCATCTTTCACAACTTGAGCCGTCCATGTGCCTTCAAAACCAGGTAGTAACCGTTTACTCGACCAAACTCGCCAACGATCCCCACCAATATCAAACGGAATGTCCGCCATCACCTGCCCATCAAGTAACCAGCGATGACTAACCGTACTGCCATTCATTCCGCGTAAATCGGTAAAAAAATACACTTTTTGAATGCCACTGTAGTCAACTTTCACCGTATTACCAATGTTATCAACTGGCTCACGATCAATCACATCGCTCGCGAAAACAGCCCGAGCTACCTCACCAGAGGTCGGTGCAGGTGTCGATTCCGTCGATGCGGAAGCCGCCATAGAGAAGACAACAATACTTGTTAATAAAACCGTATTTAAAACGCGTAACATAATGCGTCCTTATCGATCAAAGCGAAAACAACGTCTCTTCTAGACACATTGTTGTTTTCTTAGAAATAGGAACAATATTAGATTAGAGAATCATCCCATTAAAAGAAGTGAGACTTCCGTCGTTTTTTGTAACCCCACTCACTTTCTACCTCAATAAATCTAACCAAACAACGCAGTAATAAACAAAACTTTTTATGATATTTACAATTCCATAGAGCCAAAGTATTTACCACAAGGGCCCAAACGCATACTCACAACAACCCAAGTGTATGAACTTCGGCTCTAGCATCTAAATAAATCAAAAATATTGAAACGTAAAATTTTATTAACTTTGGCGATCAGCCAAGGGGGTTGAAAAGGTATATTCCATATCCCAGGGAAAGCGAATCCAAGTGTCTTGACTCACTTCTGTGATAAAGGTATCCACAAGAGGTTTACCGGCAGGCTTGGCATAAATGGTTGCAAAATGCGCCTTCGGTAACATCTCGCGGACTTTTGCCGCTGTCCGCCCCGTATCCACCAAGTCATCGACTAAAATGTAACCTTCGCCATCGCCTTCCACCCCTTTAAGCACTTGAAGCTCACCTTGCTCCATTGCCGCGCCACCCTTTTCGGATTGGTAGCTAATAACGCAAATAGTATCGATCAAACGGATGTCCATTTCACGACATAAAATGGCGGCAGGCACCAGCCCACCTCGAGTAATCGCAATAATGCCTTTCCATGGCCCTTGCTCTAACAAACGCCATGACAAGGCTCGTGCATTACGGTGAAGCTCTTCCCAAGAAACAGGGAAATCTTTTGAATACGGGATCATGGCCGATTAAGCTCCTAATAATTAAGTTAGAGCGAGGATTTTAGCGGCATTGCTAACCCTGCTGCAACTAAAGTTACCCGGTCGGTTAGTTTTGCAAGTTTTTGGTTGAGAACGCCTGCTTCATCGGCAAAACGACGCGCCATTGCGTTTATTGGCATAATACCTAAACCGACTTCACTCGAAACAATCACAAGCTCTCCTTGAAATGCAGCAACTGCATCAAGAAAAGCCGTCGTCTCTTGCTCAAAGCGCTCTTCGTCTTCAAGACACAATAAGTTTGTTAGCCACAGTGTTATGCACTCCACAATCACCGTCTGACCAGACTTGCTCAACGAGATCAATGAACTTGCCAAGGCAATCGGCTCTTCAATCAATTGCCAGTCACTGGGTCGGTTCTGTTGATGAGCTAACACGCGAGCGGCCATTTCCTCATCCCTAATCTGCGATGTGGCAATATAACAAACAGGATCGCCAGATTGTGCGACCTGCTGTTGGGCAAAGGCACTTTTCCCACTACGAACGCCTCCTAGGACTAAGTGCTTCATGCGAGCTCTCTCCCTCCAGCTTTTTTTAATAGCCCAACCAAAGCATGATTTAACGGGGCCATTTCATGCATAGCGGGCAAGGCTACACGAATCCAACCGTCACCTAATCGCGTATGAACCCCTACCTGATGCAGCATACTAAAAGCAAATTCAGCGGCCTCTTTGCTCTCAAGCCTCCAAGTAAAAAATAATGGCGTGATCATACACTCTTGGGAGTCAAATACCGTATGCAACTTTGGCATAATTCGATCAATAAACACTTTCTGTCGATCCGCTAAAGACAGCAATGCTTTCTCTTGCCATGACACGTCCTTTAAGGCCTGCTCCACCAGCCATAAACTGGGTGTCGCTACAGGCCAAGGGCCCAATAAGTTTCGCAATGTACTTTGCCAAGATGTTGCACAAAACACAAAACCGACTCTCGCCCCCGCCAATCCAAAAAATTTGCCAACAGAACGCAAAACAAACAATGACTCGCTCTTCACCCCCCCTTCTAATTCATTCAGCACACTCAAATGCGACACTGGATCGACAAAGGCCTCATCTATCACAAGGTGCCCCTCTAACTGCTCAGCTCGAGACACAAGCGCTTTTATGAGAGCATCCTCCACCATAGCCCCTGTCGGATTATTGGGCTGTATGATCACCGCGACAGACCACTCCATCTCAAGCAGTTCGTTAAGCGCATCATAAAATACCAACTCATAACCCCACTTTTGCCAAGCAAAAGCGTGTTCTTGATAACCAATACGCGGCACACAGGCCCGTTTTTTCGCCTGTTGATAAGACAAAAACAAAGGTAACGACTCAATAATATGCTGAGAACCAGCGCCAATGGCGATTGGCCTAATACCATAAAAACAAGTCGCCTGATCGAACAAAGCAGCTTGATCAGGTAGCTCCTGCCATAAAATGCGATCAATTTCTGGTACTGGCCATGGCTCGCGATTACAGGCAGAAGACAAATCCAACCACTCAAGAGCGTCATTTCCGACCTTTCGCTGCCAATGCTGCAAGTCTCCACCGTGCTTTGGGGGGACTTGATCTAATTGCGCAGCCTTCACATCATCAAACATACAACCAACACCCACAAATACACACCTTTATCGATCAAACGAATGGCTTTATTCAAATCCGTCGCAACCGGGTCTCGACCTTCACCCAATTCCGGACGCGATTCAAGCTTACCAAAATAAGGGGCTGCCCCACCCAGTTTAACCCCTAACGCCCCGGCACCAGCCGCCATCACAGGGCCCGCATTAGGACTTTTCCAAGAGCTAGCCTGTTCTTGGTAACAGCGCCATGCGGAACCAAATTGCCCACAGAGACCGTAGGTCAATACAACCAATCGTGCTGGGATATAATTCATCACATCGTCGAAGCGTGCAGCAAACCAGCCAAAATGCAAAAGAGTATCGGTTTTATACCCCCACATGGCATCCAAAGTATTGGCAAGACGATAGAGTAACGCACCTGGCACACCCA
This sequence comes from Marinomonas sp. 63XJN7_7_ISO-PGPR-S23-202, assembly GCF_056173505.1. NCBI lineage: Bacteria > Pseudomonadati > Pseudomonadota > Gammaproteobacteria > Oceanospirillales > Oceanospirillaceae > Marinomonas > Marinomonas sp. 63XJN7_7_ISO-PGPR-S23-202. The sequence continues at coordinate 704,402 of NZ_CM149677.1, read as the reverse complement.
ACACCAAGAACCAAAAGATAGGCGCAAAAATCGCGTCGCTACCATTCTCTAAGACGGACTCAATACTCGCCTTAGCCACTTGCGTTTCATTTAATTGGTTGGTATCACGACTCACTATGCGACTCACTCCATGGCGAGCTTGAAGCAAATCCCCTCTGCTTAAAGGCTCAACAATCGCCAGAGCATGTTCACGCAAACTCTGCCAACCGATGGAAAAATACAACACCATAATGGACAATAAAGTGGTCAACCAATCGGGCAAGATAGACATAAGAACCAATAACACAATCAGTAAGGGAAATACCGCACAGCACCAAGCTACCGCGCCTGCCTGGCGTTGACGAGTAGCAGCATCTGTTAAAGACAACTGTAGCCCTCTTTGGCAAATATCGACCCAGCGCCCAAATGCAACCAAGGGATGCCATTTTTTAGGCTCTCCCACTAAGCGATCAAGCAACAACGCCACCACCAGCATGCCCGATGTGGATGCCAATAAATCAAACACAGAGTATAAAAAAGAAGTCATCATGTATCATTCTATGATAAGAAGTTTCATATTAAAAAAAGTGTGCCTTGTAAAAAGGTAAGAGTAAAAAAGACACCGATCCAGTAGAATTCTAGCATCTTATTGATTTTAAGCGTGATCACTTCCATGGCAAATTTCCATTTAATGGTACAAGGCACCACTTCCGATGCAGGGAAAAGCACCCTTGTCACGGCATTATGCCGCTTATTGGCCCGACGAGGCCTATCTGTTGCCCCCTTCAAGCCACAAAATATGGCACTAAACAGCGCGGTGACCCGAGAAGGCCACGAAATTGGTCGTGCTCAAGCCGTTCAGGCTTATGCGGCTGGCATCGAGCCCCATGTAGATATGAACCCGATCTTACTCAAACCCAATACGGATACGGGGGCTCAGGTAATCATCCAGGGTAAAGCCATTGGTAATATGAACGCGGTGGGCTATCACCAATACAAGCATGTCGCCAAACAAGCTGCCTTAGACTCCTACTATCGCCTCGCTGAACAGTACGACGCCATTATTATTGAAGGGGCTGGCAGCCCAGCAGAAATCAACCTTCGCGATCACGATATTGCTAATATGGGCTTTGCCGAAGCCGTCGACTGCCCAGTAATTATCATTGCGGATATTGATAAAGGTGGGGTCTTTGCTCATCTTGTGGGCACCCTAGACCTATTAAGCCAAAGTGAGCAAGATAGAGTCATTGGCTTTGTCATTAATCGCTTTCGAGGAGACATTAGCTTACTACAGCCTGGTCTGGACTGGCTGGAACAACGAACAGGCAAACCCGTACTGGGTGTATTGCCTTACCTAAAAGGTTTTTATCTAGAATCGGAAGACGCAGTGGCTCACAGCCCAATAAAAGAACACCACACAACCAAACTAAACGTTGTGATCCCCATTATGCCTCGCACCAGCAATCATACGGATTGGGATGCATTAAAACTTCATCCAGAAGTACAAGTCACATTGGTCAAAGAAAACAACCCCATCCCTCCCGCCGACCTGGTAATTATTCCTGGTAGCAAAAGTGTTCAAAGCGACCTCGCCTTTTTACGACAACAAGGCTGGCCAGATTATTTACAAAAACACCTACGCTATGGTGGTAAACTCATGGGGATTTGTGGAGGGTTTCAAATGCTAGGGGAAAACATCTACGATCCCTATGGTTTGGAAAATGAGCACCAAGACACAGAATCCATGGGGCTGGGCTATATTCCCATGAAAACCAGACTCGAAAAAGAAAAACAGCTAAAACAACAAACAGGCAAACTCATCGCTTTAGATGAAAAAACAGCTGTCAGAGGTTACGAAATCCATTGTGGTAATTCGCAATTTCATCACCCCACCACTCCGCTGATCGAACTAGAAAATGGACAATCCGACGGCTTCATATCACAAGATAAAGCTATCATTGGTACCTATCTGCATGGTATTTTCGATCACCCAGAAGCGCTCAATAGACTGCTGGCGTGGGCAGGGCTAAACCCAAAAGTCGGCTTTAACTATGATCATTACCGTAATGCGGAAATAAATCGATTGGCAGACAACACAGAATTACAACTGGACTTAGATAGCCTGATTAAGAGATGTAAGCACTTCAGACAATAAAAATAGCCTATACAAGATATAATCACTGAAGAATAATGCAAGGGCGAATATTTTGCGCTATGATCCGTGCTTTTTGAAAGCACAGTAACGCTGCTCCCTGATGGAATTAAAGCAATTCATGACACGACTCGACCATACACAGCAAGGAAGCCACCTTGCCATCATAGGTTTTATTTTGGCATGCCTGTATGCCTTAACCAAAGTTCACGCCCCAGACATATTAACAAACGCCGTCGGCTTGCCAATGGTATTGCTTGGTTTTTTTGCTATCTACCGATACGGTAAAGATCTGAATGTCAAAATCCCCATGCTGCTTTTGTTAGCCTCAGTCATTATTCCTCTATTAAGTTGGTACTTTGCTCATCTTGCCCACCCGAAGTGGGTCGATCCTTATCCCAAATTAGATAGGCTCTCCCGTATTTTTATGTTCATTCCCATTGCTTGGTGGCTAAAAGACTCGCCAAAGAAAGTGTTTTTATTTTGGGGACTAGCTAGCCTAACGGTACTCGCTTCGCCATGGCTAGGTGGCGGAGGCTGGCATGAAATAGTGAGAGGCTGGCATGGCGGAAGAGTCGATTTTCACCTTAGAAATGCAGGACATACCAGTTTATTCTTTGGTTTTATTTTAATCGGACTTATTTGTTTCGCTCCTAGACTATATTACTGGAAAAAATACTCTTTAGTTCTGTGTGCGCCTTGCTTGTTATTTTGTCTTTTTACCATGATTGCCGCGCAAACAAGAGCTGCTTGGTTAGCACTCATTGTCAGTATAACCATCTCGTTTTTATACTTCCTTCTATCCCCAAAAAATAAAAACAAAAGTAAAATCAATAAAAAAATGTTCGCTATACTGACCACAATAATCTTCCTTGTGGGAGCAGTAACTTATAAGACAATGGGAGCAGTCGTCGAACATAGATCCACCGCTGAATCTTCTATCATCGAAAAGATACTATCAGGGAACTTAAAAGACATTCCTTATTCAAGTGTGGGGGTTCGCATCCATTTATGGGAAGCCGCCTTAACCAAAATTAAAGAACAGCCATTACTTGGCTGGGGTAATAGAGGTCAATCAATCGCTATAGATAAAAATAACTGGATACCAGAATATATCAAGCTGGATTTTGGACATCTCCATAACTCTTATTTATCTATTCTGACTGACTATGGCTTTATTGGTCTTGCGTTTTACTTTCTCTGGCTTGGCTGGATACTAACAAAAATGCTGAAAGCGGTATCAAAAGGCTTGTTAAGACAGGATGTTGGCTATTTTACATTGGCAGCTCTATGCTTTTGGAGTATTGCGAATTTATTCGAGTCCTATCTTTTCTTCTGGACGGGTGCTTTTTGTCTACAGGTTATTTTTGGCGGTCTGCTTGGGCTGATATGGCATGCACAAATTCAAGAAAATAAACAAAACGCTGAAACTCCTTTAACCCCTCCCTAACCCTCCCTAACCCTCCCCTTAAATAAGGGGAGGGAACCATCGACTCCTCTCACTTACCAGGTGAACTGGGAACTGTCTAAATCCACCGTGGAGTTAAGCTACTTCTCTTGGAGAGGCAATACGCTTACCTTGGTAACGCTTTAATACAACACGGAAACGCCAGATCAAAATCACTGCTAAAAGACTCAGCCCCGCAGCCAACCCAAGATAGAAGCCACGCACGGTTAATACCTTTGCCCAAGGGCTATAATGTGACAGCCAATACCCTAACGGCATACTCAAGCCAAATAAGGATACGCCAAAAGCAATCATCGAAGAGCGCGTGTCACGAAAACCTCTTAGCGCCCCAGTAAACACCGTTTGCAGCATATCTGGCAATTGATAGCAGGAAGAAATCAGCAAAATACTGGCTGCTAATACCACAACATCCTGATTATTCGTGTATAAATACGGAATAGCTGCGCGGAATGTTTGGGTCAAAACAAAGCAAAGACCCACATAAACGACCCCCAGCGTCACAATCACTCTCATACGACGCTTTACTCCAGCAACGCCTTCTTTCGACATTGCCTTAGCCACGACAATAGCCGTCACGGCACTCATGGCCATCATAGGGGTAAATAAGAAAGAAGTATAAGACATTACGACTTGACCCGCGCCAAGCGCCACCTCACCAAAAGAAGCAATCAGCCAAGTCATTGACGAAAACAACCCAACTTCAAACGCAAACGCCAACCCCGCTGGCACGCCGACCCCCAACAAGATAGAAAACTGACGGGTATAACGCCAAACCAAACGAGTAAATAAAGGACGTTTATTCAAAAAACGGTCGTAAACCACAAAGCTTAGAACTGATAAATACAGGGACAAGCAAGAAGCAATAGCAGCCCCTCTCGCCCCCATGGCTGGAAAACCTAAATGACCAAAAATAAGCACATAGTTAAAACACACATTCAGAATCAAACCAATACTGGCAATCAGCAGTGGCAAAACAGGACGCCCAGCCGCTTCAAATAAATTTTTATAGGATGTCATCAAGGCCAGCATAGGCAAAGCAGGGGCAAAAAGATGCAAATAGGCCATTGATACCTCACGAGTTTCTCCCGGAGGGGCCATTATTCCCGCTAAATGAGGCAAAAAAAATACAGTAATCAAACTCGCAACAACCCCTAAACAGACCGACAGGCCAACAGCTTGTGACATATACAAATTCACTAACTTAGGCTGACGGCCGTGCAGATGCCTCGTCACTAAGGGGGTAATACCAAAAGTCACGCCAATCAAAAAGCAACCAACAGGTAGCCATAAACTTGAAGCAAGCCCAACAGCAGCTAGATGCGATGCACTATAATGCCCAAGCATCACCGTATCCACCACACTAATGGAAAGCTCTAATGTCATGGTGAGCACCATGGGAAATAATAAATGCAAAATTTCTTTTAACACAGGAAAACGCTTAACCACAGATCACCGCCGATTATCATTAAGGCGCTTATAAGAACACCCTACAGGCCTATTTTGACTTAGCCAAAAATAAAGGCGCTAATCTAACACTAAGCCGCAAGTATTGCATCGTTGCGGATCGAAGTTTATCCCTGTAGGTCGGGATTCATCCCAACAAAAGAATAGGCCCAGATTCATCCAACAAAGACCAGCAACAGCCGTTTCTCCTTGCTCTTAACAACTAAGCGCGACAAAATACCCCGTTTAAAATCAACATCTTGTTTTTTAAAGCCTATTTAGGACGATATCTCTATGGCCATTCTGACAACCTTATTACCCTTATTAGCAGCTTTGCTGATCGGCTATTGGATAGATATTAGATTTTTCAACGCAAAACGAGTGGCAAAAGGTCTCAATCAACTCGTCTACCTAATATTAGGACTTATTGGCTTTAGCATTGGTGCGTTAGACAACTTAACAGAAAAGCTTCTGATTGCAGGTTATCAAGCCTTTATCTTAGTTATTTTAGTCTCTAGTTTTAACTTGATTGCTTTGTATTTCAGCGGCCTAAAGCTTGATTCTCACTATGAAAACAACAGAGCTACCCTCCCTCAAGCAAGTAAATGGCAGGCCATAAAAGACGCCATCATCACGTTAACATGTGTTTTTGCGGGGATTGCAGCAGGTTTTATAGGAAAACACTGGTTCACAGGTGTTGATGAACTCGTCACGGCTCTTCTTTATATTTTACTATTTCTAATCGGTTGTCAGCTTCGTCAAGGAAACTACCGCTTAAGAAAACTCTTTCTCAATCGCCAGGGTCTAATTATTGCGAGTGTCACCATCGCAAGCACACTGCTTGCAGGCTGGGTTAGCACCCTACTGCTCCATATTAACTGGCACCAAGGACTGGCTGTTGTCTCTGGGTTTGGTTGGTACAGCTTATCAGGCATTCTGATCACAGGGCTTGGCGATCCCGTATTAGGTACGACCGCATTTTTATTAGACCTAAGCCGAGAAATTCTAGCGTTAATGTTGATTCCTTTTCTCGCTAAATGGAACAGCCACTTATCCGTTGGCTATTCTGGCGCCACCGCGATGGACTTTACCCTCCCTATGTTAGGAAAATTCCACGGCCCGCAAATCATTCCCGTTTGTATAGCCAGTGGTTTTATCATGAGCATCCTTGTTCCCATACTTATTCCCATTTTTATAGGCAGCTAGCTCCTGCCTGTAATAGGCCCACCCCAACTTTGTATTTCCCATTAAAAAAGCAAATACTGCTCAACCTAACGATAAGACAACAGCCGAAAATCTCGTGCTAAAGCAAGAGAGGTTTAAATAATTGTCAATTTATTGTCAACATCAATTGTAAAGTCAACGGGATAAGCAAACAGCGTCATGCTTTTGTAAAACCCATTGTCGTACAAGACATGAGCAGATTATTCTCGAAACACGTTTTGTGCTTTGTCGATTCAATTATCTTTTAGCAAAACAAGGTGTACAGGTGAAGGGGTCGCTTTGGGAACGATTCTAGCTTAACATTGGCGTTACACCCCATGGTTATGTTAGAAACGTACTATCGGATCTGGATTGACCAAGCACAAGGCGCATTATTCACACTTGGTTTTGCCTTCTTGCTATGCTACTAAGTCAATCTATGCTAAAAAGTCAATGCTCGATAAAGCGACATGCAAATCTAATCCGTGGCTAGGTCAAACATCACCCAAGCTTTAGAAGCAAGTGATAAACAAACAATTAAATGGAACGCTTTTTTATGAAAAAAACACTCATTGCGGCGCTGGTTATGTCTTCTGTTTCTTTCGCGTACGCAGACAATAACGCAACCACTATTACGACAAAAGAACAGAAACTGGGCTACAGCATAGGCAATATGTTTGGTAGCCGAATGACTCAAGATTTTAAAGATCTAGACATGAAAGCCTTTTTTGAGGGTTTCAAAGACGGTTACGATGGTAAAAAAGGACAGATGACCAAGCAAGAAATTGCTGCCACCATCCAAGCCTTCCAGAAAGAGCAGATGGAAAAAGCACAGAAAGAGAAAGAGAAAATCGCAGCCGAAGACAAAGCGAAATCAGAAGCTTGGTTGAAAAAAATCGCTAAAGAGAAAGGTGTGAAAAAAACCAAAGACGGCCTGCTTTATAAGGTGATTAAGGAAGGGAAAGGCCCACATCCCAAAGCCACCGACACAGTCAAAGTGGATTACCAAGGCAGCTTAATGAATGGCAAAGTCTTTGATAGTTCCTACAAACGCGGCGAACCAATTACCTTCCCTCTTAACCAAGTCATCCCTGGCTGGACAGAAGGTCTTCAACTTATGAGAGTCGGTTCCAAATACGAACTGTACATCCCAGCAGACCTTGCTTATGGTCCAGGTGGCACAGGCCCTATCCCACCTAATGCAGCGCTTAAGTTTGTGGTTGAGCTTCATGCTATAGTGAAACCAGAAGCCAAAAAAGATGGTAGTAAAAAAGCGGACGAGAAGAAAGGGAGCTAAGTAAATAAGGGCTAACTTTCATCTGATTCATAAAGCCACTTTTTTTCAAGAAAGTGGCTTTTTTACTTAAGCATATAACATCTGCCCCAAATACAATTTTATTTCATAAATACTTTTAACCTTAAGCAACTGTGGTAGTATTCAGAGCACTAGGAAAGTTATGTTTTGGACTTAAAAAGTGATTACGAAATCAACACTAAAAGAATGCGGGACGTCTATAGGCTTTACGTTAAAAATTTTAGACGCAATTGCAATAGTATCTGCAGGCGTATTGAGCCATTTTTGGCGATTTGATCAGTTAACTATAGCGGCGTTTTTCAAGGTAGTTGTCACCTAAAATAATTAAGCAGCGTCTTTGTGTTGCTCTGGATTTAATTCCACATCATCTATTGGCTGCCAGTTTCTTTCTGCTTTTGACCAACGCTCAGGGCGCTCTTTCCTTTTTTGCTGATACAAGTTCGCTCGCTTTGCCAATATCACTTTATCAAGCCCAGCATGTCTTTGGCTGGGCGTAACAAACCGGATCCGACTATGGAGATGCTCATTGTTGTACCAAGACACGAACTCTTTTATCCACTCTCGCGCTTCTTCTAGGGTTTTAAACCCCTCTAACGGCCATCTAGGGTGATATTTCACCGTTCTAAACAGCGATTCTGAGTACGGGTTGTCGTTATTCACCCTTGGTCGACTCCGAGAGGTCACAACACCAAGATCATACATTTTCGCTCTCATCGTTAAGCTCTTCATGGGCGCACCGTTATCTGAATGTAAGACGATGTCGTTTTTAAAGCATTTTTCCGCCCAGACACTGCGCTCCAATAAATCGGCGGCATGCTCTCCCGTTTCTTGATGATGCACTTCCCAACCCACTATTTTTCGACTGTAAATATCTTCTATCATGTACAGGTAGTAATGCAGACCAATCACCATGGTTGGCAAATAGCTAATATCCCAACTCCACACCTCATTGGCTTTTTTAGCCGTGTAGCTCGTGGGCTTTTTATGGACATTCCTTGGTGCTGCTTTTCCTCTGTGATGGAGCATATTTTCCGCTTTTAAGAGACGATAAAAGCTGGATTCTGAGGCAATATACTCACCTCTATCGGCCAATATAGGCACGATTTGGCTGGGTGGTAACGAAGCAAACTCGTCACGGTTGCAGACCTCAATTATCGTCTGCCGTTCTACCTCGCTCAATTTGTTCGCTGGGGCGGGCCTTGTCGATGTGACTCTTCTATCCTCCCCAATAGAACCTTCACTACACCAACGCTGTAACGTCCTGGCCGATAATCCAATCACCTCGCAGGCAGGCTCTTGCCGTGCACCGGACTCGACCGCATGACGGATCCACTGCGAATACTTTTGCCTATCGGCCAGCGTGATTAGCTGTCCTCTTTTTCCTCCCAATAGGCATCGAACTTTTTTCCCAGCACAAGTAACGCTGCACTTTCTGCTAACGCTTTCTCTTTTCTTCTCAGTTCTCGCTCTAACTCTTTAATGCGTTTTTTATCCGACTGTTGCTCAGCCGTGGTCTTTTTCTTCTCTTTCACTGTATTCCCAGCAATACAAGCTTGTTTCCACTGTTTTACTTGCTCAGGGTACAGGCCTTTCACACGGCAATGCTCATTAAGCTCCGCTTCAGACAAAACGGCGGTTTCAAGTACGACAGCAAACTTTTCTTCATTTGACCACTTATCTGATGAACTCACTTTTGACTCGCTAAATCCTGATGTGTTGAATTGCTTTTGCCAACTATACAGGGTAGAGAGCTTAATGCCTTCCTGTTCTGCAAACTCACGTCTCGACAACTGGCTTTGGTAGAGCTTCTGTAAGATGGCTTCTTTAAAGGCACTTGAATGTCTTTGGTAATCCACTGGTTTTCACTTACCGTCCCCTGTCTGTTTTACAATATCAAATGAGGCGACAACTATCCTGACACAGGGGGGTATCGGGCAATCCAATCATGCATACTTTTGTAACTAACGCCAAGTCGCTCAGCCTCTTCTGCAATCTTATAGCCCCGCTCAGTGACTTGTTTAACGGCTTCAATTTTGAACTCATCGGTATAACGTTTTTCACTCATAATTCACCTCATTTTTACCTATTATTATATAGCTATGAGATGTCTACAAAAGTGGGTCCATACCATGGCTCTTTATTGACACAAGTATTGTTAAAACTCATCGAGATGAAGCAAGTGTTAAAGCGCCGTTTGAGCAAGCTATAGGAAAAAGTCGAAGCTGTAACTCGACAAAAATACATTTAGCGGTAGATAGTGGCGGCCTTCCTGTCTATTTTGAGTTATCCGGTGGCCAAGTACACGATGTGTCCTTGATATCAGCGTCACCGGAAGCAAAGATCGTGGTGGCTGACAAAGGGTACGATAACCAAACATTAAGAGCAAGTATTCAGCACATAAGCACCCAACATATCGTACCAAGAAATGTAATAGTAAGCAAGGAAATGAGGATGTGGACTGGTGTTTATATCGTTATCGTCACTTGGTTGAAAATGCGTTTCTAAAAAGCAAAAAGTATCGTGCGATTGCGACACGGTGTGATAAATTAGCTAGGAATTACCAAAGTGTTGTTGTATTGGCCTTTACGCTGATGTGGCTACCCATGTGGATTGATTGAAATATGTACATAAAAAATCAACACGGTCTAGATTGAAAACCTGACATAAAAAAACAGCAGAAAATGCTATGGGCTTTTTGAGGACAATCTAGCGCAGATCTCATCGTGGAGCGAGGCGAAGCCTAATAACGACTCCGAATACATTAGCGCAAACCAACCTCGTTATCGAAAATATCATTTGCAATAACGAGGCGGACCATACATTTTTAATGAATGAGCCAATTGTTTCCAGAGCGCACCGCCATTATAGGTTGGAATAATAACAGTGACAGACATTATGATAATTTATCCAGCACATAATTAAGGCTATTTAACCAGTTGGGAGTAGTTACTCCCAATCGCGAAAGCTCAGCAGTATCCATAACTGAAAATGCTGGCCGCTTTGCCGGAGTTGGATATTTCTCCGAAGATATAGCAGAGAGACAAATTAGTTGATCAAGTATACCTTTCCTTTGCGCCAAAATAAAAATAGACCTAGCAAACCCATGCCAACTTGTGGCTAAATCACCACAATAGTGATAGATCCCCCACTCTAGACTGCCTTGCAGTTGATATTGTTCACATAAAAACTGAATTGTCACAGCAATATCGCCAGCATACGTTGGACAACCATACTGATCCGCCACCACACTTAGTGCATCTCGCTCTTTAGCAAGACGAAGCATAGTTTTAACAAAATTATTACCGTATTCGCTAAATACCCACGAAGTACGTAAAATAATATATTTATTACACTCCTCAGTTATAGCACACTCCCCTGCAAGTTTAGAGGCACCATAAACTCCTTGAGGGTTTGTGGCATCAGTCGCTTTATAGGGTGTAATACCACTTCCATCAAATACATAATCTGTCGAAACATGTATCAGAGGAATATCAAGCTTATTAGCCTGCTCAACAAGATACTTAACACCTTGTTCATTAACACAGAAAGCAAGTGCAGCTTCAGACTCCGCTTTATCGACTGCCGTATAAGCTGATGCATTAACAATAATATCTGGAGCTACTTCCTTAAAACGATCGAAAACCTGCTGCTTATTAGTTATATTCAATTCATTTGAATCAAATGCAAATAACTCGTAATCAGGTATTGCTTTCATAACATCTTGGAAACAACGTCCTAATTGACCATTCTTTCCAACTAAAAGAACTCTCATGATTTACCTTTATAAATGCTCAAATTTTAAACCCATTTGGTCTTTTGGAGACAGTATAGGATTCTCAATTAAAGGCCAATCTATTCCAACAGTAGGATCGTTCCAAATAAGACACCCTTCATCACTGGGATCATAATAGTCTGTACATTTATACTCAAAATCAGCCGACTCAGAAAGCACAACAAAACCATGAGCTAAGCCTGGTGGTACCCAAAATTGTCGCTTATTGGCTTCACTTAAAATAACACCAGCCCACTTACCATAGGTAGGGGAGCCTTTTCGGATATCAACAGCCACATCAAAAACTTCGCCACGAACAACCCGAACGAGCTTCCCTTGCGGCTTTGTTTTTTGGAAATGAAGGCCTCGTAAAACATTTTTAGTGGAACGAGAATGATTATCTTGAACAAAAGATAAAGTTATTCCTGCCATATCTTCATAACGAGAGGCTTGGAATGTCTCCAAGAAGAACCCTCTATCATCCCCAAAAATCTGCGGATCAATAATAACAACATCATTGACATTAGTCTGAGTTACAATCATTTGTTAAAACCTATTATTTATAGCCATCAGCAACTTTAAGAAGATATTGTCCATAGCCTGTTTTCTTTAGCGCTTGACCTGATTCAATAAGTTTTTCTTTATCTATCCACCCTTGCCGGTAAGCAATTTCTTCAAGACAGGCAATTTTAAGCCCTTGTCTATGCTCTACTGTTTGCACAAATTGCCCCGCCTCTAATAACGAATCATGCGTTCCTGTATCCAGCCAAGCAAAACCTCGTCCCAATAAGGATACATGAAGATCTCCGCGACTTAGATAAGCTAAATTAACATCGGTAATTTCTAGCTCTCCTCTTTCAGAGGGCTTAATATACTTAGCTATGTCTACAACATCGTTATCATAGAAATATAAACCTGTTACAGCATAATTGGACTTAGGGGAAGACGGCTTTTCTTCTATAGACTTCGCTTTACCGGTATTGTCAAAATCCACTACGCCAAAACGCTCAGGATCATTAACATGATAACCAAATACCGTTGCCCCCCGCTCTTGGCTAACCGCTTGTTCTAACTTATTTGAGAAGTGCTGACCAAAAAAGATATTATCGCCCAGCACTAATGCAACACTGGCATCGCCAATAAAATCTTCAGCGATTAAAAAAGCCTGAGCTAAGCCATCAGGCGAAGGCTGTGCAGCATAACTAAGATTAACCCCAAAAGGGCTTCCATCTCCTAGCAAACGCATAAAAGCAGACTGATCTTCTGGCGTTGTAATAATGAGTATTTCTTGAATACCTGACAACATAAGAACCGACAATGGATAATAAATCATCGGCTTATCATAGACAGGCATCAATTGTTTTGACATTGAAAGTGTTAAAGGATGCAATCTGGAACCACTTCCTCCGGCAAGAATAATTCCCCTACGATTTACTGACATAATAAGTACTTAACCCTTTTCACCAATACGTCCAAGTTTGTAATCCCCGCTCAGCACTCGTTCCCACCAGCCACGGTTATTCAAGTACCAGCATACCGTCTTACGCATGCCGGTTTCAAACGTTTCTTCAGGCTTCCAACCAAGTTCTTTCTCAATTTTTTTAGCATCAATTGCATAACGAACATCATGTCCTGGACGGTCCTTGACATAAGTAATTAAGTCATTATAACACTGAACACCTTGCGGCTTTTGCGGAACAAGCTCTTCAAGAAGCGAGCAAAGAGTCCTGACCACATCAATGTTACGTTTCTCATTATGTCCACCAATATTATAGGTTTCACCTATTTTCCCTTCTATCGCAACCTTGACCAATGCGCGGGCGTGATCCTCAACAAATAGCCAATCGCGAATTTGGGAACCATCACCATAAACAGGAAGAGGCTTACCAGCAAGGGCACTAAGAATCATATGAGGAATTAATTTCTCAGGAAAATGATAAGGGCCGTAATTGTTTGAGCAATTAGTGACAAGTGTAGGAAGACCATAAGTTCGAAGCCAAGCTCTAACGAGGTGATCAGAACTAGCCTTTGATGCGGAATAAGGAGAGCTAGGCGCATAAGACGTAGTTTCGGTAAATAACGGCAGTTCACCAGGTTCTTCATCAGGATGAGGTAAGTCCCCATATACTTCATCAGTCGAGATATGATGAAAACGGAATGCAGCTTTACCCACCCTATCTAGGCCCATCCAGTATTTACGGGCCGCTTCAAGGAGCACGTAAGTCCCAACGATATTCGTCTGAATAAAATCTCCTGGACCATCGATAGAGCGATCCACATGACTTTCGGCCGCCAAGTGCATCACCACATTAGGTTGGTGCTCAGCAAACACACGACCCAACTCAGCGCCATCACAAATATCAACATGCTCAAATGAGTAGCGATTCGAACATAATTCTTCAGGAATAGATTCTAAATTGCCTGCATAGGTTAATTTATCTAGATTTACGACACTATGAGATGTGTCGGACAAAAGGTGGCGAACCACCGCACTACCAATAAACCCGGCGCCGCCGGTGACTATAAATTTCATCTATTTCTGCCCAATAGTTAGAATAAGCTTTTAATGGATAACGATAATTTAGTAACAAAAAACTTGAAACGACCAATTGACGGATCTATCGCTTTAGCCTGACGCCATATTTTAGATTTCACTTCATTATTAACAGCATACGTCAAGATACGTTTTACTAACTGCCCTACCCCATTACGTTTAGCACCCACCGCATTGCTTCCATGCTGTCTGTACTTGATCAACGGCTCACCAATCTAGTCTATGCATCCCTCACCTGAACCACTTCTACAATAATCCACCAATCATACATTATAGCATGGCTAGAGATAGGCAAAGAAACGCTCCAGGCGCGGAATTCAGCATCATTATGCAGCCCGTTACAGAGTTTTTAGAGAGACATTGTAGAAGACTCTGACAATCAGTATACAATCCTTGATAGTTAAACATAGAGGGGGGGCAATTTGATTGAGTTCTTGATCCACAACCTCTAAATCAGAATGGACTACAATTGGCACATTTGACCCATATCGGTTTTCAGCTTGGCACATTACAACAAAGATTTTCTCTATCTTCTCAGAAAGCCATACCTCATCTTGATCACAAAACATAATGTAATCCGCTGTTGACATGGATAAAAGGTACACGAAATTAGCCCGAGAATTAGCAAAACTAATTCCACCATCCATCAACTCAAACTTTTGAGGATGACTATGGCAAAAATTTTTCACAATACTTATAGTGTCATCTGTTGAACCATCATCATGAATGAGAACTTGCCAATCGCCCAATGTCTGGCACAAAAGCGACTCTAATTGCTCTTTGATGTATTTTTCACCGTTGAAAGTGGCGAGGAGAATTTGGATCATATTCACTCTTTTAGACGATGGTAGCACTTCATTTAAGTATATTATAATTTACCTAAACGACGAATCAAAAAATGAAAAAAGCCTTTCATTATTGCAAGACCTTTACTTACTTTTTGTCGTTCAAAAAAATGATCTTCAGCCACTCAATCACTATTTTTCGCAACTCTTCAAGCACGAATTTAGGCGCAACCCTCTGTGTCAGGATAGTTGTCGCCTCATTTGATATTGTAAAACAGACAGGGGACGGTAAGTGAAAACCAGTGGATTACCAAAGACATTCAAGTGCCTTTAAAGAAGCCATCTTACAGAAGCTCTACCAAAGCCAGTTGTCGAGACGTGAGTTTGCAGAACAGGAAGGCATTAAGCTCTCTACCCTGTATAGTTGGCAAAAGCAATTCAACACATCAGGATTTAGCGAGTCAAAAGTGAGTTCATCAGATAAGTGGTCAAATGAAGAAAAGTTTGCTGTCGTACTTGAAACCGCCGTCTTGTCTGAAGCGGAGCTTAATGAGCATTGCCGTGTGAAAGGCCTGTACCCTGAGCAAGTAAAACAGTGGAAACAAGCTTGTATTGCTGGGAATACAGTGAAAGAGAAGAAAAAGACCACGGCTGAGCAACAGTCGGATAAAAAACGCATTAAAGAGTTAGAGCGAGAACTGAGAAGAAAAGAGAAAGCGTTAGCAGAAAGTGCAGCGTTACTTGTGCTGGGAAAAAAGTTCGATGCCTATTGGGAGGAAAAAGAGGAGTAAGCGTCTGGCAAACCACACGTATCACTAAAAATCAGTCTGTGATGAGGTTTTTCCGTTTTACCCTTTACTGTGGCTGTGAGTATGTTACGGTTTATGTATAGACAGTGATCAGGGTGATCTTCGCTCCTAGGACGGGAGCGCTGTCTTTCTTCAGGATGAACTCAGTGCCGCATGGAAGCGGCGGAGAATCTTCTTCCCTCACTCATTCCTACTCTTTTTATTCTGTGTGCTTTATTGTTGATATGAATGTCACATTCCATGGCAGTAAGTCATCTAGATTCGCCTCTTTCTCGCGCATTGGCAGTTCTTCAAACAACTTAACGAGGTAATCGTAAGGGATTATTCCATTGGCTTTGGCCGTTTCTATGACGCTGTAGAGCATGGCACTGGCCTTCGCACCGTTCTCTGTATTCGAGAAGAGCCAGTTTTTGCGTCCGATCACGAAGGGCTTTATCGCGCGCTCGGCACGGTTGTTGTCGATATTAAGATACGGGGCATCAACGTAACGCACGAGTTTATCCCATTGATTGAGACAGTAGTTTAACGCACCAGTGAGTTTGTCTGTTGGCGGTTTGTGTTGCACGGTTTTCTCTAACCACTTTTTAAAGTCGTTAAGTACTGGTATCGCGTATTCTCTTCGATAAGCGAAGGCTTCTTCCGCTGTTTCACACTGTGCGGCTCTACTCTCTATGGCATAGAGTTTTTGTATCCAGTTAAGTGCCACTGTGTGCGTGCCTGTTTTCCCTTTGCTTTTTCCTAAGCTTTTCTCGATGTCCATAAATTTCCGACGTGCGTGAGCCCAGCATCCGACGAGCTGTGTTTTGGTTTGTTCGTAACCTGCATAGCCATCGACTTGCAGATAGCCAGAGTAGCCACTCAAGAAGTGTTTTGGGTGTTCCGCTTGGCGTGTTTTTTTGGAACTCGTAAAGCACAACAGGCCGCAATGGCGTTTTATACATGGGATGAGGCGTGTCTGGCCCATCCGTGCCACTGCAGTAGACCCACATATAACATTTATCTCGGTCTTCTTTCACAACATTAAGTGGGGTTTCATCTGCATGAAGAGCGGGTTGCTCCATCATGATCGCTTTCAAGTGGGGCAAACGCATCCGCGCTTTTGAGGACCCAGCTCGACAGGGTTTTACGATTCAGTTCGATGCCTAATTGTTTGAAAAGGGCTTCTTGTCGATACAGAGGTAACGCAAATTGATATTTACTGGTCACAACCTGACTCAGTAAACTGGCTGTGGCGATGCCCTTCGGGATAAGACTGGGCGTCTGTGGAGCTTGTTTGATCGAGACCTTCACCTCATTCTGTTCGCAATGACGGCAGCCATATTTGGGGCGAACGGTTTCAATCACGGTCATTTTCGCAGGAATAAATTCCAACCGCTCCGAGCGGTCTTCCCCTATACGATGGAGTGGCCCTTGGCAACAGTCACACACCTTTTCCGCCTCGGATAAGTCCAGTTCAATCATTTTACGTGGAAGATCTTTTGGTAAAGGCTTGCGTTTAGGTGGATGGCGTTTTTGCGAAGTGGCTTGCTCTGCTGACGAGTCAGACTCACTGGATGAGTCCTCATCTTCACCACCACGGATTCGGCCTCATCAAACAACTCACCTTGACCAGGACTCTTTTCAGTGCGTTTACCAAACTGACGATGTTGGGCCAGACGCCATTGCTGTATGAGACGTTCGTAGCTCGCTTTCCATTGAGAAATTTGTGCGTCTTTTTCTTCTAACAGCGTGTCTTTTTCTGACAATTGATCTGCTTGCTCAAGCAGCATTTTCTTAAGCAAATCAATGTCATCAGGTAAGTTATTTGGCATTTTAATCATGACATGGATTATACCATCCAGAATCATATGAGAGTATTAATTGTCATGATAACGATAGGTTATTTTGGGATGAGCTTGATCGAGATGAAGCGGTAGCCCATCCAACAACCAATGAAGCTGTCTAGGGGACACTTGCAAAGACAATGACTCATCTTCTATTCCCGGCCATAAAAACACACCTTTTTCCAAGCGTTTATAATGCAACCAAAAGCCATTGGTAGACCACTGCAGAATTTTCAGTCGATTGCGTGTTCGACCACAAAAGACAAACAGTCTATCTGAGCAGAGCTCTTGCTCAAGATCGTAGGCGACAATCGAAGTTAGGCCATCAATGGATTTACGCATATCGGTTGGCCCACAGATCAGAATCACAGGCAAAGAATCACTGGTGTTGAACATAGTTGTGCCTCCAAAAGTCACAACTATGCAGAATGAGAAAAGCTAAATTAAGGTGTCATTCCCCAGACGCTTACAAAGAGGACAGCTAACCACACTGGCCGATAGGCAAAAGTATTCGCAGTGGATCCGTCATGCGGTGGCGTCCGGTGCACGGCAAGAGCCTGCCTGCGAGGTGATTGGATTATCGGTCAGGACGTTACAGCGTTGGTGTAGAGAGGGTTCTATTGGGGAGGATAGAAGAGTCACATCGACAAGGCCCGCCCCAGCGAACAAACTGAGCGAGGTAGAATGGCAGACGATGATTGAGGTCTGCAACCGTGACGAGTTTGCTTCGTTACCACCC
This sequence comes from Marinomonas sp. 63XJN7_7_ISO-PGPR-S23-202, assembly GCF_056173505.1. Taxonomy (NCBI): domain Bacteria; kingdom Pseudomonadati; phylum Pseudomonadota; class Gammaproteobacteria; order Oceanospirillales; family Oceanospirillaceae; genus Marinomonas; species Marinomonas sp. 63XJN7_7_ISO-PGPR-S23-202. The sequence goes on along the minus strand of NZ_CM149677.1, from coordinate 686,360 downwards.
AGCCAAATCGTGCCTATATTGGCCGATAGAGGCAATATACTCGCCAATATCGGCCTACTCAGTTGAATATCACTTCAGATGAACAACCTTGAGATTATTTTCTTTCTGATTTAACACACTTTTTGCCTTCCAAACTAAATCACAAATGCCATCTGTAGGATGAAAATCTGTTGGCGCATTGATAAGTAAATCCCGCACAGAAGTCTGATCAAAAACATCACAAGCCTCACTTAGGGAATCCAAAGTACAAGTCAAATCTGACAGCGGCAAAAAACGTTCATTAGCTGTCATAATACGCTCATGGTAGGTTTTTTGCACATTATCCCCAATCAACAGCTCTTCGAAAAGCTTTTCTCCTGGCCGCAACCCTGTATATTGGATTTCGATATCACCATTTGGATTGGAGTCAGATTTCACCTCTAGCCCAGATAAACGAATAAGATTTTCAGCAAGATCAACAATTTTAACAGGCTCTCCCATATCCAAAACAAACACATCCCCCCCTTTACCCATAGAACCAGCTTGGATAACAAGCTGAGCCGCCTCAGGAATAGTCATAAAGTAACGAATAATATCTGGATGAGTAACCGTTATAGGTTGATTATTTAAGATTTGTTTTTTAAAAACAGGGATAACTGAACCAGAAGAGCCAAGCACATTACCAAAGCGCACCATAGAAAAACAAGTGAACTTTTTTTGCTTGTCAGCTTTTCCTGCTTCTTCATCAGCTAAAGCTTGTAAGCTCAACTCTGCCATACGCTTTGTCGCCCCCATGACATTGGTTGGACGAACGGCCTTATCCGTTGAAATAAGCACAAAAGAGTCAACGCCAGACTCAATCGCTGCTCTAGCACAGCGATAAGTCCCAAACACATTATTACGTACTCCTTCAATAACATTGTACTCAACTAAAGGTACATGTTTATAGGCAGCCGCATGGTAGACGGTTTTTACAGAAAATGCTGTCATAATAGAAGTAAGGCGAGCTTGATCTTGAACAGATCCGATCAATGGAACAACCTTAACGTCAAAAGAAAACGTCTTTAGCGTTTCCATCAGCTCTTTATCAATTTGATAAACAGCAAACTCAGATAATTCCAACAAAACCAGTGTAAGTGGCTTATGCTTTATTATTTGCCGACACAGCTCAGCACCAATAGAGCCACCAGCTCCTGTTACCATAACAACTTTATCAGTGATATTAGCTCTCATTAAGCTAACATCAGGCTCGACTATATCTCGTCCCAACAAATCATCAACAGCAACATCTTGCAACTCATTGACCTTGGCTTTACCAGTCACAATATCGTCAAAATCAGGTACGGTCAGCACCTCTACTGAAAATGGCAGTAACTGATCAATAATCTTTTTACGCTCTGAGCGACTGGCTCTGGGAATAGCCAACAAGACTTTTTCAACATTATGTTTTTCTATCAAACTTGCCATCTTATCAACATGGAAAACAGGCACACCTTGTATGATAGTATCAACTAGTGACGAATCTTGATCGATAAAGCCTTTTACTTTATAACCAGACGCTTGACGCAACGCCAAGGCAAGCTGGCGACCCGTTGATCCAGCTCCGAAGACCAAAACTGCCTCTGAACCATTTTTCGGAATCTGCACCAAAAGCGCACGAAACAACAAACGTGAACCACCACACAAAAGAACAAAAAAAGGGAAGTAAATTATAGGTACAGTACGAGGAATAGGAGCATTAAAAAAGTACGCAAGTGATGTAATACTAAGAGACGAAATAATTGAACCAAATAGAATGGCACTGAATGCATGAAACGTTAGGTAACGAAGAACAGCTCGATATAATCCTAACTTAACGTTGGCCATTAACGTGATAAAAACAGTACCACATAAGACAAGCCAAATTTGCAAAGAAGGGAACGCTTTAAACTCCCCCAAGCGAACCCAATAAGCCACTGTAAAAGCGATAAAAACGAAAGTAGAATCAACAAATAAGCTTATCAGACGTTTATAAAAACGCGGTATAGCCCAAATCAAATCAAATTTTTTAACCATCTCATGCACCCTGTATGTGCGCCTTCAAAAAAACAAGCAACACAAAATCACCTGTAGGTCGCGGCTTTAGCCAGACAACAGCGTATTTTTGGTAGATCAGCCTTTAGACCGACAAAACGTTAGTGAAAACACTTTACGCCAATTTCGCAAAAACTACCCTTTCACCCGATCACCAGACCCACTCCCCCTTACCGTCTTGATGATATAAAAAAAATACAACGGCAAAGACAAATTCTTTATCATCTTCGCATCAGTTTCCGCCAACAGCTCAGGCGTCGACATATCGATCTCATTAACCTGTGCCAAGCCAGTAATACCAGGACGCACGTTGTACACACCTAGCTTATCTCTTTCGGTAATAAGCTCATCTTGGTTATACAAATTAGGGCGTGGACCAACTAAGCTCATTTCACCTTTTAGCACATTCCACAATTGCGGCAATTCATCCAGTTTAGTACGCCGTAAAAAGCCACCTAGCTTAGTAATAGAAGTCGTAGACGCCAAATGACTCGCCACGGAAGCAGTGTCCATCGACATGGTACGAAACTTCACTAAAACAAACGGCTTTTTGTTACGCCCTACGCGCTCTTGTCGGAAAATAGGCGACCCCGTGTCAAATAAGCCAATCAGATAAATCACCAACAACACCGGAGAGCCACACACCAAGCCCAACAGAGAAAACACCAAATCCAATAACCTAATCATTCACTTCATCCAATTTTTAATCTTTCTTTTTCGCTGCCAATGCAAAACCATGCTCGACGGAATAAGGCGGCTCCCAGCCTAACGTATTTTTCGTATGTTCAATGTCCAGTTGCAAAGACCCAACTAAGCGATCGACCACGGCGTCTTTTTTAAACAGCTTACCCGCTAGTTTAAAACACCACACAGGCACAGGAAATGACAAATTTGCTTTACCCTGAACTTTGGCCATTAAAGCTACCATACGAGCGGTCGACATATCATCGTCATCAGACACTAAAAATACTTGGTTTGCCACGTTGGGGTGATCGATACAGACCTTAATCAAATCCACCAAATTATACACAGAAACCAAGCTACGTTTATTTTCATTGATCGCGCGAAATGGTAAGGGCAAACCTTTGCCAACCAATCGCATCAAAGAAGCAAAATTGGCTTTTACCCCTTCTCCATAGACCAAAGGTGGTCGAATAATAACAATCTCCATTCCTGTTTCTTTACCTAGCGCCAACAGCTGTTCTTCCGCTTCAGACTTAGACTGACCATAAGGGTCTTGTGGCCTACGCGTATCAAACGCTGTAAAAGGCTGAAGACCAGACGTGGATTCACCGTTTATCTTGATCGAACTCAAAAAAATAAACCTTTTCACTCCAACTTCTGCCGCTTGGCGAGCTAGGTTTAACGTGCCTTCTGTGTTGACAGCTCTAAACTCAGCTAAAGGGTCCGAGGAAGAGTCATTCATGACATGAACACGGGCGGCAAGGTGGATAACAATATTTACATTATCAAAGGCCCTTAAATAGTCAGTATCTCTCTGTATCTCCCCTTTTACAAAAACAGCTTCGGGTAGATCCAATTCTTCACGACCAAAAAGGCACAGTTGCTTTGAAGGTAAAACAGATAGCAGCACGGTACCAATAAAGCCAGACCCACCTGTAATAAAAATTCGTTTATTATCCATTCCGTTTACCAAATCCAATAATATCACTAATCATTCTTACCATTATATTACCTCAAGAAAACTTAGACCGTGTTGATCTTTTGTATATATTTCAATTAATTCACATGGTTAGCCACATCAGCGTAAAGGCCAATACAACGACACTTTGGTAATTCCTAGCTAATTTATCGCACCATGTCGCAATCGCACGATACCTTTTGATTTTTAGAAACGCATTTTCAACCAAGTGACGATAACGATATAAACACCAGTCCACATCCTCATTTCCTTGCTTGCTATTACATTTTCTTTGTATGACATGTTGAGTACCTCTGTGCTGAATACTCGCTCTTAATGTTTAGCTAGTCGTCCCTGAATAATGGCGTTTCAAGCAAGAAACGCCATGCAATTTTTGGGTCTTTCCAGTAGAAAAGTTATTTTCAGCCATAATCGCCTTAAAAATTGCCCAAAATATGGGGCACAATAAAGCCACTTCAGTAGCTTACGTAGGTTCTGACCACAGGCACTTAAGATCACGTTAATCGCATCGCCTAGTACGCCTTTTAAGAAGCATCGTCTGAGTTTTCCATCTGATTTGAGGTGTCCTATGATGGGTTCTACGCTATTTCGTCTTCCCATCCATGGCTTCTCTTTCTTTGGTACACCACGTTTTTGACCTGCAACCAACACCTTAATATCGTCTACGCCCGATCCTTTATACCCTCTATCAACAAAACAGGTTTCCGGTTTTTTTCCTGTTAGGGTTTCAACTTGTTGAAGTTGATCTTTCAAGGTATGGCCATCATAAGGATTACCTGGATAGCTTCTGGCTCCCACAATGAAGGATTCTTTTGCTGTTACGGCTATGCTCGCTTTTACACCAAATTCGTAGCGTTTATGCGCTTTGCCTTTGGATATGCAGTCCACATTAGGTTCATGCAAGCTATACAGTTTGTTTTTGCTCTGGCGAGTTTGTTTTAGTAATCGATAGGCTTGGTTGAGTGTGTCTTCTTGCTTTTGAGTGAGCGTTAATCCTTGTCGTTTTACTTGCCGATCAACATCTCGCAGGACTCGCCCTAAAAAGCCTTTGACTTGCTTAATCGCTTTTCTCATCCGCTTATATTGTTTGGCGTGGCCATAGCGTCCAATTTTTGGCATTAACTCATGACAGGCTTTGTCGTAGGTTTGTCTTAACGTGATGTTTTGTTCTTTGGCGACCTGAGTGAGCTGCTCTCTAGCCTTGTTGTAGAGCTTGGCATCGGTTGGGAAGGTGATGTTTTTTTCTTGTACCGTGGTGTCTACCACGACTCGTTTTAGGCTCGCTGGTTTGATGACTTTTAGTTTCAATCCTGCTTGTATCGTCTGGGTAAGCAGCCATTCACAGCCTTCTTCTCCTAACCGTTTTCGCCATTTAACAAGACTGGTTGGATGGCACGGGAAGTCGTGCTGGAAAAAGGTTTCGCCGCAAAAGTATTGGTAATAAGGCGATTCAAGCCATTGCTCTAGCACCAGCTCATCAGACAAATTATGCAAGTGCTGCAAATACAGCAATCCCGCCATAAGACGCGTTGGCAACGCGGCCGCACCAACGCTTGAAAAATGGGCACTAAGCGTTGAGTCCAATTGCTTCCAATCAATGATCTTAGCCAGTCGAACTAAAGGATGATTGGGGTTAATGATGTCAACGAGCTGAGGTTGGAATAAATCCTTTTGCGGTATGGTCTGTGTCTGACGAGGCTTCATAAAACTCACCTGTTCTGCAACTTTTTGGGCCTTATGGCGTATTTATAGCAAGATTTAGATATTAACTATCTTATAAAAACACATTAGATTCAATAGGTTGAGAGTTTTTCAGGGGCGACTAGCTATCGTACCCTTTGTCAGCCACCACGACCTTTGCTTCCGGTGACGCTGATATCAAGGATTCACAGTGACACATATCGTGTACTTGGCCACCGGATAACTCAAAATAGACACGAAGGCCACCACTATCTACCGCTAAATGTATTTGGTCGAGTTACCGCCTCGACTTTTTCCTATCGCTTGCTCAAACGGCGCTTTAACACTTGCTTCATCTCGATGAGTTTTAACAATACTTGCGTCAATAAAGAGCCATTCAGGATCATTTAAACGGTTAAGAAACTGAAAAATCTCCATCAATAATCCTTTTTTTTGACCTAGAATTGAAGTGCCTAAATATCGTGTTCCAAGCACCAAATTCTTTGGCCAAGTCACGCCAAGGAATACTTGTTCTCATGCGGTATAAAATGCCTTCCAGGGTCATTCTATGTTCAGGTTTGTTATAAACACGTCCCGTTAGGGACATGATTTTTGACAGCAGTGTCCAGCTATCATCTGTTAGCCTTAGCATTTGGAGCAGTTATTTTGATTTTTGGCGAAACCATTATAACAGCTCCTCTTGCCAATTTGGTATCCAACCGCCCCCAATCCAGCAATTTAACTTTAACCAACCGAACGAGTGCATGGTTGGGGTTAATAATATCGATTAGCTGAGGCCGGAATAAATCCTTCTGCGGATCTTGCTTTGTTTGACGAGGCTTCATAAAAAACTCACTGATTCTGCAACTTTTTAGGTCTAAAGCGCCATTATTGGCGAGATTTTAGTCCTTAGCATCATACAAAATACATTGTATTTCAATAGGTTGAGAATTATTCAAGGACGACTCTGTAGTCGTCCCTGAATAATGGCGTTTCACGCAAGAAGCGCCATGCTATTTTTAGGTCTTTCCGTTGGAAAAATTATTTTCAGCCATAATCGTCTTAAAAATGGCCCAAAATATGGAACGCAATAAAGCCACTTCAGTAGCTTACGTAGGTTCTGGCCACATGCGCTTAAGAGCACGTTAATCGCATCGCCTAGTATGCCTTTTAAGAAGCATCGTATGAGTTTTCCATCGGATTTTAAATGACCGATAATTGGCTCCACACTATTTCTTCGTCCCATCCAGCGCTTCTCTTTCTTGGGCACACCGCGCTTTTGACCTGTAACCAAGACTTTAATGTCTTCCACGCCCGATCCTTTATATCCTCGGTCAACAAGACAGGTTTCCGGTTTTTTCCTGTCAGGGTTTCCACTTGTTGAAGTTGATCTTTCAAGGTATGGCCATCATAAGGATTGCCTGGATAGCTTCTTGCGCCCACAATAAAAGATTCTTTAGCCGTCACCGCGATACTGGCTTTCACACCAAACTCATAGCGTTTATGCGCTTTGCCTTTGGAGATACAGTCCACATTAGGTTCATGCAAGCTGTAGAGTTTGTTTTTGCTTTGGCGGGTTTGTTTTAGTAACCGATAAGCTTGGTTGAGAGTGTCTTCTTGCTTTTGGGTGAGCGTTAACCCTTGTCGTTTTACTTGTCTATCAAGGTCCCGCAATACCCGCCCTAAGAAGCCTTTAACTTGCTTAATCGCCTTTCTCATTCGTTTGTATTGTTTGGCATGCCCATAGCGTCCAATCTTTGGCATTAACTCATGACAGGCTTTGTCATAGGTTTGTCTTAGTGTGATAGCGAGGTCTTTTGCCACTTGAGTGAGTTGCTGTCGTGCCTTGTTGTAGGGTTTGGCATCGGTTGGGAAGGTGATGTTTTTTTCTTGTACCGTGGTATCAACAATCACACGCTTTAGACTCGCAGGCTTGATCGCTTTTAGCTTTAGTCCTGCTTGTATTGTCTGAGTAAGCAGCCATTCACATCCTTCTTCTCCTAACCGTTTTCGCCATTTAACAAGACTGGTTGGATGGCACGGGAAGTCATGTTGAAAAAAGGTTTCGCCGCAAAAGTATTGGTAGTAAGGCGACTCAAGACATTGCTCTAAGGCCATTTCATCAGACAAATTATACAAATGCTGTAAATATAGTAGCCCTACCATCAAACGAGTCGGCAGAGCCGCTGCGCCAACCGTCGCGAAATGCGTCCCCAATTCGGTATCCAACCGATCCCAATCCAGCACTTTAGCCAACCGAACGAGTGCATGGTTGGGGTTAATAATATCGATTAGCTGAGGTCGGAATAAATCCTTCTGCGGATCTTGCTTTGTTTGACGAGGCTTCATAAAAACTCACTGATTCTGCAACTTTTTGGGGCTAAAGCGCCATTATTGGCGAGATTTTAGTCCTTAGCATTATACAAAAGGCATTGCATTTCAATAGGTTGGAAATTATTCAGGGACGACTCTGTTAAATGGCTTCTTTAAAGGCACTTGAATGTCTTTGGTAATCCACTGGTTTTCACTTACCGTCCCCTGTCTGTTTTATAATATCAAATGAGGCGACAACTATCCTGACACAGGGGGGGGGAAGCTATATAAATAACTAAAAGAAATTTAAATAAATTGATAGATGCTTTTTTACAACATCATGAATGCTAAATTCAGATTCAGCTAATAACCTTCCCGCTCTACCCATTTGTTGGCGACGAAAGTCGTCAAAAATTAACTCTTCTATTGCATTGAATAAACTTAATACATCTTTGGGGGGAACTAACAAACCTGTATTAGGTTCTATCGCATCCCTACAGCCAGGTACATCAGTAGTAACAACAGCTCGACCACAGGCAGCAGCTTCCAATAATGATTTAGGCAGACCTTCACGATAAGAAGGCAAAACCATTAAATTTGATTTTGGTATGACTAAGTGAATGTCGTTTCTATAACTCCAATGCTCTACCGATTTATTGTTGACATAATAGCTTAATTCTTGCCTTGTTACGGCATTAGGGTTCCCTTCATCAATGTCTCCGACAATAACGAACCTTACATTTGGGTTGTGCATGAATTTTTCTGAAACCTTACAAAATTCAACTACTCCTTTATCTTTCAAAAGACGAGCAACGAGCATGACAACTTTAGTATCAACCTGTTCTTTTTCGAAAACAAACTTATCTAAATCTACACCAGAACCCCTAATTAAAATAGCTTGACTAGAATTAATAATTTTTTTCTGTAAGAATAAATCCCTATCACTAGCATTTTGGAAAATAACTTTAACTCTATCCCCCCCCCCAAAAGCAAGCTTAAACAATAAGCAAACAAACGGTTTTAAAAGAAGTGTTTTTATCGATTTATCAATAAAAACATAACCTAATCCTGAAACAGAAAAAACTCTTCCGGTAATTTTATTAAAGCGAGATACTAATCCTCCGTAGACTACCCCTTTTATAGTAACACCATGAACAACATCAGGCTGTATTAATGATACAAGCTTGTTCAATCGGTAAAGTGTATTTATCTCTGAAAAAAAAGAAGTTCCACTTCTACTCAACGGCAAATTATGAGTATGGATACCATAAAATTTTATCTCATCTAATTTTGTAGTAAAATTACATATTAAGTGCACTTCATGACCATCTTCAATACATTTCAAGGCGATTGGCAACCTATGTGATAAAAAAAACCAATCTACATTTACAATATAAACTATTTTCATTTTTTTAACTTACAGAAATAATTATTGAAGATAAATAAGTTTCTTTAAATAATAAAGCAACTAAAACTCGCGCTTTATTAAACGAAATTTACCACTTTTTTCACGTTCAATACTATCAACCACACTAATAGTGAAGTTAGTAGAGGCACCAAATCTGAACCGAAGTGCATCAAGCATTTTTTGTTCGTGAGATCGTTCATAAATATTTTCATCAATTTCAATTAAAACATTTATATCCTCTTTAGAGGATTGGATAAATTGAATATTTCTAACGCAATTTGGCAGTCCTTTTATTACGTCGGCAAGATGACTAAGACTTACTTTTTCACCGTTAAGTCCATACAAAAAGTCAACAGCTCTGCCTGAGATCTCATCTACTAAAGGGTGCGCTGAGCCACATTTACAAAAGCCATCTTTGAAAATAATTTGATCGCCTATATCATATCTAATAAGAGGGGTTCCATGTGATGTAAATGAGGTAACCAAAACAGAATTTGTATCTGCTAGTGTTTCAATGACACCGGTATCTAAATTATAGTGCAGTTCACCCATTACACACTCAGTAACAAATGGAGCCCCTTCAGCGGAGGCATATTGATTGTAAATTTTACATTTAAAAGCTCCCTCAATCGTTGCCCTATGATGAGGTAATAATGTTTCAGAAGTAGTAAATATTGCACTAGGAGTAAAGGTCAAAACAACATTGTGTTCTAAGATCCATTTGCTTACTTCATATATGGCGGAAACAAAACCATTAATCACTTCAGGTTGATAATCGTTCATGTCGGATACATAAAATTTGATATATTCTGGTTTAAGATGAAAAGTAGAATATAGCCTTTGATTGTAAACTTTATTATCTCGCCAAAAAACATTCTCAGTAACATTCTTAATAATTTCTCTACCACTGAAAGTTGCTTTTTTTGCTTTCATTGGTTCAACACCAACTCTAAACTTGAAAGCATCTAAATAAGCCATACGCTCTTGAAAATCATCTAACGTAAAAACAACTTCTAAAGACTTTCCTGTAGTACCACCTGTAAAAGAACTTACCCCATCATTCTTTTTAATTGTACGAATAGAGTTGATATTAGTACGGAGCATTTCTTTTGTTAAAACAGGTAATAGATGCAAGTCAGATAAACCGTTAAAATTTTCAACATCTACATTCTTATAAAAATCCCTATAAAATGCAGAATTTTCGACAGAAAATTTAACAAACTCTTTTAATAATTTGTTCTGCTCATTAACATTAGCTAAAGAATCAGAGTAATCCTTATTTATATACTTCGAATATGACTCTTTGTATCGAGCACCGTAACGTTGTTTAAAAATCAACTTTCCATATTGAGAAATAACAAAATCTTGAATCTTTCTAGGCAAAAAACCATAAATTTTTTTAATCGGAATAAACATAAAATACCTTAACCTAATTTATTTAAGAAGTGTTTTTTGTAATTTCTATTGTTATTTTTTGAATTCAAATAAAGCTTTACGTAGCGTAGGGAAAGACGACTTAAGACCCACTTAAGGTTTCTAAGTTTTTTTCTTTTTAAAAGATAATCATTGAGTAAAGAATTTCTCATATCATTATAATCATTGCGTGAACCAACAAGTACATCAAACGCTGTTTGAGAATCATTAAGAACTTTCATTGCACGATCATCATTTAAGATCAAATCACCTAAAGAAATAAAGATTGGAATTTGATTTAAATTTTTAACTCCGTCAAAACCCAGTTCGAAAGTTGAAATCAAGCCGCAACGATTATTACTTGACATTTTAACCAAAGGTTTATCAGATTTATCATTATACACATCACTAAAACAAAAATTCCCAAGGCTATAGTTAATCAAGCTCGAATTAACTAATTCATAAGGCTGGATAACATGAGGATGATGTCCATAATATACATAAGGTGCAATTTCTGAAAGTTTTCTTGCAAAAATTATATCATTATAGCTCGGGAAGTTAACATGCTCCTGTCCCGAGTGGAAGCTAAACACATTAAAATAACCATTGGCATGATTTTTTTTGAAAATTTCAGTAACATAATTAACATCTAGTCCATTAATGCCCTTACGGCCTGAGAAAGTAACATTCAAAGGGTTAGTATCATAATTACAAAACCCATTGAAAGCAATTTTAACCTCCCCCTTTGATACAAAAGCTTGTTTATTCTCAATCCCAAAATATTCAATACCAGCAGACTCTAAAATATTCTTAGTAAGATCATATGAATCAGAGCCATAATCATAAATATGATTATTAGATAGATTAACATGTGTAATATTTAAAAATTTTAGCAACTCTATATTAATTGGATTTGAACTTATATAAGCAGATTTACTACCATAAGGTTTACTAGACAAATTAAAAGGGGTTTCTAAATTACCTACAACAAGATCAAACTGACTCAAAAAATCAGACATATTCTTCAAAGAAGTTGTTAAGCCCTTGTCTTCGGAGAGAGAATAATCTCCAAATAAGCCTATATCACCTAACAGCGCAATTTTCATACCCACCTCAAAAAAAATAAAGCTATAAGTTCCATTTAAAGGATAATATAAGTTAAAATTTCTTTCTTAAAGTATATTTATATATTAATTTAGAAGCTATTTTTAATCCTAAAATAGAAACCATTATTTTACAAATTTTATTTTTATAACTATGTGCTATTGACTCAAATTTCCTCAAGTTCGATATTTTATTGAATAGCTCCGGACTAATATTTCGACTGTTAGACTGTGCAAGAATTATGTAATAAAATTTGGTCAAATCGTCCAAAATCAATGACATATAAAAATCACAGCCGTCGATTTCTTTCATGTGTTTTTTTAAAAAGCCGTAAATATCTAACCAAATCTTATCTGTATAACCCTCAGATTGAGTCGAATTAGTTCTTAACCTATTTCCATAACAATGATTACCTACGCTTTTAAAGTTACAACAGACACTCATGACGCGAAAAAACCATTCAACGTCTTCACCGCGAATGTTATCAAGAAAAAACAAATCATTTTTTATCAAAAAATCCTTCTGAACGACTTTGTTCCACGCACATGAAACATACTTGTTACTTTTTACTAAATATTCTATAGCCGAAACCAAAGGTTTTTCATTGATTTTTTTTTCATCAAACTCTAACAAAGTCCCAACAAATTTCTTTTCTAAATCATTATAAAGCAAAGTTTGAAGCAATATGACTTCGACATCCTCCCTTTCAAAAACAAGGTTATTAATTGATGACAATACGTTCTCATTTACATAAAAATCATCGCTATCCAAAAACAAAAGATAATCTCCTGTAGACCTTTTAATTCCCAAATTTCTGGCACGAGATATACCTTTATTTTCGTCAAAAACCTCTACAACAACTCTATCGTCACTTTCAAATTCCTTATATATGTCTTTACATAATGAAGAAGCACCATTATCAATCAAAATCAACTCAAAATTGGAGTAGCTTTGAGACAAAACACTATTAATACACTCTTTTAAATACTCTTCAGTTCTATACACTGGTATAATAATACTAAACTTAATATTCATAGAAAATCCACAAAAAACACACCTATTAATTTTAATTTAATATTTGAAAACAAAAATCTTTAGAAGCCTCAAAAATCTCTTTGAATCAGTTAAATACATTCTTCTATAATTACGGAAAAAATATTTTAAGGAACAAAAAAAATTCTTTCTCTCCTGTAAACTCTTATAATAAAATAAAGCTTCATCCAATTTACTTAAGTAGTTAATACACTTACCTTTATTAAACTCAATAACATTTATTAGAAATTCAATTTTTAATGAGTAATCACTCTTAACTTTAAAAACTCGATAATAAAATGACTCTTTATTTAAATTAGTAGCATTTCTACCATGAGCACGGTAATAGAGTATATTATCTGAAGTGTATGAAACACCATTTCTAATTGCAGCGTTTATTCCTAACCAATAATCATGAAACTTAACTCCATCTGGAATTGGAAGAACTTCGTCAACTAAGCTTTTTCGAACCATTAATGCTGCACCTTGAATGAAATTAGAATGGCACAAATGTGTAACAAGATCTTCTTGATTTTCGACAAGCAGGTTACAGTTCTTGCTTCTAACAGGTTTCCCTAAAAAATTTCCGTCTTTATCTATAAATACACTATTACCACAAACCAAGTCTTTATTTCCCAGATTGCTTAAGAGTTTCTCTAAATGTAATTCATGCCAAATATCATCTTGATCGGAAAACGCAAACAAATCATATTGTGCCATCGACATTAATTTTTCAAAGTTTTTTTTAAATCCTAAATTTTCTGAGTTTCGTAAAACTCGAATTCTTTTATCTATCAATGAATAACTCTCAAGAAGTTCGAAAGTACCATCAGTTGACATATCATCACAAATTATCAATTCAAAATTCGAGTGGGTTTGATTTAAAATCGATTTCAACTGTTCTTCTAGAAATGATTCACCATTATATGTAGCCATCAAAACTGAAATGAATTTATTTCTCACAGCAAACATCCTCGTACGCCTTCAAATACATTTCTGTCATATCAATTGCTGAATCATATTCAGAGTATCCCTCATCCCGAATTATTTTCCACGCTTCAGCACGAGCATTAAATCTTTCACTATCATCTAGTTGAGAAAGATTTAAAATATTCTCGACCCATAAATTGGTTTTCAATGGAATAAAAATAGTATTTCCATCTATATTTACTTCACTAGTTACTTCGTCCGAGATCACACAATATAAACCATTACATTGAGCTTCAATTGCCGATATAGGAAACCCTTCAAAAATAGATGGCATCAATAAAAAATCAGCCGAACTCAGTATTTCAGGAACATCACTTCTATTCCCTAAAAGCTCAATATAATCAGTAGCATCAAGACTTCTTATTAAACCCTCAATTTCAAGGTATAATGGCCCATCACCAATAAACAAAAATTTCATATTCCTATTAGCTTTATAAGCTTCCACAATTGCTTTAATCAAAAATTTATGATTTTTTTCTTTTACTAACCTTCCAATAACAACAAAAACTTTTTCAGATTCAACAATCCCCAACTCATTTCGTTTTCTCACTCTTACTTGTGGGTCAAACTTGAAAACTGGCAAATTAATACAATTTTTTTTAACAATAAACTTCTTGTTTTCTCCATACATCCATTTACCAGCCTTGATTCCGCAAGCCAACTTGTAGTTAGATATCAAGTTAAGTAATGGCCTACCTATAAAATGTATCAGTCTGTGTTCCCAATCCGAATTATGGGAATGAGCAATCCTTATTCGACACCCCGCAAACTTAGCGACTAACAAATCAATCCACATGATAGACCCAGTTGAATGCCTATGAACTATATCGTAATTATTTTTTATTATTTTATATAATTGAATTACATAATTTATAGGATATGACCGTAGTCTCGGTAACTTATATATAATACTACCGTTACTAGCAATTTCACTCTCTAAACAACCAATTTTATTTGTATGCACTAAAAAATCGATATTTTCTTTTGGTATAGTTGTGTTTCTGTATATTGACATGAGATAGTTTTCTATGCCACCAGTATCCATTGAAGCAACACCAATCATTAATATTTTCATCATATACCTAAAAAGCCATATACGGACATCACAGAATTTTTCTGTTTTTGATTAATCTTTTTATTATAACACACTCGGGTCATAAAAACCCTAGAGTCAAACTAAAACAAACAGGTAATCAACATCAAAAATCTAGCCTCATTTAAAAAACCATTTGACAAATTTAAAATACACTTTCGAATTCCATTCTAAGCCAAAGTGTATCAAAACTTAAAAACAAATAAAACAAACAGAACAATAGAAAAACAAACCTTCCAAAGAATTTAATTTTTGGAAAGAAGTCAAAAAACAAAGGTAAAAGAAAAATAATAGTCACAGAAAAAAGTTGAAGTATTCGGTATGAAACTGCACCAGAAAAAGCACTAAATATAGGAAATAGCACCAAACCGGTCGCAAGGCTTTGTACATACATCACCTCTAAGCTGTTTTTTTTAAAATATGATTTATTTAAAAAAAGTATGAAAAATATTACAAAACAAGATAATGTCGATATATTAATTATCTTAAACCCTCCTTCCGGTTCATAACGCCTTACGTAAAAAGATAATATATCTATATTTAAAATTGATGCAAAACTATATACAAGTTTTGCCACTATGCCAGACAGTGCGAAACTAAGAGCAATACATATAAAAAGAAAAAGCCAAGGCACCCTACTGCGATAAAAATAAACTATACTAAATAGCAAAGCCGTAATATGAAATAATGCAGCAATTGAAATTATCAAAAAAAACTTTACAATATTTCTATCTCTTGCAGCAGGAAAGCAAAAAAACAAAATACCAACAGCAGCTGCCAATCTTATTTGTATCATTTCATGAAGAACGAAACAAAAAACAACATATGATAAAATATATAACAAACCAGATCTATAATATTTATATATATATAGCATATTTGTTGAAACAGCAACTATTGCATAGATAAGTAAAAAAACCAAAAAGTTACTAGAAACATATCTGAAAAATTCTTTTGTTGGCTCTAGATAGTTAAAATGTTGATTTGAATTAGTCGATTCAAAATACATAAGATAATTATGGTAATCTGGCATTTCTGGACTGCGAAAAACGATTACAATAATAAGGAATATAGATAAGACTATAACCTCTATTTTATTAAGATATATCTTATTTGACGATAAAAAAGATATTATTACGAAAAAAATACACAGGGTATAATAAGAAACTAACGAGCCATACATATTCAAATAATCTCGATTTTTAGTTTAGACTTATTTTATGCTCAGAATAAAGTCACAAAATCCTACGCCTATAATAACGTAAGCGTCTGGAGAATGAAACACTGATATCTTGCCACTTGAAGTCATCCCATTAACCATAAGTCATTTTAATACTTCTCGAAGTGTTTCAGCACCTAAAAGCATGCTCTGACACCGCTCTAAACCTTGCCATACGATTTTCATCCCCGGTTCACCACCTCTTTTTCGGCCTAAAAAGTCTCCTAATGACGCGATCATCCTAATCTGTAGTAGTCAACTAATTCCAGACTGTAAATTAGGTTGCTCCTCAGCTTTGTCGGGTGGCATCCCATTGTTACATTGATGCGGCCTACACCAGTTATATTAACCCGGCGGTTAAAATTATCTGATATAATCACTGAATGAACGAAAAAATAGACACAAGAAAACTTACTAGGCTACGAAAGCAAGTTGTCATGCTGCGAGAAAAAGACTTCTCTTTTAAAGACATATTTGAAGTGACAGGCGTCCATGCAGGCACAGTTGGTCGTTGGTATAGAGACTACTTAAAACGTGGAAAAGCAAGCTTTGAGTATAAAATGTGGTCGAGAAAAAAGCTCATTTGACAATCTAATCAAAGCACAAGAAGCTCGAATTCGGCAAGAATGAGGATTTAAGGGCAGGGCTAGAGCATGCTTTGTTCTTTTTTTAGCCGAACAATAATTGGTCGTCCCTGAATAATGGCGTTTCACGCAAGAAGCGCCATGCTATTTTTAGGTCTTTCCGTTGGAAAAATTATTTTCAGCCATAATCGTCTTAAAAATGGCCCAAAATATGGGGCGCAATAAAGCCACTTCAGTAGCTTACGTAGGTTCTGGCCACAGGCGCTTAAGAGCACGTTCATCGCATCGCCTAGTATGCCTTTTAAGAAGCATCGTCTGAGTTTTCCATCGGATTTTAGATGCCCGATGATGGGTTCTACACTGTTTCGTCTTCCCATCCAGCGCTTCTCTTTCTTGGGCACACCGCGTTTTTGACCTGTAACCAAGACTTTAATGTCTTCCACGCCCGATCCTTTATACCCTCGGTCAACAAAACAGGTTTCCGGTTTTTTTCCTGTCAGGGTTTCCACTTGTTGAAGTTGATCTTTCAAGGTATGTCCATCATAAGGATTACCTGGATAGCTTCTTGCGCCCACAATGAAGGATTCTTTAGCCGTCACCGCGATACTGGCTTTCACACCAAACTCATAGCGTTTATGCGCTTTGCCTTTGGAGATACAGTCCACATTGGGTTCATGCAGGCTGTAGAGTTTGTTTTTACTCTGACGCGTTTGTTTGAGTAATCGATAAGCTTGGTTGAGAGTGTCTTCTTGCTTTTGGGTGAGCGTTAATCCTTGTCGTTTTACTTGTCTATCAAGGTCCCGCAATACCCGCCCTAAGAAGCCTTTGACTTGCTTAATCGCCTTTGTCATTCGTTTGTATTGTTTGGCATGCCCATAGCGTCCAATCTTTGGCATTAACTCATGGCAGGCTTTGTCATAGTTTTGTCTTAGCGTGATAGCGAGGTCTTTTGCCACTTGAGTGAGTTGCTGTCGTGCCTTGTTGTAGAGTTTGGCATCGGTTGGGAAGGTGATGCTTTTTTCTTGTACCGTGGTATCAACAATCACACGCTTTAGACTCGCAGGCTTGATCGCTTTTAGCTTTAGTCCTGCTTGTATTGTCTGAGTAAGCAGCCATTCACAGCCTTCTTCTCCTAACCGTTTTCGCCATTTAACAAGACTGGTTGGATGGCACGGGAAGTCATGTTGAAAAAAGGTTTCGCCGCAAAAGTATTGGTAATAAGGCGATTCAAGCCATTGCTCTAAGACCATTTCATCAGACAAATTATACAAATGCTGTAAATACAGTAGCCCTACCATCAAGCGAGTCGGCAGAGCAGCGGCTCCAACCGATCCCAATCCAGCACTTTAGCCAACCGAACGAGTGTATGGTTGGGGTTAATAATATCAATTAGCTGAGGTCGGAATAAATCCTTCTGCGGATCTTGCTTTGTTTGACGAGGCTTCATAAAAACTCACAGATTCTGCAACTTTTTGGGGCTAAAGCGCCATTATTGGCGAGATTTTAGTCCTTAGCATTATACAAAATACATTGTATTTTAATAGGTTGTGAATCACTTAGGGCCGACTAAATGGTTACAACCTCACAACACTAAAATGATATTTAAATTTATACTTCCAATATTATCTTGACAAACTAAAAATATAGATTCTATTAAATCACTATATTAAAAACCACTTTTTAATTCTACATCAAAAATTTAATTTTTTTTGGATTTTCAATATTCTAAAGTAAATTATCAGTTTTTGAAAACCCTAATCCCTTTATTAACAACCATCTTATACATCCTCAACGTAACTAAGCTTTCAATAATCACCACAGAAATCGCAGCACCTTCAGCATCAAAATAGAAAATTGCTGGAACTAACATCAACACACTCAAAACTGCTGAACTTAAATAAATACGCGAAAACTCTTTTTTATATCCAAATGTTAAGAGAACATGATTTGCCATAACATCTGCAATGCTAATTATAATCGGTAGAAAACATAAAATCCTTAAAATTAGAATGCTTCTTTGATATCCAGACCCAAAAACAATATCAACAATAAACGGAGCAAATATAAAAAATGCAACACTAACTGAAAAAGCTACAAGCGTTTGAATTTTTAATAAATATCTAATGACTTCTAGAGCCTTTTCTTTTCCCTCATTCATCTTACTATTAATTCTAGGGTAAAAAGAAGCAGATATCGGTGAATATAACCCCTGAGCAGCTTTAATAAGTTTATTTGATGATACATAAACAGCAACACTTATTGGACCAGAAATAAAACCAAGTAAAACCGTTGTGCTCGATGTATAAAAATTTATTGCTGCCATAGATATAAATAAATGCCACCCATCTTTTATTTCAGTTAGCATGCCTTTAAATGTAGGGTAACGCCAAACAATCCACTTTTTATTCGTAATTAAAAAAAATGAAATTATCGCAATTATTAAAAAAGGTAATGACGTTATCAAGGCAGCAGTATTTATATCACTTTCACTTCTAACAAATATGAACAGACAAGGAATTGAGCATATCTGTATAATAACCCTGTAAAATGATATAATCCCCAACTCTTCTTTGCCTTGGAAAAGCCACTGAGGAAATAACGCCGTACCAAAAACAGTAATATATGAGTATATTAATACATCTGATATTTCTTTAAATGAATCAATAAAATTTATAAGTAGTATTAGTATAAAAAATCCAATTAATGATACTATCATCCTAATTGCCATGACATTCCAAAAAACCTCACTAATACTCACTTGATCATCACTGAATTTTGCGATCTTTTGAGTGATTGACAATTCAAACCCATAACGGACAAAAATTAGAAAATATTGTATTATTGCAATTGAAAATACTAATATACCATACCCCTTAGGCCCTAATACCCTAACCAAAAATGGGAGAGTAATAAGAGGAATTACATATCCAGCCATATTAATACTGAAAAGAGAAGATATATTCCTAATTAATACTTTATCTAGCATTTGGTATTCCATTTTTTAAAAGACATAAATATCTTCATTTTTTTACAAAACTGATATAGCATCAATCAGTCAAACTTTATTTAAACCCTCGTCAAAAATAACTAAAAAAAACTACATTAGCTATCTAAAGTTCGAATATAAAAACGTCTCAATGCTTTTTTATTTTAGATAATTATCTTTATAAAAAATAAAAAACATATACCATTTACTAAACATTTTAATCACCAATCCCCCATTAAATAACCTTTTTCGTAACCAAATACCTTTGACGAAAAAACTTTAAAGCCCAATTTTCTATATTAATTATTTTTAGATTGTTACATTAAAAAACCACCATTTTTTTGCAAAGCAACAGACATCAAAATAGCATTTTTAACAAAATACAAGCTTATTAAAAAAGCAAATTCCCTACCAGAGCTCCATATCTAGTTTGTATTTAAACTATCGTCATTTAAATATAATTTTCATGAACACTAGATTAATAAGAGCCTTACACATTAAACATATGCTATAAGGGGATCTACCAAATGCTTAAGGATAATTTGGTTGTACTTTTTATTCATTACATGTTTTTAAAATACTGAAATCATGTGATCAAGCAATTTTATTGCCATAATTATATATACCGTTCGTAAGTTAGCATTAGTACCATTTAATTAATATCAAAAAGTTTTATATATCGCTACGCCAAAAAATGAAACAAAAATATCTCTTCAATCAAGCGACCAATCGAATTCTCTAAAGATAACGCCCAAAAAAACTTCACCCAATTAGACTTTGAGAGTTATTCTTGGTGCTCTTTCCTATATGATCACCAGTTACCTTTTAGTTTACATATATATTCTGCTAAACTAACGTTCCAAATTGGCATATGAGATAGACCCAGCTCATCCATTTTAAAATTGCACGCACTCTCATTAAAAGAAACCCTAGCCTCTCTCTTGAATGGAGAATCACTAGCAATTACCTTTACATCCAGTTCAGCACATCGTACAATTTCTTTCACATAGTCATGCCTATTTGCAATACCCCGATTGACACAATTAAATACACCCGATAGATTAAGTTTTATTAGTGTTAAAATTCTATCTGCAACATCATCAACAAAAGTTGGATTTCCATATTGTGTAACATCTGAGTTAATTTGACCATTAGAGGCAATACACTCACGAATCCTATTTGCTACAAAATTTTTAGGCATTCCCCACTCACCACCGAATAACCAACCAGTACGTATAATAAGACAATCATTGAGTTGACTTTGTATTAGCTTTTCCGCTTGCCATTTAGAATTATGATGAACTGTTGTCGGTCGTATTTGATCGTACTCATGGTAAGCTGTTTTTTTATGTGTACCATAGATTCCAGTGCTACTGATAAATACCATTTTAATACCAATAATACGACATGCAATTGCAAGTAATTCTGGAAGTAAAGTATTATCTCGGTAACAAAATTCTGGTTCTTTTTCACACTTTTCAACATCAGTATTTGCTGCGCAGTGCACAAGTACTTCAGATTTAATTTCTTGCAAATATTTAACTATAGATTCCAATCCATTGTGAGGACTCAATTCAGCCCTACTAAGAGACAGAATCTCTATACCCTCAGAAACCGCTATTTTCTTGATCCTGCTCCCAAGCAACCCATTTGTACCCGTTAGTGCTAATTTCATCACTAAGCATCCAGAAAAAACTTGCTTAACGCAACATTTTCTGCCTCCTCTGGGCAATGCTCAATTGAAGAAACATTCAACACCAAATTCATACTCGGAGCATGTCCTTTGAAGGCCATCCAATACCCAGGAGGAACTGTAAGGCGACAGTAATTACTTTGGTTAATTCGATATGATCTGGTTTCAGCTTTAGCTTCATCATAAATATAAAAAGTTACATCCCCAACAGGCACAATAAGGTTCATCGTCATTTGAGTATGTTTCTTCCACCCCTTTGTCTCGCCTTCAAAAATTTGCGTAAAATAAGCCTCACCAAAACCAGCATAAGAGTGTTCGCTAGCCTTAAGCGCATGATAAATATCCCCTTGGGGGTGTTTAATCTGCTTCAATTCCGTAAGACTCTCCCTTTTAATTATATTGTCCATGCTAATAACCTTTGTGCAGCTAAAGTTTCATACTCATGAATTTGTTTATTAGTCAGTTCAAACATATCTATATTTTCTTTATAGAACGAGAAATACCATTCACTTACTAACCTGACACACTCTTTGTAATATAGATTGGCTTCCCAATTTAGGTGAAATAATGCTTTGTCACAATTTAGTTTCAACAGCCCGGCCTCGTGAAAAGGAATATTTTCTGTTACTGCATAAGCATCTTTAGGATCTTTAAAGTCCCAATAGAGGCTTAAGTCTGCCAATAAGTTTAAAACTGTTCTATTTTGTTCAGACTTAGGGCCGAAGTTGAACGACTCGCCGTGTAAGGCCTCATCCTCAGATAATTTTTGCCCTAATCGCAGGTAACCACTGAGAGGCTCTAATACATGTTGCCAAGGACGTGTTGCACTTGGGCTTCTTAATTCAACAGGAATACCTTCTGACCATTGTTTCATGCAATCTACAACAATTCGATCCTTAGCCCAATCACCACCACCAATAACATTTCCAGCGCGCCCTGTAGCTAAGCGTACTTTTACTTTATCATTGTTAAAAAATGACTGTTGATAAGCATGAAAGATAACTTCCGCAGCCCCTTTAGAGCCACTATAAATATCTCGTCCACCTACAGCATCAGTTTCTTTATAGCCCCACTCCCATTCTATGTTTTCATAACACTTATCTGAAGTGATGACTATAGCCGTACAAACATGGGTAAAGTACCGTAGACATTCCATTACATTAGCTGTACCAACAACATTTGTTGTAATTGTATCTAAAGGATCTGCGTACGAAATAGACACAATTGGTTGAGCAGCAAGATGGAAAACAAAGTCTGGTTTATGCTGTATGAAAATTGCTTTTAATGAATCAAGATTACGTATATCACAGAAGTAGTGATCAATTTTTTTCTCCAAATTGAGTTCTTTAAACATTGAAGGTAAAGTTGGAATTTTATCTGACACTCCTACAACATGAGCTCCAAGTTTTAGTAGCCATGCCGTTAGCCAAGAACCTTTGAAACCAGTATGACCAGTTACTAATACTGTCTTATTTTTATAAACATCATTAAACATGTTTCTTATTCCCAAATTTTCCAAGGCGCTTTACCCTCTTGCCACAGGTTTTCGAGATAAATTTTATCTCTCAATGTATCCATTGGTTGCCAGAAGCCGTGATGTTCATAAGCCATCAACTCCCCCTCCTCAGCAAGCTGGTTCAATGGATATTGTTCCCATACAGTGCTATCACCATCTATGTACTTAAGTACCTCAGGTGAAAGAACAAAAAAACCACCATTGATCATTGCCCCATCCCCTTTGGGCTTTTCTTTAAAACTATTTACTTGCCCTGCGCTAGTATCTAATGCACCAAAACGGCCGGGGGGGAAAGTGGCAGTTAGTGTTGCTTTTTTACCATGCGCTTTGTGAAACTCTATCGTTTTAGTAATATCAATATCTGCGACACCATCGCCATACGTAAAGCAAAATATTTCTTCATCTTTAAGATGATCTTTAACTCGACCTAAACGCCCCCCCGTCATAGAGTTATCACCAGTATCTACTAATGTAACAGTCCAAGCTTCTGCACGTTTACGATGAACTTTCATATTATTTTCTTTCATATCAAATGTGACATCAGACATATGTAAGAAGTAGTTTGCAAAATACTCTTTAATCATATATCCCTTATAGCCACAACAAATGATGAAATCATTAATACCATGTTCAGAGTATTGTTTCATAATATGCCACAAAATTGGTTTTCCTCCGATTTCAACCATTGGTTTTGGCTTTACAGAGGTCTCTTCACTTAATCGTGTTCCTAAACCACCCGCTAAGATGACTGCTTTCATTGGTGCTCCAGCTATTAAATTATTTTGGGAGATAGATCAAAGATAAAAGCCTTTGAGTTTTTAGGCCAGTTATAGAGCGATCAAGAGCATCGCCACATCGGGGCCGATAAACTAAAAACATGACCTAACTTATTCATGTCAAACACATCTACTTACTCAAAGGTATAGTGCTCATTTCGGGACTACACTTGAGAAATTCTAGGCTACCTGCATGGGTCAACTTATCCAGATTAATATCACTATCATGGAATACTAGATAATATTACAGATAAAAGCGAGCCATTGAAGCCCAAGCCGACTGTTACTAATATTCTCATTTTAAAAAAAACTTTTTATACCAAGGCATTGCTTTATTTATACCGTCTAGAATATGAAATTCAGGTGAATAACCCAATTTGGTTTTCGCTTTTTCAATATCAGCCTGAGAATGACGAACGTCACCGGCCCTAAAGTCTCGATAAATAGGCTCAAATGCAACGTTTATTCCATTTTCTTTCAGTGCTATTTGTATAGCTTTATAGAGTTCATTAAGCGTTGTTCTATCACCGACAGCAACATTATAAACCTGATCCTTAGTTTCATCAGGTGCTGTAGCTGCTAAGATATTCATCTGTACCGTGTTTTCTATGAAACAAAAATCACGACTAGTTTCACCATCACCATTAATATAAACATCTTCGCCTTGGATCATGGAAGCGCTCCATTTTGGAATAACAGCAGCATAAGCACCGTTGGGGTCTTGACGTTGGCCAAAAACATTAAAATAGCGTAAACCAATTGTTTTAAAGCCATAAGTACGAGCGTAAACCCCTGAATATAGTTCGTTAACATACTTCGTCACTGCATAAGGCGATAGCGGATTACCTATGTTTTCTTCCACTTTTGGCAGAGCTGGATGATCTCCATACGTTGAACTGCTTGCCGCATAAGTAAAGCTTTTCACATTTGCTTCTTTTGCTGCTTGAAGCATATTTAGAAAACCAGTGATATTGGCCGCGTTTGTCGTAAGAGGGTCAGCGATAGAACGAGGCACGGAACCCAGAGCCGCCTGATGCAATACGTAATCAACGCCTACCATAGCTACTTCGCAATCTTTATAATTGCGAATATCACCTTCTATAAAGGTAAAACCTTGCCACTGCTCATTGGTAACCAAGTTTTTAACTTCGTCTAGATTGCGCTGATGGCCCGTTGAAAAGTTATCTAAACCAATCACTATTTGATTAAGCTTTAATAAGTGTTCCAAAATATTTGATCCAATAAAACCAGCAACACCAGTAATTAACCATGTTTTACAATTGATACGTAGTTGATCTTTCACTTCATTGTAACGGGACATAAATCTAGCCTTATTTAATCTTCTAACAATATCATTTTTTCTAAAATTTATTATTACAAGCGAATATCTGCTTCTTTTGCAGAAAGCACATATTTTAAATCATATATAACGCCATTTGGTTGAGTTAACTGCCTTATTCCTGTAGCACCCATTTTTTTAAAC
The DNA here is from genome assembly GCF_056173505.1 of Marinomonas sp. 63XJN7_7_ISO-PGPR-S23-202. NCBI lineage: Bacteria > Pseudomonadati > Pseudomonadota > Gammaproteobacteria > Oceanospirillales > Oceanospirillaceae > Marinomonas > Marinomonas sp. 63XJN7_7_ISO-PGPR-S23-202. The sequence goes on along the minus strand of NZ_CM149677.1, from coordinate 661,355 downwards.
TCATCATGTGCGACAGCAATAATAACTGCATCATATTGACCATTTTCTGGAGTTACTATTGGGGTGATACCATATTCATGCTGTGCTTCTTTAGCACTCACCCATGGATCATATACATCAGACTCAACGCCAAACTCTTTCAGCTCTTGCACAATGTCTACCACTTTTGTGTTTCGAAGGTCTGGGCAGTTTTCTTTGAAGGTTAAGCCCATGACAAGAACTTTAGCACCTTCAACATGTATGCGTTTTTTGAGCATTTGCTTGACTAGCTGAGATACTACATATTGCCCCATGCCATCGTTTAAACGGCGACCAGCAAGAATCATTTCAGGGTGGTAACCAACGGATTGGGCTTTATGTGTAAGATAATAGGGATCAACACCAATGCAGTGACCGCCTACTAAACCCGGACGAAATGGTAAGAAATTCCACTTTGTACCTGCCGCTTCAAGTACCTCAAGTGTATCTATGCCTAACTTATTAAAAATAATAGACAACTCATTAATCAGGGCAATATTGACGTCACGCTGTGTATTTTCTATGACCTTTGCGGCTTCAGCAACGCGAATAGAGGTAGCTTTGTATGTACCAGCAGTAATAATAGAGCGATAAAGTTGATCAACTTCTTCTGCAATCTCTAGTGTTGAACCTGACGTTACTTTTAAAATATTAGTAACGCGGTGCTTCTTATCACCAGGGTTAATTCGCTCTGGTGAATAGCCAGCAAAAAAGTCTTTATTGAATTTAAGTCCTGAAGCTCGCTCAACCACAGGAATACAAACTTTCTCTGTAGCTCCTGGATAGACCGTCGATTCGTAAATAATGATATCGCCTTTTGATACAACCCGACCCAACACCTCACTAGCTTTAACCAATGGCGTAAGATCTGGCTGCTTATGTTCATCAATTGGTGTAGGCACAGTAACAATGTAGATCTGGCAATCTTTTAAATCCTCTACATTGGCAGAATACGCTAGATTTACCGCTTCAATTAACTCACCATGACTAACTTCTAATGTTGAGTCTTTACCAGATAGCAATTCATCAATACGTGCTTGATTAATATCAAAACCCACAACAGGTTGCTGTTTACCGAATTCCACTGCTAGAGGTAAACCTACGTAACCTAAACCAATTACTGCAATTTTCTTCATTTTCTATCCAATAAATTTAACATAATTTTGTTCTTACCGTTAGGTCACACCTCCTGCCTCGGCTAATCTGACCTACGAGGTGGTTGTATTTATCACCCGTGTTTTGGTTCATCCGGCCTACGTTTTCACTTCTTGTCGTAGTTGTTCTATTTCTTTTTCTAGGGCTTCGTGTTCTTTTAATTTTCGTAGTAGAAAACGCTGTGTCAGGGTGACTTTTTCTTCTATGCCTTTTGGTGTCAGTAGGTATAGGTAGCCAATTTTGTTGGTACTGTGTTTAAAGTTGTCGGCTTTTACCAAGCCTTTTTCGATTAAGGCTTTTAAGCAAAAATTAGCTTTGCCAAGGCTTATATTTAGTCGCTTGGCAAGCTCCCGTTGACTAATTTCAGGATCTTGCTGTAACTCTTTAAGAATTTTATAGCGATATTCATCTGTTAACATAAATAGCCTACGGCCTACCCCAGCTCGCAACCAAGACAGACGATACTTTAACTTGATTGACAAACATGTTCATCTGTTGAACGATACTAGTGGAAAGCATTAAATTATGCAAACAGAGAGATAGAGAATTTTAGATTATGGTTGCTTTACTGACAAGGTTAAACTTTGGTCTAACAGTGTTTGTGGGGATAAATTATTGTCGGGATACCTTCCAACAATGCACACCGAACTTGTATGATTTAGCCGACAACTATTAACCCGGCGGATATTTATATCTTCTATGCAGCATAATGGATTGAATTGTGTTTAAAGTACTTTTTGATTCGATTCGGACTCTTCTGCAACCCCCTCATATGAGAGACCACTCTATCCTTTAAAACCTTTTCATTCTTTGGCGCATCACCTGTATGCACACCTGCCTTTAAATCACAGTCGAGATACTCATCTGGATTGAGTTCAGGTGAGTAGGCAGGTAAATAAAAGACTTCTATTTGCTCTTTGATTTTTGGCTTGGCTAACCACTCTTTTACTAATTTTGCATGATGTACTCGAAGGTTATCGAGTATCAGAAATACCTTTTTCTTAGAGGTTAAGATCAATCGCTTCATAAAGTGAATGAGTACTTTTGCTGTCATGTTGTCAGCATAGGTCATAAAGAGTACTGTTCCTTGGTTTGTGATAGTAGAAATCATATTGATTCGGCAATGCTTTGCTGGAATCACTTGGACTGGTGCCTTGCCTTTAGGAGCAAAACTTCGTCCATGCTAACTATCATTACGAAGGTCCGTTTCATCACCCCAATGTATCTCTGCCCCTTCATTCTTCGCCCTTTCCTTGATCAAGGGGTACTCTTCCCCAAGCCATTTGGACACTTTTCGAGGGTTTTGCTCATAGGCTTTTTTCAGTGGCTTTTGTGGGGTAAATCCCCAGCGCTTTAGATAGTCTCCAATGGCTCTAATGGGCATATCTTTCCCCCACAATTGCTTGATAAGCTGTTGGATCGTACGACGTGTCAACAAAGCAAAATTCAGCCTGCATTGATCAGGCATTTTATCAGTGATTTCTTGCCGAATTCGAGCTTCTTGTGCTTTGGTTAGACTGCCAAATGAGCTTTTTTCTCGACCACGTTTTTTATACTCAAATCTTGCCTTTCCACGCTTTAAGTAGTCGTCCCCAAAAAACTCTCAACCTATTGAAATGCAATGTATTTTGTATAATGCTAAGGATTAGAATCTCGCCAATAATGGCGCTTTAGCCCCAAAAAGTTGCAGAATCTGTGAGTTTTTATGAAGCCTCGTCAAACAAAGCAAGATCCGCAGAAGGATTTATTCCGACCTCAGCTAATTGATATTATTAACCCCAACCATACACTCGTTCGGTTGGCTAAAGTGCTGGATTGGGATCGGTTGGATACCGAATTGGGGACGCATTTCGCGACGGTTGGAGCCGCTGCTCTGCCGACTCGCTTGATGGTAGGGCTACTGTATTTACAGCATTTGTATAATTTGTCTGATGAAATGGTCTTAGAGCAATGGCTTGAATCGCCTTATTACCAATACTTTTGCGGCGAAACCTTTTTTCAACATGACTTCCCGTGCCATCCAACCAGTCTTGTTAAATGGCGAAAACGGTTAGGAGAAGAAGGCTGTGAATGGCTGCTTACTCAGACAATACAAGCAGGACTAAAGCTAAAAGCGATCAAGCCTGCGAGTCTAAAGCGTGTGATTGTTGATACCACGGTACAAGAAAAAAGCATCACCTTCCCAACCGATGCCAAACTCTACAACAAGGCACGACAGCAACTCACTCAAGTGGCAAAAGACCTCGCTATCACGCTAAGACAAAACTATGACAAAGCCTGCCATGAGTTAATGCCAAAGATTGGACGCTATGGGCATGCCAAACAATACAAACGAATGACAAAGGCGATTAAGCAAGTCAAAGGCTTCTTAAACACAACCACTCTCAAGCCAATACATTTAAATATTGATGGCAAGTTCATCATCTTCTTGCTCTCGTCGACTTTTTGGACAATCCAGCCAAGCGTAAAAACCGCTCCTATGGACTTGTATTGTTCGACACAAGACAGCAATAGAATAGTCGTGGAGCCGTGATTTTATGAACGTGTACTTTTCTTTGACTCCCCGGCAAAGTACACGGCGGCCTCCTTTAGAATGTCCCTCTCTTCGGTCACCCGTTTAAGCTCAGCTTTGAGCCGCTGAATCTCTGACTGAGCTGAATCTTCCATTTTTCTGCTCGCTTCAGGCTTGCTGTATCGGACAATCCAATCATGCATACTTTTGTAGCTAACGCCAAGTCGCTCAGCCACTTCTGCAATCTTGTAGCCGCGCTCAGTGACTTGTTTAACGGCTTCAATTTTGAACTCATCGGTATAACGTTTGCCACTCATAATTCACCTCATTTTTACCTATTATTATATAGCTATGAGATGTCTACAAAAGTGGGTCCATACCACTTAAGCTATCTGGGTGTATTACAACAACTCATGGCACCCTACAAACAATCACTACTCCACTAACTGCAGCTTAGGGTTAAGCCTGACAAATACCCATTGCGTCAGGCTTAACCATCTTCGGGATTCCTTCTAACAGTATATATGCCGACCTACAGGCGCCGATTATTCAACAGTTACGGATTTTGCCAAGTTTCTTGGTTGATCTACATCTGTACCTTTTACAACGGCAACATGGTAAGACAATAGCTGCAGAGGGATGGTATGTACTATCGGCTCTAAGATACTTTCGACCTTAGGCACTTCCGTAAAGGTAATGTTTTCTTCATTATTTAGCTCGGTATCTTTGTCTGCAAAGACGTAAAGCTCACCACCTCGGGCAGCCACTTCTTGAAGGTTAGATTTTAGCTTATCTAACATATCGTTATGGGGTACCATGGTTATGATGGGCATATTCTCATCAACCAAAGCCAATGGGCCATGCTTTAATTCACCAGCAGGGTAGGCTTCCGCGTGGATATAAGAGATTTCCTTCAGTTTTAAAGCTCCCTCTAAAGCAATAGGAAACATAGCACCGCGACCAAGAAATAAAGCATTGTGTTTATTAGCAAAGCGATCGGCAATTTTTTTGATATGGGCATCTTCTTGCAACGCCGCACTAACATAGCTAGGCAATGAGCGCATAGCTTGCACTAAGGCTTTTTCTTTTTCTGCAGACAAACTATTTTCCACAGAGATCGCCACACTAGTAATCAACAATGCGGTTAATTGTGTGGTAAAGGCCTTGGTTGATGCCACCCCAATTTCAGCGCCAGCATTGGTTAGCAATGTAAGCGCCGATTCACGCACCAGCGTACTAGAAGGCACATTACAAATGGCGAGAGTCGTCAAATAACCAAGTGTTTTTGCCATGCGTAATGCCGCCAATGTATCGGCCGTTTCACCGGACTGAGACAAGGTTAAAAACAGCGTATTTTTAGGCACCGCCACTTTGCGATAGCGATATTCGCTAGCAACTTCCACACTGCAAGGCACGCCAGCCAAATCCTCAAGCCAATATTTGGCAACCAATCCAGCATGATAACTGGTGCCGCAAGCGACGATATGAACATTTTCTACCTCTTTCAAAAAGCCAGAATCCGCACCAAAACAACTGGTTAGGACCTTTGACTCGCTAATTCGACCTTCTAAGCAAGCCGCAATCACTTTGGGCTGTTCATAGATCTCTTTCATCATATAGTGACGAAATTCCCCTTTGTCGGTAGCATCAACATTGTGATTAAAAACACTGATAGGGCGATCTTGCACTGCACCACTTTGATCATAAATGGTCACCGCATCGCGTGCCACCTCAACCACATCCCCTTCTTCTAGAAATATAAACTGGTCGGTCACATGCAATAACGCCAACTGATCAGATGCCACAAAATTTTCTTCGATTCCTACACCGACAACTAATGGACTACCTTTGCGAGCAGCAATAAAACGTTCTTCATCTTTACTGCTTACCACCGCAATAGCGAACGCACCTTCCAGCTTCGCAAGGGTCTTTTGCACAGCTTTAAGCAAGTCGGGTCCTGTTTTTAAAGCATCATCAATAAGATGTACAATGACTTCCGTATCTGTTTCAGATTTAAACTGATAACCTTTGGCTTTGAGGTCACGGCGCAGTGGCTCGTGGTTTTCAATAATACCGTTATGCACTAAGGCTAAATGATCGCCCGAGAAATGTGGATGGGCATTCGCCTCCGTGGGTTTACCGTGGGTTGCCCAACGAGTATGAGCAATGCCCAATTTACCATCCAGCGGCTCAACATCGAACTTATCCTTGAGGGCTTGTACTTTGCCTACAGCTCGGTGTGCAAACACACCATTACCATTGTTAATAGCGATACCTGAGGAGTCATAGCCACGGTATTCTAGTCGGCTTAACCCTTCGATTAAAATTTTTGATACATTACGGCGAGCAATCGCGCCAACAATTCCACACATGGATAAATCCTTTCAACGACTTATCAAGCTACTTTATAAAGAAGAGCTTGATATTATTAAATAGAGACAAATAGCTAAGACTTATAGGCTTAGACATTTCAGTTAAAATATTTTAGACACAATGCATTTTGGTTAAGATTTTTTAGCAGCGCGAATCCAATTGTCTTTTTGTGTTTGTCGGCTTCTGGCTAACACTAGCTGATTCGCTCCAACATCGCGTGTGATCGTTGAGCCTGCCGCCACGGTGGCTCCTTCACCTATACTTACGGGCGCTACTAATGAGGAATTGGAACCAATAAAGACATTATCAGCGACTTGGGTCAAATGTTTATGTATGCCATCATAATTACAGGTGATGGTTCCTGCTCCCACATTGACCCCAGCCCCCATGCGCGTATCACCAATATAACTTAAATGGTTAACCTTGCTTCCCTCACCAATGATGGCTTTTTTGGTTTCGACAAAGTTACCAATTTTAGCTTTATCTGCAAGCTGAGTACCGGGACGCAAGCGCGCAAAAGGTCCAATATCACATTGTTTGCCAATAACACTGTCTTCAATCAACGTATGGCTTTTTAGAATGGTGCCATCACCAATTTGACAATCTTTTAGATGACAGTTAGCACCAATCTCTACATTATCGCCCAAGACAACATTGCCTTCGAAAATACAGTTGATGTCGATAATCACATCCTGCCCCGCGCTGAGTTCACCACGAATATCAATTCGCGCTGGATCTAACAAAGTGACACCATTTTCCATCAACACTCTTGCGTGATGCTGTTGCCATTCTCGTTCGAGGGCCGCTAGCTGAATTCTATCATTGACACCAGAAACCTCTGCTTCGTTTTCGGGGTGAACAGTAACAATCTCTACGCCATCTTGCGCGGCCATGGCAATAATATCAGTTAGATAATACTCTCCTTGGGCATTATTGTTGCTCAACGCTGCTAGCCATTTTTGTAGATGATTATTAGGCGCCAATAAGATCCCCGTATTCACTTCATTGATTAGCAACTCTTTAGCAGAAGCGTCTTTTTGTTCGACAATGGCAACCACTTGCTCTTGGTCATTACGAACAATTCGACCATAGCCCGTTGGATTTTTAAGTTTTATCGTGAGTAAAACCAATGTATTAGGAGAAGACAACGCCGTCATGGCGTTTAGTGTGCTTGCCTGTATTAAGGGTACATCACCGTATAGGGTCAAAGTCGATCCGCCGACCTGCAAATGAGGCGCCACTCGACGCAATGCATCACCCGTGCCTTGTGGATTATTTTGCCAAACAATATTGGCCGAAAATTTTTGACATTCAGCAGAAACTTTTTCTCCTTCATGCCCAACAATAAGATGTAATTTGGCTCCTGGTAGCTCTTTAGCGGTATTCAAAACATGCTGAATCATAGGAGTGCCTGCTATTTTATGCAGTACTTTTGGTAGGTTAGACTTCATTCGGCTGCCTTTACCAGCAGCTAAAATAGCAATATCAAGCGTCATGTGCGTCCTTATTTATTAGCATCTTCTACAGATAGATGAAAGAATTGTGACCATTAAACAGTGACTCTCTTTTTTGCTCAAGTTGAATTGTCATTTTTTTTATGACAACTATTAAAATAACACCTTTTAACAAATCTATTACAGCTTAGACAAATAGCATTGCTGTGCTGCTTTATGTAAAATCCCCTTATCATAAAGAAGACAAGGATTAAATGATGAAGTGCGTACTGGTAACAGGCGGTGCAGGGTTCATAGGAAGCCACACCTGTGTTGAACTACTACAACAAGGTTACGAAGTAGTTGTTGTCGATAATCTTTGTAATTCAAGCCCTCTTGCATTGGAGCGGATCGCACAAATCACTAGCAAGAAAGTCACTTTTTATAAACTAGACTTGTTAGATAAGCCAAACTTAGAAAACGTTTTTCAAAAACATCCTATCGATGCGGTTATCCATTTTGCGGGATTAAAGGCCGTTGGTGAGTCAACAAAAATCCCCCTGAGTTACTATCATAACAATCTCACTGGAACGCTAGTTCTTCTCGACATAATGCAAAAGCATCATGTCTTTGATTTGGTATTTAGTTCATCAGCAACTGTTTATGGGGAAAACAACCCCATTCCCTATATCGAACATTTTCCTTTAAGCTCAACCAGCCCATATGGCCGGACAAAAGTAATGATAGAACAGTTCCTTCAGGATGCATTTAAAGCGGATTCTAGATGGAATATTTCATTGCTGCGTTATTTCAATCCTGTTGGAGCTCATCCTAGCGGGTTAATGGGTGAGGATCCTAACGGCATCCCAAACAATCTAATGCCGTTTATTACTCAAGTTGCGATAGGCAAACGCGACAAATTAAATATATTTGGGGGCGATTACCCGACCCATGACGGTACAGGGGTACGCGATTATATTCATGTAGTTGATTTAGCATTAGGCCATATCAAAGCCATCAAAAAGCTAGCACACAACCAAACACCAAGCATTGAAGCCTATAATCTTGGTGCAGGTAAGGGTTATAGCGTTTTAGATGTGGTAAAAGCATTTGAAAAGGCCGCAGCTAAAAAGATATGCTACCAGATTGCCCCAAGACGCGAAGGTGATATTGCTGAATTTTATGCTGATGCAACAAAAGCCAAAAGTGAATTAAATTGGCAAGTAGAGTTATCTTTGGAAGATATGTGCCATGATGCATGGAACTGGCAAAGCAAAAATCCAAATGGTTATCAGTAAGAAGTCAACAAAGTAAAATAAATGCTCCGTGTACTCCTAGATGCAACCTAAAACAGGTGGCATTTTATTTTACACTTGGGCAACGATTACATTCCTTCTGAAGAAGCTCAACGAACAATCTTGCTGCGGGGCCAGTGCGCTCTCCTTTACCAAAAATAGCATACACATAAAAAGTACGTTCGCTCCCTGAAACAAGATTTAATCGTTTCAGCTTGCCGCTTTGCAACGCATCGCTAATATCCGCTTTTGGCAACCAAGCAAAGCCGACGCCACTTGAGACAATTTCCAATGCGGATTGCACACTGGAAACCGTCCAACGGCGGTCGGTTCCAAGCCAGCCCGCATCCACCGAGCTTTCTACTGCTGAATCACGAATAACCAGTTGCAGCTCTTGACTGAGTCGCTCATTATTAATAGGAAGTGTTTCTTGATTCAAGGGATGATCCGCTGCTACAACCGCCATCAATTCGACTTCCACAATGGGATCAGCAAGGTAGCCTTTGGGCACAATACTACTTAGCACTAGGTCTGGATGCCCCTGTTTAAGCGCCTCTATACCACCACTTAACACCACCTCTTTCAATTGCACCAAAGTCCCTTGACTTTGTGGCTCAAATGCTCGCAATGCTCTTAATAATGCGGGAGTTGGAAAGACTTGATCGACAACCACTTCTAATTCTGGTTCCCAGCCTTGTCCTAAGGTTTTCGCTAATTCCTCCAAATCCACCGCTTCTTGGATTAAGTGCCGCGATCGTCGTAATAAGACCTCTCCCCGCTCGGTTAATTTTGCTTTACGCCCTTCGATAATCAGTAAAGGGTAACCAAGTTGTTCCTGAAGACGGGCCACCGTATAACTCACTGATGATTGGCTTTTATGCAAGGCTTCAGCCGCTTGCGCAAAGCCGCCTTTATCGACAACCGCTTGCAAAACACGCCATTGCTCTAATGTCACTCTTGGGGCTTTCAATAGTGTTCTCTCTTTTGACTTTCTAGAAGCATTATTAGACAAATAACGTGATTAATATATCGTATTTTTCGATCACTATCCGCTAAATAATGCGCTTTCTTATCGAATAAACTGTCTTTATTATAACCTCATTAATAAACTCACGGGACAAAATAATCCCATTAATGATAATTGGAGAGTAAATAATGCCGACTTTATTACGTATTGACTCTAGTGCTTCTGGTGACAACTCAAAATCTCGCCAACTGGCCAATGAATTTGTTGAAAAGTGGTTAGCGAAAAACCCCGAGGGAAAAGTTGTGTCTCGCGATGTGAGCGCTAACCCTTTACCACATTTTACAGGTGAAACACTTGGCGCTCTTTTCACGCCAGAAGCGGATCGCAGCCCAGAGCAAAAAGCCATTGTTTCCATTGGTGACGAGTTAATTGAAGAGCTAGAAGCCGCTGATATCGTGATCGTTTCTGCACCAATGTACAACTTCGGCATTCCATCGACTTTGAAAGCTTATTTTGACTACATTGCACGTGCTGGTCGCACTTTTAAATACACAGAAACTGGCCCAGTTGGGCTTGTTAACAAAGATGCTTATGTTTTTGCAGCAAGCGGCAGCTTCTTAGCAGATACACCTGCCGACCATCAAGTTCCTCATATCCAAACCTTCTTAGGTTTTATCGGCTTGAACGTGAAAAACACCTTTGTTGCCGGCGGTCAAGCACTTGGCGAGCCCGGTGAAGAAGCCTTTAGCAAAGCTAAAGCCCATATTGCTGAAGCGGTATAATCGCAACGCTATCGTTTAGCATTCTCCTATGAAACAAAGCCAAAGCCCATAAAGCGTATTCCTATTAAACAGGGTACACATTATGGGCTTTTTCATTTCCATTAGACTATCTAATCTATCCATTGGATCAACTAGCATCCAAGAAGATTAATAGCTTATACTCCTTGAGCCTTTAGGCTGATCCGTTTTCTCGACACATCCACCTCTAAGACCACAACCTTAATGATATCTCCCACTCGAACCACCTCCCTTGGATCTTTGACAAAACGATCCGCTAGTTGCGATATATGTACCAATCCATCTTGATGCACGCCAACATCCACAAAGGCTCCAAACGCCGCCACGTTGGTCACAACCCCCTCAAGCGTCATCCCCTCGTGTAAGTCATTCATACTCTGAACACTATGATCAAAGGCCGCATAGCGAAACTCAGGCCGAGGATCTCGCCCTGGCTTTGACAGTTCATCCAGAATATCTGTAAAGGTATAACTTCCCACTTGAGTCGCAAAGTCTGGTTCGCTTTTGAACTGATTTAGCAATGCGCTATTTCTCATTAGCTCGCTGGCTTTCACCCCAAGTCGAGTAGCCATTTGCTTCACCACATAATACGACTCAGGATGCACGGCGGATGCGTCCAATGGCTCTTTGCCATTCAACACTCTGATAAATCCTGCACATTGCTCAAAACACTTCTCACCAATCCCTTTGATGCTTAACAACTCATGACGGGATTCAATACGGCCCTTTTGGGCACGATAGTCGACGATATTTTGCGCCAATCGAGCACTTAAGCCAGAGACATAAGACAGTAAGGAGGCTGAAGCCAGATTCACGTCGACCCCCACTTTATTAACACAATCCTCTACCACTGCGCTCAACGACTTCGCTAGCTGGCTGGGCTTTACATCATGTTGATACTGACCCACTCCTATCGCCTGAGGCTCAATCTTAACCAATTCCGCCAAAGGGTCCTGAAAGCGCCTGGCTATCGAGATAGCCCCTCGGATCGTCACATCTAGATCCGGAAACTCGGCGATTGCCACTTCAGACGCCGAGTAAACCGACGCACCCGCTTCACTCACAACAACCGTTTTACAGTCTAGTTTTTCTGATTTAATTAAATCAGCACAAAAAACCTCCGTTTCTCTAGAGGCGGTTCCATTACCGATCGCCAACCAATTTATCTGATATCTTTCCAGTAACGACCGTAAAGTGTCTCTGGCTGCCTGCGCTTGCTTATCTGATGAAAAAGGGTAAATCACAGTCGATGCTTTTACCTGAGCCAACTCATCAATGACCGCCAGTTTCACGCCGTTGCGAAAACCTGGATCCACCCCTAATACACGACACGCCCCCGCTGGCGCTGACATTAGTAAATCCTTGAGGTTATCGGAAAATACCTTTATCGCCCCTGATTCAGCGCGCTCCTTTAATTCAGACAAGACATCCGCTTCTAACTTTGAGAATAACTTAGTTTGCCAAGCAAGCGTTAAATAGTCACGCTGACGTTTTGTTAAAGGGGAAGAAGAGGACACGGATGTAGAAAAGAGATTATTTAATGTAGGAATATTCAGCCATGAAGGAACCTCTTTCTCTAACCCTACTTCTGAATATCGAACCCCCAATTTTAACATCGACTCCTTTTTACCACGAAAAAGCGCTAATAAACGGTGGGGAGGTACTTTCTTAATCGGCTCCTGATAATCAAAATAGCCTTTATATTTATCCCCTATTTTTTGCTTACCTCGAATGACCTTACTGATTAACTCCCCTTTATCCAATAGCATGGCCCGTCCTTTTTTTAACAGATCACTATTCATAGACAACGCCTCCATAATGATCTCTTGAGCACCTTTTAGCGCCTCATCAAGAGACATAGATATATCATGGTTAGACTTAAGCCATGTTGCGACTAGTTCCCGCTCACCCCCTCCTGATTCAGTCCATAGGTATTCTGCCAAAGGACCTAAGCCCAGCTCCCTTGCCAAGCCTGCATTGGTCTTACGAGTTTTTTTAAACGGTGCATAGAGATCTTCTAACTCTGTTTTTGTTTCAGCCCGTTTTATTTTATCCACCACTTCCAGTGGATAAGGTGTAATAGATTTCAAACTTTCTAGAATACTATACTGGCGCTTATACAGCTCAACAAGATATAACCAACGCTCATGAAAGCGTCGTAGATTCACATCGCTCATTCCTCCCGTCATATCCTTACGATAGCGAGCAATAAAAGGAACACTGACGCCTTCTTCAAATAAACAAACAATACTTTCACTCATTTTATTTGTTAAAGAAAACTCATTACCCAAGGTATTTGCTATTTGCCTCATTTTTTACCTCGTTTTTTACACTTTTTAATCACTCGATTGTTTTATTTGTATCGCATCTTTGGATTTTTTTTATTAGAATCGGCAAACAAACTTGAAATAGTTAAAATATGAGTCAAACTATAGAACAATCCATTGGATCATTTTACAGTAACTGAGTCATCTGTGAATATTGTTTATTCGCATGTCAGCTGGCAAAAAGACAAATCTATCGTCCTTGTCAGTATCATTTCGACACTTATTGAGTCTAAGGATGAATCTCTTTTTCGGTGTAGAACACAAAACAATCCGTTCTTAACAGATATATTAGGGGATACCTATGAGTTTATTACTTGAATTAGCTGGCAATAAAGCCAAAGCACGTGCCGCAGCAAAAGAACTAACGGTCGCTCAACTTGAAAACCTTATTGCAGGCTTTACAAATGCATTAGAAAAAGTCAAGGAAGAAGAGCAAGCTCGTCAAGCTGAAGAAGCGGAAAAAGCAGCTCGCGCTGAAGAAATCGCTGCACTAATTGCGAAAAGCGGTCTAACCATGGAAGAGGTAGCCCTATTGAGCTCACCAAAATCCAGCGCCAACAAAGGCAAAACCGTTGAGCCAAAATACCGTCTTACTATTGATGGTAAAACACATGAATGGACAGGCCGTGGCCGCACTCCAAAAGTATTCCAAGAATACTTTGATGCTGGCAATAGCCGTGAGAGTGTTGAAATCAAATAATTTCACCGCTCTAAAAAAACATAAGACAATAAAAAAGCGACTTTTAGTCGCTTTTTTATTGTCTATTTCTTTTTATCTTATTTTGCTATTTGCTATCTGTGGACACCAAAACAATCTTTCTACTTCTCTCTAAAAGCGTGCCTAATAAGTACAATAGCACAACCTAACATACCTCCTAGCAACACCCCTAAAATAGCAATCAATGCTCGTTTTGGTGAGGTCCTACTTAGCGGCGCTTCAGGACTTTCTACATACTGAAAGGCACTAAACTGCACATTTTTATCAACAGTCTGATCATTGAGTAAATCTAGCTGGGATTCAACAGATTGTAAACGGGGTTTGATCAAACTAAGCTGTTTAAGGCCTTTTAAGACCTTAACTTTGGCTTCTAACGCATTTGCACCAATATTAATTGCAAACATTTCTTGACCAACTAAGTTTTGCTGAGGTTTATCCACTCCCGCCGCTTTAGCTATATCCAAAGCGTATTGTGACAGTAATAACTGGTTTTTTAACTCTGATTTGGCATCACTCACCAAAAGACGCTTACTTTGCCCAAGCTCTTGCCTTTTAGCATCAACTATTGAATACAAGTTTTTTATCAAAGCCGCACGAGACTTGCTTTCAACGTATTCAATATATCCAACTAAAAAATCGAGACTTTCCTGAGCGGATGCTTGAGTTGCTTTTAGAGAAAAGGACGGCTTATCTGAATGACTCACATCCTTCAGATAAGATGATGACAACTTCTCCATCCATTTTGTAAGCAACTTAGCTTTTACCTCTGGTGATTTATCATCTAACTGCGCTTGATTCAAAGCATTCTTAAAAGCAGGCCATGCGAGGATAAACGTTTTCTTATTAAAACTGCTCCGATACTGCTGCATAAAAACGCTAATAAGCAGTTTAGGATCAGTGAAATTATCAAGAGAGGATTGACGAAAGAAAGGTTTGAAATCAGATACCATCTCTTGGTAATGACTAAACTCACTTATCTGTGGCGCCGTTACTGTTGCCTTAGCAGTCCATACCTGCTTCGCCTGCAAGGCATACACTACAGCGCCTACAGCACAGACAATCGTTGCTATGATTATGATCCATTTTCCCTTCCAGAGGGCTATTAATAATTCCTTTAGATCGATTTCATCATCCTGTTGAAAGGTCTTTCTAGGTAAAGACGACTCCTGCAATTGGCGGGACTTTTCCACAATGTTTCCTTTTCTTATGTCAATTACAATTAATAATAGCGAGATAGCGGCACAAAAAAAGGCTCAACTACAACAAGCAAATAATGTGAACTATAGAGTAATTTTTTTATAAATCAAATCCCACACGCCATGACCCAGCTTTTCGCCACGCTGTTCAAATTTAGTCAATGGACGTGATTCTGGTCGCGGATAATATTGTCCCTTACCAGCGGCATTCTCATAAATAGTCTGCGCTTCCATAACCTCCATCATATGCTCTGCATAAGGCTGCCAGTCTGTTGCCATATGAAAATAGCCATCTGTTTTTAAAACATTTGCCACTTGCTGTGCAAATAGAGGCTGAACTATGCGACGCTTGTTGTGTTTCTTTTTATGCCAAGGATCGGGAAAGAACAATTGAAAACCACTAGCCGACTTTTCAGGCAGACAATTCGCCATCACTTCGATGGCATCATCACAATAGACACGTAAATTCGTAATACCTGCTTCTTTTGCCAGCATCATCAGTTTTGCCACACCTGGGGGATGTACTTCAATGCCGATAAAATCTTTCTCAGGAGCATTTTTCGCCATTTCTGCGAGAGAGGCACCCATTCCAAAACCAACTTCAATGATTACATCGGACTGACGACCAAACACTTCTTGATAATCAATTCGGCCATTCTCTAACTCTAGTCCGTAAAATGCCCAATTAGCATCGTAGTTTTTTTGTTGGCCTTCTGTCATCCGACCACCTCGCACAACAAAACTGCGAATGGTACGTTTCTTAATAGGCTCCTGACTGTCTATCATAGTGTCTTGCATTATCTCTTATCAATTAAATGAATGGCATTAAGTGAATGGTCGTTCATCGCTTCACTAATATTGTGGTCGGATATACTACCGAAAAGAGCATTTTTTGTCCTCTACCTAATGACTATTTTCAACAATCAATTGACCTTAAAATGACCTTGCCACAGATTTTTTGCTAAAAGAAACCAAGCAAGCAAATATAAGACACCACCAATAGGCGTAATTGCCCCTAACCAAAGTACACCAGTGAAGGTCATCACATACAGGCTACCCGCAAAAAAAACATTACCGATGAGAAAGCATAAGATGATTTTTCTAGCAGAAGGAATATAGGAAAACAAAGCAGCAACAATAAGAGATGCCAGCGCATGATACATTAAGTACTGGCTCCCCGTATGCCACCAAGATAAGGCTCTTTCATTTACCATTTTAGTCAGAGCATGGGCTCCAAATGCCCCAGCGGCAACAGACACAAAACCTTGTATAGCCGCAAAACCGGCTAATTTAGCCGGAAAAGAGGAAACTTGAGACATGAATTATTCCAATACATTTAGAAAACCATTGCTGCCAATGGCAAAGTAACGGCTACCATTTGAAAAAGACAGGGCAAGCACGCTGGCCCCAGTAGGTTGCAAAGTGTCTCTGAGGTGCAGGTCCCATTCTTTAAGCACTTGTCCAGTCGGCATATCAAGCAAAGAAACCTGATGATCAACCCCACCAATTAAAAGCTGCTGATCATTTCTAGAAAATACGGCACTACTAATGGTTCTCTTACGCGACTTCAAAGATCCTGTATAGACCGTGGTGACAACTTTGCCCGTTTGTGTTGACCACACTTTAGCGGTTCCTAGTTGGGCAGAACCGAAGGCGTATTTACCATCATCAGATAAGGCCACCGCCGCAATTTGATTACTTAATGTCCACTCAAACTTCTTTTTACCTGTCCGGACATTCCACAAGGTAACGTGATATTTGTCATCTCCGGTGAGAGCCAGACGCCCATCAGGTGACACATCTACAGCTCGAACTATGGCGCCAGTACGAAATGTCTGTTTTATGCCACCATTTTTCACATCAAAGTAACGCGCCGTTTGATCATCCAAACCAACGAGAGCGAAATCGCCATTATCCGTCAATTTTAACGACTGAATATTACCCGGTGTGTCCCAAAAACCGACGGAGTGACCATCTGAAGTACGCCATAACACCAAGGTCCGAGCAGATCCTGTCGCGGCAAATTCACCCGTCGGGTCAATGTCGGCACTAATAATGGACGTATACTCACCTTTCGCATGATTCCAATTATAGCGCCTATCGTTAAGAGCTGTTCGCCAATAGCTCCCACCATGTTCAATTGAGCCAACCACTGCGGCACTACCATCCTCACTCAGCGCGGCAGAGAAAAGTCCTTGGACAGCAAATTCTTCAATTCTTACTGGCGCTTTTTCAGAACAAGCAGACAACACAAAAGCGCTGACGATAAACAGAGAAAGATTACGCGCTTTTTTCGCTGTGGGCCTCATGAAGCTCCTCAATCAATCTATCTTCTAACTGAAAACGCTCCGCCATCACCACGGCAAGGGTTTTCATGGAGCACGGAAGTGCTTCCAGCTGTGCACTGACGTGCTTTTGAGTGTCATACTTATCATTAAACTCAAGAGCTACTTCTGTACTCTCATCGATTTCGGGCATCAATTCATTAAGCAGCTTTAAAGCTGAATCATCTTTAAATTCTTGAGCCTCTAGAGCCAGCTGCTCATACACATTAAAATGCCCAACAGACACATAATCCACCAGCAGTTCACATAGGTGTTGAATTTTCGGCGTATCCATTTGGGTATATTCTTCAAGATCGCGTAACTCTACCCAAGTCTCAATTAAATGCTGCCTCTGTTTTAGCCAACGATCAATAATCTCATGAACACCGCCCCAGCGCTCTTGTGCCGTTTTACATCTCTCTAACATAGAATATCTCCATTCACTCGACGATAGTCAACACACGCCTCGCTTAATTATAAATTCAGTCTCTTCATACTCAGTTAAATAAGAGCATATTCCGAAGCGATACCCCCTGCAAGAGCGGGACAAAGGGTAATTTGTAACGTTTCAATTAGGCTAGGTGACTAAGTGAAAACACCATTACCAAGCAGTTAATCTCAGATAGCCCAACCATCCATGTTTAACGTCTTGTTTTTCCTGAACGAAAAGCAATCCAGACATTAACGACGGCCATTAAAACAAACATGACCAAGGTCCAACCAGGAATACTGAGACCAAGGAAGGTCCATACCACTTCGCCACAATCACCGGTTCCCATAATCATTGCTCGCAGGACACTTTGCCATGGGAACGCACTGATCATATAACTTAGCCCAGGCATACAAGCGGGCAAGTCATCCATGGGAAGATTTTGTAAATACAAGTGACGGATGGATAATGCCGCCCCCATTAATGATAAAACGACCACTGTGACAGAAAACCACTGCCGGCGTTTCTCATTCGCCGTTAACGCTGAAAAAATCGATACTAGACCAATAAAAAAGAAAACAATGCGCTGCAACATACATAATGGGCACGGTTCAAGCCCCATTTGATATTCCATATAAAAGGCCACACCTAATAAAGCAAATGCCGCCAAACCAACCACGCCATGGAAGCGACGAGACGACATTCTCTTAATCATAGACAAGAGCATAGAGATTCCTTATATTCCATAGAGTTACATTGAGCAAAAATGGACATAAACAAACGAGAAAAGTTCCAAATTACTACTGACATACACATTTAATCGCAGTTAGTATACTGTCTATTGCAATAAATACGAGACATCACCATGTTCAGAACGGCTCCCTTGGCAATTATTCGCCTTTTGGCTCTTCCCATTTTTCTGCTCAGCCTGTTGACGGTAACAGCCCACGCTGAGGACGATTCAGGAAAAGCACCACCAATTTACATCGAAATCAGACCGCAATTTGTCGTTAACTTTGAAAGCAACACCGCAAGGCTTAGGTATATAAAAACCAGCATTACACTGCAAGCGAAAGCAGGGGATAAAGCGTTAATTGAGGAAAACATGCCGTTGATAAAAGATGCTCTCGTGATGTTTTTAAGCTCAAGAACCACCGACCAAGTGACTGGCGCGCAAGCAAGAGAAAAAACACGCATTGAAGCGATTAAAGACCTAAATAAAGTTATGAAAAAAGAAACAGGAAAAGAGCCAGTGAAAAGCGTACTATTTGGCAGTTTTTTAACGCAGTAGAGACTTAAGTTAACAGCAGGGAAGACGCCAGCGGTCAGCAATTAAACCATTTAAGCAGGCTTTCCCTACGTTAACCAAGAACTTATAGCTCTTTAATATCGTCGGGGCTTACATACCCAGCGACTTTATCAACGGGTTCATTGTTAAAAAATTTGTCCATCTGCTCCATAATGTATTTACGAGCATCAGGCTTCATTAAGTTTAACTGCTTTTCATTGATCATCATGGTTTGCAGTACTTGCCATTCTTGCCATGCTTGTTTCGATACAGTTGAAAGAATCTCCTGGCCTCGAGCCCCAGGTAATGGCGCGCGCTCCAGTGCTTCCATCTCTTTTTGATATTTTTTGCAGAATACGGTATTTGACATGATTTGCTCGCTGTCCAGTGGGTTCAATCTATGTGGTCTATGACGACCATGAATCTATATCAACTATTAATGGTGTTATGGACATAGAAATCAAGCGTTTTACCGGGGAGCTATTTCATTCAATAGAGGCAACCTCACTTAATAACGTACGTACAGGAGCAGGTAAGCCCAAAGCCATCACATCACTGAGATTAAACCACTGATACTTCCCTTCTTCCATCACGGCGTTGACCTCACCAATGCGAACATGACTTGGTTCGATATCCAAGTGATAATGACTAAAGGTGTGCCGGAACGCCGTCAAGGCAGAAACATCATAAATCTGAGTTTGAAAGCGCTGCTCAACATGCATGACCACACTTTCGTCGCAGGCAAGCTCAGGTAAACTCCATAATCCTCCCCAAATCCCTGTTTGAGGACGTTTCTCCATCAATATCTGGTGATCGTCATTCGATATCACTAAGAACTGCAAACGTTTTTCGGGCTTAAGTGCTTTTTTGGGTTTCCGAACCGGAAACTGTGTAGGATCCTGGGTTTGACGGGCTAGACAATCGGCTTCGAGTGGGCACAACAAGCACTGAGGCTTAGAACGGGTACACAAGGTTGCCCCAAGATCCATCATAGCTTGAGTATAATCACCACAGCGTTCGCTCGGCATATAATGCTCCGCCAATTCCCACATAGCTTCTTCCGTTTTCCTCTCGCCCGGCCAAGTGGGAACCGCATGAAACCGTGCCAGCACGCGTTTCACATTACCATCTAAAATCGCGGCCTGCACACCACGAGAAATCGATAAAATCGCTGAGGCAGTAGAGCGCCCTATGCCGGGTAATTCACAGACGCCTTCAACGGAATCAGGGAACAGAGAATCCCACTCGTCCACTAATATCTTAGCGGCCTTATGCATATTTCGTGCACGAGCGTAATAGCCCAAGCCACTCCAATGGGCCAGCACCTTTTCTTGATCCGCCTCGGCCAGCGCTTCAACCGTGGGAAAAGCCGCCATAAACTTCTGATAATAGGGAATAACCGTGGTTACTTGCGTTTGCTGCAACATGATCTCGGAAATCCACACACGATAGGGGGTTTTATTCTCTTGCCAAGGTAGGTTTTTACGCCCGTGTTTATCAAACCACGCTAGTACACGAGGCGCAAAATTTTCAACTGGTTGCATTACCGTCTCACGATTGTCTTGCTCTATGACATACATCGAACAGCGTATGGGAAAGAGATCACTCAAGCCTCCTCTTCCCCATTCACTTATTCACATTAAAACAAACTCTTTAGTTTATCTTTTAGCTTATCTCTAAGCTTTTTCTCTTCTTCTTGGCGTCTTGCTTTAAGTTTCTCTTTCAATTTTTCCTTCTCAGCTGCGACTTTATCCTTTAACTCTTGTTTCGCTAAATTCGCAAACAAAGCCCCAAACTTTTTCAAATCAGGCCGACATAAACTAGCAGGATCATCCGAAAAATGCCCTTTGCAAACAATAGGAAAGGCCAGTTTAGTAATTTTATCATTGACTCGACAGGCATGATCAAGATGACTGCCACTGAGCGCCACATTGGCTTGATAATCCAATGACTGCTTAGGCAAAGAAATAATACCGTCTCCTGTTACCTGAATCCCTGCTGATGTTAGGATCAAGCCAGGCGTTGAAATTTGTCCATTTACAATACGTGCTGGAAAGGTCATGTTTTCAAATGGCGTATCATCACCGAAGTCTTTGTTATTAATAGACTCTTTGCGAACGGCGGCAATGCCTTTACACACCGTTCGAGTGAGGTTCACGCCTACCAATGCGCCTTTTTTAATATGAACCAATAAGTCCCCCTGCAAAGAAGACATCAAATCCGCTAGATGATTGCCTTGAGCAGACAATTCGCCATCTACGAACGTGGTGCCACGTAATTTATCCATCTTCATGTAATCATGTAATAAAGGCTGGATTTGCACACCGGACACTTTTGGTACCAGCGTCATTTTAGGTGTATTACCACTCACATCCAGGGTGGCTTTCACTTCTGCTTGCCCCTGATATAAATGGATTAAAGCGGGTGATACCCGTACAACACCGTTCCCCACCGTCGCGTCCAGCGCAACCTTATTAAGCTTCATTTTTTTGAAGATCACATTCTTTAATGAAATGCCTAAATGCCCTTCTAAGGAACGAATCAGATCCACCGGAATAAGATCTTTACTCGACGCGGCAGCACCGTTTTGAGGCGTTTGGCTCTGGCCTTGTGTCGTCGAATTATTGCCAGCAGCTGGCGCCTGAGAAGCACTGCTTGAGGCTGTTTGCTCCGGAGGTACCGTTTCAGGAGGTAAGTAGCGATCTAAATCCAACCCCTCCCCGGCGATGTTAATGTCCCAACGCAATGGCGAAAAATCAACGCCTGCACTGGCGTTAATCTTACTACCGTCCAGAAGCAAAGACATCGGCTGAACTAAGAGCGTATCTTTGTCCCCATGCAAGGTAATAGCCACTTGAGCCTTGGTTAATGCACTGCTATCCGCCATATTAGGCAGCGCCATATTGAGCTTTTTCATCACCTCTCTTGGGTTAAAGGGGGCGATAGAAAGCTTGCCATTAAATTCGGGATCACTTAACACTTGAAAAGCCTGTACGCTTGCATTCGCCGTCATACCCAATGTTTTCAACACTAAACCTTGCGCCGATAAGGTTTCTTGGGGCACATCCATGTCTACTTGAGAAGCTTGTAAACTGGCCTTAAATGGACTCGTCGGCAGTCTATCTCCCGATGTTGTGGTTGAAAGATCCACATTATTCAAAGAAAAGGCTTCACGTTCTGGAAAAAATGTCAGGTCAGCATCCAGTTTTACCTCGGCATCAATAGGATGCTTGCCTTGCAAGTCACTTTGCTTGATCATCAGATTCATCGCCAATGGCCACGCCTTATTCCACTGAACATTACTCAATTCTACATTCATCACAGCGTTTATTTTTTGCTTATTCACCGCATTGGTGTATGTGATATCGGCATTTTTTATAATCAGTTTATCCAAATGCAGATTTGGCAAAGCGCGCTTGAACGGATCACTCGCCGAAGTCGCATAATCAGCCTGATTAGTCGAACTGGTTCGACTAGATTGACCAGTGTTAGAATTGGATGACGGCACTTGGCCTTTTGCTTTATTAACGGCATTGCGCTGCCAATTAGCATGACCTTGTTTATCCACTGACAGATTGGCTTTTAAATTCACCAACTCTACCGTATCCACATCAATGTTGCGTTTTAAAAGGGGCAATACCGCTAGCCCAAATTCAGCCCGATCAAACTGTAAAAGCTCTGGGTCCTTCCCCAAAGCCACACCAATATGACTTAACGAGAGTCCAAAATGAGGGAAAAAAGACCAATGAATGTCGCCATCCATACGTAAACGTACATCGGCTTTTTCAAGCGCTACCTTTTGAATTTCTTTTTTAAAGTCATTAGGGTTCACAAAGAGCATGACGTACGCTACCAGAGCGACCATCAATACCAAGAGAACCCCAACTAAGATCGCCAATCTTTTTATCCACACCATGCCACACCCCTTAAATCCTATTCGACTGCAACTTATTAAGTTAACCGCTTATAAGCTAAGCCAATCCAATGACCGCCATCATAACACTCGATAAGACTCTTTATCTCCCTCAATAAGCCCTTTATCAACTTAATAGCAACAAGCCATTAAAAAGGACAAAGGAAGGGATAGAAGCCAAGGACGCCAGACTCTATAATACAGACCTAATTTTTATAACATGATGTCAAATCATAGCAACTCACTGTGGAGAAGCTTCAATGTCCGATCGGATCGCCAGCGTCGAGCGTAATACGCTTGAAACACAAATCAAAGTGTCTATTAATCTAGACGGTACCGGAAAATTCAACTGTGAAACAGGCGTCCCTTTTCTTGACCATATGTTGGATCAAGTGGCTCGCCACGGCCTGATTGACCTAGATATTCACGCTGTTGGTGACTTACACATTGACGCCCACCATACAGTGGAAGATCTTGGCATTACCATGGGGCAAGCCTTTGACAAAGCCATTGGTGACAAAAAAGGTATCAAACGCTATGGTCATGCTTACGTTCCCTTAGATGAAGCGTTATCTCGCGTGGTTATCGATTTTTCGGGTCGTCCCGGCTTGGAAATGCATGTACCCTTTACTCGTGCCTCTGTTGGCGGCTTTGATGTGGACCTTTTTTCCGAGTTTTTCCATGGCTTTGTTAATCATGCCAAAGTGACGTTACACCTAGACAATCTTCGAGGTAAAAACACTCACCACCAAGCGGAAACCCTTTTTAAAGCCTTTGGGCGTGCCTTACGCATGGCATTAGAAGTGGACGAACGGATGGCAGACCAAATGCCGTCGACAAAAGGCTGTTTGTAGGAAGCTTTCATGACGAATGTAAAAAGCGATAGAAAAAATGTTGTAAAAAAATCCGTTGTCGCGGTCATTGATTATGGCATGGGGAATTTACACTCAGTCGCCAAAGCCCTTGAGCATGTGGCGGATGACAATACCGAGGTTGTCGTGACCAGCGATCCTCAAATCATTGATTCTGCGGATCGGGTCCTCTTGCCTGGTGTTGGAGCGATACGTGACTGCATTGGGGAAATGCATCGCACTGGCCTTGTACCGAGCATCCAAAAAGCCATGGCGGAGAAGCCTTTTTTAGCCATCTGTGTGGGCATTCAATCCCTCATGTCTCACAGTGAAGAAAATGACGGCGTAGCGTGTCTTGATCACTTTAAAGGCAACGCGCTGTTTTTTGGCAACCAACATAAAGACCACGATGGCAGCAAACTAAAGGTGCCCCATATGGGCTGGAACCAAGTTAAGCAGACAATTCTCCATCCTTTATGGAAAGACATTCCTGATCAAGCCCGTTTTTACTTCGTACATAGCTTCTACGTAGTGCCTGAAAACAAGGACGAAATAGCGGGCACCTGTGATTACGGTTTAGAGTTTTGTGTTGCCTTGGCCCGCGACAATGTATTTGCTGTCCAGTTCCACCCAGAAAAAAGCCATAAAGACGGTTTGCAACTGTATAAAAACTTCCTTAACTGGGATGGCAAACCAGCACTTTGATTGTATAGATACCGTGACTTAAAGATTAGGAGCCAACTATGGGCTTAGCAAAACGAATCATCCCCTGTCTTGACGTAGACAATGGCCGTGTTGTAAAGGGTGTTCAGTTCCTGGATATTCGCGATGCAGGCGACCCAGTCGAAGTCGCCAAACGCTATAATGAACAAGGCGCAGACGAAATTACGTTTTTGGACATCACCGCCAGCTCTGATGACCGCGAAACCACGGTTCATATGGTCGAGGCTATTGCCAGTCAGGTGTTTATTCCGCTTACCGTTGGCGGTGGCATCCGTACCTGCGAAGATATTCGTCGCATGTTAAACGCTGGCGCGGACAAAGTAGGCATCAATACAGCTGCGGTGTTTAACCCGGAATTTGTCCGTGAAGCCGCACAGCGTTTTGGCTCTCAATGCATCGTGGTTGCCATTGATGCAAAGAAAGTGAGCGACAAAGGGGAACCCGATAAATGGGAGATTTTTACCCATGGTGGTCGCAAGCCAACCGGGTTGGATGCGATTGAGTGGGCGAAAAAAATGGTCGAGTATGGCGCTGGCGAAATACTACTAACCAGTATGGATCGTGATGGCACCAAAAACGGTTTCGATTTAGGCTTAACACGTGCCATCAGCGAAGCGGTGCATGTGCCAGTGATTGCTTCTGGCGGCGTTGGTAATTTAGATCATCTTGTCGATGGCGTCCTTGAAGGCAAAGCGGATGCGGTACTAGCGGCTAGCATCTTTCACTTCGCTGAATACAGCATCCAAGAAGCGAAAGAGCGTATGATGGCGGCAGGGATAGAAATGCGCATGTCATAATAGCCAAAACCATATAATCCGCTTTAAAACACGGACTAAACAAACGACTCAGAATAAAA
Source organism: Marinomonas sp. 63XJN7_7_ISO-PGPR-S23-202 (assembly GCF_056173505.1). NCBI lineage: Bacteria > Pseudomonadati > Pseudomonadota > Gammaproteobacteria > Oceanospirillales > Oceanospirillaceae > Marinomonas > Marinomonas sp. 63XJN7_7_ISO-PGPR-S23-202. The sequence continues at coordinate 636,176 of NZ_CM149677.1, read as the reverse complement.
AGGGCATCCCCTACCTTCATCAGGCCGTCCTTTTTACTGTCTAATCTAGAGGGGAATTTAATCTAGTTTTAACTGTCCAATCTAAAAGGAAGCCTAATGCATAGAGTACGTTCGGGGAGCAAAGGTACTTGAGTGAACGACTTGTTTATCCTTCTTGGGCGGCACAGCAAACTCAAACAACACAGAGCGGTGACTGCCATTATCTTCATCCATCGTGACTTCTAATTGCCACGTGATGGTATTGTGATCCGACTCTGGCAACAATATATTGGCTTGCCACTTGTTTTGAACCGGCCGCTGGGTCAACTCCATGGAGCTGACTCCCATATAATGATTCTTGCCCTGTAGTGTAAATTGAATCGAATCCACATTATTCGCCAGCTCTTTGGGCAACTTAAGCGATACCTCCATAGGTTTATTGGCATGAATCCCATTGTCAAATATCAAGGTAGCAGACTTACCGACGTCAGTCAGCGGAGCAGTACAGGTTTTCATGTCTTTGCTGCACTGAACAACAGCCACATAGGGCTGCTGTGGCATGATGCGATCCATCCCCCAGGTTAAAGCGAGTACTATAAGAAATAAAAGCGTGCCCCAATAAAGGACCTGCTTCAGCCTTACTGTATTCATGGTGTTCTGCTTAGCGACATTTAATCTCAACATAGGACTAAGTTTACAGCGCTTACACCAGAACCTCTAGCACCAGAGTGAGGAGTGATTCTGCAATTTTAGAGCAGAAAAAGCGCGTTACTTGCCGTCAATGTGCAGTGCCGAGTACAATCCTTAAAAAACCAGACACTAGGGAAGGGTCCCTAGCTCTGTCAACAATAGACACGGCTTGCCGAATGATTAGAAGGAAGACTGCTTGACCACCCTAAACAATGCCCTTAATGCGCTGGCGAAACATTGTCAGCAGGCAGACTCTTCAGCCTTGACATTTCATCGTGGAGTCGAAAGAGAAGCTCTCCGTGTTGATCGTTCATCGGGGCGGATTTCTCATAATCCACATCCTGTTGCGTTAGGGTCAGCCCTGACCCACGCTTCCATTACCACCGATTATTCTGAAGCGTTAATGGAATTTATTACGCAAGTTCATCCGAGTGTCGAAGGAGTCATTAGCGAACTAAAAGACATTCATCATGTTGTTAATCACGAGCTCAACAAACATAACGAGTGCCTTTGGCCTGCCAGCATGCCCTGTTATTTAGAGAGCAATGAAGATGTTCCCATCGCCTATTTTGGCGAGTCTAACACTGGCAAACTTAAGCGTATTTATCGTGAAGGGTTATCCAATCGCTATGGTCGCATCATGCAGTGTATTGCAGGCATGCATTACAACTTCTCCTTTGATAAGGCATTTTGGCGTTTCTTGGAACACTACAAAGGCAAGACCGACTTGACGCCAGAACAACAGCAGGAGTTCCAGTCTGACCAATACTTCACCCTCATCCGTAATTTCCGACGCAACTCCTGGATTCTTTCTTGGTTATTTGGCGCCTCACCTGCTATCGATACCAGTTTTTTACCCAGTAAGCCCAACACCTTATCTCCATTAGATCAACAAACTTGGATTGGCCCTAAAGCCACTTCGCTTCGCATGAGTGACCTAGGCTACCAAAATAAAGCACAAGCCGACTTATATGTGTGTTATAACGAAGTCAGCACCTACATCAGCACCATCAAAAAAGCCCTAAAAACTCCCTATCAACGCTACGAAGAGATTGGTGTCAAAGTAGAGGGAGCATACAAGCAACTTAATAGCAACTTGCTACAGATTGAAAACGAATACTACAGCGACATTCGACCTAAACGGGTGACACAACCAGGGGAACATCCTAGCGCGGCGTTACAGGCCAGAGGGGTTGAGTACATAGAAGTCCGCATCATGGATATTGACCCTAGCTCCAACATTGGCATGCAAGCCTCAACCCTGTATTTCCTCGATACCTTCTTGCTGTACTGTATGCTAAACAACGACGAACAACTCAACGCAGAAGAATGCCATGCTCTTCGTCTTGCTCAGCAAGATATCGCGGTACATGGGAGAGATGCAGAACATAGCTTTGACTTTGGCCACGGCCCAGTATTGTTAAAAGAAAAACTCCACACACTACTAGAAGAGCTTCGCCATGTTGCGACTTTCTTAGCCGAGAATACAGGCAATAATGCTTATATTTCTGCCATTGAAGAGCAGCTCAACAAGCTCAACAACCTCTCGCGACTCCCCTCTCAAAAATTGATTGAACAATGTGAAGAGTATAAGGGATACCAGTCTGCCATGCTTTCATTGGCGAACCAGCAACAATCAACTTGGTTAAAGACACCCATTAGCCATGAGTTATCACAACGCTTCGCGAAGCAAGCCTCTGATTCTCTACTGGAACAAAAACAGATTGAAGAAAGTGACGAAGTGGATTTTGATACGTTTCTTACCGCATATTTGCAGCAGCAATAAACGTCATTAAGCCCGAAAAAAAACGCCTCTCGGGGCGTTTTTTTTTTCGGGCTGATTCTTTTGCAATAAACCTTTCTCAAGGTCAATAGTCCATAAAAAGGCAGCAGCGCATTAACGTGTTCTGTTACGCATTTGGGGAGATAGGAATATCGTCCAGATTATCAAACACCAACCAATCAGCTAGCTTTATCCGTAGTTCATCAACGCCATCACCGCTCAATGCCGAGAATGTTTGTGCACTGCCATCAACACCACGCTCTTTTAGTGTTTTTGCAACTTTCAACTTCGTTGATTTTGCAGGGCCTCGTTTAAGCTTATCCGACTTAGTAAGCAGCACATGCACTTGCATATTATTTGCCTTTGCCCAATTTAACATCATCTCATCAAATTCTTTTAGAGGATGGCGAATATCCATTACTAAGATGACCCCCGCCAAAGAACGACGATTCATCAAATAATCTTGCATGTGTGCTTGCCAGACTTTTTTCATTTCAATTGGCACTTTCGCAAAACCATAACCTGGCAAATCAATCAAACGACGATCTTCTAAGCTCAGACCAAAACAGTTAATCAACTGAGTTCGACCAGGAGTTTTGGATGTACGGGCAAGCTTTTTTTGATTCGTTAGCGTATTCAGCGCAGTGGATTTTCCTGCGTTAGAGCGACCAGCAAACGCGACTTCGATCCCTTGGTCTAGTGGGCACTGTGAAAGCTTCTCGGCACTCTTAATAAAGTGAGCGGATTGAAAAATAGAGTCAAAAGGGGTCATAGGTTGGTATTCGTCAGTAGAATTTAGCGTTCACGTTTATTCGTCGGTTGTATATAATGCCTGTGAATGGCTCGGTTTACCACGTTTAGTCAGCTTATTCTAACAAATTACACTATTTAGTGAGTATTAGATTAGGTTTAGGTAGTAGTTGCTGTTTGCAAACAATAAAAAACAAATCCTCACATTATCAGCGCGGCAATGAACTATATTAGGCTACTACGGCTAAAGTTAAGAGAGGAGCCGTTACTTATTTAAGAGCTACTACTATTTAAGAGCTACTACCAAAAAGGTTGTTACATGATCAAGGCTCTACTCACTGGCTTACTATTTTCTGTTATGACAGCATCAGTGCTCGCTCAAGGCGACCCCATTGCGGGCAAATCCCTCACAACACCCTGTGCAGCTTGCCACGGACAAGATGGCAACAGCACGATCAACCTCTTTCCGAAACTGGCAGGCCAACAAGAAAACTATTTATTAAAACAGCTGCAAGACATTCAGTCGGGAAAACGAGCAGTCCCCCAAATGGCTGGCCAGCTCAACGCCCTAACTCAACAAGATCTTTCCGATATTGCGGCGTACTTTGCTCATCAAACCATCAAAATAGGTAAAGCTAAACCAGACTTAGTTGAACAAGGCGAGCAACTCTTCCGCTTTGGCGATCCCAGCAGAGCCATTCCCGCTTGTTCTGCATGCCATGGCCCGGCTGGACGCGGCATTAATTCTGCTCGCTACCCTGCTCTAAACGGCCAATTTGCAACGTATACCGCCAGCCAATTACATGCTTTCCAACAAGGTCTGCGACATAATGACCCCAATGATGAAATGCAGTCCATCGCACAGAAACTCAATGATCAACAAATCAATGCGGTGGCCAGTTACTTAGCAGGACTCAAAGCCAGATAAACTTTGTGTTGAATCAAAAGAGCAGAAAAACAGTCACTTATTAGGTTTTATACTTGTAAGTTTTCTGTAAACTTGCTGGAATAATCGAACTTTGTGATGGGAAACACATCGAATAAAATCGACAATTTGTGCATTATCGCAATGCTATCAAACATTACCACTAGGAGTTATCAATGAAAAAGCTGTTCTCAGCCCTTCTTTTCTGCTTGTTATTTCCCCTAACGGCTTTGGCTCAAGACTATAGCGATGGCCATGGCTACACCACTATCGCCGATCCAGTTCCCACCAACGACCCACACAAAGTGCAAGTAGTGGAGGTTTTTTGGTATGGTTGTCCACACTGTTTTCGTTTAGAGCCATACACTCAAGAGTGGAAAAAAACCATCCCAAACTATGTAGATTTTCAGTACTTACCCGCCGTTTTTGGTCGTGGTTGGCTTAACCATGCCAAAGCATTTTACGTTGCTAAGTTGTTAGGCGTCGAAAATAAATTACACTCAGATTTATATAATGCGATCAATGTTGATCACAGACGCCTCAATACAGAGGACTCTCTAGCAAAATTCTTCACCCACTACGGCGTCAGTGAAGCAGAATTTAAAAAGCAATTTAACTCGTTTGCCGTTCAAAGCCGTCTCGCCCAGGCCGATGCACGGATTCGAGGTTATGGCGTTCAAGGGACACCTACTCTTGTCGTAGATGGTAAATATTTAGTCGATGCAGAAACCGCTGGCGGTAATGAGAACATCTACAAAGTAGTCAATTATTTAATAGAGAAAGAACACGACAAAATGCAACTACAGTAGACTTAAATTGCGTCTTATTTAGTGAGGGTATATGACAGAATCTGCTCAGGACAAGTTAATTGGTGCATTGCGCAAGGCAGTATCAAGAATCAGTCTATTGGCCGAAGGTAATGACCCTGAAGTGGATTCTGTCATTCGTCAAATTCGCCACAATATTGCCAAAGGCGCGGATGCTGACAAAATACAAGCCATGCTTAGCGCTGCCGAGCCCTATCTATTAAACAGCGAAGAAACCCATCTGAACCGAGCAAAACAGGTCCGAGAAACACTCCATGAGTTAATTGACTTACTTGAGTTGCATCATAAAAAAAGACTCCCCTGTAGCGAGAAACAAGCCCTGGAGGCGCTCATACGCTTACACTGGCAATCGCCACCGTTCTGGCCCTCTCTTTTCAGTGGCTACCTAGAACTTGCTAAAACGACCTTAAGCTTAAAAACGCCAACAGACAGCGATAAGCAACCCCTTATTAAACGGCTGTTTCATCGCACGAAGAAACAACAAGATGCCCAAAATAGTCAGGAAATTATGGCTCAAATTAGCCATACCCTATCCAGCTTACTAACTAATTTGTCTTTAAGTAATGAATACGACGAGCAAATCATTGCCTTACGAGAAGTATTAGCCAACAGCAACGACTTGCAGCAGCTGCCAGACCTACTAGACGAAGTTATTAATCTTATCGTCATCAGTACAGGCAAGACTCAGGAAGGACTAACCAATTACCTGAATCAGCTGAATCTGCAATTAGCCAGCATGAATGCTTCCATTGTTAGTCATTATAAAAACCAAAAAACACTGGTCGAAAACCGAGAAGGGCTGAATACAAAATTAGAACAACAGGTGAGTGATACCAGCCTTGCCTCCCAAAGTGCAACCGACCTAGATGAACTCAAAGAGCTCATCGACTCTCGTATGAAAATCATGACAACCACCATGGTTGATTACAAGCAACAAATGACGGTGTTAGAAAAAGAGACCCATCAATCCATCTCCTCATTAAAAAACAAAGTAGACCGGATGGAAAAAGAAGCCTCTGCCATGCGAACCAAACTGCAAGAAAAGCTGGCCCAGGCGATGACCGATGCACTCACCAACTTGCCCAACCGAGCGGCTTACCAAGATTCCATCTTGCCTCTGATTCAATCGTCAAAGAAAAGTGGAAAAAAACTCTTCTTAGCCGTCTGTGATATTGACCACTTTAAACAAGTCAACGACACTTGGGGTCATCAAGCTGGCGATAAAGTCTTACGTTTAGTCACCAAACAACTACTCAGCACCCTGTCTAGCAAAGACATGATCTTTCGTTACGGAGGCGAGGAGTTTGTTGCTTTGTTTGTCAATTCGAATGAGCAAGAAGCCACTCAAAAGGCTGAAGCCATCCGTGCCGCCGTCGAAAAGGCACCTTTTAATGTAAATGGCGCCCCTATTACCATTACCATATCGATAGGCATGGCCTGTTGTCGAATGTCAGAGGACCATGATGGGTTGTTTAATAGAGCAGACAAACAACTTTATATTGCCAAAGAAGCTGGCCGTAATATTGTAAAAGTTGATCAAACAAAAGAATAAACCGTACCAGAGGTCGCCGCACACGGTTACAATAGCGAACAATATAGCAATAGATAAATAGATTGGCGCAACATGTCGCCTCTAGGATGAAGTAATTTATGCAAGACGATCAGCAAAAAACCACCGATTTTGGCTTTAAAGAAATCCCCAAAGAAGAAAAAGTGAAGGCCGTCGCCAATGTCTTTCACTCCGTCGCCGCAAAATACGACATTATGAATGATTTGATGTCTGGTGGCATTCATCGCATTTGGAAGCGTCACACCATCAGCCAATCTGGGGTACGCGCTGGCAATAAAGTATTAGACATTGCTGGTGGTACTGGCGATTTAACCTTGCAGTTTTCTCGATTAGTAGGAAGTCAGGGGCAGGTTATTCTCGCCGATATTAACGACTCTATGTTAAAAGTTGGCCGCGATAAGCTCGTTAATAAGGGCATTGTTGGCAATGTACAATTTGTCCAAGCCAATGCAGAAGAACTGCCTTTTCCCGACGATACCTTTGATTGCATCACCATTGCCTTTGGCCTTCGTAATGTAACAGACAAATCCAAAGCCTTGGCCTCTATGTACCGCGTACTGAAGCCTGGTGGACGTTTATTAGTATTAGAGTTCTCGAAACCAGAATCACAGTCCCTATCGACAATCTATGACCAATACTCTTTCCGCCTTCTCCCCCTCATGGGCAAAGTGATTGCCAATGATTCTGAAAGCTATCGCTATCTAGCAGAGTCCATTCGTATGCACCCTGATCAAGAAACCTTAAAAGGTATGATGGATGAGGTGGGCTTTGAGCGAACCAGCTATCAAAACCTGACAGGTGGTATTGTCGCCTTACACAAAGGATTTAAATTCTAATATGTTCAGAAGCGCCTTTCGTTTAACTCGCATCATTTTCACTGTGTTGCGCTTCCGCCTTGACGCCCTTATCCCATTCGATAAGTTGCCTTGGTACCTACGCTATACCGTTGGCCCTTTTTTTTCCTTGGGCCGACAACGCGCCATCAAAAACCGCGGAGAACGTCTGCGTCTTGCTTTGGAGTCGTTAGGCCCTATTTTTGTTAAATTCGGGCAAATACTGTCGACTCGACGCGATTTACTCGACGATGATTTAGCCGATGAGTTGGCACGATTACAGGATAAAGTCCCGGCTTTTTCTGGGCAGCTGGCTCAAAGCATCATTGAAAGAGATTTAAAAGCCCCTGTTAGCGAACTGTTTGCTGAGTTTTCAGCAGAGCCCTTAGCATCCGCTTCCATTGCGCAAGTGCATACCGCCAAACTTCATTCCGGTGAAGACGTCGTCGTTAAAGTCATCCGTCCAGGCATTGAAAACACCATTCGTCAGGACATTAGATTGCTCTATGCACTTGCCCATTTTATCGCGAAAAGCAGCTCCGATGGACGACGTTTACGCCCGGTTGAAGTTGTTACTGATTACGAGTACACCATTTTAGACGAGCTAGACTTAGCAAAAGAAGCGGCCAATACAGGCTTATTACAGCGCAACTTCACAGGTTCTGATTTACTTTATGTCCCCCAAGTCTATTGGGATTATTGCCATAAAAATGTCATGGTCATGGAGCGCATTTCTGGTATTCCAGTGGCTGACATTCGCGCCCTTAATGCTGCAGATGTCGATATGAAGACGCTTGCCGAACGTGGCGTCGAGATATTTTTCACACAAGTCTTTTCACACAGTTTTTTCCACGCCGACATGCACCCCGGCAATATCTTTGTCGATTCAACCAACCCATTGCAGCCCAAATATATTGCCATTGACTGCGCCATTATGGGCAGTTTGGATGATGCAGACAAAAACTACTTGGCACGTAATTTATTAGCCTTTTTTCAACGGGATTACCGCATGGTGGCACAGCTGCACGTTGAAAGTGGCTGGGTTCCAAAAGAAACCCCTGTTCACGCTTTTGAATCGGCCATTCGCAGCGTCTGCGAACCCATGTTTGCCAAACCCCTTAAAGACATTTCTTTTGGCCAAGTACTCATCGGTTTATTTCAGACGGCTCGCCGCTTTAATATGGAGGTCCAGCCTCAATTAGTACTATTGGAGAAAACCCTACTCAACATTGAAGGGTTAGGTCGACAACTTTATCCTGACTTAGACCTTTGGGTGACAGCCAAGCCGTTTCTGGAGCGGTGGATGCGTGAGCAAATGGGTCCTAAACGCATGATGGAAGAAGTTCGCAAACAAGGACCAGAGTGGGCTGGCCAATTTCCGAAGTTACCAAACCTTGTTTTTTCTGCTTTAACACAGATTTCTAGACAAGAAGAGCTCATGACACAACAAACTCATGCGATAAAAGAACTTACCAAAGAAGTGAACCAGGCCAATCGTGGCCTACCATTCAAGCTGCTAGGACTGGTCAGTTTAGGAGCGGCTTGGTTTATATCTGACCCAGAGTCATTGCAAAGATTACAAACCGCAGATATATTCAGTATGCTACTGTTTGCTGCGGGGCTATACTTGTTAGTATTAAAACCGTAACATTCAAGAGGCTATAATGAGCACCAACGTACTGGCAGAACTTGCAGCAACACTAGAACAACGGAAATCTGCTAACGCGGACTCATCTTATGTTGCCAGCCTTCACGCTAAGGGGTTAAATAAGATCCTTGAGAAGGTCGGTGAAGAAAGCACAGAAACCATTATCGCCGCGAAAGACGCAGCCCTTTCGGGAGATAAAAGTGACCTTATCTATGAAACGGCCGATCTATGGTTTCACACCCTTGTCATGCTATCTCACTTGGATTTAGGGCCGGATGCCATTTTAGATGAGCTCGCACGACGCTTTGATTTATCCGGCTTAGAAGAAAAGGCCAATCGCAATTAGGAGTAAGAAATGTTAGGTGGTGTTAGTATCTGGCAATTATTGATTGTCTTAGCAATTTTAGTACTGATCTTCGGCACTAAAAAATTGAAAAATCTAGGCTCCGATCTAGGTAGCGCCGTTAAGGGTTTTAAAGAAGCCGTTAACAAAGAAGAGGACGAAAACGACAAGCAAACACAAAGCAAAGTCATTGAATCCGAAGCCAAAAAAGACGATAAGAGCGCCTAACCTTGTTCGACATTGGTTTTTCTGAGCTGCTGGTAGTATTCGTTGTGGCCTTGATTGTTCTTGGCCCCGAGCGACTGCCTATAGCAGCAAAAACAGCAGGCTTGTGGATCCGTAAAATCCGACGCAGCATTAATGCTGTCCAGCGCGAGATTAATGCCCAGCTTGATCAGGAAGAACTCGCTCGCAAGATAGAACAAACCAATCAGCGCATTAAAAAAGAGGGTGAGGACGTCCAAAACGCCATTCTTTCTGGTGATAAATTGCCTATAGAGGAAGAAGACTCCTCCTCGAAAGCACCCGTCATGTCAGAGGAGAACAAACTCCCTCCTCAAGAAGGAATCGTTGTGGCTGAGCAAAACACTGACGCCAAAACAGAAGAAACCTTGGCAGAGCCACAAACAGGCTTCAACGAGCCAGCCCCTGCGACGTCTACTGCCTCTTCGTCTACTGCCTCTTCGTCAACAGCCGAAGAACAGCAAGATGATTCAATATTAAAAGAGGCTCATTCTTCAACAGCCAATACAAAAGAAAAAGCCAGTACTACAGAGTCAACTCGTTCTTAATTAATTTGCGGATTGTATACCCCTTATGAGCACAGATTCAAACGATCAAGCACCGCTGGTCGCTCATTTAATTGAGCTACGTAATCGTCTACTTAAATCCGTCGTGGTGATACTGATTATTTTCCTTGGTCTGTATTACTTCGCCAATGACCTGTACTTAATCGTATCTGAGCCGCTACGTATGCTGCTTCCCAAAGGAAGTACACTGATTGCAACCGAGGTGGCTTCCCCTTTTCTCGCACCGCTCAAACTGACCTTTGCCATTTCCGTGTTAATTTCCATCCCTTTTACTCTATATCAGGCGTGGTCTTTTATTGCTCCCGCGCTTTATAAGAATGAAAAAACCGTTGCAATTCCACTGCTGATCTCTAGCGTCATCTTATTTTACGCGGGCGTTCTCTTTGCCTACTACGTGGTATTACCCTTGATTTTTGGCTTCTTTACCAGCGTAGGACCAAGTGATGTTCGAGTCATGACAGACATTAACAACTACCTTAACTTTGTTTTGAAGCTCTTTTTTGCCTTCGGTATCACCTTTGAAATTCCTGTGGCAACCTATTTGCTCATCAAAGCAGGGATAACAACCGTTGCAAAGCTCTCCAAAAAACGCCCTTATATCATTCTTGGCTGCTTTGTGATTGGCATGTTGCTGACACCGCCTGACATTTTCTCCCAAACACTATTAGCGGTACCAATGTGGATGCTATTTGAAATGGGATTATTAGCTGGTCGAACGGTCAAAGTCGTTGTTGACGATGAAGCAGAAGAAGCAACGGAAACCAGTTAAACCTTGAATCTCCTATCAAGGTGATGAAACAGGGTGCGCGCCAGCATCCTGCCTACTCTTTGCTCGAAGAATCTAGACCTTTAGCAAACTCTTCTTTACTCTGTACTTTACACAGTCAAAAGAAGGAAGCGACATGAAAATCATTGGGGCCGAAGAGGTTCAACAAACATTATCGTTCGAAGAATTGATTCCCGCTCTGGCACTCGCCTTTCGCAGTGAATTTGGCATGCCACAACGACAAGTGTACCCGCTTCCTGACGGCACAGCCGAAAAACACGACACCTTTGCTGTTTTACCTGCATGGACAAAGGATGTGGTTGGCGTTAAATCTTTTACCCATTACCCCGACAACCCCAATCAAGGCCGCTTAACCGTGGCGGCTCAGGTACTGTTATTCGACAGAAAGACAGGGAGCCCTATCGCTCTTGTCGATGGCACCAGCTTAACGTATTGGCGAACCGCTGCGGTCTCCGCATTAGCCTCCAGCCTAATGGCTCGCAAAGATGCCAGCACACTTTTACTCTTCGGAACAGGTGAACTCGCACCTTATATGGCATTAGCCCATGCCAGCGTTCGCCCCATCCAGCATATTTTCATCCATGGCCGCTCACAAGAAAAGAGCAGCAAGGTTCAAGCCCTTATTCAAACCGCGCGCCCCGACCTTAACGTTGACATTTGCGATAATGTTGAAGATGTTATCACTCAAGCGGATATTATCAGTTGTGCCACAGGCAGCCCTACCCCGCTATTTAAGAGCGTTAGTCTGGCTGCAGGCACACATATTGATTTGGTGGGCAATCATCACACGCACTGTCGAGAATGCGATACAGCCACCATAAAGATGTCCCACGTCATTGTTGACAGTCGATTAAATGTCTTAAACGAGGCGGGAGAGATTTTAATTCCACTCAAAGAAGGCAGTATCGATGAATCGCATATAAAGGGCGAGTTGGCTGAACTCTGTTCAGGTAACGCGCAAGGACGAAAGAGCAATAGCCAAATTACCTTATTTAAGTCTGTTGGCACAGCGCTCGCCGATGTCGCCAGTGCTTATCATGTGTATCAGACGCTGAACAACTAATTCTCAACGCCCTTAATTGAGCATAAACACTTAATTCAATAAAAAAGTGACGGGGCCGTCATTGGTAAAGGACACTTTCATATCCGCGCCAAAGCGCCCTGTTTCAACACGGTCATACTGGGCGCGCACTTTTTCCACAAAATCATTAAACAAACGCTCCCCTTCTGCAGGCACAGCGGCTGTGGAAAAACCTGGCCGCAATCCCTTCTTAGTCTCAGCCGCTAAGGTAAATTGCGATACCAGCAATACGCCACCACCCACTTGCTGAACATTCAGGTTCATCTTGCCATCATCATCGCTAAACATACGATATTTCAACAGCTTATCAGCCAGCCTTTGAGCATCGGCTTCTGTATCGCCTTTTTCAATTCCTACCAATACAAGCTGTCCGTGATCAATGGCACCTATCGTTTCCCCCTCAACCACCACTTTGGCATTTAACGCCCTTTGCACCAATACTTTCATCCTTTCCTTCCTAGTTCCGCCCCACTAAATGAGTCCTATGACTTTAACAAAGTCTAGAAAAAACAAAAGCGCCCAAAGGCGCTTCTGCTCGCTCACAGATTTATTTGCATAAACCCATTTGCTGCTGCTCTATAAAGTGACGCAATACGCCACTCAATAACCGCTATTACTTACGACCAGCACGTTTACGCTCGTTTTCCGTTAGGAGTTTCTTACGAATACGAATGCTTTCTGGTGTTACTTCGACCAACTCATCGTCTTCAATAAACTCAAGCGCTTGCTCAAGTGTATGACGAATAGGTGGAGTCAAGGTCAAGGCTTCATCGGTACCGGATGCTCGTACGTTGGTCAACTGCTTACCTTTAACAGGGTTAACAGATAGATCGTTGTCACGAGAGTGAATGCCGATAACTTGGCCTTCGTAAATTTCAACCGCATGGCCCAAGAACATACGACCACGGCTTTGCAAGTTAAACAGTGCATAAGCCGCTGTTTTGCCAGTCAGCATGCTGATCAATACACCATTTTGACGGCCACGAACATCACCATCCTTCACAGGACCGTAATGATCGAAAACACTCGTCATAATACCAGAACCAGACGTGAGCGTTAGGAATAAGCCACGGAAACCAATCAAACCACGAGAAGGTGTCATGAACTCAAGACGAACACGACCTTTACCATCGGGCTCCATGTTTGTTAACTCAGCTTTACGCAAGCCAAGCTCTTCCATCACCGCACCTTGATGCTGCTCTTCTACGTCAATGACCACTTGTTCGTAAGGTTCTTGGATTTTACCATCCACTTCTTTTTGAACAACTTCGGGACGAGACACACCCAGCTCAAAACCTTCACGACGCATGTTCTCGATCAATACAGATAAGTGCAGCTCACCACGACCAGACACGATAAACTTATCAGGTGTATCGCCTTGACGAACACGCAATGCCACGTTGTGAATCAGCTCTTGATCAAGACGGTCTTTAATGTTTCGAGAGGTAACAAACTTACCTTCTTTACCAGCAAACGGCGAATCGTTCACCATGAAAGTCATGCTAACCGTTGGCTCATCAACAGTTAGTGCAGGAAGCGCTTCAACACACTCTGGATTACAGAGAGTGTCAGAAATACTTAGACCATCGATACCTGTAATACACACGATATCACCAGCAGATGCTTTGTCTGTGTCTACGCGCGCAAGACCATGGTAACCCTTAACGTTTAGAACCTTACCTCTACGCTCTTTGCCATCCGCTGATTTAACAACCACTTGCTGATTAGGCGACAAACTACCGCGAGTAATACGGCCAACACCGATAACACCAACATAAGCATCGTAATCCAATGCAGACACTTGCATTTGGAACATGCCTTCTGGATCAACATCAGGCACAGGCACACTATCGACGATCATTTGGTAAAGCGGCGTCATGTCTTCCGCCATGTTCTCTGGATCATCACCAGAAATACCATTGATAGCAGACGCATAGATCACAGGGAAATCAAGTTGTTCTTCTGAAGCGCCAAGGCTATCGAACAAATCAAACACCTGATCCATAACCCAATCAGGACGCGCACCAGGACGGTCAATTTTGTTGATAACAACGATAGGGCGAAGACCACGCTCAAACGCCTTAGAGGTTACGAAACGAGTCTGTGGCATAGGGCCATCAACCGCATCAACCAACAACAACACAGAGTCTACCATGGACAATACACGCTCTACTTCACCACCGAAGTCGGCGTGCCCTGGTGTATCCACAATATTGATACGATAATCGTTCCACATAATTGACGTATTTTTCGCCAAAATGGTAATACCGCGTTCTTTCTCTTGGTCGTTGGAGTCCATAATTCGTTCTGAACCAAGGTCTTTACGATCGAGCGTACCAGATTGACTTAGAAGTTGGTCAACCAAAGTCGTTTTACCATGGTCAACGTGGGCGATAATAGCTACGTTACGTAACTTTTTGATATCATTAGACATTTATAGTTCTCTGCATTAAGCGTAAGCAAGAAGATACACCGCCGCTTGGCTTGGGCTATTATGCTATTCAAGCGCGTCGGATCTTGGTGCGGGGTAAAATTCGCGCAATTGTACCCTTATATTGATCAATATCCCATTAAAGAGACAAAAAAAGTCACAATAATTAATCAAGGCCAATCTGTGCGCAATAAAATACTTGTGCCTTAGACACAATCCATTTGAAATAAAAAGCGACTCTATCTCAAATCTATTGTGACCATATTGCATCAATTTTATGTCAGTGTAATGACTGTTTATTCAACCACTGCCATTCATAAAATCAACAGGACATATATGAAGGCTTTGCATTGATATAAATATTAGACAGCCCATTTCTGGGCTAATCTCATATTAAGAGGGAGTTAAGGCAAATAAATCCCTACGTTAGTTCGACCTTTGCCTAACAAATAAGAAGCATGGATACGACTCATGACGCCTTTACCACAATACAACAGGTGCATTGTTTCTTGGTCCAAATCATGCCAGCTAGACTCTAACGCAAAGAAAGGAATCACCTTAACTGGACGGCCGCTGACTTTCAAAGGGCGCTTCGCCGCTTCATCCGGATGACGAATATCCACAATCACTTCATCACCAACAGGCATACGCACGACAGGAACCTCACCTTGGTACTGTTTTGCCACATCATCCATTACATTCTGGATAGACATAACTTGAGCTTCTTCCACGGCTTTGTCCAACACGGTAAAGTCAAACTTACTTTCTTCCCGTTCCACACGGTGCATACGAGCACGGGTGGTCGGGTTGACGGAAATCACACCACAGAATTCAGGCATGCTGGCCGCAAAGGGCGCGGTGCCAATTTCAATAGCTTTATCGATAATAGCCTGCTTATTGGTGGTAATCAGCGGGCGAAGCACTAATTCATCTGTCACCTGATCGATAACTTTCAAGTTTATCAAGGTCTGGCTAGAGACTTGCGCGACGCTCTCACCGGTTACCAGTGCCTTCGCCCCGACGCCTTCCATAACTTTAGAAGCCGCCCTAAGCATCATACGCTTAAGAATCACGCCCATCTCCGCATTATCCACTTTAGTCAGTATTTCCCCCACTACCGCTTCAAAAGGGACTGTAACAAATTTAACATTCAGGCCTGAACCGTACTTTTCCCAAATAAAGTTGGAGACTTGCTTCACACCGATTTCGTGAGCATCTCCCCCTAAATTGAAAAAACAAAAGTGCGTTTTTAAACCTCGACTCATTGTCATAAAAGAGCTAACAGTGGAGTCATATCCCCCAGACATAAGAGACAGCACTGAATCTTGGGAGCCCAGTGGGTACCCTCCCAAACCCTCAACACGCTGTTCAATTATCCACACACGCTGATCACGAATGTCGATAGGCACCAGTACTTCAGGGTTTTTCAAACGCACCGCTAAAGCACCACTGCGGGCTTTTAAACAACCACCGATGTAACGCTCAGCTTCTACCGAAGTAAAATCATGATGACCAACCCGTTTAACGCGAACGGCAAAAACAGCGTCTTTTAACATTTCACCATAAGACACCATGGCTTCTTCAACGATGTCATCCAAATCAGTGAAAGAAAACTCACGAACAAACTGAAAATGCGCGATACCGGCTATATTAGACAAGGCAGTGGTAAAATCCTCTCGCAGCTCATCCTTTTCAGAAAGCACCTCGATGAAATCCCAATTACCCGCCACAACGACATCAGCATCATGCTTTTTCAGAACCAACCTCATATTATGACGAAGTTGTTTAACAAACGCCTTTCTCACTGGACGACTTTTAATAGTGATTTCAGGGAAGAACTTAACAATAAATTTCATAGGAATTGCAACGCATACCAGATGGTTAAAAAAGGCGCACAGTATAATAAAAGATGCCGACAACGAAAACCGACATTTTTGCACCGTAATAAAGCAAAAAGATATTTTTACGCACTTTATTGGTTCATTTATTTGTTGTATTGTCTTTTTGCTGGCCACAGAAGTGTGCATTTTTTATGGGAATATTTTTAAGACAATGTTTTTAAAAGCTTTTTTATAACGCCCAACATTCTGGCATAAGTTATGCTTTATCTTGGGACATTGTGCTTTACGGCTAGCACGCTTTTTCACAAAGTCGGATACTTTATTATTTAAATTAAATTGGAGAACAACTATGTCAAACAAGACCCTTGATTTGATTGCTGAGCACGACGCGAAGTGGGTTGACCTTCGCTTTACTGATTTCCGCGGTAAAGAGCAGCATGTGTCTATTCCAGCATCCTCGATCGACGAAGAGTTTTTTGAAAACGGTCAAATGTTTGATGGTTCATCCATTGCTGGCTGGAAAGGCATCAATGAATCAGACATGATCATGATGCCGCAAGATGATACGGCTCTAATCGACCCTTTCACAGAAGAAGCAACCGTCATTGTTCGCTGTAACATTATCGAACCTTCAACCATGCAAGGTTATGATCGTGACCCTCGTTCTGTTGCACTGCGTGCCGAAGAATTTCTAAAATCTACTGGCCTTGGCGACACCGCTTTCTTTGGTCCTGAGCCAGAATTCTTTGTATTTGACGATGTTCGCTGGAAAGCAGATATGTCTGGCTGTTCTGTAGAAATCAATGCAGAAGAAGCCGCTTGGGCATCTAACAAAAAATTTGAAGGCGGCAACATGGGCCACCGTCCAAGTGTAAAAGGCGGCTACTTCCCCGTTCCACCTGTTGACTCCCATCATGACCTACGTGCAGCAATGTGTGGCGCAATGGAGTCTATGGGCTTAGCCATTGAAGTTCATCACCACGAAGTGGCGACAGCAGGTCAAAACGAAATAGGTGTAAAATTCAACACCATGGTTAAAAAAGCAGACGAAGTACAAATTCTTAAGTACTGCGTACATAACGTTGCCCATGCATACGGCAAAACAGCGACATTCATGCCTAAACCAATCGTTGGCGATAACGGTTCTGGTATGCACGTTCACCAATCTTTCTGGAAAGATGGTGTTAACCAATTCGCTGGTGACCAATATGCAGGTCTATCTGAAACCGCTCTTTACTACATTGGCGGTATCATCAAGCACGCTAAAGCATTGAATGCGTTTACCAACGCGTCTACTAACTCTTACAAGCGCCTTGTTCCTGGCTTTGAAGCACCTGTTATGCTTGCTTACTCAGCTCGCAACCGTTCAGCTTCTATTCGTATTCCTTACGTTGCAAGCCCTAAAGGCAAACGTATTGAAGCACGTTTCCCTGATCCAACCGCTAACCCATACCTAGCCTTCGCAGCTATGTTGATGGCAGGCCTTGACGGTGTGAAAAACAAAATTCACCCTGGCGATGCTGCAGACAAAGACTTGTATGATCTTCCTGCTGAAGAAGCATTGGCTATCCCACAAGTGGCTGGCAGTCTAGAAGAAGCACTTAAGTGCCTAGATGAAGATCGCGAGTTCCTAACTCAAGGTGGCGTATTCTCTGACGATATGATCGATGCATACATCGACCTTAAGACAGAAGAAGCACTTCGCGTATCAATGACAACGCACCCTGTTGAGTTCGAACTTTACTACAGCGTATAAGCGTTTTAGCCAATAGAAACTTAGTCAGTTTTTAATAAAAAGCCCCGCCTTATATCGGGGCTTTTTTTCTGCGCTAAAATAAACCGGGCAATTCAATTAGCACCAAAACGGTGCAATTAAAGAAATTCCATCAAGCAAACCCTGTATAAATTGGCCTTATTCATTTGCCCAATGTTGGTTCGTATTTTGCACATAATAAGATTCAATAGAGAGGCACCCAAGTGTATAGCTTATTAATAGACCACTTATCTACCGCCGTGATTCAAGTTAACCGCGAGCTAGGTATTGAGTATTTAAATCCCGCAGCCGAAATGCTACTGGCGGTTAGTCGTCGACGTATTTACGGCCAAGATATCGGAATCGCTTTTCGTGAAAACGAAGAAAGCATTGCATCGTTATATGCCGCCATCGAGTCAGGTCACCCTTTCACCAAACGGGATGCCGAAGTCGAACGTGCTAACGGAAAAAAACTATTCTGTGATTATACAGTGACACCTATTACTGGCACCATGAACACCACAGACAGCTTGCTGATTGAGTTTTATCCCCGTGATCGCATGAAGCGCATCTCCCAAGAAGATGAGTTGATTGCAAATCATCAATCAAGCAAGGAGTTGGTTCGTGGTTTGGCCCATGAGATAAAAAATCCACTCGGCGGCATTCGTGGTGCAGCACAATTAATTAGTCGAGCCTTTACCGACGAAGCACTTAAAGACTATACACAAGTCATTATTGAAGAATCTGACCGACTTAGGGATTTAGTGGATCGTTTGCTCGGACCACGCCAGCTCCCCCAAAAAGCACCATTGAATATTCACCGAGTACTAGAGCGAATTAAACAACTCATCTTGGTGGAATCCGATGGCCAGATTGAGCTGGTTCGTGACTATGACCCAAGCATTCCCGATATCATCGGCGATGAATCCCAACTGATTCAAGCCATGCTCAATGTCTCTCGTAACGCCATGCAAGTTCTTTTAGAGCAAGAAGACAATCAGCATAAGGAGATTAAGATAGTCACCCGTGCTCTTCGCCAATTTACCATTGGAGCCAACCGTTATCGCCTCGTCTGTAAAGTGAGCATTATTGATAATGGCCCAGGTATTCCTGAACACATCATGAAAACACTTTTTTACCCCATGGTGAGCGGGCGAGCCGACGGGACGGGACTCGGGCTTTCTATTTCCCAATCGGTCATTCATCAACATGACGGCATTATCGAATGCAACAGCCAGCCACAAAGAACAGAATTTAATGTTTTGATACCTATCGAAACATCATCTCAAGATAAGGAGAAGAACCCATGACACAACAAGAGACGGTATGGATTGTTGACGATGACAGATCCATACGTTGGGTCTTAGAAAAGACACTTGAACAAGAAGGCATCCAATGTCAACTTTTCGACTCCGCCGATAATCTTGTCAAAATGCTTAACCAAGAGCAGCCCAGCGCCATCATCAGTGACATCCGAATGCCTGGTATGGATGGATTAGAGCTGTTGGAAAAATTGCAGAAAGAACACCCTTACTTACCCGTCATTATCATGACGGCGCATTCAGATTTAGAAAGTGCGGTGGCATCTTATCAAGGTGGTGCCTTTGAGTACCTTCCCAAGCCTTTCGATGTAGAAGAAGCCGTCAGTCTCGTTAAACGCGCCATCTTGCACCATCGTAAATCGATGCCCAGTTTAGATGAGGCAGAAGTCGCTGAAATCGAAGCACAAGTCGATAAAGAAATCATCGGTGAAGCACCGGCTATGCAGGAAGTGTTTCGCGCCATTGGTCGCCTAGCGAATTCCAATATCACCGTCTTGATTAACGGGGAATCTGGTACGGGTAAAGAATTGGTCGCTCAAGCCCTACATCGTCATAGCCCACGTGCCGCGAATCCTTTTATTGCCCTGAACATGGCCGCCATTCCCCACGACTTAATCGAGTCGGAATTATTCGGTCATGAAAAAGGTGCCTTTACCGGAGCCAATACCCAACGACGCGGGCGCTTCGAGCAGGCCAACGGTGGCACCCTTTTCTTAGATGAAATTGGTGACATGCCTGCGGAAACGCAAACTCGCTTATTGCGGGTGTTAGCAGACGGCGAGTTCTATCGTGTTGGTGGTCATACACCTGTCAAAGTAGACGTACGCATTATTGCCGCGACACATCAAAACCTTGAGGGGTTGGTCACAAAAGGCTCATTCCGAGAGGATTTATTTCATCGTCTTAATGTTATTCGTGTTCACTTACCCAAATTAGCAGAGCGTCGTGAAGACATACCGAAACTGGCTCGCCACTTCTTAAGTCGAGCAGCGGAAGAACTGTCTGTTGAGCCGAAGTTTCTCTCCAAAGAAACAGAGAACTATCTCACTCGATTAGAGTGGCCCGGTAATGTTCGTCAACTAGAAAACACCTGCCGCTGGATCATTGTCATGGCCTCAGGTAGAGAAGTACTGGTAGAAGACTTGCCTCCCGAACTATTGACCTCTGTCCCAAGTGAACAGCCATTTGGCTCTTGGGAAGACGCTCTGAAAAACTTTGTCGACAGTGCCTTAGCCAGTGGCCAAAAAGGCATTTTAGATGACATCGTGCCAAAGTTTGAACGTATTATGATCGAAACGGCCCTAGCGCATACTGCAGGCCGTCGTCGTGATGCCTCTTTATTACTAGGCTGGGGGCGCAATACCCTGACCCGGAAAATTAAAGAATTAGGCATTGATCACTCAGAACAAGAAGATTAAAAGACGAAACACCCATCAGCAAAGATTGCTGCGCTGCCCATCTTAGTCACCACAAGACGCCAGGGAATGTTAGATTCCCTGCGTCAGCTCAACTTTCTCACGGCTAGACCTTGCTTTTCCTTAAACAATCCCATACTAATTGAGGTAAGCAAGAAACATACACAAGGAATCAATGATGAGCAGCAGCTATCCAACACTCAAATCCATGGGCATTAGCAGTACGGAGAATATTGAAAAATTTACTCTGCGCTACGAAAATAGCCAAGATGTACTAAAAGTCTATTATCGTCGAGAAAAAGGCTCTTTATTACCGAAAAGTAAAAAGTTCAAATTTGGTCGCTCTACCAAAACCGTTTTAGCCGATGGAGGTCAGCAAACCTACCGACAAGTTCAAGAGCCCTCCCTGATCGTCGTAAGAGCCATGGAAGAGCTAGAACAAATTGTCGGCAAGCAAAAAGAAGAGAAAATCACCAGAGAAGAACTGATTAACGAGCTTGAGCACTTAGAAAAAGTCATGCAGAACAAAATTTCAGAGATCAAGCACAAGATCAATGCATTGAAATAAGACGGCTCAAGAAACATTTTCATTCGCTTGTCTTTAAAGAATAGCATGGCGGGCTCATTGTTATGAGCCCGTTACTGGCTTAGGCTGTCAAATCCCGCTAGAATCACCACCGTCATACCACTCCTATTGAAAGTAAGTGATCGCTTCATGTTGTTAATTTCATCACCAAAAGATTTAGCCTTAATCATGCGTCAAGGCGGTGTCATTGCCTACCCTACCGAAGGAGTGTGGGGACTCGGCTGCGACCCATTCAATGAACAAGCCGTCAAGCGGATTTTAACGCTTAAATCCCGACCCATGGAAAAAGGATTGATTTTAGTAGGTGGGCATTCCAATCACTTACAGCCATGGGCTGAAACCCTAGAACAAAAGGCAGCAGAGCGTCTCATCAGCCAAACGGAGATTCCGACGTCTTGGGTTGTGCCAGATACCAGCATAGCTCCTGCGTTTGTGAGAGGCGAGCACCAAAGCGTGGCTATTCGTCTTTGCCGACATCAACCAGTACAGGCTCTTTGTGAAGCCTTTAATGGCGTGATTGTTTCCACATCCGCTAATCCCGCAGGTCTTGAGCCAGCCATAAGTGCCATTGAAGTGGACAATTATTTTGGTAATCGAATTGATGCCATTTACGATGCCCCCCTTGGCAATGCCACTCAACCCTCACAAGTAAAAGACATATTAACAGGCACACTGTTTCGCGCTTGATCTAAAAGCCCCCTATTTATCGATAAATAGGGTACAAGTCTGTGGGTAACGCCTGTTTTGTACACAACTGACCAAAATAGGCCAAAAAAAAAACAGTGGACTTATACAATGAGCCCACTGTTTTTGTTGATAACCAACGTTAGAAGGTTAACCCTTACATAATCGATCAATGGCCGCCTAAGTAGGCATCACGCACTTCTGGGTTTACTAGCAACTCTTGTCCTGTTCCAGTTAAACGAATTTCCCCATTTACCATGACATAACCACGATCAGCGAGTTTTAAAGCATGGTTCGCATTTTGCTCAACAAGAAAGATAGTCATCCCTGTGCTGGCAACATCTTCCAAAATTTTAAAAATTTGCTTAACAATAATCGGCGCGAGTCCCAAACTCGGTTCATCTAATAATAGCAGCTTAGGACGGCTCATCAGGGCACGAGCAATAGCCAGCATTTGCTGCTCACCGCCCGACATGGTTGACGCCCGCTGGTTGCGACGTTCTTTCAGTCGAGGAAACAACTCAAACATATGCTGCATATCTTTTTCCGCGTGTTCCATGCCAATGGGTATCGTCCCCATTAACAGGTTCTCTTCTACCGACATGCCAGGAAAAATGCGACGTCCTTCCGGAGACTGAGCCAATCCATGAGACGCCACATAGTGCGCGCTTTTTTGCGAAATATCCTCACCTCGATAGACAATTTCTCCTGATGAGATGCGAGGTTGGCCGAAAATAGACATTAATAAAGTTGACTTACCCGCTCCGTTGGCACCGATTAAGGTAACAATTTCCCCTTCCGTTACCGTTAGCGAGACTTTCTTTAGTGCTTGGATTGGACCGTAGTGGACATCAACCTCTTTAAACTCCATCAAGGTTGTCATAGGGTCACCTCCTCACCTTCTTCTGCGCCAAGATACGCCGCAATGACTTTAGGATTATTCTTAATATCATCTGGATTCCCTTTGGCTATCACTTCACCATGATCCAGTACCACAATATAATCCGAGATATCCATGACCATCCCCATATCATGCTCAATCAGTAACACCGTCGTATTATGCTGATCACGCAGAATGCGTATCATTTTGGTCAACGCCTCTGTTTCTGAAGGGTTCAGCCCCGCAGCTGGCTCATCCAAACAAATAATCTCTGGGTTCGTACACATCGCACGCGCAATTTCTAAACGGCGCTGCTGTCCATAAGACAACTCTCCCGCCAAGCGGTTAGCAAACTCTGTCAAATCCACCACACCCAACCAATAGAACGCACGCTCAAGGGCTTCTTCTTCAGATTGTTGATACGAAGGTGTGTTTAAAATGCCTGCGAGCAAATTACGCTTCACTCGCATATGTTGAGCAACTAATAAGTTCTCAACCACAGACATTTCTTTAAACAGACGTATATTTTGAAACGTACGAGACAAGCCTGCACGGTTTACCAAATGCGACCCACCAAACATTTTGTATTTCAAACGCTTAAAAAAAGCGACAGGGGAAATAAAGTCAGTCGCCTTAAATGGCTCACCCAACACTTTAATGACACTGGTGTCTTTGCTATTCGCTGACAGCATAATGTTTCCACCTGTTGCCTTATAAAAGCCAGTCAGACAATTAAACACCGTTGTTTTCCCAGCGCCATTTGGCCCAATTAAAGCCGACACCGAACCACGTTTTATATTAAACGTCACATCATTAAGGGCTTTGATACCACCAAAGTGCATGACCAAGTTTTCTACAGTTAAGATGTTCTCTTGGCTCATTTCACCACCCCTTCTTTCCGAGAAAAACCACGTCGAGTGACACGAACAAGGCCGCGTGGTTTCCAAATCATCATGACAACCATCAAAATTCCGAATAACAAAATTCGATATTGCGCCACTTCCCTCAGTAACTCAGGCAATACCGTCAAACAGAACGCAGCAATCACAACGCCCACTGTTGACCCCATCCCGCCAAGGACGACAATGGCAAGAATCAGAGCAGATTCGAAAAAAGTAAATGAGGTGGGATTAATAAAGCCTTGATAGGTCGCAAAGAACACACCTGCAATACCGGCCGTGGCGGCTCCCATCATAAATGCAGACAATTTCACCAATACATGATTAAGGCCTAGAGAGCGACAAGCAATCTCATCTTCACGCAAGGCTTCCCAAGCTCGGCCAATCGGCATTTTGACCAAACGATGTTTGATAAACAACACCGCCCATACAACAACAAACAAGACCAAATAGACAAACATGTACTTATGGGCAGAATCATAAGGTACATTAAAATATTCATGAAAGGTTTCGCCATGGGCAGAACGCCGCTTAAACTCTAAGCCAAATAAAGTCGGCGCAGGGGCTGTGATACCATTTGGCCCATGGGTAAATGACTGCCAGTTGGTGAGCACCAAACGAATAATTTCACCGAAACCAAGCGTGACGATGGCAAGATAATCACCGTGCATTCGAAGCACAGGGAAACCCAAAATTGCCCCAGCACACGCCGCTAAAATTGCCGCAATTGGCAACATGGACCAAAATCCCAAGCCAAGATGATTATACCCTAGTGCTAAACCATAGGCGCCAATGGCATAGAACCCCACGAAACCTAAATCCAATAAGCCAGCCAGCCCCACAACGATATTAAGCCCCAGCCCCAGTAAGACATAAATCAAACCTAAAATAACAATCGTGAGCACATACTTGGAAGCAATGAAGGGCACTAAAAGGCCAATGACCATGACGAGTGGAATAATCCAAACCATTTTGGATTTATGATTTGGGGGTAAGACAGTCACACCATCGTTATTATTGGCATAACGAAATGCCATCATCTTGCCACGATGCGTTTGAAAGAAAGTCGACATCAAAAAACGCCCAACAAACACAATCGCAACAATCACGAATACTCGATCAAAGCTCAGCTTAAATTGGTAACCATTGAGAACAATCCCCATGATGGGTCCGAAAACCACCAGTGCCATCAACGCAGCGATAATGGCATCAGTCCCACTTTTTTTGTAACTAATATCAGTCTGAGTCATTTACACTTTCTCCACGGCGGGTTTACCAAGAAGACCACTTGGGCGAATAATCAAAATAAGCACAAGTAGAGAGAAAGAAAACACATCCTTATAGTCAGAACTGATTAAGCCTGCAAATAAGGATTCGGACAATCCAAGAATGATGCCCCCAAGCATGGCGCCAGGTAATGATCCAATACCGCCAAGTACCGCAGCAGTAAAGGCTTTGATCCCCATAATAAAGCCGATATAGAAATCAAACGAACCATAATCCAAGGTCACCAAAACACCAGCTAAGGCGGCCATAGAAGAACCAATGACGAACACGGAAGAGATCACCTTGTCGGTATCAATCCCCAAAATCGACGCCATTTTTCTATCTTGTTGCGTCGCACGACACATACGTCCCAACTTGGTTTTTTGAATGATGTAAGTCAAAACCCCCATGCCGGCAAAGGCGATCAACAAAATCAATATTTTCAGATAAGTAATTTGTACAAAACCATCCCCCACATGAAAACGAATGGCTCCAGACAATAACGTTGGTACACCTTGTTGATTAGGACCCTGGCTCAATTGCACATAGTTTTGCAGAATTAACGACATCCCAATCGCAGAAATCAGAACAGAAAGACGACTTGAATTTCGCAGTGGACGATATGCCACCCGCTCGATCACCCAACCATACGCCCCTGTGACAATAATTGTAAAAATCAACGTGCCAATCAGTATGAAAGGAAAAGATTGCACACCAAAAAAAGTAAGTAACGCAATCGCAATGGCGGTGAGATAAGCTGAGACCATGTAAACATCGCCATGGGCGAAGTTAATCATCCCAATAATGCCGTATACCATTGTATAACCGATCGCAATAAGTCCATAAACAGAACCAAGCGTTAGCCCATTAACCAACTGCTGGAGAACGATATCCATCGCAAAACCTCATGGGGGGAATAAAACTAAAAACAGGCTCATTGGTATCTATATACCAATGAGCAAGTGAACAAACTAATTAGGGCAAATTAGTCAAGTTGATGGTATTTACCTTTATCATCCCACTTATACATGACGTAGTCGGAAACGGTCAGGTCACCTTTTTTATCAAAGGTTTTCTTACCCATAACAGTATTTACTGAGTGAGAGTGTAGCCACTGCGCCGCTTTGACTGGGTCAAGGTTTTCATGGCCTAGCGCATCAGCCACTACTTGCATTGCAGTGTAGGCGTATAGTGTGTAGCCTTCTGGCTCATAACCACTATCACGGAATTCTTTAACAACAGCTTTACCTGCTGGGTAGCTAGTTGGGTTAGCACCAAAGGTCATGTAGACGCCATTGACGTATTTCGCACCGCCCGCTACCGTCACAAACTCGTCGGATACGATACCG
The DNA here is from genome assembly GCF_056173505.1 of Marinomonas sp. 63XJN7_7_ISO-PGPR-S23-202. NCBI lineage: Bacteria > Pseudomonadati > Pseudomonadota > Gammaproteobacteria > Oceanospirillales > Oceanospirillaceae > Marinomonas > Marinomonas sp. 63XJN7_7_ISO-PGPR-S23-202. The sequence continues at coordinate 609,725 of NZ_CM149677.1, read as the reverse complement.
TCACCAGACATGAAAATGGCTTTTGAACCTTGATCACGAAGCTGACGAACCAATGGACCCGCTTCAGAATGCAGGCCACCAAAGTAAACCAAGTCAGCGTTTACTGAACGAATTTTCGTCACCAAAGCATTAAAGTCTTTCTCACCACGAGTCAAACCTTCATACATCACTTCTTTAACGCCATAACCATTCAGGGTTTTTTTCATGGCATCTGCCAAGCCTTTACCATAAGTGGTTTTATCATTAATGATAGCGACACGCTTGGCTTTTAATGTATCCACAATATAGGTTGCGGCAACATCACCTTGCTGATCATCACGGCCACAAACACGAAATACATTTGGTAGTCCACGATCAGTTAAGATAGGACTAGTAGACGCGGGGTTAACCATCAACACGCCAGCGTCAGCATAGACGTTTGATGCAGGAATACTAGAAGAGGAACAGAAGTGACCAACCACCGCCACGACATCATCAGAGTCCACTAATCGGTTTGCAACAGACAAGGCTTGTTTTGGTTCACAAGCATCATCCGCTTTAATCAAGTTAATCTTTTCACCATCTATACCGCCTGCGGCATTAATGTCTTCGGCCGCTTTTTTGGCACCTTCCCATAGCTGCTTACCAAACGCCGCATTGGCACCGGTAAATGGACCCGCCACACCGATATTCACATCGGCTTGCGCCAAGGTTGCTGCACCAGCTACCGCAATAGAGAGTAACGTTTTTCTTATAACCGCATTTGACATGTTCAGAGCTCCCACTTTTTGTTTATCGTTTTTATTAAATAGCAAGAAGCGTTCCAGAAAATTAAAACCAAAGAAATGATGATAAAAATGGAACTATTTATTGTTTTTATAAAAAATGTGCACACTTTTCACACACAAGATTAATCCGTGCACAAAAATTGGTCAATATTAAAAAGATAAATCTTTGAAATAAAATGGTAGATATAAATGATAGGGCAGCACAAAAAACTATAGATCAGACATTTTTAAGGATTATATTTTGAACAACGAAAGGCATCGCACCAAAAAAAGGCAACAATTGATGTTAAGAAGAGGTAAACAACAAGACGAGACAAGTCATTTACGTAAAGATATGGTCATCCCCTAAATATAGACAAAAAGAACAGAAAAGTTTGTCAAAAAACTCTGTTTTTCTATCAAAAAACTCCGAAAATTGTCTTTTTACAAAAATGCTAAGATTGTCTTCTAGAAAAATTGCGAATCAAAGCCTTAACTCTCCTTAGAATAAGCCATCTCAAATACGCTTTTGAGGTTGTGCTAGACCCTAGACAACCCCAGTAATGGCCTGGATGGACGACTATTGAGAAGGAGCATTATGGCTGAGTATTTGCGATAGAGGCACCAGTACAACATTATCCTTACGAAGCTGCGTTAAACGCTTCTTCAAATAGGACAGAGTTTCTGGATAAGGGTGACCAATTGCCATGGCCTGGCCACGATGCTTAGCCACTTTAATGAGACGGGAAAACTGACGATCTATGGCTTTTTCCGTGCGAATGTTATCCAAAAAGACATCCCGCGTTGTGGTTGGTAAGCCATATTTCTTTGCCGTTTCCCCCGCTACACTATGGGAAGACGTTAAACTGTCGATAAAAAACAAGTGATGCTGTTGCAAGATCTGCATCACCCAATTCATAGACTGCTGGTTGGCGGTCAGCAAACTTCCCATGTGATTATTCACCCCTTGAATACCTGGCAAGCTGTCAATATCTTTCGTCAACGCTGTTTTCAACTCCTTTTCGGACATCCGCGCATACAGTCCGCCAGGTCCTAATTTCAACTCCCTTTCATTCTCCATTGGTGCATGCAGCATGGTTAAGCGCCCTTGTTCTTTAGAGCGCACTGCCGTTTGATGGGCAAACGGCGTCATTGGCAGGATGGCCAACGCCACTTCTTTAGGCAGCTTTAAAGCCCCCAACATCCCTCTGCGATTATAACCAAGGTCATCTATCAAAATCGCAATTCTTACTTTTCGCTCAGGCAAAGACGAACCATGGGATAAGGCAGGTGATTCAGACTTTTGTCTATCGACCACACGATCATCAATGGTTTGCAGCATCAACGGACGATTATCATTTTGCTGCTCAGGGTTCAAAGCATCGAACATCATAAACCCTGATGCTTTCCCTGACGATTCCGACGCACTCTTCAGCGGCCCTGTCAGTGACGATAGCCAAGACGTTACGACAGGAAAGCTTACAGATTCTTTCATCATCTGCCCATGATAAGGCGCAGAATGACTCTCATGAGCAAAAGACACGCATGCGATCAGACCTAGATATAGCACGACAAACAAGCGCATCATTCGCTTGATCAGAACAACTTTCACAATAAACTCTCTCAAGAACGGTGCTCAAACTTAGGCAGTGTTTTCAAAATTGTCACCGCTTGAAACAACTGAAAATCTTTTTTCGCTAACTCACTTAACTTAGCACCTTGTGTATCAAAGCGATCCGCTCCACCTGTTCCATTGCTTAGATGTCCATTCAATTCAGACTCTTTCACAATGAATGGTTCCTTGGTCAAACTTAGAGTGGCTTGTGGCACAACAAGATCAGGAGTAATACCTTGAGCTTGGATAGATCGCCCATTCGGCGTGTAATACAAAGCGGTCGTCAACTTCACAGCAGCCCCATTCGACAAAGGAATCAAGGTTTGTACTGAGCCTTTGCCAAAGGTATTTGTCCCGACTATCAAACCACGATGATGATCTTGCAAAGCACCTGAGACGATCTCGGAGGCAGATGCCGATCCTTGGTTGACGAGCACCACTAAAGGCGCATTGGGCAACAGAGTGTTTTTCGATGTCGCTCTAAATTGACTATTCGATACATCATCTCGACCTTTGGTATAGACAATCATGCCTTTACTAATAAAGGCATCCACCACACCGACTGCTGCTTGTAAAACGCCACCTGGGTTGTTTCTAAGATCCAGCACAACCCCCTTAATCGGTTTTTGCTTTTTCAGTTTCTTAATCGCTTTATAAAACTCTTGGGCCGTGTCCCCCTGAAACTGACTGATGCGCAAGTAGGCAATGTTATTGCCTAGCCATTTTGTCGATACACTGTTATCAGCAATCATCTGACGTTTAAGACTAAAATGCTTGATCTTTCCATGACGCTCTATATCAAGCGACAACGTCGTGCCTGCGTCACCACGCATCAAATTCATGACATCCTCAAAGCTCATGTCGGTAACCACTGTATTGCCTACCTTCACGATCACATCACCGGGTAAAATGCCTGCTTTAGCAGCGGGTGAGCCATCAATAGGGGAGACAATCACCAGCTTATTGTCTTTTAGCTCCACTTCAACTCCGACTCCGGCGTACTCTCCTGTCGTCAGCTGATCAAAATCTTTCACTTCCTCTTTCGTCAAATATTCAGAATGAGGGTCCAAGCCAGCGACCATGCCCTTGAGCGCTTTATTGAGAATTTGTTGATCCGACATGGGGTGTACATAGGTGTCACGGATCGTTTCAAAGGTTTCCACAAAAGCTTGTATTTGCGACAACGGCAATGTCGAGTTCTCCACTCCTTTATCGTTGACTGCAACCGCCTTCTTGGCACCAGAGGTATCCGCTGCGAAACTTGGCTGCATAGAAAACGCCACCAACAAACACACCACTCCACGACTTAAGAACTTCATCATATTTTTTCCTGTTGTTATCTTTGGTGACTCATATTAGGGACGAGCCGCCCTCCACTAACGCCGTCTTATCCACGCAAGTGGTTTAAGTGGCGTGCCATCATGACGAATAGCAAAAAACAATGCGGGTTCAGAACGACCACCCGAACTACCAACGGTGGCAATAACGTCATTCGCATTGACCCATTCTCCGACTTCTTTAAGCAAACTTTGGTTGTAACCATACAAAGACATATAGCCATTACCATGGTCGATAATAATTAAAAAACCAAACCCTCTTAACCAGTCGGCAAACACCACACGACCATTAAAAATAGCATGAACCGGCTCGCCTTCTTTACCTTTTAATGTCACCCCACCCAAATTGATACTGCCATCCGAGGGCAGTTTAACCAAGGGGGTAAGTGGTGGCACTAACTTACCTTTTTGTGATGAAAAAGGCTCATTCTGATCCGGCAATTTTATATCGGCCAATGCTTCTTCAAGCTGTTTTAAGACACTTTCTAATTGCTTCTGATTCTTTTTTATCTGCTCGGAGCGTTGATTGCCTTTCTTTAAATCTTGATCAAGCTTCGCTAATAGCTGTCGACGACTTTGTTTTTCTTTCTTTAACTTGTCACGTTGAGCAAACAAAGAGGCCTGCTCTTGCGCTTGTTGTGCACGCTTGCTACGGATACTTTTTTCCACCAAGTTGAGATCATTCACTTGGCTGGCGTAACCATTAATAAGGGATTGACGGGCATCGGATACATAGCGGTTGTACTGAACTAATCGATCAACATCTTTGCCCGAACCATTGAGCAAAAGCTTAATAGCTTCTTGCTTGCCAGAACGATAAACCGCCCTCAATTGGGCGGCTATTTGTGAACTCTGTTGTTGAATACTGAGCTGCAGGTCACCCTGCTGAATCTTCAGCTTCGAAAGCTGTTTTTCTCCCTTTTTTAAGCTTTCTTTTAGCTGATCAATTTGCTTCATCAAATGTTGGATGGCTTTTTCCTTGCTCTCCAATTGGTTCTCCACATCAGATCGTTGCGATTTCACTTCCTTCATCCAACGATTAAGCTTTTGTAGATCTTTCTTCAATGCTTCAATTTGTTGCTTTGCTTGCTCAGGTGTTTGCGGTGCAGCGTTAGACGCTGTTGCCGCCCAGCTCACACTAGACAGCAACAGAAGCACCCAACACAGCACATGACGACAAAAAACTGTCATCGGTTACCTCACGAATGCGTGAGCAGACTGGTGCCACTCATTTCTTCTGGCTGGTCCATGCCCATCATCTCCAGCAAGGTGGGGGCGATGTCTGATAACGCCCCATCTTTCAGCCCTAGATGTTGATCGCTATTTGGGGCAAACAGAACCAAAGGCACAGGCCCATTGGTATGCGATGTCAAAGGCTGAGAACCATCATCACTCAACATTTGCTCAACATTACCGTGATCTGCCGTAATCAAACATTGCCCGCCATTCTCTTGCAATGCCTCCATAATGCGACCAAGGCAAGCATCCACGGCTTCAACGGCTTTCACTGCCGCGTCAAAAATACCACTGTGCCCCACCATATCACCATTAGCAAAGTTACAAATAATCGTGTCGTACTTACCTGCTTTGATCACTTCGACGAGTTTATCTGTCACCTCTGGTGCACTCATTTCTGGTTTCAAATCATACGTTGCCACATTAGGAGAAGGAATCAACTCGCGCTCTTCTCCCTCAAATACGGCCTCTTCCCCACCGTTAAAAAAGAAAGTCACATGGGCGTATTTTTCTGTTTCCGCAATACGTAACTGTTTTTTACCCGCTTTGGACAAGATTTCCCCTAACGTATTGCTTAATGCAACAGGAGGAAAAGCGACATCGGCCTCAATATCCGCTGCAAACTCGGTGAATGTGACGAAGGCCGCATAGTCAGGGTGGGCTTCTCGTTTGAAACCTTCAAAATTTGGGTCCGTAAACGCTCGAGTCAACTGACGAGCGCGGTCTGGTCTAAAGTTGGCAAAGACAATCGTATCACCATCCTGCACGGAAACGGGCTCACCAATCACGGTGGCTTTCACAAACTCATCGTTTTCATCGCGATCATAAGCTGCTTGAATAGCCTCTTCTGCTGTCTCGGCTTGGAACTGACCTTTGCCCATAACAATGGCATCGTAAGCCGTTTGGACTCGATCCCAACGATTATCACGATCCATTGCAAAATAACGGCCCGTTAAGGTAGCAATCTTGCCAACACCTAATGCTTTTAGCTTCTCCTCTAACGTCGCAATGGGGGTTTTGGCCGAGCGTGGAGGGGTATCCCGACCATCGGTGAAACCATGAACATACACTGCTTTCGCACCGCGTTTTGCCGCCAACTCACACATAGCGATGATTTGCTCATAGTGACTATGAACCCCACCATCCGACAATAACCCCATGATATGAACCGCTTTGTCTGCTTTAACGGCTTTGTCGACGGCACTAACCAGCACGTCATTTTCAAAAAAACTACCATCTTCAATGGCTTTACCGATTCGAGTGAAATTCTGGTACACAACACGACCCGCGCCAAGGTTCATATGGCCTACTTCTGAGTTGCCCATTTGCCCTTCTGGTAAGCCAACCGCAAGACCCGATGTTTTGATAAAAGAATGGGCTTGGTTTTCCCATAAAGCATCCCAATTTGGCGTATTGGCGACGGCAATCGCATTGGATTTTGACGTGTCACTGTAGCCCCATCCGTCAAGAATAAAGAGTGCTGTGGTTTTCTTATTCATGGTGATCCATCCGTAAGTTGGTCATAATGATGTTTCAGTACATTTGCTTCGATACTATCACAGACCTGTAATTTTGTTACAGACTCTGCTTTCTATTCTAACCATTAATCTTCTCTATTCGCTGTCAATATTTGCTAATAACCAATCTCGAAATGCAACCACTTGTTCTAAATCCGCTTTGTCCGCCGGATAGGATAACAAATACTCATTGGGCGTTCTCACTTCGTCGCCAAAAGGGGCAACAAGCTCTTTAGCCTCTAATGCTTGCTCAGTCAAAATAGTCGGCATAATGGCAATGCCCATGTGATTTTTCGTGGCTTCTAATAACATATGAAAATGAGCAAAAGACGTGCCCGCAAATGAACCACTTTCCAACCCTTTTGCCACCAACCAATCAGGCCACGCATTCATTCGCGATGACAGGTGCAACAAGGGAAACTGAGTCACATCATGGCACTGCCAATCTTTCAGCCCTTTGGTTTCGTCAAATTGACGCAAAAGACGAGGTGAGCATACGGCAACCACTTTTTCTGAAATAAGCCGATGAGACACCGCCCGAGGCCAATGATCGCCACCATAATGTAAAATGATGTCGATGCTGTCTGCATCAATCTTGGCGGCATCGTCTAATGAGCGCAGTTTAATTTGAAATTCTGGATGTGCCTGTTGAAACCGTGCCAAACGCGGCATCAGCCAATAAGAAGCAAAGGTGGGGAGAGCAGAAATAGTCAGCGTTGTTTTTTCATCTTCTCGGTGCAGCATTTTTAAGCTGGCGATTTCCATACCATCTAAAAGCGGCACGACCTCCTTATAGTACGCTGCTCCAGTACTCGTTAACACAAGCCGCTTATTCAAACGAATAAATAAATCCCGTGACAAAAACTCTTCCAGATTACGAATCTGACGACTCACTGCACTCTGCGTAAGATGCAGCTCTTGAGCAGCACGAGTAAAACTAAGATGTCTAACCGACGCTTCAAAACACTTGAGCGCAGTTGACGACGGAATATAACGCCGCATGTGATAGCCATTACTTATTTAAAATGAGAGAGGCTAACTGTAACGTATTCGATACACTTTCCCAAACATTGAATGATACGAATGCACTATTATTGCTCACTCATTCATTGAGATGAATAGGGCACTCCCCAAAAGGCAGTGCCAAGTATCCATTCGTTACACTAATCTAATGCATGCGCCTTTTGCCCGTAGTGATAAGTATGAGCTCCGACTTCATAAAACATTCGTTTCAGCTCACGCAAAGGGATATTACGCAACAAGGTAGTGGGTACCGAGAGCGTGTCACGCTGACCAGTAAACCATTCAGCGAGTTCTTTGCCCATTACGGTTCCCGGTCCAATGCCACGACCACTGTAACCTGCGACACTGTATAGCCCCTGCTGAAGCTGTTGGCAATGGGGAAGATGGTCTTCGCTGTATGCAATTTTGCCTGTCCAACAATAATCCCATTCGACCTTATTTAACACAGGAAAAATTTCCGTGACTCGTTGGGTCGCCCAGTTCGATAACACACGACCTTCACCGCCCATTCCACCAAACACCAAACGACCTTGCTTATCCATACGAAACGAACTCATGACGGTACAAGTGTCCCAAACGCCTTCTTTATTTGGCAAAATTTTCGCCAACTGCTCGTCATTGAGCGGTTTAGTCGCCAGTTGGCTGTAAAAGATAGGGACGAACTTTCGTGCTTGTACTCTCACACCATGCTCACTGTAGGCATTGGTAGCCAAAATCACTTTTTCAGCGCGAATTTCCCCTTGATTAGTCTTCACTTGCCAACCATCTTCACAGGGCAAAATACTGTCTACTGGCGAGTAATCATAAAGCTTTGCGCCCTCTTTAATAGCCGCATGAGCAAGCCCTCGAGCATACGCCAGAGGTTGAATGGTCCCGGCACGAGGATCAAATAAAGCCGAGTTGAATTTATTCGATCCGATGCGCAATTGCGCTTCGGAAGCCCCCAAAAGCTCTACTGGCGCACCACGCTTCTTCATTTGCTCGTAACGACGTTGCAGTTGCGCTAGACCGGCTTTCCCCACTCCTGCATGCAAGGTGCCATGGCGTACCGCTTCACACTCCATCCCATACTCATCAATCAAGCCATAGACATAATCTGGTGCAGCAGCCAAAGCGTCATACATAACCCTCCCCGCTTCAGGGCCAAGGGCTCGATCTAACTGGTCAGGCTCTAACCAAACCCCCGCATTGGCTAGACCCACATTACGACCGGAACCACCGAAGCCGATTTCTTGTGCTTCCACCACCGCCACACTGACTCCTAATCTAGCCAGATGCAAAGCCGCCGATAATCCTGTAAAACCGCCACCGACAATCACCACACTCGCACTCTGTGAGCCCGTTAAAGGCGTGAGCTCGGGACCTGCTGGCGCAGTGGCCCGCCATAATGAATCGCATGCTGCATCAGACATAATCAAACCTCAAAGTAAATGAGAACAAGGTAAAAACAACAAAGGCGAGCGTCTGCTCACCTTTGCTTTTCATGCTATAGACGCTAATCGTAAGGCGTTAGATCTGCCTTACTCAAAAACAATTCCCTGAGCTAAAGGTAAGTCGCCACCGTAGTTAACGGTATTCGTCGTGCGACGCATATAGTTTCGCCACGCATCAGAGCCAGACTCACGACCACCACCTGTGTCTTTTTCACCACCGAAAGCGCCGCCAATTTCTGCACCAGAGGTACCAATATTCACGTTCGCAATGCCGCAATCGGATCCAGCTGGAGACATAAATAATTCCGCCTCACGCATACTCTCAGTGAAAACCGCTGAAGACAGACCTTGCGGTACTTCGTTTTGGATCTCAATGGCTTCGTCAAATGACGAGTAGGTCAATACATAAAGAATCGGCGCAAAGGTTTCTTCATGTACAATGGGCGCATCATGGGCGATACGAACAATCGCTGGACGCACATAAAATCCCCCTTCGGGAACCCCTTCGGTTACTCGATCGCCACCACAAACAATGGTTCCACCTTGTTGTTTTGCTGCTTCAAGAGCTGCTTGCATACGCGCAAAGCTGCCTTCATCAATCAGTGGCCCAACCAAGTTACCATCTGATAATGGGTTACCAATGCGCAGAGAGCTGTAAGATTTTGTCAAACGCTCTACCAAGCCATCCACAATCGATTCATGGGCAATCAAACGACGCAATGTGGTACAACGTTGGCCTGCCGTTCCGGCTGCCGAAAACACAATCGCACGCAGTGCCAAATCCAAATCCGCTGTTTGGGAGACAATCATGGCATTGTTTCCACCGAGTTCCAGCAATGAACGACCCAGACGACCCGCGACGGTTTTGGCAACAGCACGTCCCATGGCAGTCGACCCCGTTGCAGACACGAGAGGGAAAGTATCGCTTGCTGAAATGGCTTCACCAAGCTCACGATCGCCAATCATTACACTGACCGATGCTTTCGGAATATCCGGCATGTCGGCGATGACATTTTGCGCTATTTGGTACATGGCCAACGCACACAAAGGTGCTTTTTCAGATGGTTTAAGCAAGACAGGATCTCCACACACTAAACCAAGCATGGTATTCCAAGACCAAACCGCCATAGGGAAATTGAACGCAGTAATCACAGCAACCGGACCCAATGGCTGCCATTGTTCCATCATTCGGTGACCAGGACGCTCTGAAACGATAGACAGACCATGCAACATACGCGATTGCCCAACCGCGAAGTCACAGACATCAATCCACTCTTGCACTTCACCAAGGGCTTCTGGAAGAATTTTACCTGCTTCGAGGGAAATCACCTGGGCCAGTTCGTGTTTATACTTACGAGCTTCTTCACCAATACGACGAACCAATTCACCACGGCGCGGTGCTGGTACAAGACGCAGCGCTTTAAAGGCGTCTTTTAGTTCATCATTTACCTTATCCAGCTGACTTGGCGTAGCATTTTGAAAAGTAGAAAGTACCGCGCCATCAATTGGGCTATGGACAGAAAACGCGCTACCACTGCCCAATACTTGTGTATTACCCGTTAATACGCTGAAAAACGTCTCGCCCTGTTTGAGCGTATTGACACCGAGTGTGTCTAAACAAGTTAATGTCATGGGGAACCTCTTTAGTTAAATTCAAGGAGCTAGGCGACGCCAAACCGCGTTACCTTTAATGTCATCACCATATACCGCCTTTGACTGAATTGAGAAATACTGATTTCCTGCCTCTGGTCTAGTTTTTACCTATAGCCTACGCCATACTGTTCTTATTACTGATTAACCTATTCATCAATGACGCTGAGTTAGACATGGACATCCGATCATTACGCTATTTTATTGCGGTGTTTGAAGAACGTAGTTTGAGCGCCGCCGCCAAACGCTGCTTTGTCGCCCAGCCCTCTATTTCTGCCACTCTAGCGCAACTGGAGGACGACCTAGGCACCAACTTATTTGTACGCCATTCCAAAGGCGTTACACCAACCGACAGTGGCACCCAGCTCTACCCTCATGCCTGTAGGATGATCAGTGAAATGAACGCCATGCGAGAGCTATTTTCCCAACCGGCTGAATCCCTCGACCTATCGATTTCATTGATGCCTTTTTTATCAGGTGCTTTGATAGGCAAAGTCATCAAAACCATGTTAGAAGAAGTGCCTGAACTGAAACTTAGCCTGGTCGATGACACGGAAAGTGCTGATTTACGCTTCACATGCAGCCGCTACAAACAAGATGACGATGTATTCTACCCCTTATGGGAAGACGAATACGTCATCGCCATGCCCACCGATCATTGGCTATCCGACTTCGCCAATTTATCCATCAAGCAAATAGACCGACAGCCCTTTATTTCGCGTACGCCTTGCGACATCTTAGAGTCATGGAATTATCTAGTACAAAAAAGTGGCTTATCAATGGACGTGCGGGCGACAGTCAAAACAGAAGAGTATGCTCTAGACTTGGTAGCAGCAGGATTAGGCATTTCCTTAATCCCAGAGCACTCAGCACGAGGCAGAACCGACATATGCATTCGTCCGTTAAACGACGTCAATCTAAAACGTATGGTGGGGTTAGCCCATCACAAGCAACACAGTTTTCCCGCGCATTTGATCCAAGCTATTTTATCGGCCAAAGCTAACATAGTCAGCACGAAAACACATGGGACACTCACTCCCTCTTTAAATACAGACCGACAGTAACGGATGTTTGGCATACGGAACCCCCTGTCGCATGATCAAAACGCATCAACCAGTGCTTTTTTACCCTTTGTATCTTCCGCTCATAATCCAGTACAGTTGAGTAAATACAACAATGAATATCGAGGTTACTATGCAGCCATCCACGTTCTTTGACTCCCTATGGCAAAGCTATGTCAAAGTGACACCACAAGCCGATCGTATACAAACTTTGTTTAAAAGCCATGGCGAAGAGGTTCTTAATGACCATGTTGCTTTTCGTACCTTCGCAAACTCACCGATTGCTTTGGCAAAGCTAGAACCACAGCTCGAAAGCATGGGGTATAAAGCCTATGGTGCATTTCGTTTTGAAAACAAACACCTTGTGGCCCGTTGTTACAAACACAGCGATTCCTCTTTGCCTAAAATATTCTTGTCTGAGTTACTGGTTGAAGAGCTACCAGAAAACTGTCAACACATTATCCAAGGCTTGATTAAACAGATTCCAAACGATGCCGTACAAACCCCTGAAATTTTCTGGGCTGGTTGCCTATGGGATACCGTCTCGCTGAAGGACTACAACACCCTTGCTGAACACAGTGAATACGCTGCCTGGCTAGCAACCATGGGATTACAAGCGAACCATTTCACCGTAAGCATTAATAAACTAGACACCTTCACCAGCATCGAAGAAGTCAATCAGCTGCTTCAAGACGAAGGTTATGTATTGAATCAAGTGGGAGGGTTGGTAAAAGGCTCTCCTGAGCTTTTTCTAGAGCAATCTTCTACCATGGCTGACAAAATAAGCTACACCTTTGCCGACGGTGAAGAAAAAACCATTCCAAGCTGTTTTTACGAGTTTGCCCGTCGCCATGTACAACCCGATGGAACACTGTTCGACAGCTTTATCGAAGGTAATGCTGATAAAATCTTCGATTCCACCAACACAAAATAACGCTGATCAGCGGTTATTTTTAGCAAATTAATATAACAAAACCATCAATAGCAGGCCTTAAGCGGCTTGCTATTGATGGTTGTTTAACCCGTCTCAGGTCGACATCCTTCCATATTTCCTTACCACTGATCATTAGAGAGTATGTACCGATTCCACAGGCCGTGTATAATGCTGGCAGTTTTTAAATAGGCTTACGAGATTATGATCAACCAACTTATTACATTTGCAACCAATCACTGGGAACTGGTCGCGGTCTTCGTCGTGATTTTGATTACCTTGATCTTCAATGAAACCAAAGGCGGTCCTAAAGGCGTATCTACTAGCACAGCGACCACTATGATGAACAATGAAGAAGCCATTGTTCTGGATATTCGTCCAGAAAAAGAGTACAAAACGGGACACATTACTGGTGCAATTAATATCCCTTCAGACAAAATTAAAAGCAGCCTAAACAAGCTTGAAAAACACAAGGACAAGGCCATTATCGTGGCGTGTAAGACAGGCATGAACTCAACGGCAAGTGCGAAAGAACTCAATAAAGCAGGGTTTGCAAAAGTCTTTAAACTGAAAGGCGGTATAACCGAATGGCAAACATCCAACTTACCACTGGTAAAAACTAAGTGAGGTAACCATGGCCAATGTCACCATCTACTCTAGCAATTACTGCCCTTTTTGCATTCGTGCAAAGCAGCTATTAACCAGCAAAAACGTCGATTTTAACGAAATCAACGTAGACGGTCAGCGTGAGCGCCGCCAAGAAATGATGGAAAAAAGTGGCCGCCATACGGTTCCACAAATCTGGATAGATGAATTACACGTTGGGGGCTGTGATGAACTCTTTGCCCTTGAACGTGATCAAAAGTTAGACCCTCTACTGGCTAAATAAGCTTGGAGCCGTCTTAACATACACATGCCTTACTATGGCAGGCGCTGCTCTGATGCAGCGATAATAATAACCCTACAAAGGAAAGAGTAACCATGGCTGAAAACACTGCAGCGACCGAAACCGAAGAGCAAGGTCCACAGCTTTCTATGCAACGCGTCTTTTTGAAAGACATTTCTTTTGAGTCTCCACGCTCTCCAATGGTCTTTCAAGAAGAGTGGAACCCAGAAGTGGGATTGGAGCTCAACACACGCAGCCGTCAAGTTGGCGAAAGTGTGTATGAAGTCGTTCTAGACCTCACAGTAAACGTTAAAAACAGCGATGAGCCTGCTTACTTGGTTCAAGTACAGCTAGGTGGTTTATTTGTCATTTCTGGTCTAGACGATCAGCAACTTCATCATGCTCTTGGCTCTTTCTGTCCTGCCACCTTGTTTCCATACGCTCGCGAGCACGTTGACTCAATCATCGTAAAAGGCAGCTTCCCTGCAATCATGCTAGCGCCGATTAACTTTGATGCGTTGTACGTAGAAAGCTTACAAAGCCAACAAGCTGAGACAGACACCACTCAGTAATAGCAGATCGAGTATTTTGTTAAAAAAGAGACCTAAGGTCTCTTTTTTTATGGCATAGTATTATTCTTGTCGATACATTTTTATCTTGCTAATGAGCTGACATTTCTATGTTTAAGAAGAGCATGCCTAAGAAGAAAAAGCCCTGCCCTTATTGCCTCAAAATGCGTTGGTTTTTACTCTATGCTGGCTGTATTGCGATGGTGGCACTGTTGATTGCCAATAAGTTTTTAGGAACAGGGCAGTAATGTTGTCGATGGATAAACAGACAACAATATTACCTTGTCAAATCATGACACGCCCCATTTGCATTATTAAATACCTGCTGATCGGCTTCATCGTTACATTATTATCGGGCTGCGCGACCTATCAGCAAGAAGTCCATAAAGGTTTATCGCTTGCCCATCATGGTGATTGGAAAGACGCTGAGAGCCAATTTAAAAGCGCGCTGGACAAACCTCAGGATAAACTCCTTTACTACTTAGAAGCGGGCGCCCTAGCCCAGAATCAAGGGGATTATAAACGTAGCAACCAACTGCTAGCGAAAGCAGACATACTCAGTGATACTTTTTTCCAAGAAAACTTTAAAAATCGTGCTTGGGCCTTGTTAAGCAATCCAAGACAAGGCGATTACCGAGGCAACGGTTTCGAGCGTGTCTATATCAGCTATCTTAAATCCCTCAATTATCTGGCCTTAGCCCAACAAGCAACGCAGCCAATTAAAAAACGCCAATTACAAGACGCCGCCCTCGTCGAGGCCCGCCGCATTGATAACAAACTCAATGAAATACAAGCGCAAGAACCCAGCTACAAAGAATTAGATGCCAAAGAAAACCAAGCGTTCTACCTCAAAGCCCTCAACTGGTTAAGCGGTTTTTATACCCGTGGACATAACGACAAGTATCTGTACCGAGACGATGCATGGGCACGCTACCTAGAAGGGATCCAATACGAGCAAAGCAAAGACTACGACGATGCTCGAATTAGCTATCAGCAAGCCGCTAAACTGTATGAATCTGGTTATGCCAAACAATATGGTCTGTCTAATGTTACGGCGGAACGCGCTTGGTTAGATACCATTCGTATGATGCGTAAAGGCGGAGATTGGAGCCAAGATGACATCAATAGATTGATCCGACAAAAATTATCGCCGACAATGCAAAAAACACTTAAAGATTATCAAAAAGGCGATGGGGAACTCATTGTCTTAGAAAACGAAGGGTTTGTTCCAGACAAGAGTGAGCTGTCATTGCAACTCTACGCCGATCCCAACGCATACTCATTAGTGCTCGCGCCATTTTTGGCCAATGGTGACAACCAACAAAACGATGCCTTTCGCTGGTTTACCATGGTGTATGCCGACGTCAATCCGCTTAACTTAATCGCCAATTACAAAGCAGGAGGGCCATGGGGGGCGTTTGGTGGCGTGTTTACCAAACGGGTCATTCTAGGCCCTGTCGTATGGAAACAACTTAAACGAGCCCATCTGGATACCTTATTAACACAGCAATTTATTCGTATTACCGTGCCCTATTATCCGCGTTTCACCTTAGACCACCATACCCCGCAGGTCTTGTTAAATGGTTCAGACATCAAGACCACTAGCATTCGTATGAGCTCTTTATCGGATATCGCCTTGCAGGAGCTACTATCCAATGCGCAACGGGACATTTATGAAAGTTTGGTGCGAGAATTATTACGCAGTTGGCTGGCGTTTCGCATTGCCAACAGTGTAAATGACGATACGGCAAAATTAATACTAAGCTTAGTAGGGCAAGTTGCTGTTTTTAGTAGCTCTGCGGCGGACACCCGAAACTGGCTCACCCTACCCGCACAAATCCGGCTAACGCGGATTCCGTTGCATCCAGGTGATTACACCCCCCAGTATAAGATCAATAATAAAGATTTTTCACATAACAAAATTGTGATAAAACCCGATAACATAACATTGTGGAACTTGCGTAACCCTTATTAGCCATTGAAGACTATCAACAAGGATTTAAATAATGCAAACGGCTCATTGGAAACATTTTACTCTCATACTCTTTGCCTTGATGCTGACGGCCTGTTCGACCACCGTTCAGCGCATCAACCCAGATCAAGAGGTCGCCCTGTCTGATCGTTGGAACAATATCGACTCAAAACTGGTCGCCGACGCCATGATCAATGACATGTTAAGCTTCCCTTGGTACCAAAACTACGATTTCACCCATAAAAGAAAGCCAACCATTATCATCCAAGACATTCGTAATAAGAGTGATGAGCACATTCCGGTGGATACCTTTATCAACGACATTAAACGCAGCCTGCTGCGTGCTGGAAACGTGAACTTTGTGGTCTCAGGTAGTGAACGCAATGATATTCGCAAAGAACGTGAGGATCAGGCTCTTAACGCGGCCCCCGGCACTGCGGCGAAATTCGGTTTAGAGCAAGGGGCCAACTTTGCCCTTTCAGGCACCATCAGCTCAATTGTCGATTCCAACGGCGACGAGCGAGTGAAATTCTATCAGGTCGACCTTAAGCTTATTAATATGACCACCAACGAAGAAGTCTGGAACGGTCAAAAACAAATTAAGAAATTGTCGAAAAAAGGCTTTTTCTAATGAGGAAGACAGGACCCAAATGGCATTGGTCGTATTGTCTAGCTATCACAAGCGTCACCCTGTTACTGAGCGGGTGCATGGAGACAAACGTAAAAGACGATACTACCATGGCCGTGACGCCCAACTTGGTGACACCAGCGACGGATAAACTCCCCAATTGGGTCCTCTCTCCCCCTCAAGACAGCTCACACCTTTACGGTGTGGGCAGTGCCCCACGTATCGACAATATTGCCTTGTCTTTTGCCCAAGCAGAACAAAATGGTAATGCACAGATCGCACAACAACTGCGCACCCAAGTAAGTCAAATCAATACACAAAATACGCAAGTCTCGAACGCCACCGGACAACCTGAGCAAGTAACCCGTATACAAAGCGCTTATACTCAAGTCAAAACGCCACCGATTGAGCTAGAGCAAACCGTCAATGAAGCCCGTTTTGCTGGCAAACATGTTGTCTACGCCCTGCAATCCATTAATCGCGATCGTATTGTGGCAAAGCTTAAGCTCACCATGCAGGATATTGACGAGGCCATTCAGCAGCAAGCCAGCCAACTCTCCAGCAAGCCTGGTGCAGCACCAAGAGAACAGGACTGGCGTACTTATATGCGGCTCATCCCTTTGTTCGCCAAGCGTAAAACGACACATGATGAATTAGCCCTCTATGATCAACACGTGGGCTCTTTTCTTCATTCAAACCCAGCCATATCCAGGCTAGAGACACAAACCAACAAGGCACTATCTGAATTTGGATTTGATACCACAAACACGTCGTTTCCACAGGCACTGAATAGTGCGCTGTCGACCTTTGGCCTCACGCCCAAAATGCACTCTACCTTTCAACTTACCAGTCAAACCAGCCAACACAGTCAAACACAAGACGGGCGATTTTATGTCTTTGAAGAGGGTACGTTAAGTTTATTGGACTCTACAGGCAATCAACTTGGCACATGGACAGCCAACGGCCGTGGTATCTCAACTGACAAAGACAGTGCCATACAACAGGCCCGAGGCGACTGGTCCCACCAAGCCATTCAAGCGATGTTTCATTGGCTAACCGGACAACAATAAAAAACCCAATAAAAACAGGTTTCTATTGGGGTTTTTATCAGAAGAAAATAATAGATTACACCAAGTCTTCGTAAGGCAAACCGACATATTGCATAGCAATCACACGGCGCCCGGCTTCGTTATTTGTATAAAAATTCAATTCAGACTCCATAAATTTAGCGTGAGTCTCTGTTTCTAAATCATTTTCACCAGTAAAATCATGCAGCATATTGGTCATCCACCAAGAAAAGCGTTCCCCATTCCAGACCCGACGTAGACAAATATCGGAATATTGGCTAATACAGTCCTTATCACCTTCTTTGTATACTCGAGTCAGCACTTTGTATAGTGTCGCCACATCAGACGCGGCTAAGTTTAAGCCTTTCGCCCCCGTAGGTGGGACGATGTGAGCGGCATCACCCACAAGGAACAAATGACCATATTGCATTGGTTCACACACAAAAGAACGTAATGGCGCGATGCTTTTTTCAATACTTGGTCCAGTAATCAACTTTTCCGCTACATCATTTGGTAAACGATTTTTAAGCTCTGTCCAAAATGCTTCATCACTCCAATCTTCGACCTTGTCTGTCAAAGGCACCTGAAGATAATAACGAGAACGAGAGGAGGAACGCATACTGGTCATAGCAAAGCCACGATCGGTTTTACAATAGATTAATTCATCGTTCACCGGTGGCGTATCAGACAACACTCCTAACCAGCCAAATGGATAGACACGCTCATATTCTTTGCGAGAAGAGGCAGGTATGGTTGGTCGAGACACCCCATGAAAGCCATCACAACCAGCAATATAATCGCAATCAAGACGGTAACGTTCACCCCCTTGCTCGAAGGTCACATACGGCGTATCGGTTTTTACGTCATGCAGTTCGACATTGCTTGATTCATAATAAGTTGTTAAGCCTGCCGCAGAACGAGCGTCCATTAAATCTCGGGTGACTTCTGTCTGCCCATACACCATTACCGTACTGCCACCAGTCAGTTTTTCCAGCTCGATTTTGACACGTTTATTGTTAAATGCCAGTTCGACGCCAGTATGTACTTGGCCCTCTCGGTCCATTCTTTCACCCACGCCTGCTTCGCGCAGTAAGTCCACCATGCCTTGCTCTAATACACCGGCACGAATACGACCTAGAATATAGTCACCAGATACACGCTCAATAATCACATTATCAATGCCTTGTTTGGACAGTAATTGTCCTAGTAATAGGCCAGATGGACCAGCACCAATAATCGCTACTTTTGTTTTCATGTTCTCTCACCTATTGTTTTTGTTGTTCCAGTTCAACAGCCAGCATAGACACACTGTTGATTTGAGAGGGCGACACCTTAAGAAAGGCTCAAAAAACGCCCGAAAGTGTCTTCATAGTGAGGGATAGGAGCGCTGAACGTTATGTCATTTCTGTTCAAAAAATTGTACTTTTTGTTCAATATAGCTTAGTTTAATTTACTAAAATATAGATAAAAACGTCACCAAAAATAAAATTAATCTAATAAAAACAAAAAATTAAATTCAATCCACCATGTTGATTTGTGATTTCCTCTAACACTAAATTCAATAGGATATTGCATCTTTCGAATATAACAGAAGAATAAAATGGCAAAAAGTACCAATAACATCCCTCATTTTGGCCTATATGGTGAATCAAGTTGGGTCGACGATCCGGAGTTTTTTCATATCGAAGACATTGTCTCCCGCAGTGAAAACCTTGACTGGAAAATCAATGCCCATCGCCATGTTCAGCTCTTTCAAGTGCTCATTTTGAAAGCGGGTGGGGCGCTGGTGCAGATGGATGAAAAACAGCAAAAGTTGGTCGGTAGTTGGGCCATCATCGTACCCGCAGGTGTTGTTCATGGGTTTCGATTTGCGCCCGACACTGACGGTCGAGTCATCACTATTGCCGAGCCCATGCTAGAAGATATTTATCGAGAAAAAGCAGCGCGCTTCGTTAAACCTCTTTTAAGCCAACCAAGCTATATCAACTTTAACGGTTATCAGTCGGCTTTTTCTGAATTATGGCCCTTACTTTCACAATTAGAAAAAGAGTCCGAACAAACCCGTAAAGGTCGTGTCTTAATGAGTGAATATCTGATCAAATCCATCTTGTTATTATTGCGTCGACAACAGCTTTCTTCAGGCATATTAAACACTGACATCACCCTTCAAAGTCAGCAGATTCACGAACTAAAAGAACTCATAGAGAAACACTACAGACAACACTGGAGCAGTGAGGAATATGCCACCACGCTGGGAACCTCTGTCAGCCGTTTAAACCGACTGAGTAAAGCCATGCTAAATCACAGTGTCCATGATTTAATTCGTGATCGTCTGCTCCTAGAAGCCAAACGTAACCTTATTTATACCGCTCGATCAGTAGAAGAAATTGCCTATGATTTAGGCTTTAAAGATCCAGGTTATTTTTCACGCTTTTTCAAGAAAGCCTGTGGCGTTCCACCAGGACGATTCCGCGCGCTTGCTAACCAGCCAACGGCCTAAATTTAGCACTCATACTCTTCTGTTTCCGCTCATTTCCTTGTGGGGTCCTTTATTGATAAGGACCTCACGATGAAGGGTGAATTTTTCTAACCTCTATGCTGAAAATTGATCGTTTGTACAAATTTCCACGGACTCCTATCATTAAGAGTGTCGATAAAGACCACCTCAACAGACAGGAGAAACACCATGAAAAACAATTACAAATACGATAGCTTAGGTAATTTAGATACGGACTATTACGTTGAAAAAGCCTATGAAATGCGTCGTGTATACTTTGCTCTTATGATGAAAAAAGCCGTTGCCAGCGTAAAAAATATTTTCTCTGGTTTCACCACTGCACGTCATTCACAAGGGCATACTGCTAACTAATTTTTCTACACAACGTTTCACTCAGCAAGCGGTGAAATGGACTTAGTTAGCTGGCTTTGTATACCTAAGCCATAGCAATAACTAAGAGCTTTCTGTAACCGATCGAAGTGCAACAAGAATAATATCGATCTGGCTACAGCTCTTCTTTTTCTCTCTAGAACATCTTGTCTTTTTCCCATCATCTTACTATTTTTCTTTTTCACACTACGTAGACTACCTATTTTGTTACGTGTTTAATAAGTTGCTGAACCATACCAAAACCTATCCGTCATGAAATCGTCATAATTTAGACATAAAATCATTTAACATACATGGATGGGCAATCGATAACATTTGGATAATAAACAATGAGCCAAATAGATGAACTGCAATTATTAAATAAAATCATCCAAGACGGCTTAATCACACCAGTATTTCAGCCCATATATGATTTGTCTAACGGGGCTATCTATGGTCATGAGGCGTTATCGCGAGGCCCCAAAAACAGCGCCTTGTTTAACCCTGATGCACTATTTTCTCTTGCCACAAAAAAAGGCCTGCTTCATGAGTTAGAGCTTTTATGCCGAGAACGAGCCTTATCACGTTTTGCGAAATTAGCACTAGAAGGGCGCTTATTTTTAAATGTGAGCGCCTCTCTGCTTAGCTCTCCTTTACACCAAAAAGGTATGACGCTGGAAATTCTGAATAATTTAGGCTTGGACCAAAAACGTATCGTCATCGAGCTATCAGAACAACATCAATATGACCACAATGGCCTATCAAGAATCAGTGTAAAACATTATCGAGACATGGGATTTCACGTTGCCATTGACGATTTAGGCGTCGGTTATTCAGGGTTGCGTCTTTGGTCAGAACTGCAACCTGAGATCGTCAAAATAGACAAACACTTTATTCATAACATCGACAAAGACGAAATAAAACGTGAATTTGTACGCTCTATTTTGAGCATTTCACAACGTTTAAAATGCACTCTGATTGCCGAGGGCATCGAAACGCAACAAGAGCTGGATCAACTAATTGACCTCGGCATTGAGTATGGACAAGGCTATTTTTTAGGTCACCCAACGGACAAACCCGCGTTTTCCACTCATCCTTATTTGAAGAAACAGGCACAAAGGCGAGCCGTATTTGAAGTGGACCATTCAGAAACAGTACGTTCCTTGTCGCGATTGACACCAACAGTCCAAATCGACAGCCACTTGGACGAAGTCTCAAACCTGTTTAAAGAAAATCAGGAAGTGCATTCTATTCCGGTGTTAAAAGACGAAAAGCCAGTAGGTGTTATACGACGTCATCAGCTCCACGAGCTCTTTTCTACCCCTTATGGGCGGGCACTGTACGAGCATAAATCGGCCACTTTATTACTCAACGAAGACATCATTGTGGTCGAAAGCAATATCAGCCTATCGACAGTGTCTACGTTAGTGACCAATCAGGAAGCCGATACTTTGAACAATGAAATTGTCATTGTGCATAACGGTAAATTCCTTGGTACGGGGTCCTTAAGAGATCTGCTAAGACGCATTACAGAACTGAAAATCCAAAATGCGACCTACTCCAATCCACTGACTCTCCTGCCTGGCAACGTCCCCATCAATCAAGAGGTCATGCGTCGCTTATCCAATCATGAAAACTTTCATGTGGCGTATTTTGATCTCAACGACTTCAAACCGTTCAATGATTATTTTGGCTACTCCATGGGGGATGAAGTGATCCAGCTGGTCAGCAATTTGATTAAAAATATCATAGAGCCGACACGTAACTTTATTGGTCATGTGGGTGGTGACGATTTTATCGTTATTTTTGCAGACGACAATTGGCAAGAACAGTGTCAGACGGTACTCGATCAGTTTGCTCAACAAGTACGACAATTTTACACCCAAGAAACCTTGCAAGCCGATGGTGTATGGGGGAGTAGTCGACAAGGCGAAAAGGTTTTTCACCCCGTGCTAAGCTTATCCGTGGGCGTTGTCGATTTGCGAGCAGAACAAGGATTAAACCATCATCAAGTGGCAGAATTAGCGGCATTAGCGAAAAAGTCAGCAAAACAAAAAGGTGGCAACCATCTTTATATTCAACCCTACCAACGTACGTACTCTCGCTCTACTTTACAAGAACCATCATAAAAATAAAGTAACTTATGACACACTTCCATAATGGGGTTGAAATGTGTCACCGTCCTCAAACTGTCATGACATTGTCTCAGGCCTGTCATGTTTCTTCCTTAATCTAACCTTAAAACCATAGCGTTAGCCATAGGACGAAACGATGCAAACGACTTTTCGAACGGTGTTTATATCCGATGTGCACTTAGGGACTAAGGCATGTCAGGCCGCCCATTTACTGGATTTCCTTACCACGATAAAAACAGACACTTTATACCTAGTGGGCGATATTATTGACCTTCAAGAAATGCGTCGTAAAGCACATTTTATCGACCTCCACTATCGGATTGTAGAACGTATTTTGTATATGGCAAAAAATGGCACTCAAGTCATTTATATTCCTGGCAACCATGATGCTTTTTTTCGTCAATTTACAGGGCAAACACTATCGGGCATCGAGATTCGTCTTAACGCTCGCCATACCACGGCCGATGGCCGACATTTCCATGTAAGTCACGGCGACGAGTTCGATCAAATGGTTAAAATCAGCCCATTGATGCTTGCCATTGGTGATCGTGCACATAGTGCTATGTTGTCACTAAATCAGTGGATTAATGGCGTGCGGCGTTTTATTCGGCTCCCCTATTGGTCCCTCGCTGGCTACCTAAAAAGCCATATCGGCAAAGCCAAGGAGTTCATCCATCGCTTTGAAACAGCAGCCCTCAAATCCGCTAAAAGCAAACACCTTGATGGCTATATTTGTGGTCATATTCACTTCGCTTCGTTTCTATTAAAAGAGGGAACGTTGTATTGCAACGATGGTGACTGGGTTGAACATTGCACCGCTCTCACCGAGTCAAAAACAGGCGAACTCAACCTACTTCACTGGTCAGAACAACCTAAACACCTTGCAACAGAGCCTCAAGATGAGCAATGGCAAGGCAATCCGCTAAGCCGCCAACCTAATTAGGTTTCCTTGACCTCCCCCATACATTGAAAAATATAGTGCGCTATTTAATTTCTTGACATTAAATAGCGCACTATCTAATATAAAACACATCCAGATAAAAGAACAAGGTAAGTCAGCCATGCAAGACACTCCCAAGTTAAATGAGCTTTTATGTTTTTCGCTCTATTCAACGTCTCTGGCGATGAATAAGTTGTATCGAAAACTCTTAAAGCCGTTGGGCATCACTTACCCGCAATATCTGGTGTTAATTCTACTTTGGCAACATAAGTCTTACCCTATGACCAATATTGGTGAAGATTTGTTCTTAGATTCAGCAACGCTGACCCCCTTATTAAAAAGAATGGAAAGTGCCAATTTAGTGACACGTCGTCGAGATAAGCAAGATGAACGACATGTGATTATTGAGTTAACGAAGCAAGGTCAAGCATTAGAAGACCAGGTAGAAAGTGTTTTTCAAGAGGCTATTTGTGCTTCTCAACTGTCGTTAGAAGACATTGGTAGGACCAAACATGTAGTGGATACATTGAGGCAAAATCTCATTCATTACAACGATAGCCACTAACCAACAGGGGGCGTTACCTTATAACCCCCTTGTGATAACCCGTTTAAACGATGACAAAACAGGAGTCAGATATGACAGCATTAAACCAAGTACTATACACTGCTCACGCAACGTCTAAAGGTGGACGCACTGGCGAATCAAAATCCGACGATGGTAAATTATCTGTCACTCTTAGCACGCCAAAAGAACTAGGTGGTAATGGCGGTGAAGGGACTAACCCTGAACAACTATTCGCAGCAGGCTACTCTGCGTGTTTCATGGGGGCATTGCAATTAGTGGCTTCTCAACAGCAAGCAAAATTGCCAGCAGACAGCACAATTGATGCGGCTATCAGCATTGGACCAATCGACCATGGTTTTGGTATTGCCGCGAAATTGACGGTTAACTTACCAGGAATGGATAAAGCGCAAGCAGAGAAGCTGGTTGATGATGCTCACCAAGTTTGCCCATATTCCAACGCCACTCGTAACAACATTGATGTTACCTTAGCCGTTAATGTATAAACGTCTAGGTTTGCTCACTAACCTAGAACGCTCTATTTTATGAGCAAAATGGTTTTAAAAAAGGGCGTCTCAACATGAGAAGCCCTTTTTTATGAACGGTTATTTGTTCTTGTCTATCAAAGCAGTCGTCAAGCCTATTTATGAGCCAACGATGAGACAGTTACGGCCTTTTGATTTGGCTAAATATAAGGCATCATCTACTCTTGAGAGAAGCGTGTCCGTTGAATCTTCTGCACGAAAATTGCTGATGCCAACACTGATGCTGGTCGATACCGTTTTATGATCACATGAGAGTCGATACGAAGCCACTCCATCGCGTACTTTTTCCATCAAAGCAATGGCCTTTTCTTGAGAATATCGAGGCAGTATGACAAGAAATTCCTCGCCGCCCCATCGGCCTAACAAGCCATGATCATTAATGATGTTATTCATTAATTTCCCCAAAGCCACTAAAACATCATCCCCCACCTGATGACCAAATTGATCATTCACTTTTTTAAAGTAATCAATGTCGATCATCGCGACGGTCAATCCCTCTGACAACGCATCCTCTCGATGCTCAACAGCATAAGACAAACGCTTCATGATAAAGCGTCGATTGGGCAACTCCGTCAGTGGGTCAATTAATGATGTTCTCTCTAACTCAAGATTCAACTGACGTAAATTACGCTGATAGCGATCCGAGATTCGAGTAATCTTCTCTAGCTGTCGCAAGTGCTTATCAAAACGCTCACTTAAGCTTTTTTCACGCTGCATCATCATATCTTGGTAAGAATCCGATAATCGTGTCAGCCGATCCATTCTATTCCACTGCTCTTGATTCACTTCCCACAATTGACGCAAAGCCCGGCTTGCGGGGTGATCATTATATTGGGGAGTATTGAGTATCGTTTGAATCTCCTTTTCAAGCTCAGAGAAATTGGTCTTCATCTATTTACCTATAATCTCAAAAGGAAAATGGCAGTCTTCTTTGAATTCTTCCGCTAACTCAGCAACACGTTCATTGTCTTCATCAAAATACCAATTCACTGAGACCTGACGACCTTGCTGAAAGTATTCTTCCATTTCATCAAAGATGTCCATCATGACTTTAATACTACTGGTATTCAAATACAGTAATGACAACTCAAGCTTGAGCGGCGCAGACGATTGGTCTAAATATTGACTGACCCAAGCCACCATCTCAGCATACAACTCATAGGAGTTTTCAGGATAAGAATCACCTTCCATGTATAACGTACCTTCTTGCCAGCTAGCTCTCACACTCGGCGAAGAAACGGTCCCATCTATTCTCAAATCTTTCATCGTGTTCTCTCAAATCTCTATGCTTAAGCTAAAGTAAGCGGTATCGTCATCGATCATTTGCAAATTCGCTTCCATTGGTTTTGACGATTTACGAGCCATATCAATTAACCCTAGTCCGGCACCAGTGACCGCATTTTCATCACGTGGTTTACGCAACTGAGCTTTATACAGGGCTTTTAACTCAGTTTTATCCAATGCTGCTAATGCATCAATACGTTCCACTAACGCCTGACCATCTTCAATTTTGACAATATTACCGGCTGAAACTCGATAGTAGCCTTCATCGTAACTCACAATCACCGTTGCCACTTCAACACCAGGCAATTGGGAAGACGCCGCATAATGACGAATATTTTGCGTGAGTTCTATATAGGCTGCAAACACATCCAACGCACAAGCGGGTGACATTTGCTCTGATTTCAAATAGTTTTTCAGTGCATTGCCTATTTCTTCAATCAGACTGCGAGAAATAGGGCCATTAAAACAAAGTAGAATCCTGTCTTTTTCAAAACGCTCCCTCAAATCATATAAATTTGGTGCAGGCATCTCATCAAACCTCATCATTTTGCGTTTTTGGATCAAACCGGAAAGACAACAACGTGATATCGTCTCGTTGAGGTTGATCCCCCATATAGTCATCTAGAGCAGATTCAAAAAAGTCCGCTTGATCCCTTAGGGGTAAAGAAGCATTGTCTTTTATCAACCCTTCAAAACGTTGATTACCAAAACCAAAGTTCTTCTCCCCACCCGCCTGATCTAAAAAGCCATCAGTTGTCATATAATAGGTCCAGCCAGACATAGGTAATTCGGTATTGTGATACTCGCCTACTCGTCTATCTCCCAATGCTCTTCGTCCTGATTTTTGCTTTATGATCTCATCGCCATTACTGCCATAAAGCGTAATTTTAGCGCCGGAGAAACGAATAAAATCCCCTTGATTAGGCACATAAACCAACCCAACATCAGCATTTGTTGCCACTTTATTCGCACTCAACTCTTCATTCAACATAGAACGCAAGGTAGTATCAATAGAACTGAGCAAAGCCGCTGGATTTTGAATGCCAACATGACCTATAGCATAGTCAATGGCAGCACGCATCAACATCGTCATCAATGCACCAGGGACACCATGCCCAGCACAATCGACGATACCTAATAAACAGCCCTCGTTTGTGTTGTGGAACACATAAAAGTCTCCCCCCACCACATCTCTTGGTCGCCATATGACACTGTGCTGATCCCCCAAAAATTGACACATTTGCCGATCCGGTAAAATCGACTTTTGAATCAAGCTGGCATAATCAATAGACGCTCCTATTTTGCGGTGCGCATCCACCACTTTCTGGTGTGCCTCCTCCAGCTCAGCAGTGCGCTTTTGAACTTGTTTCTCTAGCTCCTGAGTATGGTTTCTAACCTGTTGAGCCATAGTATTAAATGTCTTGCTCAAATCACCAATTTCATCGTTACTACGCGAAACCAAAGACACATCGTAGGAACCACCCGCAATACTTTTTGCCGATTGTTGTAATTCTCTAATGGGGGTAATCACTAAACGTTCAATCACCAGCCCAAAAAAGCCCAAAAGTAAAATCAGCAACAACACAAGAACGCCAAGCGTCGGCAAAACAAGATTAGAATCAAACAGACTAACCTTGTTTAAATCTATATTGGTTACCACGTACCAATCTAACAATGGAAAATACACAAACGCCATTAATTGCTGGTGCCCACCTTGCTCTACCTTAATAGTGACAACCTTTTCCTTATCATGGCGCGCTTTCTTTAAAGCCGCTTTCACTTTTTCTTTAGACTTATCATTGTCCAACAATGCATAAATAGAATGTTGTTTGTCCTTACCATTCATCGAGTTGTAGGCAATCATCTTTTCGTTATGATGAATTTCGATACTGCCATTGGCATTGATAATAAAGGGCGTTACCCCAGGAATGGCGTTATCCGCAAACTGTTTAATAAAATGGTCTAAAGACAGCCCGGTTCCCGCAAGTCCCAAGAACTGTCCATGATCTACAATATGGACATCAATCCAAACCTTTATGACCTTTAATACCGAGTCGTAATTCACATTGATAACAAATGGCACGTGCTGTTGACGGGTTAGAAAATACCAACTGTCAGCAGGTTTATTAGCGTCTAACACATATTTTGGCGTCGTCGACAATGGACTATTTGGATCCGCAAAAAAGTACTGCTTCGTTGCATCATTCACCAAGAACATATTATGGCTTTGAAACGCGTTAAGATAACTCTGCGTTTCCTCTAACCATAGCTTTTTTAACGCTGGGTCATCTGGCTTTCTAAGCCATGCTTTGACAATGGGGGAATTCGCAAACCGTTGCGCTAACGCTAGCTCTCGAGAAACTGGCGTCAACATTCTCTGATAGTTTAACTCGGTAAAACTATTCGCATAATTTTCAGCGGAATACTCTTGCCCTTTTTGAACAAAATACCAGCCAATCATTGCAACCATTAATAAAGCAAACACACTCGTACTTGCCAACGCAAACAACGATTTACCACGCAAGCCCCACCGTGCCATAAGCGTATCCTTTGATATAAATGAGAAACAGTAAGATTATGTATACACAACCGCTAATTAGTAACTAAATGTCTCTATTGGCATGGGGCGAGCCAGTAAAAAACCCTGAAACAGATCACATCCGTGTTGCTTTAACCAATCAAATTGGGCTTGTGTTTCAACCCCCTCAGCAATCACTTCCATATGGAGATTATGACCTAAACCGATAATAGAGGCGGCAAGAGACGCTTGCTTATCACTTTCTTGTATCGCTCGAATAAAGGACTGGTCAATTTTCAGTTGATCGATCGGCAGTTGTTGAAGATACGATAACGAGGAATAGCCTGTCCCAAAATCATCTAAGGAAATCAGGACGCCTAACTGCTTGAGAGACTGCATCTTTTGAATGATATCAAATTGATCATGCACTAACATACTCTCAGTGAGCTCAATTTGTAATTGTGCTGGAGGAATCCCCGTTTGATAAATTGCCTCTTTTACTTGTGACACAAACTCCTCTTGGGAAAACTGCAATGCACTGACGTTCACAGACATGATCAAATGTTTTAACGCTGGATCCTTTTGCCAGTCAGCCAATTGCTTCAACGCCGTTCGTAATACCCAATCCCCTAAAGGCAGAATTAACTTTGACTCTTCAGCAAACGGAATAAAATACATTGGGGAAATCATCCCCCTTTCCGGGTGCTGCCACCGAACTAAAGCTTCCACCCCTTTCATTTCTTTGTTCGCCGTCCATTGCGGCTGGTAATATAAAACAAATTGTTCTTCGGCTAAGGCCCGCCTAAAATCACTGTCTAACGTCACACGTTCTAATACTTTTTCGTGCATTTGAGGAGCGTAAAAGCATACTTGATTACGACCACGCCCTTTGGCCTCATACAAGGCAAGTTCTGCCTGCTTGATGACCTCTTCACTATTGCTTGTTTCTTTACCAAACAGAGCAATACCAATACTAGCGGAGAGATGATAAGGCGCGCCACCCAGCTCAAACGGCACACTCAGCGCCGTCATGATTTTTTCAGCAACATGCTTAGCGCGATAAGCAATTCTATCTTCTGAAACAGAGACATCCACATCCTCCAACATAATCAGAAACTCATCGCCACCAAAGCGAGATACAATATCCCCCGAGCGTGTTGAATCCATCAAACGCGATGCAATTTGTTGCAATAGCGCATCCCCAACCAAATGCCCTCTAAGATCATTCACATCTTTAAAATGGTCTATATCAACAAACAACAAGGCACTGCGACGAAACGTTAAAATGCCACTTTCCAGTATGTGATCTAATTCTTTGGTGATCAAACGACGGTTTGCCAAACGCGTTAAGCTATCGTAGTAATTCAACTGATTAATGCGACGCTCATTATCTTTGGTTTCAGAAATGTCTTTAAAGGTCGCCACATAGTGGGTTAATACACCATGCTCATCTTTTACCACAGAAATACTCAGCCATTCTGGAAAAATTTCACCGTCTTTGCGACGATTCCAAATTTCTCCTTCCCAACTTTCAAACCTTTCAATGTGTTCGTACATATCGCGGAAAAATGCTTTGGAATGGCGGCCAGAACTGATAATAGCGGGGGTTTTGCCAATGACTTCTTTCTCTGTATAACCCGTTATCTTCTCAAAGGCAGCATTCACTCGTACAATACAGTTTTTCGTATCAGTAATTAAAATACCGTCTTGTGTTTGAAAAGCCGTGGCGGCAATACGAAGTTCCGACTCGACGTTTTTTCGAAAGGTCACTTCGCGGGTAATCACAACAAAAAAGCCGTCTATCTCATCATCCGACTGGGAATAGGTTGCTGACACTTCATACCATCGACGCCCTAATTCAGTCTCTAAATAGCACTCATGGCCTTTGGTTATTCCATACTCTTTTGCACAATGTATCGCCTCTTCAAATACCGCCCCCACGCTAATTGGAAAAAACGCTCTATAGTCCACTCCCAAAGGTGAACCAAGAAAACGATAGTCCTGCTCGATACGCGGTGAATGATAGGCAATAATACAACCGTCTAACCCCACTTCATAAATCGAATCCTGCATGGCGTTCAACAATACCGTTAGACGCTTGTTGAGAGTTTTTAATGTGGCAGTCCTTTTATCCACCAAGCTTTCTAGATTATGGTGACTGAGACGAACTTTTAGACCCAAACAGACAAAGTAGGCCATCAAAAAGCTGACAGAGAGGATAAGCAACACACCTAACAAAAGCATCCATATAGAAACCCATGAGCTTTCAGGAGCGAGGTATAAACGCCAAGTCATCCCCTGAATAGGGATATCAAGGTGAATAGCATAGGGACTAGAAGCGACTTCTTTGGAGGCAGCCACCGTCTGTGCTTTACTATGTTGCGCTTGGTTGAGAACAGTCAGTTGATAATCTAAATGTCGACTGACAAATTCATTTAAATCTAATCGCTGCATCAAATCAGCCATATCAATAACAGTATTACTCAATCCCCAAAAAGAAGAGTGCCCTTGCTGATCTTGCAAATAGACGGGGAAAGAGCCAATGATCTCTTGCTTATCCGAGAATACATGCAATGGCCCTCGAAAAGTAACAGATCGAGGTGCATCACCACTGATATAAAGCTTCTTTTCGTCGTCACCAATAAACTGACTCTTATTTAGAGCTTGCTCATGCCCCTTTAGTGGGTAGATATACTGAATCAAACCTTGTGGAGCAAGCGAGAACAATTCAACATCAGGATAGTAGGTCTTCAAGGAGTCAGCTAAATAAGAAAAACCGACGGGGTTCCCCTGAGACTTTTGCAACATGGCGGCGAAGGCATAATTAGCCGATACACTTTTATTCAGTGTGGTGACTAAAAGCGAGGCGTTACTTTGCGCTAGGGCCATCGCCATATTTTTTTCATCTTGTACCTCTATTTTATAAAACTGAAACGCCACATACCCTAAAATAAGCAGAGTCGTCATAAAAACAAAGAGACAAAATTGTTTAGGTCTATTTAGTAATTTAAGAAAAAAATTTAACATCAATGATAAAACCACAACTTAAATAATAAAAAACAAACTGTTTTTACTCACCGTAATAGCAACATTGAGCGTTAACGATCCTACTATAGGTTATTTTTTTAATCGACCTTCCCATCGTAAATTTGCGTTTTATCAAGACCAACATCAAAAAATCACTAAAAATTTCAAAGCATTAGAAGAAGAATATAGAAGAGCCTAAGAAAGGATTGACGGCATCAGAAAGTTACCGGTAACAAACGACCTAAATTCCCACAACTGGCGCTTGGGTGGAAGTAATGCATGTATCATTGTTAACATTTACACAGGAAGACGTTGCGTGATGATTCATCATTCGTCGCACAGCAACACATTATAGGCTATTAGGTAAGAGGCTTTCATTCATGGGAAAAAAGATTGTCGTTCTGGGTGTTTCAGGATCCGGTAAATCATTGATAGGTAAACGTCTAGCCGACGCATTAGGTTATCCCTTTTTTGATGGCGACGATTATCACAACTCGTCGAACATCGAGAAAATGAGCAAAGGTATTCCATTATCCGATCAAGACCGTTTTGGATGGCTATCCACGTTAAATGCCTTATTAAAAAATCATGAATGCGCTGTCGTCGCTTGCTCTGGCCTTAAACCGGAATACCGAGACATGCTGAAAAAAGACCTTGATGATGTCACTATGCTGTACCTTAAGGGAGATTTCGATACCATTTGGCAACGTCACCAAAAACGCAACGGACACTACTTTAAAGGCCAAGACATGCTAAAAAGTCAGTTTGCCACCCTCATTGAACCCACACAAAGTGAAGCTTTTAGCCTTGATATTAGCCAAGATGCTGACACTGTGTTCCAACAAGCACTGGCCTATATAAAGCAATAAACCAGTCCTTCGCAGAATCGCAATCATCCATTTTTTGCAGTTCTCGGGCGACTCAAACTATGGTAATGGTACGAGTAACAAGACGACGAAATAGTTGCACCTAAATGAAAAAGAAACGTCCGACGCTTCAAGAGCTAGCAAATCAAGCGCCATAACAATAGATAAATAATATTGAGAAGTGTTATCATTAAAACCTTCATAAACAAAGAATCAAGATGTAATGAAACACTTCCTAATCATGGTGCTGACTTGTGCCTCAGCTCTTCTTTTTTCAGGGTTGAACCAAGCCGCTTCAGATAATGGCCCTCATCCGGAAAACACTCTAGACAAACCTGTAACGGTGCAAGATAGCAAAGGGACTTTCACAATCGATTACCGACCAAAGCGCATAGTGGTCTTAGAATTTTCCTTTGCCGATGCATTAGCGTCTGTCGGAGTCAGCCCTATTGGCATTGCGGACGATAAAGACCCAAGCCGTGTATTACCGGCCGTCCGTAAGATCATCAAACCTTGGACATCGGTCGGTACGCGTTCACAGCCTAGTTTAGAAACCATTGCAGCGTTAAAACCCGACCTCATTATTGCCGATATCTCTCGCCATGAAGGTGTCTATGCGGATCTGCAAAAAATCGCGCCAACCCTTATTTTGCCATCGCGCCGCGAAACCTATCAGGACAGTCTCAAAGCGGCCGCTATCATTGGCAAAGTGATTGGTAAAAACAAAGAAATGCAAGCGCGTCTAGCAAAGCATCAGAAAATTATGGCCGCCTATGCTAAGCAATTACCAAAAGGCGTGGTGGTTCAATTTGGGGTTGCCCGGGACGACGCTCTCTTTTTACACACTGCAGATTCCTACGCTGGCGGCGTTATTCGAGCCCTTGGTTTAGCCAACGCGCATACCGGAAGAAACGATTCAGCTTCTCGCCAAACCAGCTTGGAACAACTGCTCAGCATTAATCCTGATTACTTGATTATTGGCAACTACACCCATCCCAGTATTGTGGATAAATGGGAAAAAGAACCACTGTGGTCGGTATTAAAAGCCGCTCGTGAGCATCACATCTTTTACGTAAATCCCAATGTTTGGTCGCGCTGTCGAGGCATCATGGCGGCGGAACAAATGGGACAAGACTTGGTTAATGTATTTCACGGCAATCAAGTCGTCTCTCAACCATGATGTTATCGCGGCTTCCCTTTACTTGGCAGTGCATCTTGTTAGGGACAAGCTTATTGGTCATCGCTTGGATCAGTTTATT
Organism: Marinomonas sp. 63XJN7_7_ISO-PGPR-S23-202; assembly: GCF_056173505.1. Taxonomy (NCBI): domain Bacteria; kingdom Pseudomonadati; phylum Pseudomonadota; class Gammaproteobacteria; order Oceanospirillales; family Oceanospirillaceae; genus Marinomonas; species Marinomonas sp. 63XJN7_7_ISO-PGPR-S23-202. The sequence continues at coordinate 576,052 of NZ_CM149677.1, read as the reverse complement.
TAGCTGGTCTGCGGTACCGATTACGCCGATGGATGCCCTTCACGCCTTATTTAATATGGACGATACCAGCATCCCTCAACATATTGTTCAAGATTTGCGCTTACCCCGCACCTTGATAGGTATCCTCGTCGGTGCCTCTCTGGCGGCAGCCGGTGTGGTGATGCAGGGCTTAACACAAAACCCGCTGGCCGCGCCCTCCGTGCTTGGTGTCAATGCCGGTGCCGCGCTTGGTATGGCGGCAGTCTCGACCATCGCCCCTTGGTTTGGTCTATTAGGCACCTCTGTTGCCGCCATCATTGGTGGCGGGATGACTTGGACCTTGGTTATGGTACTGGGAAGCGCATGGAAAGGTGGCAACGACTCCAGCCGTTTAGTGTTGGCAGGTGTGGCCATTTCGGCGCTTTGTGCGGCACTCACTAAAGCCTCCATCATTATGGCAGAAGATCAGGCCTCAGGTGTCTTAACCTGGCTAGCAGGCAGCTTAGCGAACGCCCGATGGGCCACCTTTGATCACTTGTGGCCTATCTCTTTGTTCAGTTTGTTAGCCTGTATGGCGCTCTCGCCAACGTTAAATATCCTGCAACTGGGGGAAGAGAATGCCCGCAACTTAGGCACTTCTCTTATTCTTACCAAGCTGGCGGGAAGCTTCTTAGTATTACTACTGGTTGCCAGCGCCATCAGCTCAGTGGGCTCCATTGGCTTTGTCGGCTTACTCGTCCCACACATGGCCAAAATGCTTTGTGGACAGGACCATCGGCGTTTTTTACCTCTCGCTATGCTATTAGGCGCCATTTTGGTCGTCCTCTCGGACATTATCAGCCGTTCAATTATCTTCCCTATGGAAACTCCGGCTGGGGCGGTTTTAGCGTTAATAGGCGCACCGTTTTTTATCTATCTGGTTAGGCAACGCACTCTATGAGCCGATTTATTCCTTTTTTCATTATTAGTGTATTGTTGATCTTACTGGTCATAGCGAATTTGCTATTCGGTGCCGTCTCACTGTCATTACATGATGTTTTTCGCGGCTTTCAACCGGGCAGTGATAGCTACTTCACCATCCACGAATACCGTTTACCTCGTACCCTACTGGCGGTGTTAGTGGGCGCCATGCTTGCCCTTGCTGGGGCTCTCGTTCAAGGGGTGATTCGTAACCCATTAGCATCACCGGACATTCTCGGCGTCAGCCACGGAGCGGGCCTTGCCGCCGTGGTGTACATGATCTATTTTCCACATTCGAGCATTTCTTGGCTTCCGGCGGTGGCCTTAGTTGGCGGTTTGTGCGCAGCACTGATTTTATGGTGGTTATGTGGTCATCGCAGCAGCACGATAAAACTAGCGATTACTGGGGTGGCTCTGGCAACCTTTTATGCCAGTACAGTCGATTTTTTAATGTTGATCAAGCCGTTAGAAATCAACAATGCGTTGCTTTGGTTAACAGGCAGCTTATGGGGACGCAGTTGGCCACAAATTACCATGCTACTCCCCTGGCTTGTGCTCATTCCATGTGCGCTATACTTGGCGAAATCGTTGAATCTTATTCATCTTGGCGAAGACAGTGCTATTAGCCTTGGCACAAAGGTTAATTCACTTCGCCTGACTGCCTTAGCCATTGCGGTGGCACTAACCGCGGCGGCGGTGTCAATTTGTGGTCCCATTGGCTTCTTAGGCTTAGTCGCCCCCCATCTTGCGCGCAAATTATTTGGTGGTCGCCACCAAGCTCTGCTGCCAGCCACTATGTTAGTGGGTGCCGTCTTACTGCTGATGGCCGATTTAGTGGCCCGTACAATCGACCCACCGATTGAATTACCAGCGGGGATCATGACGGCTGTACTTGGCGCCCCTTATTTTCTTTGGTTACTTATCAGGACAAAATGATTTATGTCTCTTAGTACTCATAATGTCTGCGTTGGCTATCATGGCAAAACCATTGTCAACCAAGTCTCGCTGGCCATACCAGAAGGAAAAATGGTTGCTTTACTTGGACCGAATGGTTGCGGTAAATCGACTCTTCTGAAGGCCATGGCACGTATTCTGACGCCAATCACAGGGGAAGTACATTGGTGTGGAAAAAACCTTCACCAAATGCCTTCCAAAGGCTTAGCAAAACAACTGGCCTTATTACCACAAACACAACCTATTCCTGAGGGCATCAAGGTTAAGGATCTCATCGCGTATGGACGTAGCCCGTATACAGGGTTTTGGGGGAGGTTAACGAAAGACGACCACGCCATTATTGATAAAGTGATGCAAGAAACGGGGGTCACAGCACTAGCCGAGCAGTTAGTGAGCGAGTTATCAGGTGGACAACGTCAACGTGTCTGGCTCGCCATGACGCTTGCCCAAGACACGCCCTACTTACTCCTTGATGAACCAACCACCTACATGGACTTAAACCATCAAGTGGAACTGATGCATTTACTTCGTCAACTTAACCTATCCGGAAAAACCATCGTGACGGTCCTGCACGATATCAACCAGGCAGCACGCTATTGCGACCATTTGATTGTCATGAAGCAAGGTCAAATCAATACACAGGGAACACCAGAAGCGGTATTAACAAAGGACATGCTACGGACTGTTTTTGATCTCAACGCACAAATACATCTTGACCCTATCGCCAACACCCCGATGTGTATCGTTGAAGATAAATAAGCAAAGCGCTACCATCGCCAAGATATGACACCAGAACGAAAAGGCCCCTGTCAATAAGACAGAGGCCTTGATCAGAATCACCTAAGCAAGCGTTAGGTTTGCTGTGACGCTAATGTTTCCTCAGCATTCTCACGAGCTTCTTCAGGTGTTAGTGAATCCTCACCCTGCTCTTTCCATTGAGCCAATTCTTCTTTACTGGCCTTGGGTGAGAAGAAACCAAGCTGAGCATAAAGAATCCCCAATACAGGCGACAACCAACACGCAAACGCTAATGGAATATACAGAAGGTTTTCAAAATTACCGTCCGAAATTCCCAGCCCCAACGCACTGATCACAAAAGCCCCACCCGCATTCCAAGGGATCAGTGGCGACACCAAGGTTCCCCCTTCCTCAAGCGCACGGGATAAGTTCAAAGTGGAGTACTTCATACCACGATAAACAGGAGAATACATACGGCCAGGCAAGGCAATGGATAAGTAAGGATCACCTGCAACTAAGTTAGTCGAAATAGAGGTACAAACGGCAGCGGTTTGAATGTCTTTAAACTTATGAATCCTAGTCAAGATCGCCAGTATGATGGTTTCTAAACAACCGGTTCTCTCCAATGCACCACCAAACCCTAAAGCAATCAGTACAAGAGAAATAGTCCACATCATAGATTGGATGCCACCACGGTTCAGCAGGCTATTAATGGCTGGCACATCGGTATTAATAGTGTAGCCACTGTTAGCAAAGGTCACCACTTCGTGAATACCATTGCCTTGCGCAATCATAGCCGTTATCGCACCGGCCACGACACCGGCAAATAGCGAAGGAATGGGAGCAATACGTTTAACGGCTAAGACAATGACTAACAAGGCGGGGAGCAATAACCAAGGAGAGATAACAAAATGCTTTTGCAGCTCCGTCGTAATGCTATTAATCTTAGCAAAAGACACATCGCCATCATGCACCAGCATTAAACCAGCAGCTAAGTAAATAATCATGGCCGCTATCATGGCAGGCAGAGTCGTTGGCATCATGTTTTTTATATGGGAGAACACATTGGTCCCCGTGACCGCTGGAGCCAAGTTAGTGGTATCAGACAGCGGAGAGATTTTATCCCCGAAAAAAGCACCAGAAACAACAGCACCCGCCGTCCAGTACACAGGCACATCAAACCCTGCACCAATGCCCATGAGGGCAAGACCTACGGTTCCGACTGTCCCCCAAGAGGTCCCCAGCGAAACAGATACAACAGAGCACAACAGCATGGCGGCAACCAGAAAGATCTGTGGAGACAGGATGGTTAAACCATAGTAAATGAGAGTCGGTACCGTACCACTCGCGATCCAAACACCGATAATCATACCGACACAAATCAGCACCGAAACGGAGGGTAACGCAATATGGATAACGTGAAAGACCCCTTCTTCTATGTCTTTCCATTTAAAACCAAGCTTTATACCAACGAGTGAAGTAAGCGCAAGACCAATAGCAAGCGGAATGTGCGGGGTGAAGTCACCAAAATAAAAAATCTGCACCCCTAATACCATAAGTGTTAAGACCACAGGGGTCAGGGCAAGCAACAGACCCGGACGACTAATCCCAGTATCCTGATTTTGTTCAGTCATAAAAGCTTCCTTAATTGCACTTTTTCACATACATATGACTAGTGTAGCGAAAAGAAAAAGCTTTGACCACGAAGCAATATTATTCAGAAAATAGGATTTATTGTCTATAAAAAGCCATTTTTGATATATCTTTTTAGATTTTTGCCAAATCAGAGCAGTTAATACGAGAGGAGAAGCTTTTTGCGAAATTGTTTTGAATTCAAAATAGTTTCGAATAGTACAATTTTATTTAAAACGTTGAAGAGAAAATACTCGCGCGCACCAAAAGGATACCTTGATAACAGCCTAACCCATTTAGTAACGAATCGATATGCCACCAAACAAGCTTAAGTTTCCAGAAGCTCGAACGCATCCGCTTGAGAAATCACCGTCGCATACTCACCATGAAGATTGGCTAATGACATAGCATGAACCTCTTCTGCACTGCGCTCACGCCCATCAAAATCCAATGTAGAAAACGCGAAACAAGCACTGCTGACGACATAGGTCGTAAAGCCGATGTTCCCAGCGGTTCGAACGGTCGACTCAATCGAGTGGTTGGTACTGACTCCCACCACCACTAACCGATCAATCTGCTGGCCTTCCAGCCATGATTGCAAATCCGAGTGAGTAAAAGCATCAGGCACGTATTTCTCAATAACCTTTTCCCCCGATAACGGAATAAAGGCTTCTTGCACCATGACCCCTTCTTGCTCAGGCCAAAATAAAGAATCCTCTTCCCGCGACAAGTGATGAACATGCACAATGGGCGCATTGTTCACACGCCAATGGGATAACAGCTCCGCAATCTCTCGTTCCGCATCAGGATTATTACGCTCTCCCGCTTGCGGCCAGGCCATACCATTTTGCATATCAATAATGAGCAATGCCGTCTGACTAACCATTGCTGTCTCCTTGTTCTTTCACTGTTTTTTCGTTTACAGAAAAGTCTACTCTAGAATATAAAGACAAACGTTTAGACAGTTTCCATATATACCAACCCAGGGCTAAAATCACCATAAGAAGTAAGACAATCACCCCCGATAGCAGGTTCATTCTGTCAACAATGGACGAGGTTATAGCAAAGTGATGTTTCAGTTTATCGATTTGCTTTTGCAGATCTTGCACATCCTCTAAAGAAGCACTGGACACTTGTAGAATAGCCACACTACGCTCAAGCTCAAACACGGTCTTCATCGAGTCTTTGGTTAGGGCCTTGCTCTTACTCGCTTCGCTCTGACTTTCCGTGACTGGCGTTTTCGCAACTTCGGTCTTTGCCGCCTTTTCGGCCTTCTTCACAGCGGTCATCTTAGCGGAGGCATGACCCTTAGACTCAGCCTTTTCCATCTCTTGATCAGCCCACGCCAAATGAACAAAACAGCCAACGAACAAGCACAGTGCGATTTTTTGCAACATGAAAGACCCTAGTGATAACAATCAAAAACGGAATACCCTCAACCATAGCAGCGAATTACACCGAAAAGTAAGCAAAAGTTCACGCACGTAATCAGGGCAAACCATCAGAAGACGCCAATTTTTTGCAATAACTAAGTCGGGACACCTCCTTTTTACAATTCGTTTTGTAAAAAGGTAATAAGACCCAATGAACCAATAAAAGCAAAATCATTTAATTTCAAGCACTTATATATTGGCACGATCATCGCTATGGCTTTTCATAGAAAGTTTTTCACAGCAAATTGTTCACCGCAAATAATAGGTCGCGAGACAGAAAATAACTTCCGTCACCTTACGGCCATTTCTAAAACAAGGAGAGCACTATGAAAAATACAATCATGTCCATCCTTTTCATATCAGCACTTACCGCTAGCGCAGCGCATGCCCAAACAAATGATCACTGGACTGACCGGGCGAAAGACGCGTGGATTGATGGCAAAGCGGAAGCCTCTTTATTATTCAATAAACACGTTAACGCCTTTCATATCAAAACCAGCGTAAAAAATGGTGTGGTGACCTTAACGGGTACCATAGATAATAGCACCGATAAGGACCTTGCAGGCGAACTGGTCGAAGGTTTACAAGGTGTCAAAGGCGTAAAAAACAACATCACCATTGCGGATACTCCCGCAAACTCACCAGAGGGCGCCGATAAGAACAGCATGACAGATCAAGCCAAAAGTACCTTGATCGATACGAAAATTGCGACCGTATTAAAAACCCGCTATTTATGGAACCAAAACATAGAAGGAACCAAAATACACATTGACGTCGATAAAGGCATCGTCACCCTCACAGGGAATGTAAAAAGCGATGCCGAAAAACAGCTAGCCGTGCAGATTGCACGTAACACAACGGATGTAAAACAAGTGAAAGATGAGCTTAAAGTCGCCCCCATAGCCGCTTAATAAGCGATAACGATTAAATACGTTAAGCACAGAGCGCAAGCCTTCTCTGCGCCCATCGTAGATGGGCGCTTTACCTTGTTCACTGCTTTGTCCCTCTTTTATTTTTATCCCCTCTCCTCACAAAGAACTTGCAATACGTCCGAACTCTGCTTTTAAAAAATCCACCAGCAAACGCAGCTTTTTAGCACGGGAGGATCCTGGCGGAAACACGGCGTATACATCAATATCAGTACAACGATAGTCTGGCAAAATACGCTTTAACAAGCCTTTTTGAATACGAGGATTGGCATCGTATACAGGAATACGCCCTATACCATTTCCCCCTTCCAAAAACATCGTCCTAGCCGCTGCATTATTAGTACTGACCTTGCCCATTACCGATAAACTATAAGAACGTGATCCTTGGCTCAGATGAACAGAGTTCGCTGCTGGCTTATACACAACCCAATCATGATCATACAAATCCTGAGGCTGAACAGGCGTCCCTCGCTTACGAAAGTACTCAGGCGAGCCACATAAATAGGTTTCAAACGAGGCCAGTATACTGGCTTGTAATCCAGAGTCGGCCAATGGCGCACCACGGATAGCAAGATCCACTCCGTCTTTAATGATATTAACGACCTCATCACTTAATGACACATCCAGTTCAATTAAAGGATACAAACGACGGAACTCATTCAAGGCAGGTACCACAACTTGCAGCCCTAAATTCACCGGGCAGGTGATTTTTAACTTACCCACGGCCTCTTGTTTTGATCGCTCTATTTGCAGATTGGCTTCATTGGCCTGAAAAGCAATGGTGCGACAACGCTGATAATAGGCCTCTCCCGTATCGGTTAGCGACAAACTTCGAGTGGTGCGATTGAGTAACACAACCCCAAGCTGGTCTTCTAGCTTCTTCAAATGATAGCTCACCACGCCGCGAGAAATCCCCATCGCTTTCGCGGCCGAAGTTAAGCTGCCTTGTTCCACTACTTGAGCAAACACCACCATACTTTTTAACTGCTCGAACGAAATGTCCATACATGCCCCTTATCTGCAACTGACTTAGCAATTGTATCAATTATTAGATCAATGAAGTCAACTTTATTCCTGTGTTCAAACTGCTAAACGCCTTCTATACTGACCACAACTTAACGATCAATCCGACGAGACCTTTGCACGATGTCACGAGCGACGCCAAGACACGGCAAAAAAAGACGAAAAAGCGGAGTTTATACCTATAAATGAGCATTTTGAGTCTGTTTTTAACAAAGTATTGGCAAGCGCAGTAGTCGTTGCAACAGTCTCACGACACCAACAAGGAGTCATAATAATGAGTACGAACAAAATTTTAGTGGTTCTCACTTCTCACTCAGAAATGGGTAATACAGGTCACAAAACAGGATTTTGGGTAGAAGAGTTCGCCGCTCCTTACTACGCCTTTATTGATGCAGGGGCTGAAGTGACGGTTGCGACACCAAAAGGTGGCCAGGCTCCCATCGACCCAAACAGTGAAGCACCGGATGCCCAAACAGAAGCAACCAAACGCTTTTATGAAGACAAAATGGCGCAAGATGTCATCGCCAACACGCATAAATTGAGCGATATGAAACAAGATGATTTTGATGCCATTTTTTACCCAGGTGGTCATGGTCCACTATGGGATTTAACCAACAACGAAGAGTCTATTGCACTCATTGAAAGTTTTGTCCAAGCAAACAAACCAATTTCTTCTGTTTGCCATGCCCCAAGCGCGTTTTTAAACATTAAAGACAGCAAAGGTGACTACTTCATTAAAGATAAAGTCGTCACAGGCTTTACCAATAGCGAAGAAGCAGCGGTACAGCTTACCGATGTGGTGCCCTTCTTGCTTGAAGACGAAATGAAAAAACGTGGTGCGGACTATCAAAATGCAGACAGCTGGACACCTTTTGCTGTGCAAGATGGTTTGATGATTACAGGTCAAAACCCAGCGAGTTCAGAGCTTGTGGCAGAGAAACTACTGGCTCAACTAGCAAAATAGTGAATTGACTCGATCGCTCGAAAAAATAAACCAATAACGGATTGGTTTATTTATCCAACTAAAAAGCCCGTCCTCAAAGTCTGATTGAGTGACGGGCTTTTTGATGCTGACATCTTCATACAAGCAAAGTACTTTTTCACCTTAGCGTTGAAACCCCTCACTCTTTGAAAGGCACAGGATTAAAGTTAAGTACTAACGAGTCCATCTCTTTGCTAATTTTGCCATTAATCTCATTTATGACAAAAAATGGGCAGATTCTTTTTAAATAATTGGATCAATTATTGATTCAAATGTCATTCTATAGCACGTCATATTGCCACCTCGTATACTAACCATATAGCAAAGACTGATAACATTTTGACCTTCGGGAGAAAAAGACATGGCCGTTATATTAATCGCAAGCGCCGCTTATTACTGGCTTTATGCTGCCTAACCTAATAGAGTGCTTTTAAAACAAAAAAACCAGACATCCGTCTGGTTTTTAACGAATAACACGACAATTATGGCAGCTTGTAATCAAACACAATAATATCTTCCATTATGGGCCCCAGCTGTGCCTTTAACGCCATATGCTCTGGGTGTGGCAGGTAGTTATCAAGGGAAGCTTGATCAACAAATGTCATCAATACACAATGGGAATAACCTTTATTACGATCTTCTGAACTGGAGTTTTCGCCCCACTCTACCGATTCAATCCCCTTAACCTGATGCTGAATCGCTTCAAAATTCCCAAAACAAGTTGAGATATCTTCTGCCGTAGCCTCTTCTTTAAACTTTATAAATAACACATGGCGAATCATAACGTCTTAGCTCCTAATCGATCATTTGCTTACTGATTATTAATATCAGGGCTAACTCAAGAAAACCAAGTTTTCTGGCACTTGTGCTAATTTAATGCGGCCTTTTTCATCAATTTCTATCAGGTTATCTAAATGGGTAAAATGCAAGTCACTCAACACCAATACTTTTTCTTGTTTTTCCTTCAAGGATTCAACAAAGGCATGAGCATCAAAGGTATCATGGGCTTTCATATAAGTGACGAGTCGTCGAAACAACTTAGGCAATATCACGTATTCATCCGTCAGGTTGCTTAGCGATTCTACTTTAATAAAACGGTTGGTTTTATCCTCACTCCATACGCCTTTTTTCGCCGATCGTGCTTTTATAGCTGCTTTGGCAAAACGTGCTCTTAAATCGTAGAAAAGCCCATCATAAAACGTTGGATAAGCGAACCCTTTTGCTAACATTTTAAAGTTTACCGAGGTTTTTGCGATGCGGTTATCCAGAAAGATAGTCTGTCCGTCTTCGTATTCGGTTTCGCCAGCAAACACAAATGCTACAGGGCGACCATAGCGCTCGGCCATACGCGTTATAATATAACCTGGGACGCCATCGTCTGCGGACACTACTCGACTTCGAGAGTCATTCCACTGAGTGTTTTTAATTCCTAGTAACTTCAACAAATATTGCGTGGCAGAATCCGCCCACTCAGCAGGTTGGTGCTCGCTTTTATAATGGGTTTCTAAGGTATCGATGGCTTCAATTCGCAGCTGGGCATGCTCCTTTTTGTTCAGACGCACTTTACTGCCTTCTAACAAATCCCACTGCGCTAAGTCATCCGCTTTGAAGCGAACAGAGTCGCCATCCGGCGAATAACCCACTATATGAAAAGATCCTTTAATTACTCGAAATGACATTTCCATTCCTCCTGTACAGGAAACAAACGATTTATCATGGCTAGATTGCGCCTTTCCACAGCCTCTGTACACTGCCTTTTCAGAAAAATTAATACATAAACTTTATAGCGGTAAATCCTCCCAAACCCACCCTAAGGTCAATTTTGTTCAATACTCAAGAGATAACAAAAGGGATAGTCGTCATCGATTTTTACTCTTTTGGAATACGCTATGACCTTATCTCTAATCACTTCTATGTCATTGTTCGCCTTAGCGGCCTCTTTATCTCCTGGTCCAGTTAACCTTGTCTCACTAAGTGGCAGTGCCCGCTATGGCACGAAAACAGGATTACGGTTTATTACTGGCGCGACACTGGGCTTTGTCGCTTTATTTTTAGTAATTGGTTTTGGTCTACATTATTTGATCAGTCATCTGGCTTGGATTACTCAAGTATTACAATGGCTAGGCATCATGTTTTTGCTTTATCTAAGTTTTCAATTATTCATAGATGATGGGCGATTAGACGCTGATAGTCATAAAAACGCGCCTACCTTTATGACGGGCGCTGTCATGCAGTGGCTGAATCCAAAAGCCTGGTTGGCTTCCCTCTCAGGCATCGCCGCTTACATTCCCAGTGCAAAAGCATTCGAAGTTGTCACCTTTGCTGGCTTATACTTGCCTATTTGCTGGTTATCTTTAGGAATGTGGGTTTGGATCGGCATCGTGCTTGGACAATACTTCCAAAGCCCCGAAAAAATGCGTTTGATGAACAAAACACTTGCCGTTCTGTTGGCGGCCAGCTGCTTGTTACTCGTGGTCTAATCCTCTGAGGTTGATAAGACTTAAGATGATATGGAACGGCGATATTGATCCGGTGTTGCAGCCACTCGTTGTTTAAAGACGCGCTGAAAATGCGCTTGGTCACTAAATCCCACCGTCTGCGCAACGGAAGAAATCGCCTGACCTTGTTTAAGGGCTTGTTTTCCCAGTTGAACCCGTCGATTCAAACGATAGGCATGGGGTGTCATATTAAAATGACGCTTAAAAGCACGAACTAAGTAACTTGTATTATAGCCAAATTTCTCGCTAATAAGATCCAGCGACATCTCTTCTAGACAGTGCTGATCTAAATAGCTCGCCACAAGATACAGTCGATTCGGTGGCAACAAGGTTTCCTCTCCTCCATCGCGAGTATCCAGATAACGAAATAAGGCGACAACGTAGTCTATGAGTAAGACTTCTTTTTCCATAACGGTCAACTGATGGGACATAATAGCTTGGCATAAAGCAACAAAATCTTGATAAAAAGACTGTCTCGTCAAAGTATCCAGACGAGTATTTTGCCAATCGCCCACAGACCTTAAACCATGCTGATAAAGCACATTCGCCAGCCAACTTGGCTCTATATGCATCATATAATAGGCCCAAGGGGAATCTTGACGGGGGTTACAAGCATGCACCACATTCGGATTCATAAACACCAAACTGCCTGCTTTTACTTGATGTAACCTGCCATCACAAAAGAACTCGCTTTGCCCATTGAGGACGGCACCGATCGACCACTCTTGATGAGTGTGAGGAGAATAACGTACCCTTTCCCCCTCCAGAACTTGGCGTAACTCAATATAAGGCAAAGCAGCATCTCGCCAGAAAATAGGGTGGGTAGACGGTGTCATATGCAGCTTACCTCCATCAAAAATGTTCCCGACTCTTGCCCTTTTAGGGCTGACAACTTATACGAAAAGAATCATCAAGTTTAACAGGCAAAATTAACGTACTAAACTGCATGGCCAAAGATTCCTTACACATGGCCGCTCTATCTTCAGCATTATTCACATAGCTGGTTCGGTATTCCGCATTCAGTACAGGTTTTCCTTGTTTAATAAAAACACTAAAAGAGCGGCATTCTGAAAAAGCAAAACATTGCTCGGTAACAGCAAAATCAAAATTGCTAACTAGCGCCCGAACCTGATCAGGGTCATTTTTCAACCCTATTGCCAGCCCTCTTTCATGGGCTTGCTTTGCTAAAAAGCGATTAAAGGCTAATTGGTCATATTGGCGAAATGAAAAGCCCGTATTCGTTCGATAGCTGTCCACATTATCCGGCTCCACCCCATCACAGCCCTTTTTAACAGCAAGATCTAAACGTTTTAACATAATGCTTCGTACGTTTTCAGATCGAACATCTAACCAGCGCTCATCATTCCAACCTTTTAACGTTTTCCCCAAGTCCTGTTTGGCGAACTCAGCCGCATCAGGTCGCCAATCTTCATAAGAACCAGCCGAAAAGTAACAAATCACCTTTTTACCTGACGCGTGCAAGCGTTGAATCAGCGCTACGGGGGAATCAAATAAATCAATATCATATAGATCCACATTGTAGCCTTCGTTAACGACCCCATCTAACTGCCATTGCCATGTTGCAGACACAGGCGGTTTATACCAATTCTCAGCGGCATAAAGCGAGGGAACACTGCAAAGCAAGGTCGTTATTGAAATAAGTAATGCGCGCATGTTGGATTCCCTGTTTCCTGCAAGACGAAAAAGCCTACAATATGAGTGTCGTAAGCTTCACTCTACTCTCTTATGAGGCTTTATGCTTATAAACAAGGGAAATAGTTTTATGGAGACCTTTGCACAACATCACAAACAACCGTTTTTAGTGGAATACTTGAGACAAACATTCATCATCAATCTGACCATGACATACTGACGTAACACTCCCGCTCATCGAGACAGTCATGTCCGCAGCAATATCTATGTCTATTTGCCCTCCCGGCATCATCACTTTAATCGACGAATCACATAACCCTAACTTGTATGCCACGGCGGCGGCCGCACAGCTACTACTACCAGAAGCCAGCGTATAGCCTGCCCCACGCTCCCAGATCTCAATCACAATGTGATTGCGGTCAATCACTTGCATAAATTGCACATTCGTTCGATTCGGAAAATCAGGATGGTGTTCGATCAATGGACCAAACTCTTTTGCCATGGTCTCGGTGGGTGCTTCGCTCAAGATCACACAATGGGGATTACCAATCGTCACCGCACTGAACACATGGTTCAACCCCATGACATTTAAATTTTCCAGTAAGACTTCTCGGGGCTCACCCCATACTGGAATGTCTCGGCTCATAAAAGACACCTTACCCATTTCTACATTGACTCGACGCCCCTCCTCCAGCACTTGCGCTTTTACCACACCGCCTTTGGTTTCAATGGTAAACGGCTTGTCTTTGACAAGACCTAGATCCCACAAGGAGCGACAAAAGATCCGTAAACCATTACCACTTTTTTCTGCTTCACTGGCATCAGGGTTAAAAATACGCAATCCAAAATTCGCGACCTTAGAAGGAAGTGGGCCAATCAATACACCATCAGAAGCCACTCCGTAATGCTTATGGCACATGTTCTTAATTATTAAAGCAGCGGGCTCATCTAGAAACGACTCTGGCGGCACCACTAAATACACATTACCAAGGGCATGATACTTACGAAACTCCAAATAACTTCTCCTTAACCATCATCTCTTTTAACATCTGTCATCAGCTTATCAACATAAGGCTCGATAGCATCTGCCCAAACGGCATACTGACTGGCATTAGGGTGTAAAAAATCATTCATTATGTCACGACTCAAGCGCCCTTTGTCATCTAAAAAGTGTTGGTTAATATCAAGGTAGAAAACACGTTCATTATCCTGATAGCCCTGAATCAAGGCATTAACACTATCGTTAAGAAGACGCAGTTTTTGCGTGGGTTTGGCACTACGCGGAAAAATAGCCAACAGTAAAATATTCGTGTTTGGGAGCTTGTTAGCCAACACCTGAAGGATTGTCTTAATACCTAATGCTGTCTGTTCTGGCGCATCTTGGCGATGACCAGTGTTGTTCGTTCCCACCAGCAAAACCAAGAGTTTAGGCTGAATATTATCCACTTCTCCGTGTTCAAGACGCCACAAAACATTTTCTGTTTTATCGCCATTAAAGCCAAGATTCAATGCATTTCGTGGACGGTAAAATTTTTCCCAAACATCCGCCCCTTCCTCTTCCCATGCTTGAGTAATGGAGTCACCAAGAAACACCAAATCTACTCTACCCATTGCGGCTTTTTCTGCCAGCTTTTGTTCATGACGAGGCAGCCACCAATCAACGTCTTGAGGCGCTGGCGTTAAGGCTAATAAGTCACGCTCATTTATCATAGATTGCGTCCTAAAAAATGTGTCCCTGGAATGGGGTTGTAACTCACAGGGTCACACGGCTCAAACCCTAACTGAATATATAAGCGCCTAGCCGTGCCAAAGTCGGCCAATACATCAAGGCACATCCTCTGGTAGCCACTTTCCTTTGCGTATTGTATTAACTGAGTTACCAGCTTCTCACCTAATTGATGGCCGCGTTCACTAGGACGTACATAGACGCGTTTCATCTCACAGACAGTCTCATCCACTCGACGAAAAGCACCACAGCCCACAACTTCATCCTGCTTTTTAATCAGCAAAACGATCCCATCAGGCAGCGCGTATTTGTCTGCCAAATGTTCAAACTCTTGTTCATTCTGCTGGTAATCCAAGTTGACTGGCGCCGCAGCAATGTATTCACGAAAAATAGACAGTACTTTTTCGTTATCCTTTGGTAAAACGGCTTGGTGAATGGCGTACATGGTGTTTCCTTAGTAAATGGCCTCTAACATATCGTGCAAAGGTTTCATCTTATAAGAGATCATACTGATTTTACTATTCGTCTTTTGTAGAATGGCGTTTTCCATCAAGACAAACAACATGAGCCTTATTCTTTTCTATTGTAAAAAATTCATCGGCATGATGCTGATGCCCATTCCACTCACCTTGGTGATCATGTGCCTTGCTTTTTTTCTGATCAATAAGCGACCTAGAATCGCCAAGCTCTTTTTATGCTGCGCGATACTATTATTAGGCTTGACCAGCTGGAGTCCCGTCGCCAATCGACTTATTGCCACTGTGGAACACGATTACCCCGTCTTTAATATTCAGCAACCTGTGGATGTTGTGGTCGTGCTTGGCAGTGCCCATAAACGCCTCACCAACACGCCAGTGGTAATGGAACTGGGAAACAGTGCCTTATTTCGACTTGAAGAAGGAATACGCATTTTAAAAGCTAATCCCACCGCGCAATTATTCGTTTCGGGGTATTCTGGTGGGATTGGCAAATCCCATGCGGAGCTGATGCGAGAAGCCGCAATAGAATTAGGGGTTAGCGCAGATCGCATCACCATATTCCCTTTAGCAAAAGACACCGAAGACGAAGCCAACATGATGGCACCACAATTGAAGGGCAAACGTGTCGCCTTAGTCACAGAAGCATCCCATTTAAAACGGGCGGTGATCTTTTTCCATCGAGCAGGAATTAAGGTCTTCCCTGCCCCCGCTATGTTTTTAGGGTCAGAACAAAGCGATTGGCAAATTAACGCCACTGACGCGCACAAAAGTGAGCGCGCCTTTTATGAATGGATTGGTCGGACCTGGCAATGGATAAAAGGGGAAATAACAAATTAAACAAATCTGAAATCAAGAGAGGCTAACCTCCGCTAGCCTCTCCGTAACTTACTGAAACCTAGTTTGAAACTTTTGGAACGCCGCTAGATGATTTTTTGAAGCATCACGCAAACGTATAAACACATCCTTAACATCGCTCGGTAAATCCTGTTTTAAAAAGCGTTCATACATAGCAATATTATTGATTTCAGCGGTAACACCAATGGGAAAGGTTTCCTGGTAAGTGGCTGGCAATACCGCACTTTCCATTCCTTTATCCGCCGGTAAAGCAAAGCCGTACTTTGTAAAAAGTGGCTCTAACCAAGAAATATGACGCTCTTCCGCTTTTACTATATTGCTATAAGGTTTGCGACTGCCGTACGTCTCGATAATCTTTTGATACTCTCCTCTTGCGAGATATTCATCCTCAATCGCAAAACGCAACATCTGCTCTAGAGTAAACGATTTATCAGACATACTTTTCGCTCCCGCCGCACCATAACTTTCACCAAAAGCAGCAATTGGCAAACCAGACATTAACAATACAACAACCCCACTTGCCAACAATGATTTAAGATTCATAATCTTCTCCTTCTTAGCAACCAAACCTATTCACAGTCATAGACAACACGCCTATAACCATCAGCTCTTCTTATCAAATAGACCCATCGGACTATTTTTACCAGAGATAAAAGCCCTTTGATTGATCTGAGGCGTGATTTAGCGTTTATAAAGAGATCACGTAGCTAATTAGCTAGTTCACCCTTCACTGCTTTTGCATAATTTGCTCTCTATAAATAGAGATGTGAAATTCGTAATCGCCATATTTCACATGTAACTGAGGCAATTCGTGTTGTTGATTATCAAAAAAACAAAATGACAACTCTAATAACGCATCGATGTCAGATATCCTTACCCCCCCTCTTCAATAACATCCATGAAACGGTAGAAAAGTTTCTCAAAAGAGACAAATATGTTTTGTAAGCACAAAAAAAAGCAGCGCCCATAATTGAACACTGCTTTTTATCGCATCAAAGACTATGTCTTTCCTATCAAACCTGAAATAAGAAATTCTTAATCAAATCCTTACCGCCTTCTGTCGCAAAGGATTCTGGATGGAATTGAATCCCTTGGATCGGGTATTCCTTATGGCGCACGCCCATCAGCTCGAATTGCCCGCCTTGATGAATCCTTGCTAGATTATTAAAATTCGCTAGTTGCAAGTCGCCAACCGACGCGGTGACTTCTAACACCTCTGGAAAGCTTTCCGCTTCGGCAATTAGAGAATGGTAGCGCATTACTTCTAGTTGGTCTGGAATATCATGGAAGATGCCTTGTCCATTATGGGTAATCGGACTAGTCTTCCCATGCATTGGTAAGGGCGCTTTCACAACCTTACCACCGAATACATGACAAATACCCTGCATCCCCAAGCAAACCCCCATTAAGGGAATGGTTTTGCCAAATTCTAAAATCACATCGGCACAGACACCAAAATACGCTTTATCGTCTGGTGAACCCGGTCCTGGAGAAATAATAATACGATCGGGCGACGCATCGCGAATGTCATCTAAGGTCACTTCATCATTACGCTTCACGATCACTTCGAAGGCGCTGATGTCGCCACGACTTTTTTCGGTTTCCAACACTTCACCAATAAACTGATATAGGTTGTAAGTAAAGGAATCGTAGTTGTCGATAATATAAACTTTCATGTTACCTTCCCTTAAACCTTAGCTTGATGGTTCGCTGGCGCAAAGCTTTCCAGTACACGGCGGGTACCAGCAAACTTACGTTGAATTTCTTCATACTCGTCTTCGGCGTTTGAATCATATACGTTACCGCCACAAGTTTGCACATAGGCTTTGTTACCCTTAGCAAACACGGTACGAATGGGAATCGCGAACATACAATCGCCATTAAAAGAGAACTGGCCAACCGCGCCACCGTAAGGGCCTCGGCCGTCATTTTCCAAGTCGTCGATGATTTTCATGGCTTCGATTTTCGGCGCCCCCGTCAAGGTCCCCGCCGGAAAATTACTCGCCAAGGCCGAGAACATATCGTGATCTTCTGCCATGATGCCAACAATTTCACTGGAAATATGCTGAACATGACTGAAACGTTTAATGTCCATCAAACTGCGCACTTTCACCGTACCAAAACGCGCCACACGGCCAATATCATTACGATGTAAATCGACAATCATATTGTGCTCAGCAATTTCTTTTGGGTCGTTCAACAAAGCGCGAGCCAAAGCCACATCTTCTTTTTCGTCTATACCACGCTTCGCTGTACCCGCTAGCGGAAAGGTTTCCATTTCCCCCTGGCGTACACGGAATAGTGACTCGGGGCTAGCACCAATGACTTTTTGCTCGCCAAACTTGATGTAATACATTTGTGGCGAGGGGTTCACTTCTCGCAATTGCTCGTACAAGTTAATGGTATCGCCTTCCATGTCGAACCACATTTTAAAGCCCACTTCGCATTGGAAAATTTTGCCATCAATAATGTCTTTTTTGACTTTGGCGACGGCATCGGCGTGGTCACTTTTGCTCATGGACTCCCCCGCCGGCGTGACCACAAAAGCCCCATTCTCAGGCGTTGGTTCTGCCATCATGTGGTTCACCAGTTCTACTCGATTGTCATCGTAATAAAAGTAGAATAGCTCACCCGTCATTTTGTCGTAGATCAAGCCATCCTTAAACAAACCAAAGCGGAACGCATCAAACATATCACTCGATTGTAGATCCAATGTGGGCTCAAAATAATTCATACTGTCGTAACCAAGATAACCCGTTAATCCGCCCGCAAAGCCCCGTGACAAAATATTCTGCGGTACGATATCACGCAGCAAATAGTATGGATTGTCAGACTCGTAAGCTTCTGTCGAGCCATCGCGCTCTTGAATAAACAGCTGCTTGTCTTGTGCCCAGATCAATTTTTCAGGATCAAAACCAATAATAGAATGGCGGGAAATAAAGCTCTCTTCACCAAGAGATTCCAACATAAAACAGTTGTCGAAACGCTTCTCAACCTTTTTAAATAAATCAAAAAAATCACAATCTGAACTGATAGTGATGTACTTAGGTTTGCGCGGTAGCGTGATACGCTCCGGCTTTTTATTAGATTGACTCATATCTCTTTTAATTCCTTCAATGCTCGGGAACCACGGGTCACAGTAGCAATACCTACGCCTAATTGTTTCGCGATGTCTCGCTGTGGCACGCCTTCGTCTAACAACGCAATGATCTTCAAACGGCTCACCATTTCACTAATTTCATTCGGTGTCAGTAGCACTTTTAAACGCTTCTCCAACACAGATGCATCATCAACTTCGGATAAAAACTGGATCAAGTCCTGCATAGGCGGCACTCTTTATGATTTTTCAAAAGGACTTTGTATTCATGCACTAGTACATTATAGTTTTTAAGATAGGGAAGCAAGAGAAACAATCGTGAAAAATATGCTTTTTGTCAGAGCACGAGCAAAGAACAAAATGCCACCCTTCAACTAGGCTTTTATCAGTCCCACCTTCAAATCCGTTGCTTCGTAAATCACTTTACCATTAAGCAAGACAAAACCGTCTGCAATCCCCATTCCTAAGGGCTTTTTGATAATACGTTTAATATGAATTTGGTATTCAATGCTTTTAGCGTCTGGATAAATTTGCCCTGAGAAGCGTACTTTCGCTACGCCTAATGCACGGCCTTTACCGGGTAAACCAGACCAACCCAAAAATACGCCCAATAATTGCCAAAGTGCATCCAAGCCTAAACAGCCCGGCATGACAGGGTCTCCTTTAAAATGGCAGGCAAAGAACCAATGATCAGGCCGAATGGCTAAGTTCGCGATCAATAGGCCTTTATTGTATTGGCCACCAAAATCGTCAATATGTGAAATTTCATCCATCATCAACATCTGATCACTAGGCAATTGTGCGTTGCCCTCACCAAAGAAATCCCCTTCTGACATAGCAATAATATCCGTGTTAGAAAACCTCATATTCACCTCATACTTTTTTAAGAATCCGTTGCGATGAGTATGGAAGTTGCTTAGGAGCGAGGCTTGTAAAAATTGGACATGAATTGCTGGGAAACAGGAGAAAGCGACATTACATTGTGCTGAGCCGTGGTCCTTAGAAGATGCGATTGGTCATAAAAACCAAGGTCCAATCCATGATGAAGATACGGGGCATCATCTTGCGAGCAACGCTTTAAAAAGTGATTAATACGAATGGTCTGAGCAAATGCCTTGCTAGTCAGCCCTGTATGCAATAAAAATTGTCGATTCAACTGACGATGGCTCCAACCGACTTGGCTCGATAAGTGCGCCATACTGATATTGCCACATTCTTGATAGATAATATTCTGAGCGTGTTTTAATTTATCAGGGAAAGATATCGATTGAGTATGCTTTATCAGTATATTTTCACAGTAGTTAACCCGATCATTAAAAGATGCCTTCTCATATAAGCCTTCTTGCAAAGATAAAAACACTTTACTGTCTAAAAAATCCAATGGGACGAGCTGGTCAGTGACCTCAGAGACATCCACATTAAAAAAACTTCGCAATTTTCCAGGCAGAAACCAAATACCAAAATAGGGTCCATCCAATGCATTTAAAGGTACATCCAAAATGGAAGATTGAGTTCCTCCAAATAGCTCTCTACACGCAGAGAAAAACAAAATATTGGTACCATCCGGTACGATAGGATACCGAGTAGGATGGTCGGTATTTACTTCAACAAAAGCATACACGTCATCCGCCAAGGCGAAACAAGGCTTATGGGTTTGTAACTTTAATCCAAATTGCTCTTGCCCCGCATTCGTTAACGTTGGCTGAAAAGATTGATAACGCGTTTGATATGCTTGCAAAAATAATCCTATTAGAGACCTTTGTATGAAGTCGCTAGTATAAAACTAAAATGGAAAAGCAACCTATAACTTAGATCGCTGTTCAAACCCGACACGAATTTTAACCAATCGCTATAATGCTTTTATCCATCTTAGGTTTGGTCCACGATTTCGGGCCCAGTATAAAGAGCAAAACCCATACGTGGTCGAGGGCAATATAGAGCAAGGATTCCATCGAATGGTCAGCCAATATCAGCCCTTAGAAGCGATAGACAGCACCAATAGAAGTGCTCCAACCATCCAAGACACCCGTCCATAATAATCCGCCTTCTTTTACTAATGCACTAATCGCAGCGGCACATTGTGTACATGACCAGTAAAAAGACCCACTTATCGTATTGAAAACACACTCGTGTTAAAAAGGAAGGTTTTAAGAAACAAAACAAAAATGTTATTTTTTGTAAAAAAACACATAAATTAACAAAAAACTATTTAGAATAGATACAGTTTTTTACAATTATCAAAAAAATAACGCTTCTAATAGGCCCAGAAACGGATGACCCAGCCCAACATCTTCTCACTTGGTGTAAAGCGATCAAAAGCCTCTCAATGGCCATGCTTAGTGTTTCCTGCCATTCTGGGGTTCCTAATTACATTGACACTGATTCATTTTTTTTTATTCAATGAAGATAAAAAAAATCTCTACTCTGATTTAGACAAAATGAGTTTGGAAAGCCAAGCGCTGCACAATGAGGTAATGTCGGCTTTATCTAGTGCAAAACGAGACAATAGCCCTCTCTGTTCACAAAAAAATCTTAATAAAATGAGAAATGCCTTATGGAAAGACAAATACATTAAGGATATTGCTCACATTAAAAACAATCAAATTATTTGTTCTGCTAGCTGGGGTGTACTAAAAACCCCCATACCGCTCCCAAAAGAATCAAAAACATTAACGAAAAATTTTAAGCATTGGAAAAATATACCAGACCCATTCACTAAAGAAATAACTGTCAATATGATTAGCATTGGTCACACCTTGCTCTCAATTAAAAGAGACTTATTAAACAACTACTATTACAAAATAAATCATAACAACAATGTCGCTTTTGAACTCGAAACATTTAATTATATTTTTAGACATTACGGTGATATATCATCTAAAGAATTAATTAAAGCAAAAACGGGTTCTACTTTGACAAGCATGACAGAAAAAGTCTGTTCAAATAAAAATCAGTGCATTATTATTCAAAATAATAGAATGGGATTATTAGGTCTATCAGATAGCAATTTATTAGTTGCTATTATAGTGAGTATTATCGCTGGACTGACACTAAGTTATATTCTTTTTTTATCTAGAACGAGACACAAGTCTCTGTTGCAACATTTAAAAAGAGCCATCAATAATGGCGATATTCATCTAGAGTATCAACCCAAAGTCTGCCTTATGACACTCCAGGTGACTGGAGTGGAAGCACTTGCCCGCTGGAATGATAAAACCTTTGGAAAAGTCCCTCCTGATGTATTTATCAGTTTGGCCGAAAAGCATGACCTTATGGAAAAGTTAAGCTATTTGGTAGTTCATCGCTCCTTTCAAGACATGTCGCCCATCATGAAGAAATACCCAAACATAAATCTAAGCATTAACCTGTCTATGAAGAATATATCGGAAGGCAAAATTATACATTTCATTAATGAGCAAGCAGAACGCTATCACATTGCCCATGATAGGATTATTTTCGAAGTCACCGAACGAACAAACGATGGCCTTGACTTGATTGAAAGAGCTGTGTCGGAGTTTACTAAAATCGGCTATAAAATATCATTAGATGACTTTGGTACAGGTTATGCTAACCTGTCTTGGTTAAGTAAGATACACCCTCATGAAATCAAAGTAGATAAAATTTTCACTCAGTCCATCGGCACGGAGTCTATCAATCAAAACATGCTCAATGCCATTTTTCTTATGCTACAAAAGCTCGATGTGACAGTGGTTTTTGAAGGCATAGAAACACAAAAGCAATTAGACTATCTCAAAACTTTGTCACCTGAAACGACGGGACAGGGCTGGTTTTTTGCCCGCCCAATGAAAACAGACCAATTAGAAAAATACCTAGAAACAAAAATCATAAAACAAACGTCTTTCAGAAAAAACACAACAAAACTCCTTAAACACAGCACCATTAAGTGATTAAACCATTCTCTCTATTTTGAAGACAAAACGATGATTTTCACATTAATAACACCTTGATGAAGGTGAGCAATACGTTTAAAAGCTGCTTTACTTAAATCAATAATACGACCACTACTGTAAGGTCCTCTATCATTTATCCTCACCACTACACTCTTACCATTTGCTAGGTTAATCACCTTAACCTTAGACCCAAATGCCAAACGCTTATGAGCAGCGGTTAATGCATGCTGATTAAAACGCTGTCCACTGGCTGTTTTTCGACCTTGATATTTATCCGCATAGTAGCTAGCTTTACCATACTCTACGAAGCCTCGCGATTCAGAATGTGTCATTGGGGCACTAGCACAGGCAGATAGTAACAAGGGCAATACAATCCAACTAACGACAGTAATTTTAAACATAGAAGTTCCATTTTGAAGATTTAATATGAGCAATTATAGAATGCGAATATTTTAAGACAGTTTACTTTTTAATATCATTTTTCGCCAATATTTAAGGTATGCTCCATCATACAACCCTTGGACATTACTTTATTCATTGATCGAAAAATCAGCCTAATGACCACCAACAAACCACATCATCTTCTAGAAAACATCCCCAAATATCAGTCTTTTATTCTGCTATTTGTCCTTTCCAGTCTCATCGGTGGCTTTTTAGAATGGTTCCACTTACCAGCAGCCTTATTACTTGGCCCCATGATTGCCGCGATATTCATTACCGTAAGAGGCGCAAGGTTAAGACTCCACAAGCCTGTCTTTCTATTAGCGCAAGGTTCACTTGGCTTCATGATTGCCTCTCATCTACCTCTAAACCTCTATACTGAGGTCGCTAAAGACTGGCCTGTTTTTTTACTTGGTACTTTATCCACGGTCGTAGCATCGAGTTTCCTTGGCTGGCTATTAAGCCGCACCGGATTACTACCAGGCACCACGGCAATTTGGGGCTCTTCCCCTGGTGCCGCCGGGGCGATGACCCTTATGTGCGAGGCGTATGGTGCCGATATGCGACTGGTTGCCATGATGCAATATTTACGAGTGGCCTGTTGCGTGGTTGCAGCATCCGTCGTTGCTCATATCTATAATGTCAGCTCAACATCCAGTCATACTGTCGGCAATTGGCTCTTAGTCAGCTCATGGCAGGGCTTTGGGTTCACCTTGTTACTTATCTGTATTGCCTCTTATATCGGAGTGAAGCTGCGCTTACCTGGTGGCCCGTTGCTCATTTCGATTGCTTTAGGGGTATTACTGAAAGCCACAGGACTATTAACCATTGTATTACCTACTTGGTATCTAACCATCAGCTATGGCATATTGGGCTGGGGAATTGGCTTTCGGTTTTCCCCGGAAGTCGTGCGCCACGCCGTTAAAGTCTTTCCTTATGTATTAGGCTCAATATTGGCGTTGCTTTTTCTCAATGGCTGCTTTGCTATTTTGTTGGTATATTTTGCTGACATCGACCCACTCACCGCTTTTCTGGCCACTAGCCCAGGAGGAGCCGATTCCGTCGCCATTATCGCCGCCTCCACTAATGCCGATGTCGCCTTCGTTATGACAATGCAAATTTTACGCTTTCTCTTGGTATTGATTGCTGGGCCTTTGCTTGCTCGCTGGTTGTCTGCCAAGCAGCCAAATGAAACCGCACTATAAACGTCTTCGAAGCATAAAAAAACCACGCTTTTTTACGTGGTTTTTTTAACCGGTACAAACTAAAGCCTGAATCAGTCTCCCTTTATTATTTATTTGGCAAGATTCTCAGGACCAAATGACAAAGGCAGCAACTCATCCATGGTAAGGGTTTTCTGTATTTGTGTTGGGCTACAAATATGAATTCTCGTTTGCTCAGTAGCAAACTCACGAATTTTCTGCCGACAACCACCACAAGGAGTCACTAGCATATCACCCTTTCCCATTACATAAATGTCTTGAATTTGAGCGTCACCGCCACGCACCATGGCAGCAATGGCTCCTGCTTCAGCACAGGTCCCCTCTGGATAGGCCGCATTTTCAACATTACAACCTGAGTAATACTTGCCACTCATCGTCAAAATCGCCGCACCAACATGAAAATGGGAGTAAGGCACGTAAGCCTTATCCATCGCCTCTTTTGCTAGCTTAAAAAGCTCGGAGTTTTCCATTTTTCTTATCCTGCTATTAGGCTCGTTCTTTCACGTAAGGGCGGCCGATCGCTTTTGGCCCAACGGCTTTACCGATAAAGCCAGCCAATAACAATATGGTTAACACATAAGGTAACGATTCAATTGCCTGTACTGGCACTTCACCAACCCCTGGAATAATCACACCTTGCAAACGTACAGCCACCGCATTCAAAAAGCCAAACAGCAGACAAGCAAACATCACAGGAACAGGTCGCCACTTACCAAATATCAATGCCGCTAGGGCCATATACCCCTGACCCGCACTCATATTTTTCAAGAAGCCCGCATTGTGCGCCGTCGACAAGTAAGCACCCGCCACACCACACAAGACGCCACACATCATCACTGCTCGGTAGCGTAACCAAGTCACCGAAATCCCTGCCGTATCCACAGCATGGGGATTCTCCCCTACAGCACGAAGGCGTAATCCAAATCGCGTTTTATAGACAATCCAATAGGTTGCCGGCACCATAATGAAGGCCAAATACACTAAAATATTATGGCCACTGATCAGGTTCGAATATATCTGCCCAATAACGGGGACACCCTGTATCGCATGAGCGAAAGGCAAGGTAATAGCTAAGAAACGCTGATCACCTGACAGAGCAGGTGTTTGCCCCCCCAGATGAAACCAATGCAAACCAAGGGTTACCGTTATCCCCGCAACAATGGTATTAATCGCCACCCCCGAGACAATATGATCGCCACGATGAGTAATACAAGCAAAACCATGTATCAAGGCCAAAGCAACGGAGGCGATGATGCCAAAGATCAAACCGATCCAAGCAGAACCAAATACCGCAGAGGCCGCCGCCGCAGCGAATGCACTACCGAGGATTTTCCCTTCCAAGCTGATATCAACAATACCTGCTCGTTCGGAAAAGAGCCCCGCCAAAGCCGCCAAAATTAATGGCGCAGAGACACGCACGGTCGCGTCCAACATTTGAATAAGCGTATCGTACATTTTATTTCTCCTGTGCTGCTGCGGCTCTGCGAATAAAGAAGCCTTCTATACGATCTTTAAACATGTGCTCTAAAGCGCCAGAAAACAAAATAACCAAACCTTGAACCACCACAACAATGTCCGGTGTAATTTGCGGCATATCAAATGACACTTCCGCACCACCCTGATATAAAGCACCGAACAAAATCGCCGCAAGGAAAATACCAACAGGGTGATTGCGCCCCATCAACGCCACCGCAATCCCAGTAAAGCCATAACCCGCTGCAAAATTCAGCAACAGGCTGTGGTTGACCCCCATGATTTCATTTATCCCCACAAAACCCGCTAGTGCGCCCGATACCAACATCACCCAAATGGTCACTTTTGCGGTATCAATGCCAGCGTATTTTGCAGCAGTAGGATTGGTCCCTAAGGTTCGTAGCTGATATCCCCAACGAGTATGCCAAATTAATAGCCACACCCCAAAACAGCACAACAAGGCCCAAAAGAAAGAGAGGTTTACCGGAGAATCGCCGATATCAATCCCCAAGGGTGTCAGCAAAGTATGCAAATAAGGCATCCAAGCATTTTGCTCAAACGTACGGCTGTTTAAAGACATGTTTTGCGTCCCTTTTAACCAGTTCACCATCAGATAAACCATTAAAGACGACGCAATAAAGTTGAACATGATCGTGGTAATTACAATGTGGCTACCACGACGCGCTTGAAGATAAGCTGGCACGTAGGCCCAAGCGGCGCCAAATACCGCTGCCCCAATAATCGCCAAGGGCGCAATAACGATAAATGGCATTGAATGATCCAATGCGAGACACACTAAGCCAACGCCTAAGCCACCAATATAGGCTTGGCCTTCACCACCAATATTAAACAAACCCGCCTTAAAGGCCACGCACACAGCCAGCCCGGTGAAAATAAAGTTTGTTGCATAATATAGCGTGTAGCCAATCCCTTCGCTGTAGCCAAAGGCGCCGTAAATCATATAACCAGCGGCTTCTATTGGGTTTTGACCAATGGCATAAATCACCAAACCAGAAATAACAAATGCCAAGGTAATGTTTAACAATGGGATCAATACAATATTAACCCAAACTGGGACTTTTGCCTGATTCATGCTGGCTCTCCTTGTGGATCATCACTGTAAGAGTTCGCCATCATCAAACCAAGAACGCGTTCGTTAGCGTCTTTTGCCTCCAGCTCGCCAACCACCGCACCATCAAACATCACGAGGATGCGATCACTCAATGCCATAATTTCATCCAACTCTACCGAAACCAACAAAATTGCTTTGCCAGCGTCTCGTAAACTAACAATTTGTTCATGAATATTTTCGATTGCGCCAATGTCCACACCACGTGTTGGCTGACCAATCAGCAACACATCAGGGTTTTGCTCCACTTCGCGGGCAATCACAATTTTTTGCTGATTACCACCTGAAAAATTGGCCGTTTTCAGATATGGATTAGGTGGTCGAACGTCCCATGCGGCCATGCGCTCACTGCATTCATCTAACATGACTTTACGATTCATAAGAAACTTGCCGTTATAAACTGGCGAGTTATGGTAGCCTAATATCGCTGACTCATAGGCCTCAAACCCTGTTACCAATCCCATTTTATGACGGTCTTCTGGTACATGAGCCATCCCCATATCACGCATTTGTGCCGCATTTTTTGGTGCACTGACAGAAATCACTTCACCGGCGAAATGGATTTCACCTTCGCTCATGGCCGTAATACCAGACAGCACATTCAACAGCTCACTCTGGCCGTTTCCGGAAACCCCGGCAACCCCCAAAATTTCACCCGCACGCAACTCTAAGTTGACATCTTTCAAGCGCCTTACACCTTGGCTGTCAACCTGAGAAAGGTGCTTAGCGGATAGAACCACCTTGCCAGGCTTTGCTTCTTCTTTATTAACCGTCAAGCGAACTTTTTTACCGACCATCAATTCAGCCAGTTCTTCTTTGTTGGTTTTCGACGTTTCTCGATGAGCAACCATTTCCCCTTGGCGCATCACCGAAACATTATCCGTCGAGGCCAAAATTTCGCGCAATTTATGGGTGATCAATAAAACCGTCACTCCCTTTTCTTTCAAGGAGTGCAAAATACGAAACAAATGATCCGCTTCCTGCGGTGTCAGCACTCCCGTAGGTTCATCGAGGATCAAGATTCGCGCGCCACGATATAAAGCTTTCAAAATTTCCACGCGCTGTTGTAGGCCAACGGGAAGCTCTTCCACCACCGCATCGACGTCAATATCCAAGCTATACTGAGAAGCCAATCGCTTTAACTCAGCACGCGCATTACTAACCCCTTTTCGTAATAAGGCGCCACCTTCGGCTCCCAACATTACGTTTTCCAGTACGGTAAAATTTTCCACCAACATAAAGTGCTGGTGAACCATACCGATACCCGCTTTTATTGCATCTTGCGAAGTGCGAATATCAACGATCTCGCCATCCACTTCAATATGACCCGTATCCGCCTCATAAAAGCCATAAATGATACTCATCAAAGTGGATTTTCCTGCCCCATTTTCACCGATGATACCGTGAATACTTCCCTTAGGTACTTGCAAGCAAATGTCTTTATTGGCCTGAACCGCACCAAAGCGCTTGCTTATATCACGCAACTCTATTGCGTATGGAATAGTTGTATTTATCATAACTAAATAATGATTCGTCTATGTTGTATTGGGGCAGCAAATGCATTTAATCCCCCTTCAAAACAGGAAAAATCAAATACATCAACCCACCTAACCCGCCGGATTAGGAAGCATGTTTGATTCACACACAGCGTCCTGCATAAATGAGACTATTAAGGATGCAGGCGCCATTATCGAGACAAGAAAACGTGTTCGTGCTCTCCCTCTCAATACCGAATATGGGTAATCGAACGGAACAGCCATTCGTACAATAAATCTTGGGCAAATCTATTAATCAAAAGAGCAAAAACAAAAAACGTCAAAGACAAAAAAACAGCGACTCATATCAATAAGTCGCTGCTTGATTGTGTGTCTCTTACATATTACAGCTGTTGTTTACAGAGTAATCATGTACTTTGATCTTACCATCGATGATGTCTTTACGAATTGTCTTCATTTTCGCTTTCATCTCGGGAGTGATCAATTTTTCGTTATACTTGTCCAATGCCCAATCGACACCATTATCCGCAAGGCCAAGGGTCACTACACCAGGTTTCCAGTCTCCAGCAGCCGCACTTTTGTATACATTGTAAGCAGCCTGATCAACACGCTTAACCATAGAAGTCAGCATCACGCCTGGATGAAGGTAGTTTTGATCTGAATCCACACCAATTGCGAACTTGCCAGCATCGGCTGCGGCTTGGTAAACACCAATACCCGTTCCACCAGCGGCCGCAAAGATAACATCAGCCCCTTGGGAAATTTGGCTTTTGGCCAGTTCAGAACCTTGAGTTGGGTTACTGAAAGCAGCCCCCGTAGAACCAACAAAGTTAACAATCACTTTATCTTTTGGTGCAATGTATTTTACACCTTGTTTGTAACCACAGCTAAACTTACGAATCAGCGGAACATCAATTGCACCAATAAAGCCAACCGTATGGGTTTTAGACTTCATCGCAGCCAAAGCCCCTACTAAGAAAGAGCCTTCTTGTTCTTTAAAGACAATCGATTGTACGTTTGGCAGCTTAATCACGCTATCAATGATACTAAAATGAATATTAGGGAAATCTTTTGCCACTTTCTCTGTGGCAGCAGACATACTGTAGCCTACGGCAATAATCGGAGAGTAACCACGTTGTGCCAAACGACGAAGACCTTGCTCAACTTGCGCTTCATTTTTTGGTTCATATTCACGTATTTTCTGACCCGTGTCTTTCTCGTATTTTAGGACACCGTTATAAACACCTTCATTGAAAGATTTATCGTATTTACCAGCTTGGTCGTAAACAACCGCCGGCTTATCAGTTGCGGCATGAGCTAACGTTGCAGACATTGCCAGTGCGGTCACAGACGCAAGAAAGACACCTTTCATTCCAATTCCTCTTATGGTTTTTTAATTGTGGCATCGACATTTAAAAGAAGGTGCAAATAAATTCTCTAAGCCTCAGGTTTTCAGAGACCAAAGAACTTGTTCCTACCTTCCTTAAGTTGTCTATCCGGTCAAAAATAAACTTATTCAACTCATATCGCAATCAAAAAACAATCAAAGTAGATTGTTTTTTGAGCGACGATTCTTAGCAACACATTTTTTATTCACTACTCAAGAACTATAGACGAATAAAATCGACTAAAGTCGAGCAATAAACATGCCTATCTTATCTATTTAGTCAGGTTTGGCAATTTGGGCAATAAACGGTACTGCGCTGGCCTTGACGAATTTCTTTCAACTCACTACCACATTGACGACAAGGCTTACCGGCTCGACCATACACGGCTAACTCCTGCTTAAAATAGCCAGGCTTACCATCACCACCGACAAAATCTCGCAATGTTGTACCACCTTGCTTAATTGCCGAGGCAAGCACCATTTTAATGCACTCAACAAAATAAGCTAAACGAGCTTTACTGATTTTACTCGCCATACGAGTAGGACGAATACCCGCCATAAACAGGGCTTCATTAGCGTAAATATTGCCAACCCCCACAACCACTTTACTGTCCATAATAAAGGTTTTAATCGCCACTTTACGCCCCTTTGCCTTTTCATGTAGATAATCTACGTGAAAATCTGGTGACAGAGGCTCTGGACCCAAATGGTTCAATAGCTCATGCTGGAGCCAATCATTTGTCGTCCATAAGATGGCACCAAAACGTCGAGGGTCGGTATAACGCAGCCAATTCGCCTCCCCTGCAAAACAAAAGTCCACATGATCGTGAAACAAGGGCGGGGTATTGGCTGGCACAAAATACAAGCTACCAGACATGCCCAAATGGATAATTAAGGTTCCCTTGGCGGTATGAATGCCAATGTATTTTCCTCGCCTAGACAAGTGAGTTATGGCTTGACCTTGCATTTGCTCCGTTAATTCAGGCGTGATTGGCCAACGCAGCTTTGGCTGACGAATATCAATCTTAGCCACTGTCTGATTAACAAGATGCGGTTCGATGCCTCGTAGCGTTGTTTCTACCTCTGGCAACTCAGGCATGAATAAAATCCCACAAACGATTAAAAAGAAGCGATTATACTAACCCTTTAGACAAAACTCTTTATTTTAGATAAGAATTTTTCAATACCGAACATCGAATACAAAAAAACCGACTCGCTGAGTCGGTTCCTTTTGACAAAGATCGAAAATTATTTAATTTTCGCTTCTTTGTACATAACATGCTTACGTACAACAGGATCAAACTTTTTCATTTCTAGTTTGTCTGGAGTATTACGCTTGTTCTTGTCAGTTGTGTAAAAGTGACCAGTACCAGCGGAAGATACCATGCGAATAAGATCGCGAGCGCCTTTAGAAGCCATGATTCAGATCCTTATACTTTTTCGCCGTTAGCACGAAGGTCAGCAAGAACTGATTCGATGCCTTTTTTATCGATAATACGCATACCTTTAGAAGAGACACGTAAACGGATGTAGCGGTTCTCACCTTCGACCCAAAAACGGTGCCAGTGAAGGTTAGGAAGAAAACGACGCTTAGTACGACGCTTTGAGTGAGAAACGTTATTACCTGTAACAGGACGTTTCCCAGTAACTTGACATACGCGAGACATAATTAAATACCTTTTGCTATCCAGAAAATTATTGGAAGTGTGCTTTCACTTCCTCAGGCGGAGCATGATTCCTTATGAATCAAAAAAATCCCGTACCGAGGATATAGCGGCGCGCATTTTCCCATAAGCGGAGCCATTGAGCAATTCTTTTTGTTAAAAAAATGATCAATTGCCGCGATCTAACAAAAGGCACCAAAGAAAAGCATAATGATGGATGACGCTCCTTATCGAAACGAGCGCCTACCTTGCGCAGCGTCACTATGTTTTTCTAACAATAATCAGCTGGACACACATAACAAGATCAACTAAACGCCAACAAACAGTTTTTTCTTATAAGAAAGCTGAATCAACCCCAAAGCAAGCAACATGCCTAAGACAACGCACGCAATACCTGTAACTTCCACCCAAGTCACCACTTCATTTAAGATAATTACCCCCAAGCAAAGCGCAAAAGGAGGAACCAGAGCAGCAAATACAGAACCTTTTGCGGCACCCAATAAAGAAACACTTTTCGAATAACTATACAGGGCAAAAATAGCCACCAATACTCCTTGAAAAGTTCCATGTATCAAAAGTGTAGGAACCGAAAGATTGGTAAACAAAGAGTCGTGGTTAAAAGCGTATAATGGTAAACACGCTATTCCAGAGACTACAGAAACCATTGACGTCGCTAGCCAAGCACTAAGCTGCCAATATTTACAACACAAAGTAAAACTAGCCCACAAGACACCACAACCAACAAACATCAAATCCCCCATAAAAACCTGCGGACTCATACTGTTAAGGCTGTTCCAACCAACGAACAATACTCCAAGCACAACCACAAACACTCCGGCCAGCCGTTGACGAGACAAGGTCTCAGAAAGAAAACACACACTGCCTAAGGTCGACACAACCAACATACAACTGGGAGCAATAATGCCAAAATGAGCACTTGACGAAAGTGAAATACCTTTCATTGCCAGCAAGACATAAGGCATACCCGCACCAATAGACAACGCGACACCTTTGGTAAAAAATATTCGCAAAGATACAGAGTGATAAAATAAAACGGGGAACAATATCAAACCGGAAACGCCAAACCGTAGAATAGAAATTTCGACAGAGGTAACGCTCTGAATTTGAGCCAATTTCGATATAACAGGCCAACTACCCCAAATTAGCGATGCGATTAACCCCATACCAATCCCCAAAAAAACATCTTTATTCTTAATCAGCATCTATCTACTCCCCATTATTTGGCTTTTCTCTATTTTAGTAGCACACTTAGAACGGTTCGCAGAAAAACAGCTAGCTACACGCTGATTAACTGCGTATATTTTTATTTTTTGGGGATTTTCTGCGCTATGGATTCTTTTGACTACCAACTATTAAAATTAATGCAATCCAATGCCCGAAGAACAACAGAAGAAATAGGTCAACTTATTGGTTTGTCGGCAACCGCCGTGCAAAGAAGATTAAAAACATTGAGACAGTCAGGAGTCATAGAAAAAGAAATTGCGGTACTAAGTCCGGTTGAATTAGGCGGTCATATACTAGTCATTGTTGAAGTCGTCTTAATACAAGGTGGCAATTCGGTAATAAATAACTTCAAACAAAAAACCCTAAACTACCCTGAAGTACAACAATGTTATTATGTTGCCGGAGACAATGACTTTATTTTAGTGATCGCCACAAAGAGCATGCAACGATACGATATCATTACCCAAGAGCTATTTTTGGACGACAAAACCATACTCAAGTTCCATTCCAATGTAGTAATGGGAAATGTCAAAGTGAGCTTAGAAGTGCCATTACCCTCAAGCTCACATTGACTTACTACGTTTTTCTATTAAGAGCTCCTTCTCCAGCAAGGAAAACGGCGAGCCCTCACCAACAATAAAGTGATCAGGCAGTCGTATATCAACCCAATAACTGTTTGATTTTACTTGCAATACTGATATCAATCTAACTTGACTCAGTAAACAGCATCGTCTTTTATAAAAACAATCAATACAGCTCTTTTATTTCAGCGTTTGCATCAACGAGGTTTCGATCAAGCTCTCAAGTTCTGCATGAATATCTGAGCGCGCATGGATCACTTGGATACCAGATAGTGACCGCTAAATTTTTCCCTCTTAATGATGAAAATATGTTCAGACTTTGCACACCAACATAACTGTCAGCCCAAGCAAAAGTGCCTCCAAACATCAACCAATTTAAAAAAATAGTTCGAACTTTCATATCAGCCTCTCTGTCTAGATAATGAAAGCTGGAATATTAAGTACAATATAGTTAAAGAACGCCCCATATCACGATCTAGGACGCTCTTATCATTTTTACCATGAATCTACAAAAGCCCTCTTTCAGCCAGTGACACAGGCGCGCCATCCCCCACCACAAAATGGTCTAGCATCCGCACATCAACAAGCTCTAATGCCCGTTTGATTCGATCCGTTATAGTAATATCGGCCTGACTAGGCTCCGCCACACCACTTGGATGGTTATGAGCAAGGATAACGGCAGCGGCGTTATATTGCAGAGCGGCCTTGACCACTTCCCGTGGATACACGGCAGCGGCATCAATGGTGCCCATAAAAAGCTCTTGATAGCGAATTAAGCGATGTTGTGAATCCAAAAACAGCACTGCAAACACTTCCCGTTGGGAATGGCGAAGCTGGGAAGACAAGTAAGTACGGACGTGCTCGGCACTGGTAAATACCGTTTCACGCACAAGTTGCTCGTGCAAATGTCGCTTCGACATTTCTAGCACCGCTTGTAACTGGGTGAATTTTGCATCCCCCAATCCTAGCCCTTTGCAGAATTCCTCACGACTGGCCGACATCAGCGAACGCAACCCACCAAAGTGACTCAATACTTGCCGAGCCAACTCCACGGCACTCAAACCTTGCGTGCCCGTACGCAGAAAAATCGCCAACAACTCGGAATCACTCAATGCGCCCGCACCATGATGGATCAGTTTTTCTCTGGGTCTTTCTTGCTCAGGCCAATGCTTAATACTCATGATCTCCTCCTTGATCCATGATAATCTTGCGCTACTGCAATTATACTAGAAAGGCTGAGGCTTACTTTGTACAAGGTTGGTCAAATCAAATAACCAACCTACATTACGACGCCTCATCCTATTATTACCTTATCGGCCATGGCTTAAATTGAGAAGTTTTTTTATGTCGTCTATCCATCAAAAACGCATTCTACTGGGTATCACTGGCGGCATTGCTGCTTATAAGAGCATCGAGCTTATACGTTTGCTCAGTAAAGCGGGTGCGAATGTTCAGGTAGTGCTTACCGAGGGCGCTAAAGCCTTCGTTACCGAGATGACATTACAAGCGGTATCGGGAAACCCGGTTCGTAGCACCCTATTAGACCCCAACGCCGAAGCGGGCATGGGGCATATTGAGCTCGCTAAATGGGCAGACTTTATTATCATAGCCCCGGCATCGGCCGATTTTATGGCACGCTATGCACAAGGCATGGCAAACGATTTACTAAGCACTCTGTGTTTAGCAACGCAATCCCCCGTTTTATTAGCTCCAGCCATGAATCAAGCCATGTGGCGTCATCCTGCCACTCAAGCAAATGCTTCTTTATTGGCTGATCGCGGTGTATTAAGCATTGGTCCAGCCGAGGGCGCGCAGGCCTGTGGTGATATTGGCCCTGGTCGCATGAGTGAACCACAGGATATTACCCAGGCCGTCGCGGCTCATTTTGAAAATACAAATATGGCTCAAGACTTAGCAGGGCAACATTGGGTGATTACGGCAGGCCCCACCATGGAGGCTATTGATCCTGTTCGCTATATCAGCAACCATAGTTCTGGCAAAATGGGCTATGCCCTAGCGGCCGCCGCACAGGCCCGTGGCGCAAACGTCACTTTGATAAGCGGCCCCGTACAAATCACAGCACCGAATGGCGTGCATATCATACCGGTAAAAAGTGCCGATGAGATGCTTGCTGCTTGTGAGAATACCATGACCCCACAAGCCGATGTCTTTATTGGCGCTGCTGCCGTCGCAGACTTTAAAATGAAAGCCGTCTGTGATCAGAAAATGAAAAAGCAAACCAACAGTGATGAATTAACCCTCACGCTGGTTAAAAATCCAGACATCATTGCCACTCTCGCCAGTAAGCGTCTTGCCCGCTGCATTATCGGCTTTGCGGCAGAAACACAAAATGTCATGGATTACGCTAAAGACAAACTAGCTCGTAAAGGATTAGATATGATCATTGCCAATGATGTGTCTCGCGACGACATAGGTTTTAACAGCGACGAAAACCAAGTCACCGTCATTACCAAAGACGCAACATGGCAGCCAGAAAAGGCTGCAAAAGCGGATTTAGCCGTCTCACTGGTGGATTGCATTAGCAGTCATTACCATAAAACTCGTTAACCATTCTTTTAAACAGTAAGTGAACTTTTATGAAACACCCTATCCAAGTAAAAATTCTGAGCGACAAAATCGGCAAAGACATCCCTATGCCAACCTACGCCACAGAAGGCTCTGCTGGTCTTGACCTTCGCGCTTGCCTAGACCAAGCAATCGAGCTTGCTCCTGGTGAAACAACATTGCTGCCAACGGGGTTATCTATTTATATTCAGGATCCAAACCTTGCTGCGACCATTTTACCTCGCTCTGGCCTCGGACATAAACATGGCATTGTGCTGGGTAATTTAGTCGGCTTGATCGACTCTGATTACCAAGGTGAACTGATGGTCTCTTGCTGGAATCGAGGCAATACCACCTTTACCATTGAACCCGGTGAACGCGTTGCTCAAATGGTGTTATTACCTGTCGTTCAAGCGGAATTTAACATTGTCACTGAATTCGAAAAAACCGAGCGAGGCGAAGGCGGCTTTGGCCATACAGGTACCAAATAAGCCAATGCAGTATCAACCCTGTTAGTAAAGAAAGAGACATATGGGTGAGGGAAATTCATCTATATGTCTTACCTACCAACTTTTCTTCACCTATCCTCTTGCCCTATTGTGAAAATTAGTTTCATAAGTCATTTAGTGGATCATTTTCCAATAAAATCTATAGTTAATCTGTCAAGTTCACGTTATTATTTCGGGGATAAGTGGTTGCTTACACTCACCAAGAGCCTTAAGGAGCAAATCACTTTACAAATACACGCCCCATTTTGATGATCGTAAGAGTCTTTGGCTCTTTTTCTGACAGGAGTAAGTTACACGTGGCTTTTTCGCGAGAATCCGCTTTAGATGTCGCCAATATATTAAGTGAATCACTGCCTTATATTCAGCGTTTTGCAGGCAAAACCCTCGTTATAAAATACGGTGGCAATGCCATGACAGACGAAAAGCTCAAAGCCGGCTTCGCTCGTGATATTGTGTTAATGAAAGCCATCGGAATTAATCCTATTGTGGTGCATGGTGGTGGCCCGCAAATTGGTGAGATGCTACAAAAGCTTAATATCGAATCAAAATTCATCAATGGCATGCGCGTCACCGACTCGACTACTATGGATGTGGTTGAAATGGTACTCGGTGGACAAGTCAACAAAGACATTGTCAGTATGATCTCTCAAGCAGGCGGAAAAGCCATTGGCTTAACCGGTAAAGATAGCCACTTTATTCAGGCTAAAAAGCTGTTTGTAAAACATCAAGCGGAAGGAATGAGCGCACCAGAACCAGTCGACATCGGTCATGTTGGTGAAGTTGCCAGCATAGATATCAGTGTCTTAAAGGTGCTGGAAAACAGTGATCTTATTCCGGTTATCGCACCCATTGGCGTGGATGCTGAAGGCAACTCTTACAACATCAATGCCGATTTAGTGGCTGGGAAAGTCGCAGAAGCGGTTGGCGCAGAGAAACTTATGCTGTTAACCAATATTTCTGGTGTACAAGACAAAAACGGCAATGTACTCACAGGGCTCAGTACCGCTCAAGTTGATGCACTCATTGCCGATGGAACAATCTACGGTGGTATGTTGCCCAAGATCAGCTGTGCATTGTCTGCAGTCAATGCCGGCGTTACCAGCGCGATCATTAATGATGGTCGCGTCCCCCATGCTGTACTGTTAGAAATACTCACAGACAGAGGGGTAGGTACACTGATCTCTAATGTAAAAAAAGACGAAGAATAAGCAACGTACAAGCCAACCCTGCCCAATTAGAGGCACTCAACGACAATAATGGGTTTGATACTGGACGGTCAGATGAGCACAAAAAAAAGCGATCGACGCACGCAAATACTACAAGCTCTGGCACAAATGCTTGAAAGTAGCCCAGGCGCCCGCATAACAACGGCAGCCTTGGCAAAACAAGTTGGAGTCTCGGAAGCGGCGCTCTACCGCCATTTTCCTAGTAAAGCCAAAATGTTTGAGGGTTTGATCGAGTTCATTGAAGAATCATTGTTTACTCGTATCCACCGCATTGTTCAAGAAGAAGCCGATGTATTAACTCGTATTGAGATGGTACTGACATTGACGCTTGGCTTTGCAGAACATAACCCTGGCATGTGCCGCCTGTTAACGGCTGATGTACTGGCTGGTGAAACGGATCGCCTACGTATTCGCATCGCACAATTATTTGAGCGTATCGAAACGCAGCTAAAGCAAGTGATGCGCGAAGCGGATTTGAAACAAGGGCTACGTCCAGCCATGGGCGTCGCACCCTGTGCCGATCTTTTGATCGCCATAATAGAAGGGAAGATTCGCCACTATGTACGCAGTGATTTTAAAGTCAAACCAACCAGTGTGTGGACGGAACAGTGGTCCACATTGGCACAAAATTTGATGCTAAATCGCTAAACTAAAGGGTATCGCTGACATAAGGGGTATCGCTGAAATAAAAGGTGAGGATCTCATAAACAAGACCCTCATTGATGGTTAAATACCGTATTGATCTCGGTACGCTTTGACGTCATCAAGATGTTTAGCAAAGCTTGGGGAGTCCTGCTCTGCTAAATACGTCATGATGTCGTTAAGCGACACAATACTGACAACAGGCATTTGGAAGTCCCGTTCGACTTCTTGGATTGCGGATAGTTCACCTTGACCACGTTCTTGGCGATCTAAGGCAATCAGGACACCGG
The DNA here is from genome assembly GCF_056173505.1 of Marinomonas sp. 63XJN7_7_ISO-PGPR-S23-202. Lineage (NCBI taxonomy): Bacteria > Pseudomonadati > Pseudomonadota > Gammaproteobacteria > Oceanospirillales > Oceanospirillaceae > Marinomonas > Marinomonas sp. 63XJN7_7_ISO-PGPR-S23-202. The sequence continues at coordinate 537,332 of NZ_CM149677.1, read as the reverse complement.
CAGGCGTTGCGTTGGCTCCTTTAATGATGGCCATCACTTCGCGAATGGCAGTTCCGGCGGTTATTACGTCATCGATAATCATGACATTACCAGCCAGATCTGCACCAACCAGTGAACCGCCTTCACCGTGATCTTTTGCTTCTTTACGGTTGAAGACGTATGGTGTGTCCACATTATGATGGTCATACAGAGCCACTGCCGTGGTTGTCGCAAGGGGAATCCCTTTGTAAGCGGGACCGAATAGAACATCAAATGGAACATTAGCTTCCATTAACGCGGCAGCGTAGAAACGTCCTAACTTAGCCAGCGCTTGACCAGAAGCAAACAAGCCTGCATTAAAGAAGTAAGGACTAACACGGCCAGATTTAAGGGTAAACTCGCCAAAACGCAAAACATTTTGCTCAATGGCGAATTCAATAAAGTCTTTTTGGTAAGGTTTCATGCCAACTCCAGATAGATTAAATACGTAACAAAGCGCCGCCAAGAACGAGCGAAGCCATGCCAACTTTGGATAGGTGCTAATATAACACACGGCTAGGAATTGTAGGGACCAGAAATGAAGGTCATCAGCCTTAATGTAAACGGTATAAGACAAGCAGCCGATCGCGGCTTTTTTGAATGGATGGTTCGTCAGAACCCTGATGTTGTATGTCTACAGGATATACAAGCAGATGAACGCAGTCTCAATGACAGTGTTTTCTTTCCTCCAGAGTTCAATACCTACTTCTTCGATTCCGTCGAGAATCCGGATCAAGCAGGTGTTGCGATTTATTGCAAAACCATGCCTAAGGCCATTATGACTGGCATGGGCTTTCCTGAATGTGACTTTGAAGGCCGCTTTATCCAAGCTGACTTTGATAAAGTGAGCATTGGTACGTTCTTAACTCCTCATGGCTCCAACCATGAAGATGCACTACAAGAACATAAGTATCGCTTTATGGAAGGTTTTAAAAACCATTTGATCAAAACACGCCGTAAGCGCCGCGAATTTATTTTTTGCGGGACAGCCAATGTTGCGCGTTCCCCAATCGATGTTAGTAGTTGGTTTGTCAATCAACGTAATTCTGGATTTTTGCCAGAAGAGCGTAAATGGATCAACGAAATATTCAATGAACATGAATACATTGATGCCTTCCGCCAGGTAAACAAACAAGATAAACAGTACACTTGGTGGCCTGATTATGAGCGCGCTTGGAAATTGGATGAAGGCGGTCGACTTGACTACCAGATCACCACACCAGGGCTACGCAATATCATCCAAGGAGGCAGCGTCTACAAAGGACAACGTTTCTCGGATCACGCGCCATTAATTATGGAATACGATATCGACTGATCTTCTTCAGCGTCATAAAAGTAGCGCACTAAAAAGTAAAAAGCCCGCGGTACAAGGTGACCGCAGGCTTTAATGGGATAACACGCCTTAACAACAGACAAAGAGCAGCATTAAGCCGTCTCGTTTTATCTGTACCCCATTAGCTGAGCGCCTCGACTGTAACAGACAGCCTAAGTTGATGCATATCACCTGAGGCAATTTGATAGCCATTGTTTAATGCATTGGCGGTTTCCACACAGACAAAGTGACGATAATCATCGTCCTCCATATCCCCGCGCTTTTTAGCCAATTCAGGGCCAGGGTTCCACAGTACAGTACTTTGACTGCCTTGGGTGCGGAGAGTAATCTTACGAGCGAAACTGGCATCCTCAATAACACACTCATCAGGCGAATCAATATACACACTGTCCAGGCATTCAAATGGCGTGATAACACCGCTCTGCTTTTTACGAGCACCATTGTCGAGCTTATCGATAAACGACACGCCATCTAACCCCTGAACCTGAACTTGGTGATTGTCTCCCACATGAAAATAGGTATGCAATGCTTCTGTCACTGCCATCGACTTATCCGATAAATTAGCGGCAGAGAAATTGATACTAAAACCATTGCCCGTAAAGCGAAATACTTGACGTAATTCGAATGCCTGAGGCCACATTTCTTCTAGCAAAGGATGATCCTCTGAGGCCAGACGCAGTACAATTTTTACATCGCCATTTTTGAAGCGTCCGGCTTCGGAAAATTGCCAACGAAAGTAACGAGCCAAACCATGAGCAGGATAATCCAGTTGCTTTTCATTAGCCCCAAACCATGGCCAACAAACGGGCACACCGAAATGACGGCGGCCGAAACGCGTTTGATCTCCTTGGTTAGCAGACTGAAACAACAGATCCTTTTGGCCTGTTGGCACAAAGCTCACTAAATGACCACCCCACAATGCAATGCGAGCATGGTATTCAGGCTGATCGATAACAATCTCATCACACTCTCTAAGGCTTGCGGGCAATAAATCCCCACCCAGCGCTTCCAACTCTTGTATTAGTTGGCCATTCATTCATGACTCCATTAGATAATCCGGTATGCACATAGTATCCTGACAGTAGGCGATTACAATAGCCTACACTTATGGCGACTATTTTGCTTGTAAAAGTTTATGGAATTAAGGCTTAACCTCAAGGCCGTTTTAAGCTATAAACCAGCCTACAATGGGCGTTTTTTCATAGCGAAAAAGCGCCTAAATTTTTGATACTAATCGCTTAATCTATGAAGAGTTTTGCCCATGAATCAATTTAATGAACCAAAAATGGTCATCGGTAGTGAGGAATGGTGCGCCTTTCCATCCATCAATATCCCTGCGGTGAAAGCTCGTATCGATTCTGGAGCAAAAACCTCGTCTCTTCATGCCATTAATATTCATTTTTTCTCCCGAGACGGCGTCCAATGGGCTGGCTTTGAGGTACACCCTCTACAGGAAAACCGCAAAATCACTGTACATTGTGAAGCACCGATTATCGACCATCGTGTTGTTAAAAGCTCCAGTGGTGATAAGGAGAAACGTCCTGTTATTCGAGTCCCTCTCGCCATTGGTGAAAAGTCCTGGGCAATCGAAGTCACACTCACCGATCGCGATAGCATGGGCTATCGCATGCTGTTGGGGCGTGAGGCGATGAATGGTCGTATTTTAGTCGACCCTGAAGGTTCTTGTTTATTAGGAGATCACTGCCAAAACGATTTAGCGAACTTATATAAAGCCCCTGAAATGCGTACCGAGGGATTAAAAATTGGCTTACTGGCAAGCAATCCAGACTTGTACAGCAACCGCCGTATTATGGAAGCCGCCGAATCTCGTGGTCACGAAATTCAATTTTTAAACATTAAAAATTGTTATATGAAGCTAGATGCCACCACACCGGAAATTCACTACCGTGGTGGTCGTTTATTAAATGATTTGGATGCCATCATTCCACGCATTCGCCCTAGCAAAACCTTCTACGCATGCACCCTATTGCGCCAATTCGAATCACTCGGAGTGTATTGCTTAAATACCTCCATGGCAATTGCAAAATCCCGAGACAAACTACGCTCCCTACAGTTATTGCTAGATAATGGCTTACAGATCCCGACTACAGGCTTTGCTAACTCGCCACTCGATACTGACGATCTAATCAATATGGTTGGCGGTGCCCCGTTGATCGTCAAATTACTGGAGGGAACACAAGGCAAAGGCGTTGTGCTAGCAGAAACCCGCAAAGCCGCCGACAGTGTCATCAATGCCTTTAAGAGCCTCAATGCCAACATTTTGGTTCAGGAGTTTATCAAGGAAGCCAGCGGAAAAGACTTACGCTGTTTTGTGATTGATGGCAAAGTGGTGGCCTCCATTCAACGTATCGCCGCTGTTGGCGAGTTTCGTGCCAACATTCATCTAGGTGGGCGAGCCGAGCTCGTTAAAGTCACCGCAGAAGAAAAGCGCCTAGCCATTAAGGCCGCCAAAGCCATGGATTTAAAAGTAGCGGGCGTCGACCTCATTCGTTCAAACAAAGGCCCCTTAGTACTAGAGGTCAATTCTTCCCCTGGTTTGCAAGGTATCGAAACAGCAGCCAACGAAGACATTGCTGTCAAGATGGTCATGGCAATCGAAAAGCAGCTGCGCATCACCAGCGAGTAAACACGGTGCCCATCAAACAGCTTGATGGGCACAAGATTTTCTGTAAACACTTACAGTGAAGAGTGAAGTGAAATTCTGTTTAGACCAATACAAGCTTTATGTAGGCGAAGGCACACATCAAGCGGATATTGTGGACTGGTTGCGACCCGCTTTTTTCGATTGATACAAGGCTTGATCCGACCGATTTAGCCAAGCAAAAGCACTACCATCTTTTTCATTCAGTTCAGCGATTCCCAAACTAATTGTAACCTTGATACTCGCTGATTTCGTTTTAAACACTCGTGCGGCAATTTTTTCACGGAATTTTTCACAAAAGGATTTGGCACTTTGTTGATCAGTGTTAGGCAGCAGCATGATAAACTCTTCACCACCATAGCGCGCCACAAAATCCCCCCGTCGGGTGGAAGAAATCATTTCGACGGCAATCTCTTTAAGAATTTGATCGCCTGCCAGATGTCCGTATTGGTCATTAACATCCTTAAAGTGATCCAAATCGATCATTACCAAGGAGTGTGGCCCTGTGCCTTTTTTCAAAAATGAACTAAAGGTCATCTCCAACGCCTTTCCCAAACCACTGCGATTGTTTAACTCAGTTAATGGATCAATCTTACTGAGCAGCTCCAATTGACGGTTCGCAGAAGACAGAGCCATTCTATTACTCGCCGCATCTGTCACATCATAAACAGCAATACACGCATGTTCTAATGTACCATCTGCATTCGTTAACGGGCGTAACGTGATATTCTGGTACATTTTTTCAGCCAGCCCAGTAATAGGACGGTAGCTTTTAAAGGGGAACAAATGCGGACACTGCTCCCAAGAAATAAAAACAGACGTGCGCAAGCCAAATACGTTATCGATTTTACGCTTCAACCACGCTTTATCAATGGAAGGAAAGAGTTCAAAGAAATCCTGTCCCTTAGCAGAAGTTGAACTTTTACCACTATGGTTTTCCATAAAACTGTTCCACAGTGTGATTTGATACTGCTTATTGATCACAACAAGGCCAAGATCAATATGGTTGAGCATATCAAATAACCAGTGCAGCTCCATTATCTCTTCTGTATGACGTTGCATACTCACTCAACCCTCAACCAAATAAGACAAACGTTTTTCTAAAACCGGTACCGAGTCTTCGGTAAATAGCAGCAACAAGTCACAGCAAATATTATAATTCTCCACTTCGTAGACAATTTCTACTGTTAATGTCCGCTTCCACTGAGCTTTTTTCGCGCTAATCAGGCTGTCCATTTTGACATGCTGCCCCAATAAAGAAGGGTGCCCATAACTAAAGTCAATGTCCATCTGCTTGCCCAGCGCATCCATGTAGGGCCCGACCAACACTGAAGCGACGTCCATTAAAAGCTCAATTTCTTTTGTATTTTCAAGGTTACCGGAAGCACCAAGCAGTTTTGCCATGTCCGAAAAACTGGCATCATTAAAAATCAACAAGGCTTCCAACGCCACACCGGCCCCGACAAAGCCTTGTGACACGGCAGAAAAACTCGCGCCTCGGTTAGTATAATCAAGCGCCATCTGCAACTCGCTGACTTCGAGAATGTGAACAGAAGGAACGGGTAACTTGATAAAAACATTAAGCATGTCCGCCAGCACACTCGCCGCACGTCCCATTGCCACATTTGACACTTCTTGCAAACAGTCCGAAACAGAAAACTTATCTAAATCAACGTCGCTAGGGATAGAGTGTCGTGCAGCCGTTTCATCACTAACCATTAAGTTCAGCGCCAATAAAGACTGACGCATCACTTCTGGCCTAATGGGCTTTTTATGAAATTCACTCGCCCCTAAGTCTTTGACTCTCTGTACGGCTTTTGGCTGCACGTCACCCGACACAACAAAGACATGAGGGGCTTGGGGCACATGCTGTAGCGCCTCAAGGGTTTGATAGCCATCTTTGACAGGCATATTCAAGTCAAGAAACAGCACATCAATGGGCTTTGAGGTAATAATATCTAATGCCTCCTGCCCGTTCGCTGCGTAATCTACTTGAATATCCCAATCAGCCGGCAAGGCCTTAGCGAGTTGTCGTCTTGCGATGCTAGAATCATCACATATCAGTACACGGGTACTCATTAATACATTCTTCCTAGAAGTCCATACCATTCAAGTATAAAAGCAATTTTCAAAAACGAGCGCCACCAATAAGACAATCCATACTTGTTTGACATTAAATTAACGACTTTTCAATACATAATTTGTAATTTTAACTCAATCGACTCATGAATATAGTGGAGTTATGTTAATAAGATCAAGTTAATGACAGGAGCGCCTTCACGATGAGCACCTCGTCATAGCGATCCACCTTATGTCGAATCAAAGGGGTTTTGATCACCTGAACACCAAGACGAGATAATTCCTCAATATCAACAACTCCATAATCGTAGCAATCATCCAGCAAAAGATAATCTAAAGCAGAAAACGTGTTACTGACAGACTGACCATCAAGATCGCGCTGGATAACAGAGAGTAAACACTGCACTTGCCCCATTAAAGACAAGCCAATTTGCTCTGGATCAACACCCAAGTTGGGAATGTACACCTTAGGGTTTGGGTTATCACAGATGGAAAGCCCGACACCTTTTGGCAATAAATTTGCTAACAGACTACTGTAAAAACTACCCGGTGGATAACAAATTAGATCCGCCGTGGCGATCATATCACGTCGGTCATCGGCAATTTGGCGATTAATTGGCACCACACCTCGCAAACCTTTGTTTAACCAAATATGTTTAATCGGACTGGCCAAATGGGCATGCTCTTTACCCGTAATTCTGTGCTGGCCTAAAATAACACTACCATCTTCTAGCTCCACTCCTAGATGAAAGGGCGAATCCAAGATGGTTTTCACTTCTCCTAAGGTTTTTACAATACGCGAGAATAGAAACACGATAGGGTCTAACTGCTGCTGATTATTCAGATACCCACCTGCTATAATCAGATTACCAATACTCGCCCCACGCAGATCAAACTCAGGGCTAATTTTCGCTTGTGTGACCGCCAGTTGTGTCTGAATTAAGGCACGCATTGGGTTTGGAATCGGCTCAATCAAGGGATGATGACCATCCACCAATTGTTGTAACTGCTCGGCTAACACGTCAAGGCTGTCCGTTTGCGCAAAACGATGAGTAAAGAGTGCATACACATCCGGCTGTCCCATCACTGTTTCATCCGCTAATGCCATCAATCGACTGCGCAAATCCCCAACGGCTGGCATGTCAAATTCAGCACGCAAACGAGCGGAGCTGCCCCCCGAGTCAAATGGCGTCACCAAATGAATGGAATGATGGGTGAATTTCTTTAACTCCCGACTGGCCTTGTTAAACGCTGAGCCACCACTAAAGAACAAAACTTTTGGCCCTTGTTCCGGCAAGCTTTCATAACGGTGTATGCGAACCGGATCTGGCACCTGCAAACGACGCCAGATACGACAAGTAGTGGACATAACAACCCCTTTGCTAAACAGTCTTAAAAAACATAGCCTATCGTTATAACGACAAAAACTGCGCAAAGTTTACCCTGCGAAGCCCGTCTTTCACAGCGCCATCAAAGGAATTGACGCAGCCCAACCAAAAACACGCACGCTATTAGCACATTAAAGTACAGAGGAGTTTATAAAGAAGGGCCGAATATAGAAAATACAGAATAAGAAGGAAGACACAGTGTTTGGCTTTATTCGCGCTTTCACGCACAATACGCCAAGCTTCAAAATCAGATGGATGATCTGTTATGTCGATAGGATTACTGGCTCTACTTGATGACATCACCACGTTACTCGACGACATCGCCGTGCTATCGAAAGTGGCGGCAAAGAAAACTGTTGGGGTACTAGGGGATGATCTCGCTCTTAATGCGGAGCAGGTGTCAGGCTTTAGCGCAGACAGAGAGTTACCCGTGGTGTGGGCCGTCGCAAAGGGCTCACTGGTTAACAAAGCCATTTTGGTGCCTCTAGCCATAGCCGTCAGTGCTTTTCTACCTTGGCTGATTCAGCCCATACTCATGCTGGGTGGACTGTATCTGTGTTACGAAGGGGCTGAAAAAGTAGTACACAGCATCAAACAACGCCGCCACAAGAAAACCCACCAGCAATCCGTCGTGAGTCGCCTTACAGCACAAATCAAACAAACCGAGCCCAAGTTAGACGAAGAAGCACTAAAAAAACAGGAAAAGATCAAAGTGAAGGGGGCTATTCGTACAGACTTTGTCTTATCTGCAGAAATCATTGTCATTGCGCTGGGCACGGTAGAAAATCAGAGTATTTTAATTCAAGCTCTCGTGGTGAGTGTCATTGCGTTTGTGGTGACGGTTGGGGTCTACGCTTTGGTGGGCCTAATTGTGCGGTTAGACGACATTGGTCTTGCATTGTTTAAATCCAAACACACTCTTATTAAAAGCACGGGGAATGTGATTTTACAAAGCGCCCCTTGGCTCATTAGATTATTAACAGTGGTAGGAACGGTCGCAATGTTTTTAGTTGGCGGGGGAATATTTGTTCACGGCTTTCCCCTATTACATGGTTTCGAACAAACCATCGCCTCTAGCAACGTACTCTCTTCTTCTTTTCTAACTGGCACCCTAACCGTCTTGTTTAATATTCTCATTGGCTTGGGGTTGGGAGGGATGGCTATCGCCATAGCTTCCCCCTTTAGCAAGGAGGAAGCACATTGACAAACATCAGATTAGAGCATCCGTTTATCAGCTTACTTTTTTCGCTTTAAGATGAACAGCATGCGCTAACTCGTGCACAAGTGCCTTGTTAACATGACCCGTCATTTTTAAATGGTGATCTTTTTGGAACTGTTTTACAGCCGCCATTGTTTTGCGTCCCATTAGTCCATCTGCATGACCAACTTCTTTATAACCCAATGTCAACAGATCTTTTTGAGCCGCTAGCACTTCTTTGTTAAGATGTTTCTTAGCACCCAGCTTATGAACAGTTGTCTCTTTTGATGTAGAGCTAACCGCCTTGTTGGTGATTTCTTTTTTGACTTCAGGAGTCGATTTGGTTCCAGCAGGTTGCGCATCTTGCGCGTAAACTTGTGGAATAACAAGACAACATGTAGCCAAAACAACAGGTAGATATAAACGCATGGCAACTCCCTATACACATAAATGGTTCTTTTGTAAATGCGCGAAGCGCGGCGACTATATAACATGAAGAATCATACTAAGATATAGGAAGCGCATATGTTTGACCTTTCGTTTCAACAAGCTGAAGTTGTATACAACAAACTGACTATTTACCTTGAAAAAGCATTAAAAAAGACAGTGTTAACGCAAGGATAATAAATGCTGAGTCAGCTCAGCAAACCCCAATCCTCCGGGGAAATTCGTTTGAAAACGCGGAACATAGGCCATGTTGGGAAGGTGTTCAGCAATATTCGCCACCCCAACACTTAGGGGAAAACGCGCGAACATGCTTTCATCGTTGGGGGCATCTCCAACATACATAACTTGAGCAGCAAAGCCCTCATCACCCAAGCCATAAACATGGTTCAACACGCGCTTGGCCATGGTAAATTTATCATAGCCTTCCCCACTGACATTAATATGAATAGAGCTGGCTTTCGCATTCAGTCCGAGCTCTTTCAGTGCCAATAAACAGGCTTCTTTCGCTTCGATAGCTGGAGGCCTCACGTCTTGTGCAAAGTCGATGGCGACGTCCGTTAAGCGATAGGCTTGATCACGAGCGAGGCGTAGCGCAGGAAAACTGTCTAGAACCGATGTCACGATGGCAAGTATTTCTGTTTTCTGCGCCGCCATCACCGTTTCATCTTGCCAGAACTGATAGCTTAATGAGCTTGGATTCTCTTTGTGGATAAAGACCCCACCCCCTTCGCTAATCACCCCAGCCACAGGCCAAGTTCGCGCCATCATATCGGACCAACCAGCACACCCTCCCGTAACAGGAATAACCGTCAAGCCTCTAGAGGCTAACTGCTCTAATGCAACCAAACTGTCTGTTGGCAAGCTTCCTTGCCAAGTCAAAGTATCATCTACATCGGTGAGAATATAACGTACAGCCTGACAGTCGCTCTTTGTCAGCACTTCTAATGGTTTAATCAAAGCCTGCTCCATGGATCACAACAAAGGCGCAAAACAGGTTGGATCATCCGTAATAATGGTATCCATTCCCCATTCCCAGTGCTGGGCAACCAATGCCATATCATTCGCGGTATAACACAGCAATTGATAGCCTGCCCCTTTAATGGCTTGAGCCTTCTCTTGTGTTAGCGCCCGATAGTCACAATTCAAACTGTAAGCCTCTATGGCTTCAAGTTGAGTCTGCCAATCCTCTGGGATCGGCCCATACAACTGACCAAGATGACGCGTCTTATCCAGTTGCTGACATAGCAGCAAAGCCCTATGATTAAAACTGGAAATCAATAGCTTATCGTTATCTTTCCAATGAGCATCCAACGCGGCTAAGACGGGTGGCACAATGTTCTCGACATCGGACTCATCATGCTTGATCTCTAGGTTCAACCCTAACCCAAGGGACTGGATACACTCTAACGCTTCGTTCAACGTAGGCACTTTTTCGCCTCGGAATGCCCCTGAGAAATAACCGCCCGCATCCAATCCAGCGACATATTCAGGCAATGCTTGACGAGTCACCCCTGCACCATTCGTACAACGGCTCAACTCATCATCATGAAAGATGATCAAACCACCCTCAGCAATCAAATACACATCGATTTCTACCCACGTTACTCCTGCCGCTGCGGCAGCACGGATAGACGCCAAGGTATTTTCTGGTGCCAATAGAGCGGCACCACGGTGCCCCATCACTTTTGCGTTAATGATATCTTTTTTTGGGCTTTTCATTGGACTCTCTCTGATAAAATGACGTTCATCGTATAACGATTAAACATACGCTGACAGTATCATAGTCGTTGCTGTGTATTGGCATCAAATAAATGCCAATCTTCCCTTGGTACAGTGAACCAAAGATGGCTTCCAATATCGGGTAGATGTGGGCCAGACAAACGTACTACCAATGGCACAGCCGAGCCATCAGTTTGCTGACTCCCCACAAGCACTCCGTGAATCAAGGTTTCGGCACCGAGAGATTCTACTGCCTGTACTTGCAAAGCGACATCACCATTTTGCTCATCACTCGCGACTAAATGCTCAGGTCGAATGCCCCAAATGACTTTACCGCGATAATCGTGAGAGCACGGCAACACCAACGACTCATTCAGCTTAATGCCTGTCTCTGTCAGCTCAGCGTCTAATAAATTCATCGCAGGAGACCCAATAAAGGCGGCAACAAAGGTCGACGCTGGCTTATTATACAATTCCATTGGCGTGCCAATTTGTTCAGCTTTCCCTTTATTTAGCACAACCAGACGGTCCGCTAAGGTCATCGCCTCGACCTGATCATGGGTCACATACAAGGTGGTGGTTGCCAGCTTGCGTTGTAACTGACGAATCTCAACACGCATTTGTACGCGAAGCTTTGCATCCAAGTTAGATAAGGGCTCATCGAACAAAAAGACTTTAGGATCCCGCACCATGGCGCGCCCCATCGCCACACGCTGACGCTGACCACCAGACAGCTGATTCGGCTTACGGTCCAGCAATTCTTCCAACCCCAACATAGTTGCCACACTGTTTACCTTAGCGTCGCGCTCTTCTTTTGGAACACCGCGATTTTTAAGGCCATAGGCCATGTTCGCCCGAACGGTCATGTGGGGGTACAGAGCATAATTCTGAAATACCATGGCGATATCACGATCTGCTGGCTCTTTCTCATTGACGCGATTTCCCTTAATCAGCAAATCCCCCTGAGTGATGGTTTCAAGCCCCGCCACCATGCGCAATAAGGTGGACTTACCACAGCCCGAAGGCCCAACCAATACGATGAATTCCCCTTCTTCAATGCTTAAATCGATACTTGGAATCGCTTGGTAACCATTTGGGTAGGTTTTACCAATGTTCTTTAATACTAAATCGGTCATTGCTTACTTCTCCGCGTCAACCAAGCCTTTTACAAACAATTTCTGCATACCAATCACCACGGCCACAGGGGGAATCATCGCCAATAGAGTGGTCACCATCACGTTATTCCATTCAATGTCCCCATCTGGGACAGACAACATATTCTTAATACTCATCACCAAGGTGTAATAAGTATCGTCTGTGGTAATGATCAAGGGCCATAGATATTGGTTCCACCCATAAATAAACATAATCACAAACATGGCCGCGATATTGGTACGGGACATGGGCAATAAAATATCGAAAAAGAAGCGAATCGGGCCAGCACCATCAATACGAGCCGCTTCCACTAGTTCACCAGGCATGGACATAAAACATTGACGAAACAGGAATGTCGCGGTGGCACTGGCAATCATGGGCAAAATCAAACCACTGTATGAATTCAGCATATTAAGATCGGCAATGACTTGATAGGTCGGCACAATCCGCACTTCCACAGGTAACATCAAGGTAATAAATATCACCCAGAAAATCAGCGAGCGAAACGGAAAGCGAAAAAACACAATGGCATAGGCCGAAATCATCGAGATGGCGATTTTTCCAAAGGTAATACCCAGTGCCATAATCATCGAGTTTAACAACAAGTGCCAAACAGGAATCTGTAGGGTACTGCCTGCCGCATGAAACAACACATGACTCCAGTTCTGTACCCCTTGATCACCAAACCACAGAGGCACACTGTCGGCAAAGCTGCCTGCCGATTGTGTCGAACCGACCAACGCCACCCACACAGGCAAGGCCACAATCACTACGCCAGCAACAAGAATAAAATGGCTAAACAATTTGAGCCAAGGACGATTTTCGATCATTAGTATTGCACCTTACGCTCAATAAAACGGAACTGAACCACGGTCATCAAGCCAACAATGGCCATTAACACAATCGATTGAGCCGCCGAGCCACCAATGTCTAAGCCGATAAAGCCGTCTTTAAACACTTTATATACCAAGGTATTGGTACTACCATCTGGCCCACCTTGAGTCGTGGTATCAATCACACCAAACGTATCAAAAAAGGCATAAACCAGATTCACCACTAACAAAAAGAAGGTGGTGGGTGACAACAAGGGAAACACAATATCCCAGAACCGCTTAAACGGACTGGCTCCATCAATGGCGGCTGCTTCAATCAAAGAGCGCGGAATGGCTTGCAGACCAGCCAGGAAAAATAAGAAGTTGTAACTGATTTGTTTCCAGGTCGCCGCAATCACCACCAATATCATGGCCTGATCGCCATTTAAAAAGTGATTCCAATGGATACCAATACGATCCAAAAACAACGCAATAGGTCCAATATTGGGGTCAAATAAAATCCACCATAATACCCCAGCAAGAGCCGGTGCCACAGCATAGGGCCAGACCAACAAGGTTTGATAGACCATTTTCCCGCGAATCACACGGTCTGCCATCACCGCTAACCATAGGGCGATAGCAATACCGAAAAAAGCAACAGAAAAACTGAACACCATGGTCACTCCCATGGATTTGTAATAAAGCGGGTTTTGAAAAAGGTCGATAAAGTTTCCAAAACCAATAAAGGTTTGGCTCAAACCAAACGCATCTTCTCGATAAAACGCTTGTTTAAACGCTTGGCCTGCTGGCCACAGAAAGAAGATAGCCGTAATGATAAGCTGGGGTAAAACCAGAAGATAAGGCAACTTTTTTTGCGGAAAATAAACGGACATAGCATCGCTCGGTCAATTCAAACATCAACATCCCCACCGACTTTCGCCGATGGGGATGACAAACACCCAGTAGAGTAAGGTTTATTTTACTGGTGAGCTCTCGCGAATTTACGTAGCAAGACATCACCACGCTCTACCGCAGTATTCAGAGCCGCTTGAGGTGTTGCTTGGCCGCTCCAGACACTTTCCAAAGCACTGTTGATCACATCGCGAATTTGCACAAAATTACCCAAGCGCAAGCCACGAGAATTCACCGTTGGCTTACTCGCTGTCATCTGAAGTACCGCCACGTCTGTACCAGGATGAGTTTTGTAGAAACCTTCTTTCTTGGTCAGCTCATAAGCGGCATGAGTAATGGGCAAGTAACCCGTAAACTGGTGCCATTCTGCTTGGATTTTTGGTGACGACAAGAAGTGCAGAAACGCGGCAACCGCTTTGTACTGCTCTTTAGATTTGCCTCTAAGAACCCACAATGACGCCCCGCCGATAATCGTATTACTCGGCTTTTTCACTTCACTCGCCCAGTACGGCAAAGATGATACACCAAAGTCAAACTTCGTATTTTTCACCATGCCACCATAAGCAGAAGAGGAGCCTGTATACATGGCACACTGTTGGCTATAAAACATAGGCACACTGTCACTACGACGGCCACCATATTTAAAAATACCGCTCTTTTGCCATTCGTGCATTTTGGTGATATGCATCACTTGAAGAGGGCCATTGAACAACAACTTGGTGCCCTTTATGCCTGAAAAACCATCGTCATTTGAGGCAAAAGGAACATTATGTCGAGCACTGAGGTTTTCTAGTTGTACCCAAGATTGCCAGCCAGTGGTGAAACCACATTTAGCACCGTTCGCTAGCAGTTTTTTAGAATCGGCTGCCACTTCTTCCCACGTTTTTGGAGGTGAACTAATGCCAGCTTTTTTAAACATGTCTTTATTGTAGTAAAGAACCGGTGTTGAGCTATTAAACGGCATCGACAGCATATTGCCTTTTAAGTCGGAATAATAGCCAGTGATGGAACTGAGATAATCTTTCGGGTTGAACGGCTCGTGGGTGTCTTTCATCAATTGGTAGACAGGGTAAATGGCACCTTTTGCCGCCATCATACTGGCCGTACCCACTTCAAAAACTTGCACAATGGCAGGTTGCTTATGGGCACGAAATGCCGCAATAGCAGAGGTCATGGTTTCTGTATAATTCCCTTTAAACACAGGGTCAACTTTGTACTTATCTTGAGAATCGTTAAATTCTTTAACAATCTTATTTAGCTCTTGGCCATTAGCCCCACCCATTGCATGCCACCATTGAATCTCCGTGGTAGCAAAGCTCGAACCAGAAAGAGACAGGCCTAAAACGGCCATTGCTAGCGTTAATTTACGCATTTCATGATTCCTCACACCATTGGTTTGTTTAAAGTCTGCCAATAAAATAGAGACAAATTATTTCCGTTATATGACAGAAATTCTGATTACGCAAAGAAAAATCAACAAAACCACGCTAAAAAACCATAAAATTAGGCAAAACACACCACAAAAAGCCCAAAAAAAGCGGTAACAACTTTATTTCATTTTACTGTTAAAAAATCGGATAATTCATCTCTGAGAGCACCATAATGAGATGTTAATACCAAATAAAGCCCTGAGATGGCAGGTGTATCACCTTCCTTAGCGGCAAACTCAATTGCCCTTGCATCTTCCGTCATCGCCTGTCCAGACACCTCGGCACAAGCTCCTTTCAAACGATGAGCAATTTGCGCCACCTGCAACCAATCTTCAGCTTGAATACTCGCCTCTAGTTGAGAAACCAAATAAGCCGCCTCTCTTAAAAATTCAGCTGCCACTAACGCCATCAGCTCATCGCTGCTCGCCATGCGATTTTTAAAGTCTTCGAGATCAAACACCGTTATTTCTACCATGACTTCTGTTCTCCTATTTTTCTACTTTTGCATGTGGCAACCACTTTTCCAATACTGTCAACAACTCACCTTTATCAATCGGCTTAGCAATATGATCATCCATTCCGGCCTCAAGGCAAACCAACTTATCTCCTTTCATCGCATTGGCGCTTAAGGCAACAATGGGAACGTTTCTCGCTGTTTTACCTGTATCTAACTGGCGAATTCGCCCCGTCGCCTGATAGCCATCCATAATAGGCATCTGGCAATCCATAAAAATCAAATCATAATGGGTATGCTGCAATTTAGTCAGCGCTTCTTCACCATTATTAGCGATATCAACCTCAACCCCTAACTGACCCAGCAACCCTTTAGCAACAACCTGATTGGTAAAATTGTCTTCTACTACCAATATCTTGGCATGAATTTCCGGTGTTTGATCAAGCCCACTATCTGTCGAACCGTCGGGAACCAAGTCTGTCTGCTCCTGAGCCACCTCATCTGTCGACTGCGAAATCAGCATTTGTGTTAAAGATTGGGTTAGTTTATGGCTAAATACGGGCTTATGAAGCACGGTCATGTCTGGCTCGAAATTTTCGTCGGAATAATTTTGCAATAAAATGCAGGTCAGTTTTCTTTGCTTATAAAACGCCTGAAGTATAGCGCGATCCTCTTTAGAGGCTTTTTCGTAAAGCGCATCATCCAATAAAAGAATATTGTATTCTGGCTTTAAAGACTGCTTAGACACATCAGAATCCTCGTCTAAAAGCGGTGCTATGTCGTTAAGCACCATTACACCTACCCCTATTTCTTGAAGTAAAGAAGCAACGTAGTCACGCCCAACATCATTGCGATAAACCAATATCGCCGAACGTTGTGGGAAATCGACGTCACTCTCCTTCCCTTTAGGCTCAAACGGCACAATCACATTAAACCAAAAGGTAGAGCCTTTACCTTCTTGGGAATCAACACCAATACTCCCTCCCATTAATTCAACAATACTTTTACTAATGGCTAGACCTAACCCCGTCCCACCAAATTTTCGAGTCGTCGAATTATCCGCTTGTTTAAAGCGTTGGAATAAGTTCTTTCTCAGCGCCTGATTGATACCTATACCAGTATCAGACACTTTAACGCTTAACTCACAAGTTCCCTCATTTAGAGGCTCAAGGTGTATATATAGATTTACTTCACCCTGCGAAGTAAATTTAATGGCATTACCCAATAAATTCATGATCACTTGCTTGACCCGTAATCGATCAGCAAAAATAGACACATGAGGAATAAGAACCGCTGGCACATTAAATTCAATAGCTTTTTCTTGAGCCCTGAAGACCAACAGCTGGCTCACTTCTTCAACCAGCTCTCTTAGATCAAATAATTCCTCATCCAATACAATGCTGCCACTTTCGATTTTGGATAAATCCAAAATATCATTGATCAATTCCAATAAAGCTTCTGCACTTTGACGGGATAAATTCGCCAGATTTTTTTGCTCTGGACGTAACTCGGTGTTCAGCATTAATGACAAACAACCAATCACACCGTTGAGCGGTGTACGGATTTCATGGCTCATATTGGCTAAAAACAGACTCTTTGCCTGATTCGCTTCTTCCGCTTCATGCTTCGCTTTACTGTGAGCCAACTCTGACGCCTTGAGTGAACGGTTTGCCTCCAAAAGATCCTGTGTGCGGCGGCGAACGAGGCTTTCAATTTCAGACATCTGACTACTGACCATCAGCAAAAACCAAACAAGAATACCCGCCACTAAAAAGCCACATACCAGCACAAATTGCACACCCCAAGGCTGCTTATAAAAACGACTCTCGCTAACTTGGAATAAACGCCAACGTTTTTCACCAACTTTCACATCATGAGCAACCGCCTGCCCAAAGTCCCCCTTGTTGAAACGCGAGATCATGGTCTCTAAAGGCAAATTGGCTGATGCACTGCGAGTCACTAAGATGGGGGTTCCATTTGCTCCTTTCATATCCACCAGATACAGCTCAGTATTTGGCAATAATCCTCGGTTCACTATCTCTTTAGTCAGTACATCCAAACCAATCACCGCTGTCGCTACGCCTAAAAAAGTCCCGGTCTCCTCGTTGAAAAATGGCAAAAACAGCAGAACGCCTTTAGCTCCCTGAACCAAATTAATCGGTTCAGTTGGGTAGGCTTGTTTGAGTTTGATCGCTTTATCAATCGCCTCTCGCCTACTTTCCTGAGAATAAACATCGTAACCAATCGCAGCTTTGTTTTTTTCTCTAGGCACCACATAGGTGACCACAATATGACGTTTTCGGGGCGTTGCATTTACCAACTTACCCGACGAACTTTTCTCTTTGACTCGAAATTCTAAATTGGGGTAACTTTTTTGAATGTCTCGCTCAAAGGCTGGTATCGACATCCCATCCACCGAATAATTGAGTGAAACCCCTAAAAAAGAGTCATCTCGCGACATGGCATTTGCGGCATAACGATCAAACTCTTTTGCGGTTATCGATTCACTGCCTCGCGCAAATCCTGCGACGCCATAAAGCAAATCAACACTGTTCTTAATTCGGTTATTTAAAGAAATTTCCAGCAATTCAGCGTTCGCTCGAAACTCTTTAGCCTGCTTATTCTCTTCAAACTCACTCACCCCAAGCGATAAGCCTGCCGTGACGATAAGAATAAAAACCAGACCCGCCATTAAGCTAAAGGGATGCTGAAAATAATTACCAAAATAGCGCGGGAATAGCACGGCAAACCAAGGCACAATGACCAGCGTACCAATGGAATCTCCTACCCACCAGCCAAGCCAGTTAATCCAAAAGCTGTCCCAGGCAATGACATTAAAATACAGTAAGGAGAAAGAACCGACCGTAGCACCAATCAATGTGGACAAAACACAAGCTAGAAAGACAAAACGCAATACCAGATCCACCCGATGGAAAGCGAACGGAATACCTACATAACGACGTACTAACCAGGCTCCAAACGCCGCCTGTAGGGTTGCCCCACACGCAATGGCTGCAGGTAAAAGCACAGCAAATATATTAAGGTTGTACCAAGTAGCGGATGCATTGACGAGAAAAGAGCCGAGAAACACCCCACATAGGCCGGCTCGAGGAAAAAACATCGCAGCAACTAAAGCCACACCAGAAGCAGGCCAAATAATGGTTGCATAACCAGGCGGAATCGCAACCATTAACCCCAATACACCTAGAATCCAGTACATTAGCGCAGTGACAACAACAACGACTATTCCTTTAAACATAGTGCACCACTTTATCCAGAAGAGGTCTTTAAATAATAAAGCATAGAAAGGTTATATCCATATCAAACGGATCGACTGTCTTAATGCTAAGAATAGTCAAAGAATCCTACTCATGACCCTGATAATCGTTACATTATGTAATAAAAATAATGATCTATGGATGCAAACACATCGAATGATAAAAACACGAGATGCTTATCCGACGACACCGTAAGATAAGCATTCGCTTAAAGGAAGGTTCCCTTACAAAAAAGGCATCAAGGAAATCGTTACAACTGGAACTGACTCACCGCGGTATTCAGAGTACCTGATAATCCGTCTAACTTTTTGGCTGTTTCAACCGTATTCTTGGCAGACTCAGCGTCTTCACGGATAATCATCGCGATACGATCAATTTTTCTGGCAATATCATCACTGGCATGATTCTGTTCAGTCAACGCATTGCAAATATAATCAATGGATTCTTCTACCTTTGCGGTACTGTCTGTCACATCGTTCATGGATTGACCTGCCTGTTGCGCAAGCAACACACCTTGCTCAACCCGCTGAAGACCAGACTCCATACTAAGCGACACTGCCTCTGTTGCTTCTTGTATTTGCCCGACAATCTGGGCAATTTCACTGGTCGACTGAGTGGTTCGCATCGCCAAATTCCGAATTTCATCTGCCACCACGGAAAATCCACGCCCTTGCTCTCCCGCTCTCGCTGCCTCTATCGCCGCATTGAGGGCCAACAGATTGGTTTGATCCGCGACATCTTTGATCACCTGCATAATATTAGAAATATCACTGGACCGATCTTCTAGCTCTTTAATCAACGTGGACGAACCACGAGAATATTCAGAAATTTTATTCATTTCATTGGTTGCCGATAGTACAACCCCGCCCGCTTGTGTTGACAGTTCACCAGATTGCACAGAAAAAGACTGCGCACTTTTAGCGTGCTCCGTTACCTGACCAATACTCACTGCAAGTTGCTGAACCGTCGCCGCCACAGAAGACGCCGCCTCATTCTGAGAGCTGGCACTGTTCGCCACATGAGCCGACGCATCAAACAATTCAGAAGCCGCATGAGACACATCACTTGTACTTTCACGCACCTGACATAAAATAGAATGGGTTTTATCAACAAACCCATTCACAGACGATGCAATAGAAGACAACTCATCCCGTCCTTCTACTGGCAAACGCCTCGTCAAATCACCACGTTCTAAAAACGTCACCACATCCAACATGCGAAACACACGCTTTCTCAGATCTCGTGCTAACAAACGCTGACTGGCAATAACAAACAAACCACCCACAACCAAGGGTGTCAAAATCAACCACAAAATCATCGCCATCTGTTTTGAAATGACGCTGTCTGATGAAGACTCAAGCCCTTGATTTTCCTTAACCAATTGGTCGATATTATGAATCATCGGCACCAAATACAAACCATAAATAGAGTCCGGTATTTGCAGCGCATCTTGAGGGCTATCTTGAGCCATATTAATGGCGCTATTGAACTGCTTAAAATACTCCGCCCACAGAGGCTTAATCTGCTTTAAAAGCTTTACTTTCTTCTCATCAATCACATGAGAGGCTTCAATCGTCTTCAACAACGCATTGATCTTAACATTCGCCGCATCAAGGGCCGTTTTGGTAGAAGGCAGAATAGGATCCCCTTTTGCTACAGACAACCCAGTCGCCTTCATCTCAAACAAATGCTGAGACGTCGCAATTTGCGATTTATAATGATCAAAATCCGTCCTCAACGAAGAGAGAATATAGGCTGCGAAGACGCCAACCAAAATAATACTGATGGCCGTCACTCCAGAAAGAACCCACATCTTTTTGTTAATGTTCACATGCTTCTCCAATTGATCAACATAGAGCGATGAAAAATCGCTCTTATTTTTTCAGGAGAATGTTACAAAACGTATATGACGTTTTTGTAAAAAAACAGCAAAATTTCATTATTGAAAATGTTATTTTCTGACACATCTAAAAAGAAGGAAAGCCTAATAAAAATAAATACTTGGACACAAACCAGTCAATAACACTGTCACGCCATTTGGAAAAACGAATACATAAACCCTAGTAAATACGACAAATATCAAGGATACGTAAAAAGAACCATTATCATATCAACTTGACAAAGATAAAAAACGAGTAAATCATAATCATTCCTAAAACGGTGGCTATAACTTGTATCCGGAGTTAGTTTTATGTCAGCAGTACAAAATAACCAACCCAATATCAAAAAACTCAGTCAGCTTGATTTGGGACAGCCCGCCGTCATAGTCGCAATACATGGCACCAGCGACGATATTCAACGTATTAATATGTTGGGATTACGCAAAGGGAAGCAATTTAAAATAGTGCATGGCCCAGGTCATCGAGGGGCGGTGGTTCATGTGGATGGTGCCCGCATCGCACTTGGCAAGGAAGTGATAGAGCAGATAGAAGTCGTTCCTGTATAATAACAATCCTTGTAAGGTATATTGAGATGAGTGCATCTTGTTGTAGTTCCAATGGTCAGCCAACGCAAATGGGTGAGCCAGTTATTGCATTGGCGGGTAATCCAAATTGCGGAAA
The DNA here is from genome assembly GCF_056173505.1 of Marinomonas sp. 63XJN7_7_ISO-PGPR-S23-202. NCBI lineage: Bacteria > Pseudomonadati > Pseudomonadota > Gammaproteobacteria > Oceanospirillales > Oceanospirillaceae > Marinomonas > Marinomonas sp. 63XJN7_7_ISO-PGPR-S23-202. The sequence goes on along the minus strand of NZ_CM149677.1, from coordinate 515,886 downwards.
AACCACCTTATTTAACCTTCTCACAGGTGCCAATCAACGTATTGGTAACTGGCCTGGTGTGACTGTCGAAAAACGCTCCGGTAAGCTCAATGCCAAGGGCATAAAAGCGTCCGTCTTCGATCTTCCTGGTGTCTATAGTCTGTTAGGCGGTGGCAGTGCCGATCAGGCGGTAGCGCGTGATTTTCTGTTGGATGGCTCGGTCGATATTATTATCAATATCGTTGATGCTTCTAATCTTGAACGTCATCTGGCGATGACGGCTGAACTTCTGGAAATGAATAAGCCCATGATCATGGTGCTCAATATGATCGATGAGGCCAACGCAATGGGGCTCATCGCAGAGGTGAAGGCGTTAACGAAACGCCTTGGTTTACCTGTAGTGCCCATGGTGGCGCGTAAGGGACAGGGGTTAGAAACGCTACTTGAGACAATTGATAAAGTATTACACTCGCCTAAAGTAGGGCAAAACATAAGCTATGACCCCCATACTCAGGAGGCGATAGAAGCTCTGTGTGATACTCTGGATATCCCCAATCCAGCTCGTAAACGTTTTGCAGCATTACGTTTGCTGGAAGGAATGGCTATTCCAACCAGCGAAAAAGTTCAACAGACACTGGACCACCATCGTCAGAAGATTAAGAACCAGACCCAGGAAGAAGCCCCCGACATGATAGCTTCGGCGAGGTTTGGCTGGACAATGGAAACCGCCGAGCTGGCTTTCAGTAAAGGCAAAGCAAGCTCCACTCGACAAAAAATCACTGCTTTTCTAGATAATCTAGTACTCAATGACTGGCTAGGGGTACCCATCTTTTTGTTGGTGCTTTATCTAGTATTTGTGGTCAGTTACAGCGGTGGCAACATTCTACTCGACTTTTTTGACCAGGCTTCATCAGCACTTCTCATCCATGGCGTGGGCCATGTACTCTATTTGATGGGTCTGCCGAATTGGATTGTTGCAGTGGTAGCTGGCGGTATTGGCGGCGGCTTAAATCTGGTAATTACCTTTATCCCACCAATTGGCTTAACCTTTTTGTTTCTCGCCTTATTGGATGACTCTGGGTACATGGCCCGGGCGGCCTATGCCATGGATCGCCTGATGCGTCGAGTGGGATTGCCTGGCAACACCTTAGTGCCCATGATAATTGGCTTTGGCTGCAATGTACCAGCCATTATGGGAGCTCGCATTATTGAAGACCCCAGAGGCCGTATCTTAACCATATTAATGCAGCCTTTTATGTCCTGTTCAGCAAGGCTCACCATTTATATGGCATTTGCCGTGGTATTTTTCCGAGAAAATGGCGGGCAAGTGGTGTTTTTACTTTATGTAATTGGTATTGCCGTGGCATTTCTGACGGCTTTGCTATTGGGAAAAACCGCGTTAACCGGTCGCCCGCAAGCCTTTGTGATGGAGCTACCCCCTTACCGCTTGCCAAGTGTTCGCAGTGTGTTACTGCAAAGCTGGCATCGCTTGAAAGTCTTCATGTTTCGGGTCGGTCGAGTCATTACTGTGATCGGACTGGTGTTGTTCATTTTGCCTGGTATTGGCTGGCATAACGGTAAACTCGTGGCAACAGACATCGATCATTCTCTACTGGCCCAAGGCAGCCGTGCTATCGTGCCAATTTTTGAGCCCATGGGGATACAAAAAGACAATTGGCCTGCTGTATCTGGGTTGATTGCCGGCGCAGCAGCAAAAGAAATTGTTATCGGTACCTTAAACGGTATCTATCAGCGCCAAGGTACGGAAGACAATATGGCTCAGTTTCGTAATCCGGATATCTGGGGAGAATTAAAAGGCGCATTGGAGACCATTCCAGCCAACGCCAAGACATTTTTTGCATCCCTTGACGATCCGCTCGGCATCTCTAGCTTAAGCAGCACTACTAATGCCCGTCAGGCTTCTGGTGCCAGCAGTGATACCTTGAAAGCTCTGGCGGCAGGATTTACATCCTTATCAGCATTGTCCTATATGGTGTTTGTCCTACTCTATATGCCCTGTGCCAGCACTATGGGCGCACTGCGTCGGGAAGTAGGCTGGGGATGGATGATTTTCTCATCCATCTATGGGGTCGCATTAGGCTGGGCAGGAGGCACCCTCGTTTATCAGTTGGGCAACTATGCTGACCACCCGCAAAAATCCATTGCTTGGTGCTTAAGTATTGTCTTGGCCTTCGTGTTGCTGATTATCGGTTTAAAGATCTTTGGTAAATATCAAGAACAGTCCAGCCAAGTACAGGAGAAATTATTATGAATTTGTTATTTGCAGTACGAGACTTAATGCAGCAACGACAAACCTCTAACGCACCTGAACTTGCTCACCAACTTAAATTGTCTATTGCCATGGTCGAGAAAGCTCTCGATCACTGGCAGAAACGAGGTTTAGTAAGACCATCTGCTCGTGGCGGCTCTGGAGGCTGCTCCAGTGGTGGTTGTGGGGGGTGTTCAGGTGGCAGTTGCTCCACCACTTCCAACGTTACTCAGTACCAGTGGTGTGGTGACGCTTAAACCTTCATGCTATGGTGATTCATACGTAACCTAGTGTGTCATTGGTTACTTTATGAATCGCCAATACCATCCTTTCTAATCAAGATAACAATCAACTTGGTCTACACGACCATAGTTAAGAGATACTTGTGCCACAATGTTTTGATAGTGCTTTCCTGCCGATTTTAAATTATCCGGTATAGTGAACTCTTGATATCAGCATCCCCAGGAACAAAGGTTGTAGTGGCGGACGTCAAGGTGTCCAACATGTCATTCAGAGGGAATACTAAACAAGGAAATGATGATGTTGACTGATGTTTAATCGCTATCGTCAAACAGGCTTTCTTTTTTGTGGTGCCCAGAGGCGGAATCGAACCACCGACACGAGGATTTTCAATCCTCTGCTCTACCGACTGAGCTATCTGGGCTTAACAGACAGGAACCAATGATATAGAAAATAAGGCTCCCAGACGAAAAAAAGCCAGCTAATTTAGCTGGCCTTCTTTATCGTGGTGCCCAGAGGCGGAATCGAACCACCGACACGAGGATTTTCAATCCTCTGCTCTACCGACTGAGCTATCTGGGCAAGTGGGGCGTATTATAGAGAAACCTTCTTTAGGGTCAATAGTTTTTCCTAAAAAAATTAAAAAAACTTAGTTTTCCCTATTGGTCTGGTATTATCTCGGTATATCAAGGAGATAATACCATGCTGCATATCGTACTCTATCAACCCGAGATCCCACCTAACACTGGCAATGTGATACGTTTATGTGCCAATACGGGTTATCAGCTTCATTTAATCGAGCCTCTAGGGTTTGATCTGGAAGACAAAAAACTCCGGCGGGCTGGGTTGGATTATCACGAGTTTGCTAACCTGAAGCGTTACGCAAATTTTGATGATTTTCTGGCACAAAATACCATAGGCACAATCTACGCACTGACCACAAAAGGCAGCCACACTCATAGTGAAGCCAAGTTCAAAGCCAATGATGTATTGGTCTTTGGCCCAGAAACCAGAGGTTTGCCAGCGGCGTTCATTGAAGCACTGCCAACAAACCAGCGTTTACGCTTGCCAATGCAAGCCAATTCACGCAGTCTTAATCTGTCCAATACGGTGGCGGTAATGGTCTATGAATCTTGGCGGCAATTAGATTATGCCATGCCAACCGATGAATAAGACCCATAATCAAGTCGCAAACACAACCGCCGCATACCGGTCCCAATGCATTATAAAAGGATAGTATGAATACCTTAGGTCTACTTCTTAGACGTAACAACACACGACGGCAGTATCGCAAAAAGGTCCATTTGCATGCCACTAAGGACATGCAAAAAAGGCTGATTCTATTCGCTTGTGTGATTGGCTTGCATAGCTTAGCCATGAATCATTTCGAACACCTGAATTGGTGGCAAGCATTTTGGCTGACAATGACGTCTGCCAGTACGACAGGCTATGGGGATTTGTCTCCAACTACCTTCTGGGGACAGTTCTTTACAATAGTGCTGATATATGGAATCGGCATTACGCTACTGGCACAAATTGCTAGTGATTATGTGGAGCTAAGAATCTCTAAAAAAGAAATGCGCATCAAAGGTCATATGGAGTGGAATACAATGCAGGACCATTTGTTGATTATCAACACCCCAAGCAGTGATGCATCACGCTATCTTAAACTGCTTGTTTCGCAAGTCTGTAATACACCTGAACTAAGCGAAGTTCCCATCCAGATCCTCACTAAAGCCTACCCCGATGGCCTCCCCATGAGCTTACGATCTCGCGGTGTGGTACACCATACGGGCGAGGCAACGAAAGAGGGCAAGTTACTATCCGCTGGCGCCGATAAAGCGAAATACATTATTGTGCTTTGTTCAGACCCCCATGATGACCACTGCGACAGCCAAACCTTTGATATATTGCATCGCCTAAAAGAAATAGGCTGCTCAGCGTTTGTCCTCGCGGAAGCCATCGATGATTCAAATCGCCAGCGTTTCAGAAGCGCTGGCGCCAACGCAGTGATTCGCCCTATGCGAGCCTATCCAGAGATGCTGGTGCGTTCTTTGATTGCCCCAGGTACAGAGCAAGTACTTGAAAACCTATTCCGCTATGAAGGCGACCATACGATTCGTTTGGAGGTTAATTTAGAGGGCTTTACTTGGGCGCAAATAGTCACTTGTTTAATTCAGAACAACATTGGTACCGCGCTTGGTTATGAAAATCAGCACGGCCAGATCATCACTCACCCAAGCACAACCGAAAGCATTCACGCTCGCTCATTGATTCTGTTAGTCGGAGACGAGCTAAATATCCCCTCCCCTGAGCAGTTGCTGACATTTTTTGAAAACGCAGTGTAGAGAGCCCATAAGGGCATCTAAGGAGGGTTTTGACAACGGTTAATACAATCAAACCAGCATAAAAAAGCTCGACCGTGATGATCGAGCTTTTTTATTAAAGAACAATACAGAAAATTTAGAGCTGGCCGGTCAGTGCTAAATACTTTTCCATCAACTTTTCTTCTGATTCTTTGTTATTCGGGTCCAATGGAATGCAGTCTACAGGACACACTTGCTGACACTGGGGTTCATCATAATGGCCCACGCATTCCGTACATTTTTGGGGATCAATAACATAGATCTCATCGCCTTGCGAAATAGCCTCATTTGGGCATTCAGGCTCACAGACATCACAGTTAATGCATTCATCAGTAATGATCAGAGACATGATTCTCTCCTAACTATCAGCCGATATAAACCAGCCATAAATCCAAACAAGGCAAAAAGCCAAAGAAAGGGAAATACACCACTTTCTATATTATAGAGTAGCCAACTTACTGCCGACCTAAAGTGACGAATAAATCGGCAACCTATCGCTTCATTGTTAAATAATGTTCTTTAAGAACACGCTCAACTTCAGGGTTAACAAATTGTCCGAAATCCCCATTTAATGACGCAATTTCGCGCACCAGAGTTGACGAAATATAAGAGTGTTTTTCCGATGGCGTAAGGAAAATACTTTCCACATCGGGCGCAATAGCACGATTCATATTGGCTAACTGGAACTCGTATTCGAAGTCCGATACCGCACGTAAACCACGCACCACCACTTTGCCATTGACCGAGCGCGTAAACTCAGTCAATAAGTTATCGAAGCCAACAATCTCCACATTTGGCAAATGACCCAATACTTTTTCCGCCAAAGCAATACGTACTTCGTGCGACAGTACCGGACGTTTTTTAGGGCTCGCTGCGACGGCAACGATAACCTTCTGAAACAGTTTTGACGCACGCTCGACCAAATCAGTATGGCCGTTCGTAATAGGGTCAAAGGTACCCGGATAAACCGCAATCGTACTCATAGCTTTCATCCAAAAATTATTATAAGGAGAAGGGACACCAATAAAAGACACAACGCCCCTCAGATTCCCATTCAAGGCTCGAATCATATAGGAATACGCCCCTGTTCTCAATTCTACGCTGCCATTCGCAACCAATCACGCTTAAAAAACCACCAATCCTGGTATCATGTCTAAATAACAGGGAAATATCCCCTTAAGAACTGCTGAATGACAGAGATGGCTAAAAACAAGAAAATAGGTGATAGATCCAAGCCACCTAACGTTGGAATCACACGGTGACACATACGATACAAGGGCTCGGTGATCTGAGCAACCAACATGGCTCCCGGATGGCTTGCCGCTGGTGCCACCCAGCTTAAAATGACCGAAATCAATAGTGCCCAAAAATACAAATCCAGTAAATGATACAGGGTACCAACCACTGTCAAAACCACATACAGAGAGACGGGCGTGGTGGATGCTGCCCCTTGGAAAAATGCCACTCCGAAAACGGTTAAAAACTGCACTAGCAGGGCAAATACAACACAGGCCATATCGACACGGCCAATAGAAGGAATCACCTTACGCAAAGGTAATAGGACTGGGCTGGTTGCTCTGACGATGCCTTGGCTAATAGGGTTATAAAAATCCGCACGCGTCAATTGCAGTACTAAGCGTAGCAATACAATAAACAGATACAAATTGGCAATGGTCTTAAATAAAAAAATCAATGGATCTGAAGTCATCAGATAATCCTTCTTTATGAGTCTGCGTTACCAGAAAATAGTTGAGCCATTTCTTTGGAACGATCCATACAAGCTAGCATGGCCGTTCTGACTATATTATCAATACCTGATGCCTCAAAAGACAATAGGGCTTGTTCGGTAGTCCCCTTTGGCGAGGTAATATTTTTACGTAGTTGGTCAATTGGCTGCTCAAGCTCCGTTGCCATGCGCGCCGCGCCTAGCATAGCATTCGCCGCCAAACGACGGCAGGTTTCTTCGCTTAAGCCTTGCTCTTTACCCGCTTTAATCATTGCTTCCAAGAACTGAAAAAAATAGGCAGGAGAGCTACCGGACAGGGCGGTCACAGCATGCATTTGCGATTCATCCTCCACCCAGACGGACACCCCTATACTTTCAAATACACCGGACACCCATTCCTTCTGCTCCTCACTGGTATGGGCATTGGCAATTAAACCAGAGACCCCCGCCCCTAATTGAGATGGAGTATTCGGCATACAACGTACCACAGAGACGTCTTTACCCAACCAACGAGTTAAGCCGCTAAGCTCTAAGCCAGCGGCCACCGAAATAAACATTTGATCATCACGCACCAGATCGGCAAAGGCACTAATCACCTCTTGCATTTGTGCAGGCTTTACACAAAGCACCACCACATCCGCTTTGCTAACGGCCTCGCGATTATCCGCTAGGGTGACCATTGCGTATTCTTGCTCAAAACGCTCTCGCTTAGCTTGTGTACGAGAGGTACCAAGAATCTTCTTTGCAGGATACCCACTTGCAATAAGGCCGCCAATGATCGATCCCGCCATGTTTCCAATACCAATAAAGGCTATTGTTGGTTTCATTTATATTCCTAATTTTTATGTCACTGTCTAATAATAGAGAACCATCATTGTCTGCAAAACAACAGCACTCGTCTGAACTACTCCCCATGATTAGGTATAATCACGAGCCCCGAAAATAGCCGTTCCAACCCGAACCATGGTACTGCCTGATGCAATAGCCGCCGGTAAATCGCCAGACATACCAATAGATAATGTGTCTATCATGCGATCTGATGACGCCAATTCAAGGTAAGCCTGAGATAATGGACGATAAACCGCCATTTGTTTTGCTTCATCCTCTTGCGGCGCGGGAATCGCCATAAGCCCCCGAAGTTGTATGTTTGGCAGGCTTTTTACTAGTGAAACCATCTCCGGCAAGTCCTCTAACGAAATCCCTGATTTGCTTTCTTCGCCACTAATATTCACTTGTATGCATACATTTAGCTTGGGCATATCATCGGGACGTTGTTCGCTTAACCGACGAGCTATTTTTTCACGATCAATGGTATGCACCCAATCCATAGTTTGTGCAATTACGCGTGATTTATTGGACTGTATCGGCCCAATAAAGTGCCATTCAATATCAACGAGATCTGCCAACGCACTGTGTTTCTCTACGGCTTCTTGAACATAGTTCTCACCAAATAGACGCTGACCAGCCTGATATGCCTCCCGAATAGCCTCTAGTGGTTTAGTTTTACTCACCGCCAGCAGACGCACACTGCCAACATCACGTTGATATTGGCGCTCTAATTGCGCGATTTGCGCACCGACTAGAGAAAGATTCGTTTCAATATTCATAACAAAACCCTAGTTTCTTTTGGACTTTTGGCTGTTCGTATCCAACAGCAAGCTTATAAATTGGCATTAAACGAAATACAACAGGCAACACAGCTCGATGCTCTCCATAAGACAAAGCGTGTAAGTGCATATTAGCACTTTTTTAGAGGTGAAAAAAAAGCTAAGACGAAAAGCAATGAAGGGAAATCAGGTAACGATGTGAAGTATTTAACCCGTTCGAAACAGATCTCCTTTACACTATCCACGGTTTACTAACGCGGCTTATTGCAGAGCAAATAAACAGGGTAATGCAAAGTACTTAGAAAACATAAAAATCATTACTTGATGAATAAACACGACCGTGGAATTCCAAGCGATGTCCAAACGACTCACTCACAGAATTCTCGGCAAAAGAGGCCGCACGATAAAGATCGTCCAAGCTAGAATGTTCAGGATAAAAGGCAATACCGATAGAAACCCCATCCAACACAAGCTTTTTAGCCGCCAATTCAGGGTCTCTCAACGCCTTCATCAATTTGTTAGCGACGACTTCCGCATCTTCCATATGACGAATACGAATACCCATGACGAACTCGCCGTCATCATAATAAGCCACTAGATCGTTATCACGTACCGTACGCTCAATCAACTCTGCTAACGCTTTGAGATCCGCAGCATCCTCTTGATGAATTTGAGCATGCAACTTTAAAGACATCAACGCCACACGCTGGAAATGTCGACGCGAATCTTTTAGCACCATGGCAAAATTATTCTCAAAACTGTAGCGACGCAACAATGCCGTTTTAGGGTCACGGTGGCCATCTTCAAATAGGCAGCGATCAGAGTATTCACGCAGCGACACGGCCTTCATACAATTCACACTTTCATCAAGTACTAGATCAATGACATCATCACTGATATCAGCAGAGTGACATTGAAAAAAGACCATCAAATAATCATCATGTTGTTTGGTCGGCACATTTAACATGACCACATCAGAAAAGTCATTTAGCTCTAAGAAGCCTTTCCAAAGCCCCCAATCAGCAGAGAGTTGAATGTTTGCCTCCCGTCGTTTTGGGCAAGATGGGCTTTCTGAAAACGTCATTAAGGCTCGTGGCAATGAACCCAACTGCCCTTCGGCATTAAGCAAAGCAGCGTTTCTTTCATCGCGACTGGCTAATACCCAACTCTGACTTCCTTTGCTGCGGATCAGCAAAAGACCGTAACAATCTGGCAATATTTTGTGCAAGCTTGCTTGAATATCTCTCCAAAAGAAAGACACAGGTTTACCACTTGCTACTGACAGTAAACGCTGAGCATTGTTCGCATTGAATGTTTTCAATAAATCACGCTCTTTCTCCGCCTGAAGCAGACGAGCATGAATATCATCGGACTGAAAAGAATCGAGCACCATTTAAACTACCAAAATGTTTAATATTAACAACCAAGTTAAAGAGACTAACCTATACGGTAATAAGTTTACAATCTACTGCAATCAATTTTACAGATTAAATGGCACTTGACTCTCCCTGTGATGACTTTGCTGAGAGCCTTATACCAGTCGGTAAACCTGCTGACCAGAAATAAAAGTGGCGATGACTTGACCCGTCAGGGTTTCACCAAAGTATGGCGAATTATGCCCTTTGGTTTTACGGTTATGGTGAGTCCATTGCCAATGTGCTGTACTGTCAAAGATGATAAGATCAGCAAAGCTCCCGACACTCAAACTGCCCGCTTCTAGGCCGAAGCAATTGGCAGGGCCACACGTTAAGCAAGACAGTAACGTCGATAAGTCTAAATCCCCCTCATCCATTAACTGCATCGCCAATGGTAGTAATACTTCAACGTTGGCCATACCAGGTTCAGTAGCCGCAAACGGAGCAATTTTAGCCATTTTTTCATGTGGTTGATGATCCGAACAAATCGCCGTAATCACGCCCGCCTTGATACCTTCAATCAAGGTCAAACGGTCTTCATCAGCACGTAACGGCGGCAACACATGATACTGACCATCAAAATGGCTGAGTATTTGATCGGTTAACAATAAGTTATGTACGGCGACGTCAGCAGTCACATCCAACCCTGACGCCTTTGCATCCGCTAACATTTCAACGGATTTTGCACAAGATAAGCGCGCAAAATGCGCTCGAACCCCTGTTTTTTCGACCAATAACAAAGCCCGCATTAAAGCAATGGTTTCCGCTTCTTCTGGGATACCGGCTAAACCATGCATGGTAGACATCAGACCTTCATGGGCACAACCGCCTTCCGATAAACTCTCTTCATCAGGATGAAATACGACCAGTAAATCATGAGTCGCCGCATATTCGAGTGCTCGGGATAACACTTTGGTGTTGGCAACCGGGTGACGATGATTAGAGACGGCGACACAGCCAGCATCTGTCAATGCCATCATATTACTCAACTGTTCCCCAGCAAGACCTTTTGTTAAAGCACCAATGGGAAAAACATTGGCCATGCCAGCCTCATCTGCTTTATCTTGAATCAACGCAGCCACAGAAGACGTATCGACAATAGGGTTCGTATCCGGCGGACACACCAGCGTTGTCACCCCGCCAGAAACAGCCGCTCGACCTTCCGTTGCAATATTACCTTTTTGCGTTTGTCCTGGCTCACGCAAAGCCACGGCGAGATCCACCAAACCGGGTAATACCCATTTGCCTGTGGCATCAATAATTTCTGCGTTTTCAAAGCCATCAGGCGCCTCACCTATTGCTGCGACTTTTTCATTTTCGATGAATACATCGGTGATGGCGTCAAGGTCTTGGCTTGGGTCAATCACTCGACCATTTTGAATACGTAGTTTCATATTATTTCTCATCCTCGCCACTATCCCGTTGTAACTGCCCACTCATCGCCATGGATAACACGGCCATACGCACAGCAATGCCGTTTGTTACTTGATTTAAAATCACAGAGTGTGCTCCATCGGCGACCTCAGAGGAAATTTCAACACCACGATTAATCGGCCCAGGGTGCATGACAATGGCATCTGGTTTCGCCCACGCTAAGGTCTCTTCTGTTAAGCCATATAAGCGGTAGAATTCCCCTTCACTTGGTAACAATGCCCCCTTCATACGCTCTTTTTGTAGACGCAACATCACAATGACATCCACATCCTTTAAACCCGCTTGAAGATCATGACAAATGGTGGCCCCCATTTCCTCGAAAAACGCAGGGACTAAGGTTTTCGGACCAACTAAACGCACCTCTTCTACACCCAGTGTGGTAAGTGCCTGTAATTGAGAGCGCGCGACGCGCGAGTGCAGAATGTCCCCCACAATGGCGACTTTCAGACCATCAAACCGCCCCTTATGACGACGAATTGTTAACATGTCGAGCATGGCTTGAGTCGGATGGGCATGACGACCATCCCCAGCGTTAATGATGGCAACATTAGGCGTACAATGCTCAGCAATAAAATGAGCGGCCCCGCTGTCAGAATGACGCACAATAAACATATCGCTCTGCATGGCTTCAAGGTTTTTTAGCGTATCCAGGAGCGACTCACCTTTGGAAGTGGCAGAGGTTTCAATATTGAGGTTAATCACGTCCGCAGAGAGACGTTTGGCTGCCAATTCAAAGGTCGTTCGGGTTCGAGTAGAGTTCTCGAAAAATAGGTTTACCACGGTTTTACCGCGCAGCAGAGGAACTTTTTTTACCGACTGCTCCCCCATGGATAGAAAGGAATCAGCTCGATCGAGAATTTCTGTCAAAATGGTTTTATCTAGACCATCCAATGTCAAAAAGTGCTTAAGCTGTCCGTGTTCGTTTAACTGTAATGCCCGAGGTTCGGATCGCATCATGGTTTGCTTTCCTCAAACTGCAAAGACGGTATCGCCTTTCTCTGTTCTAAATAGGGTATAGATGGAAAAATGCCCGGTGCAGACTGACTACAACCGGGCATTCATAACGTTAACAAAATCAAGGGATTGAATAATCAAAGCACACAAACAGTTACGGTTTAGACTGTTTCGATACTTTTCATCGACATCCCACTGGACACCATCCAATGTCGAGATGTCTGTCATACTTTCAACTGAATTAACGTCATTCATATCCATCTGCTAATTGTCGTATTTGTTAACGCAAAAATAAAGCCAGAAACACACTTTAATGCGCATCCAGCACAGAAACCATCAGCGGATTAGGGCCAGACAACTTAACCCTTTGATCAGAATTAAGCGTCAGCTGCTCTCCCACGATATCCGCCTGAATCGGTAATTCATGCTGACCTAAATCGTATAAGATGGCCAAGGTAATACTGGCAGGACGGCCAAAATCAAAAATTTCATTCATAGCGGCACGAATCGTACGGCCAGACATGAGCACATCGTCAACCAGAATCACATGTCGATCTTCAAGAGCGGGAAGCAACGTTTGATTCACTTTTGGATTCAGCCCTGCGCGAGTGAAATCATCACGATAAAAAGTGATATCCAGCGTCGCCAATGGCTCCTCCGTCATCACCGCACTCATCAACTGCTCGGCGACCCAAACGCCACCGGTGTGAATACCGACCACTATGGGGCTTTCTATGCTCTTTTTCGCACAATACGCCGTTAACTGCGTTTTCATGGACGCTAAAGAACGCTCTAAATCTAACTTCATCGCTATCTAAACCTTTGTCTGCCTTGCCATCTACTGGCTCGAATATATGTATGGTTTGAATATGTGTATGGCTCAAATGAGCTTATGGTCCAAACGCCCTAAGTGATCAGTTCGTTTCAGCGAACCAGGTTTCTACAATCATTTGCGCGGCTAACCCATCCACTGAGTTTTCTTTAAAATTGCGATTTCCACCACGGGCAATCACCTGACCTTTGGCCTCAAAAGAGGATAACCGTTCGTCCATCATATGGTAAGGACGATTGAAACGTCCATGCAAACGTTTCGCAAATTTACGTGCCCGTTGACACATCTCATTTTCAGCACCATCCATATCCAGCGGCAGCCCCACCACAAAAGCATCCGGTTGCCACTCTTCTACCAATTTTGCGATCTCATCCCAATTAGGGATACCCTCTTTGGCTTTTAAAGGCGCGAGAGGACGTGCCGTACCCAACATTCGTTGACCAAACGCCACCCCCATTCGTGTCGTACCAAAATCAAAGCCCAATACTGATTGCTCAGTATTGGGCTTATCGTTAACATTTTCAGACGAGGTAACCGTCACTAAGCATGTCCTATATCCGGTGATAATCGTGTCATATCAATTCCCAGCACCTTAGTGGCGGCGGTGAATTGCATATCGCTTGGAGTATGGAATAATACGTCTAAATCCGCCTCGCACACCAGCCAATCGTTATTCGCAATTTCTTTTTCCAACTGCCCGGCTTCCCAACCAGCACAGCCAAGTGTAATACGATAAGCCTCTGGACCTTGGCCACGCGCAATGTCTTCTAGTGCTTCTAGGGAGGCGGATAAAGAGACCTCATCGTTCACTTTGAGCGTATTGCTCCAAGATTTTTCAGAGGTATGGAGAATAAAGCCCTTTTCGGATTCCACTGGCCCACCATGATAAATAGGGTCAGAGGCTAACGTAGGGGCGGTAATGGTCATTTTCAAATGCTCTGCAAGCTCGCTGAAATCAATATTAGAAGGGCGATTAATGACAAGACCTATGGCCCCTTCTGGTGTGTGCTCGCAAAGATAAACCACAGTATGTTCAAAATGTGGATCATCAAGATGTGGCATAGAAATGAGAAAATGATTTTTGAACGAATCGAAAAATGTATTCATATTAACTTGCCCTCTTCTTTGTGAAGACGCAGGGATCTCGCGTCGGATGTGACCTCGTAAAACTCAAGGTGTGTAGAACTTTTTGTTGCCTTACGGTATTCGTATCGGTAAAAATTTGACGCCGATCAGGATATTATAGGTTAAGTATTTGATTTACCCAGTCAAACTACACAATTAATACGTGTTTCACTTCAAAACAAAGGTTTCACACAGTAAACTACATATTGTGACAGGAACTCAACCCATTCCTAGTCATTGTTACACTTTCTTTTCTACACATGAAGTTTGCGACACAGTAAGAGAGCATTGAAATGTCTGTTATATCCTTGCCAACTCTGTTCACTACCTCTACAACGACATCCGTTGGGGATAGGGCCGCTTGTCAGACGACAAGCTCGAACAGTTGCACTCATTACTTAGGCGAAGCCATTGACTTGAAAATGTTTTTTCATAGTGGTTGGTCTTCTTAGGTCACTCTTTTTTGCCGCATGTTATGGGTCCGCAATAGTGCGGACTGACGATCAAAATATCAAAACAGAGACTTAATAGGACACACACAATGCAACTAAAAGCCGTAGATTACACCAGCCCAACCGCCGCTGAAGACTTTGTCAGATCTCTTCGTGAGACAGGGTTTGGCGTACTGAAAAATCACCCGATCAAAAAAGAACTGGTCAGCGCTATTTATGAGGATTGGCTGGCCTTTTTCTCAAGCGAAAGTAAACATGATTATCGCTATAACGTTGGCCCACAGGATGGTTACTTCTCTCCTAAAGTAGCAGAGACGGCCAAAGGTCATACTAAACGCGATATTAAAGAGTATTTCCATTACTACCCTTGGGGTCAGTGCCCTGAAAAGCAAAAGCCACTGTTAGCTCAGTACTATGGCGAAGCCACTAGCTTGGCGGAAGAGTTGTTAGCTTGGGTTGAAGAATATTCCCCAGACGACGTAGCGAAGCATTACTCCCAACCCCTTTCCAGTATGGTTGAGGGCAGCCAACAAACGTTACTGCGTATTTTACATTACCCGCCATTGAAAGGGGACGAAGAGCTTGGAGCGATCCGCGCAGGCGCTCACGAAGACATTAACTTATTGACCATTCTACCGTCCGCTAATGAGCCAGGTTTACAAGTCAAAGCCAAAGATGGCTCTTGGATGGATGTACCTTGTGATTTCGGCACCTTGGTGGTGAATATCGGCGATATGTTACAAGAAGCGTCTGGTGGCTATTTCCCTTCCACATCACACCGTGTGATTAACCCAGAAGGGGCCGACAAAACGAAATCACGTATCTCCTTACCGCTGTTCTTGCACCCAAAACCAGAAGTCGTGTTGTCCGATCGTCATACAGCAAAAAGCTATTTGCGCGAGCGTCTTATTGAACTGGGCGTTATCCCAGAAGAATAATATTCTCTTCTCGATACCAAAAACCTACCCAAAAAAGCACCTAGTCTGGTGCTTTTTTATTGGCTTTTCGTCACACACCATTATTTTTGAAATAAAAATTCTATTTTATATTGTTTTGGAAAATACGATGATTTATGGTTAGAACCATGTATAGAAGGTTCAGTTCTTGATACCTTGCTGAGCCAAACCACCCAACAATAAAAACGATGATGAAACATCATAACGGGAGTTCAATATGTCGACGTCGCATGCTATGCCTAAGTCCTCTGGATCATACCTTTTGTCCAAAAAGCAGGCTCAAGAGGGCAGCACGCTCACTCAATGCATCACCCCCGAAAGCGCCAATTGGCAATACGTCGGATTTGCAGCGCACTCACTCAAAGCAGGCAATACGCTTTCTATCAATACCGAAGACAAAGAAGTCTGCGTGGTGCTACTGGCTGGCCATGCCAATGCGCAAACCCAAGCACACACTTGGCAGAATATAGGCGATAGACAGTCGGTCTTTGATCAGAAAGCCCCCTTTGCCGTCTACGCACCGCCCCACGATAACATTACTATGGAAGCCCTCATCGACATCGAACTGGCGGTTTGCCAAGCCCCATCAACAGGTAAGTATGCTGCTCGCTTAATCCGCCCAGACGATTGCCAATTTGAAAGCCGTGGAGTGGGCAGCAATCGTCGTCATGTGTGTAATATTCTATTTGGTAATCTAGAAGCAGACAGCTTATTGGTTTGTGAGGTCATTACCCCAAGTGGTAACTGGTCTAGCTATCCGCCACATAAACACGATCAGGATGCTGCTCCCAAAGAAACACAATTAGAAGAAACTTACTATCACCGTATTGATCCCCCACAAGGCTTTGTCTTTCAGCGAGTGTATACCGACGATCGCCGTATAGATGAAACCATGACAGTAGAAGATGGTGATGTGGTTATGGTGCCAGAGGGCTATCACCCGGTGGGCGTACCCCATGGTTATCAATCCTACTATTTAAATGTGATGGCAGGCCCCACACGCAACTGGATTTTCCATAACGACGCAGACCACGAATGGATTATTGAGCGTGACAAAAAAATAGCTCAATCATCCACACCGTCTGCATAGCCTCGACTTGAGACTATGTACTTGGTAACGCTGGCGTTTAAACGAGACTCCCATGAGTCTCGTTAATGCTTCTCTAATTCATAAGCTAAACCAATTGATAGAGACTGAGCTAAACAAAGGGAAGATGATAAAGAACGAAACGAATCAATCTCTGCCTCTTTCACCACAAAACAGACCGAGGCAATAGACGCCAATGGGCTTATATGGTTATCCGTAATCACAATCAAAGGCACGCCTTTCGCCGCAGCCGACTTAGCAACCAACTGAGTTTCTTCCGCATAAGGATGAAAACTGACGGCGATTAATACATCTTCTTCCCCGACACTGCCCGCTTGTTCCTTGTACATTCCCCCCACTCCATCGATCAAATAGGCTTTACGATCAATGTGGCGTAACGCATAAGCAAAATAACTGGCCACCACAAAGGCTCTGCGTACCCCCACAATGTGGGCCGCTTTCGCCTCAGCCAGTATATCAATGGCGCGGCTTAAATCTTCCGCACTGGTGACCTCACTCAAATGCTCCAATGCCAAGGCGTTAGCCTGGGAAAAACGCGCCAATAACTGGTGAGGGGATTGTTCTGCCGCCTGCTCACTATGGGCATGACGCGCCATTCTAATGCGTTCTTGATAATTCGGTATTTCCGACATCAAACTTTGCTGAAACAGCTTTTGCATTTCACTGAAGCCACTGAAGCCAAAGGCATTGGCAAAACGCACCCAAGTAGAAGGGTGAACCCCCGCATCTTTCGATAACACTGCAACGGTGCCAAAGGCGACTTCACTTGGAGACTCTAAGACAAACTCCGCCACCTGACGCAGCCGTTTACTTAATTCAGCATGCTGCTGTTTAATCATTTCATTCAAATCCGCTAAGGACTCGGGTATTTTTTCATTCATAAAGCACTCGTGACTCATGACAGGGGGAAACAACACCCCACTGAATCATCAATAAGGTTAGGGTGTAGACAAAAGAATGGAAATAATCGTTTATAAATGTCTGTTCCTAAATTGGAATAAAAATTCTAACTCAAGTCCCGTCACACAGTCCAGCCACCCAATCTAGCAAACGATCTATCATAGTGAAGCGATTCTCATCTCTCATTAGAAATGGGTAAAAGTCCAGTGGCTCTACAGGAATAAGGAGAGTCACTGGATCTTCAGAAAGGTTACGTCGATTTTTTACGTTTATTCTGGCGCTGCTGATCAACCACCACTGCCAGCACAATGATGGCACCCTTAATAATATCTTGATAATAAGCATCGACTCGCAAAAAGGTAAATCCTGACATCATCACACCTAAAATCAAGGTACCGATCACCGTCCCAGCAATGCGTCCACGCCCGCCCGCCAAAGAGACCCCGCCAATGACCGATGCGGCAATCGCATCCAGCTCATACCCTAAGCCCATACCCGCTTGCGCCGTTTGGATACGGGAAATGGTCACCATGGCAGCTAAGCCCGTCAACAAGCCAGCAATCATATACAACACGATTAAGTGACGATCAATATTAATCCCGGAAACTCTTGCCGCTTGTGGGTTAGCGCCAATCGCATAGGTAAACTTACCAAAGCGGGTGTAACGCATGACAATATGGAAAACAATAGCCATCGCAATAAAGATCACCACTGGCATCCAGCGCCCCAAACCATTGCCAATCATAATAAAATCTGGAGTAAAACCAGACACTGGACTACCGTCAGTATACCAACGGGCCACACCACGAGCCGAGACCATCATGCCCAAAGTCGCGATAAAAGGAGGAATCTTGGTTTTGGCAATCAACAAACCATTGATTAACCCCGCCGCACCAGCCACCGCCAACCCCACCAACAGAGGCACAAAGAAAGGCAGGTCAGTTAATGAAGGAGAAATTACTCTTGGCCACTGACTCGACTGGGCAAAGGTGGCCGCAATCATCCCCGACATGGCAATCAGCGACCCAGAGGATAAGTCAATCCCACCGGTGATAATGACCATGGTCACACCGATGGCAATGATGCCGATAACAGAGACTTGTAAGACAATGATTTGTAATCGACTGATATTCATCAAAAAGCTTTGCCCGACGAAGAGCCACCCCAGCACTTCAAACATGATAGCAATACCAATCAAAATGAATAATATGTTTACTTCTTGGGGGATACGCTTTTTAGCAGGTGCTTTCTTTGGCTCATTAGCCTCCTGCATGGTGTTATTTAACGTAGTCATATCAACCTCTTATTTTTATAGTCGGCGTTTTAGTTGCTATCGAATGTTTTATTGGGCGGCTAAATTCATGATGGAGACCTGATTGGCTTCATCATGATTCAAGATACCTTTTACACTACCCTCGTGCATGACCAGCACTCGATCACTCATTCCCAACACTTCGGGCAACTCAGACGAAATCATAATGATGGCAACCCCTTTGTGAGCAAGTTGGGTCACAAAGGAATGAATTTCGGCTTTCGCCCCCACATCAATGCCTCGTGTTGGTTCATCTAAAATTAATATATGGGGATGCGTCAGCAACCAACGGCCTATCAAGACTTTTTGCTGATTACCACCCGATAGGTTTTCAATCGTTTCTTCCATGCTGGGTGTTTTCACACGTAATTTACGGCACATCTCTTCTGACTCTTTGTCGAGCTTGGCTTGATCAACAAAACCCCCTTTGTTGGTAAAACCTTCATGAAGCACTGCTGATTGAATGTTTTCTTGAATGTCTAAAGCGAGAAAGCAGCCCGTTTCTTTGCGATCTTCCGTTAGAAAGGCCATGCCATTCTTAATCGCATCATTGGGGTTCTTAATGTGAACCTCTGTGCCATCGATATAAATTTCACCCGAGTCCGCTGGCGTCACGCCAAATAAAGCTTCCGCCACATTGGAACGCCCCGCCCCAACCAAACCGGCAAAACCTAATATTTCTCCTGCGCGCACGTCAAAGGAAACATCATGAAATACCCCTTCCAAAGTCAGGTTTTTAACCGACAATACCACCTCACCTAACGCCACCTCTTCCTTAGGAAACATCTGTGAAACTTCCCGCCCAACCATCATACGAATGATGTCATCACGGGTCACATCCGACGACGCATGGGTACCAATGTATTTGCCATCACGAAACACCGAAAATTCATCCGCAATTTCAAATAATTCATTCATTTTATGGGTAATATAGACAATACCGATACCCTGATCACGTAAGCTACGGATGATCTCAAACAGATGGGCCACTTCAGTCTCGGTGATGGTGGAGGTCGGTTCATCCATGATCAACACATCTGAGTTAAGGGACACCGCCTTGGCGATCTCAACCATTTGACGGTTCGCTACCGATAAAGTACCAACTTCAGCATCGGGGTCTAATTTGATGTTGAGGCGTTTAAATAAGCTGGCTGTCATGTCATGCATTTTGCGATGATCAATGAACCCAAACTGATTGGTCGGCTCTCGACGAATCCAGATATTTTCAGCCACCGTCATGTAGTTCATCAGCAATAATTCTTGATGAATCATGGCGATACCCGATTGCTGTGCTTTTAGAGGCGTTTCCAGTGTTACTGGCTGACCACGCAATAGCACTTCACCATTGTCCGGTTGATAGATGCCAGCAATCACTTTCATCAGAGTGGATTTTCCCGCGCCATTTTCGCCCATTAGGGCATGCACCGTCCCAGGGCGGATTTGCAGTTGTACATTGTCTAACGCCAAGACCCCAGGAAAGGCCTTTCGTACATTCCTTACCTCAAGTACATACTCAACGTTATTATCCTGGGGAATTGCGCCATTAACAGGTTCGCGTTCCACGACAGATGCGCTTGTCATAACGCAATCCCTCCTTATTATTGTTATTACATGGATTTAGCTAAATAAGACAACGACTTAGTGCATGTATTTATTCATATTCTTAGGGGTCACCAACTCAAATGGCACCCATACTTTTTGATCTACTTTCTCTCCCTTGATCAACTTAAGTGCGGTATCAACCGCCCCCCGTCCCTGTCCACTAGCACTTTGAAACACAGTCACATCAAGCTCACCTGCTTTCATCGCAGCCAAACCATCCGCTGTGGCATCAATACCAGCCACCACAACGCTATTCATCGGGCGACCAGCGGCTTTTAGAGCCTGAATGGCACCGATGGCCATTTCATCGTTATTGGACACCACCGCATCGAACTTAAAGCCCGCAGCAATCCAATTGGTCATCAGGTTATTGCCCTGAGTTCGCGACCAGTTAGCGGTTTGTTGCTGAACAATAGAAATGCCAGAGCAGGCAGGCGTGGCAATAACATCATGAATGTCTTTGGTACGCTGAAGTGCGGCTTGATTGGTTAACTCTCCCATCATGACAACGATTTTGCCCTTGCCATGGAGATCCTTACACACTTGTTCCATTTCTAAGGTGCCAGAAACTTTTTCATTAGAGCCAACAAAAGCTTCATTTTTAGGTAGGAGATCGACGTTGATCGGCTGACGATTAACATACACCACAGGAATACCTGCGGCTTTCGCATCGTCACTCATTGAGACGGTGGCATCAGTGTCCACGGGGTTAATAATCATGGCATCAACACCGGAGGCAATAAAGTTCTGAACCTGATTAAGCTGATTGCCTATACCATTTTTCGCATCTTCAATTTGTACTTCAACGTGATTATCTTTCGCCGCCGCTTCAATACCATTACGCAGCGTAGTTAAGAAGTTATCGTCAAAGGCCGCCATCGAGACACCAATTTTATAGTCAGCAGCAAACACACTGGTCGTTAAAAGCGATGTCGTGACCGCGACGAAGAGTAATTTTTTCATTGTGCAGTTTCCTCAAGAGTGAGCAATCTTGCTCTATTGTTTTTATTGTTCCCGGTAAAGCACACTTAAAAGTGAAACAGACAAGGGTCTGTGTCCCGTGTGCTGTCACACTTAAAAGCAAATATAAATTCTATTATTGACTAAATATAGAATATACGTTCCAATTTGGACGTAGCAAGGAATTTTGTCAAGTCTAAATAATCATCAATTGCATGATATTTTTTTTGACAACCGACAAGATGGCGAAAAAAACTAAGAGCAATATGTCTGGCAGTAGCACAACGACAAACAAATAAGCCATTACATAGACCCTATGGAAAACAACAATAAAAGAGGTAACACCAGAATGAGTATTAAAATCGGCGTAATTGGAACAGGGGCAATTGGTGCAGATCACGCTCGTCGAATCACACAAACATTGACAGGAGCAGAGGTAATCGCCCTCACGGATGTAAACCTTGCTCAGGCCGAAAAAGTAAAAAGTGACCTAAATTTGAACGCCACTATTTATACCGACGGGCACGAACTGATCGCAAAAAGTGGTGTGGATGCCGTGCTCGTTACCTCATGGGGGGCAACTCATGAAGAATATGTGTTGGCAGCGATTAAAACGGGTAAATACGTATTTTGTGAAAAGCCACTGGCCACAACCGCACAAGGTTGTCAGAACATCGTTGATGCCGAAATGTCAGCAGGAAAACGTCTCGTCCAAGTGGGCTTTATGCGTCCCTATGATGCTGGCTATAAAATGCTTAAGGCTGTGATCGATAAAGGAGACATTGGTACTCCGCTGATGATTCACGCGGCTCACCGTAATCAATCCGTTGGCAAAAACTATGTCACCGCCATGGCTATTCACGACACGCTCATTCACGAATTAGACGTCTTTCGCTGGCTACTAGACGACGAATATGTCAGTGCCCAAGTAATCTTTCCCCGTAAAACGCCCCACGCCCATGAGCAACTCGCGGACCCGCAAATTGTGCTACTGGAAACCCAAAAAGGCGTTCGCATTGATGTAGAAGTCTTTGTTAACTGCCAGTATGGCTACGATATTCAGTGTGCGGTTGTCGGTGAAGAAGGCATTGCCAACTTACCAGAACCACAATCCGTCACCCTGCGCAAAAACGCCCAACTAGGAAACGAATTACTGGTCGATTGGAAAGAACGTTTTATCGATTCCTATGATGTGGAACTGCAAGACTTTATTAATGGCGTGCACGCAGAACAGCTGACAGGCCCATCCTCCTGGAACGGTTTAGCGGCAGCCGTGTCGGCAGACGCTTGTGTCAAAGCACAACAAAGCGGCCAGATTGAGGCGATTGAGCTGCCGGAACGACCAGCCTTCTATCGCTAACTTAGAGCACATTGATTTGAGTAGTGTGTGTCAAAGACAAGACCATCGGCACGATGCTTGTCTTTGAAATAAACATTCCAAAAATCATCCAATTCACGCGCTTACGGATAAAACGAATAAAATAATTCTAAAACATTGCAATAATGGAATATTTATTCTATTTTGATTGTGATGTGATATACGATAATAACAATAACCCATGACGCCCTTGTGCTTCACGCCATCGTCATTTTTAGGTTAATACGGGAGAGAACACTATGCTCGTTGAAAAAAACCTTGATCTAATCTGTCTTGGACGAGCGGCTGTCGATATGTATTCCGAGCAGATAGGCAGCCGTTTGGAAGACGTCTCAAGCTTTGCAAAATACCTTGGCGGTTCCTCTGGCAACATGGCTTTTGGCACCGCTCGCCTTGGCTTAAAAAGTGCCATGCTGACACGCGTTGGTAACGAACATATGGGACGCTTTGTCAGAGAAGAGCTTGCTCGTGCTGGCGTCGATACCGGCCATGTCATTACGGACCCACAACGTCTTACCGCGTTAGTGATGTTGGGCATTAAAGATCAAGACACCTTTCCGCTGATTTTTTACCGTAACGATTGCGCCGATATGGCTGTGAGCAAAGACGACTTTGATGCTGATTTTATTGGTTCGGCAAAAGCCTTAGTGATCACAGGGACGCATTTTTCCACCGAACACACGTATGAGACCAGCAAACAAGCCATCACTTATGCGAAACAAAGAGGCACCAAATGCGTGCTAGACATTGACTATCGCCCTGTTCTTTGGGGATTAACCAGCCCTGGCGATGGTGAAACACGCTTTATTTCTAATGAAAAAGTCTCTGCACACTTACAAAGTATTTTGCCCGATTTTGATCTTATCGTCGGCACAGAAGAAGAAATTCACATTGCGGGAGGCAGCACTGACACCATCCGAGCATTAAAAAGCATCCGAGAATTAAGCCGCGCAACCATCGTCCTCAAACTCGGAGCGCAAGGTTGTACGGTGCTCAAAGGTGAGATTCCTAATAGCGAGCAAGATTTTGTTTTGCACACTGGGGTACGTGTTGATGTGCTGAATGTGTTGGGGGCTGGCGATGCCTTTATGAGCGGCTTTTTACGAGGTTGGATTCATGGTGAACCCGCTGAAAAATGTTGCACTTATGCCAATGCCTGTGGCGCTTTAGTCGTATCCCGCCATGGTTGTGCGCCAGCGATTCCAAGTGCCGAAGAACTGGACTACTACATCGCCCATGCAGAGCAAATAAAACGCCCCGATCTTGATCGCGAACTCAACCACTTACACAGAGTCACCACAGAGCGACTGCCCTATCACTGGCAAGACCTGTGTATTCTCGCTTTTGATCACCGCAAGCAATTGTTTGATCTGGCGCGAGCAGAAAATGCAGACCTGGACCGTATCAAAACCTTAAAACGCTTATTAGTCAAAGCCTTAGCAGTTGGTTCAACACAATTGGGTGGAAGTCAGTACGGTGTGTTAATCGATGACACATACGGTCAAGATGCTCTAAATGAAGTGACGGGGAAAGGCATATGGATTGGTCGTCCAGTGGAATTACCTAGCTCCCGTCCCATTGAACTCGAAGGCGGACGCAGCATTGGTTCTAGACTAAAAAACTGGCCTAAAGAACACATTGTGAAATGCTTGGTGTTTTATCATAACCAAGATGACATTTCATTGCGCAGCGCACAAGAGCGTCAAGTGATGGAGCTTTATAAAGCCTGCTCTGCGTCTGGCCATGAATTTTTATTGGAGATCATTCCACCGCTCGATAAAGACTATGATGAGAGCATTTTTACCGACTCGTTGAAGCGTTTTTATCACCTGAATGTGCGCCCAGATTGGTGGAAACTTCCGCCTCAATCAACCGCCAACTGGCAAGCAATTACCGAGGTCATCCACCAGAACGACGCCCATTGTCGTGGCGTGGTCATGCTGGGATTGGATGCCCCAATGGAGGAATTAAAAGAAGGCTTTGCCAATAGTGCAGGATTCGATATTTGCAAAGGCTTTGCAGTGGGTCGCTCTATCTTCAGCGGCCCAAGTCGAGAATGGTTCGCCAATCGCTATAACGATCAGCAGTTTATCGACGCCATTGTCGCCAATTATTTGGAATTAGTTTCCTACTGGAAAGCACGTCATATCGACGCACCTTCCCACAAAATGCAGGCTTAATGGAAGAGGAATCAGCAATAATGAACAGCATTCGATTAACCATGGCACAAGCCGTCGTGCGTTACCTGATGGCGCAAAAAATCGCAACGGAATCCGGCGTCCAGCCCATGTTCGCGGGTGTATGGGGGATTTTCGGACACGGTAATGTCGCGGGGCTCGGGGAAGCACTTTATCAAGTGAAAGAACAATTGCCGACTTATCGCGCCCACAACGAACAAGCCATGACACACGCGGCAATTGCCTTTGCCAAAACCAAGAACCGACAACAAATGATGGCCTGTACCGCCTCGGCTGGCCCAGGCTCGTTGAATATGGTCACCGCTGCAGCGGTTGCTCATGTGAATCGTATTCCGGTACTTTTGTTACCGGGCGATACCTTTGCCACTCGACTGCCAGATCCTGTATTGCAGCAAGTCGAAAACTTTCACGACATGACCCTCACATCGAACGACTGCTTTCGTCCGGTGAGTCGATTTTTCGATCGCATCACGCGCCCTGAGCAATTGCTCGCCTCACTGCCTCAGGCAATGCGAGTTTTGCTGGATCCCATTGAATGTGGCCCTGTCACCCTTGCCATGCCCCAAGATGTACAAACCATGGCCTTTGATTACCCTGCGGACTTCTTTCAAGAAAAAGTTCACCGTTTGCGTCGCCAAGGGCCCGACGAACAGGAGCTAGAAGATGCCATTACGCTGATTCGCCACGCGAAAAAGCCCGTTGTCATCGCCGGAGGCGGCTTACATTATTCCGGCGCCTTAGCGTCGTTTGAACAATTTGTTAGCCAACATCGATTGCCTGTTGGCGAAACCCAAGCTGGCAAAGGAGCCTTACCTTGGGATCATCAACAGAATATGGGCTCGGTGGGTGTGACGGGGGGGGCCGCCGCGAATCAGTTGTTCGGTGAAGCGGATTTAGTCATCGCAGTGGGGACACGCCTTGGCGATTTCACTACAGGTTCTCGCGCCTTGATTCACCCTGAAGCAAAAATTCTTAGCATTAATGTCGCCTCCTTTGATGCGATCAAACACAAAAGCCAAGCCTTGGTGGGTGACGCCAAACTCACACTGGACCGATTAAACCAAGCACTAGAAGACTGGCGAGTAGACACAACTTGGTGTGACAAAGCGGAAGCAGAACGCATCAACTGGCATCAGATTGTTGATCAAGCCACGGCCGATAAAGGGTTGGATTTACCCACGGACGCGCAAGTAATTGGTGCCGTTAATCGTGCCGCAAACGATAACGACATGGTGCTGTGCGCCGCAGGTGGCCTACCAGGCGAATTACACAAACTGTGGCGCACTCGCCACCCTCGCGGCTATCACATGGAATATGGCTACTCTTGCATGGGCTATGAATTAGCGGGTGGTATCGGTGCCAAAATGGCCACCCCAAACGCGAACGTTTTCGTCATGGTGGGCGATGGCTCTTACCTTATGCTGAACTCGGAAATCGCGACGTCTGTCATGCTCGGTCAAAAAATCATTGCTGTGGTACTCGATAACCGTGGTTTTGGCTGCATCAACCGCTTGCAACAATCAGGCGGTGGAGCAGGCTTCAACAACCTACTGGACGATTGCTTAACGGTGCCAGAAGGCGCACCAAAAACCGATTTTGCCGCCCATGCCAAAGCGCTGGGTGCCAATGCCGAAAAAGTCGCCAATATTGCCGAGCTAGAACAAGCGCTTGTCCGCGCGAAAGCCTCTCCGATCAGCTACATCATTACTTTGGACACCGATCCTCTAGCAACCACAGAAGAAGGGGGCCATTGGTGGGATGTGGCATTAGCGGAAGTGTCTGAACGGGAGCAAGTTCGTACTGCTCGCGAAGAGTATGAAAAACAAAAACAACAACAGTTTAACAACTTGTGATTCCAGCTTTCACATTGATTGGAGAAAAATAATAATGACAGTCAGAATCGGTATCAACCCACTTACTTGGACTAACGACGACATGCCTTCACTTGGCGCAGATACGCCTCTAGAAACCTGCCTAAGCGAAGGTAAACAAGCGGGCTTTAGCGGCTTTGAGTTGGGACAAAAGTTTCCTCGTACTCCCGAAGTACTTGGACCTATTTTAAATGCTCACAAGTTGGATTTGGTCTCAGGCTGGTTTAGCGGCGAGCTGCTTACTCGCAGTGTGGAAGAGGAAATTATCGCCATTCAACCCCACTTACACCTGCTTAAAACCCTTGGTGCCAAGGTCATGGTGTATTGCGAAGTCACAGACTGTATTCATGGCAAACAAGACACACCTCTGTCTTATCGCCCGAGTATCAGTGAAGTACAAATCGCCGAAATGGGCCACAAGCTCACTCAAGTGGCAAATTATTGCTTATCCGAAGGAGTACAAATCGCCTATCACCATCACATGGGTACCGTGATTGAGACGCAAAAAGAAATCGATCTATTGATGAAGCACACTGGGCCTTCTGTGGGGTTATTGATCGACACTGGACACCTGACTTTTGCCGGAGGCAATCCTCTAGAAGTACAAGCCAAACATGCCGATCGCGTGGTGCATGTACATTGCAAAGACCTGCGAAAAGATATTTTAAAAGACGCCAAAAACCGTGATTTAAGCTTTCTTGATGCCATGCTAAACGGAGTATTCACCGTGCCTGGGGATGGTTTTATCGACTATGCAAGTTTGTTTAGACAACTCAAAGCAAGCCACTATTCAGGCTGGTTGGTGGTCGAAGCAGAACAAGACCCGGCCGTCGCGCACCCTCTTACCTACGCCACAATGGGGGCGAACAACCTAAAAGCCCTGTGCGCTGAAACAGGTCTCGACTTAATCGCCTAAATCCACGCTTAAGAGCGTTCACGAAAGTCGCATCATTTTGCACTCATAGATCTAGCAACGGTTTGCCCACCAGATGGTGGGCTTTTTTAGTGTGGGTGTTTCACTCGCGACGTCAAATCAAGACCCTTAATATTAAAGCAAGGCTTTAAGGGACAAGCTCACCCCCGACATCAGCAATAAAATCAGCGCAATGCGTTTAATGATGTGTGGTGAAATGGTAGGCGGATAGCGTTTTGACAATAGCGACGTTATAAAGACACAGGGAAAACCAACGATGCTCAACCAAATCATCGGCGCGGTAATCTGTCCGCTAACGCCCATAATGCCAATGCGTAACAAACAGGAGACAAAGAAGACACTCAACAAGGTGGCACGAATCACACTGATCGACACAGGCTGGCGGTACATCAAATAAGAAATTGGTGGCCCCGAGGTGGCAAACAACCCACCAAGTACACCGGAAATACCACCAAACACAAAGTATACCCAAGGACGTGAAGGCTCAGCGCCGACTTTGGGTTTGATCAAACTCATTAAACACGCCACCACAATGGTTAGGCCCAGCAGAAGCTGCAACCAATGCAGCGCACCGTTGCCTAGATAGTTCAATAGATACACCCCAAGTGCAATGGCTGGAGTACAAGCAATAAAATAGACAATTAAGTTTTTTCCATTCACCTGTCGCCAGACACCGCCATAGAGCCCTGTCGCTGCATTCACCAAGCTTAATGAACTCACCGAGAAAGCCACCACATCGATTGGCGCAAGAGAGAATAATCCGGCAACACACATGACAATCAAGCCAAAGGCAAAGCCTGTGATACTTTGCACATAGCTGGCAACAATAAAAACAATCAACAATAGATAGGAAATGTCATGCACAAGAATGCATCCTTATCAGCCACTCTCGGTTAGGAAAAAAGAGAATATCTTATACAGAGGAGCCTATTAGGGAGCTTTGCGCAACCTCATAAGCCAAACCGTTATTTAAATAGCCATTAAAACTCGACTATCTCAACCCAGTTCGCTCCTTGTCCACTTGGCACTTCGCTCACCTTCACGGGCATGCCAGTTTGATCATTTAACTGGTACACACCAAGATGATCCGCCGCTTCACCAGACACCACCATGTACTGGCCATCTTCGGTCAACGCAAAACCACGGGGTTGCTTCTCTACCTCAATATGCCCTTGGTATTGCACACGGCCTGTTTTCGGCTCCACTTGCAAACAACAAATAATACTGCAAGTTCGCTCTGACACATATAAAAATTGTCCATTAGAGGTAACATGAATATCGGCCGCCCAGACTGGCGGATGATCGTTTTGTACGCTTTTAGACGGTGGAACACCATTCACCAAACCTAACTTATCGGAAGGCACGGCTTGTACAGCGCTTTTATAAGACAGTAATCCTGTCGATTCATCGTATTGATAGGTAATCACCACACCTGATAACTCACCTAAGCAATACACATACTGACCGTTAGGGGAAAAGACAAAATGACGTGGCCCATCTCCTTTTTCTGATGCGACCGTAGCCACAACGTTTTTAGACAGTTTGCCTGTCACTTCATCGAAGCGATACTGCCCAATATGGCCATCCCCCAAGCTAGTGGCAAAAACAAAATCATTATCGGGGGACGGATGGATGGCGTGAGCATTGCGCCCCGTTTCTAGCACTTGTATGACATCACCAATATGACCCAACTTATTGACCGCACTCACACTGACTTTATGACCACCATACGAGGCCGCGAATAAAAAACGCCCGGTTAAATCTAGATCGATATTCGCCATACTGTCTGGTAAAGGCGCAACGGCCTCTTCCGTTAACGCCCCCGACTCAGGATCAATGCGATACGAGACAACGCGATAGGGCTCTGAGCGAATAGCTGCATATAAATACGTTTTATCAGGACTGACTGTCAACGGCATCACATTCGGCCCAGCTGGCGTCTCCCCCAATGGCACCATCGTCAACGAGGTTTTATCAAAAGAATAACGCGACACCGTACTGTCTTTTGCATTCGAAACATACACATAGGCTGTTTTATTGATTGCATTGGTCATTTCACAGATTCCTTTTTACTGGACGAAGCACATCGACCAGTGACGACAAACGATCTTGTATAATGTCATACTTAAATAAATTAAATCACACTTATTGTGCAAATTAACAGCAATATTCCCACTTTGTTGTCTGCCATGCTTTTTATTACGCCCTCAAGCCCAATAAATCTATGCAATACACTTAACCATTTACTCTGTTAACAGCGAGCAGATCATGAAAGACTCACTCAATATTCAATTTATCTCCGATATCATGTGCCCTTGGTGCGTAGTCGGTTTGGGGAATTTAAACAACGCCTTGGCGCAACTGGAGGACACCGTTGATGCCGAGATAACGTTCCAGCCTTTTGAGCTAAACCCTGATATGCCAGCCGAAGGACAAGCTTTTCAAGAACATATCACGGAGAAATATGGCATTACCAAAGAGCAATCAGATCAAAACCGTTTGCAAATAAAAGCACGGGGAGAAGAAGTCGACTTTGATTTTAATTTTAATGATGAAAGTCGCATGAGAAACTCCTTTGACGCTCACCGCCTATTACATTGGGCGGAGCACGAAGGCAAACAAACTGAGCTAAAAATGGCCCTGTTTAAGGCGCACTTTACCAACAATCTGGATGTGAGTGATTATGATGTGCTTGCCAAACTCGCGGCTGCAGTCGGTCTAAATTCCGCTACGGCAAAAGGCATTTTGGAAAACGATCAATACGCAGACGACGTTCGTCAAAAAGAAGCTTTTTGGCAACAACACGGCATTACTTCTGTGCCGACCGTTATCATTAATAATAAATACGCCATTACTGGCGGGCAACCCGCCGAGAACTTTAAACAGGCTATTGAAGACATTCTTGAAAAAGAGAAAACGCAGCAGTAATAAAGCCGCTTAATCGTCTTCACCCACCATGCTTCCTAATGATATCAACAGCAAGCGTGGTGGAGTGTCGGTAACGGCCATTCATTGATAGATGAAGCTTGATAAGGTTAATCTGTTTTATCTGAAGAGCCCGTGTAATGCAGTTCGATTGATCCCTTTCTCTTGGCGATTAACCACTCACCCTTTATTTTTTTAAGCTCATCGACAAAGCGACCAATAAAGATATCGCCATTCGCCTGTACCATACTTTCGATGTCGTCGACTTTTTTATTCGTAGACTTTTTATCCGAAGACTTTCTATCAGCAGACTTTTTACCTGAAGAGAATAGCACCACTCGCGATGTCACAATAACCGAGTGGTCATTGATAATATTGGCTTCCATATTGGTCAGTGCATGGCAGGTTTCTTTCGCAGGCCGTGCGGTAAAAGAAGCGAGAATCGCATCGCGCCCTGCGATTTTTACGGTGGGGGCACTTGGTCGATATAATTCACCCTCTTCGGTATAACAGTTTGCTAACTCTTGCCAACGCCCTTGATCGAGCAAATTAATCGAGCGAGTAACCAGCTTCTGGCATTGCCATTCAATTAATAAGTTGTCCATTGATTGATTATTCATAAGGGTTCTACGCTCTCTTCAGCCATGTTTGCAGCGCCAGTGCAATCTCATCAGGAGCTTCCGCTGGGGCCATGTGCCCAGCCTCCTCGATCACCACCAGCTCACTACCTACTATTTTTTCTTGCATTGCTTGGTGTTGAGACACAGGACTCCAGGTATCTTGCGTACCGGAAAGTAACAAGGTGGGCACCGAGATCTGCGCAAGCATTTCTTCCGCATTAGGACGATGGATCAGCGCCTGGATTTGTTTCTCAAAATTTTCAACGGAATAAGACTCCACCATTCTCGTCAAGTCCGCCATTAAATGCTCATTGCTTAATCCTTTAGGAGACATCATGGGAACAAGCCACTGTGTTGGTAAAGCTGACATACCTTGCTGTTTCGCCACATCAATCAACCGCATACGTCCAGGTATTTCTTTGTCTGACTTCGGATGAACACCTGTGTTTAACAGCGCCAGATGAGTCACTCTCTGTGGCGCTAGGCGGTAGATTTCCAATGCCACTCGCCCTCCCATAGAGTGGCCTGCCACAGCAAACTCACCCTTGATGGTAGACAATACATGCCCAGCCATCTCCGTCAGATCATCAAAGCCGGCGAAGCTCATAATATGCACGTCGGCCTCTGGTTCTAAGTAGGACGCGACCTTTTGCCAAACCCGTTGATCACACAATAAACCAGATAAACAAACCAATGTTGGCTTTGTGGGGGATAACGTCATAATGCTTTCTCCTCCTCACTCTCTTGGCTGGCATTTTCATAGATCAAATGGCCTAGCGCAGTATTGGAAACTGGCACATGATAATGTCGATGAATCTCTTGCACCTCATGATTCAGTGCACCACGCATGATCAACCACATCACCATTTCACTCCCTTCGGTGCCCGATTCGCGGATGTATTCGACTTGAGAAATTTTCGCTAGCTTCTCATAGTCGTTCTTTAGATCGTCCATAAAAGCGAGATCCCACTCACGGTTAATCAAGCCTGCTCGCTCTCCCAGCAATTGGTGACTCATACCACCTGTACCCCACACTTGAACCGTCAAATCGTCGGGAAATTGCTCGACTGCAGCACGAATGGCCTTGCCTAACGCTAAACAGCGCTCACCCGTTGGGGCGGGATAAACCACCGTGTTAACCGCCAAGGGGATCACTTGACAGGGCCACTCCTCTACCTCACCAAACACCATCGACAAAGGAACCGTCAGACCATGGTCGACGGTCATCTCATTGACAATCGTTAAATCAAATCCTTGCAATATGACGGACTCGGCAATATGCCACGCCAGCTTGGGCGCCCCGTTTACAATGGGCACTGGGCGCGCACCATAGCCCTCATCCGCCGGGCGATAACTTTCTCCGCAGCCAATAGCAAACGTTGGGATGAGTTTCATATCAAATGTCGTCGCATGGTCGTTATAAACCAAAATGACCACATCGGGTTTCTGTTCACGAATCCACTTTTTAGTGAACTCATACCCCTTAAAAATGGGGGCCCACTTTTCTAGGTGACTTTCACCTTTGTCCATCAGATACCCTAATAACGGGATATGGGATGTCCCTAATCCAGAGGTTATTTTTGCCATAACGACTCCTCAGACGGTTTATTCTCGCCCTGATCAGTAAAACGATTCCCCTCTGGTGAACGCCCACCACGACGCATCATGTCGATATATTCATCAACAGATAAGTCGGTCATGGTGGAAACCGCTGCCGCCACACTCAAACCATCCGTCGAACTGATTTTGACAAGGTAATAAATGTTGCCACCCAAAACGATAAGCTGGCTAAAATTCCGTTCAAGTACTGCGGTTTTTTGCGCTTCCGTCATGGGCCATTGGTCAAGATATGCTCGCTCATTTTGCTTAAACGCAACACGATTAGACTCTTGCATTAACGACATACAAAATTGATTCAGATGGAAGCCTATTCTGGCCATGTCACCGTCAAAGACAGTCGTACCGGGGATATTATCGTAGGGCTTTTGTTGATTATTCATTCACATCCTGCCTTCTCTCACTGAGAGACATTAACTTGTTCTACCCAAAGTAAACAGAAAACACAGGAGTGTCATATGCATAATTAATAATACATCTTAAAATTTGGTTATATCATGATACCGTTGTAACCACAGGACATGGCAAAGCACTTTTCGACAAGGTATTTTTTGACAGGACCATAAGATGGACATTGCCCATACACACTTTCCTCTGACGCTCAAACAGTGTCGTGTCATTTCAGAAATCATGAAAAAGGGCACGGAAAAAGACGCCAGTGTGGCGTTAAATCTTAGCCAACCCAGTGTGTCTCGTGCGCTCTCCCAGGCAGAACAAGCCTTGCAGGTAACGGTCTTTACGCGAGGCTGGAGTGGCGTGGAACCAACGTCCGCAGGGGAAGTCGTGATCTCAACCTGTAATAACATGCTACAAGCGATTGCAGAGACAGAACGCCAATTACAAAACCATGTAAGCAGTCCACTTAAGTTAACGCACTATGTGGAGTGGCGGCATCTGATGATCATTGAAGCGGTCGTAAAAGTAGGCAGTGCTTCTGTGGCGGCGCAAACACTTGGCATCACACAACCCGCCGTCAGTAAGACCCTAAAGGAAATCGAAAACATGGTACAGCAGCCAGTTTTCTCAAGAGCCCGCCGTGGTTTGATGACACAAGCGACCGCCAAGCAACTTGCTTCGCTCTATCTGAGAATATCGCCAGTCGCTCAGTCTCTTCTTCATCGACTGCAATCGCTGCCCCATGCATTAACGGGGAGATTGTCCGTCGGCATGCTGTCCTTTTCCTGCCAAGATATTGTGCCCATTGCCTTTGCCTCAATCTTGAAACAACACGCAGGGATCCGCCTACAAGCCATGCAAGGCCCCTATCACATGTTGGCCAATGCTTTACGACAAGGCGAAATAGATTGCTTTCTAGGGCTCATGAGAAAAGGCCCGATTCATCCAGAGCTCGTCGAACTGCCTTTATTAAACGCCCAATACGCCTTAATCGCTCGTTCCGATCACCCTGTACACAAGGAGGCTAAAACACTCAATGACCTGACCAATGAACGCTGGATTGTGGCACGCCACGGTACCCCTATTCGGGACTATTTCGACAGTTTATTCCTCAATATCAATAACAAGCCCCCCATTCAGGCATTAGAGATGCTGACCTTTGCCTCTTCAGAAGAACTCGTCATTCACAGTGACGCCATTGCCCTACTGTTTTATGACGACTGGAACATAAAACAGCTTAATCCCCGACTCAAGCAACTCGCCATAGCGCTCCCCAAACCTGAGTGCACCATTGGCATAACATTACACCGCGAACGGCAATCCGACATTATCAAAGCTTTTATTGAAGAGCTGAAATTAACAATTCTAAATAAACTGAGACCTTTGCACGATGTCACGAGCGACGCCAAGACGCGGCAAAAACACAATGCTTAGCTATTCACATAACCTAAGGCTTCTACAATAAGCCAGAGAGCCATGAGGATCATAAATAGACCACCGATCATATGCATCCATTTGATCGCTTCGGTAGAGTCTCTTAGCAAACTCCTAGCTTTAGCCGCCGCTAGCACCCAAAGTGCATCGACCACCAACCCAGTCAAAATAGGAACCATGGACAAGATCAGCAAAAAAGAAACAGAAGGGGCCAATAGATCAACAGGCACAAAACTGGGAACAATGGTGCCGAAGATAATGTACGCTTTGGGATTCGTTGCTCCTACCACCACGCCACTCTTAAAGGCATGCGCCTGGCGTGTCGTCAAATTGGCTGTATTCTCAGACGGTTGCTTATTATTGAAGGATAAATACTGGACACCAATCAGTATTAAAACACTAGCGCCCACCATTGGCAGCAACATCTTAAACAGCCCTGATGAAGCTAAAAGATAGCCAAGACCAATAGACATCAGGATCGCAACAGAAAAAGTCCCTACGGCATTACCAGCCACTGACAATAAAGCCGCTCTTTTCCCAACGGCCATAGCTTGGCCCAACAAAAACAGAATACTTGGGCCAGGAACAGCAATCAGTACCAAACAGGTGATAAATAAACTGGCGAAAGGTGCGACAGACGTCATTTAACGTTCCGCTGCTAATCATTCATCATAGTGCTTACGTCCCCTTATTCGGCTATATTTTTCCTGAATTTAAGAGACATTTGCATTTCTAAACACATAAAACAAGGTTTTCTTAGCAAGAATAGCCACACCCTGTTTTATTATTTAAAGCCGTTGCTGCATTACCCATTGCTCAGTTTTAATTTTTGTCTGATTCGGCTCAACGCTATTGGCGTAATGCCTATATAGGAGGCGATATACTGCAAAGGTACTTGCTCTTTCAGCTCAGGGTAGTCGGCACAAAAGTCCAGATAGCGACGCTCAGCGGAGTGCTTCACAAACGCACTTTCGCGTTCTTCTTTGGCAATAAAAATCTGCTCTAAAAACGCCATATAAGATGCTAGAAAGCCTTTATCTTGTGACATTTGTTGGAAAAACTCTGCCCACGGATAAGAAATCACCATGGTATCGCTGAGCGCTTGAATACCAAAGAGTACTGGCATACCTGTCACCATGGCACGTGTCGAACCGATGACCCTCGGCCCTTTTACAAAGGTTTGAGTAAACTCTTTGCCAGCGTCAGATACCCCAACATAACGCACCAAACCAGAATGCAAAAAATACAACCGATTCGCTAGCTCACCTTGATGAAAAAGATAGTCCCCCTTTCGCACCGGATGCAGCGTCATGGATAAGGACAAATACTGCCAATCAATATCATGACCCAAACCAAGAAAGTAAGCGCGAAAACTTGCTTCTAGTACTGCTTGATCCATAACTGTTCTCCAAACATGATGACTCGACTTACACCTGTCTTGCTGCGATAACGCCAACGCCTCTGTTGTCACGAATCAATACCAAGGCCAGCAAAACAATGGATACACCCGTTACAAAGCCAAAATCGAATAAATCTGACCATCTTGCTTGAGAAAACGCGGTATAAACCGCCACCCAAATCGGCACCGTATAAGAGAACGCCAACAATCGACTTGCGCCAACTGTTGTCACCAAGCGCTGCTGTAGTACAAAGGTCAGTAAGGTAGTAAAAATAGTAAGGTACAAAATAGTGGACCAAAAACCAAACGATAGCCACTGCACTTGCTCAATATTTCCCCATATCAAGGCAATGGGCAATAACCACACACTGCCAAATAACATAATCATAAAGGCGCCAGGCAATGCTCCCAAGGTGCGTCCCCATTTTTGTACCGAGACCACATGGAAGGCCAATAACAAACACGCACCAAGGAAAAGACTGTCGCCTTTATTCCAGCCAAACGTCCCCGATGAATGAGTGGCAAGCAGCACAATCATCGCCCCCATTGACCCTAAGACAAAGCCCAGTACTCGCCACCAAGAGGGCAGTTCTCTTAGCCAGACAAAAGCAATCAATACGCCCATTAATGGAATCAGGGTATAAAGCACAGAGGTATGCAAAGGCGTGGTCAACTCCAACGAGGTAAACAACCCAACAAAGAAGCCAACCAGCGCACCACTGATCATCAGGTAATGGAGTAAACGTCTTTTTGACTGAAACAAATCACGGAACTGATCAAGAATATTGAGTCCTGACCGATGCCAACTGACCATCAAAGCTGGCAGCATCATCAGTAAAGATAAGAGAAAGCGAACGGCAGAGGTCGCTAACGGACTGGCATACTGCACCATATGACCAGACACAATAAACGACGA
This sequence comes from Marinomonas sp. 63XJN7_7_ISO-PGPR-S23-202, assembly GCF_056173505.1. Lineage (NCBI taxonomy): Bacteria > Pseudomonadati > Pseudomonadota > Gammaproteobacteria > Oceanospirillales > Oceanospirillaceae > Marinomonas > Marinomonas sp. 63XJN7_7_ISO-PGPR-S23-202. The sequence continues at coordinate 478,961 of NZ_CM149677.1, read as the reverse complement.
TGCCATCAGCCATGCCCACAGCAAAAGCAGTAACAAGGCATTCATCCTTAGCTCCTTGTCTGGCTATCATCCAACTCAGACTGAACAAAGCGCTCAAACAGATGTTCTGCGACAACCAGCTCAAGTTTGATCTGAAAGTGTTCTGCTAAAATGCTTTGCAATACACGCGGTGAATCCACCTTACAACTCTGTTCGCCAGATTCGGTCTTAATATTGAACATCGAGTTGAGTAGCGAACGGGTTTTATCCAGCTCCTTATTCGTGACCATTAAGTTATTCACAAACACCGCGTTAGGGTGTCGATGGGAATAAAAATGCCCTACCGTACAATCCGCTTCAGAATAGTGAGCAAAATCAAAACGATACAATGTGAAATAGTCACCGTCTTTGACGATCTGTAAATCCCATTCCCCCCCTTCAAGAGGAACCATTCGGTAATGCTCAAAGCCAGACTGCTGTTCTTGTTGAGTGCTTAAACTCAGTGGCGACAGAGGGCCATTGCCACCAAAACCAGTGTCGATCAAATACATCTCATTGTTTAGCGTTAACAAGGTGACCCGATGGGTTCTTCCCGCCGCCCTTTCTAGATTATTATTAAGGACACGGGCCAACTTCAGTTGCACGTCATAACCTAACGCTTTTAATAGCTCAAACGTCAGTTTGTTATGCTCAAAGCAATAACCGCCCAAACCGCGGGTGACAATTTTTTCGCTGACGTCGTCCAAATCCAGAGAAATATCGTCCCCTAATACAACCGCCAAGTTATTAAAACTAAACTCCGCCACATGTCGACGCTGTAACTCGCGAACAAAATCCAGACTGAGCGAATCTGGCACCGTCAGATCAAGACGGACTAGATATTGATTTAACGCTAAAGGAAATGACATGACTTTTCTCCCTAATGATTCGCCTTGTTGTTAATCGTGCCAAGGTCGCTATTTAATGTTTGATAACTGGCTTGCTTCGTATTCTTCAAAGCCATTTTCTAGAGCGGGAAAAATATCCACCACCTCAAAATACGGCACAGTAAAAATTTGACTGTCTCTTAGGGCTTCGATTAAGAAATAATAGTGTTGTAAATTCTCGGTTTCATAGACTGCAATATCACTGCAACGAGTGGTAAAGGCTTCGCAGTCATACAAGCGGACAGACACATCTGGGTAACGGGCAAAAATATCCCCTATTGTTTCGGTAAAATAACGGTTCCGCTCTTCACGGCTCAAAGACAGCCACGCAGCGGTGGCATTCATATGAACAAAAAAGGTGTATTTTCTTGGCATGGTCTTTTCCCTTAAGAATCATTCATTGTTAGTGTGTTAACACTATCGAACCCTCGCCGCCAAGAAATTAACCTAGGTTAAGAAATCCCACTTTTTTATCCTCAGAGACCTTTACACACTGTCACAAGCGACGCCAAGCCGCGATTTTATCTTTAATAAACTGCAAGCCTGTTTTCAATTCATCGCGAGAAACAGGCCCGGTTAAAGACAGTCGAATCGCATTCGGCACTGGGTAAGAGCCTACTCGGAAAAAATACGCATCTCGGACAAACACGCCCGTCTCAGCCAGCTCGTTTTTGAAGGTCCGACTATCACAGTTTTCTGGTAAATAGAGCCAAACATTAAACCCTGAGACAGCCAACCTTTTGTGAGTAGGAAACATTTTATAAAAAATCCGATAACGCGCCTTCAGTTCACGGGCGATCTCCTCTTCTACTTGTTCCATTGCCCCATTGCTCAACCAACGACAGACTAAATCCAACAAGAGTGGACTGACGTGCATACAAGAGGTTCGCAGCGCCTGCTTCATCGCAGGTTGCAAAGTACTCGGCAGCACCATATACCCCACTCGAACACCGCCAGCAAAATACTTAGAAAAACTGCCAATATACAAGGTGATATCCGGTGCGATGCTAACCAAGGGAGAGCAGCGTTCATCAGGCTGGCAGTACATCACATCATCTTCGATAATCAACACATCAAAACGGCGGCAAATTTCAATAATTTTTAACCGCCTCGAATCACTTAACCTGACACCCGTTGGGTTTTGAATAGAAGGGGTGAGGTACAAAAGTCGAGGACGATGCCGTTGACACTGCAGAGCTAAATCATCGGGAATCAAGCCCTCTTCATCTATCGCGACGGGGACCGCTTTACGCTCCTGTTGGGCACAGGTGTTAATTAACTCGCCGTAACATAAACCTTCCAATAAAATACTGTCACCGCTTCGCGTCAAGGCTTGTAGCACCACACTTAACGCATGTTGCCCACCATAGGTCCATAACAACCGTGACGCATCCAGATCCCATTGCCAGCGCTCGTTCAACCAGGTTTGCAATGTTGTACTATGACCTTGTAAACCATCTGAGATAAAATAATCCAACACCGCCCGTTGAGCGTTAGGCTCACTAACTAAAGCTTCTAACGACTCGCTCAAGCGCTTTTGCTGTCCCAAAATCAAAGGTCGGCACAAACACAAATCCATCCCCCCTCGGCTGGCGATGGGATGATAATACTCCTCTTGAGTCTTCACCTTATCTTTGACATAAGTACCACTACCAACAACAGGAACCGTTACACCGCGTCGTTCCAATTCTTGATAAGCGCGCGTAATCGTTCCTACGGTTACACCCAGCTGATAGGACAAAATTCGTTGCGATGGCAGCTTGGTATTTGGCTTGAGTTCCCCGCGAATCACCGCTTCTTCAAACACATCAGCAAGCACTTTGTACTTAGGCCCAACTCGACCGACTATATCTGGAACAAACATTGTCACCTTTGTCATAGAGACACTTTGTTAAAATAACCAGCATATTCAAGGATGGGAGACAGGTAAATCATTTAAATGTCATGGTGACACTTAAGTCTTACTAAAAGGAATAAGCCTCTGTTTAGAATGGCTATTGTATGACGACTCGCACATAAGAGCGCTCATCTATAAAACCACTAAACGATAAGGATTCATTATGTTATGGAGTTTGTTGCCTTCGCTGTGTCTCTTCAGCTTCGTTGCGGCCGTCACACCAGGCCCCAATAACTTTCTGCTTGCCAGTTCTGGCTCCCAATTTGGCTTTCGTCGAACCCTTGGCCATGTGGCGGGTATTCGTCTCGGGATTATTGGTCTGCTGTTGTTAAGCGCCATCGGCATTGGGGCATTAATTGAACGTTACCCCATTCTCCATGACGGGCTGAAATATATTGGCATTGTCTATATGAGCTATTTGGCCTTAAAACTGGTCTTTAAAAACAGTGTGTTACAGCAAGGAAACGCTCATCAACCTATTCATTGGCTACAAGCGGCGCTCTTTCAAATGGTCAATGTCAAAGCATGGGCAGCCAGCTTGTCTTTAGTCGCGACCTACTCTTTGGTATCAGACTATTGGCTATCGGTGTTATGGATCATCATGGCCTTTACTGGCTGCGGATTGATCGCCAATTTCTGCTGGGTTGGCATGGGCAAAGCCGCCAACCGCTTATTCAATACCCCCAGCAAAATTCGCCTGTTTAACTATGGGCTCAGCTTTCTCACCATCGCGACAATTGTGCCGCTTTTGTTTGAGGCTTAGTAAAAGCAACGAGAATTGATACTTGCTCCTCAAGGTATCAATTCTCCTAGCGAAAAAGTTTTACTGTCTTACTTCCATAACTAGTCTCGATTTTGCAGCTTTCTCGATTTCTGCATTGACCGTTTTGGTGTTTTCCTGATCAAGGAAAGCATCCCATTCATCCAGCAGTAATGGCCCCTTCGTATGGGATAACAACCATAAGATGCATTTCTTAGAGTATTGTCCATCGGACAAGCTTGAAGACGATACCTCTTCCCAAGGGTACATGACCTTAAAAGAAGGATTGAAATAAATAGCATCGTACTTATCGCGAAACGCTTTCAAGAAAGTGGATTTACCCGAGCCGTTTTTCCCTTTTAGAGAAAATCGCCCCGACTCTTTAGGGGTAAGCTCATTTTGGTCAAAAAGCTTCTCACCTTTATATAGACGCACATTGTCATTAAAGCTAAAAGCAGGCTTTTCAATCTCTTTAGCAAAGCACGAGAGCATTTTTAATCGACCTTTGAAAGAAGAAAACGAAATAACAATCGACACTATCTCTGTTGCAGAATTGAGCAGTTGATAGATTCTTGTCAGATTAATAACAATCGCTAATTTTATACCAACACCAACCCCTGTTTTCAGCAAAAGATACAAAACCAATAAGGTCGTTGGCATCAATGAGGCAAAAGCAATAATGAGCATCACAGAGGATTGAAAGACTTCTTCTTTTACTCTGCTCGCCAGATAAACATCAATTTTATTCTTTAGTTTTTTAATAAAATAGGCGTAACTCACCCACGATCCATGATGTGTGTTGTCATGAGTCAACGACAGTAAAGACACAAGCCCTGCACCAGACTCGGATACCCTCAAAGCGAATGCTTCAAGCTTTCTTGAAACAAGGTACTTGATCAAAACAACAAGCACCGCGCTGATCGCGATACTGATTATAAAACGAGCGTCAATAAAGACCGATATAACGATCAGGCTCAGAAAGAAATTCAGAAAAGCAGATGTTCCAAAAGAAATATAACCTATAAAGTCAGAAATAATTTCTTTTCCTTGAGAGCTTAACACTCCAAGTGGTTCACCTTTTATAAAGGGCGATGTGGATGCTTTGTATCGATCAACAGAAGAGAGCCAAAACACCTTGAATACGCCACAAATCCATTTTTGATTAAAGACATCGGATAAACTAGCGGCAACATGAGGAAGAACCATTGATACCACATAGACCACTAACCAAAAATTGAAATTATTCTCATCTATCTTAAATCCATTAATAGAGCGGATTAATTTTATAGACGCATAGACGGATAGCGCAATGGATGATTGATGCACTAGAATAGAAAGAAAGGTAAAAACAGAAAATTGATTAAAATACAGCGACGCCACTCGCCTTAAGTGAAAAATTTTAGACATAGTAAACCCTTAAAAATTTTTTTAATTTCATAACACTTAAAAATATTTTAAGAATCCATCTACATCGTCATTCGCTTCCGTTCAATATGGCATGTGACCTGAGCATATACTAAAAAGGCACGAATAATCTAGACGCCACCTTCCTCCTTTTTGAAAAGATAAAACCCTACCTTGACTGTCATTATGTTTCGAGGCCCTAACGATGGAAGCTGCGTTCTCACCATCACAACAATTATGTACTATGGAAGCCTTACCAATAATAGGTATATAGATCGAGAAGGAACTATCGTATGCTACCCCCTATGATAAGCGTGCACCTGAAATAATTCCTCGTTTTTCACTAGGGAAAATTCGCATAGACGCTGATAAGCCGATAGGAAGCATGAGGTAGTTATGGTCATCAAAACCCCACGAACAGCGCTGGTCACACTTATATTGGTGACCTTCATATGGGGGTCTGAGTTCACTTTAATTGATTTGGCAATGAAGGTTATTCCGGTTAATACCTTTAATGCAGTACGTTTTACATTAGCAGGCTTATCACTTATCCCTTTGCTTTTACTCTCAAAAGAGAAAGTGTTAAGAGCACAAATACGCCCTTTACTTGGCAAAGGAGCCACGCTTGGTTTTGTGCTATTTATTGCCTTTTATACACAAACAGAAGGGCTCAAATACACCAGCGTATCGAATGCTGGTTTTATCACCAGCCTAGCGACACCATTAGTCCCTATATTAGGCTTTTTACTCTTTAAAACTCGCGCGAATCGCTTTGTTTGGTTAGGGATTATCCTGGCAACGATAGGCCTCTATTTACTCACAGTCGGAGACAAATTAGCGTTTAATAAAGGGGACTATATCGTCCTAATCTGTGCATTTGCGTTTGCCGTTCATATGCTTTTAACGGGACGCTTTGTCGTCTCTCTGCCGATCATCCCACTTACCATCATTCAGTTATTCGCGGTGGGGGTTTACAGTGCCATTAGCGCGTTTGTTTCCCCCAACCCTGCGTTTTACCTAGCTGGGAATCCACCACTTAGTTGGCAAGAATGCATTTTTTCTCCCATTGTTTTAGCCACTATTTTGATAGCGAGCTTACTTGGGACCGCTTACGCCTACTGGGCACAATCAGCCTGTCAGAAATTATTACCTGATTATAAAGTCGCTTTAGTATTCACTCTAGAGCCCATATTTGCTTACCTAACAGCTTGGCTGATTCTGGGTGAAAAGCTTGGTCTATCAGGTGCTATCGGTGCCCTCAGCATTCTAGCAGGCGTGATTTTGGCAGAAACCGGTGACAAGTTTTTACTGCGCAAAAGAACAACACATGTTGTATCTCCCCATTCAAGCAAATAAATAACAATGTCTAAGCCTAACTGACACGAAAATGTTAGGCTTTCCACCGGCTCAACCTATCGTTTTCTCAAACCACTCCACATCCCAGTATTGGCCAAACTTTCGCCCTACTTCCCGGTAAACGCCAACGGATTCAAAACCAAACTTTTCATGGATAATTTGTGATGCTTCATTCGGTAAGGTGATGCCAGCGTAGGCACGATGCACGTCTTCTGCTTCCAACAGCTCAAATAATTCAAGGTATAACGCGGTTCCCAACCCTCGACCTTTGGTATTGGGATCGAGATAAATACTCACTTCCACAGACGTTTCATAGGCACGTTTGGGCTTGAATCGGCTACTGCAAGCGTAGCCAATCACTTCATCGTCCTGCTCCACGACCAGTAATCGGTATCGACCCGTTGTGTCAAACTGCGAAAACCAAACGGCTCTGCTTTCCAAGGTGTATGGCTCTATATCAAAGGTCGTAGGGGTATTTACAATGTAGTGATTATAAAGATCGGTTAAGGCCGCTAAATCCTCAATAACAGCGGGGCGAATTTGCACACTCATTTTGCTCTCCAATGACAATACTCTTAGGCTGAAGCGATTCTCTTGTTTTACCACGCTTTACATTGTTGTAGTAAACAATTTGATCTGCTGTAAGTTCGCCAACCGTGACATCGGAAGCGTATCATTGGTATTTTCTATTCCTTAGAAAGAACGCCTTATAAAAATAAGGCGCTCCACAGGCTTAATCCCATTCTGAAAAAGGGTTTTCCCAACCCACCCATACTTTTGGCCCTTGTGCCATTTCTTCATCGGTTAGCAAGCAAGCGTCCAAATTGGCTCGCAAGGCATCTTCATCCATATCCATGCCGATTAAAACCAACTCCTGACGGGCATCGCCCACCTCGTCATGCCATTTTTCATGGATCCAAGCAACTGACTCTTCATCCTGTGGCCAGCGATCTTTTGGCACAGAGACCCACCAATACCCCGCAGGGCCGTGTCGTGCAGCGGCCCCCGCTTGCGACCAAGACCCCGCTTTGGTTGGATCTGATGCTAACCAAAAATACCCTTTTGAACGCACGACTCCCGGCCAATCTTGGTTAACAAGGTGATAAAAACGGCTTGGATGGAATGGCCTACGTGCGCTGTAAACAAAGCTACTAATGCCATATTCTTCCGTTTCTGGTACATGGGTACCACGAATTTCTTGCAGCCAAGCGGGCGCTAAAGAGGCTTGTTCAAAATCAAACAGTCCTGTATTTAAAACACGGTCTAATGGCACCTTACCAAACTGAGAAATTTCAATTTTCGCCCTTGGATTCAAGCTACGTAGAATCGCTATCAGTCGGTCTCGATCTTCTTCGCTCACCAAATCAACTTTATTAATGACCATCACATCGCAAAACTCAATTTGCTCAATGAGTAGATCAACGACTGTTCGGTCGTCTTCCTCCCCTAACGATTCCCCACGAGTCTGTAAATCATCTTGTGAGCTATAATCACGAAGAAAATTAAACGCATCTACCACGGTCACCATAGTATCCAGTTGTGCCACCTCATTCAGACAACGGCCATCTTCCCCTTCAAAAGTAAAAGTTTCCGCAACGGGTAACGGCTCTGAAATACCGGTTGATTCAATCACCAACTGATTAAATCTTCCTTCCTTGGCAAGTCGCTCTACCTCAATAAGCAAGTCTTCCCTTAACGTACAGCAGATACAGCCATTGCTCATTTCAACCATTTTTTCATCGGTACGAGAAAGCTCTGCTCCTCCTTCTCGAATCAAGGCAGCATCAATATTGATCTCACTCATGTCATTCACAATCACAGCAACCCGTCGGCCTTCGCGATTGGTTAAAATATGGTTGAGTAAGGTGGTTTTACCTGCACCAAGAAAACCAGACAACACAGTGACTGGCAATTTTTTATTCGTAAAGCGACTCATTGGATGTTCATTCATATAATGCCCTACATGAAGAAAAGTGATTGATAGATCTAAGATTAACGATTTGATGGAATTCAATACGCCAAGATAATTATGTTATAACATAACAAATACACTTATGACAAACCCCATGCTCGATGGAAGTGACCTAACAACATCAAAATTAGAAAACCTCAGCTCCTCTGGCTACGTGGCAAGAGAGAGTTGTAGAAGGCGCTCGCCAAACAATTGTTTGTAATCTTTGGCGAATTGACTTAGATGCCAAAAGCCCCATTGAGTGGAAATCAAACTATTACTAGTCTTCATTAATAAACCTATAGCTAATGCATTAGTTCAGGCCATTGGGTCGACCAGCAACAGTGATGATTAAAATCCGGAACGACTTTAATTTGAGGTTGTTTTCCTTTAGGAAAACGATCCCGGTAAGACTCATCAACGGCTAAAGGAATGGTTTTATCTTTTCCCCCTATTAGCAAAAGTTGCGGGATATTCATCAATTCTCGCCAATAATCAGCTGGATTCAGAGACCCTGTTAAAGGCGTTATATCGAGTAACTGTGTCCATTTTTTAGGGTCTAAATTACCGGCAACCGTAATCAAACGCACAACATCATGACGTCTTGCAGCAACTAAAGCAGCAATAGCACCACCACCAGAATAACCGACGAGAATAATGTTCTTTGCATGGAATTTTGTTTTTACCAATGACACAGCCTGATCCATCGATGCCACAACCTCAGGCCCGAAACGGGCGTTTGTCCAGTATTTTTGAGTGCAATTTTTACTTTCAACATACTGGCAAGGTCTTCCTAAATAGACCACATTACCATGATCTTTCAGGGCCAACTTTAAGGCGAGAGGATTCATTGGTGTTGGGTTAGAAGACGGCTGTGTCCTGCTAACCCACGCCAGCCCATCGCCTTCAATATAAACGGTTAACGTCTCATTTTTTTTAATATGATGTTTGACCGTTTTATTAGTTTTTGAAGAGGGCGCATAGCTTTCAATATTAAAAAACTGAGTATGCAAGGTATCCGCTTTCCACCCTGCTTTGTCAGCAATAAGGTCGGCATTTTTAATTCTACTCGCGACTGAGAAATGAGCGCACCCTTGCATCAATAATGTAAGCAGCACAATAAAACCACAAGAAAATCCTCTCACACCACATCCTCTATTTTTTTATAAAAAAACCTCACTTCATATTGAGGTGAGGTCTTTCTAATAACAACTTAGCCACTTAAAAAAGTGGCATCATCAGAACATCCATCTAACTTTAGCCGATGCAGTTTGGCTCAAGAAATCCGTACGACCTTCTAGGTCATAACGCACGATGATATGTGTTTCATCATTCAGTGCGTAATTCATACCTAAACCAGCACTCATTAACCATGGAGATTGCTTCAAACCTTCTGTTGTAAAGGTAGGGCCACCACCTGCGTAAGAAGATACCAAATTAGACTGATCATTAATCAGATCATAACCCACACCCACATTCGCCGCCAAAGTTAGGCTACTACTAAGTCGCTGATTAAGATCACCTTGAGCGGTTATAACAAAAGCGTTCGTAGTATTGCCGTTAACGTTCAAATTTAACGCATTCGCTCCGGTTTCTTTGTAGCTATCGTCTTTGATATAAGAATAATCTGCTCGGATGCTTGGCATTAGACTTGTATCGCTGTTAATCGCAAAGGTTCGACCAATTCCCGTACTTAGGTGACTTGTATAGCTATTGTAATCAGACTTGGCCTTCGTACTCATAAAGTTAATATCTCGTGTCCCTTCATTTCGGTTTAGACCAACACTTGCCTGCCAAGTTATATCAAGATGATGGAAGTCCTTACCTAAACGACGTTGACCATAGAGGGTCGCTTGGTACGCATCAATATCAGCCTTATTTGTGGCACTTAACCCTTTACCATTAACCGAACTGTTTACATAAGACAGTGATAGCCCCACCGTTGTCTTATCATTGATATCTCCATCAATGCCACCAATCACGCCGTAACTATGTGCCTTGTAACCACTCACCCCATTACGTGAGTTTTGGTTTGCCCAACTGCCTATTGGCTTCACCCAAGCATGTTTGTTTGAAATGAAACCATCGCCCGACGACGCACCAGATTGACGCGCTGCTATAATATTGCTATTGCCGTGCATCACACTACTGGACACCTGTGCGCTTACCCCCTCTAGTAGCGGTAAAGTTTGAGCAACGGCCTCGCTTACCTGCTGCCCAGTAGAAAGCTTACCTAATGCAGTGACAACATCTCCCATACCTGTACCTGTATTACCGCCTTGAACAAAGCTATCGAGTACTTTAGCAGCGCCAAAACCTGCTTTAAAAGCTTGATTTTGAACATATTTTTGAACAGTGATTTTATTAACAGCAGTTATATTAATATTGTTACCAACGGCACTGGCTGTGAAATCAAACAAAGCTGAGTTATCGGTCACAACAAAACCATCAGAATGTAAAGTGCCCGCTTCGACAACGTTTGTCATGGTACCAGAAGCTAGGCTGTTAATTTTGTTAACATCCACATCAATTTTGGCGTTTCTTGCAAAAGTAGCCGTATTCACGACGTTTAGTCTACCGAAACTCGTCAAGCTGCTTGCACCTATTTTCAGATTAGCGCTTGCCTCTTGTGTGTAATTCCCACCAATAGTAGTTGTCTCACCATCCGCAATTGACAGGGTTGCCTTATTCGTCAACGAGTTCCCACCTGTACCATTAGCAAAAGACACAGTGCCTGAGTTAATAACGACATTACCATCACCAGTAATATGGCCACCAAAGACAAAGTCATCAGTACGGTTGAAATTCAAATTGGTATTAGTTGCAAGAGCAATATCGCCCGCCACTGACCCCGTTGATCCACCGTTGCCAAGTTGTAATGTACCCGCACTGACTGTTGTCATACCTTTATAAGTGTTAGTTCCCGATAACGTCAGCGTGCCCTCACTGGATTTAGTCAATGTGCCCGTACCTGATACATTGCCTGCGTAGGTACCCTCCGTGCTTTGATCAAAAATCAACGACGCATTATCAACAATATCCCCCTGCAAGCTGGTGGTGGTGCCTGTCAACGAACCGCCTGAAATAGTCGTACCACCAGAATAGGTATTTGTGCCACTTAAGGTTACGTCACCTGTACCCGATTTAGTCAGTGTTCCCGTACCTGATACATTGCCTGCGTAGCTCCCATCCGTGCTTTGGTCAAACATCAACGACGCGTTATCGACAATATCCCCTTGCAAACTGGTGGTGGTGCCAGTCAACGAACCGCCTGAAATGGTCGTACCACCAGAATAGGTATTTGTGCCACTTAAGGTCAGTGCACCCACACCGGATTTAGTCAGGGACCCTGTACCTGATACATCACCTGCGTAGGTACCATCCGTGCTTTGATCAAACATCAACGACGCGTTATCAACAATATCCCCTTGCAAGCTGGTGGTGGTGCCTGTCAACGAACCACCTGAAATGGTCGTACCACCAGAATAGGTATTTGTGCCACTTAACGTCAGCGTACCCGAACCCGATTTAGTCAATGCGCCAGTGCCTGTTATTTCCCCTTTGTATTCTGTATCACTTGCCTGATTCAATGATAAGGTCGCGCTTCCAAGGTTGACTTCAGCATTAGAAGAGTTACCCGCTAGCGATTTTAACGTTTGATTATTGTTGCCTAAGTCAAGCGTACCGCCGTTGACAATAAAATCTGAGTTTGCAGATAATGCATCTTCAGCCCCTGCTTTCAACGTTCCTGCTGTAACGGTCGTTGCTCCAGAGTAAGAATTACCAGTATTGGATAATACTAATGTGCCCGCACCGGATTTAGTCAGTGAACCTGATCCTACAATTTGGCCAGAAGCTGTAACATTTTCATCGCCTGCAACGCTGACAGCACTTGTTTTACCAGCATCAGCCGTCAAATTCATTGCATTGGCAAGCGTTGTACTACCTGTTACCTCCAATGTACCGTTGCCCAAAGTTAGGTCGCCACTACCTAGATTATCCTTAGTTGCAATCGACAAGGTACCATCGGAAATGGTCGTACCACCAGAATAGGTATTTGTGCCACTTAAGGTCACACCCCCTGTACCAGATATAGTCAGTGCTCCTGTACCAGATACATTGCCTGCGTAGCTCCCATCCGTGCTTTGGTCAAAAATCAACGACGCATTATCAACAATATCCCCTTGCAAGCTGGTGGTTGTGCCTGTCAACGAACCACCTGAAATAGTCGTACCACCAGAATAGGTATTTGTGCCACTTAAGGTCACAGCCCCTGTACCAGATTTAGTCAGTGCTCCCGTACCAGATACATTGCCTGCATAGGTACCATCCGTGCTTTGGTCAAACATCAACGACGCATTATCGACAATATCCCCTTGCAAGCTGGTGGTGGTGCCTGTCAACGAGCCGCCTGAAATAGTCGTACCACCAGAATAAGTATTTTCGCCACTTAAGGTCACATCCCCCGTACCAGATTTAGTCAGTGCTCCCGTACCTGATACATTGCCTGCGTAAGTACCATCCGCGTTTTGATCAAAAATCAACGACGCATTATCAACAATATCCCCTTGCAAGCTGGTGGTGGTGCCTGTCAACGAACCACCTGAAATGGTCGTACCACCAGAATAGGTATTTGTGCCACTTAACGTCAGCGTACCCGAACCCGATTTAGTCAATGCGCCAGTGCCTGTTATTTCCCCTTTGTATTCTGTATCACTTGCCTGATTCAATGATAAGGTCGCGCTTCCAAGGTTGACTTCAGCATTAGAAGAGTTACCCGCTAGCGATTTTAACGTTTGATTATTGTTACCTAAGTCAAGCGTACCGCCGTTGACAATAAAACCTGAGTTTGAAGAAAAGGCACTAACTGTACCTGCTTTCAAGGTTCCTGACACGACGGTCGTTGCACCAGAATAGGTATTTATGCCACTTAAGGTCAGCGTGCCCGCACCCGATTTCGTCAGTGTGCCCGCACCTGAAACGACATTACTATAGTTCTGAGCGTCTTGATTGTTAAAAATAATGCCAGCGCCATCCGCTACGGAGACATTGCTGGTGATAGACCCATCTGTCGTACCATCACCTAGCTGTAAATTCCCTCCACTAACCGTGGTATTACCTGTGTAGGTATTCGCTCCCGATAACGTCAGCGTGCCCGTACCGGATTTAGTCAGTGCCCCCGTACCTGTTATTTTCCCTTTGTAGTCTGTATTACTCGCCTGATTTAGCGATAAGGTCGCGCTTCCAAGATTGACTTCAGCATCAGAGGAGTTACCTGCTAGCGATTTTAACGTTTGATTATTGTTGCCTAAGTCAAGCGTGCCGCCGTTGACAATAAAATCTGAGTTTGCAGATAATGCATCGTCAGCTACTGCTTTCAAGGTTCCGTCAGTAACGGTCGTTGCTCCAGAGTAAGAATTACCGGTATTGGATAATACTAACGTGCCCGCACCGGATTTAGTCAGTGCTCCAGATCCAGAAATTTGGCCAGAAGCTGTAACATTTTCATCGCCTGCAACGCTGACAGTACTTGTTTTACCAGCATCAGCCGTCAAATTCACTGCATTGACAAGTGTTGTACTACCTGTTACCTCCAATGTACCGTTGCCCAAAGTTAGGTCGCCACTACCTAGATTATCCTTAGTTGCAATCAACAAAGTACCACCGGAAATGGTCGTACCACCAGAATAGGTATTTGCGCCACTTAAGGTCAGCGTGCCAGCACCGGATTTAGTTAACCCTCCCGTGCCAGAAATAACACTAGAGACTGCGACACTTTTATCGTCTGCAACGTCTATAGCACTATTCGCATCCGTTGTTGAAATAGTTTTGCTGAAGTTTTCAACGTTATCAGTAACTTCCAACGTGCCACCATTCAGGATCAAGTCACCAGCACCCATGTTGCTCTGAGACGCAATAGACAAGGTTCCTCTAGAAATAGTCGTTTTGCCTTTATATGTATTCTCTGCGGTTAATATGAGCTTACCTTCACCCGATTTGGTTAGTGCTCCATCACTAAAGGCGGTTCCATCAGCGGAGATGATTCCCGAAACAGTGACACTCTTATCCTTTAATACACTGATAGTATTATCATTACCTGAAGAATTAAAAAGTCTGGAGGACGAGAGTTGAATATGTTTACTAAAATCTGTTATATCGGATGTTATGTTTAACGTGCCGCCGCCCAGAATCAACTGACCTGTTCCTAAATTGCCCTGAGATGCAATAGATAAAGTACCAGCAGAAATACGCATCGTACCTTTGAATGTATTCTCATCCGTTAATGTAAGCTTGCCAGATCCGCCTTTATCAAATTCCCCTTCCCTTGTACCAACAATTCTCCCAGAAAAAACTTTATCGTCATTAATATAATCGCTCAGATATAGTCTTCCCGCCCCAATATCAATAGTGCCAGCGGTAGATCCTGAAGTACTAGCTAGTGTGGCCAAAGTTTGATTTCTATCATTTAAATCAAGAGTGCCACCATCCACAACAAAATCAGATTTATAAGAAAAAGCAAAATCTGAATCTGCTTTTAGCACTCCACCTGTGATAGTTGTTTGTCCAGAGTAATTAGTCCCAGTTGAATTCAAAACTAAAACTGTTGTACCAGATTTTATATCAACGGAGCCAGAGCCACCAATTCCAGTATAAAAAACGTAATCAGCATGATTTACATGGTTGGTATGATTAAAAGAAATTTTAGTATTTTTTTCGGTCTCAATTCTACCTAAATCCAACACACCAGCGGAAGTAGCACTTTCGCCTTGAGAGCCACCAATATTAAGTGTACCACCATTGACAAGTGATAGAGTTCTGCTAGTTGCATTAAGACGACCGCCATTTTTTAACGTTAGATCACCTGAAACAGTCATTGAACTAGTGTCTAATGTACCTTCGACTTCAATGCTACCGTTTTTTAGCTCTGTTGAACCTGATACGGTAAGAGTTTTATCGCTAGAAATTTTAAGATGTCCGGCTGTTGCTTCTTGACCCACGATTAGAGATTTTGCTTTTTCATCATTCGATACAACAACTGCACTACTATTATCCGCTTGTCCAATGACTATAATATCGTCAGTATCGGTAGGTGGGTTTGTTGCAGTTCCAACATTAGCAGTGGAATCCCAGTTAGCTGCAGTAGCCCAATCTGTTCCAGTATTATTCGATGTTAACGTATCCGCCCAAGTCGGCGCTGAAATAACAGCAACGCCTGTGGTTAACAATATCATGGCGATTTCTTGGGCACGTTTGCCTTTAGTAAGAACTTTTGTACTGGAAATAGTTTTAGTTCTACCCTTTGCAGCTTCACTAGCAACAACCCACAACCCGAGCACAGCATTCCAAACTAAGCGAAATGAACGGTTCATTGACTTGTAACTCCATATAAATACAAGGTTTTTCGAAAAAAGTAGTTACAAGAAAAGTTACAAATATATGTCAATCAGATATTTTGAAGCGTTTATGAAATCAATGAGAATAAAAGAGTCAAAAAGGTAAATAATTAGCAGATATAAAAAGCAACATCCTTGTAACCTAATTGACGATAATATTACATATTAAGCTATATTTCATCACAAAATTTAGAAATTGCGAATTTATGGTAAGGAAATAGTACAGATCTTGTCGTTCAAATAGATCATTCATACAGAAGAAAAGCCATATCACCATTGTAATACGAGGCCTTTCGAGACTGTAACTAATTTTGTGTAACTGCCTACCACAACATATTCTATTAAGAATTAAGGATAGGTAGATGCAAATGAACAAAAAAGAACTTGAAGCGTTCGCAAAAGAAGCCGCCAAGGGAATTAAAACGCCTGAGGATCTCAACGAATTTAGCCAAATGCTGAAGAAGATTACCGTTGAAGCGGCATTGAATGCAGAAATGGATGACCATCTGGGTTACGAGAGACATCAAAAGTCCACCTCAACCAATAGTCGTAATGGCAAGAATAGCAAGCGTATTAAGACGGAAGATGGTGAGTTTGAACTGGATACGCCTCGTGACCGAGAAGGCTCTTTTGAACCCAAGCTGGTCAAAAAACACCAATCCCGATTCACTTCTATGGACGATAAAATCCTGTGGCTCTATGCGCAAGGCATGAGTACCCGAGACATCGTCAATGCCTTCGATGAATGGTATGGTGCCGAGATATCTCCAACACTGGTATCACGCGTTACCAATGCGGTCATTGAGCAAGTGACTGAATGGCAAGCACGCCCTTTGGATGCCATCTACCCCATTGTGTATCTTGATTGTATTGTGTTGAAAATCCGCCAAGATAAACGCGTCATCAATAAATCGATCTTCTTGGCACTCGGTATCAACACTGAAGGTCATAAAGAACTCATGGGCATGTGGATTGCGGAGAACGAAGGTGCGAAGTTCTGGCTCAACGTCCTCACTGAGCTTCAGCAGCGCGGCGTAGAAGATATTCTCATCGCTTGTGTTGATGGTCTAAAAGGCTTCCCAGAAGCCATCAATGCTGTTTTCCCACAAACTAACATCCAACTGTGCATCGTACACATGGTACGCAACTCATTGAAATATGTATCATGGAAAGACTATAAAGCAGTGACGGCGGATTTAAAGCAAGTTTACCGCTCCGCAACGGAAGAAGAAGCCTTGCTAGAGTTAGATCGTTTCGGCGACATCTGGGACGATCAATACCCGCAAATTACCAAATCATGGCGCAATCACTGGCATCACCTCAATACGTTGTTTAATTACCCTGACGATATCCGAAAAGCGATCTACACAACGAATGCGATTGAGTCCCTGAACAGTGTTATCCGTAGAGCCATTAAAAAACGTAAAGTCTTCCCAAGCGATGATTCTGCGAGGAAAATGGTATACCTTGCCATTAAAGAAGCCAGTAAGAAATGGACGATGCCAATTCAGAACTGGCGCCAAGCAATGAGTCGATTTATTATTGAGTTCGAGGAGCGTCTCGAAAAGCACCTTAACTAAATGGCAGTTACACAGAATCTGTTACAGGGTCGGCCTTTCTCATCCATCTCATAGAGCATACTTTAGAGTTAAATCCAAGTGAATCCCGCTTTATATGAAAAACTCACCTTATTCTAAAGCCCGAAACTCCAACGTCTGTGATGGGTTTTCAGCAAACAATTGTTTGTAATCTTTGGCGAATTGACTTAGGTGCCAAAAGCCCCATTGGGTGGCAATATCACTGACGGTTTGTCCGTTTGTTGCATGAAGTAATGAACGTCGTACACCATTAAGCCGACTAGCACGCAAATATTGAATTGGACTCACACCTAGAATACTTTCAAAACTGTACTGCAAGGTTCGGCGGCTCACGCTGCAGACTTCACACAGTTGCGTGATGGTAACGGGCTCGTCCAAATGGTTATCTAAAAATTGACGCGCCACATCAACCACTCGTTTTCGATGGAAATAACTTTGCGTTTTCGCAGGCTTAGGCGTTTCCACTTTCAGCACTTCCAGCAAGGCCATCATGATAATGTCGTGCTGCAAACGCGGCGGGGTCGCGGTATTGTGAGTAGATAATAAGCGAGCCAGCAAAAAACGCACATCGGCCAGGGTTTTATTGGGGACGCCAAGGCGTCCGTAGGCGGTCAGTTCTCGCCAATTCAGATCAACTCCATGAATATTTGCCATGTTTACCAAAGACTCACGATCCACTACTAACCCATAGAGGTCGTAATTCTGAGGCGTCGTTAGCTGAAACTCACAATCACCAGGCCGACACATAATGGTGTCTGGCCGAATCGTCAAACCGTTAATGCGGCTTTCCTCTTGACCCACTAAAGGAATTCCCAACCAAATGGAATCCGGCCAGACCACACATTTTTGCTGCAATGCCTGACTAGTATGTTCGCGGAAAACTTGTAGACCGCTTAATGGCAGCTCAATAATGCGCCCATAGAAACGCCCTCGACTAATTTGGTCGTATTCTTGTTGCCAATTGGTGAGGTTGCTGGCATGCAGGTCGGCATCATATGCGTCGGATACATGAAGCGGAACGCCCTTATTCGGTGCAAAAGTGGATTCAAACAGCATATACTTTTCCTGTAGCATGGTCATTTATCTTGCCAAAATAGCTCTTTAAAACCATAACCTACTGAAATTATTAGATATTAATAATTTTGCCATTATTCGTTAACAGAATGACGAACATAATTATTATTGTGTAACCAGCAAAACTTATGCCGCTCAAAAGACTTTTTAGTCGCATAAGTCATGTATTCAAGTAAACGGAACTTTGCGTGAGTGGGAGCAACTCCCCCTCAAGTGGAACAGGATCTTTACAAACTGAGTTTGTAGAGGACGAATAACATATGTTGAGAGGTCACAATGACAACACAAACACTAAAACCCACGTTAGGTACCATACATTTATGGGCCATCGCCGTTGGGCTCGTTATCTCTGGAGAGTATTTTGGTTGGAGCTATGGTTGGGGAGTCGCTGGTACATTAGGTTTTTTGATCTCCGCCGTTGTTGTTGCCATTATGTACACGTGTTTTATCTTCAGCTTTACCGAATTAACCACCGCCATTCCCCATGCGGGTGGACCGTTTGCCTATAGTCGACGGGCATTTGGCGAAAAAGGTGGTTTGATAGCGGGGCTTGCCACCTTAATCGAATTTGTCTTTGCGCCACCCGCCATCGCGCTGGCCATTGGCGCTTATTTAAATGTTCAATTCCCTGAATTAGACCCGAAAACAGCGGCCGTTGGAGCCTATATTATTTTTATGGGGCTAAATATTCTGGGGGTTAAAATTGCCGCCACCTTTGAGCTGATTGTCACCGTACTGGCGGTCATCGAGCTGCTTGTGTTTATGGGTGTCGTCGCCCCAGGTTTTAGCTTTAGCAACTTTGTTATTAATGGCTGGGCCGGCTCCAACACCTTCTCATTGGGCTCCATGTCAGGCATTTTTGCAGCCATTCCCTTTGCCATCTGGTTTTTCTTAGCGATAGAAGGGGCTGCCATGGCTGCCGAAGAAGCGAAAGACCCCAAACGTACCATTCCCAAAGCCTACGTTAGTGGCATTCTGACCTTGGTCTTCTTGGCCATGGGCGTGATGATTATGGCTGGCGGCGCGGGTGATTGGACAGCACTTTCCAGCATCAACGACCCACTTCCACAAGCCATGAAAATGGTTGTCGGTGAACATTCTGGCTGGTTACATATGTTGGTCTGGATTGGCTTGTTTGGCCTTGTCGCCTCATTCCACGGCATTATCCTGGGTTATTCTCGTCAAGGTTTTGCGTTGGCTCGCGCTGGTTATTTACCTGCTAGTCTGGCTAAATTGTCGCGTTTTCAAACACCGCACCGTGCCATTATCGCTGGCGGAATCATTGGTATTGCCGCCATTTACAGTGATGGCATTATCAACCTACAAGGTATGAGTTTAACCGCAGCCATGATTACCATGGCGGTATTTGGGGCCATTGTGATGTACATCATCAGCATGTTAAGCCTGTTCAAGCTGCGTAAAACGGAGCCTAATCTAGAACGTACTTTCAGTGCCCCAGGGTACCCTGTCGTACCAGCGATTGCGTTGACCCTAGCTGTCGTCTGCTTGATTGCGATGGTGTGGTTTAACCTTGTTATCGCACTGATTTTCTTAGGCTTTATGGTCATCGGTTTTATTTATTTCTCTCTTACCAAACACCAACGGGACAACGCACAGGGCGATGTCATGTTAAGTGGTTCCAACTCGATCTAAACTGGCGACTACTTTGCATGTCAGCATAGAGGTGGTACGTTCAACAACGTACTACCTTTTATGCATTAACAGGTCACCGTTCTATACTTAACGTCGAAATAATAAGAGGCGTAACTGACTGATGAACCATTCAGACTCCAAGTTTTCCTTTCGCTATACCCTTGGTGAACGCACCTTTGGCTTTGTTAACCTTGCTGATTTAATGGCTAAAGCCACCCCCGCTCGCTCGGGAGATCGACTAGCAGGGGTCGCCGCCCAAAGCGCGGAAGAACGCGCTGTCGCGCAGATGACATTAGCCGATGTACCACTTAAGCTTTTCCTTGAAGAACTTTTGGTTCCCTATGAAGACGATGAAATTACTCGGTTAATCATTGACGAGCATGACCAACAGGCCTTTTCTCCTATATCTCACCTGACGGTCGGTGGTTTTCGAGATTGGCTATTAAGTGATTTGGCTACTAGCGAGATACTCACGCAAATCCGCCCTGGTGTCACACCAGAAATGGCGGCAGCTGTCAGTAAAATTATGCGTAACCAAGACCTCATTCTCGTGGCGAAAAAATGTCATGTAAAAACGGCATTTCGCAACACCATTGGCTTACCGGGTCATTTATCCACCCGCTTACAACCCAACCATCCGACGGACGATTTAACCGGTATCGCGGCGAGCATGTTGGATGGCCTGCTCTATGCTAACGGAGATGCCGTCATCGGCATTAACCCCGCGACAGACAATGTGCAACAAGCAACGCGCTTAATCAAAATGATGGACGAGGTCATTCAGCATTATGAGATCCCCACCCAATCCTGCGTGTTAACCCATGTTACCAATACACTCGAATGCATCGAGCAAGGGGCTCCTGTAGATTTGGTGTTCCAATCCATTGGTGGTACACAAGCGACGAATGACAGTTTTGGGTTTAACCTTGCCAATTTAGCTGAGGCACAGGCAGCCGCCTTATCCCTCAAACGGGGCACCGTCGGCAACAACGTCATGTATTTCGAAACAGGACAGGGCAGCGCGTTATCGGCCAACGCCAATCATGGTTTGGATCAACAGACCTGTGAGGCGCGAGCCTATGCTGTGGCACGTAAATTCAGTCCGCTACTGGTTAACACGGTTGTCGGTTTTATCGGTCCTGAATATTTATACGATGGCAAAGAAATTACCCGAGCGGGGCTCGAAGACCACTTCTGTGGCAAGCTACTTGGCTTACCTATGGGATGTGATGTGTGCTATACCAACCATGCTCAAGCCGATCAAAACGACATGGACAACTTACTAACGTTGCTCGGCGTCGCTGGTTGCACTTTCGTGATGGGGATTCCTGGTTCGGACGACATCATGCTCAACTACCAGACAACTTCATTCCACGACGCCCTATATGCTCGAAGAGCACTGGGGCTAAAACCCGCCCCCGAGTTCGATGCTTGGCTCGCCAAGATGGGGATTTTTAAGAACAACGAACAGTTTGTTTTGAATCAGCAATTACCCGATGCTTTCTATAAGCCCTTAAACCGTCTGATTGGAGGCCAATAATGGGCACAGACGATACGAAAAATCGAATGGATTCAACACTGTCTTCCGAGCCACCATCAAACGAAGCGGTGACAGAGAATATATGGCACAAACTCAATGCCTTTACGGATGCCCGTGTGGGTCTGGGACGTTCCGGTATTAGCGTACCGACAAAGCACTTATTAGCCTTTCAATTGGCTCATGCCCAGGCAATTGACGCGGTGCATACCCATTTGGATAGCAAAGGACTCGCGACTCAACTTATGGCACAGGATTGGGCTCCTCAGTCTGCGCCTTTGTTTTTACACAGCCGAGCAGCAGATCGTGCGATTTACTTGCAGCGTCCTGATTATGGTCGACGACTGGATGATGAATCCGCCCGACTTTTAGATGAACACCAAGCCAGTTATCCACAAGGGTATGATCTAGTGATTGCCGTTGTGGATGGACTATCTTCTCTAGCCATTGAGCAAAATACCCAGCCCTTTCTCAATGCCTTGTTTTCCATATTAGGCAATCAGTCGCCTTCTTGGACAATCGCTCCTTTATGCCTAGTAGAACAAGGCCGCGTCGCCATTGGCGATGATATTTGTGAGCGCCTTAACGCTAAATGCGTGTTGGTGCTCATTGGTGAACGTCCTGGATTAAGCTCACCAGACAGTTTAGGCTTGTATCTTACTTGGGGAGGCAAAGTCGGCTATACCGATGCGTATCGCAATTGCATCTCAAACATTCGCCCTGCCGGACTGAATTATCAGGAAGCGGCTCGCAAGGCGTTTTATTTATTGAAAGAAGCCAAACAATTGAAGCTATCTGGCGTGAAACTTAAAGATCGCTCGGATGACGACCTTGTCATTGATACAGGCCACTCCACACGTAACTTCCTAACGGCTTCGGACTGACGGTTTTAGACAAGCGGCATGGCAAAGCCTGTATGGATAATTACTTTGAAACACATACGTAACATTAACGTACTATGCTATAAATTAGAGCGCAATCCATGTCATCATTAGTGAACTTATGAGGTAGTAACATGAAAATGAAAGGCCAAATCGATAGTGTTTACCCGCCAGCTAAAGAGTCAAAAAAGAAGGGCAAAAAAGCGTCTAAAAAAACTGCCCAAGCCAAGCAAAAAGGTAAAACTAAGAGTAAGAAAAAAAAATCGGCCGACATCGTTACTCCCACTACAGTTTTAGAACAAGTTGAATCGGTCATTGCGCCCGTAAAAGAAGCCACGCAGGCCGTGAAAGAAACCCTCGAAGAAACCATTCAAGCCTTAGAAAAAAGCCATACTCCAGTCACTGATGACACCCTAGCCGTACTGGATGAGACAACCGACACCAAGACAAAAAACCCCATTGCACGAGCCTCTAAGAATTCACAACCTCTTGTTGACGATGACAAACAACAGACCATGCAGCGCATCATCAAACAATTGATTCTGGGTGATATTAGTCAAGGAGAAGCGCTGAAAATATTACGCATTCAAGTGCTCGGTTTAAAACAAGAAGACTTCGCTAATCTCGTTGGCGTTTCCCGCAAAACCCTTTCGGAGAATGAGAATAACAAAGGTAACTATACAGCGGACATAGTGAACAAATTGTTCCAGCCCTTCGACTTAAAAGTTGGACTCTTGCCCAACTCCGTCAAGACCTTAGAAAGATTACTGGTTTCCAAAAATAGTTAGCTTATCCTATGACAAGGATGTCGTCTGAAATACTTTACCTTGTAAAGAAAGACGCGTTGCCTTCCATTTTACTTGCCAGATCAAAATCTTTCTCAGAAAGCCCACCCACATCATGAGTTGTCAGTTGTATTTTGACGGTGTTGTAGACATTGAACCACTCAGGATGATGATCTTTCTTTTCCGCATAAATCGCGCACAGGGTCATAAAGCCAAAGGCTTGCTGAAAGTCTTTAAATTTGAAGGTTTTACTGAGCTTGTCGTCTTCCAATGTCCATTTAGAATCGGATTTTTCATTAAGAGAATGTAGGGCTTGTTGAACGTCGTTGTCATTGAGCTTTTGTACTGTCATAACGCCTCCGTTGAAGAATTTTTTAAATTGCTGTCATTAAGCTTTCATCTTGCCCATTTAGCTTAACCTTTTCACAGTAACGCGACTCTCGCTCGATGTCCAAGGAAGCCACTTATAATGAAAACACCCTTTACACTCTCTCCTATTAAAAGTTCGTTATGGTTAACACTTTTCATCAGCTCCGTCACCCAGGCAAACTCGACAATACCAACACCATTACCGCCTATCGGGCTGGGCTTTGAACAAACGGTTCCAGTTCCTAAAGTAGGTTACCCTTTGCCCGTGATTCAAAATGGTGCGAACAACAGTAAAGGGAATTTGAAATACAATATTGAGCAAAACCCCATCGCAACGCTACTAATCGGCATGAATCAAATTTGGACGAATGGGCTGAAGGGGTGGCAAAACGACGCCAATAGCAATGGACCAAGCAGTTTTGCCAACCAAGCCATTGTGAACCCAAAAATCTGGCAAGAAAACATTGCTTATGTGATCAAGGCCACCCAGCAGCGCACAGAGAAACAAGCCATTGCCGCCTATTTGGATGATCAGCGCAGCAAAAACTACAGTGTGATTGACGGCTATGGCCCTCTGACACAAGCCTATGTAACGGCTTCTGGCGCCTATACAGACATTGATCAGCCGACCGTCAAAGACATTATTAGCAACGCCCATTACTATGCCAAGAATAATGATGACATCAAGTTTGCCGGGAGACGAAACGCACCATTAGGTAGTGTGTATCAGCTGGTTTACGATTTTCGCGAGCTAGCCCCAGCTTCCACGAGTGCCTCAAAGTATATTTATTCAACCCCTCGTCCATGGCGTATGGACAAAACTGGCGGAATACATTACCTAGGCACCGCGCCTTATTCTTGTGTACAGCAAAATGGTACCGTGCAT
Source organism: Marinomonas sp. 63XJN7_7_ISO-PGPR-S23-202 (assembly GCF_056173505.1). Taxonomy (NCBI): domain Bacteria; kingdom Pseudomonadati; phylum Pseudomonadota; class Gammaproteobacteria; order Oceanospirillales; family Oceanospirillaceae; genus Marinomonas; species Marinomonas sp. 63XJN7_7_ISO-PGPR-S23-202. The sequence goes on along the minus strand of NZ_CM149677.1, from coordinate 454,511 downwards.
TTGGACTGGCTGATTGATCAATACCAATCCGAAGTAAAGGTCGTACCTGGCCTGATGTGCTCACGTCGTCATCATGAGAGCAGTGTTGTTGCCAATAATCAGGAAAACCGCCGTAAAGATGGCGCCTATCCAAGTGGACACACCAATGCTGGTTACTTAGCGGCCATGGCCTATGCTTACGCCTTGCCACAGCGTTATTCAGAGATGCTTACTCGGGCGTCGCAATTAGGCGAGAGCCGCATTCAAGCGGGCATGCATTCCCCCGTAGACGTGATCGGTGGCCGTATTCACGCTTTAGCCGTGGCAACTTACGCGTTATCCCAAAGGCACATTCAGGGGGATGCACAAAGAGCCTATAACGACTCGCAATCCTACTTTGGTCAACAAGCTTACGCGGCCAGACAATTCTTGTATTATTTCGCTCACAACAAAGTGTTGCACCCGCAAGGTTTAATACTTGGCGATACGGTCAATACCCATGTATTTGATAACAATAAGTTTGCCAATCACGAAGCGATGAAAGCCCTTTATCGATCACGACTGACCTATGGTTTTAGTCAGACAGGAAAGTTACACCAAGGGCCCATTGTACCAGCAGGGGCTGAACTCTTACTGGCCACCAGACAGCCTTACTTAAGCCCAGCACAACGCCGTGCGGTTCTAGCAACCACAGAAGTGCCCTCTGGCTATCCTATTCTGGATCAATCAAATGGTTGGGGCCGTTTAGATTTAGTCACCGCCGCCGATGGATACGGTGCCTTTAATGGGGATGTTACGGTCAATATGGACGCTAATAAAGGCGCCTTTAATGCTCACGATTGGTGGCGTAATCCTATTTCTGGCAAGGGAAAACTAACGAAGAAAGGCTGCGGTATTCTTACTTTAACGGGCAACAATCAGTATCATGGTGGCACGATTATCGACAATGGTGTATTGGAAGCCGCCTCAATCCATGCATTGGGTAAAGGCGACCTCTATTTGAAAAATGGCATCTTGGATGTGACATCAAAAGGTGCATTAAAGGTCGCGAACTACACTCAGTTAAATGGGGCCACTAAAATCGACATGGATAAAGACGCCAGCCAAATTCAAGCCTCAGGAAACGTGGTTATCGTTGGCGGTACATTGGCCTTAGATTTGTCGCATTTTCAACCTCAAGCAGGCAAAGGCTACGTGCTAATTGAGGGACGCCAGTTACAAGGTCAATTTGAAACCATTTCTTCCCCTCTACCAGTTCGTCTGCAATATACTGACAATAAGCTCATCGCGACCTTTCAATAAATCTGCTTTTCCCCACGAACCAAGCAATAGCCCAACAAATAGATAGGGCTATTGCCTTATTTATGCCAAATCATGCATAAAATGTGAGACCTTGGCACGATTACTGTGCTTGCCAATACTTTGTTAAAAACAGACTCAAAATGCTCATTTATCGGGATAAACTCCGCTTTCTTGTCTGTTTTTGCCGCGTCTTGGCGTCGCTCGTGACATCGAGCAAAGGTCTCAGCGTACTAAATACTTACACTTTAAATGAAAATGATTTGCATTAACGTCATTATTATATAAAAATATTGCCCTCAGACATCGACACCACATGTAATGCAGAGAGTGAATGGAATGATAGAGTCGAAAGCATTAGGATTTGACGTGAATGGCCGCGCCTTATTGGCCGACTTTTCCATGGCCTTTGAGCCTGGAAAAATTTACGCCTTGGTCGGTCATAATGGATCAGGAAAATCCACTCTTCTTAAGCTGCTCGCCCAACAACAAACAGCAACCCGTGGTCATATTCTGCTAAATGGTCAAGCTATCGACTCTTGGTCCCATAAACAATTTGCCCAACAAGTGGCTTATCTTCCTCAGCAAACCCCAGCAACGGACAGCCTATCGGGCAGAGACCTAGTTGGGTTTGGTCGTTATCCTTGGCACGGTTTGCTGGGCCGTTTAAATCGTCAGGATCAAACATACATCGACGAAGCCATGGCGCTAACCGATACCCTCTCTTATCAGGACCGTTTAGTTGACACCCTATCTGGTGGTGAGCGCCAACGCCTTTGGCTCGCCATGTTACTGGCTCAGCGCACGCAATATTTGCTACTTGATGAACCGCTATCTGCTTTAGATATTGCCCATCAAGTAGACATGCTTAACCTGATCAAAAAACTCAGTCGCGAGTTATCCCTTGGTGTGATTATTGTTATCCACGATATCAATATGGCAGCGCGCTTCTGCGATCATATCGTCGCACTGCACAGTGGAAAGATGATTGCCTCAGGCTCTATTGAGAGCCTCTTTACACCACAAACCCTAGAAGACATCTACGGTATCAATATGCACATTACGGATCACCCCGCAGGGTATCCAGTTGCCATGCCTTACTAGCCAAGTAGGAAGTTATGAAACGTACCTTTTCTTATTTGCTTCTGCTGTCTATCACGTTTACAACCCACTTCGCCGTCGCACAAGAGCGTGAGATGAAAGTGGCCACCATAGATTGGACGCAGATCGAAACCCTGCTTGCCTTAGGCGTTCACCCCATTGGCGCGGCACAGATAGCCGACTACAACGCGTGGGTAAAATCCCCAGCCATTCCCAGTCGTACCGTCGATCTTGGCTTGCGCACTCAACCCAATTTGGAACGATTGGCGGAACTAAAACCAGAGCGTATTTTTATCTCTCCGATGTTTCAGTCTCTGACACCACAATTATCCCGCATTGCCCCCGTAACAAACATCGCCTTATATAAAAAAGGCGATGTTTCATGGCAAGCCTTCAAAACCTATACGCAAACCCTCGCGAAAGACACCCACCGAGAAGCGGCCGCTAAATCACTGATTCAATCGGCTCAGGCGACGTTGGCGACCCTTTCTAAACAGGTTCCCACCCATACGCCACCCTTGTTGATGATGCAGTTTATGGACGCTCGTCATGTGCGAGTCTTTGGCACTAATAGCCTATATGGCATTGCCGCTCAGCAAATCGGTTTACAAAGTGCGTGGCAACGACAGACCAATAAGTGGGGCTTTTCTCTGGTTGGCATTGACAAACTGCTTGGCGTGAAAGGGCAAATTGTCGTCATCGAGCCATTACCAGCAGGTGTGGAAGCGAACCTACGACAGGATGCCTTCTGGCAATACTTGGTCAAACAAACTGGGCATCCGATGCTGAAAATCTCGCCCGTTTGGAGCTTTGGCGCCATCCCTTCCACGGTACGCTTTGCTCGTCTATTAACCACTGCTATTCATCAGGAGAGCAAATGATGCGGACGCTTCCTTTCACGCTGATGGCGCTCCTTGCCGTTCTGGTCGCTTTGTTAATAGGCGCCCACCTAAACAGCGTCGGTGTGCTTAACCATGCTTTTGCTAGCTTATTCCAGACAAACTGGCAGTCTAGCCGCTCGGTCGAGTTGTCATTAACCTGGTGGCCACGCCTGTTTACCACCTTATTGTGTGGTGCCGCATTAGCGGTGGCAGGGGTGTTGTTGCAACAGGTACTTAGAAACCCCATTGCCTCACCCTCTACTTTGGGGATTGCTAGCGGGGCTAGCTTTAGCCTGATGCTGGCAACACTGTATGCACCTTGGCTGATGGCGTTTTCTCAAAGTCTGGTTGCCTTAACAGGAGGGCTCATTACCATGGGGCTGGTCTTTCTGTTGTCTTGGCGACGTGCCCTATCGCCCACAGTGGTCGTGATTGCGGGTCTGGTGCTTAATCTCTATTTCAGTGCTTTCAGCACCGTATTGCTGATGCTCAATCAAGAAAAACTCTCTGGTTTAATGATCTGGGGAGCGGGCTCTCTAGTGCAAACGGGCTGGGGCAATGTCACCTATTTATGGCCACGCATTCTTGCGGCAGTGCTCGTCGCGCTTTTATTCCTTAAGCCATTAAGTTTATTAGAATTAACCGAGTCTGGTGCCAAAAGTTTAGGGGTGTCATTAACTAAACTCCGTTTTGTCTGTCTTGGTCTAGCGGTACTACTGACGTCTTGGGTGGTCGCCAGTGTTGGCGTGATTGGCTTTATTGGCCTCGCCGCCCCTGCTATTACGCGGCTAATGGGCATCCGTCGTTTACTACCTAAAGTAATAGTGTCCATGATACTTGGCGCCCTCTTACTAACACTGACAGATTTATTGATTCAACGACTACCAGACACGGTGGCAATGGTTGTTCAGACAGGAGCCGCCACGGCAGCGCTGGGGGCACCACTTATGTTATGGCTACTACCCAAGCTGGCCATTCGTCATCAGGCCCAAGCGGAAACCGTCTTAACCCGACATAATCAGCAAATACATCACCTCAGCAAATCCGCCATTGTATGGACAGGCGGGACATTGCTGGTGGGGTTTTGTTTATTTGCCAGTTTGTCTATTCAAAGCCACGGCTGGCAATGGCTAGTATTCAATGGCGATTGGTCTTTGTTGGAATGGCGGATACCTCGCTTAGTTGCGGCATTATTAGCTGGCATTATGCTCGCGGTAGCAGGCACCATCATTCAGCGCTTAAGCGGCAATCCAATGGCGAGCCCAGAGGTGATTGGTATCAGTTCTGGCATCGCCATTGGTCTGATTATCACCCTCTATAGTGGTCTTGCATCAGGACTTGTTGGACTCTATATAGGTGGTCTAGTGGGTGCCCTGATGGTCATGGGGTTAATCGTCTTGCTCAATCATAAGTCGGGATTTCAACCGGAGCGGGTATTGCTGACAGGGGTCGCTATTACGGCCCTGATGAATGCCGTGCAAAGTCTTATTCTCGCCGGTGGCGATCCACGTAGCTATGCTTTTTTAGCTTGGTTATCCGGTTCCACCTATTACGTTAAAAGCCAAACCTTGTTGCCTTTAGCGATAGCGACGTTGTTATTGGTCAGTATTGGCTTTTTGCTAAGTAAATGGCTGGATGTTTTACCGCTAGGGCAAGCAACAGCTCGATCATTGGGAATGAATGTCTCCCGATCCCGTCTCTTGCTGCTACTGTTAGCCGCTTGCTTAACCGTTGCTGCCACCTTGGTTGTCGGTCCATTAAGTTTTGTTGGGCTGATGGCGCCTCATTTAGCACGGCTATTTGGTTTTAGTCGTGCCCGCGATCATCTGATCGCCTCATCATTGGTGGGGGGACTACTGATGTTACTGTCCGACTGGTTAGGCCGACAATTACTCTACCCACAGGAAGTACCCGCAGGCATGGTCGCCTCCATTCTCGGCGGCTTATACCTGATGTGGGGCTTACGGCGGCTCTAGGGAATAGCTCTACCAGCATACTAGTATCTTGCTTCGTAAAACATGGAATGTGTTAAAGCTAATTAATGAGAATGATAATACAAATCAAAACTGTTTATTTATGGATCTAACATGAAGTTACTGATGCAGCTTGCAGACAAACAAGGTAAACCTCTGGCTTTTGTCATCTTACTCAGTATGGCCAGCGCACTCCTGACGGTCGGGGTAATTGCTTTTATTCAATACCGACTACTCAGTCAGCACGACCTAACCCCCTCGGTCCTGTGGCAATTTGTCCTTCTATTGGCGGTCTTGCTGGCAACGGCTACCGTCGCTCAAGTGGCACTGCATAAACTGGGGCATCAGTTTGTCTATAAAAAACGCTGTCAGCTTATCAAAAAACTGATCAATACTGATATCGAACAAATAGAAAGCATCGGCAGCGCTCGTTTGCTTGCGTCACTCAACACCGACATTCGTAATGTCACCTTTGCCTTTGTCCATCTGCCTGAGCTGATTTATGGGGTGGTGCTTTGCTTAATCGCCCTCGCCTATCTCGCTTTTTTATCTCTTCCTTTGTTTGGCGTCAGCGTCTTACTCTTAGCGTTGACAGGACTCTTCGGTTTTAGTCTGGTGAATAAAATCTCCTACCACATCACACAGGTGCGAGAATTCGATGACAAGTTGTATCAGGACTACCAGTCCTTTATTGAAGGTCGCAAAGAGCTATCGTTAAACCCGGGACGCGCTAAACGCTATTTCAATGATGAGTTTGATCCACACGCCAAACAGTATCGCGATCAGGTAACCCGTGCTGATATTCTTAACGGCTTTGCGGCCAACATGGCCAACACCATTGTTCTGGCACTCATCGGTTTAAACTTCTATCTCGCGTTAGGACTTGGCTGGGCCAGCTTTCCAGTTGCTTCATCGTTTGCGTTAATTATCTTATTTATGCGCACACCACTGATGTCAGCTGTCGGCTCCCTACCCACTTTAGTGACAGCCAATATCTCAATGCAGAAATTGGAAGACTTGTCATTAAGCCAAAATAGCGCCTTGATCAGTCAGCAACCGGTTTCTGCCCCTTTTGAGCAGTTGCATTTACAGCAAGTGGTTTATCAATACCGAGCTGACGGTGATGAGAAGCCGTTTCAGGTTGGTCCGATCGACTTCACCATTAAACAAGGTGAACTCATCTTTATCATTGGCGGTAATGGCAGTGGCAAATCCACGTTTGCCAACTTATTGACTGGTTTATATCGGCCCCACTCAGGGCAGGTTTTCCTTAACGACCAGCCGGTTTCCCTAGAGAAATGGCCGGAATATCGTTTGCAATTTTCCGCAGTATACAGCGACTTCTATCTATTCCATCAGATCACAGATGGACATGGTGACAACGTAGACAACACAGTGATTGATGACTGGATGATGCGTCTGGAAATGGCACACAAGGTCTCTCATCAGGATGGTTACCTTTCCGACACCCGATACTCCCAAGGGCAACGCAAACGACTCGCCTTAATGATGGCAGTATTGGAACAACGTGGCTGTGTCTTACTGGACGAATGGGCCGCCGACCAAGATCCCAAATTCCGCAAAACGTTTTACCGAGAACTATTACCCCTCTTAAAAGAGCGTGGTGTAACCATTATCGCCATTACCCATGATGACAAATATTTCGATGCGGCAGACCGAGTTTTCAAAATGGATTTAGGTCAGCTTAGCGAGCTCAACTCAAACAACCAACGCCATACAGAAGAAGCGCTTTCGAGCATTGTTTCTTAATCAATTGGACAAAAGCAAAAGAGAGGACTTTATGAGTATTGATAACCCAAACACAGAATTTACCGTCGTCATCAATGATCAAGAACAATACAGCATTTGGCCAACCTATCATGCGGTACCAGCGGGGTGGAAAGAAGTCGGCGTGGTCGGCAATAAAGAGCATTGCCTTGCGCACATCAAAGCAACATGGACAGACATGCGACCAAAAAGTTTAAGAGATGCCTTAGCCAGCTAGAAATAAATAAACAGCCAACGTCATGCCATTGTGTTTTCTTTTTACTCCATTAGGTGGTCATTATGCCAACTGACGATCTCTATAACGCGTCGACATCCAGCCAATATCATTCTCTTTACGCATCTCAACAGCGCCTATGGATGTTTCATCAATTAAAACCAAACAGCACCGCTTACAATCTTGGTGGGTTACTTTGGTTTGATGATCCTCGCCTGAGTATTGATAAGCTGAAACACGCCTTACACCAGATGATAAAAGACCACCCAGCCCTGACGATGATTCTGGATGACAGTACGGGAACCCCGCGCCAGTGCTATAGTGACGCTGACGGTCCAATCACTTCCCAACCAATAGACGTAACAGACTTAACACAGCATGACGACCCAATTGATTGGCTAAAACAAGACGCCGAACAAAGATACCTTGAACCTTATCAACTCACCCACCGCCGACTGACTCGTTTTCATATCTATCAGGTACATCAGGATAAGTTTGCCGTATTAATTGCCGCACACCATCTGATTATGGACGCTTGGTCATTATCGCTGTGTTGTAAATCGGTCTTATCCTACCTTGCTGGCGATCACTCTCCTGCTCGCAATGGCGAGGATTATTTATCCTTCGTGGAAAAGAACAGCCATGACAATGACATAGACACTACCCGCACGGCATGGCAGTCATTAGCACTGTTATCGGATGAGCCGCTTACCTTACCCAACATCGCCCCTCTTAGCGATGTCAGTTATCGTGCTGGCCATGTGACACAAGGTTTGAGCGACGCGCAACTAGGGAGTCTCAATAACGCCGCCAAATCCCTTGGTGTCACACGCTTTGAACTGCTATCAAGCGCTCTGCTTTTGACCCTGTCTGTGTATAGCAATCACCCCCATCCATCGTTGGTGATCCCCACACTCAACCGGAACAGTCAAAACCGACGTACGGTGGGCTTCTACGTTCGCAACGCCTTGCTTGGCCTACCCTTAGAAGCCACCAGCACACTGGGAGAGATCACGCAAAAGGTACGCGAAAAATTGGCCCAATCCCTTGGTTTTTCAAGCTTTTCAGCCGAACAACTCTGTGGCCAACACGCCCTGCCCAGTTATGCCTTTAACTTCCGCACCCACGGGGAAGGAATGGTTGTCAAACAAGGGGATTATCAATTGTTATTCGAAGAGTTTCCCGTAGTAGAAACGCCCTTTGAACTGGTACTGGATGCCATCAGCAATACTGATCTGACCTTGCGTTTTGTGTACGCCAAAGAAAAATTCTCTAGGGCATTTATTGAGCGCCTTATCGACAGCTACCAACATATTCTTCAGCAAATCTGCCACCAGCCAGACCGCCCAAAAGCCAGTATCAACCCGCTGGGCAAGCAAGAAAACCGTTGGTTCGATGCCCAAGCGACAGCAGACACACCGTGGGAAAAGGCACTGTTTCATGATCTGTTTGCCCGCCAGGCATCCTCTCAGCCCGATCATATTGCCTTGAAGCATGGCGACCGAACCTTGACCTACCGTCAACTTGACGAACAAGCCAACCAATTAGCCCACTATTTAATCAGTGAAGGCGTCGTGCCCGACACCATGGTTGGCGTCATGATGGAAAGAGGCCTCGCTCTGTTTGTCACCCTGCTCGGCATACTCAAAGCGGGCGGCGCCTTTTTACCGCTGGATCCTGACTACCCAGAACAACGTTTGCGCTTTATGCTGGAAGACAGTGACGCACAGTTGCTACTAACGCAAACGTCTTTAATGGAAAGCGCTCGGTCTCTTACCACGCAATCGGTAATTGCCTTGGAGTCCATCCCCTTAGACGCCTTTGCCAACACAGTGCCCATCACGAACCTACTTCCCCAGCATTTGGCCTACGTCATTTATACTTCCGGCTCAACGGGTATGCCCAAAGGGGTGGCCGTGGATCATCTTGGCTTAACCATGCATGTGCAAACCATTGGCCAAGAATATGATATGACACCACACGACACAGAGTTGCACTTTGCCTCCATCAGCTTTGATGGCGCCCTTGAGCGCTGGACAGTTCCCCTTGCCTTTGGTGCTCGACTCATCATTCGTGATCAAGCGCTATGGACACCAGAGCAAACCACACAGATTTTATGTAACGAAAAAGTAACTATCGCCTGTTTTCCACCAAGTTATGCCGGCCCCTTATTAGACTGGATAGAAGAGACACAACCCTCATTAACATTACGCTCGATTACCTTAGGTGGAGAAGCTTTCACTCGGGAAACTTTTGAACGCATTCAACGAGTTATCGCCCCACCTAGAATCATTAATGGCTATGGCCCAACCGAAACCATTGTTACCCCATTAATATGGCGAGCCTATCCGCAGGATACCTTAACCAGTGCTTACGCTCCCATTGGTTCCGCTGTTGGTGCTCGTCAACTGTATGTGTTAGACGCTCAATTACAACGTTTACCCGCTGGGGTCATTGGTGAACTCTACATTGGCATGGAGGTGGGCCTTGCCCGTGGCTACTTGAAGCGAGCAGACCTGACCGCTGAGCGCTTTTTACCTGATCCATTTGCAGCGAATGGCGAACGTATGTACCGCACTGGTGACTTGGTTCGTTTTAATGAAAATGGCGTTATTGAATACTTTGGTCGAGCGGATCAACAGGTTAAAATTCGCGGTTTTCGTATTGAGTTAGGGGAGATTGAGTCCTGTCTACAAACCGTATCCCAAGCAAAATGGTGTGCTGTTGTCGCCCACGACTCGCCAAATGGGAAAAAGCTGGTGGGCTATGTGCAAACGCATGACACTCAACAAGACTCGACGCCATGGTTAACGGCACTCGCTCAGCAGTTACCGGATTACATGGTGCCTTCTCACATTATGATGGCAGAGCAATTCCCCATCACGCCAGCGGGTAAAATTGACCGAAATCGGCTCCCCGCTCCTCAGTGGGAACAACTGAACGACACAAACAGCCCCTTGACCACACCTCGGCAAACATTATTGGCTGACCTATGGCGAGACATATTAAAGACCCATGCTATTGGCGCTAACAGCCACTTTTTCTCTTGCGGTGGCGACTCCATTAGTGCCTTACAATTGGTCGGCAAGTTGCGTCAGCACCAGCTGATGTTAAGCCCCAAACAGGTGTTTGACCATCCTGTGTTATCAGACATGGCCGATTGCCTTGTTGATAACCAAACCAAAGCAGCGCAACAACATCCTCTTAGAGGGGAGGTCGCCTTGCTGCCGATGCAATCGCGCTTTGTCGAACAGTATTCACTGACATTGTGCAATCAGTTTGCGCGTTTTCAACTGCCGACGCCCGTTCATCAAGAAGCTCTGAATACGGCAGTAACAAAGCTGCTAGAACACCATGATGCCTTGCGACTGAGATTCAACGACAGCCGAACCGCCACCTATCTTGATCAAGGCAGATTCGCCTTACAAATACAAAACCAGCCACTCGATTGTGACGTCATACAACAGGCCATTGACCCAAGCGCGGGGTTGCTGCTCTCCTTAGGAGTCCACCTGGAAAGCGGTGATACTCTACTGGCGATCCATCACTTGGTAATCGATGCGTTGTCGTGGCCGATATTGCTAGAGGACTTGATGAGCCTCTATCAAGGGAGCTTACACAATACAGCGAACCATTTGCCCGCCAAAACCCACCACCAAGGGGATTGGTATCAAGCGCTGTACAACTATTCATGGTCCGCTCAAGAACACCGCTATTGGACAGAACAAGTTCATCCCCCCGTGTTTCCAACACAGCGGGAAGCAATCCGCAAGCATCAATGGCACCTCACTTCCAGCTCGGCACAAAGCCTGTTTGCCTGCACTCAGCGGTTCGCCAGACTGGATAAGGAAACCAGCTTACTGTGCGTCGTCGCCCATGCGTTAGGCCACTATCAACAACAGAAAACATTTCTGATCCATAAAGAAAGTCATGGCCGTTTCGCGGATGCCTTTCATCTTGATCTGTCACGTAGCATTAACTGGCATACGGCTTTATTCCCGCAAAAAATCCTTATCAGTGACGACTTAAGCGCAACCTTAGCCCACACTAAAGACCTTAGTTTAGCGCGACCAGCGGGGGGCATTGGTTATTCTGCTGGAATATTGCAAGGGGAATGGGCCTATGCTGACGGCATCGATGTGTTATTTAACTACCTTGGTCGAGCAACGCAAAATCACCTCTCTGGCCTACCTCTCAAGGAGTTTGGTTTATGGCGACTAGACAACGGTATTAGCGATGCAGCCATCGCTGTCAATATTTCTGAAACAGACCAAGGAATTGAATTTGATATAGAGCTGGATCGCCTGTTATTTAACGAGTCACAAAGTGAACGCTTTATTCAACATCTCGATCAGGCAACCAAAGCCATTACTCAGCATTGCCAGCAACACTCGGCTATTTTGACCCAACAGGATGCGCTGGGCACAGTGCTAAACCAAGCGTCACTCACCACCATCAGCCAAGCAATTCTGTCACAGCCCGATGGTCAGTTGCCGGAAAAGATCCTGCCTTTATCCACTTTACAGCAAGGGCTCTATTTCCATTCACAACTTGCTAACGACAAGCACACCTATGTAAACCAAATCACCTTGCCGATTCATGGCGCAGAACCGAATAAACTATTAGCCTGCTGGCAACAGCTTATGCAGCGTCACACCATGCTGCGTTCTACTATCAGCCAAGTGGAGGGGCAAGCGCACTTATTGGTCTGGTCAAGCCTGCCTCTGATAAGTTCCTATCAAGATGCCCGAGAGCAAAAAGGATGTCGCCTGAAACAGATTCAACAGCACCTTGTTGAGCAGGGGTTTGATTTACAACAAAACCTCATTAGCGCACCACTACCATTGTGGCGGGTCGATTTAATCCAAACCACAGATCAGACACTGCAATGCGTGTTTACCATTCATCATCTACTCATGGATGGTTGGAGTACTGGTGTGTTATTAACCGAACTCTTTAGCCTGTATCACGGTCACACTCTGCCCCCCGTACAACAGGATTTTTCCGACTATCTCAGCTGGATCCGCCAACAAAATACAGCGTCAGTTGAGCCTTACTGGCGTGATTTTTTAAGCCATATTGAGACCCCTACTTTGCTGGCGAATGTGTATGGTCAGCCCCAGCCGCAACAAGGTCATGTACGTAGTACCATCAGCATAGACACCACCACACTGGCCAACTGGCAACAGGATCTTAAGCACTCAGGGCTCACGCTCAACACCTTAATTCAAGGTGCTTGGCTACTGACCCTGCAGCGTTATACAGGGCAAGACAATCCCGTTTTTGGTAATACGGTAGCAGGCCGGCCCTCGACCCTCGCCCATAGCGATACCATGGTCGGGCTCTTTATTAATACGCTCCCTGTGACCCATAGGATTTGTTGGCAACAGACAATTCAAGACTGGCTAAACGCCATACAAAATCAAACCAGCAGTCAGCGTGAATTTAGCCACACGGCCTTGTCCCAAGTGCAACAGTACTCTCCCCTCGCCGGAAAGTCGCTTTTCGATACCTTGGTGGTATTCGAAAACTACCCGCTGGATCAAAGCCTCTTTCAACAAGGGGAACTCACTATCGGTGAACCAGACAGCTATGAGTTCACCCACTACCCTCTTACGTTGGCCGTGTTGCCCAGTGAACAATTAGACATTGTCTTTGCTTATGATTCCGCTTGCTTTAGTGCCACACAAATAGCGTCATTACAGGCGACAACAAGTCATTATATTGAGCAGTTAGTACATGGTTTAGTACAACCACTTAACAGCATTAATGTGATAGATAACACCCAAAAAGACATCTTACAAAAGCATGTAAAACCCTCTGAGCCTTGGCACTATATCCCATTTACTGAGCTGTTTCGCAAACAAGCCGAGCAACGGCCAAGCCAACAAGCATTAGTCGCCAATCCGTTACTAGCGGGCGGAAAACAAGCCACGGTATTAACCTACCAAGCGCTAGACCAACAAAGTGACGCCGTAGCGGCAGAACTGCTTGCCCAAGGTATTCATCAAGACAGTATTGTTGGCGCCTTATTCCAACGGAGTAATGAAATGTTGGTCGCGATGATCGGTATTTTAAAGGCGGGAGCCGCCTTCCTACCACTTGACCCCTCTTATCCAGAAGACCGTTTACGTTATATGGTCGAAGACAGTGAAGCTGCACTCTTAATCAGTGATCCATCATCCTTATCATTAGCACAACGTATAGGAGAGAAAACGCCTCTTATAAGTTTCAATAACATTGATTTGACCGCTTCTTTAAGTGAAAACCCCGTGCTTTTACCCGACCAGTTGGCTTACGTCATCTATACCTCTGGCTCGACTGGCAGACCAAAAGGCGTCTGTATCAGCCAATTAGGGTTAAGCATGCATGTGCAAACCATAGGACAGCGCTATGGTATGCAACCCTCAGACAGAGAACTGCATTTTGCCTCCATCAGCTTTGATGGTGCCATTGAGCGTTGGGCCACACCTTTAGCATTTGGCTCTACCCTAGTGATTCGTGATCAATCCCTCTGGAGTGCCCAAGAAACCTGCGAGGTACTAGAAAGAGAGCACATCACCATTGCCTGCTTCCCTCCTAGCTATGTAGGCCCTTTACTGGAATGGATACAAGCGGCTAACCCAAAACCCCAACTCCATGTTCGCTCATGGACACTGGGTGGCGAGGCGTTTACTCGCGATACCTATTTTGCTTTGCAACACACTCTACAACCGCCACGTATTATTAATGGCTACGGCCCAACAGAAACCGTTGTTACACCGTTAATCTGGCAAGCTTATAGGGATACGCCACTTGACAGTGCCTATGCCCCCATTGGGACAGCCGTCGGCGCCCGTGACCTGTTCGTGCTGGATAAAGACTTACGCCCCGTACCTTCGGGTGTTTGTGGGGAACTCTACATTGGTGACGAAACAGGGTTAGCGCGGGGCTACCTCGCTCGCCCAGAGCTAACCGCCGAGCGTTTTATGCCCAACCCCTTCAGTCGATATGGTGAACGCATGTATCGAACTGGCGACCTAGTGCGCTGGCGCGAAGACGGTGTCATGGAATATTTGGGGAGAGCAGACGATCAAATCAAAATCCGTGGGTTCCGCATTGAATTAGGGGAAATTGAATCTCGCTTGCAGCAACTTAGCGGCAGTCGCCGTAGTGCCGTTGTGGCCTTTGATGGGCCGACAGGAAAGAGGCTGGTTGGCTATATCGAAAGCCAAGCTACCTCTCTCGGTAGCCAAGCCATTTTACAGAAAATGAAGCACGCGCTGCCAGATTATATGGTGCCTTCTCAACTGATGGTGTTGGATGCTTTGCCACTCACCCCCGCCAGTAAAGTGGATAAAAAGCGCCTACCAGAGCCGGAAATAAAGACATCGCACCAAGATTTTGTTGCCCCTCAAGGTGATGTAGAAACCTTACTCGCCAGCGAATGGCAGCACCTGCTAACACTCGACAAAATTAGCCGATACGACGACTTTTTTACCCTTGGTGGTCAATCACTGCTCGCGACCCAATTGGTCGGCCGTTTGCAACAAAATCATCAGATACACTTGCCACTGCAAGCGGTGTTCGATGCACCTATATTGAGTAAAATGGCCAAACAGTGTCAGTCCCATAACGAAGCCCTTGCTATGAAGGCGGTTCCACGGTTATCCCACATGCCAGTCAGTGCGGCACAAAAGCGCTTATGGTTTGTTCAAGAACTGATGCCAGACAGTTCTGCTTATCATATGCCTTTGGGCATCAAATTGACGGGCCAGCTTGATCGCGTACATTTAGCCCTCGCGCTGCAGTCCTTAGTAAACAAACATGAAATTTTTCGTACCACTTTTGTTCAAGTAGAAGGCGAGCTGATGCAGACCATCCACCAAGAGGTGCAGGTCCCTATTACCTACTATCAAGCCAGTGAGTTTAACGCCCTTGAACCACAACGAAAAAACTGGATAAGCGAACCGTTTGATCTTGCCCAAGCGCCCCTTATGCGAGTGTATGCTATCGAACACAATGCAAACGAACACGAACTGCTTTTGGTCCTCCATCATATTATTAGTGATGGCCTCTCCATACAGCAGTTCATTAAGGAATGGTTCACCCTGTATCGGGATCTAGCGAGAGGTGTTGAGTCAAATATCGATTCCCTTAAGACGTTGGATTATGCTGACTACGCTTATTGGCAACGGGATTGGCTGCAAACACCGCAAGCTAAACAAGATCTTCTGTGGTGGACGCAGGCACTGAAAACCGATATTGATCCACTCATCCTGCACAGCGAAGTGCCAAGAGACCCGCAGCAAGTACATGGCAGACGCTATCATTTTGTATTGAGTGAACAACAAGTCACACACATCCGTTCACTTGCCTCGTCTCATCAGACAACCACCTTTAACGTGATGCTCAGTCTTTGGCATTTACTAATGCACAAATACACAAGTCAGCATGACATTCGCGTGGGGGTTCCTGTCGCGGGACGACACCAACCCGATACACAGGATATGCAAGGCTGCTTTATTAACAGTCTCACGATTCCCGCTAATATCAAAGCCACCGATACCTTCTCGGACTTAGTAAAGCAAGTCACTGGCTTTTTCCAGCAGGCCCTGGCTCGTCAGCATGTTCCCTTTGAGGCCATTGTTGAAGCGCTCGGTGTCGCGGGTAATATACAGCATCATCCCCTTTATCAGACCAGCTTCAATTTCCAACAAATGGATCTAGCCGTTCTTCAGCATGTCGATGACTTAGACATTAGCTTGTTTGATCCTGGAGTAGTCGGTGCTCAACTTGAATTAAGCCTCGATATCCAAGAGTTCACGGATACCATCGATAGCAACGAGAAGTGGACAGGCTTTGTTAACTACGCCTCACCCATTTTTGATGAAGCCTTTGCTCAATCCTTAATTGAACACTGGTTCCTGCTACTGGAAAGCGTCGCCAATGGTCAGCCAAAAACGCTGGCCGAGCTAACCTTGGTAGATGCCTCACAGGGTCAATACATTAAGCAATTCAATGCAACGGACAAAGATTGGGGGGAACTGTTACCCCCACCGTTAAGTATTATTCAACAAGCCCAGCGCACACCCGATGCGACCGCGTTGTCGATGGGTAACCAAACACTCAACTATCGTGACTTTGATCGTCAAGTTACCCAACTGGCCAACTGGCTACGCCAGCAAGGCGTCAAAGAAGAAACCCGTGTTGGACTTGGCCTGCCACGCTCTATTGACTTAGTCATCGGCCTACACGCCATTACTCGCTCAGGGGGAGCCTATGTTCCCTTGGATCCTAGTTACCCTAAGGAGCGCCTCAGCTATATTCTCGACGCGGCCGAGGTCTCCTTACTGCTAACAGATGAGCCAACCCTCAGCCAGTGGCCTGCCTCATCCCATTGCCGTTATGTCACAATCGATAGCCTCGATACGTCGTCCGAAAGTCTGACGCCCCCCCGTGTTCACTGGCAACAGGATCTGGCGTTATATGTCATTTTCACCTCAGGTTCCACAGGGTTACCAAAAGGCGTCGTTAACACACAAGCCGCCTTACAAAACCGTCTACAGTGGATGCAAAGCGAATACTCACTAACAGCAGAGGATTGTGTTTTACAGAAAACCCCTTTTAGTTTCGATGTCTCGGTCTGGGAGTTTTTCTGGCCTCTAATGGTCGGTGCCCGACTTGCCATTGCCCCACCTGAGTCTCATCGTCAGCCAGAACGCTTGCATCACACCATCATTGAACAAAACGTCACCACCATTCACTTTGTGCCATCCATGCTACACGCCTTTGCCAACGAGACAGACATGGCCCATTGCCGCAACCTAAAACGCATTATCTGCAGTGGGGAGGCATTGCCCGTGGAGTCTGTCGATAAGGTGCTGACGACTCTGCCCACCTGTCAACTTCACAACTTATATGGCCCCACCGAAGCCGCCATTGATGTCAGTTATTGGCAATGCCAGCAACCGCTTGGCAGACGCACGCCCATTGGCTATCCGATCAGCAATACGCAACTGCATGTGCTGGATGACTGCTGGAATCCCCTTCCAATCGGCATTCCAGGGGAACTCTATTTGGCTGGCGATGGATTAGCACGAGAATACCTTGGCCGCGCTGATTTAACCGCCGAGCGCTTTGTCCCTAACCCTTGGGGAGCAGCCGGTTCTCGCATGTACCGCACTGGCGATAAAGTCTTGCGCATGCCTGACGGTCGCTTGGAGTATCTTGATCGACTGGATCATCAGGTCAAAATTCGCGGGTTGCGTATCGAATTGGAAGAAATAGAAGCGGTGCTTAATCAACATAGGCTAATCGATGAATCCGCCGTAATCGCCTACCACTATCAAATTGGCTCGCAACAGGATAAGGGCCATACCCAACTGGTCGCTTACTTGGTGTGCAAGGATTGGACGACAGACCACGAAGCGGAGGTAAAACGTCATCTTTATGAGCGTTTACCCGATTACATGGTGCCTGCCATCTTTATTGGCCTCGATGCGATGCCGTTATCCCCAAGCGGCAAGCGTGATCGTAAAGCATTGCCTTCCCCAGAGTGGAATCAAGTACGCTATCGCGCCCCAGAATCCGCACTAGAAAAATGGTTCGCCCAAACCTGGCAAACCATTCTGGGCGTTGAGCAAGTAGGGCTTGATGACAACTTCTTTGCCCTTGGCGGACACTCTCTATTGGCAACCAAAGTGGTGGCTTTGACGCAACAAGAGCTGGGACTCACCCTGACCTTAAAAGACTTTTTTGCCGCCACGTCTTTACAAGCACTCACCGACAGCCTTGAGCCTCACTACCAAACACACCACCAATCGGAGCAGAACGAGCTCGATGTCATGGCGGCATTGATGGACGACTTGGATAACTTATGACTGCGAAAAATGACAAAACAGCCTTAGCGAAACGCTTTTTACAACTTGGTGAGCAAGAACAAATCAAGTTTATCCGTCTTCTTGATAGCAAGGGCTTAAACTTTGAAACACTGCCCATTGTAGCGGGCGAGAGGCCCAAACTGATCCCGTTGTCTCCCGCGCAAAAGCGGATGTGGGATATCTATCAGTTAGATGCAGGCAACAGCGCCTACCATATGGGAGGCTGTTTTGAGGTTTCAGGGCCACTGGATCTTAAGCAACTGCAGAATGCGCTGCTAAAGGTGATGGAAAAACATCATACTCTGCGTACGCGATTTGTTCAGAATGAAGCCGGAGAAACCTTTCAATTTATTGAAAACCAGCCAGTTATCAGCATTGATAGCTGGGATCAACAAGGCGCAGATGGACACACTTTACAACAAGCCAACGAGGACTTTTCAAGCAAGCCATTTGACCTTTATCGCGGCTTACCCATCCGTGCTCAGAGCATCCGTCTCGAAGAAAATCGCTACCAATTACACCTGGTGATGCACCACCTTGTGTCCGATGGCTGGTCTGTGGACATATTTATGGGCGACCTGATCAAGGCTTATCAGGCCATCGCGCTCACCCCACTGGATATCCAATACGCAGATTATGCCATTTGGCAAACGGCCCTGCTAAAGGCAGGAAAAGATCAAGAACATTTGGACTTTTGGCGTCAAGAGATCGGCCCCCATCAGCCAGAAAAGTTGTTTGCTTGGCAGGGGGAAGTAACGCCTAATCAACGCCGTTTGGCAGACAGCCTCCATTTGTCGGTCTCTTCTCGACAGCACCAGGCCCTTAAGCAGATAGCGCGCCAGTTGTCTATCACCACGTCCAGTCTCTGGTTAGGGTTGTGGCAAAGTGCCCTAGCCAAGGCATCAAAACAGCAAACTATCTCCATTGGTATCCCTCTAGCGAATCGACAACGGGCCGAAGTCGCTGATGTCATTGGCTTTTTCGTCAATACCTTGGTCATTAAGCAAACCATCGCCCCGATCAGCCCCTTGATGGATAGCATCCAAACCGCCCATCAAAAAGTGCTACAAGCACAGGACCATCAATTAGTACCGTTCGATCAGATTGTCACATCTTTATTAACCGAACGCTCACCAGGGGAAACCCCTTTCTTTCAGGTGCTGTTTAACCATCAAATGGTGGCCCAAACCAGCGCACAGCTATCACCAGAGGTGACCATAAAACCCATCCACCAGCCAGGTCTCTTTGCCTTGTTCGATGTGGCCTTAGACATTCGTGAACACGCTGACCATACCCGTGTCATTCTCACCTATGCCAAAGACCGTATTGCCCAGCAAGCCATGACACAGCTATTCCAGATGCTAGAGCGTCTCACTAACACCCTAGAAGAGAACCTACCGCTCCCCTTGGCGCGAATCAATCTACTGAGCAAGGAGGACATCAAACGCCTCAATGCACTGGCTCAACCGAATGGCTCATGGCAGTTTGCCCCGATTACAAGCTTGATCGCTAAACAGGCAGTAGTGCACCCGAATGCGATTGCGCTAAAACAGTCTGGGACACAATACACTTTCGCCGAGCTGGAATCTCACGCCAACCAACTGGCTCACTATTTAATAGGGCTGGGCATCCGCCAAGATGAACCCGTGGGGGTTTTATTTGAGCGTGGCGGTAATATGATTATCGCCATGATCGCCATTATGAAAGCGGGCGGCGCTTTCTTACCCCTAGATCCAGACTACCCCACAGAACGACTGGCTTACATGATTGAAGATTCAGGTGCCAAGTACCTGCTTTCTCATCAAACGCTCACCGCTCGCTGGCACCAAATAAACCGCGCTATTACTCAACAAACGGTCCAGTTGTTAGCGGTTGATGAACTGGACCTGAGTCAACAAAATACCACTGCTCCCGCCCTGACGCTTTATCCTGAGCAACTGGCGTATATTATTTATACCTCCGGCTCAACGGGCAAACCCAAAGGCGTCGCCATTGCCCATGATGGCTTAAGCATGCATGTACAAACCATCGGCAAACAATATGGAATGACTCCAGATGATATCGAGCTGCACTTTGCTTCCATCAGCTTTGATGGCGCGGTAGAACGCTGGACGGTTCCACTGGCTTTTGGCGTCAAATTAATCATCCGCGATCAAGCACTATGGAGTGCGGAAAAAACATGTCGCGTGCTGCAAGAAGAAGGCGTCACCATCGCCTGCTTCCCACCAAGCTATGTGGCCCCATTATTGGATTGGATAGAAGCCACCCGGCCAACATTGGCCGTGCGCTCTTGGACATTAGGCGGAGAGGCGTTTACCCGTGAAACCTATGAGAGACTGCAAACCTTAGTTCACCCACCACGTATCATCAATGGTTATGGGCCCACGGAAACCGTGGTTACCCCTTTGATCTGGCGCGCCAACCCAGGGGATTCCTTTCCCACGGCCTATGCGCCCATTGGAGAGCCGGTTGGCTCCCGCCGTTTGTACGTCCTGGATGAACAGTTAAACCCTGTGCCATTAGGCGAAGCGGGTGAACTCTATATTGGCGATGAAACGGGGTTAGCCCGCGGTTATTTACATCAACCAGAACAAACCAGTGAACGTTTCTTGCCAGACCCATTTACCGCTAACGGTGAGCGTATGTATCGCACGGGGGATTTAGTACGCTGGCGTGATGATGGGGTAATGGAATACCTAGGACGCCTCGACCAGCAGGTAAAAATCCGTGGTTTTAGAATTGAATTAGGCGAAATCGAGAGCCGCTTACAGCAATTATCCGGTGTCGAAACCTGTTTGGTTGCCCTATGGCAAAACCAACTTGTTGGTTACCTTCATGGGCGCCACGCCACACAATGTGACCAACAGGTGTTGCTAGCAAAACTGGCGCAACAGGTTCCAGATTACATGCTACCTGCACAACTCATGGTACTGGATCATCTGCCTCTCACACCAGCAGGGAAAATAGACCGCCAAGCACTGCCTGCTCCCAGCCACATATCCCTAGAGACATCCTATACGGCCCCCATCACACCTCAAGAAACCTTACTGACGACTCTCTGGCAAGAGCTATTGGGCATCAAGAAGGTCAGTCGAGCAGGCCATTTTTTTGCCCTCGGGGGCGATTCTATCCTCTGCTTGCAACTGGTCAGCAAACTGAAATTAAGCGGATTTAGCCTGACGCCAAAAGACATCTTTGCCAACCCGGTATTATGTGATCTGGCCAAGACAATGACCCGCGTTCAGCAAGCGCAAGAGAGAGCACTACCTCAGCATGCCTTTGGTTTGATGCCCATACAGGCCCATTTTTTAGCCCAAGACTTTGCCCAACCTAACCACTGGAACCAACATGTCTGCGTCACCTTGAAACAGGAAATGGACACGAACGCTCTAAATCTCGCGTTCAATGCCTTAGTCGAACATCACCCCAGCCTTCGCTTGGCTTTTTCTAAAACGGAAAGGGGCTACCAACAAGCCTACCAACCCTTTGTTTCAAGTAATCTGCTCTGGCAAGCCCAAGCGGCCGACGAAGCCGAATTTGCTGACATCGCCCACCGTCTACAAACTAGCCTCAATTTAGCGTCTGGAAAATTACTGCAAGCGGGGCTTATCACTCTGTCGGATACAAGTAAAAGGCTTATTGTGGTCATTCATCATATGGCCGTAGATGGGGTTTCCTGGCGTATTCTGCTCGACGATTTATGGACGGCTTACCAACAAATCATGAGTGATCAAGCCGTTGTCTTACCCACTAATTATACCAGCTTGGATATGGCCGTCGCCAAACTCCATGAGTGGCGGGCTTCCGTCGACTATCAGCAAAAACAAGCCTACTGGCAAACGGTTGTCGACGCATCCCACGCCCTTCTGCCAAGGACGCCACCAGCGCGTTATGCCGACAAACACAGCCTCACCATTTCACTCAGCGAGCAAGACACAGCAGCATTACTCACCTCAACGAAAGACATTATCAGCACCCTGTTAGCCGCCTTACCTGTCGCCTCGCTCACCAATAACCAAACGGCGTTACCGCTTTATTTAGAAGGTCACGGTCGAGAGGCGTCGGTCTTTGGTGAGTTAGACTTAAGCCGCCTTGTTGGCTGGATGACCAGTTTGTACCCGATGATTCTTCATGCTAATCAAGACAGCGCAGCCATTGAACAGCAACTCAGCACAATACGCGAAGATGGCGGCATCAGTTTTGGCGCACGCTATCTAGAGCCTGACCAACCGTCTCCCAATGCCTTGCTGACATTCAACTATTTGGGCCAATATTCTCATCAGGATTTTGCCCATTGGTGCCAGCCATTTGAAGGCGGCGGACCTGCGCAATCTGAGCAAAATACCATGCTCACCCCATTAGTCATTAACACACAGATTGTCTCTGGCAAGCTATCCTCTACTTGGGAATACGCAACAAGCCATTACCATGAGTCTGATGTTCAGACATTCGCGAATCAGTGGCGTCACCAACTTCACCAACACATAAAACAGTTGGCGCAATCCCCTGTGCCAGTGCAGGCTGATCAAAGCTTAATAGAAAGGCTCAATACGGACTCGAAACCACCTGTTTTTTGCATTCACCCGGTTACTGGACGAGTCGTTGGTTATCAGAAATTGGCTATTGCTCTGGAAGGCCATCGAACTGTCTATGGTATCCAGTCTCAGAGCTTTGCTTATCCTGGCCGTTTTGGCCGCTCTTTTTCACATATGGCAGATGTTTACGTGGCGACCATTAGAGCACGGCAACCCCAAGGCCCCTACAGCTTAATCGGTTGGTCTCTGGGCGGAGCTTTATGTCAAGAAATCGCCATGCGACTCGAACAAGAGGGAGAGTCTATAGAGTTTATCGGTTTATTAGATTGTTATGTTCCAGGCACGGAAATAGCAGATAATCAATGGCAATCCCCCCATGCCAAACACAAGCTTATTTCTCACTTAGAGTTGCTATTAGGGACACTATCAGACACACAGCAAGCCTCTTGTCTGCTCAAGTTTGACCAGTCCCCTCCCAGTCACTGGCCAGCATTATTTGACGAATGGCTAACGGAGAATCAGTTTTCACTTCATGATGCGCAAAATGCGCGGCAAGTCTTATATAGCTGGGCAGTAGAGCAACATATGAGAGCATTATGCGCAGAGTACCAACTACCATCTATCGCAACCCCTATGCATGCTTTCTGGGCGGGACAGCCTGATAAACGTGCTGCTTGGCTAGCCACAGAACTGAGCAAGATAAACTCTCTTGCGGATCACCGTGTTTACGACACAGATCACCTTGGTATCGTCCAGCATCAAGCGGTTATTAATGATTTAAAACAAATACTTAGCCAAACGGCAGATAGGATACGCCATCATCACAAAGCAGTGAGAGCGTCTATAGACGAATTTATCGAATATTAAATTGAGAATGATAATCAACTAAATCTTTTCATTTATTAAAGAATATGGTTAAAATACGCAAAAACAAATAGAAATGATTATCATAATCAACATTATTAACGTAAGGATATTATAAATGAGTCGATTATTCTGTCTAAATCCTCTATCACTTGCCGTGGCGATCGCATTAACGTCAAGTGTCGGACACGCTGAGGATCTCGGCACAATCCTTGTAGAAGGCGATACACATCAAAGCTCCACGACCAATAACTTTTCTTATGTCAGTAAAGTGGCACAGACAGCCACCAAGACAGATGAAAAGATTGTAAAAATCCCTCGTGCGGTTTCCGTTGTTACTCGCGAACAAATGGATGATCGTGCGACGATCAGCGTGTCGGATGCGCTGCAATACACTCCCAGTATTCAGACCAATTTCTACGGTGAAGATAATAAGCAGGATTGGTTCGTTATTCGGGGCTTTAAGCAAGCGAATAATGGTCTCTACCTAGATGGAACTCGACTCTACTCCAATGGCTTTTATAGCTGGCAAATCGATCCTTTCATGCTAGAACGTATAGAAGTATTACGAGGCCCTGCGTCTTCATTGGATGGTCAAACGCCTCCTGGCGGCGTTATCAATTTGATTAGCAAACGCGCCCAATTGAACGAAGATTTTGGCTCGGTATCCGCCAGTGTTGGGTCTTATCACCGCAAAGAAATCAACTTGGACGTCAATAAGGCCATCAACGATAAACTGGCCTTTCGTATGGTGGCACTAAAGCGTAAGAATGATACGAAAGTAGATAAAGTCGATGCTGACCGTACCTTACTAGCCCCATCTTTAGCGTGGCAAATTAGCGATGCAACCAAATTAACCGTATTAGCCAGCTACCAAAAAGACAATTCTAAACCTTACTTACAGTTCCTGCCTGAAGAAGGAACACTTACCAGCAACCCAAATGGTAAGATCGGCTACGATACCGCCTTAGGAAATCCTGACTGGGAAACCTTCCAGCGCGAGCAAACCTCCGTTGGCTATGAATTATCGCATGCCTTTAACGATAACGTTTCATTCCAGCAGTCAGCTCGCTTTAGCCATATGGATATCAACCTACGCCAAATGTACTTTGCGTCCTATTCTGCAGATGTGGCCCGCGTTGGACCGTTACTGGATCCCACAGGTGCCAGAAGCGACATTGTTAGGGGAGTATCTACGGCAGATGGCCATTCTAATGCTTTCAACATTGATAACCGCTTTATCTATAAGTTTAACACTGGCGGCGCAAAACATACGTTACTAACCGGTGTGGATTATCAAAGCCTTGATATTAACAATAAAGACTATGCCTCAGACCCCATCGCCGCAAATGGCAACAAGCCGATGACGGTACCGGGTGTTGGTACCGTTGCGGGTAATCCTAATTTTAATATTTATCACCCAAGTTATAGCAATAACATTGTCTTATTAAACCCAAATACATTAGCCACTGTCACCGATGCTGATTTGCAAACCACCAAAACGAAAAATCGTCAGTTAGGTTTTTATGTCCAGGATAAGGCAAACATCACGGATAAATTTACAGTGATCGCTGGCGCACGCTTTGATGACACCAGCGACAAAACCCACAATACCACGACCGATGCCAAAACCGATGTTGATCACCATGAATGGACCAGCAACTTGGGCGCGTCATATGAGCTAGCGGATGGCTTGGTTCCCTATGCCAACTTTGCTCAGTCTTTCAACCCAATAGTGAAATTGGACGCAAACGGTCACCCTGCAAAACCGGAAAGAGCAAAGAGCTACGAAGTTGGTATGAAGTATCAACCCAAAAGCTTTGATGGCTCTTTTGGCGTAGCCGCTTACCAGGTGACCAAAGAAAACCTAACAAGAGGCTCCAGTAATACAGCCACCTTTAGACAACTGGGCGAAGTACGTAACCGTGGAATCGAATTTGAAGCAGTTGCCAACTTGACTCAAGCCATCACCTTGGTAGGTAACCTAAGCTATGTAGACTCGGAAGTCACAGAAGATTCTGATGCTAAGTATATTGGCAAAACGCCCTCACAAATCGCAAATAAGTTGGCTTCCTTTTGGGGTAACTACCGCTTTTTCGATGGCAAATTGGCAGGCTTAAAGCTGGGAGCTGGAGTCCGTTATATCGGTGATACTTACGCCGATAATACCGAAACCAATAAAGTACCGTCTTACACCCTGTTCGATGCAATGGCTAGCTATCAGTGGAACAACTACAAGTTCCAAGTCATGGCAAAAAATGTCTTCAACAAGGAGTACATTGCCACCTGTGATTCCGGTATTTGTTACTACGGAGACAGCCGTAACGTCATTGCGAGTGTGACATATGACTGGTAATCAGAACGTTCATAACACGCTGCCCGGTGGGCAGTGTGTTTCTTTTGAAGCTGGTCATTACCACGTGACACTGCCATCAGGTGGTGTCAGTGTTCGCGAGGAACAGCACGGTCAAGGTATCTTAGTGCATTGTGAACTGCCTGAAAGTGAGCGGCTTAACGCATTTACCTTACTGTTTGAGCAGGTTCCACAGCTGCGTTGTATTGATTTAAGCGACGTTGATTTAAGCAGCATTGATTTAAGCAAGGTTGATTTACGCAGCCTGTCATCTGATCACTTGGCTCATATACTTTACCGCAACGAATCGGGGCAAAATATTCTATGGAGAGAAGCCATTATGCAGCGCCCGCACCACTGGCTGCGTCAAGATCGCCCCTTGTTTCCCCATAAACCTGTTCTCACTAAAGCGGGTTATCATCCTATGCGGCCAGCCCCACAACAGGGTGAGCTTTATCGTCGCTACCTGCCTGAACTGCAACAACATATTAGCCTATTGGGGCTCAACCTAGACGAACATTTAGCACTCTTTAATAAGTGGCAAAACAATGATCGCGTGGCCACTTTTTGGGATCAAAAAGGCAGTCTAAGCGAACATCGTGCCTACTTAGCAGAGCAAGTCGCGAACCATAAAAACCAGCTGTTAATTGCCTGTCTGGACAATGAACCCTTTGCCTACATTGAAGCCTATTGGGCCAAAGAAGATCGCATCGCGCCTTACTATTCTGTCGGCGATTATGACCGAGGGATCCATATGTTGGTGGGAGAAGAGCACCACCGAGGCGCTCATAAGGTTGCGGCATGGTTGCCATCGGTTTGCCATTACTTATATTTGGCGGACCCCAGAACCGACAAGATTGTCAGCGAGCCTAGAGCAGACAATCAGAAGATGATTCATTATTTGCAAGCGTATGGTTTTGCCAAACTCAAAGAGTTCGATTTTCCACATAAACGCTCCGCTTTAATGTGCCAATTAAGGGAAAGCTTCTTTGTTGACTGTTTTTAGTTAAGCGCCAAAACAGAGTCTAACCACAAAGCCAATATTCAATCCGAACAACGAGGTGACTATGACAAACAAAATAAGGGAATATGATGTGCTTGGCATCGGTCTAGGGCCGGCTAATCTGTCCATCGCCATCGCTTTAGAAGAACAAGCGCAAGACAATCAACTCTCATACTGTTTTTTAGAACAAAAATCGCAGTTTGAGTGGCACGGAGGCATGCTGCTTGATGGCACTCGCATGCAGATCTCTTGTTTAAAAGATCTGGTGACATTACGCAATCCCATGAGTCCTTATACCTTTGTGAATTATCTCCACACCCATAATCGACTTAACTCCTTTATTAACCTCGGCAGCCAACATCCATCACGTATCGAGTTCAACGATTATTTGGCTTGGGTCGCCAAACAATTTGATGCGCTCGTGCATTATGGTCAACGCGTCATCGACATTCAGCCAATAGAAGAGGAAGGGGAAATCACCAAAGTCAAAGTGATTGCGACCAATATCCATGGTGAAAAAACCGTTCGCATTGCCAGAAACCTGATTTTAGGGATGGGAGGCATGCCCAAACTACCAGAACAGTTCCAAGGGTTCGAACACGCCAATGTATTGCACTCCTCCCGCTATAAAACCTGGAGTGAATCCACCAAGGCCCTTCCAGAACAACCTAAAATCGCCGTGGTGGGAGCCGGTCAAAGTGCCGCAGAAATTTTTGTGGATTTGTGCAACCGCTATGAAGACGGGGAAGTGCATATGATCAACCGTCGCTTTGCGCTTCACCCTGCCGATGACAGTCCTTTTGTGAATGAAATATTTGATCCAGAGTTTACCGATCACATCTACTCCCGTGAGGAAGCAGAACGCAAAGACATCCTCAATCACTTTAGCGCAACTAATTACTCTGTCGTGGACATGGAAGAACTTCATGCCATATATGAAAGACTCTATTTGCAAAAAGTGACAGGAAAAGGGCAGCACAAATACCTACGCTGTCATGACATCCAAGAAACGGGCGAAAAAGAACAGAAAATTGCCTTACGCCTTAACGATAGAGTAAACCACCAGCAAAACTGGCAAGATTATGACGCGGTGATTTTGGCAACGGGCTACCGCTATGACGAGTTTCACCAGATGCTCAATCATATGCAACCTTTGATGACAAGTTCCCCAGTGGAACGCAGTTATCGCTTGCCGATGAAAGACCAGTGCTCTGTTAATGTGTTTCTACAAGGTTGCTGTGAATCGTCCCATGGTTTAAGCGATACCCTGTTATCGGTACTAGCTGTTCGCTCTAAAGAAATTGTGGATGCGCTGCTTAAGCAGAAGTCTTCTCTTCATGACGAAAGAATCAGCGCCTAATAACCTTTTGTTAGCAACAAAACATCGCCCCGATAAAGGAGTATCAGGGCGATGTTTCGCTCATTGCCATGGTTGCAAGCCGCTTTCCTGATCCCATTCAAAGGTGTAATCGGCAAAGGACTTTCGCTTAGCAAGAGACGTCCGTTTAGGGGTTCCTAATGACATCACCCCCAGAATATGGTCTTCATTACCCATCTTTAGCATGACCCTTAGAGCCTCTGTTGTTTCTTGGCTATGCCAGATGCCACCAAATCCCATGGCATGTGCCGCTAGCAATATATGCTCACATGCCGCCCCACCCGCTAACTGTTGATCTAATACAGAGACTTTGTGTTCTGTGTTGAGCACACTGTAGACGCAAATCATCATAGGGGTATTGATAATCTCTTGAATAAATCGATTGAAGTACACTTCATCCTCGACTTGTCCATCGTACATAGCTCGTAGGACACCTTCTAGATCCTTCATCCCCTGTCCTTGAATCACCACAAAGCGCCAAGGTTTAATATTGCCGTGGTCAGGTACGGTCATCGCCGCTTGTAAAATTTGCTCTACTTCCGCTCTATTAGGGGCAGGTTGAATAAGGCTGCCCCGTGGATAAGAACGACGCGTCATCAGCGCTTGAATGGCATCCATTTCACTTTCCTTAAGTAAATTTGCATGCATAGTCTATGCAAAATAATGATAATACGTCTCATCCTCATTTTTATCAAACACTAACAGAAATACCTTTATATTTATAAAAACATTTTTTTAGATGATTGCTATAGTGTTGAGGTATAAGAAGTGATGGAAGAAAGCACATTATGCAAACATTACCTTTGGTGTTGGCCGGTCCCATTTTACGCAAAACAAATGCACACGAAGTGACATTCTGGTTAGCAACAAGCCGACCCGTTGACGTGACGCTTTCGCTTCAATGCGACACACTAACCGCTTCGCCAGTGCTCACCGTAAATCATCGTCAAATCCAATCAGGCGATAAACTCTACTTTCAGTTGATTCATGCCGTTCCTGAGTCAGCCTTACCAATCGCAGAATGGATTGGTTATGACATCATGTTGATCGACGCCGTTTCAAAGCAAGAGCATCCTATCCAATCTTGGGCTACGGATCTCTGCTACCCGGGATACACGACACCAGGATTCATTATCCAGAAAAACATCAAGCAATTACTACAC
Source organism: Marinomonas sp. 63XJN7_7_ISO-PGPR-S23-202 (assembly GCF_056173505.1). Lineage (NCBI taxonomy): Bacteria > Pseudomonadati > Pseudomonadota > Gammaproteobacteria > Oceanospirillales > Oceanospirillaceae > Marinomonas > Marinomonas sp. 63XJN7_7_ISO-PGPR-S23-202. Next base: position 425,118 of record NZ_CM149677.1, on the reverse strand, counting down.
GGCTCTTGTCGTAAGCCCCATTATGTTCGTCCAAACGACTCACCAGAAGAAAGCAATACCGATGGACTCGCACTGGTCGACAGTCTATTAGAGAGAACGCCCGTAAAAGAGTGGCCCGCCGTGTTATTATTAACAGGGGATCAAATCTACGCTGACGATGTGGCTGGCCCCATGCTAAATGCCATTCATCAAGTGATTCAGCAATTAGGGTTAGCCGACGAAGACATAGACGACACGGTATTAGACAAGCATCAGAGCTTACATAGTTCAGCGCCCTATTACTATGAGCGAGACCGCATCCTACCTCAAAGGGAAGAAACCCAGGAACTACGTAAACAGTTCTTTGGCGGTGTCAAAAAGCCTATTTTTACCAGTAGCACGGCGCAAAACCACCTTATTACACTCAGCGAAATACTGGCAATGTATCTACTTGTCTGGTCGCCTGCTTGTTGGGCTAATATCGACTTAACCTGCCCTAATGTCATCCAAGATAGCGCAAAACGTATGCGTTATGAGAAGGAAAAAAAGGCCATTGAGGCATTTAAACAACCGCTCAAACACGTCCAAAGAGCTTTAGCCCATTTACCTACCGCCATGATTTTTGATGATCATGATGTGACGGATGATTGGAATATGACCGCCGCATGGGAACATAGTGCTTATGGTCACCCTTTATCAAAACGCATTATCGGTAATGCACTCACGGCCTATTTATTATGCCAAGGCTGGGGGAACACACCAGAAAAGTTCGATGATGCCATGCTCTCGCAGCTTGATCAAACCTTACAATCCGTCGGCAGCCAACAACACGATGCCTTAATTGACCAGTTATTAACATTTGAGCAATGGCATTATGAATGGCCGACCCATCCCCCGTTAATCGTGTTAGACACTCGCACCCACCGCTGGCGCTCTGAGCGTCATCCGCAGCGCCCGTCAGGGCTCATGGATTGGCAAACCCTAACCGATTTACAACAAACGCTGATTGATCATAAAGCCGTCATTATGGTGTCACCTGCCCCTATTTTTGGAGTCAAGTTAATTGAAACGGTACAAAGAATCTTTACTTTTTTAGGTAAACCTTTGGTAGTGGACGCCGAGAACTGGATGGCACATTCTGACTCGGCTCACACCTTAATGAACCTATTTCGACACCCAAAAACACCGCATCATTTTGTGATTCTATCAGGGGATGTCCATTATTCTTTTGTCTACGACATCGAAGTGAAAGGCCTTCAAAGCAGTCCTCATATTTGGCAAATCACCAGTAGCGGACTACGTAATGAATTTCCAAAACGCTTATTAGATTGGTTTGACCGACTCAATCGCTGGCTCTACGCCCCTTGGTCACCTCTTAATATATTTACCAAACGTCGAGGTATGTGGGTATCGCCACGCAAACCGGATGATGCCTCTCGTGGAGAGCGACTGCTCAATCATGCCGGAATTGGTTTAGTCACCTTAGATGAGGAAGGCAAGCCAATACAGATACAGCAACTAACTGGCAACAACAGAGCCATTGCCTTTAGACAAGACCCTCAAGATCGTCGGTTTGAATAAAGCCAGAATGCTTCTCTCCAATTGTCCACCCTTTTCTTTTCTACACTCTGATGACAATAATGCTGTGAGTTTGTCTAGCACCGTAATATGGCAAAAATGATCTTGTTACATACATTCCAAGTTGAAAAAACAAAGCAAAAAAAGTGTAAAACTTTACCAATATCGGATAATGAAAAAAGTTTGTTAGTAGTACTGTTTAGTGACATAACTAAAACTAAGGAACGTACTAATGACACACACAAAACGTTTTATGATTGCCGCAAGCAGTGTTTTGATTGCCTCTTTTGCAGCCCAAAGCCAAGCAACAGAGTTTGGATCCCCCACCACGGCGGCAGGTGTTTTCGATTTTGGGACGGGCTTTATGCCACCCGTTACGCCAATCGGAAGTTTCTCCTTACGTATTGCACCTTACTCAGCCGATTCAACACGAAACAACAGTGGCAAAAGCACCCTACCAAAGTTTTCATTGGATGTTTTGAGTATCTCATTAGCCTACATTAAACGTACTAACTACAAAATTTTAGGTGGGGACTTCGGCTATAGCGCCGTCCTTCCCTATCTGGATATGAATCTTGATCTAACGACTCCTCCTGGCGGTAAAGTACATGGTTCACAACAAGAGCTGGGAGACCTACAAGTCGCGCCTATTATCATTCAATGGGATATTGCCCCTAACTTTGGAATGAATGCACAACTGCAAATACAGGCACCCACAGGCCATTTTAATAAAAATGCAGCCATTAATGCTGGTCTGAACCATTGGACATTTTCTCCGGCCTTGGGCGTCACTTACATCACCAGTAATAAAATCGAGTTCTCCTCTAGCTTCCAGTTAGATTTCAATACCAAAAACAAAGAGACAGACTACACCAGTGGTATTGAATACCGCCATGAGTTTGGCATCGGGAAAATTATGGGGGCCTGGACCGTTGGTTTAGGTGGTTTCTACTACAAACAATTAACCGATGATAAAGGACCCAATGTCCCGGCAGATGGTAACCGAGCACAGACCATTGCGGTGGGCCCTGCCATTGCCTATTTCAAACCAGGGTTACCAGCCATTTGGTTCCATGTCTATAAAGAGCATCACTCAAGAAACCGTACACAAGGCACCTCTATCGCATTACGCATTGCGCAAAGTTTCTAAAGGGACGCTAGAGCCCCCTAGAAAGTAAGCAACTAGACAAGGAAGTCACCCTTGCCGATTTACAGATCAAATTTATCGACAAGCTGATCAATCATAGAGGCGCTGATGTTATCGGCGTCGATGTGTTCGTCACTCTTATCCCATAAGTGCATTGCTTGCATAAAGTTAATAATAATGGCGCTAAAAAAACCATTAATCGGCGAATAGTTCGAACGTTTTAAGGTCGCAATCAATTGCCCATGTTGATAGACCTTAATAATATGCGAGACCAGTGGTCGACTGAGTGCCTCACCACCGTATTTATAGCGACGAGTATAATCAATCGTGATAACTAATGCCGCACTATGCTTATTAGGCTTCACTGCATACACATCGTGCTCTACTAAGCTCTTTTGGATAGAGTAGGCAAAATCTTTACTTAAAGTCTCTTCTGAAGAAAAGGCTTTATTGTTTGGCTTCCCCCAATCCCCTTCTTTTAAATTAACATGAAGACTTTTTACATAAAAAGACGTAACACGCTTGTTATCGGTCGGAGACGTAAACCAACTGGCACAACCTGATAAAAACAAGACACCCAGAATCACTATCAAATGCTTCGAACGCACGATTATTATCCTTATCTAAGGAGCCAAACGAAAAACACATTAAGGAAGGTAGCGCCGATGCGTTTTCCTTAATTGGAGATAGTATGCAATAACTTTGTACAGACTTGTACTTTTTACATTCTAACAGCGTTTTCCTATTTTATCATGACTGCTTTTTGCCTCGTTAAAAACCGTAAAAAGGCTATTTACTGCTATTAAATCCATGAAAAAACTCTATGATAATACTTCCCGCTACCCATTAGAGATGTCGTGATGCAAGACAACAACACCGAGCTGGATAACGACTTTATCGACCTACTTAAATTACTTATTCGACAGCCAAGTGTTGTCGGTGCTGAGCACTCATTCTTTCGCGTCTTACAGCGAGAATTGGAAGAGCGGGGAGCCAAAGTGACTTGGTACGAAGGATTATTAGTGGCCCAAGGCAGTGACCCCATGAGTACCATGTTCTCTGCGCATATTGATCGCCACGGTCTGGTATGTACCGGACCAAATGAATTTCAATACGCGGCCTTTGTTTCTGCCAATAAAACAGACTTGCTAAATAATTCCGTGTCAGAAGAATTAATGAGCAAAGTGACTGAGCGCTTCCATCATGAAGCAATCTATGCCTATGAACCTTGGTCTGGCGTTTACCGAGGCCAAGGCGTCATAAACCACTCTTATGTATGTGAATTTCGCAACAACCTTATTTTTGAAGTCGATGGCCTTGAAGGGGTGGTTGCTGGAACCCCTATCGCCTTTAAAGATCAACTCACCATAAAAGACCAGCGCTTAGAAGGGCAATTGGATAATGTCATCTCCGCCGCAGCGCTGGTCCATTTATTTGACCATGGCTTCAAAGGGACTGCCTTTTTTACCGCCCAAGAAGAAGCCGGCAAAAGTTGGCGTTATCTCCTCGAATGGTTTCGCCGCTTTGGTGGTTCGACTAACCGCTTATTTGTGGTTGATACCAGCCCTTTTCCTGATACTCAAGCGGCGAATGAACAACTCTTAGTATTGCGGGAAAAAGACGCAAACGCCTCATTTAACAAAGACAGTACTCACGCACTGGAAGCCCTTTGCCAGCAGCACCATATAAGCTATCTCTACAAAAATCGTTATGTGGAAGCAGAAAATATTAAACGCGCCGCCTTAGGACAACCACCTTCCTCACTCGGCAGTACAGAGTTAGGACGCATTATCTCAGCGTCAAACGGGTTGGTGGATGGTACCACCATTCAAATCCCCACGACTGGATACCACACCATGCATGAATCCGCTTCAATTGATTCGGTAAACGCCTTTTTAAACACACTTAAAATACTCTCTAATATCTAAAAATTTTCGTCCACACAATAATCCCCCCTCAATTTATCCTTCAGGGGGTGATCTCAAAACCCCTATTTTTTCCTACTTGCTTACACCCTATTTCACCCCAAGTCTTTGGTAATATTTTTTTCACTATGTATCATGTAACTTGGCATTTTTTAACTTTATCGACGTGTCTAGTTAACAAAAGAAAGAGAGTTAGTGTGAAGATTTTAGTAACGGGAGCTGCAGGCTTCATTGGACATGGGTTGATTAAATCGCTTCTTTTAAGGGGAGATGAAGTCATTGGAATTGATAACCTCAATGACTATTATGATCCAGATCTCAAGCGAGCACGCTTAAAAGATATTGAGGATTTTCAAGCCACCCACAAACTAAAAAACACGCTACACTTTATACGTATGGATATCGCGGATAGAGACAATATAGCCGCGCTGTTTTCACAAGAAAAATTCGATGTGGTCATCAACCTAGCCGCACAAGCAGGTGTTCGCTTCTCCATCGAGAACCCCCAAGTGTATATTGACTCCAATTTGGTGGGGTTTGCTAACATTCTAGAGGGGTGTCGACATAACAAGGTTAAACACCTTGTTTACGCCTCCTCAAGTTCCGTTTACGGCATGAATAGCAAACAACCTTTTAGCACCGAAGACAGAGTGGATTACCCCATCAGTCTTTACGCTGCCACCAAAAAATCCAACGAATTAATGGCCCATTCCTATAGCCATCTTTATAACATCCCCACTACTGGACTGCGCTTTTTTACGGTCTATGGCCCTTGGGGGCGGCCTGATATGGCCGCCTACAAGTTCGTCAAAGCCATCTTGAACGGCACGCCTATCGATGTCTACAACCACGGAGACATGCAACGTGACTTTACCTACATCGATGATATTGTTGACGGTATCGTTCGCGTGGTCGATACCATCCCGCACCCCATGAAAAACACCGAGACGAAGGCACAAGCTCCCTATAAGCTGTTTAATATAGGGAATCATAATCCCATTACACTGCGTCGTTTTATCAGCGCAATAGAGAAGGCTTGTGGTAAAAAAGCGAAAGAGAATTTATTACCTATGCAAGCTGGCGATGCCCCCATCACCTATGCCGATATTGATGAACTGACACAAGCCACAGGTTTTATGCCCAAAATGACCATTGAACAAGGCATGCAGGCATTTGTGGATTGGTACCAAGCCTTTTATAATCTTGGGAACACTCACAACGTGGGCGACACTAGACGAAAATACATCAGTGCCTAACACTATACCAATCACCTATTGAACAGAATACTTAGATTAAGGGACATACCTTGAACACTAAAAAATACCATATTGCGGTTGCTGGTACAGGCTATGTTGGCCTGTCTATTTCCATGCTATTGGCTCAGCGTAACAAAGTCATTGCTGTCGATATTGTTCCCAGTCGAGTGGAAATGCTGAATCAGGGTCAATCCCCTATCAGCGACACGGAAATTGAAGATTTTCTCACCACAAAAGCACTCGATTTCACCGCAACAATGGATAAAAACCTTGCCTATCGTGACGCGGATTTTGTCATCATCGCCACGCCAACAGACTATGATCCTGTCACCAACTATTTCAATACCAGCTCCGTTGAAAGTGTGATTGAAGACGTGTTAGCCATTAATAAAAACGCCACGATGATCATTAAATCGACCATCCCAGTTGGCTACATCAATAGTGTTAAAGAGAAATACAATATTGATAACATTTTGTTTTCTCCCGAATTTTTACGAGAAGGTCGTGCTCTTTACGATAACTTAAACCCATCACGTATCATTGTCGGAGAGCATTCTGAACGCGCTGAGTTCTTCGCCCGCCTGCTACAAGAAGGGGCTATTAAACAAGACATTCCGACCTTATTTACGGATTCAACTGAAGCCGAAGCCGTGAAGCTTTTTTCCAACACCTATCTGGCCATGCGTGTGGCTTATTTCAATGAGCTGGACTCTTACTGTGAATCGTTTGGCCTCAACAGCAAACAAGTAATAGAAGGCGTCGGACTAGACCCACGTATTGGTAGCCATTACAACAACCCTTCTTTTGGCTACGGTGGCTACTGTCTGCCAAAAGATACCAAACAACTGTTGGCAAACTACAACGATGTACCAAATAATTTGATTCGTGCCATTGTCGACTCCAACACAACGCGCAAGGATTTCATCGCCGAATCGATTCTTAAGCGTAATCCTGAAGTGGTAGGTATCTATCGTCTGGTGATGAAAACAGGTTCCGATAACTTCCGAGCTTCCGCAATTCAAGGTGTTATGAAGCGCCTGAAAGCCAAAGGCATCGAAGTCATTTTGTATGAACCAGAACTGGAAGAAGATACCTTCTTTAATTCAGAAGTCTGCCGTGACTTTGAGGACTTCAAAGCCCGTTCCAATGTCATTATGGCAAATCGCATGACAGAAGACCTCCGAGATGTAGTCGATAAAGTCTATACACGTGATTTATTTGGTACAGATTAAGGATTAAAACAAACATAAAACCCCCAATAAATGGAATTTATTGGGGGTTTTATGTTTTCGGGTAAGCTAAATTAATCCGAATTGATGGCGCTTGTCGTGGAGGCGTAAAAACCGCGCGCCAAATGGACTTCGATTGGGCAAAAACGCAATTTAACCACCCGTAACCGTATAAAACCGCTCAACATTTTTGGTCACTTTCCCCCAACGGGAAGCCTTGACACGGGTTTGATGTTCGTCGAACGCGGCTCTGTCAGTGAATTCCTCGTACACATCAAAACGCGGTGAGTTTTCAGACGCTCTTGTCACGGTAAAAGTAATGCAACCCGCCTCTTGCTTCGTTAGAGCAATATGATTTTGTAGTTCAGCCAGTACCAAGTCTAAATCTTCATTGGGTACTTCTATATGTCCACTTAGTATGATTTTTGCCATAGTGCAAAGCTCCCTATTTATCTAGCGATGAAGCAAGATAATACACCATATAAGTAACAGAAAAAGGCAGGTGATCGAACTGTTTGGTGTCGCCTTTTACAAAGCCAAACTGTTCATACCAATCTTGTAACTCTGAGTGTTTGCCAATCACGCCAATGCTGATCAATTCGAGCTCATCAGCTCTCGCCTGCTCGATAATGTGCTCGACAAGTTGTGCCCCGATGCCTTTGTTTTGCCACTCAGGTAACACTGACAATCGGTTCAAGTAGGCTTTACGAACGCGATTGGTCTGAGTGGGAATGTCATACGCCACACAAGCAACTGGCTGTTGATTGTCAATGCAGACAAAATAGCGCTCACCTCGTTTAAAATCCTGCTCGACCCAACTGCCCTCGCAAAAAGAGGGATGCTTTGGGCAGTTATCTTGGTTTATTGCAAAACGTTTAGCAACAGGTCGATTCGCCTCACGAATGATATAGGCGATCACCTCGGCTTGGTCTTCAAATACTTCCTTTATCTGTCTCATAACTTCTTCTCCCTCATACTTTTCTTAGAGGCACTCAATGGCAACCTCCAATGAAACTTCACGGCACTGACTGCGATCAAAATCATGATGACCCCCAGTATTTGCGTTACACTGATATGTGTCGAAAACGCATAATGGTCGACAAACAATGCCGTAATCGGATAAATAAACGACAGCAAAGCAATCAGGCTAGTCGGCAATTTTTGAAAACTGTCGTACATGATGATGTACATAAACCCTGTTAGTATCGCTCCAAGAATCAATAAATCTAACCATTGACTAGTTTGCGTTGGTAGGCTATTGAAGTCAGCAAAAGGCAAGAGCATGAGAATACCAACGATCACCTGTACCAATGCCACAAAAGTGGAAGGCACTTGACTGACTTTTTTTGTAATGAGTGTCGTCGCGGTATAAAGTAATGCAGCACCCAAGGCGAGTAATAAACCGAATAACGCAGAAGAATCGGTTCGATTTAAGTCGCCGATAAAAAGCTCATGTAACTCATGAGGATTAAGTTCTACGATTAATACTAAGCCGACAAATGCTAAGGCTAGCCAAACAAGTAGGGAGATTGACGGCTTTTCTCGGGTGATTAATGTGCTCGCTAACACCAAAAACAAAGGTTGCATATGGTAGGCAACGGTAGCAATAGAAAACGGAATATAATTGAACGAAGCAAATAACAATACCCAGTTTCCTACTAAGGTAATACCGCCTAACACAATCAATAACAGTACCCTGGGCTGGAAAAACTCGGCACGAATCAAGCCTGAAAAATAGGCATATCCGCCTAAAACCATTGCACCAATCACACAACGAAAAAACACCACATTCCAAAATACCTGTCCCGAACTAATCACAAAATAACCAATGGTGCCAGACAGTATCATGGCAAAAGTCAGCTCTAAACTGCTTATCGTATGATTTGAATGTTTCATAATAGACCTCGGTTATTGCCCCCCCACGGTAGAACACTGAATGCATTCTCTTTTTAAGGGAACTGGTTTATGGTGAATAGAATAAAATGAAGGAAGCCACCTTGGCAGACCTATAAAAAGACAAATAAACAGAATAACCGTACTTATCAGAGGGAAAAATGCGAAATAACCTTAAAAAAGAAAAAACCATTTTAGATGGTATTGATAGCAAGCTGATTGAACAACTTTATACGAATGCGAGAACCCCGGTCACAGAACTTGCACGGGCAGTGGGTATGACCGCGCCCAGTGTCAACGAACGATTAAAACGACTGGAAGAAAGTGGTGTCATCTCTGGCTATCGAGTGGAAGTGAACCCTGTGGTTTTAGGCTATAGCCTAATGGCAATTGTACGAATGCGCCAACTTCCTGGCAAACTCAAAGCTCTAGAAGCTCTGATCCAATCGATTCCTGAATTTGTTGAATGCGACAAGGTAACTGGGGATGATTGTTATATCGCTCGTCTGTATTTAAAAGACATTAGTCAATTAGATCCCATTCTTGACCAAGTCTCTGAGTTAGCCGATACCAATACAGCCATTGTGAAATCAACACCTGTCAAACGACGACTACTCATTTAACAACCTCTATTAGTATAGCCAATAACGAGATGGTGAGCGTTTTGTTTTTCGTCCATCCGTTTTGTGCATTGGCTATAGCAAATCATCCATCTCAACTTGGCGAGCAAAGTGTATCGTTTGGCGAGAAGTCAGCAATCAGACTTGCTTCCTTATCGTAGACTGGCATTTTCCATGATGAGGACAAGACCATGCAACTAACCAAACGACTAGAGCAAATATTTACGGACGTTTTAACTTCCACCACAATCGATAAGGCTCAGCTTGCTGAGTATTTCACCTTAGACTATCAACAATGGGTTGATAATAAGACGCTAAACTTCAGCGACTTTGTCACACATATTCAGTCATTAAAAGCGCATTTACATCATTGTGAAGTGAGCTTCGACCAGATGATTAGTGAAGGCAATAAAGTCCATTCTAGCCATACGGTCACCGCTCAGACCAAAGCTGGAGAAAATATTAAGATAAAAGTAGTTGGCCTATTTATCTTTGCTGAGAATAAATTGCAACGCACGGAAGAACTGACCTGTCTATTATCAGGACCAAACCATGAGAAAAACATAGGTTCTCGATAAGATAACCAGGCTTTAACAAGGCTTCATTGATTTTTGATAGTCTAGAAACGCCCTAGAAAAAGCCGATAAGCTCTTATAGCCCAAATCAAAAGCGATGTTAGTAACACTTTCGCCCTGTTCATACGCTTGTTGTGCTTTTTGCATGACAAGCTGATAGCGAAACGCTTGGTAAGTGGTATTCAATTGCTCGGCAAACAGTCGATTAAGTGTGCGTTCTGATGCTCCACTTTGCTGACTCACCGACGCTAATGATGTCTTGATGCTCACACTATGAGAGAGGGATTCGATGACGTTCAATAGTCGCGGATCCACACAGGCAGACGATAGGCGATACCCTTGCAACGGGGTAAAACGGGCAAGCTGGTCCAGTAAAATAGCATCATAGTGTTGCCATGATGCTTGCGTTAGATGTGGTTGATTATGCCGCAAGTACGCCATCAATTGAGTCCATAATGTATGACTTGCCAATAAACCAATCGATTGGATAGGAGGAGTGGCAACGTCCTCGCCTGAAAAAATCAAACTAAGACAACTGTTTTTGAGTGCAATAAACTCATGGGAGACATAAGCAGGAATATACACCAGTTGCCCAGTTAACAGTAAAAATCCACCGTCTTCTGTGGAAATTATCCCTGAACCTTCATGCACGTAGACCCACTGGTACACACTGTGTTCATGAGATTGCGTTGTTTGCCGTGACTCATAGTACTGGATAACGTGATTGAGCATCTTCATGATGATTCCGCACTGCTCTAAACCGTTAGTATGACAATAGGCCTTAAGGAGTGGCAAGCCAATAAGAACCACTTGCATATTAGTATTGCCAAATACTAATATAGTGTTATAGTTATATATAACACTATATTTAACTGGTTTATTAAAACGCGACTTACCCATCGCGAAACCAAGCAGAAGAGAGCCCCTATGCAAGAGCAATGGAACGACGAACAACCCATTTATCGCCAAGTGCGTGATCGCATGGTGAGCTTGATACTTGCAGGAGAGTTACGTGAAGGCGAAGCACTACCCTCTGTTCGGGCGGTATCCACCAGCTATCAAATCAACCACTTAACGGTATCAAAAGCCTATCAGTCACTGGTTGAAGAAAAACTCGTCGAAAAACGACGCGGTATGGGCATGTTTATTCTTGGTGGCGCCCGTGCGCGAATTTTACACGCAGAAAGAGCACTCTTCTTTCAGTCAGAAATCCCCAAATTAAAACAACGTTTAACTCTATTAGATATTAGCACCAACGAATTAATTGAGCAGTTATCACTGGAAACACCTCCCTTAAACGACATCACGGTAGATCAACTTCGTCTACAAAAAGACAGCGAATAGGTATGATTATGAAGACAACAACAAACCATGCCGCGATCATCGAGGCACAAGGTTTACACAAACAATATGGCGACTTCAAAGCTTTAAACGATGTGAGCTTTCGCATCTTCCCTGGGCGAATTGTCGGTTTAATTGGTCCCAATGGGGCTGGCAAGACCAGCCTGTTAAAAGGCATTTTAGGATTGAGCACGCTAGACGGAGGGCTAAGTGTCTTGGGTCTTAAACCAATGAAAGACCGCACAAAATTATTGGAGCAGGTGAGCTTTATCGCTGACACCGCCATTTTACCTTCATGGCTTAAAGTGCACCAAGCAATCGAGTATGTAGCAGGAGTGCATCCAAGGTTCAACCGAGAAAAAGCCCAAGCGTTTCTAGCAAAAACCACAATCAACCCAAAAAGCCGCATTAAAGCCTTATCCAAAGGCATGGTCACACAGCTGCACTTGGCTCTCGTTATGGCGATCGATAGCAAACTATTGGTATTAGACGAACCCACATTAGGGCTTGATATTATGTACCGAAAACAATTCTACTCCAGTCTGTTGGAAGATTATTTTGACGAACAAAAGACCATTTTAATCACCACCCACCAAGTAGAAGAAGTTGAGAACCTGTTAACGGATGTGTTGTTTATTGACCGTGGACATTTGGTACTCGACAGTTCAATGGACGACATTAGCCAGCGATTCTGCCAACTCTCCGTTTCGACAGAGGGCCGACATCAGGTCTTGGAGGCAGGGTTTCAACCTATTTACGAAGAAACTCGCCTTGGTGGGGCCAGTTTATTATTCGAAGGCGTTGATCCTGAAACACTCGCCGCTTTTGGTAAACTCCACACGCCGTCTATTGCCGACCTGTTCGTGGCAAAAGTCAGCTCAGCCAACGAGAGACGCCATGACGAAAGCACGGTATCCAACATGCAATGGAAGGAGGCAGGACAGTGAACCGCTATCTAATACAAATTAAACGCGAATTGTGGGAACACAAAGGCGCACTGATCACAACACCTTTAGTGGTCTTGACTATTTTTGTCGTACTAACCATTCTTGCGGGACTGGCTGGACGTGATGTTGTCCAAGGTGGCCAGTTTATCTCACAACACGACGGCATGATGTCGTTCTACTCATTTTCTTCCGATGGCCAGCAACAATCCTTTATCTACCACAAAGGTATAAACGGTCTTTCAAACATTACCGACATGACACCGCAAAATCCTGCGACCATGTTAGAACAAAACCCGGCGATGTCACTTTTGCCTGCCCTACCTTATATCGCATTTGATCACCTGGCTTGGCTAATTGGTCTAATTTATCTACTGTCTTGCCTATTTACCGATCGCAAAGACAAAAGCATTTTGTTTTGGAAATCCATGCCCGTCAGCGAATGGCAGAATGTTCTCACGAAAGCCTTTATGGCGGCGTTCATTATTCCTGCCACTGCCTGGCTCGCAGCATCGGCTTATAACCTGTTTTATCTGCTCTTCATGACTATCTGGTCATTCTTTAGTAGCGTACATCATCCCGATTTACTCTTTCAGCCTCAAGCGGTACTTGCTACGGCCTGGTCATTTTTAGGCAGTTATCTTGCCACTTCTATATGGATGTTGCCTTTTATCGGTTGGGTTTTATTGGTCTCCGCGTGCGCCAAGAAAACACCCTTTCTGTACCTTGTCCTACCCTTGTTGGCATTAGTACTTATTGAGTATACCGTCTTGGGAAGTCACCATATTTCTCAAATTATCGGCTCCTACATCAATGTGAGTGACCCGAGGACAGAGCAGAATATGCTCAATGTGTCAGGCTGGTACCATATTCGGAATGTGCTATCCAGTGTGCAATGCTGGCTTGGTTTGGCCGCTACCGCTGGACTACTTTACGCAACCGTATGGCTACGGGAAAATCGCTTTGAAAATTAGAGAAGCACACCGAAGCGAAACAAACTAACTACCCAAGCCTCCATTACTCAAAACATCCTGCAAGCCATCCTATCAATATGAGATGGGCTGCAGGATGTTTTTTTTTATGTTTTATCTACTCCCTATTTATTCAAACATTTCTGGTGAAAAAACATTCAACCTTTACTAAGCTTGTTTTTAGGATCACAGGGAGTAATAACAAGGTGTTTACATTTTCTAAACTAAAGCTATCCAGCGCCATTACCTTTATCGGTATCGTCCCCTCTCTATTTGCCGTTCTCGTTGTTATCATTTTAGTAATAGACCTGAACAAACAAGTCGATGAAGGGCGAACCGCTGAAGACATGGTCAAACTTTCTACCTTATTGGATAACGTTGCCCATAATTTCGCCGTGGAACGGGGCTTAAGCGCCGGTTTTTTAGGCAGCCAGGGCAAAAAAGGCAAAGACGCTTTAATGGCTCAGCGCCTAAAAGCGGACCAAGCTGAAGCCACCTTGAGAGATGTTCAGCCAGACGCCTTCCAAGAGCTAAGTACCGCTCAGCTGAATAGCTATCGGGATCATGTTCTCAACGTACTAGCGGATAAAAACGCCATTCGTCAAAAAGTCGATAGCCTAGCGCCCGACAATAACGCCTTTAATTTTTATTCTAAAGTCAATCAAAGCGCATTAGATGCGATTCAGTATGCCATTTTAAACATTAATAATAGAGACATCGCCAAGACGCTAGAGGCACGCTTAAACCTATTATGGATGAAAGAACGAGTAGGCCAATATCGCGGGGCGTTAAATGGTGTATTTGCCGCTAAAACCACCACCCCCAAACGCCAATCACAAATTGCCGCTTTCATTGACAATGAAACGCTCCAATTAGAGCACTTCAAAGCCATGGCATCCGAGAAACAATTAGCCATGCTAAAGACGGCCACCGAGAACGAGGCATGGAAAAAAGTGGATCAAGTCACCAGTGACTTTCTCAAACAAAAAGACCTCACTGTCGTTAATGGCCCTGCTAATTGGTTTGACTTGGCCACTACGAAAATTGGCTTAATAAAAGCCGTCGCCGATAAAATCAGTACTCAAATCTATGCCCTGAGTCACGACCTCACCACGCAGAGTGTTTATTATCGAAATGCGCTGATTATTGTTTTTACCATACTAATTCTGCCGATTCTTTGGCTGTCTTATGCTCTCACGCGCTCCCTAACCAGACGCGTCAAGCAAATTAGCCAAGTCCTATCCAACATATCGACTCAGCGTAACTTGCTTGGTCGCATTGAAAATAAATCCGCTGATGAGCTGGGTGAAATTATCCAATATTTAAATGCGCATTTAGACCATTTAAAAGGATCATTTGACGCCATGATGGGCATGGCAATCGAATCCAAAAACAGCATGGATGAGCTAAGCCAATCTTCTCGCAACGCCCTGCAAGAAACAAAAGATCAATTTAACCAAACCGATCTAATGGCATCAGCGGTGAACCAAATGTCACAAACCAGTGGCACGATCTCGCAAGACATGCAATCTGCCGCAGACGATACAGAAATCATTCGAAAACAAAGCGTGCAAGGGTCGCAACGAATGCAAACCATTCTAGATTCCATTTCAAACCTATCCTCTGAGATAGAGGGCGGGTACAAAGCCGTACAATCGGTCACGACTCATACCGAACAAATCAACAGCATTTTACAAACCATCGAAGCCATTGCCGAACAAACCAACTTATTAGCATTAAATGCCGCCATCGAAGCAGCCAGAGCAGGAGAACAGGGTCGAGGTTTTGCTGTTGTCGCAGATGAGGTCAGAACCCTAGCCCAGCGTACTCAAGGCTCAACAGAAGAGATTCGCACCATGATACAGGCCCTTGTTGACTCGGGAAAAGACGCCTTACAATCCATGGAACAATGTACCGATATGGCAACTGGCACTTCAACTGTGATCGAGGATAATGTCCATATGATGCAAGAGCTGTTTGCTTCCATTGAAAGCATCACACAAACCATCGAGCGAGTCGCTACGGCATCAGAAGAGCAATCTCAAGTATCAGAGGAAATCAATAAAAATATTCAGAACATTAATGAACGTTCGCAAAACATTCTTAATATAGTCACCAATACAGATCAAGAAGCAAATCTGGCGAAACAACGTTTTGACAATGTACTTAACGAAATTAGCTCTTACACCATTAAATAAAACCTGTTGAGATGACAGTCTTCCATTATTTGGTAGGCTGTCATAAATACCTCAGTCATTAGTACACATCACTTGATGCTAAGTGTCACCCCTGTCTGTCTGCAAGATACAAGCAAACCGCTAAAATAACCCAGGGCGTTTATTCTCTATGTCACAATATAAGCTTAAAATTCATTAAGCAAAGCCAACCTTTAGTAGTAAGGTTAATAGGTAGTAGGGTAAATATGAACCGGAGTAAGGTATGAGAAAACGTATAGCGATTGATATGGACGAAACGGTCTGTGACAGCTTGTTACGTCATCTAGAATGGTATAATAAACAGTTTGACGCTCAGCTTACCAAAGAAGATACCGCAGGCAAACGTATTTACCATGTGATTCCAGAAGAGCACGTGGCAGCAGTAAAATCCTACCCTCATCACCCTGATTTTTTTCGTGACCTAGTAGTCTTTGATGATGCCATAGAATCCATCAAAACGCTCTCCGAGCAATATGACATCTTTTTTGTCACTGCCGCAATGGAATACCCAACGTCTTTTCAAGCTAAGTATGAATGGCTAAAACAGCATTTTCCCTTTATTCATGAACTTAATTATGTCTTTTGTGGAGACAAAAGCATTATTAATGCAGACTACCTCATCGATGATACCCCAAAACACTTAGCCACTTTTGATGGAGAAGGTCTGTTATTTCATGCCTTTCATAATATGCATGCAACAGGCTTCCAACGCGTCCATAGCTGGAAAGAAATTCTAGAAATGTTGCGCTTAGATTAAAACTCCCTTGTTCAAAACAAGGGAGTGAAGGCTTAAGCCGTTAAGCACCGATCAGTAAACGACTCTTAGAAGCAAAGAGTCGTTTCAAGTGACGAATCAGCCATACAGAGCCATAGAACTGGAAGGCAAACAACACGACTGACGACACCAAACTATACCAAAGGGTTGTATTTGGCTGAATATAACCAAAATGCAAAAGGAAATATTTTGTGTTTCCCCACATCATCCCCAGCAGCGGATGCAAAAAGAAAATCGCAAAGCTAATCCCTGCAATCATGGTTAAATACTTTCCTAAGCGCTCACTGACCCAATGTCGGCAAAATCCCACCAGTAAAATACATAGCCCTACTTTTTGAATAAACTGCAAGTCTATTCCCCGCCATGCAAAGGCCTGTTTATGATAATCCCCAACGTGAAAAAAAATGCTGGACTGAAGCCATATGGTCAACAAGACTGTTACTAAGGCAGCCATAAGAAAATAACGATAGTTCTGCTTCATCCAGTCCAGATGCTGAGAGTACAGCATGCCCATTAGATAAAAAGGCGTGAAATACACCACTGATTGCAAGACATTCACATTCGCTTCTGGCCGTTGAATCACCAAAGCCACCACTGAGAAGGTCACTAAAATCGATAACTGGGAAAACAATGGCAGTTTCAAGTAGCGAAAATGCAACCCCGAACACAAAAAGGTGGCCATAATGAATGGTATGTACCAGTGAGGAAACAGGACATAGCCTCGCTCTAACACCTTACCGCAAAGCGCTAGCGCCTTACTAAAAGAAACGCCATCAATCCACATGAATCCCAAAAAATTGACCACAATGGCAAATGCCGATACGGCCAAAAATGGCACCAATACATTGCGGCATTTTTTCCCCATAAAATGCTGGAAGTTGAAGCTGTGAGAAAAAACATGATGGAAGAAAAAGCCTGAAATAAATACAAAGACTCCTGTTCCACCACGTAGTATGTTTTCTAACCAAACAGGGAAGCCATGATTACTATTGGTAATAGAATGGCCTAGCACAATCAAAATGATGGCTATTCCACGTAGATAATCAAACTCCGTTACTCTCGCGACTTTACTGACTTTAGAAGGGCTGGTGTTGTCAATGCCTGCCCCTATGGGCATTGAATGCTCAAATGTTTTCACAAGAAACCTCCATACATAAGAGATTTTCGTATTAAGTCTTTAGTCGCATCTAGAATCAACAACTATTTTTCAATCAATAAATATTTTACTTTCACCATGCAATGCCTACGAGATGCTTACAAATCATTCAGGTTTTTAATTAAAAAAACATCGGGATATATAACGAAACCTGCTAAGATCCCTCTATCTCATTCCCTGTATTCATGTCTCGCTTACCTAACACTAGGACTCTATTTTGACAAACAATGATATTTTACGCCGCCTCCGTTATACGTTTTCTATCAAAGACGCTTATGTGAAAGAAATATTTGCCGCAGCGGACAGCACTGTCACACGTGATCAAATTATTGCTTGGATGACAAAAGAAGAAGAGGAAGGTTACACGCCCTTGGCGGATCAGGAGCTGGCTACCTTTTTAAATGGCTTTATAAACGTAAAGCGCGGTAAACGCGAAGGAGAGCAACCCGTTCCAGAGAAGCGTTTAAACAATAATGCCATTTTTATGAAGCTGCGCATTGCCCTTAACTTAAAAGCAGAAGATATTTTAGACATCATGCAATTAGCCGAGTTCAACATGAGCAAGCACGAGCTAAGCGCTTTTTTCCGCAAACCAGACAACAAACACTACCGTGAATGTAAAGACCAAATCCTGCGTAATTTTATACTAGGACTGCAACGAAAGTTTCGTCCAGAGTAGTCATTTTTTTCATGACATATACAAATGATAATTTTAAATACTTGCTTGGATAAACCAAAAAGACTGTTATCAACACAGCCTTTAAAAAGCAGAATTATAAATACGTTTTTATCATAAGTTGTAGAATATATCGGATGCCAGCATAGATGTATAAAATGACTTTTTATGGAAAACCACAAAAAAACGCCCTTTCGGGCGTTTTTTATATATATCCTGTTTGCCTACTTGTGATCGTGTTATGCCACTTCTTCAGCCAGATTAATGCGGTCTTCTTCTACGGCATGGCAAGCAATTAAATGACCTTGCTCTGATTCGTCGCAGCTATCCAGTTTCAACACAGGTGTTTCACTTTTACAACGTTCATTAGCAAAGCGGCAACGCCCATGGAATGCACAACCAGAAGGCGGATTCAATGGTGACGGTAACTCTCCTTCTAGCTTAATACGTAAACGACGCTTTTCTGGCGATAACTGTGGCGTACTAGACAATAGGGCTAGGGTATAAGGATGTTTCGGGTTACCAAACAATTGCTCACACGAGCCTTGCTCAACCACTTTTCCTAAATACATCACCATCACATCGTCTGCAATATGCTCCACAACCGACAGGTCGTGGGAGATGAACACATAGCTCAACCCAAACTCTTCTTGCAAGTCCATCATTAAGTTGAGTACTTGTGCTTGTACCGATACGTCCAACGCCGAAACGGGCTCATCCGCTACGATCACATGAGGATCCAGCATCAAACCGCGAGCAATGGCAATACGCTGACGCTGACCACCGGAAAACATATGGGGATAGCGATCATAATGCTCCGCTCTGAGTCCTACTTTTTCCATCATGGTAATGGCTTTGGCTTTACGGTCCGCTTTGGATAGCTCTGTATTAATCACCAAAGGCTCTTCGAGAATTGTGCCGATCTTCTTACGCGGATTCAGCGACCCATAGGGGTTCTGAAAAATAATCTGAATTTTCTGACGTAACTTAGTCTGCGCGCTCTTGCTTAACGTCAACAAGTTCTGCCCTAAGTAGCCCAATTGACCATCAGTCGGTGTTTCGATCATGGTCAGCATACGACCTAGGGTCGATTTACCGCAGCCAGATTCCCCTACTACGGCCAGCGTTTTGCCTTTTTCCAGATTAAAGCTCACCCCATCCACCGCTTTCACCACGGCTTCAGGCTTAAACATGCCTTGCTTTACATGATAATGCTGTTTCAGACCCTCTGCTTTTAGAATTAGCGCACTGTCAGCAACGTTTGTTTTACTCATGCGGCAGGTCTCCCTTGTGTATCAAGTGGCGTGTGACATTTCACTTGTCGATTCAGTGAACCTTGGTTCTCAGGCTCCTCTTTTCGACAATGATCCGTTGCGTAAGGGCAGCGTGGACTTAGCAAACATCCTTGTGGGCGGTCATATTGACCTGGCACCACTCCAGGCAGAGCATCTAGACGGGCTTTTCCTGACGCCGATTCAGGTAAGGAAGCCAACAAGGCTTGCGTGTATGGATGCTTCGGAGTACTAAATACCTCGGCAGCCGGACCAGACTCAACGATTTGGCCTGCGTACATAACGATAACACGATGAGCGACCTCCGCCACCAACGCCAAGTCATGGGTAATCAATACCAAGCCCATTTGTTTTTTGCGTTGCAGCTCTATTAGCAAATCAATAATCTGTGCCTGAATGGTCACGTCTAGGGCTGTGGTGGGTTCATCTGCCACCAGCAAACGAGGATTACAAGCAATCGCCATAGCGATCATCACCCGTTGACTCATTCCCCCAGACAGTTGATGAGGATAATTATCCAGACGTGATTCAGGCGCCGGAATGCCCACTTGGGTCAGCAATTCAATGGCCCGTTTTTTCAATTCTTTTTTACTGCCGCCTTGGTGCGTTTTGAGCGCTTCAATAATCTGATAACCCACAGTAAAACATGGATTCAAGCTGGTCATTGGATCTTGGAAGATCATCGCAATGTCCGAGCCAGTCAATTTACGACGCTGCTTTTCTGGCATGGCTTGTAGATCTTTGCCATCGAACGACAACTGATCGGCGGTGACTTTGCCAGGGAAATCAATCAAGCCCATAATCGCCAATGAACTCACACTCTTACCTGAGCCTGACTCCCCCACAATACCTAGGACTTCCCCTTCCTCGACTTTATAACTGATGTTGTCCACGGCACGGAATTTGCCGAAGGTCACACTTAAATTGTCCAGCTGTAACAGTGACATCACAACCTCCTACTGTTTCAACTTGGGATCAAGGGCATCGCGTAAGCCATCGCCCATGAGGTTAAAGGCCAACACGGTGATCAAAATGATCAAACCTGGAAAGGTGACGACCCACCATGCGCGCTGTACAAATTGCAACGCATTCGCCAACATAGATCCCCATTCTGGTGTGGGTGGCTGTGCGCCAAGCCCCAAAAAGCCCAGTGCGGCCAAGTCTAAAATCGCGCTGGAGAATCCCATTGTGGCCTGCACAATCAAAGGGGCCAAACAGTTTGGCAGAATACTAATAAACATCAGGCGAAGCGGGCTTGCCCCAATCACTCGCGATGAGGTGACATAATCACGGGACATTTCACTCAAGGTGGCCGCCCGGGTCAAACGAACATAGTTAGGCAAAGAGACAATCGAGATGGCCAAAGCCGCATTAAAAATACTGGGACCAAGGATGGCGACAACGGCAATGGCGAGCAATAAACTGGGCATAGCTAACATGATATCGACCAAGCGCATGATGACGACATCAATCACGCCTTTAAAATACCCCGCCATTAACCCGAGTAAAATACCTAACATCAAGGATAAACTAACCGCCAACGCCCCAACAGCCAATGACAAACGGGCACCGTAAATCAAACGAGATAAAATATCCCGCCCCACATCGTCCGTCCCTAAAATGTAAGACCAATTACCCCCTTCTAACCAAGCCGGAGGCAATAAGAACGCATCACGAACCTGATCAGACGGGGAGTGGGGGGCGATCACATTAGCAAATACCGCCAAAAAACAAATCAGAATAATAAAGGCCAAGCCCGCGACCGCCCCTTTATTGCTACTAAAATAGTGCCAAAACTCACGTAAAGGGGTTCTTGGTGCTGGTGCCACATCGACGGCCATTGGCGTCTCTGAGTTGGGTTGCGCAGATTGCGCTTCTGATTGAATCGTCATAAAAGCGCCTCCTTATCGGCTATGTCGAATACGTGGGTTAACAATGCCATAAGCGACATCAACCAACAGGTTTACGATGATGATAATGGTGGCGACAATCAGAATACCACCTTGCACCACTGGATAATCTCGCCGGCTGATGGCTTCGATCAACCATTTACCGATGCCCGGCCAGGCAAAGACGGTTTCCGTCAGAATCGCCCCCGACAACAAGGTACCAACTTGTAAACCAATCACCGTAATCACCGGAATCAACGCATTGCGTAATGCATGAATAATAATCACTCGCCAAGGGGCGATCCCTTTGGCACGGGCCGTTCGAATATAATCTTCACTCAATACTTCTAGCATGGACGAGCGAGTCATACGAGCAATGACCGCCATCGGAATGGTGCCCAAAACAATACTTGGCAAAATAAGATGAGAAACAGCCGAAATAAACGCCCCTTTTTCACCCGACAGCCAAGAATCAATCAACATAAAGCCTGTGACATTATCAATCCAGTACACCACATCGATCCGACCGGAGACGGGTGTCCACCCCAATGTCACCGAGAAAACCAGCATTAATAATAATGCCCACCAAAAAATCGGCATGGAATACCCTGTCAACGACATCGTCATCACAGTGTGATCAAAAATGGTTCCGCGTTTCACGGCTGCAAAAATACCGGCTGGTAGCCCAACTAAAATGGCAAAAATGGCGGCACAAACAGATAACTCAACAGTGGCAGGAAATAGGGTTAAAAACTCTTTCATCACCGAATCATGAGTCACCAGTGAATACCCTAAATGGCCGTGTAAAATACCGACAACATAGTCGAAATATTGCACGTAAAGCGGCTTATCAAGACCAAGCTGAGCAGCCAACTCAGCATGACGTGCAGCGGATACACCGTGCTCACCCGCCATGACTTCAATCGGATCCCCAGGAATCATATGAATCAAAGCAAAGGTCAGTAGAGTAATACCCAGAAACGTCGGAATGACAAGGCTTAATCGGCGAAAAATAAACTGGAACATAAAGAAATGGCTCTCTGGCTATTTGACTGGATCGAGCAATGCTCGGTCAGCGAGGGGGTTGCCTGCGTCCCGGCAAGCAACCCCCCTTTTTAGATCCAATTAGGACTAATTTTCTTTACTGACGTACTCGAAGTCATGCGTGCCTAATGGACTGATTTTGAAGTTTTTTACATCTTTGCGAATTGGTACATAAACGGTAGAGTTCGCAATCGGCATAAAAGGTACCTGTTTATGGAAGATCACTTGCGCTTCCTTGTAGTACTTAGTGCGTTCTGCAATATTTGAGGTGCGTTTCGCCTTGATTAATAGCTTATCGAAGCTCTTATCACACCACTCAGAATAGTTACCGCCACCCACAGCATCACAGCTTAGCAAAGTGTATAGGAAGTTATCTGGGTCACCATTATCGCCCGTCCAACCAATGAGTAGGGTATCCGCTTCACCCGCTTTCGCGCGTTTCAAATACTCACCCCATTCGTAAGTCACGATCTCCGCTTTCACACCCACTTTTGACCAGTCTTCTTGGATAATCTCAGCCATGCGACGCGCATTTGGGTTATATGGACGTTGCACAGGCATGGCCCAAATTGTGGTGCTAAACCCATTGGGATAGCCCGCTTCTTTTAACAACTCTTTGGCTTTCGCAGGATCATATGGATAATCCTTAATGCTGTTATCATAGGACCACATAGTCGGTGGGATTGGATTTTTGGCTACGGTGCCAGCTCCTTGGAAGACAGCATCAATAATGGCTTTTTTGTCAGTCGCATAGTTCAATGCTCGACGAACTTTCACATCGCCAAAGGGTTTTTTCTTAACGTTAAACGTTAGATAGCCCACATTCAAACCCGCTTGGCTTAGCAAGTTAATGTTTGGATCTTTTGCCATCTGCTTAAGATCAGCAGGGTTTGGATAGGGCATTATGTCACACTCACCTGCTTTTAACTTAGCATAGCGAACAGAGGCATCTGGGGTGATAGCGAAAACAAGACGATCAATTTTGGGCTTGCCTTTCCAGTAATCTTTAAAGGCAACATAACGAATTAAAGAATCTTTTTGATACTGTACTTTTTCAAAAGGCCCTGTGCCAGATGGATCTTCATCTAGCTTCTCTGGAGTGCCCGCTTTTAGGTATTGATCAGCTTGCTGTTTAGAGAAAATGGACGCGAAATCCATTGCTAGGTTCGCAACAAACGGCGCTTCTGGGTGATTCAAGACAAACTTCACTGTGTAGTCATTGACTTTCACAATGTTTTTGATCAGTTTACCCATCCCCATGTCATCAAAGTAACCGTAAGAACCGCCACCTACATTATGGTATGGGTTGCTCGCAAGACGCTGGCGGTTAAATGAGAACAATACATCGTCCGCATTAAAATCACGAGTGGGTGTAAAATCTTTTGTCGTTTGAAATTTCACGCCATGACGTAAATGGAAAGTGTAGACTAAGCCATCTTTAGACACATCATAGCTCGTCGCTAAGCTGGGAATCACTTCGGTCGTACCGTATTTAAACGCCATAAGACGGTTAAAAATCGCCTGTGAAGACGCATCGAATGTGGTACCAGAGTAGTAAAGCTCAGGGTTAAAACCTTCTGGGCTACCTTCTGAACAATAAACCAAGGTGCTTGTCGCTTGTGCTGTAGAAGCCATCATCGCTCCCGCTGCCAGCATAGCAAGCGGTAATGCTGCTAACCCTTTTTTCATTTTCATTCTCCATTAGCATAATTATGATCGTGTGGAACACGTGGGAAGTAGAATCAAGGTACTCGTTACTTTTATGATTTGGTAAAGGGTAACTATAGACGCCTTTCAGAAAGTTGGAGAGAAAGAACCTACATAAAACAACCTCATTTAGGCTCCTGCCTAAATGAGGTGTTTGTCTCGTCCTTGAGCCCCCTTTAGCTATTTTCTACTAACCGCTGAACGGCCTGCAGAAAAATAACGTAGGTAAAGAGTACTCAAGGTTTACACAATGACCAATCGAAATAACGAGATGCCTCATACGTGTAATGAATATGGAATGAATATGAAGAAAAATTTCACTCCTCAAAAGCGGCGTTAAAAATCTCAATCACAGTACAGTAAGGAAACGATTAGAAAAGATGAAAAGAACCAATAGTTTCAATATGCTACTGGCTTTTTCATTGAGAGAACGCCTTCACGTTAGGCTTTATAGGCCTTCCATATAACATGAACACCACAAGGATAAGGCACCGCTTAGGCTGTGGATAACTTTGTGCAAGATTTTCTCAACCCCCACCCAATCCTGATAAAATCATCGCGTTAATAAAAATCGTGTGTTTTTTATACGACTCAGTTGTCAAACGTCCAAACGCATAACAGATGTCAACGATACAATCAAATTCATCAGACCGATCCAAGCCATAAAGTCTAAGAAAATCAACTGATAAGCTATGTATTTTTCAAAAATATATTTTTTCCTTTTAAAAATCATGATGTTATAGACATTACCTAGAAGTACTCTTCCAAGTCATAATGAAACGAATTCATATCTATGACTTCAATTTGACTTGTCACCGACTCGCTCACAGTGTCTTTGTTAAAGCTTTCAGAAAGCCAATTCGACGAGTTTACGTATGTTTTCTCGTAAAAAATCACGTATCTTTCTATTGTCGGCGTTTGGGGATAATTTTTTTTCAGATTTTATTCAGCCCCTCTTTTCCGCAGCAGACGGACGCTTAATAATGAGTATAATTCATATCGGTAGACATCAAGAGTTGTGCTAGAGTGATAGAAAAACAATAAGACTTACAAATGAGGCCTCGACTCGCAATGGATAATATCGCTTCTCAGATTACGTCGACTGAGCGATCTTCTGTCGCCCCGATGGATTCGGATCATCCAGGTGATCCACATAAGCATCTAGAAAGCACGTTTTTTGCCTTAAAAAAACACAGCCAAATGCATCCATTTCCAAACCTTAACCAGCGCCTAACGCTATTAACTAAGCTTCAACAAGCATTATTAAGTTATGAAGAAGCCTTATTGGCAGCATTAACGTCAGATTATGGGCAACGCGCCCCTGAAGAGTCTCGCTTAATTGAACTGATTCCGACGTTAGGAGAAATAAAACACGCTAAACGACATCTGGCTCGTTGGATGCGCCCCAACTCTCGCCGTCCTCATATCAGTATTTTCCCAGCTAAAGCCAGTGTCATGTATCAACCTAAGGGGGTTGTCGGCATCATCTCGCCTTGGAACTACCCCGTTTTATTGTCCCTTGGCCCATTAGTCGGTGCATTGGCTGCGGGAAACCGCGTCATGTTAAAAGTGTCTGAGTTCTGCCCTGCCACCAACGCGGTGTTGCGTCAACTAGTAGAAGAATCTCTTGGCGAGGACTGGATTGCCTTTGTTGAAGGGGAAGTTGAAGTAGCGAATGCTTTTAGCCAGTTACCCTTTGACCATCTTTTATTCACTGGATCCACCCAAGTGGGGAAGAAGATTATGGCAAATGCCGCACAACATTTAACCCCAGTGACTCTTGAGTTAGGCGGTAAATCCCCTGTGATCGTCTCACTATCGGCGAACCCAAAAACGGCAGCAGAATCTATCCTATTTGGTAAATTGATCAATGCGGGGCAAACCTGCGTCGCACCCGATTATATACTGTGTCATCGACAACAAAAGCCGGCTTTGATACACCATATGAAGCAAACACTCGCGCAAATCTATCCTAACGGAATCGATAGCCCTGATTACACCTGCTTAATCAATGAAAAACAAATGGACAGACTAACGGGATATTTGGCAGAAGTAGAGCAACAGCAAATCTATTACGAAAATTTAATGCCGCAGGGTCCCAAATGGAAAGAGCGCAAATTGGCCCTCCACCTTTTGCACCAGCCTGACGAGCAACTCAAGGTGATGCAGGAAGAGATCTTCGGGCCCATTTTACCCTTGCTCCTTTATAACGATCTCAGCGAAGCCATGGACTACATCAATGCGCGACCTCGTCCACTAGCGACCTATCTGTTCAGCCAAAATACAAAGGAGCATCAAGAGGTTGAAACAGGTATTGTGTGCGGAGGCTTAGTCATCAACCAAACCCTCTTACATGTAGCACAGGCCGATTTGCCCTTTGGCGGAGTCGGTGAGTCCGGAATGGGGATGTATCATGCAATTGAAGGGTTTCATACCTTCTCACACGCCAAAGCCATGCTCCATAAAAAAGGCCCAAATATGATACGTCTGCTCATGCCGCCTTATAAAAAACACATTCACAAGCTACTAAAAAAATATTGGCGTTTTCTATAATACAGAAGACATAAAAAGACCCCATGGTAAGTGTGGCTTTTTATTTGAGCAGATACGATTCAAGCTTACGGTAAGGTAAATCCCCTTCTTTGCGTTCTACAAGTTGTATGGTTTTTTATGATGACCCACGCTAGCATAGCCACACCTAATTCGGAGACACTTCATGTTTACACTGACTATTCTTAGCCATCAACAACAAATTGATGTTGCTAACTTTTCCCTTAATGCAGAACAAATGGGCCTACCAAAAGAGTTACCGATTCATATTTCTCAATCCTGCTTGGTTGGCGGTAAACAGACTGGCTCCCGAATCATCACCCTAACCGTTGGCGAAACAAGCGTTCGCATTGTTCCAACCCGTGCTATGGCGGTATTAGATGCGGTTCGAAACGGTGTTCGCTTTGGCTGGCAATCCCCTGTAAAAGAGATCGTGCACCCAAGCTTTATCAATCAAGAAGCGTCTGGTGGGTCAGGTTGGTTAGATGGTTTTAATGAAATGATCGTACGATGCGGTTATCAATGGGCTGGACACCCAGGACAAGACGGTGATGAATTTTTAACATTACATGGTCGCATTCAAAATACACCCGCCGACGACGTCGTGCTCGAAGTTGAGCAAATCCCCCCCTATCGAGTGACGCTTCGCGGACGAGTGGACGAAAAACGCTTTAAATCCACCAACTTTGAGGTCGAAACCTGCTTGTCCCTTTCCATTGATGAGCCTTATCTGACCGTAGAAGACACCTTAACCAACAAAGGTAGCTACGAGCGCGAATATCAGGCGATTTACCACAATAACTTCGCCCAACCTATTTTAGAAAAAGGCGCTCAATTGCATGTACCAGCCAAAGAGTTATCGCCTTTTAATGACTACGCCGCACAGGGATTAGAAGACTGGAATAAAATGCCAGCCCCCACTAAAGACTTTGATGAAATGGTCTTTAATGTGCGCCCGATCAGTGATGAAAATCACTTAAGCAGCGCCTTACTGCATAATGCTAAGGCCACATCAGGCATCGAAGTAACTTACCAAACCGATACCTTGCCTGTATTAACGATTTGGAAAAATACAGACACGGAAGAACAAGGCTATGTTGTCGGTATTGAGCCCGGAACCAGTTTTGCTTATAACCGCCGCTACCAACGCAAACTTGGTTTAGTCCCAACACTTCAGGCAGGAGAAACAAAACGCTTTATGGTGCGCTTTGGATTATTAACGGATGAACACCAAGTCTCAGCAAGCAAAGCGCGTATCGACGCTTTGCAAGCCAGACAAACGTGCCAAGTGAGCACTACACCACTGATACTTCTTGACGCTTAGTTCGAGCAAAGGTTCTTTCCCAATCTCCCCCTTCAATGGGGGTCGATTGTTGCAGGGATTGGTTATAAATATACATACTGCCTCTACCGTAAGGCGAATGAACTCGAACGCGAACAAATAGAGAGTCATCCGGAGAATTTGGATCGTATTCCTTCATACGGTCCAAAGCCTCAAGAGTACTGTCACTTACTTTATACCATTCCACACGAACCCGTTGATTCTCTTCGTAGGTTTTCACGACACCAGGGTACTGTCCAAGGTTGAACATTCGAAAACCCGTTAGCCAGCCTTTACCAATGGGCTGACTATCAACAATCATTTCGTGATCACTAAATCCAAATCTAAGCGAGTCATACACTGCGACAATATTTGAAGACATTTTTCGTTTCCATCCAGTCATACTAATCAGCGAAGCATCCCTCATACCACCGTCGTATTTCAAGCCCAAGCTTGGGCGTTTAGCGATAAATTACAGCCTTATTACACATCCCAAAGACAACCTTGAATTCATTGATAGAATGGTTACTTTAGGAGCCATTCTATCAATGACCCGCGCCTAACAGCGTCTCTATACAAAAAGCCCGTCATGTCACTTCATGACAGCGTCGGGAAAGTTGAATTTGCCATTATCACTCTTCTGCTGGCCTTTAGGAGAAATAGGAGCAACCACAATGCTTATCACAAATACCTTTTAGACGGTGAAACGTTTCACTTGAGCGGTTACCTCACTAGAGTCTCGTAACGTTTCTCCCACACTTTTATTAATCGCTTGTGAAATCACCAGAATCTCTTTTGTCATTTCAGCTAACTGAGATAAGTTATCATTCACCTCATCGCTGACTTTACTTTGTTGCTCTGTTGCACTGGCCGTTTGGGCTGTAAAGTCATAGATACTCTGGGCAGAGCGTTTTAGATTCAAAATAGACGTATGGGTTTGTTGGCTACTGGCCACTGTTGTCTGCGCCATATTAACGCTTTCAGCAATCACCAAGACGGCATTACCAACCCCTGATTGCAATTCATTAATCATCTCTTGAATATCCGTCGTAGACGCCTGTGTCTTACTGGCTAAGTGACGCACTTCGTCGGCCACCACAGCAAAGCCTCGTCCCATTTCACCCGCCCTCGCCGCCTCAATGGCCGCATTTAAAGCCAATAAATTGGTTTGCTCGGCAATATCTAAAATCACGTCCAGTACCGTGGTAATTTGCTCTGAGCGTTTAGACAGTTGCTCAATGGCATCCGATGCGGTTTCAATTTGTGCCGCTAATTGATTGAGCATATCAATAGAGGATTGCACATTGGCTTCGCCACGTTGCGCTTGCTGGTTCAATACATCCACTTCTGACACGGTATCACTGGCATTTCGAGCGACTTCTGTGGTCGCCGAGCTCATTTCTTCTATTGCGGTGACGACAAAATCTAACGCCTCATTTTGTCGACTACTGAGTTGATCGGATTGCGCGGTAGCACTTTCTAAGTTAACCATCGCACCACGAATATCATCACAACGCGTTCTAATTTGTAAAATCAACTCCCCCAATCGACCAACGAACTGATCCAATTCGTTGCTAAGCACTCCGGTTTCATCCTTCTTTTTACTGTTAATACGGCGGGTTAAATCACCGTCTCCAGAGTTCATTTCGCGCACCCCATCGGTCACCTTACGAATGGCCCGTGAAATAGTTTGCGGAGCAAACCAAGCCAGCAACACACTTCCTACCAAGACAACGATGGAGAGCCCCCCGACGATGAGTTTAAAACTGGATGAATAAGACTGTATCGTCTGCTGCTCCAAATCAGAATACTTCATCACCAACTGTCCAGAAACATCATAGCGCTCACGTAAAGCCCCAAACTCCTGCTGATTTTTACCAAGAAATAAGGCCAACGCATCAGCCTGTTTACTCTCTTTGACCAACTCAATGATATGTAAGCTACTGGCTCGCCAGAGACCAGATAATTCATCGACTTTCACCAACACTTTTTGAATATCAGACAAATCGACGGTTAATTCCCTAAAACGAGCCATACGTTCAAGCGCTTGACGCCCATTTGTCACCACTTTTTGTTCATAGTCTGCCATGTGACTCGATAGCACATCTTGCTTAGCAAACACCATATCAGCCAGCGCTAAGCGAGACTGATACAAATCTCGATCCGCATTTTGTACAAAAGAAGCCCCTTCTACATATTTATTACTACTGGTTTGCAGATAGGACACTAAAAAATACGCGGCTCCCGCAACGAGTAAAAATACTAGGGATAACAAACTAAAAATAGCGGTATATCGACTACGAATGGTAGGTAACACGGTCATGATCATCATCCTTTATCATCATTTGCTGTGACTATTCAGGACAACATAACCTGAAAGCAACACTATCTAGACTAGGTATTATTTGTCACACTGGGTGACAAAACGCTTAGACAGTAAAACGCTTTACTTGCTTTGCTAAGGCATCGGAATTCGTCAAGGTTTCACTAACAGAGTTATTAATGCGTCGAGAAATACCCAGAACCTCTTTGGACATATCCGATAAGTTAGACAGATTTTGATTAATCTCATCCGTCACTTTACTTTGCTGTTCCGTGGCACTGGCGGTTTGCGTGGTGAAATCGTAGATCCGAGTTGACGACGCTTTGATCACATCAATCGAGGCGGCCGTTTCTTGGGTTAAGTCCACTGTTAACTTCGACATTTTGACACTCTCCGAAATAGATTGAACGGCATCGGTTACCCCAGATTGCAGGTCGTTAATCATATTTTGAATATCTGTCGTGGAGTCTTGGGTTTTGCTCGCCAAATTACGCACTTCGTCTGCCACGACAGCAAAACCGCGACCTTGCTCACCAGCCCGCGCCGCTTCTATCGCCGCGTTTAAGGCCAATAAATTAGTTTGCTCTGCAATACCCAGAATCACATCAAGTACCGAAGCAATGCGATCGGAACGGGAAGACAATTGCTCAATAACACTGGAGGCATTGCCCACTTGTTTTGCCAAGTCATCCAATTGTTGAAGAGAGGCTTTTAACTGTTTCGCTCCCTCATCAGCACAACGATTTAAGGCTTCCACCTCATCCACCGTCTGCGTTGCATTATGAGCCACTTCTCTTGTTGCCCCGCCCATTTCCTCTACCGCAGTGACAATAAACTCCAGCGCTACATTTTGCCTTTCACTTAAGCCCGCCGATTGTGAAGCAGATTCTCCAAGGTGATGCATTTCTTCACGAATATGTTCGCAGCCATGTTTTACGTCGCCAATGAGTTTGCCTAGACGGGCGACAAAGCTATCGAGTTCTCTGCTTAATTCCCCTGTTTCGTCTTTTTTGACGCTATTAATACGACGCGTTAAATCCCCATCGCCAGAGCTAATTTGGCGCACCCCAAAAGTCACTCGGCGAATCGCATTGGAAATGTTTTTAGGAGCAAACCAAGCCAATGAAATACTAAACGCCAATACGATCATGGCTAAAATACCTACTGACGTCTTAAAACTGTTTGCATAGGCATCAATACTGCTTTGTTCTAACTCTGCATACTTAGAAATCAACTCTTCAGATTGGTCATAGAGATTTCGTAAACTGGTGAAATGAGTTTGATTTTGGGCAACGAAAGCGAGCGTCGCACCATCATATTGTTTGTTGTCCACCATGGTGATAATACTCATGGTATTGTCTTTCCAGGATTTATATAAGGTATCGAATTTATTGAGTTTTTGGTGAATTTCGTCTACATCCTGAGTCATCGAAAGAAATGCTTGCATACGCTCCAGTGCTTGCTGGGCATTGCTCGTAATGTTAAGTTTTAACTCATCAGGATTCTGAGCCGATTTATCGAATACTAAAGACGCCAACGCGAGGCGAGACTGATATAAGTCTCGATCTGCGTTTTGAATAAGGGATGCCCCATCAGCAAATTTTCCAACACTACTTTGAAGGTAGGAAACTAAAATGAATGTGGCAATGACAACACTTAAAAAAACAGCGGTAAGGATACCAAAGGCAACTGTATATTTAGCTCGAATCGTCGAAAGGGTTAACATATTAGCGGCTTCCCTGTTTGGATCTGCCTCATTTCATATTGAAATAAGCACAAAATCCATTTTGTGATTTAATTCTGTTGCGAGGCAAATTGTCCAATATATACGCCTTCAACGTCTCCTTAATTTGCAACATCTATTTAAAAATGACACCCACTATAGAAACCCGCAAGGTGCTAAATGTGATATTTTGTAATATTAATACAAAACTTTGTACTCCTAATAAAAATCAAAGAGAAAAAAAATAATAACTCATTGTTTTAATATATTAATTTTTTATTTTCCCCATACTCGCTATTTAAAAAAAAGTAACACAAAAGCAATTTTCTCTTCTTTTCTCAGATACCTTCGCTTGTCTATGTATCATTTTTATCCATTTTCCCTTGATCCACCTCAACCATCCTCCTCTTTCCATCATCATCTTCAATATCCGTAATAAATGAAAAAATCGTTTCTTTTTTAAGCGGTTTGGCTCTAAAATCGCGCGATGTTTCGCTACTGACTATGAATAAATGAACATCATCTCTTTTGACGCCCTACGCACCTTACACTTACCCAATGTCCGTTACATCAAACCCGAATCCATGTATGACCATTTGGAAGACATCAAACAAGCAGACTGGTTGCTCTTCCCTCAATATTGGCAACTAAACGCCTTAGTACACGGGTTAAAAAAACGTATTTTTCCCAGTCTGGCGTCTTATATGATAGGGCATGACAAAGTAGAGATGACTCGAACGTTTCGAGTGGTGACGCCGCAACACCACCCCTATACCATTATTGCGGCAAACACACCTTACGAAGCGGATAAAATTTGGGACACCTTGTGTTTACCTTTCGTTGCTAAAATTCCTAAAAGCAGCATGGGGAATGGTGTTTTTCTCATTGAGACGATTGGCCAATGGCGCGACTATCAGGCAAAGACGGATGTGTTGTACGCACAAGAATATTTACCCATTGATAGAGACATACGAATCATTTGGGTAGGCAATAGGATTGTGAATGGCTATTGGCGTTTACAATCCGACAATGGCTTTCATAACAATATTAGCCAAGGAGGCCAAGTCGAGATTGGACTCATTCCCAAAGAAGCGCAAGATCTTGTCACCTACTTAGCACAGTCGCTGGGTATTAATCACGCGGGATTCGACATTGCCATGGTCGGCGCAACGCCCTATGTCATCGAAATAAACCGTATTTTTGGTAATCAAGGCATCGCCAGTATACAAAGTGATGTCAATACTGAGCTATTAAACTATTTAAACGAACAGCACTTATTGTCTACTGTGCCCATAACCGACCAGCCGATTGGGTTTTAAGTCTCGCACATAACCTGAAGTCTTGCACAACCGCCAAGCACTGTACCGTGATTATTCACCCACGGTGCGGTGTCTTGTCTCTTGCTGACCTCCGTCTTTGTTCTCTTTCTATGTAACATAAGTGAAATTGAAATGCCCTACTCTTGGCGCACAGATTGATCCTATGTGCATTCGACTAACAAGCAAGAGATTAAAGGAAAGAGCATTTATGAAAAAGTCCCTATTATTGCTGTTCACTATCGTTATCCCTCTGTCTGGCTGCAGCAGTCTAGACCAAAAACAGGTGTCGCCCAAACACTATGCGTATGGGACCAAATCTGTTTATCAACCGCAAGCCTCATTGGCCCATTACCAAGCTATTCCACACGGCTATCATTTGGTCTATACCGAACTGCTTGCTCGTCATGGATCACGTGCTTTATCCCGCCCAAAATATGACTATATCAGCTTGAAAATTTGGCAAGCCGCTAAAGCACAAAATGCCTTAACCCCACTAGGCAAACGTCTTGGGCCAGAAATAGAGCGCCTTATGGCTGCCAACCAAAAAATGGGATACGGTAATTTATCTAAGCGAGGTAAGTTAGAACAAAAAATGATAGGTGAACGTCTTGTGGAGCGAGACAAAAGCCTATTCGAGAGCGCGGTAAACAACCATCGACCCATTGAAATGGAATATTCAGGAAAAAAACGCGCAAAAGACAGTGGCTTAGCCTTTATATCAGGCATGGAGCAAGAGAACCCCGCCATACGCTCTTTAGTCAGCAAACCCATAGTAAACAAAGCCCAGCTCTATTTTCATAAACAAAAAAGCAACCAGTATTATCAAGACTATAAAAAGCATGATCCCGCCCTGCGCGCAGCCATTAAGCGGTTAATGAATCTTCCTAAAACCCATGAAATGGCACAACAAATGTTAGAGCGAGTTTATACGCCAGCTTTCGTTGCGCAATTAACGGCGGGGAAATTATCTTTTCTGCAGAAAAACAAAAGCAAGCCAACCATTTACAACGACGTTGACGCAGCGATACAATTGTTCAACTTGTACTTAGCGGCACCGGGACTTTCCTATGAGGCTGGCAAAAAACCTTGGCAGTTTATCGATTTTGTCACGCCGGCTGAGTCACAATGGTTTACTTATGTGCTCGACGGAAAAGACTTCTACGAGAAAGGGCCAAGCTTTACTGGCACAGACGTTACCTACCGCATGGCAAAAGTCTTAGAGGATGATTTCTTTAAGGAGATAAAAGGTATTCAAAACGGCAGTAATAAAAAAGCGGCAAAAATTCGCTTTGCTCATGCCGAAA
Organism: Marinomonas sp. 63XJN7_7_ISO-PGPR-S23-202; assembly: GCF_056173505.1. Lineage (NCBI taxonomy): Bacteria > Pseudomonadati > Pseudomonadota > Gammaproteobacteria > Oceanospirillales > Oceanospirillaceae > Marinomonas > Marinomonas sp. 63XJN7_7_ISO-PGPR-S23-202. The sequence continues at coordinate 390,365 of NZ_CM149677.1, read as the reverse complement.
CGGTGATACCATTTGCCGCCCAAATGCACTTAAAAGGTAGTACTAAAAGCGTTGCGAAAGGCCAGCTATATCGCTATGAAAACAACCCATGGCGCGGCTCTTGGGTGTCTCCGTACAGTGCGAACATCCAGTGGGATGTGTATAAAAACAAAGCTGGCACACTTCTTGTTAGAATGTTATATAACGAAAAAGAAATTCCTTTTGCGAACCAGTGCCAGCCAATCCAAAAAGGCAGTTACTTTTATAAGTTTACTGAGTTAGAACACTGCTACGGTGAATAGCCCCCAGAACTAACTCAATAGAAAAAGAGCAAGCAACAAAAGCCAGCCATTACAAGTGAGCGCTTGATGGCTGGCTTTTTATTATTGGCTGTATTCTCTTATTACCTCCCTCTACCATAAGCGCCTTTTTCAACCGTATAAATTAGCTGACTTTCCAATCGATAAGTGCTAAAAGTACCGGATAAGTGATTGATTCATAGAAAACAATAAGGACGATAATGCCAAACTCTTCTTCTAAAAGCGGCGTTGCCTATGCTCTCGCTGCATTTGGCATATGGGCGATTGCGCCTATGTATTTTAAAGCCATGTCCTTTGTCCCCCCTATCGAAATTCTTGCCCATCGTATCGTTTGGTCTTGTTTGATTGTGTTTGTACTCATCATCGCCATGGGCAAAATCAGCAAAGTCAAAGCAGTATTTGCCTCCAAACAAACCGTTTTCTTCATGGCCATATCCACCTTATTAATTGGCCTCAACTGGGGAACCTTTATCTGGGCTATCGCTAACAATAAGTTGCTGAGCGCCAGCTTGGGGTACTATATCAACCCCTTGATTAGCATTTTGTTAGGTATGATTTTCTTTAAAGAAAAGTTGGACCGGGTGCGTAAAGCCGCCGTGGTTTTGTGCTTTATTGCCGTAGCGTTTGAGGTCATCCGCTTTGGTTCCTTGCCTTGGGTCGCGTTGTTACTCGCTCTGACCTTTGGGTTCTATGGATTAGTGCGCAAAAAAGTGGCGGTAGACAGCTTTACCGGCATGGCAGTAGAGACGGTTCTCTTACTACCAGTCGCCTTGGTGTATTTGTTTAGTATTCATACGCCCACCTCCAATATGCTGAAAAATACCGACCTGACCAATTGGCTCTTATTTGCATCTGGCCCAGTCACAATGATACCACTCATGTTTTTTGGCGCCGCCGCCAACCGAGTCAGTCTAACCACGTTAGGTTTTTTTCAATACATAGGGCCAAGCGGTATGTTTATCCTCGCCGTATTCCTTTACGACGAACCCTTAGCCCCCGCCAAATTAATCACTTTTGCGCTGATTTGGACGGCGCTGGCGTTGCTCATCTTTGACTCCATTCGCAAGCTACGCAAACCTGAAAAGTTGCTCAATGATGAGCCTCTGCTGGAGCAAAACGCCCCAACGGCTAAGAAAACAGAAACAATTTAGCGGCTGCCATCAGTGACATAATGCGAATTAACCATTTAAATTGCGAAGGGTTCACTTTTTTCAGAAAGTGAAAACCAATAAACGCCCCGATGGCTAATCCTGGCAGCGCTTGTAAACTGGTTTCTGTCGTCTTAACACTGAGCAAGCCTAAGCTGATATACATAGGAATTTTTGCCAAATTGATAATAAAAAAGCCCCATGCCCGCGTACTGACATACGACTCTTTTCCCAATTTCTGTTCTAGTAAAAACAAACTAAATAAAGGGCCGGCTGCGTTCGCAATCGTGCTCACAATGCCTCCCATGAACCCCATACCATAAGCCGCCAATGGATTTCGCATAAAAGTCGCCGGACGAAGATCTAAATACAAGCCCAAGGCAATCATGGCCACGATGATAACTCCCAGAAAAGCCACAAACTGATGCGCATCGATATTTGCTAAAAAATGTCCCCCAATCAACACCCCTAAAAATGCCAAAGGTAAAAAACGCGCTAATACACGCCACGAAATTTGTTGGCGATAACTGTACACGGCCATCATATCGGTAATGATATACAAAGGAATCAGAATACCGAGCGCCTCAGGGCCTGGAAACACCATCATCACCACTGGCAATATCAGCAAGCCCATTCCGCCGACGGAAAATTTAGAAAAGCCAGTAATTAAACCAGCGACAGATAATACCCAAAATGTGGTATCCAATTTTTTCTCCCAACTTATCTCACTTTCTAAGCCTTGTTATGAGCAACATTGCTCGGCTTTTGACGGTAATTATGATAAAAGAAATAATGAGTTAAAAATAATTTCATTTTATTATTATAATGATCAGGTATAAATATCATGAAACTGGATCAAATACGGGCCTTCATCGCCGTTGTCGAAGCGGGAAGCTTTCGCTCAGCGGCGGACAGCATTCATAAAACGCAACCCAGTATCAGTGCCGCCGTCAAAGCATTAGAGACACGCTATGGCCTGCAGCTTTTTGATCGTGACAGTTATCGTCCAACCTTAACCTCTGAAGGGCATGCTTTTTTTCGACAAAGCAAAAAGCTTATGTCACAGGTGCAACAGCTAGAACATCTGGGACACGACCTAGCCCACGGAGCCGCCACACCATTACGACTTTGTATAGGGCAAATGAGCCTCTCGGACGAGTGTTTAAAACTCATTAAACGCTTTCAGTACGCTTACCCTGACATCCCCTTAGAGATCACCACCGATCACCTCCATGGCGTTCAGGAAAGCCTCAAAAAAGACAATGCCGACATTGCCATTGGTCCCCGTTATGGATTGGATGACCAACACGCTTTTATTGAAATTACACGGATCGAAATGGTTACCGTCGCCACGCCTGAGCTGTTGCTTTCCATCAATGGAGGTAACAACAAAGTAAAGCAGCCGCAGCTGTATTCTACTCCGCAGATTATGGTGGAAGGGACCAACAACCATCAAGGTGACAAAGGCCACCGATATGTGCTTGATACCGGGAAACGTTGGTATATTAATGACTTCCAAGCAAAAAAGTCTTTGCTATTTCAAGGGCTAGGGTGGGGACGCATACCACGTTATATGATAGAGACAGAACTCGAAAAACGCATTCTAGTCACCATAGAAATTGAGAACTTCACCTCTCATAGCAGTATACCCATTTTTATGATTCGCTTACGCCAGCAAACGCAAAGCTCTCAAGCGAACCTGTTCTGGGAATTTATGAAAAATGTCACCCTACCAAAAGGCGAGTAATATCCCCAAGCCTTGGTCACTAAACACCCCATATGGGTCGATTCGGACATGAATAATTAATCTTAGCTAGGCACCCAAACATCATGCCTTATCGTGATAAGGCAAAGTGAGAAGTGCAAAAAGTGACGTGTCTTTTGGGGTATTTTGCAAATTTAAATAAAAATTATTTTACTGTTCAAAAAGTTGAGTAAAAAACAATTTCCAATCTAACGACTCGATACGAGTTTTACCGGAATCTGATTGGCCCCTTAAAATGTCCTATTCGGCTGTTTTTTGAATCGCCGACACATAAAGTGTTGCCATGTGAGTGTCTATATAATGCACATAGTCCGTTGTATAGGTACGAGTATAAAGACAACCCTCTTCATTAAAGAATTGGTGCGCTTGCTGCCAAGCCCTCATCACCGACTGTCGATGTTCCCCCATCGCGGCAAACGATAAGAAGCCACCTGCCTCTATCGTTACACTGGTAAGCTCATGATCCGTTTGAATTGGCTGCTTGTCCATATCCTCCGCTTTCGCACCAAGAATAAAATCTAAGTCATTATGCGTATTGGTATTGCGATAACGGCAAGCACCGTATAACTGACAGTCCTCCTCTAATTGAGGCAAAATATCAGTCATAAATTGATCCCACAATGGAGCAATCTTACCTAGCGTTGTCATCTCATTATGAGCTGTCGTCTTTATTCTCAACCCTTTAATTTGGATTGCGTCTTTAATATGATATGCCATACATTCTTCCCAATAGTACCTAACCACTTTCTTTGCGACTTCTTCTAAACATGAGGCAACATCAAGAATGCCCTAGAACCCCCTTTCTAGCCTCGGCGCCATGTGTGGTATTTCTCTACCCAACGCAGCAACCTATCTGGGGTATGGGCACGCTTCCACTCGCCCGCTGCATATTTATTTGCTTCTGCCCATGTTGGGTAGGTATGAATCGTCCCCAATACCTTATTCAGCCCCAGCCCATGCTTCATGGCCAGTACAAATTCGGCCAGTAATTCTCCGGCATGCTCACCAACAATGGTCACACCTAGAATAGTGTCTTTCCCTGGCACCGTTAGCACCTTTACAAAGCCTTTCGCTTCGCTTTCAGTAATCGCACGATCCAGATCATCCACGCCATAACACACCTTCTCAAAAGCAATGCCCTTTGCTTTGGCATCTTGTTCATTTAAGCCAACTCGCGCCACTTCAGGATCAATAAAGGTCGTCCAGGGAATCACTCGATAATCCGCACGAAATTTCTTAAATTGTCCAAATAACCCATTAACCGCTGCGTACCAAGCTTGATGGGCCGCCACATGGGTAAATTGGTAAGGGCCAGCCACATCGCCTGCTGCCAAAATGTTCGGGAACAAGGTCTGTAAATAGTCATTTGTTACTAGATGTCGTTTGGTTTCGATGCCCAATTCTTCCAAGCCATAGCCCGTTAATCGCGCTTCTCTGCCTACAGCACAAATGAGCGCATCGTATTCGACTCGCACTTCTGAGCCATTATGCTCAAGCCATACGCATTTTTGCCCGTTATTCATCTCACAGCGAACTGCCTTATGTTCCGTCAGCACAGTCACCCCATCGTTCGTGAGGGTCGCTCTAGCAAACTCACTCACGTCCGCATCTTCTCGGCTAAGAATACGGTTCGAGGATTCAACTTGTGTCACGTGAGAACCCAGACGAGCAAAGCTCTGCGCTAACTCACACCCAATTGGCCCACCACCCAATACCACCAAACGTTTTGGTGCTTCGTCTAACTGCGAGAACGTTTCCCATAAGGTATCACTGGTCAGATACCCAACCTCTTCTAATCCTGGGATATCCGGTACTGAAGGTTTAGAGCCCGTCGCCAGCACAATGCTACGCGTGGTTAAGCGCTGTGTTTTCCCATCCTGACGCTGTATTTCTACCGTCCAAGGATCAATGACTTTGGCATAACCTTGAATGACATCGACACCAAGCTGAGTGTATCGTTCCACACTATCGTGGGGCTCTATTTCCTCGATAATCTCTTGAATCCGTTCCATGACAGAACGAAAGGAAAATCGCGGTTCACAGCCTTCTAAACCATAATTCGCTCCGTGGCGCATTTGATGGGCCACTTTGGCACTCTTGATTAACGCTTTACTGGGCACACAGCCATAATTTAGGCAATCACCGCCCATTTTATGCGCCTCAACCAAACTGACTTTGGCTTTTACTGTTGCCGCAATGTAAGCACTCACCAATCCACCCGCTCCTGCACCAATAACAACCAAATTACGATCAAACTGTTTTGGCTTGGTGTAAGCGCGATAAACGCGTCGGGATTTAATTGCCTCCGTCAATTTTTTTGCCAACAGAGGAAACACGCCGAGCAACACAAAAGACAGCAATAAGGACGGCGACAAAATGCCAGACAAACTGTCCAAGTGACCGATCTGAGTACCGGCATTCACATACACCAGCGTTCCCGCAAGCATTCCGACTTGACTGACCCAATAAAAGGTCACCGCTCGGATCCTAGTTAGCCCCATTAATAAATTAATTAAAAAGAAAGGGAAAACAGGCACCAAGCGTAAAGTAAACAGATAAAAAGCACCGTCTCGCTCAATACCTTCATTAATCGTACTAAGACGGCTACCAAAGCGGGCCTGTACCACATCTTGCAGCAAATAACGGGACACAAGAAAAGCACAAGTCGCACCAATCGAACTGGCAAAGGACACCATCAACACCCCCCACCCTAGACCAAATAAGGCCCCAGCGGCCAATGTCATAATGGCAGCCCCCGGCAAAGAGAGCGCGGTAATCGCAATGTAGAGTAAAAAGAAGGCGCCATACACCAGTAAAGGGCTCTTATTACGCCACATTTCAAACTGTTCTAACCCTGATTTTAAGCCATCCAGTGTCAGCAGACGGTTTAAATCAAAATAGAAAAAGCCGACTACCATCAGCACAATGACAACAAGCAGTCCGATTTTTTTCATATAGCAAATCCATTAAGTCTATGTTACTGAGTATACGCATTAGACGTTAGAACAGGTCGATTTCTTACGGAGAAAGTATGCATTTACTTAATATATTCAAGAAGCGCATTAACCCATGCACAATAAGACGAACGACGAGAGGTTCTAAGAAGGATTTGAAGGTAAACGACCTGCTAAGAAACTAAAAAGCCCACCTAGCACACACAAAAACAGCACCAGCAATACCAAGCCTTCAGTATTCATTAAGGCAATCATGGCGGCGAAACTTGGCGGCCCAATGGTGGCTCCTAAATTTCCTAACTGGGCTATTAAACCGTAGCCTTGGGCCTGTTCGCCCGCAGACCGAGTAACCAATGGAATCATCGACAAAGCCGACCCAGGCACCATACCCGCCGATAGCACCATCAAGCTAACAGACAGCGCAAAAACAATAGGATAAGACTGACTAAAATGGGCGAACACCGCTCCCACAGCAACCGAGGAAAACGCCAACAAGGCGACGCGTTGTGGGCGCATCACATATTGGGATAACGCCCCCGCCAAAAATGTGCCAGCCGTACTGGTTAACGGCAAGGTGATACGCAACAAATTTCTTAGTTTCTCGTCCGAAATCAACGTCGGAATATACGTCAGAAGGGACACCAACATACAGGTGTAAAACAAAAACACCAAAGCCGGCATCAATGTACGGGGCGTCTTATACATATTGCGTAATTGCGTCCAAAAACCTAACGAGGACGGAGCACTTTGATTCTCATAAACCGATTTGTATTGACTGAGCAGCCACCATAAGACAAGCGCCATACTGCCAATGAGCACCCCATGGACAAGCAAAAGCCCCTGTAGACCATAGGCACTCAGCAATTTATTGCCTAGCCAACCAGTTATAGCAAACGCCACCCCAAAGAAGGTACCCCACAGGCCCATGGTAATAGAACGGTGTTGGGGCGCACTTAATCGCGCAATCATGGTTGGCGCAGCCACCACGACACCTAACTGCGACATGCCTTCTAATACGCGAAGTACCAGCATTGTTATAAAGGATGGCAAAAAGGATTCAAGAACGGACAGCAAAGAACCAATGGCTAGAGCACCCACTAACACATTGAGATACCCCATGCGCCCTGCGACCACACCTGCAGACGCCCCAAAAATCAAGCCGACAATCCCCACCACAGAAATCAACGCCCCAGTCCAAGCAGGCCCGGCTTGATAATGAGTTAACAGTTCATCATAAGAAATGGAAAACTTCGCGAACTGCATCGCCGCCGCCACCCCAGAAACCCATAATAAAACCACCTCAAACCAATGGGTTTTCTGAGGCTGCGCCATGTCAGACATAAACTCTTCCTTTTTAACGTATTCATTCCAATGGGAATACGCCTGTGTAATGGATCAAAAAGCTCGCCATTATACACAATATAAGATGTCTCAATAACCACTCAAATTAAGCTTGTTGAGCAGGCACCGCTAAAGGTGGCGCTTTCAAGTCTCGCAGACGAAGCCCCACATTCCCCAAAATTAACATGATCGCCCCAATAATCTGGTAGCTGGTTAAGCTCATATCTAAAAAGAACCAGTTAATACCTGCCGCAAAGACAGGAAACGACATTTCTGCCAAGGTAGCAAATTGTGCGGGGACGGATTTTAATCCCTGATAATAAAACCACATACCAATCAGACCACTGAGTAATGCCATCACCACGACAAGCCCGACTTTCGTCATGGGCATGGCTACCAGGCTAGACGGCATCATCATGGCTAAAGGCACCAGTACACACAAACCGGATAAAAAGCGTCCTGACAGGATGGCGTTGGCAGGCACCCCTTGATAAGAAAGGTACTTACCACATACGGTAGCAGCGCCCCACGCAGCAACAGCAATTAAGGTAAATCCATAGCCTTTTAAAATATCAATATTGTTATTGGTATAGTGCCACTGAGCGCTACCAAGGGAATGAATATCTGGCCACATCATGACAAGACTGCCCGCTAAAATCACCACCGCCCAGCGCACAAAATGCCCACGTATACGCTCTTTTAAGAAAAAATAAGCCAGTAAAATCGCGACAATGGGTTGCAGTTTTTGCAGCAAAATAACCACTGTCGGGTTGAGGTAGTGAAAAGCTTGGGTAAACGCCAAGGTGCCCAACGCCGACCCGACACCGCCAATAAAAAATAAGCAGCCAAACGAGGTGCGTGATAAATGCCGAAAGGCATAACGGTGACGAAACAATAACGGGCTGGTGACTAACACCAAGGTCAGATGTTCCATCAGAACTATCTGTAAAGTGGAAAACCCCGCGTTTAGAAGGGGGTAACGAATGAGAGTATCTAATGCCCACGTGAAACACGCGATCATAATAAACAATGTGCCTGCCATCTTGTTTGTCTCCTAAAATTAAGATGCACAGGGGTGATGAGGAATATACCAAACAAAGCAGTACTTCACGCTCGTCATACACGACGCCTAAAGCACGCATACCAAAGCCGGATGACCATCATTTAACGGCGTAGCCTTAAACGACTTTCATCAAGCATTAGTCTATCTGGTCGATCTTCTATCATCCGGACTATAACCGTCGGCTCTGGCGTCTCACCAGATCTGCTGACCCTTTTTCCTGCATCCTCCCTTAGGAGATCATCTGAAAAAGGCGCTCGCGGGCTGATTACGAAGCATGGCTTGTAATATACCGCCGGTGGGGAATTTCGCCCCGCCCCGAAGTTCGATTTAGTAACATTCTATTGGTAAATAGAGTGAGCTATTACTTTACCGCGACACATCCAGACAGACAACCACAAAAATTTGATCGAATGTATCAAAACAATGAAAACTGATCCCCTACTTTGGCTGGCACAGTAAACTGACTGCAATCAAACCGACTCAATCGTTCATCAGACAATCCATATTTGCGTCTTGCTAAATGAAAACGTTGGTTAATGATATCGGCAAACAGACCTTCCCCTGTCATGCGCTTACCAAAGCGACTGTCGTATAGCTTGCCACCGCGCATGTCCATAATACGCTGCAACACATGGGAAGCTCGGTCGGGATAATGCTGTATCAGCCACTCTTCAAACAATGGCGCAACTTCATGGGGCAAACGCAGCATAATGTAGTGAATAGATTGGGCTCCAGTGTCTGCTGACGCCGCAACAATCTGTTCCATCTCATGATCATTGATAAACGGAATCACCGGTGCCACCAGAACAGTCACGGGAATGCCCGCCTCACGTAACGCTTTAATCACCTGCAAACGCGTTTTTCCTGAGGCGGTTCTGGGCTCTAGAATACGCTTTAAATGATTATCTAACGTCGTCACACTGATTGCCACGTGCACCAAATGCTTTTGAGCCATCTCAGTGAGAATATCTAAATCACGCAGAATCAAGGTACTTTTGGTAATTAAAGACACAGGCTGACCATAGGCCAAACACACGGACAACAGCTGGCGAGTTATTCCCAGTTGCTTTTCTATTGGTTGGTAGGCATCGGTATTGATCCCCAACGCAATCGGCTCACAACGATAGCTCGGATGAGCAAGCTCTTTCTCAAGAAGCGCCGCCGCATTCAGCTTTGTGGTTAACTTGGTTTCAAAATCCAGCCCTGGTGATAAATCCAAATACGCGTGGCTTGGCCTTGCAAAGCAATAGACACAACCATGCTCACAACCTCGATACGGATTCACCGACAAGGTAAAGGGAATATCCGGGGAGTTATTACGGGTGATAATCGTCTTAGCCGTTTCGTAACGAACTTGTGTTTTTGGCGATGACGTTTCGAGCGCCTCGACAGAGACATCATTTTCGTCCACTTCCACTAAGGTAATGGCAAAACGCCCTGCTAGGTTGCTCGCTGTACCACGACCTTTTATGGGTTTATTGGCAGAAAAATCAGACATAATAGCACCCCAATATACTGTATATAAATACAGTATATTTTATTTATGCTATTCTAGCAAAAACGATTAATGAGGGGCGGTTAAAGTGAGCTAAACTGACCTGCTAAATGGAATGACCTTCTCGTATCCTGTCACGCTTAATCTTCCCCCTTAAGAGGTCACGGCTGCTTTTTTGATCATCTGAGTGTTCTCACCGCGATGCTGTTTCATCAGAGCCTTTAAGTTCATTAATAGCATAGGTAATACAATCATTGTGAAAGCGATGTTTGATAACGGGACCGACAACCATACGCCTTCAATACCCAAAAACCTTGGCAAAATAAACAAGAAAGGCAATTGCACGATCATGTTTCCGACAGAGACAAACAAGGCTTGACCGCTTTTTCCTACCGCCACAAAGTAAATCGACGCCATAAATAAGAAGCCATCTAAAAATAACGCCATCAAATGCAAGCGGATACCCACTTTGGTGGCTTCAATCAAAGATCCATTAGCACCAGAAAAAAAGTGGGTGAAAAATTCAGGAAAGAGATTCAACACAATGACCACAACGACACCGGAACCAACCGTTACTGAAAACGCTAACTTTACCGTTTGGATAATGCGTTGGTACTGCTTCGCCCCCAAGTAATAGCTCACTGGCGGCTGCAAGCCACTCACCAAGCCTTCGGCAAAAAAGTAATAGCAACTGGCTAAATATCCAACGATGGCGAACGCTGCCAATTGTGTTGTGTCCCCATAAGTCATAAATAACCGATTATGCAGAGCGATGATAAAACTCATATAGATAAACATCACCAAGTTCGACGAACCAAGCTGCATGATCCTTTTAGCGATGTGTTTATCAAATTGATTCAGGGATAAAACAGTTTTTGCTTTAGGCGAGGTAAAATATTGTAAGCACAAAATGCAGGTAGCCAGCTGAGCGATCAAGGTTGCCACGGCCGCCCCTTTTAACCCCATTCCTAACATCCCTAAAAAGACATAGTCCAAAACAATGTTCAATAATGCTCCGACCACAATAAAGAGCGTCGCCATGTTCGGACTATCGTCATTTCGTACTAACATGGGCATGGCACTGGCGCCAATGGAAATTAACGCACCATAAGACATAATCTCAACATACTGCCAGCTTAGCACCAAGGTGTTCCCTACCGCCCCTTGTAACAGCAAGCCACTTTTCCCAAAAGTCGTAAACACCAAAGAAGCAAATAAGCCAATCCCAACGACTAAAAATAAAGACGTCATCAACGTTGATTGTGTCGCAGGAAGATTCTTCTCACCACGATATTGAGACAACACACTGCCGCCGCCCATACCGATAAGAAGACCAAAGCCCATTATCAGACCCAATAATGGAATCGCCATATTGATTCCAGCTAAGCCTTCGCTTCCCACATAATGCCCAACAAAGAAACCATCAATAATTTGATACAGACCACTCACCAGCATGGCGACAATAGAAGGAATCGCAAAGCGCCAAAAGGCCTGTGCAACCGATTTTGGTGGTTGAGTGGGTGTCACGGTTGGCATTTTGCCTCTCCCATTGCGTAAAAGTAGGAGAATAATATGATAAATTCAGATATAACAAAGTTAGTTACCATCCGCTTTTAGGATACATAACTGAGTCAGTAAACTGGCTTTGAAGACATACTTGAACTGGAGAGGTGTATGAACTGGAGAGGTGTATGAACTGGACCCTTGATCAACTACTCGCTTTTGTGACCGCCGCTGAATTAGGTTCCTTTTCTGCTGCCGCAAGAAAGCTTAACAAAGCACAATCACGTATTAGCAGCGCCATCTCCAATTTAGAGCTGGACTTAGGGTTTGATCTGTTTGATCGCCGCTCAAAGTACCCAGCGCTAACCACTTTAGGAAAAGAAATGCTGCCTGAAGCCCAAGCTATTCTGAATCAATGTTTACGCTTAGAATCACGAGCCTTAACCGCTGCGGGTCAGGAGCCGATCTCATTACGTATTGCCATTGACGAGGCGCTTCCTTTAGAAACCATCCATACTATTTTTTCCCAATTCGGCGACACCTTTCCCAACACTCATTTGGTCATTACTAATGGCTCCCAAGATGATATCGCCGTCGCCATTGCCCAACATAATGCAGATATAGGCTTAATGATCAGTAACCATGTACTGCCCGCTAAATTACAACTCCACCCGCTTGGCTATTTAAAAAAAGTGCTTATTGTTGGCAAGCAGCACCCTTTGGCTGACAAAGGCACGCTCAACTTGGCGCAATTACAACAATATCGACAATTCGTTTTATGCAATCGTTCAGGAGAGAATCGGGAACAAGCTTTAAGTCCTGATCATTGGGATATAGACAGCTATTATTTAATTTGTGAACTGGTGACACAAAATCAAGGATGGGCCATTGTGCCCGAGCACATTGCCAGCGCTCAGTGGTTTTCTCAGCAAATAAAAATTGCTAAAAGCGACGTACTATCTGATCGCTTTATTGAAGTTGGTATTGTCACACTTATCGAAAGCCCCACCTCAACACTAACGGATTGGATTATTGAGCAAACCCGTCAATTGATGACAAATCCCCCAAATGAAAGGGGAATGCAATAACAATGGGATGTTCCTATAAATGGATCTCTTACATCAGGAAGAGCTCAAAGGCTAACTACTCCACTTTTAGCAAAGACAAAATAGCGGTTAACTCTGCTACCGCTATATGAATGAAAGAGAGTAATTAAATGCTAACTCACCTTAGAAGGAGGCTTTGTTCTGACAAGTGTTGGCATGATATCTCGTATGATGAACGAGTGGGAGAAAGGATAGAGACACAGGCAAAAGAGCAGCACACCACTGTGACAGACAATGCTCTAAGTTACCTGTGGTCATATCAGTAACGATTCACATCGTAGAAATATTTTCCCTCACTTTTTCTGACGGCCCCTTAAACACAAGTCGTTTCAAATTTAGACTCGAATTCCTTATTACAAACAGCGGTTGAAGCTCGTTCTAGTAAGCGAGGTTCTAGTTCAATATGTTTTATCGCCAAGTTTGGATTCTCAATACGTTCTAAGATCAGTTTTGCGGCCCTTTCTCCCATTCTAAAACGGGGAATTTCTATTGTCGTCAAGGGAACTCGAAAAAGATCTAAATACGGCATATTATTAAATCCCACAACAGAAACATCTCTTGGACAACACAATCCGTTCTGCTCTAACTTTTCAATACACCCCAATGCAATGAGGTCATTAGAACCAATAACGGCACTAAATGGCACATTACGAGACAAAAGCTCCATGGCGGCTAATTCGCCTGCTTCTTGGCTAAATGCATCGGCAAAAACGATAAGGTTATCATCTATCTCAATACCATGTAGCTCCATCTGTCTACGATAGGCGACAAAACGTTCATACCCATCGGATATTTCTTGGGGAGCGGCAAGCAAAGCAATACGCCGATGTCCGAGGTTAAGTAGATGCTCAACGATTTGCGCCATCCCTGAATCGTTATCAATAACAATACGATCCACATTGGAGTTATCGACCGAACGCCCCACGGTAATCGCCGGAATATTATTCTCAGCACAATATTGGACAGACAGGTCTTCTCGAAACACACCCGCTAAGATAAATCCATCCACCTGACGACCACTCATCTTTTTGATCTCATTTAAGGCCCGCTCAACATTGTTTTCACAATAAGCAATATTCGCAGTATACCCTTCGTAGTTAAGAGCATTTAAGGTGCCTTTCAGTATGGCTGAAAAGACTGGATTTAGAAGATCAGGCATAATAATGCCAATGGTCATCGAACATCCTTTTCTAAGTGCATATGCCGCACTGTTTGGCACATATGAAAGCGCATCTGCGGCTTCTTTCACTCGTCGAACCTGCTCAGGTGTCACCATCTTGCTCGTTTTGGGATTAAGCGCTCTCGATACAGTAGATGTATTCACGCCTAAGTGCTCAGCAATATCCCGCAGTGTCACCTTTTTCTTTCCTGCCATTCAATTTCCTTAATAAATTTCTAAGACGCATAGCCAAAATAGCAAAATACTAGAATTGGCCATGATATCCAACAAACAACACAATATGCAAACGTTTGCAGTTTGTCAATTACATCCTAAAAAGTAGAAGGTCATGCATTTTTATTGACTGTGTTCGCTCCAAAAAGGTCTAGACTCGATAAATAAGCGTATGATTAAAGCATCTGATTTGTTATATGGAACCATTTAACAACGGACAACTCCTCTTTCTTCGGCAACCATAATCCACCGTAATGCAAGTTCTGACAGCTTATTCGCACCTTCACCACATCTATATAAATAAGAAAAGAAAAGACAATAGCAAACGCTTTATTACTTACAAATCCGTCAAACTCCCAAGCGCTCTTTCTGCGGCAAAAGCAACCGTTTCAGAGAGCGTAGGATGCGCATGAACGACAAGCGCAACATCTTCTAGTGTTGCACACATTTCAATAGCAAGGGTTAATTCGGCAAGTAGCTCTCCAGCGTTCATACCAACAATCGTCCCTCCCAGTATTCGATGTGACTCAGAGCAATATACTAATCTCGTTAGACCATCACTACCACCTGATGCCAGGTTTCGACCACTGGCTAACCAAGGAAAAGACGTTGCTTGAGCATTAAAACCTTGATTTTTGGCCTCTTCAACATCCAACCCTACCCAAGCTAATTCTGGATCGGTATAAGCAACAGAAGGCACTAACGACGTATTCATTTTGACCTGATGACCAGCAATCACTTCTGCAGCCACTTTACCTTGATGCGTGGCCCTATGAGCCAGCATTGGCATACCTGTTACATCACCTACGGCGAATAACGAAGGCACTGAGGTACGACATTGCTCATCAACCTCAATGACGTCACCTTTGTTCAGCGTAATACCCGCTGCGTTGCAACCGATGCCGTCTGCATTGGAGCGGCGACCAACTGAGGAAATAGCCACATCAAATTCTTGCGACTCACCGCTATTGAAAGTCAGAGTCACGCTTTTATTGGTTGCAGTAACGGTTTCAACGGATGTCCCCAATAAAAATTCGCAACCGTAACTTTCCAGTTGCTGCTTTAATATTTTGGCTGCGTCTTTATCAACCATTGGCAATAAATTTTTACCCAGCTCTATCAGCGTTACTTTGGAGCCAAGCGCGCTGTATATGGTCGCCATTTCCAAGCCAATAATACCGGCGCCAACAATCGCTAATCGCTTAGGTACTTCAGGCATTTCTAGCGCCCGAGTAGAGTCCCAAATACGCTCATGTTTTGGCCAGTTTGCTAATGTCACCGTACGCGAACCAACCGCAATGATTGCATGCTCAAAACGGAAAACATCATCGCCTGCCTGCAACGTATTTGGCCCTAAAAAAACACCATTAGCATGGACAACTTTCACTTTACGCCGTAACGCTAATCCACTTAAACCACCAGTGAGATTCCCAACAATATGATCTTTACTGTCAATCAGCTTCTTAATATCAATTTTAGGCTCTTGATACTCCACTCCATAATTTGCCGCGTGTCTCGCTTCGCGAATGATTTTCGCCACATGCAATAGCGCTTTAGATGGGATGCAACCTTCATTAAGACAAACCCCACCAAGGGATTGTCTACCCTCAACTAATACAACATTAAGACCAAGATCGGCCGCTCTAAATGCCGCTGCATAGCCACCAGGGCCACCACCGAGTACTAATAATTGAATGTCTGCCATGAGTTACACCAATAACCTTTTTGGTTCATCCAGTAACGCACAAAAATGCTTTAGAAACCGAGCCGCATCGGCACCGTTAATCACACGATGATCGTATGTTAAGTCTAAAGGTAATTTGTTTTCTGGTACGAATTCCGAGCCATTCCATACAGGTTCAACAACGGCTTTGGTAATACCAAGAATCGCTACTTCAGGAGGGTTAACGATAGGCGTAAAATGCGTCCCACCAATTCCACCTAAACTTGAAATGGTCATTGATGCCCCACCAAAATCTTCACCCTTCAATTTTTTGTTTTTTGCTGCCACAGCTAATTGATTAATTTCATTAGCAATTTGAACAATGCCTTTTTTATCTGCATTGCGGATGACGGGCACAACAAGACCATAATCCGTATCAACAGCGATACCAATATGCACATAATGCTTTAACACCAACGTTTTAAAATCAGGCGTTAAAGAGCTATTAAAGCGCGGAAATTGCCTTAAGGTTTTAGCCAATGCCTTTACAAAGAAAGCGAGGGAAGACAACTTAACATTTTGTGCTGTCATCTCGCCCTTCAAAGACTTACGAAAGGCTTCTAATTGGTCTATACAGGCCTTATCACCATGTGTCACTGACGGTATTGATTGTGAGGCGGCGGATAAGTTATTCGCCGATAATAACGCAATGTTACTCAATGGCTCTTCGCTTACATCCCCATAGTCGCGGTGGTTTACTTGCCAATATTTGGTCACATCAACACTGGGCGCATAATCTTGATGCTCTAACGTGCCATTGGCAAAAGCGCTAGCTCGTTGGGATGGCGTCGAATTGGGTATTGTAGTTTTCATAACATCTACCACACTGTTGAAATATATTGGGTTTCCATGAATTCCAGAAGCCCTTCATGCCCGCCTTCCCGACCTAAACCCGATTGTTTCACCCCACCAAAAGGGGCAGCAGGATCGGACACCAGCCCGCGGTTCAACCCCACCATGCCAAACTCAAGTTGTTCACATAATTGCAGACCGCGCTTCATATTTTCGGTAAACACATAGGCAACCAATCCGTACTCCGTATCGTTGGCACGAGCGACAACATCAGCTTCGTCTTTAAACGTCTGTATAACGGCAACCGGACCAAAAATTTCATCCTTCAAACACTCGGCACCATCAGGTACATTGCTTAATACGGTTGGAGGGTAAAAATAGCCTGGGCCATCAGGCAATTGACCGCCGAGCTCAACTGTCGCGCCACGCTCAATGGCATCTAAAACAAAATTATTTACCTTGTTTCGAGTGGCCGCATTGACTAACGGACCAACGTCTACATCGGCGTCTAATCCATTACCCATTTTTAAATTCGCCATGGCTTCAGTGAATTTTTTAGTAAAAGCGTCCGCAATCGACTTATGTACATAAAAACGGTTTGCCGCTGTGCACGCCTCACCCAAATTGCGCATTTTAGCCTGCATAGCGCCGCTAACAGCCACATCAATATCAGCATCCCTTGTCACAATGAGTGGGGCATTTCCACCAAGCTCCATAGCGGGTTTCAATACTTGGTTCGCCGCTTGTTTTAATAAGTGCCTACCAACACCCGTAGAGCCAGTAAAAGAAATAACTCGCACACGAGGATCTGTCATAATAACGTCTGAAATCTCAGACGGTTTGCTAGTAGGAATAATATTCACCACCCCTTTTGGCACACCAGCCTCTTCTAGCAGCCCAGCCAAAGCCAATAATGTTAACGGCGTTTCTGTCGCTGGTTTGACGATAACCGTACAACCCGCTGCCAGCGCTGGGGCAATTTTCCTCGTGCCCATTGCCGCAGGATAATTCCAAGGGGTAATCAAATAGGCAATTCCAGCAGGCTTGTGCTGTACCATAATCCGCGCACCGCTTGCTGGAGCCATGGTTAACAGGCCATCGGCCCGTACCGCCTCTTCCGCAAACCAGCGAAAAAATTCAGCCGCATAAACTGCTTCGCCCATAGCGTCTGAACCTGCTTTGCCATTTTCAAGCGTGATTAATCTTGCGAACTCAGGTAAACGCGCACTCATCAGCTCAAAGGCTTTTCGCAGAATATCACTTCGTTCTCGTGGGGTTTTGCTTCGCCAAGCGGGAGCGGCTTCTGCCGCAGCGTCTAATGCAGCAGACGCATCTTCCAATTCAGCAGATGAACATTGTGTCAAAATGGACTCATCGAATGGATTAATGACATCAAATACGTTTTTAGAAGCGGAATCACGCCATTCACCATTGATATAAAGTTGGTTTTTAAAATCAGTCATGGACAATTTCCTATAGCAATTGACGAAGTGGCTGGGTCACTCGACGCGTTAATTCAGACAACAGAGCAACAGCTTGTTTTGAGGTCATTACATTGGTGTCAAAACGCAATTCAATCGTCCATTGATCACCACCAAATACGCTCACATTCAGTGTCGCTGAGCTATCTAATTCAAACCCATCGATGGAAGAGGCACTAAAATCCCATAAGCAAACAAAGCCGTCCTCTTCACTCTGTTTTTCTAAGCCCACAAGGCCAACTTGATCCGGATTTAATAAACTGAATTCATCAGCAGGGACAGACACCACACAGTCAAAGTCCGTTTCGATCACTTTTGTATAACGCAACGCGCCGGCAACCAAAAACGCCAGTATTTCAGCGCGCGTTACACTTATGTCTTCCGATAATAGCCATTGCTCTATGTTAATAAGCGCTTCAGGATTGACTGAGCCTCTGATTTTGCCCAGGGAGGAAACTCGAGCTGCACGTGGTTGATAGCTTGCGGCTTCTGCAGCATGAATAGGCTGTGTCGCACCATCTGCCACCAGATCACTAAGAGTAATACCACGTTCTCGCAACAAAGCTTTGGCTTTTGGAGAGGCCAGAATTTTTCCGCTCGTTGATGGAGCAACTTTACTGTCTTTTTTTAGCGGTGGTGCTTTCGCAAGCGGCGCTTCAGTTGCTTTGGTTTTTTCTTCTACAACCTCAACTTGAGCAGCAGGTGATGACTCCGCTGCAGGTTTGTCTTCTTCAGGCTCAGCGGTTAATTGTGCAATGATGTCTCCGACGGGCACTTCAGAACCGGCTTCGTATTTAACGTGAGATAGGTAACCTTCATGGCGTGATTCAATATCTTGCACGGCCTTATCCGTCTCAACTGCCATAATTACATCGCCAGATGCAACCCATTCACCCGGTTTCTTTAACCATTCGGCAATGATTCCGGTGTCTTGGTTCATACCTAAGACTGGCATGATAATATCGTGGACCATTAGAGTTCTCCCGATACTAACTGCGCTGCCTTTTTGGCAACGCCATTTGCTGTTGGCACGGTAATATCTTCTAGCGCAGGTGAGAAAGGAATAGGAACATCCATAGCCCCCATTCGAGTCAGTGGAGCGTCTAAATAATAAAAAACTTGCTCATTCAAACGAGCCACAATTTCAGACGTCACACCAAAACTCTGATGACCTTCATCAACCACAATCGCACGACCCGTTTTCTTTACCGAATCCGCAAAGGTTTTATCGTCTAAGGGAGAAACCGTGCGAACATCGATCACTTCAGCGCTAATGCCTTTTTCCGCTAATATAACAGCCGCTTCTTCGCATACCTGCACCATTGATGATGTTCCGATCAAGGTAATATCTGTGCCCTGCGACAAAACATTCGCTTGCCCAAATGGAATCAAATATTCTTCTTCTGGAACCGGGCCCTTCATTTGATACGACAACTTGTCTTCAAAAATAACGACAGGGTTGTTATCTCGTATGGCCGTTTTCATTAACCCCTTAACTTCATAGGGTGTTGAAGGCATTGCCACTTTTAAGCCTGGAATATGAGCAACCAGAGCTTGTAAGCTTTGACTGTGCTGAGCTGCACTTCGTCGAGTAGCTCCCATATTAGTACGCACGACCAAAGGCACGGTTAATTTACCACCAGACATGTAGTGCTGCTTCGCCGCTTGGTTGGCGAGCTGATCCATAATTAAATAGATAAAATCGCCAAACATTAAATCGACAATAGGCCGCATACCTGTCAGGGCCGCACCTACCGCCATCCCCATAAAGCCCGGTTCGGAAATGGGCGTATCTAACACACGTTGAGTACCAAATTCCTCGACTAACCCTGAAGTAACTTTAAAAGGTGTGCCTGCTTCGGCAACATCTTCACCCATAATAAAAACGGTGTCATCGCGGCGCATTTCCTCTGCAATTGCTTCGTTCATCGCTTGCGACCATGTAATATTTCTCATTCAAATTCTCCGGTCTTTGCTAACTGACAAATACGTGCATATCAACTTCAGATTCATGCGGATACGGCGCATCAAGTGCGTAGTTAACGGCATCTGCTGCTTCTTGTTTTATTGAGGCTCTTATTTCGTCCAATTCTTTTTGTGTCACCCATTTCTTAGAAGTAAGAACCGCACTTAATAACAAGATGGGGTCGCGCTCCGTTTTCCAATGCTCTTCTTCCTCTTTGCTGCGATAGTAAGCCCTGTTAACATCACCTACGTGATGACCGTGATAACGATAAGTGTCCATCACCATGAAGAATGGGCCTTCACCGTTACGTGCACGTTCTACTAGCGTTTCAGACAATTTATTGACCGCGACAAAGTCCTGCCCATCAAGTCGATGCGTTTCTATGCCAAAGGCTTCGGCTCTTGCTGTCAGAGAACCCGATGCCATTTCATCCACATGTGTGTATTCGCCATATAGATTGTTTTCACAGGCATAGATAACGGGTAAATGCCAAAGCGCAGCCATGTTCATACACTCATAAAGCAGGCCTTGACCTAACGCACCGTCACCAAAAAAACACACTGCAACATCCTTTTTACCAAGCATTTTTGAGCGCAATGCCGCCCCTGTTGCGATGCCAGCACTTCCTCCAACAATCGCATTGGCGCCTAGATTGCCATTACTTTGATCCGCAATGTGCATTGACCCGCCTTTACCACGACAGTAACCTTCTTCTTTTCCCAGTAGCTCGCAAAACATCAATTTGAGTTCAGCACCCTTAGCAACACAATGACCGTGTCCACGGTGTGTACTGGTAATGTAATCCGTACTTTCTAGTGCTTCACAAATTCCCACCGCGACCGCTTCTTGTCCGCTATACATGTGCGTTAGCCCTGGCATTTTAGCCGTCAAATACAACTCGTTAGCATTGTCTTCAAATTCACGAATGGTCACCATCTGACGATAGGCTTGCAATAAACGAGGCAGATCTTTCTTTGTTAGAGTCGCCATTTTGAACCCTCTTTATTTGGATTAATGGTTATGACCACAGCTCGAACCGTGTCCATGACTATGACCACAACTAGTGTGTTTCTGAGCACTTACGCCCCCTGTCACAGTGCGACGACTGGACACAGAACCATAACGTGGCGTCTCTCTCGAATTAGCAAACATTTGTTGAGCGAGGGCGGCGTTCGAAGCACAACCACAGGCTGTCGCAGCGGGCAAATTTTTGTTCACTTTTACGTGTTCACGAATACCGTTATAGCGAATGGCAACCCCGGCAACGATGACGCGTATTAGCGCTTCTCCCGTTTCAGGGTGGTGGGTATAATGTGGTTCATCCATCTTTTGCATAAAGTCGAACTGTTCGCCAGTTTCAACCGATTCATAAGTATATGTAGGCATAATGCCTCCTTTAAAAATGCGCTCGTCGACGAAAAGTCAGACGACATTGATCTGGTACACAAACATGCTTGTCTAATATTGATTAGCAACGAACAGATCTTGAGCAGGGAATAAAGTAATAATTCGGCACCCATCAGCAGTGACGACTATCTCTTCTTCAATACGTGCGGCCCCATTTCCATCAGCGGCAGGACAATAAGTCTCTAAGGCAAAGACCATCCCCTCCTCTAATTCAAATGGGTTATCGAAAGAAACCAATCGACTGATAATTGGCCGCTCATGTAGAGCAAGCCCTAAGCCATGACCAAACTGCAAACCAAACGCTTCCATTTCAGAATCAAAACCAAAATCTTGCGCTCGTGGCCAAACTGCGGCGATTTTGTCAGTCGTCATTCCAGGTCGAACCAAAGCAATCGCATTATCGATCCACTCGCGCGCTTTAGCATATGCATCTACTTGCGCTTGCGTTTTACTACCTATATTTAATGTGCGGTAGTAACAGGTTCGATACCCCATGTACGATTGAATAATGTCAAAAAAGGCTTGATCTCCAGGTCGATACATTCTGTCGGTGAAATTATGTGGGTGGGGAGAGCAACGCTCACCAGAAACGGCATTAATCGCCTCAACATCATCAGAGCCGTTGTCATATAGAAACTTATTAGCAATGGCCACTAATTCATTTTCTCGCTTACCGGGCTTCAGTTCGTCGGCAATTAATTGATAAGCACCGTCTACCATAGAGGCAGACTGATTTAACAAAATAATCTCGTCCATGCTTTTTATTTGTCGAGCATTTAACATGACTTGTTGCACATCTCGTACATCAATGCCTTCTCGCTGCAAAGCGAAAAACATCGGTGGCTCGCAAACATCAACGCCCAAAGGCATATCAAAAACACCTTCCTGTCTTAATAGGTCTGCAATTTCCTTTGCCGCACTCTCAAACAAACCCGCTTCTTCGCTAACCGATCCACGTAGCCCCAACATCCCGGCACGCCAATGATCTTTCTCAAACCATGGGTTATAGAGCCGGTGATGAGAAGCGGCACTACCAAAGTCCCATAAATACGGATCAGAGTTACCCGTAAATAGAGCGTAACGACATATTTTGTCACGTGACCATTCGCCTATCACGCTACTGGTTAAATAACGAATATTATTATTATCGAAACATAACATCGCACCAAGGTCTGACTCTTGTAGCGCCTTTCGAGCCCTTGCAACACGATAACGATGCAGACGACGAAAATCGACGCGCTCTTCAAAGTCAACGTTCATCCGCCCCGGCGCAGGAATAGGTCGACTCCAGTCCCAATTCGGGTCAATGTCGTCTGGTACAATGAGTTTTGGCTCTGTCGGTATGATGATGTCCATTAATTCACCTCGTTATTATTTAATTATTATCATTAAAGTGATGCAATCGTTTGTATTTATAGTTAAAAACACCCCATTAATCGCCAATTTTTGCATGCTTTTCTCCTTGGAAAAGGTGCTTTTTCGGCCATCCTACCATAACAATAAAGCGAATAAAGAGTGGCTATAGACATGCAATACAATCGATTGCAACACAACCCAATATTGATTGTCAAGCTTGTTTATTTATGAAAAAACATAAAATCACAAGAATATTTGGCACTAGACTGAACACTTTTATAAAAAAAATATAGGAGATAGTGTTATCAGCTTACAATTCTAGTGTTGACAAGAGCATTCTCGTCATGATGCAATCGATTGCTGTAAACAAGCATTTTCTATCTATAAGCAGACAAAATAAATATAACGGGGAGATTAAAGATGGATACAACAAGATTACAAGGCAAACACATTGTCATCACAGGTGCCGCCCGAGGCATGGGGGCTGCCGTTGCAGAACACTACGCTGCACAAGGAGCCAAGGTCTGTGTCGCAGACATTAACATTGATGGTTGTAATGAAGTCGTAGAGCGGATTAAAGCCAATGGCGGCGAAGCAATATCAGCCTGTGTCGATGTCACGAAGCGTGACCAAGTCAAAGCAGCCATTGATGCGACCGTTGCCGCTTTCGGAAGCATTAATGTCATGCTTAATAATGCCGGTATCAATAAGCCTCTTATGTTTCTCGATATCACAGAAGAAAACTGGCATCAAATTATGGATGTGAATGCTCTAGGCTGCCTAATTGGCATGCAAGAAGCCGCCAAACAAATGATTAAGCAGGGAAAACAGAAAGAACCATACAAAATCATCAACGTTGGCTCTATTCTATCTCGTCAGGCTTTTGATGATGTCTTGCCCTACAGCTGCAGTAAACACGCGGTACTAGCCATGATCAATGGTGGAGCCAAAGCCTTAGCAGATAACCATATTACTGTTAACGGGTATGCGCCTGGCGTTGTTCGTACAGAGCTCTGGGAGCAACTAGATAAAGACCTAGTCTCCATTGGCAAGTTCGATAAAGCAGGCGAATCAATGGATCAATTAGCGGACACCATCTTACTGAAGCGCTACTCATACCCTGAAGATATAGTGGGCACGGCAAGCTTTTTAGCTAGCCATGAATCCGACTACATGACGGGGCAGCTCCTTATGATCGATGGCGGTATGGTATTGCAGTAAATACGACGATCTAACTAAAAGCCCCACCGTATTTCGTCAGAGAGTACGGTGGGACGCTTTTCTGATGTCCCCCCCATCTAAAAGGGACATACAACGAATTCAGAGCAAGCTAAAGCCCCATGATGCTCACTTTTTTAACAAAAGAGTGAAGACGAAAGTCGATCCTACCCCTTATGGCTAAAGCGTTTCAGAGCGCTTGATAAACGGTCGCCCGTAGCGCTCCCCCCCTCATACATTCTCGAAGCATTTTTGAAAAACGAATATCTATATTTCCTATTGACTCTCAAAAAAAGATGTGTTGCAATCGTTTGCATAGCTTATATGACTCGATGGCTTATGGTCTTTTTAGTTTCGTTAAAGTTTTTTATAGAGCTTCAGCGACTAATAATTCCATTGATAAAAATAATAATTACTGAGGAAACCACAAAATGAAATGTTCATTAATAAAAACAATGTTTACCCTTTTGGGTACCGCCTTAATGTCTCAAGCCGCTATGGCAGAAATAACAATAGGCCTTACTCAAAATAACGTTGGCGTAGACAGTTATCAGACAACCTATGAAAAAGCCTTTAGAGCCGCGGCCGCAAAAGATAAAGACGTCAAAGTAATTGTCTTAGATGCTGGCGGCAACGTCGCACGCCAAATCGCACAGATGCAAGACTTAATTCAACAAAAAGTTGATGCCATTATCATTTGGCCAACCAATGGACAAGCCGTTGTCCCTGTTGTTCGCCAAGCATACAAAGCAGGCATTCCAGTCATTGTCACCAACTCACAGATAGCGAAAGAAGGCTTACCTTTCATAAAATCTTTCTCAGGTCCTAACAACATCAAGGAAGGCCAAGAAGCCGCAGAGATGATGTGCCACGCACTTCACAATAAAGGTGACATCGTTCAAATTAGTGGTAAACCAGGTTACACAACAGCGATTCAACGTCAGCAAGGTTTTGAAGAGCAGTTAGCAAAAGAATGCCCCAATGTTAAAATTTTGGAGACTCAACCAGGTGATTGGAACAGGGAAAAGGCACAGCGTGTAATGGAAGACTTTTTAACCAAATACAAACACATTGATGGCGTATTTGCGGCGGATGACAATATGGGTGTAGGCGCTCTTAATGCCGCTAAGGCAGATGGCCGTAAAGGCATCATATTCATCGGTGCCACTAATTTTGCAGTGGGCTATGAAGCAATGAAGCGTGGTGAGTATTACGGTTCCGTTTACCAATCTCCTACAGAAGATGCACGTAATGCACTCAAAACAGCTATTGATGTGGTAGAAGGCAAAAAAGTACCTAAGCTAAATTACTTTAAGACGCCAAAAATCACTCAGAAAAATATGTCCTCATTTAAAAAACCTGTGTTCTAAATCACTGGCAAATAAAAAGAGAAGATAGAGAGCCTATCCATTATCCCCTTAAATAGGACAGGCTCTTTACCTTTATTTTATACGTTATAAAACAGAGTGAGGACAATCAAAGTGACCGATATTACGGAATCAAAACCCAACAGCAATGGGAACTACAAAAATCATTATTCTCGTATACTCGCGAAACAGGGAATTTTAATTGCTTTTATTCTTTTCCTAGTAGTATTTTCTTTTTTCTCTGAACAGTTTCTCAGCGCTGATAATTTCATGACAGTCATTAGACAAGCATCTATTGTCGGTACGATTGCCGTTGGGGTTACCATCGTTGTCATTGGTGGCAACCTAGACCTCTCAGTCGGCTCACTATTATCTTTTTGTACCGTATTAGTCGTCAATTTACACGATAAAGTAGGTCCACTAGGCGCCATTGCATTAACGTTTTTATTCGCTCTTCTAATCGGTGCAATCAACGGCTATCTAATTGGTTTTTTAAAGCTTAACTCACTAATCGTCACGCTTGGAATGCTCTCTGCTATTCAAGGAGTGACGTTAATATATACTGGTGGGGAAAATGTTGATATACAAAACCCAGGTAGCACTTGGTTTGCCTTCTTTGGCCGGGGGTATTTTTTAGGTATTGCCGTCCCAGTGATTATATTCTTGGGACTTGCCTTGATCATGGAATTCATTTTAAAAGCCACAACCTATGGTAGAAAAGTATTCGCTATAGGCGGTAACCCGGCAGCGGCGGCATTTACAGGCATACGTCGCAATAAAATGGTCTTTAGTACCTACCTAATCTCAGCCTTCACGACGGCATGCGCAGCAGTCATACTCGGATCACGAGTCATGGGCTCTCAAAATAATGTAGGTCAAGGTTATGAACTGCTTGTGCTCGCCGGCATTATCCTAGGTGGCACCAGTCTACTCGGAGGCTCTGGCAGCGTAATCAGAACCGTTATAGGGGTTCTGATCTTAAACTTTATCCAAAACGGTCTACTACTAATGGGCTACCCTTACTACGCTCAGTGGTTGGTAACTTGGGCCGTCATTATTCTCGCTGTTTGGCTTGATATAGCATCAACACGCGGCAAGGTTTTTACCTCGTTTTCCTAATAACAAGAATAAAGGAGTCTGTAGATGTCCACGCTGATTCTCAGAGCAAAGTCCTTCGCCATCGCACAACCCATTTGGTTGTTCGTTATGGCGTGTATTATCGTATTTAGTTTCTCTAGTGAGCATTTTTTTGCCATTAATAATTTTAAGAACATTCTGGTTCAAACATCCACCATTGGGCTGATAGCGCTCGGCCTGACCTTTGTCATGATCAACGGCAATATCGATTTGTCTGTTGGCTCAGTGGTCGCTTTAGCCGCAAGTTTGGCCGTCCACCTTCAAGCATCCATAGGTATCCCTATGGCGGTGGTGGTGGGTCTAATGAGCGGCGCCATGCTCGGTGCTCTTAATGGCATTATTGTTTGGAAAACGGGGGTTGATGCCTTTATTGTCACCTTAGGTGCAATGATCGGTGTTAGAGGCCTCGTCTTCGTCTATACAAAAGAGCAGTCATTTTACGCGTCGAACTTTGCTTATTCCGATTTTGGAACCAGTAGCGTTGCCGGCCTTCCTACTCTGGCGATCATTTTTGTTGTGCTTGCGTTCTTCATGCATTGGCTGCTTACCCACACAATACATGGACGTAACACTTATGCTGTAGGCGGTAATCGCCAAGCAGCTATCGATTCAGGCATTCGAGTCGGCCCCCATATTGTTATTAACTTTATGATTGGTGGTTTTTTTGCCGCTCTTGCGGGCATTACACTATCGACACAGATGGGAGCATCAACACCCAATTTGGGTCGCAATTTTGAATTATGGGCCATTACCGCCATCGTGCTCGGCGGTACCAAGCTAACCGGAGGCGCGGGCAGCATTATCGGCACTTTTGGTGGTGTTATTGCGATAGGTATACTACGTAATGGCATGAATTTATTAGAAGTTCCATCCTTCTACGTACTCGTCATCATGGGCATTATTTTAATCACTGTACTCTTCATAGACAGACAGGTGAACCGCAACACGAAACAGGAGCTGAAGGTATGAGTACTATTGAGCCAGTCAAATACGATAACTCTAATGACGTAAGCGAGTACAACATCCTGTCACTCAAAAATATTACGAAGTCTTTCCCACCATCAGTCATCGCACTTGACGATGTCAGCTTCGGGGTACGAAAAGGTGAAGTGCATGCTCTGATAGGAGAAAATGGGGCTGGTAAATCGACCCTTATGAAAGTATTAGCGGGCGTCCATCAGGCTAATAAAGGCGAAATCTACCTAGACGGCAGCCCAGTAAAACTAGAAAACCCAATGCATGCCAAGCAACAAGGAATATTGCTGATACACCAAGAATTATCACTCGTATCAGAGATGACCGTTGCTGAAAATATTTATCTTGGCAATTTTCCCCATAAATGGCCTTCTCGTGTTGATTGGAAAAAACTCTACCAAGATGCAGATGCTATTTTGAAAAAGCTGAAATGTCATTTCAGTGCACGTGATAAAGTGGCAAAACTGTCCATTGCCAAAAAACACATGGTAGAAATTGCTCGTGCTTTAGTATTCACCCCAAAAATCGTTATCTTTGATGAGCCCACCGCATCACTGACTGATACCGAAAAGTTTGTACTCTTTGATGTGATCAATGATTTAAAAGCGCAAGGCGTCGCGGTTATCTATATCTCACACCGCATGGATGAAATCTTCACCCTCTCAGACCGTATCACCGTACTAAGAGACGGAAGCTATCGAGGCACATTGTACACAAACGATACGAACGACGATGAAATAACCCACTTAATGATTGGACGCAGCCTTGATAAAAACCGTGAGTTTGAGACAGTAAAATTCGGAGACAAAGTCCTTGAAGTCAAGTCGCTTAGCTGTGGTGATCTTTTCAAAGATATAAACTTTTCAATCCGTAGTGGTGAAATTGTTGGCATGTATGGTCTTGTCGGTGCAGGACGAACAGAGATTGCCGAAACTCTATTTGGTTTACGATCACCCTCATCTGGCGAGATTTATCTCGATGGTAAACAAGTTAAGCTTAATAATTCTTCCGATGCCGTTCAGCATGGTTTGGCTCTTGTACCAGAAAACCGCAAAGATCAAGGTCTGGTGCTTGGTTTAAGCTGCCGTGACAATATCACCATGGCAGTACTTCAACATGTGGCACAAAATGGCGTCCTCAGCCCCACAAAACAGAATGAGATTTACGATCAATACGCACAGAGACTGTCCATCAAATCCCCTAATAGCGCTCAAAAAGTTGGCAACCTTAGTGGTGGTAATCAGCAAAAGGTCGTTATCGGTAAATGGTTAGCAACGAAACCTAAAGTCCTCATTCTAGACGAGCCAACTCGCGGAATTGATGTCGGCTCCAAATCAGAAATACATAGATTAATCCGAGAACTGGCTAAATCAGGTTATGCCGTATTAGTTATTTCATCAGAAATGCCTGAAGTACTTGGTGTGAGTGATCGAATCATCGCCATGTACAATGGCACAATCAATGGTGAATTTTTAGATAGTGAAGTGACCGAAGATGATCTGGTTAGGGCGATTTCGTTCGAGCATCCTAATCAGGCAACCAAAGCGCATTAAAGCAATCGGCCCCTTATACACCAAGTCAGTCAACGATAAAAAACGGCATGTATAAGGGTTAATACATCAAAACCAACAATACAACACCATAAGCTCATCAAGTAGATCAATATACCTTTTAGGTTTATCTGCTTGATGAGCCTTTTAAGTATATAAAATCGAAGGCGGTCTTATTCCAACAAGCGTTGGCATAGCGTCTCTTATGATGTCGAGAAACGTTCGTAGACGTGCTGGATAGTAGCTTGCATAAGGGTAAATAAGGTACACAGGCAAGGGGGCTGCATGCCATGGCGGCAGTAAATGCACCAAACGGCCTGCAGTAATGTCATCGTTTACCATCCAAGCCGAAGTTACCCCCGCTCCCACCCCTGCCAAAAGAGCATTACGCATAGCATACAGACTATCGGTGCTAAGTTTTGGGGAGATTGCCAGTTGGTAGTGATGATCGCGGTCACTTTGTAATATGACCTCCGTACGGTAAAACGTACTTAGTGCAATCCAAGGCAGAGCTTCTAAATCCTGAACCTGCTTAATCTCAGGGAGTTGTCTCAATAATTGAGGCGATGCCACAACAATCCGAGGTATTTCCGCCAATAAAACGGCCACCATAGAGGGATCAGTCAGCTCCCCTACATGAATCGCGCAATCAATACCATCATTGATAAAATCGGGCGAATGGTCATTAAGCATCCATTCCACTGACATATTGTTGTAGCGATTTAAATAGTCGACCAGCGGCACAATAAGCTGATCTTGTCCAAAGGCATGGGGCGCCCTTACCCGCAATGTACCAACAGGCTCATCTTTGGCGTTATTAACGTCGTCTTCAAGGGCGTTCCAACCGTCAATTAACGTTTTAGCATGCTGGTAACAGCGTTCTCCATCGTCGGTCAGTTTCATTGCATGGGTGGTTCGCAGAATCAGTTTTGAACCAAGCAAGTTCTCTAGAGACTGCAAGCGTCGGCTAACGGTTGGCTGGGAAGTACCAAGTTGATTCGCCGCCGCCGATAAGCTGCCACTTTCTACAATTCGAACATAAGTTTGCATCAGTTCTATACGGTCGATGCTACCGAGTTTTGATCTCTTCATACGAGCTATGTATAACCGTTTTACCTATGAGCTGGCTACCAAAATAATGCCAATACGTTAAAAATAGCCATATTACCACTCAAGTCATTCACTCAGAGATGAATCAGCCATGTCATTGCAAAAAACCATGGATAATACCGCTACACTACAAACTCCCCCTTTATCCAAAAGCCTTGTGTTTACCATGGCAACTGGCGCGGGACTCAGTGTTGCTTCCATCTATTACAACCAACCCATGCTGGGTAATATTGGCGCGACGTTTCATGCCGATGTCAGCGCCACAGGGTTTATTCCAACGTTCACGCAAGTCGGCTACGCCTTGGGTATTCTGTTTCTGATACCACTGGGGGATCGCTTTGATCGACGCAATGTCATTGCCATCAAAAGCCTACTCTTAGCACTGGCTCTGTTCTTGTGCTCGATTATGCCAAGCCTGAATAACGTATTAGTGGCCAGTTTAGCCATCGGCATCATGGCGACCATGGCTCAAGATATCGTGCCCGCAGCAGCGAACTTAGCCCCAGAAGCGAAGCGGGGGAAAACGGTTGGCACGGTGATGACAGGCTTACTGGTTGGGATTCTTTTATCTCGCGTAATCAGTGGTGCGGTAAGCCAATATTTGGGTTGGCAAGCCATGTATCAATTAGCGGCATTGAGTATTTTGCTTATTGGCTTGAGTTTATGGCGTATTTTACCCGCATTCGAGGTGCACTCCAGCTTGAGTTACCCAGGGTTATTAAAGTCCATGCTGACCCTATGGAAGCACCATGATGAGCTGCGCCGTGCGGCATTCGCACAAGGCTTGTTATCGGTTGGCTTTAGTGCTTTTTGGTCCACCCTTGCAGTCATGCTCCACACACACTATGGCCTAGGCAGCGCTGTCGCTGGCGCGTTTGGTTTAGCCGGTGCGGCAGGAGCGCTAGCGGCCCCATTAGCAGGAACACTAGCGGACAAAAGCGGGCCTGCACGTGTCACACAGATAGGTTGTGCTATTTTCTCGGTCTCATTCGCCATTATGTTTTTATTACCTTATTTACCTGTGAACGGCCAGATCGCGCTGATCATAGTCAGTGCCCTCGGGTTTGATTTGGGAATACAAGCCACCTTGGTTTCCCACCAGTCTCTGGTATACAGCCTTGATCCCACCGCCCGTGGTCGTCTCAATGCTCTGCTATTTACTGGGATGTTTATTGGCATGTCCATTGGTTCGGTTTTGGGCAGCCAAGCTCTGGCTTTGACTGGCTGGAATGGTGTGGTGGCTGTCGCGACCATTGCTGGCATTTTGGCTTTCATCATCCGCATAACGGATCGATCCGCGTAATGGGCTTTGCATGTTACGTTCATGATCCAGCAGCCAGCGCTTTCTTTCTAATCCGCCACCATAGCCTGTTAAGCTGCCATCTTTCCCTATCACTCGGTGGCAAGGGATCATAATAGAAACGCGGTTTGCCCCATTGGCCGATGCGACAGCCCGCACAGCTTTGGGGTTACCAATTAACAAGGCCTGATGCTGATAGCTGGCGGTATGACCACAGGGAATCTGCTGTAACGCTTGCCATACGGCGTTCTGGAAATCCGTCCCAGGTGTGTCTAATGCGACACTAAAGTCACGTCGTTCTCCTGCAAAGTACTCCTCCAATTGCTGCTTGGCCAATAAAATATGCTCATTCACACCAGCCATGATAGGGGCTTTCAGGTAGCGTTGTAGATCTTTAAATTCCGTTTCCAACATACGTCGGTCGACGAACTCCAACAAACAAATCCCCCGTTTGGTGGCCCCCACAAACATAGGCCCAAGTGGGGTAGTCAGCCGATCAAGCAAGATTACATCCTGCTCTAATGACGCTTTGGGGGAGCGCCCTACCAATTTCTTAAAGGTATAACCAAAGCCACTTAACGATTCATAACCATGGTCAAACGCTGTTTGCGTGGTTTGTTTTCCTTGACGCAGCTCTTCATAGGCGAAATTAATGCGATACATGCGCTGAAATGTTTGGAAAGTCATTCCATAATGTTGATTAAACCAACGTCGTAAAAAAATAGGCCGAATACCCGCTTGTTCAAGTTGCTCATCGGTGATTTTCGCTTTCGGACAATCCCGTACTAAATTTATCGCGATTTGCACTTCATGAGGGGCTTCATGGGTGTTTTCTGTCGGTTTACAGACCTTGCATGGCCGAAAGCCGGCTGCCATGGTTTCCTTTAAATCCGTATAGAACAGCACATTGTTACGCTTGGGCTTACGCGCTCGGCAGGTGGCAATACAAAAAATGGACGTGGTTTTTACCGCCACAAAAAATGCTCCCACAAAACTAGGGTCGCGCTCAATCAAAGCCTTGTAGTAACAATCTGCTTGTTTTTCATCAGTGATTAACATGGCACTTCTCTCATTAGTCAAAGTTTGGCCTATTACACAACGCTACCTATCAACATCGTGTTTGATCCCGTATTCATAAGGTTATAGGGTACCGACTGAATTCCACAACCGAAAACTGAACAAGTATTTTTTTGATGGGAACACACAGAACCTGCCACGCGCCACAGACCAAAAAGCCCTGTTACCGTGGGGCAACAGGGCTTTTTCATCCATGGATGCACTAAAATTTGGTCGATTTAAATCTCGCCACCATATTTTGAAGCTCCTGAGATAATTCATTCAACATAGAGGCCGTTTGCGACACTTGTTCCGCAAGAGTATTGGTCTTAACCGTTCCATCGTGAATCACCATCACATTGGTATTAATCTCTTCAGCAACTAAGTGCTGTTCTTCCGCTGAGGCACTGATTTGAATCATCATGTCTTTAATGGTTAATACCGACTCTAAAATTTGCTCAAACACAGTGTAAGTCTGTGAAGCTAAATCCACCGACCCTTTGGCGACCATCACATTTTGGCTCATTTTATTCGCGGCAACACTGGTTTGTTCCTGCAATCGATTGACCAATTTATCAATCTCTTCGGTCGATTCAGCCGTGCGACCCGCCAAGGTGCGCACTTCATCGGCTACCACAGCAAAACCACGACCTTGCTCGCCCGCCCTCGCCGCCTCAATCGCCGCGTTCAAGGCCAGTAAGTTGGTTTGTTCTGCGATGGCTTTGATGGTATCCAGAATCCCCACAATGTTATTCGACTCTTGTGACAAGGTCTTCATAGATTCATTAGAGCCATTTAACTCGTTCTCTAATTGACGCAGTGAATCCATGGTTTGCTGAATGAGTTTATTACCATGCTGAACCTGAGTTTCACTGTGTTCAGCAGCACTTGCCGCGTTGTTACAATTGGAGGCAACTTCATTGGCGGTTGCCACCATTTCATTAAACGCCGTGGAAACATGGTCCACCGAATTCACTTGATGGGAGGCAACATCACTCATTTCTGCTGCTAATGACTCGGATTGATGAGCAACATTGGCAATTTTCTCGCATGAGCCTTTAGAGTGCCCGACAATATCGTCAATTGACGCCACAAACTGGTTAAAGGCCTCAGCCATTTGCGCCGACTCATCCTTAGACTCAATCGCTAAGCGTTGGGTGAGATCCCCCTCACCATGGCTAATATTCGTTAAACGCTCGGCCATCACATTAATAGGACGAACAACAATATTGGTTAATAACATCCCCAACATCACAAAAATGACAATCATCACCGTCGCCACACCGATGGTCACCCACATCAGATGATTCGCCTGAGCGTAAACCGCACTGCTGGGGATTAAACCGATGAACTTCCAACCTAATTTAGGGGATATATGCATACTGGCAAGCCAAGTATGACCATCAATGGTGATTTTCTGCAGTGACTTGTCCGACGTCACTTGGCTGTATGGACGGGACGCATCGTTAATGGATTTGAAGTTGTTCTTCGGATTAGAAGGATCGGCTAAAATCGTCCCGGAATCTTCCACCATGACCACATACCCATCGCCCCCAAATTTGACGGTTGCGAGTAACTCTGTCAGTTTTTTAAGCGTCACATCGACCCCAACGGAGCCATAAAAACCATCTTTTCCATCGAATCGTTGTACATAATCCACTAAAGGGGCACCCGTAAATGCGTCTCGATAAGCAGGAATACGAACAGGCTTACCACTTTTATCGTTTATAGAGAGTTTATACCAACTCCTCTCCAACGGATTATAGTGATCGACACTATCGCCTTGGGGCCATTGTAAATAACCTTTATCGTTTGAGCCTAACCAAATGTAGGCTAGATCTGGATGGGTTTGACCAAAGGCATCCATTAATTCAAATGCCTTTTTTTCCAACGGTGAGTTTGATAACGGCGTCATCTTTTGTACTGGCTTATCGGCGTAGCTGAAAATGCTACCTGGGGTCAGATCAGTCAATTCCTTAGTACGAGCAAAAAAAGCCGCATTTTCTGATAAGTTGTTGAGATACATGGAAAATAAAGCATCTATGTAGCCCATTTCCGTTTGGCTTTGTTGTTCAAATCGAACTTCAGCATCAGAGCGAACTTGACTGATGACGATGAACGAGACAGTGAGAACAGGCAATATGACACCAGCCAGCAAAAGCGCGATGATCTTTTTTCGTATTGTCATTTAAAGCCCCAATTGTTGATAAAACAGCTTACTTTTATCCAATTTTTCATAAAGCTCCCTTTCATTATTTATAGCAGAATATCCGTTGCTCGGAGAAAAAAACAAGAAATATATAGATTGTTTATCAATAGCCAAAAGAGGCCTCCGACAAGTTATCAGAAGGCTCCCTTCTAGCAAAGCCTTTCCAGCCATTTGCTCGCCAAAGATAAAACACCCCCATGTGATAATGCGTGACATGAAATTGAAAGGGATTAATGGCATACTGATTAAAAGTACATGACTTGAAATAAATTTTAGTAAAACACCTCT
The DNA here is from genome assembly GCF_056173505.1 of Marinomonas sp. 63XJN7_7_ISO-PGPR-S23-202. Taxonomy (NCBI): domain Bacteria; kingdom Pseudomonadati; phylum Pseudomonadota; class Gammaproteobacteria; order Oceanospirillales; family Oceanospirillaceae; genus Marinomonas; species Marinomonas sp. 63XJN7_7_ISO-PGPR-S23-202. The sequence continues at coordinate 355,363 of NZ_CM149677.1, read as the reverse complement.
TTTACTAAAAAAAACAGAGGACTTAGTATGACAAAGTCAATGACACTGCAACGGCCCAATTCACCCGAACGACTCATCCTATTGTTGCATGGTGTCGGCGCCTCGCCAGAGAGTATGGCCCCGTTAGGAGAACTTTTGGCAAGACAATTCGCTCAGGCGGCTATCATTTCGGTGCAAGCACCTGATGCATCCGATTTTGGGCAGGGCTTTCAATGGTTTTCTGTTCAAGGTGTTACAGAAGAAAACCGTTTTGAGCGCATTCACACCGCAATGCCACGGTTTGTAGAATGCGTGCAATATTGGCAGGATCAGACCAGTGTCGACGCTGATAAGACAACGCTAATAGGCTTTTCACAGGGTGCTATTATGGCGCTATCCTCTACGCAAATGGTTGATGATCCGTTAGCCTCATGCATTATCTCGTTATCCGGACGCTTAGCCAATCGACCAACCAAAGCACCAAAGAGCACACGTATACATTTTTTACATGGCGACCAAGACCCAGTGATTGATAGCCAATTCGCGCAACAAGCCCATGCGGGATTGTCTGAGCTTGGTGCCGACACCACCTTTGATTTGATCACCAATTTGGTTCACACCATCAATCAGACGGAAGTCAACCTCATTATTCACTATCTACGGGATGGAGCACGATAATCTCAATCTAGCCTCTTCATAGTCGTGCACCACTTGATAGTAGTGCACTACTTGCGTCCCCTGCACGCGTATGACAAAAGTACTGGTCGCATTGTATATTCCTTCTTTCGCCATTATAGGGTAGCCTTTCTTGACTCTCCTTCATCTCTTTTTCAAGGACTAAATAGTGGACTACAGTTTTTTCACCGTTGCACTGCTTATGGGGACAGGTTTTATCGCCGGTATCATCAATACCTTAGCTGGCGGCGGTTCCAATCTCACCTTACCCGCTTTAATGGTGATGGGAATGCCCGCCGATATAGCCAACGCCACCAATCGAGTAGGGGTATTTTTACAGAACCTCACCGCAACCTTTGGCTTTCGTAAAGCCAAAAAGCTCGATAATGCCGACATTTTACCCGTGATGATTCCCTCATTACTTGGCGGCGTGGTTGGGGCTTTTGCTGCAAGTTATGCTCCAGAAACCTGGCTCAAGCCCTTACTGCTTAGTGCCATGATAGGCATGACGCTAATTATGATTGTCCGTCCCACTTTGATTGCACCACCCGAAGGAACGGTGCCCTTTAAGGTCAGAGAAAAACCCAGTGCTTGGATCGCCCTGTTTATCGCCGGCGTCTACGGTGGTTTTGTACAGGCTGGCGTAGGCTTTATTCTCATCACCGCCTTGGCAGGCACATTGCGCTATGATTTAGTAAGAACCAACGCGCTCAAAATGGTCTGCACCATGGGGTTCACCACATTAGCCCTCGGCGTCTTTATTTGGAATGATCAAATCCTCTGGATACCAGGATTGATCCTCGCCTCAGGTACCATGCTCGGTTCACACCTAGCCGTGAAAATGGCCATCAAGGCCAACCCCAAACATTTGAAGTGGTTTTTGTTCATTATGACCCTCTGTGGCAGCGCGGCGGCGTTATTGAGCGATTAAACTGGCTAAAAAGTTAGCCTTCTCAAGCATAAGGAAAAGTACATGCAACTAGTTATTGGCACCCTCTCAACTTGGTCACTACGTGCTTATATTTGCAGTAAAATTGCAGGGATTGAACTGGAGTTTATTGCCATTAATTTGGAAAAAGAAGGATATAAAGCAGAGGTACTTAAATACTCGCCGTCAGGTCTCGTTCCCGCTTTATTAGTTGATGATGTTGTTATCCATGATTCTTTAGCGATTGCCGAATATGTAAACGAACTTTCAGACGGTGCCTTGTATCCAAAATCATCCTCACAACGGGCCTTGGCAAGAAGTCTATGTATGGAAATGCATTCTGATTTTATGAACTTAAGGAAGCAGTGTCCATTTACCCTGGAAGAAGCCTCTCCCTTGACGAATTTGGACAAGGCAACAACAGTGGAGATCGAACGTATTAGGGCGATTTTCACTCAAGCGCAACGGCCTTTTATGTTTGAACAACCCGGAACAGTTGATGCGTTTTTTGCCATTCTAGCTTTTCGATTACAACATTATGGTGTTGTCTTTGATGGTCTTGCAGGGGAATATCAGCAACGCTTGTTAGACTGGCCGCTACTCAAAGACGCCATCATGTTAACTGAAAAGATGTCGAATTAGAGACCTTTTCACGATATCGCCAACACAACTAAGAGCAGATAAAAATAAAAAAAACAAACACTTAAAAGGATGTAAGTGTTAAGTTGAGTCAGGACATCAAAGCCGAATTAGGATATAAATAACCTAATGGGATCATATTGAATCTGAAACGGATTGCATACCCCGAACCATGTGTTCTTCAATTTCAGCAATCATGGCGTTCAAATCATTACCAGTTGCCAATTTTATATAAATATCATGTCCATCTATTCTTGCACCTAAACGATGTTGCGCTTTTTGATGAAGAGACCAATAAAGTTGCAATCGACCTGATAATGTCTTCCAGGCCCCCAATAGTAATTCATTGTCAGAAAACTCATAAACCGTTGCATGCAAAGCTAGTTCTTTTTCAATAGCAAATGTTTTATCTTCCGCAACAATCGCCTGTTTAAGATCTTCATTACGAGTAGCCAGTGTATCAGCAAACTTATCAGTGCGATGATCCCATATCAATTTGAACGCCAGCGTTTCTAAACCAATACGCATTTCACATAAGTCTTTCAAGTTTTTATTGTTAAAAGACTGGACGAAATAGCCTTCATAGGGCACAGAAACTAGAAATCCTTCCTCCACAAGCGCCGCAATAGCTTCTCTTAAAGGCGCTCGGCTAATCCCCATATTTGCGGCAAGTTTAGACTCAATTACTTTTGCCCCTGGCTCCAAATCTCCATTCAATATCGCTGCACGAATTAACTGCTGAACTTCAACACGTTTTGTTACGCGCTGCATAAGCGGTGTAAAATTCATAAAACATAATTTTCCATTTTTTTGGGAAGATTATGATAACATATTTCAATCAAATAAGACCGTAGCATAATGTAATAATGCAAGGTGAAAATGATAAATACTTTTTGTTATCTTATATTCCATTAGTAGTTATCGTCATAGGGAACTCTATCTAAAGACATCCCCCCTATGACTGTATTGAATGGTCATTACACATCAGTCATAACGAGAAAAGCGTTTTTCTAACCTGTTAGAAAATAAACTACCGGGAAAAATCACTAAGAAATAAACAATGGCTACTGCAGTAAATATTTCTAAAGGACGATAATAGGTAGCACTTAACAAACGCCCTTGATACATAACCTCTTGTACCGCAATAATGGAACAAATAGATGTCATTTTTGCCAGTTCAATGGCTCTGTTCGTAAAGGCTGGTAACATGCGTTTAAAAACCTGCGGTAAGATAATCCGACGAAAAATTTGATAATAACGCATACCAATTGCAGATGCCCCTTCCCATTGCCCTTTCGGCACAGACAGGATACCACTTCGATAAATTTCTGCACAATATGCTGACGTATTCAAACCTAACGCCAAAACAGAGGATTCAAAAGGCGACATTTGATGACCTGTAATAATAGGTAAAGCGTAATAAAACCAAATAACCTGAATCAGCACGGGTATATTACGAAATAGTTCAATATAGAAAATAGCTAAAAGATTAATGGTTTTGAATCGTGATATTCTACCCAAAGCAATAATACAACCAATGACCATACCAGCGATAAAGGCCACTACCCAAAGCTGAATCATGACAGACACCCCTCTGAATAGGACGGGCATACTTAAGCTAATAACAGACATATCCCATGTGAAGTTCATACTGTGGCGGCCCTTATCGTCATAAATTTATGCTCTACGTATTTCATCAATGTGCTTAGTAACAACAAAGAAACAAAAAACATCAAAGCAATCGTTGTATATACTTCCAATGGTCTAAACGTAATACTATTTACTTGCATGGCTTCATATACAAGATCACTATAAGCAAGTGTAGAGGCTAACGTTGTGGTTTTTGTCAACTCAAAAGTACGTTCTATAAAAGGCCCTATCATGCGTTTCATTGCTTGAGGAATAATAATTCTTTTCATCGCCTGTGTATAACTCATACCAAGTGATTTAGCGCCTTCCCACTGACCTCGTTCTATCGACTTAATTCCACCTCGAAAAACTTCCGCATAAAACGCACCAGACTGTGTTGAAAGAGCAATAGCAGCAGCCCAATACGCAGATAAAGAGACACCTGCTAAAATTGGTAACGCATAGAAAACCCAAAAAAAATGGACGATTGGAGGTGTATTTCTATAAAACTCTATAAAGCAAACAGCCGGAATGGAGAAATATTTCTTTTTTGACATCCTCAATACACACATGAAAAGTCCGACCAAAACACCAATCGTTACCGCAGTAATGGCCAGTTTGAATGTTCCTAATAGTCCAACAAGCAGCATGTCTTTATACTGCCAAACGGCACCAAAATCCCAATGAAATCCCATAACATATTCCTCTAAAAAAAATGGGCATGACAACATGCCCATTCATGACTTATTTTTCAATACTAGGAATTTCTTTTGGATCTAACCCTTTTGACTTCATGTAAGAAGCAAATATTTTTTGTGTCTCTCCCGATTGATTCAACTTCTTGAATTCCACATTTAAGAAATCAACAAACTTTGTATCCCCCTTCATTACACCACCACTGGTCGGTAATTCAACAACTGGTTTAGGAACAATTACATTGCCCATATGGATTCTAGATTTAGCTATAGCAAGAGCCGGGTGATAGAAAGCAAACGCATCAATACGGTGAGCCATAAAAGCCGCGATCGTTTCATCAGTGTTAGCGAAACGCTTAATCGTTGCTTTTGGTAATCGAGCAGTCAAATCACGATCTGTTGCTGTCCCCAAAGCAACGCCTATTCGATATTTAGGGTCATTAAGATCTTGCCAATTCTTTACTTTTAAGCCATCACGAGCCAAAATCCCCTGTTTATACCAGAGTAGCGGAGTGCTAGGAAAACTCAGTGCCTTTTTACGTCCAGGGGTTGCATCCAATACTAAGAAAAGCTCCACTTGTCCAGATTGAATAGAAGCGGCAGCATTACCATATGTGGTTTCAACAGGGACCACTTTAGCGCCTAGGTCTTTCGCTATTTGCTCACCTAATCGATAGCCAACCCCATCCCATTTGTCAGTTATAGGGTTCTTATAGTACCAAGGGTCTCCTGGCGCGACCCCCAGTTTTAGGATGTGTGTTTGTTTTATCTTGTCCAACGTTGAAGCATATTGCTCAGCATTAGCCATATTCGAAATAAATGAGGCGGCAATGACTGCCGACAAAAGAACGATCTTCTTTTTGGTTGTCGAGAAAAGCATAGTGATACTCCTAAATGTTTAGACTTTTAATAAATAGCCGTCATAAAGCTCAGCTAATCGGGCGGTCAGACTTACCCTGCTTTTATTCACGATTTTCCTCCCATCAACGGTATTGACAGGAGTTATTCCACCTAGTGTTCCCGTAACGAATGCTTCATTAGAGGTATACACTTCTGCTAAGGTAAAATTCTTTTCTTTCACTACAATATTATTCTCCCTGGCCAAAGCCATGATGGTTTTATGAGTAATACCATTGAAATTATAAAAACCTGTGGAAGTCCAAAGCTCATCGTTGCGAACAATAAAAAAATTCGTGGAGTTGCAACTGGCAACAAAGCCATGCGGGTCCAACATTAGGGCTTCATCTGCACCAGCATTAATCGCTTGAATAAGCGCTTGAATAAAATTTAAACGACTGTGTGAATTCAAACGTAAATCAAATACATCAGGCCCACTACAACGAAACGTAGATGTGAATAAAGAGAGACCCGCTTTTTTTGCCTCTTTATCAATCACTTTATATTCGGCAACGATCACAATCGTCGCTTTTCCTAAGGCAAAGCGAGGGTCTTGGTTCGGTGTTTTCTTCGTGCCACGGCTAACCATCAAACGAATGTGAGCACCGTCATGCATATCATTTTTAGACAATGTCTCGTGTATCAAGGCAATCAGCTCTTCTTTTGTCACGCCGATTTCCAAGGAAATGGAGCTAGCGCCTTCAAAAAGACGATCAATATGCTGATCAATAGCGATTAAATGACCCTTAACTAAACGAATACCTTCCCAAACCCCATCACCTAAAACAAAACCACTATCAAAAATAGAAACAGTGGCTTCCTGTTTTTTTACAAAATTGCCATTTACATACACTAGGACATTTTCATTTCGGCTATCTTCGATATATGCCTGTGAACTTTTATTAGACTTGGTCATCATACGTTAGGTCTCGTTATTAAAATTAAAAATGAAATGCTGTGAATTTTTCAATGAAATCTTGTGTGCGCTTTTTTTGCGGATGTTTAAGCACTTCATCAGGTGTGCCAACTTCGTGGAATGAGCCATCAGCTAAAAACAAAACTCGATTGGCAAAATGATAGGCAAAGCCCAACTCGTGAGTCACCAATAACATGGTACGACCTTCCTCCGCCAAGCTATTAATCACATTGAGAACTTCTCCGACAAGTTCAGGATCAAGAGACGATGTCGGCTCATCAAATAGTAAAATTTCTGGATCCATAGCTAAAGAGCGAGCAATAGCAACACGCTGCTGTTGTCCGCCAGACAAATACGATGGATAAGAGGCTTCCTTCGAGGCTAAGCCAACTCGCTTTAATTCATCCATGGCTCTTTGTTTAGCATCACGTTTTTTAACGCCTTTTACTTGAATTAATCCTTCCATGACGTTTTCAAGAACCGTCATATGGGGAAACAAATTAAACTGCTGAAAAACCATGCCAATTTTTTTGCGCACGTTACACAGTTCCAACTCGTTGTATTTCATAATAATGTCAGAATCTATTTTTCTAACTTCTTTCCCAATGACATTGCCATCAAGAGAAATAACACCTGATGTGGGTTCTTCCATGAAATTCAAGCAGCGGAGCATTGTACTTTTTCCGGAACCACTACCACCAATAATGGCAATTCGATCCCCTTTTTTAACTTTAAGATCAATGTCTATAAGGACATGATTACTCGCAAATTTCTTATTTAGGCGATGCGTTTCTAATAAAGTCTCTGACATAATATTTGCCCGTTTTTAATAGCATTGGACTGTAAAAATGCATAATCAGTAATTTTTATGCAGACCAAACCATGGAGTTTTTTGTTCATTTATTTAGTTGATTTTTTAATGTCATCACTTTATTGTCGTCTGTCGACAATGATTAAACTTTATACATCAAAAATTTGATTTTCAATAGAAAAAAATAAAATAATTTAAAATTTTCTATTAAGCATATGAAAAATAAGAGTTTTTTATGACTCAACTTGCCAAAATAAAGGCATGTGTGGATTGATAAGAGCATCATAGCGAAGTGCTCGAACTTATATCAGAAAAAGATGCGGCTTAATGTTTTAGACAATAATCGCCTTGAAAAAAACTGAGCGCGTTAAATTAGTGCAATGAAAAATTTACAGCACCAAATTTGTGCAAAAAATATAGTTAGTTAACGTGATTTTAATGCGGTGCCCATCTTTTCATTTGAGTATGCGTATTAAAAAAACTAAATGACCGAACTTTGTATAAGAAAATGAAAGAGAGAAACCTCTTTGTATTCAACTAATTGAATGAGAAGAAACTTAAGATGAAACTGTTTAAACCAGCGATCACTTTAATGAATTCTCTTCCCTATCTTGGGAAGTTCGCTATTATCACCTTGCTCTTTTGTTTAACGTTTGGTTGGTTAGCCATTGACAAAATATTAGCACTCAAACAAGATCTCGCTCGATCAGTAGAGGAAAGAGAAGCAAATGCTTTAATTCCAAAGGCATTAGATTATTACAATCAATCGCTAAGATACTCTAATCTGCTGTTTATCAATACGGCGATGCAAGAACAAAAAATAGAAAAATCGATTCAGGAAGCCGAAAATTTAGCGTCCAAAAAAGCCATACAATTCAACACCTCTGCGTCGCAACTATTACCATCATTGCCGCCATTAGCTTTTGTTAAAGATAGAAAAATTAAAGACATGAGCAACATGAGTCTCACGCAAATTTACAACGCTTACACTAAATCGGAAGATAGCTTTCCATCCTACATGCGCACCTTTATGAGTCAAAGTAACCTACTTCATGATGAAGACCCAGTGATTTTTAATCAGGTAGAGTTTATTCTTAACAACCTGATCAACTACTATAAGCAAGTACATAAAGCATCTGGATACCATAGCTATGTCACCGCTTATGGCTATATTGAAACGCAAACAAAAGCAGGATTTCTCTCTATCTCAGACAACTTGACAGACTCAATAAATAAGGCAAAAAACCAAGAAATTCGCCATGCTTTGGAGGCTGCCAAAGATATTTATCAAAAGAACGTCATTGAAAAGTTCATTAGTCATGGATTTATTTATGATATGAAAGATAGAGGCAATTGGAATAAAAAATCGCTTCTTTATCAACCAACACTTAACAAGATCAACTCGGTTCTCAACCAAGTTACGAGCAAAATTAATCAACAATTATCAAAACGTATAGAAAAACTGAAACTACATCTTGCCCTAGTCTTCAGTTCAATCATTGGTGCGATTTCATTACTACTTTATCTACTGTATGGCTTTTACGTATCGGTTAAAAGCTCCATCAAACGACTCATGGTATCCGCCGAAAAACTTGCCGAGGGAGACTTATCTCAACCGGTAAATGTAGAGTCAAAAGATGAGCTTGGCCTACTGGCAAATACTTTCGAAAAAATGCGTATGCAAATAGCACAACTGGTAATCAAAGTCGTCGAAATAACCGATAATACGGCCATTAAGGCCGAAGAGGTCAGGAGCAATGCACTCGTAAGCCGATCGGCTACAAACGCTCAATTCCAAGATACTCAAGTCGCTATAGACTCTATGAACCAACTCGTAGAAGGGGTTCATCATATCGCACAGGGCACTAATAAAGCTTCTGAAGCATCCAATAAAATTGAAAATGAAACGGCTCAGGGCATTCAGCAACTTAAGGAAATGACCGAAAAAATAAAAATGTTAGCGCAAATTATCAACAGCTCCTCCGACTCAATTCAGAAAGTGGCTAAAGAAACAATCGCTATCACACAAATACTTGATGTCATAAATGGCATTGCAGACAGAACGAATCTATTGGCACTTAACGCCGCAATTGAAGCCGCTAGAGCTGGCGAACAAGGAAGAGGATTTGCCGTCGTTGCGGACGAAGTCAGAGGCCTAGCTAAAAAAGTCCAAGAATCAACGGAAAAAATTGAACAGAGCATTCACACCCTTCAGCATCAAGTAAATGACTCTGTCAGATTTATGGATAACACACAAAATCACATGGAACAAAGTACCCAAACCAACGCCAAACTTGAGGAGTCCTTTAGCCTCATTACTCTTTCGCTTCGACAGTTAGTCGATATTAACACCACCATTGCTTCTACCGCTGAGGAACAAGCCAACGAAGCGCAAACAGTCGAAGAAACCATCTCAAACATTGGCAAATCTAGCAAAGAGACCAATGATTTAGCCCAACAAGCAGAAAACAATTGTAACGATTTAAACGACTACACTACGAATCTAAAATCGGTTGTTGCGGCGTTTAAAGCGCCCTAAGCAAAAGACAGAGGTATTCATTACCAATAAAAAAACGTAATAATGGGGAACAGCTAAATTGCTGGCATCGTCGGTGTGGAAATCAAAGTCGATAGCCTACAAGGTAAATTTAAGCTCAGTCAAAACCAAACCACGGAGAACAAAAACGGCGTTCGAGATGGTTTAAGGAAAAAGCATCTCCTGGTTGGGATTCAAGTCAGCGCTGAAATTGCACCAAAGTAAACATGGCAATGCCAACCACTAAAATCATTGCCGCCCCATACCACCAATTTTCTCGGGCGAGTTGAAAGTTATCCACACCATACTTTCCAGAGACGGACAGATTAATGCCTGATAGCGGGCCTATTGCCGTACCGACGCCCCATGAGCACAAGGACACAAAGGCTAGAAGCGTATTATTCACTGTATCAGCGGGAATAAAAGAACTCATCAAAGAAATGCCTACAATAGGGTGAAGACCTAACAGCGCAATGCAACAAATTCCCAAGAAACAACCAAACGCTTCAACAAAACCAAATTCATGAAATAAAGACCAATTCGTACCCAACATGCAACTCAAGGCAAGACTGACCATCTTGGTCAGAAAGCCCGCCGATAAAAAAAGTGAGACTTCATTCGCCATATTGGGTAAACGAATTTGCGAATGCTCGGCTAAACGCTGCTTGGTGTAACTGGGCCCTTTTTTCACTAATAGCAAAGCAATCACAGAAACCGGACTGAGTAAGGTAACGATGGATAAAATCGGTACCCCTCTCATCACAAAATAGTGAAAAACAAGCACCAGTGCAGCCAAACACACGGGAAACACCAGCGATGCAACAGACAAGGGGTAACCGGAAAACGTCGCCAATTCTCCTTGAGCACGAAACTGCCAGAGTGTAATCAGCGCCGCACTGATCGCCATAGGTACCCCTAAAATGGCGAGTTGATGGAACTCGGCATTTGGCGCAATCGATAATGCCACCGCAACGGAGGCAAAAAAAGGTGACCATAAACCAGCACTGGTAAGCGCCCGTGTGAGTACAGAATATTGGGACTTGGTCAGTGTCTGAGATTGCTGTAATAGCTTGTCCGCGACAATAAAAATCGCAGACATATTGATCACGGCTCCCAGCAATTGCACACTGGCCCACGTACTAAGCAGCCCTTTCGTACCGACAATAGGCTTATGTTGTTTGGCATTATTAGGCAACAAACCTAACACTGACACACCCGACAACATGGCAACAATGCCCAAATTCCCTTCTATTAGGGAAAAAGACAACGTCATCTTTCCTGACGCCCAAGCAACCAGAAAGGCAATAACGCCGCCGCCCATTAGAAACCGAATTTGTCGTTTATTACGAGGGTTTAGACGCGGCCAAGCCGACACAAATACAGCCCAGTAGGATAAAGCTGATAAAACTAATAGACCGCTTAGCGAAGGGATAAGTGACAACAAGTAAAAGCCACAGCCTGCAATCACACCATACCCAGAAAAACGGTTTTTATTGAATCTCAACACGCTTGTTTCATCCTTGTTTATCATATCAATCCTATCTAAACCGAGCGGGTGAGTATGGGGTAGGATCGATAAAGGTATCTTGCCCCACCATCATTTCAGCCAACAAACGCCCCGTTGCAGGCCCAGTGCTAAAACCAATATGCTGATGCCCAAAGGCTAACCAAAGCCCTTTGATATGAGAGCAAGGCCCGATGGCAGGTAACGAGTCTGGTAAGGTTGGGCGGTTCCCTAGCCAAAGGCTATTTGGCACTAACTTTCCTAACTTAAGCATCTGTTGGGCGGCTTTCGCTACTTTATTCAGTTGATCCGGTGAAGCGGGTGCGTCTCTGTCTTTTAATTCCGAGCCACTGGTAAGACGATAGCCATGGGTCAGAGGAGTCAACACAAAAGCACCATCGACATCATAGACAGGCCGCGTTAGCCTTGGCCCTTCAGGTATTTCATAATGCTCGTGATAGCCGCGTTCAAACCCCATCGGTAGCGGTTTAGCGATGGTTTTTAATACATCGTTTGACCATGGACCCGCTGCGAGCACAACTTGATCCGCAAGATAATTTGCCCCTTTTGCCCGAATAGCAATTTGCATGTCTTGCTTGGCCAAAGACATCACATCGTCACGAATCAGTTTGCCCCCCAAAGAGAGGAAATGGTCAAGGTAGCCTTGTGTAACGCCACTGGGACTGTCCACCGAAGCCGCTGACTTTATGTACAGTGCACTGCCATAGGTAGGCGAAATGGCTGGCTCTAAATCCTGAAGCTGTTTGGCATTGAGTACTTCAAAATCGATGCCCAATTGTTTATAAATCGCTTGTTCGTAAAAAGTAGCTTGCGCCCCATCTGGAGAACGGAAAATTTTTAACCAACCCGTATCTCGTAAACGGTGCATTTGACCAGATGCCGTCAACCACTTTTTATGCTCGGATAAAGACCCTCGAATAATGGAATCCAAGCTTTTGATATTTCTTTCAGACGTTTCTTGTAGAGACTGATAAAGAAAACAAGATGCCCACTTGATATTTTTTAATAAATAGGGGTAGCTCATCCGAACGGCAGGATGTTTATTAAAGACATACTTCTTTAAGCTTGGAATTAAGTTCTTATTATTTATCAAATACGCAGAACTACGGGTAATCACCCCAGCATTTCCAAAGGAGGTTTCTAAAACCCTCTCATTTCTTTCGATTAAAGTAACATCAAATCCTTTTTCGATCAGGTTAAGTGCGCAACTAACACCAACAACACCCGCCCCAATCACATAAACATTGCCCATTTAAAAAACCTCTGATTAAATTGAGATATTCGTTTTAGGGAGTACATAAAATGGCACATAAAGAGAAAACCTTTTCTCTCGGCGTTATCATGCTTAATACCCATTTCCCTCGCGTCTTGGGTGACATAGGCAACCCCGATTCTTTCCCGTTTGAAGTCATCTACGAGCGCGTCAATTCCGCTGCTGTTAGCGCGATTGTCACAGCAGAAGGCATCAATAAAGAGGTCAAAAAAGACATCTTTAACAGTATAAAAATTTTGGAAGATAAAAACGTTGACTTGATCGTCACTACCTGTGGTTTTTTAGGCGAAATGCAAAGCGAATTAAAGGACTTTGCACACACACCAATCATAACCAGCTCTCTCCTTACTTTGCCTTTTGTTCGAACGTTTCTAAATAAGCAAGAGGATAAAGTTGGAGTTCTCACATTTGACGCGAACAAACTTAACGAAAGCCATTTTGGCGGTTTTTATTCCAACGATATTATTGTTAGCGACATTCCAAAAGATGGTGTTCTCTACCAAACAATAAAAGAGGACCTATTAACTCTGGAAATAGATCAAGCCCAACAAGAAGTGGTTGCCGCTGCTAATAAGTTAATAGCACTAAATCCATCCATTAAAGCCATTATCCTAGAATGTACAAATCTATCCCCTTATATTCAAGCCATTCGGGAAGCCACCAAACGCCCCGTATTTGATATTATTCAAGCCATCAACTGGTTTAAGGAGACAAAATCGACTTAAACCAGCCGAAAACATATGAAGTAAGCAGATTGCTTAATTCATCGCACTTGGTAATATCGTAGCTATTTCGGGTTGCCATACTAAGATAAATACCGCCAAAATCATAATCAAAAACATGGGGAAGGCAGCACGCGCAATAAACGCCATATTGTGCCCTGTCATGGATTGCAAGACGAACAGGTTAAAACCAACCGGTGGCGTTATCTGCGCCATCTCCACCACAATCATTAGGTAAATCCCAAACCAAATCATGTCAAAGCCAGCTTGGCGCACCAAGGGCTCAATCACCGCCATGGTAAGCACGATGGAAGAAAGACCGTCTAAAAAGCACCCTAAAATAATATAAAACACGGTCAAAATGACAATCAGCATGAGCGGCGATAAATGCATCGCAGCAATACCTTGGGCTAAGTTGCTGGGTAGACCTGTAAAGCCCATCGCCAAGGATAAGAAATGTGCTCCCATTAAAATAAAGGCAATCATACTTGACGTTTTCAATGCCCCCATAAGGGATTCAATAAAGCACTTCCAATTCAAACTTTTCTGCACGGCGGCAATAATCAAAGAGCCAATAACCCCCAAAACAGCCGCTTCAGTCGCGGTAGCAATGCCTGAATAGATAGAGCCAATAACACAGACAATTAGCGCCAAAACCGGCGTTAAACTCAGCAAGGCTTTGAACTTATCACGCCACGTAAAGGACAGATCATCCGTTTCACCCGTCTTTTTAAATAAAGATGTGAGTGCGACGTATCCCATAAATAACGCAGCTAACATAATCCCTGGTAAAATCCCTGCGATAAAGAGCTTTACGATCGACACATTCACTGTTACCCCATAAATAATCAAGGATACAGAGGGCGGAATTAATAAGCCTAATGTTCCTGCACCAGCCAATGTCCCAACGATCATTCGTTCGGGATACTTACGCTTTTGCAACTCAGGAATCGACATTTTGCCAACGGTGGCGACAGTGGCTGCAGAAGAGCCTGATATGGCGGCAAATACTGCTGATCCAGTAATATTGACATGCAACAAACCACCTGGCAGCCGATACATCCACGGGGTTAACCCCCGGAATAGGGTTTCCGATATTTTCGTTCGAAAGAGAATCTCACCCATCCAAATAAAGAGAGGCAAGGAAGTCAGCGTCCAAGATGAAATAGAACTCCATATTGTGATGGCCATGGAGTCCCCCACCGGACTACTAGTAAACAACTCCATCGCTACCACAGCACAACCAATTAGACTGGCACCAACCCAAACACCTGAGCCTAAAAAGAAAAATAAGACGATTAGTAAGACGCCTATTAACCACATATCACTCATATAATTTCCTCTGATTCTTGTCTCATAAGAGGACTGACTTCGCGTCCTGTCGCAACGAACCAGAGACACTCAAAAAAGGAGTGCACCACGCTCACAGCGAAAAAAATACAACCTAAAGAGACAACGGACTGTGGAATCCACATGAGAATGGCAATAGAGCCGCCACTAACATCACCATATTGCCAAGAAAAATACGCCAAACGGCACATATAGTAGGCTAAATAAACGCTTACAACAGAGGTCACTAGCAGAGCAAATAGCGACCACCATTGCTGTTTTCTTACACCCATTTTTTCGATAAAAAGCGTCACTTGAATATGCGCTTTACCACGAAAGGTGTAAGCAAGAGCAAGACAGTTTGCTGCCGCCATCAAAAAACCCGCGATTTCCGTTAACCCTGGTACATACACACCTACCAAGCGGCTAACAATGCTGGTCACGACACACAGCGCCATAGAAACAAGGCATAAAGCAGCCAACGCTCCAGACAACTTATATAAGTAATCCAGACCTTTACCAATATTACATAGAAACATATACGTGGTCCGTAGAGGTAAAAACACACGGAGAGCTTTTGCTCCCCGTGTTAGCTAGCGATCATTTGCTTTTTTGATAAGCATTGATGATATCTTGACCTTCTGGTCCTGCTTTTTTTAACCACTCCATTGTCATTTTCACACCAATTGCTTGTAGCTGCTCGGTCAATTTATCACTGGGGTATTGAACAATCATACCGTGTTTCTTTAACTGAGTTTTATACCAGCCTGCCAACTCTTGAGATTTTTCCCAACCTTTCTTCTCAGCATCAGCAGCGGCTTTTAAGACGATTTTTTGCGTCGCTGGCGTCAATGCATTCCACGCACGTAAATTTACAAATACCATATTTTTAGGTAGCCAAGCTCTGATGTCATACCAGTATTTGACGCTCTCCCACAGTTTCTGGTCGTAACCAGTAGAACCTGAAGAGATCATACTGTCTGCCACGCCAGTCGCAAACGCTTGAGCCACACCAGCCGCTTCGATCTTAGTTGGAATCGCCCCCATTAACTCTGCCACTTCTGACGTCGCTGGATTATAGGCGCGGAATTTAAGACCTTTCATGTCGGCAATCGAATTGATCGGCTTGTTGGCGTAAAGGCCCTGCGGCGGCCATGGAATGGAGTACAACAACTTCATACCATTTTTCTTAAGCTCCTTTTCCAAAGCGGGTTTTGAGGCTTGATATAACTTCCAAGCAGATTTGTAATTCGTCGCAAGAAATGGAATAGCATCTATAGTATAAATAGGGCTTTCATTACCCAATGCAGAAATCAAACGCTCACCAATAGGCGCTAAACCACGACGTACTGCATTGTAAATTTCACCCCCTGGAAATAAAGACCCGCCCGGATGGGTAACGATTTTAATTTGACTCTGTGCGGCTGACACCTGGTCAGCAAACTGTTTATCGATGACAGAATTGTAATTAGAGGCAGAGTAGGCCAATGGCATATTCCAAGTCTCTGTAGCAAAGGTAAAACCAGATAAGCTAAGCGCTAACCCAGCAATCAGAGCCTTTGCACCCTTTTTGATCGTGTTTTTTTTCATTTGAGTTTCCTTGTTTGTGACATTTTTTTAATATTGTTTATAAATATAACCATCTAATTATGCCTATTGCACTATACAAAATACCGGATTTTCTCATTTATCAGACAAAGTGACGATAGGAACCATCACTTTGATCATGAAACGTTCTAACTTCTTTAAACCATCTGCTAAAAAGCGCTTGTGATAAACCAGAAAAAAGCCGTGATCAAGAATAAAGCAAAGCCATCGATTCAGGCACTACAAAACAGCTACTCATTGGCTATTTCACTCATCTGTGTTTTCACCATATCAAGCACTTCTTTATAGCGTCTATCGAATTTACGAGACAAAACAATCCACGAGGTAGAGCGTTCGACTCCGGGGATATCGCCAATCGCATCCAACAATTCATCCAACTCTTCCAAAGTCGGCTGCTCAACGCTTAGAAAATAATCAAAACTCCCGTTAATCGCAAAGCACACCTTCACTGCAGGGAAGCTATTTAGTCTAGCGACTACCTGTTTACCACGTTTTTGCTCAACCGCTAGCATCACCATCGCTTGAACATTACCCTCGGATGGATTACGACTCAACACAGCCGAATACCCAGTAATCACACCAGACTTTTCTAAACGGGTAATCCGTTCATGAACCGTAGAACGTGCCACCCCTAATTTCTTCGCAAGGCTGCTCGTTGACTCACGCGCATTCACTTGCAGCAAAGCCACTAATTTGCGATCCAGTTCGTTCTTAAACCACTTAGACATAATTACACCCTCAATATACCGGAATTTCATAAAAATCCGGTATTTTGTCTGCTTATATTCGACTTCATTGCATAGGAGACTGAAATAAAGACGATCAACAAACATGCCAACTTGAGTCAAGAAAGTACGCTAGAGCGATCAAGCCAAGAACTCTAACCGTTTTCAAATTCGTCTTTTTTTGAATCAAAGTCAACGTTATCTACGAATATGAAGGAAATGCCATGTCAGAACAATCAAAGAAGATTACCGGTGCCGACGCGTTGGTTATGATGCTGGATAAAATGGGCGTAAAGCATATTTTCGGAGTATGCGGCGACACAAGCTTGCCCTTCTACGATAGCTTAACGAAATTGAACCATGATATTACGCATATCCTGACACGAGACGAGCGCTCTGCGGCTTACATGGCGGATGTTTATGCTCGCCTAACCAATAAGGTAGGTGTGGTTGAAGGACCAAGTGGTGCGGGCGCTACCTATATGGTGCCCGGTATTGCCGAAGCGAACGGCACCACGATTCCTGTATTAGCCATTACCTCCGATATCCCTGTCGCAGGCCGCGACCGTTTTGTTTTAACAGAGTGCGATCAAGAAGCTTTGTTTAAGCCGTTTACAAAATACACTCGTGTTGCTGAGACTCCTGAAGTGGTACCCACTACCATACGAGCGGCATTTAATGCCATGACATCTGGCGCACCGGGAGCAGCGCACATTGGCTTACCTTACGATGTTCTCAAAGGCCAACTTGATATCAATGAAGTTTGGGGAGATAACTCATTTGGCCAATACCCATGTCGCCGAACGGTTCCAGCAAAAGAGGATTTTACAAAAGCCGCACACCTTCTTCTTGAAGCAGAAAAAGTGGCCATCATCTGTGGTGGTGGCGTTATGCACTCTGGAGCCGTTGAGGAATTTATTGCGTTGGCAGAATGTCTTGGCGCGCCAATTGGCACCACGATTTCAGCTAAAGGAACAGTAGCAGAAAGTCATCCTCTTGCCATGGGAACAATCGGAACAAATGGCTCAACAGCGGGTGCTCGCGAGGTATTACGTGAAGCAGATACTCTCATTTATGTTGGCTGTCGTATCGGTTCCGTCACCAGTGAGAAACGTACAAATCCATATAATGGCGAGAAAAAAATTCTGCATATTGATATCGATCCAAAATCAATTGGCGCCAACTATCTAACGGATGTTTCTTTGGTCGGTGATGCGAAAGCTATTCTGACAGAGATGCTGCTCCTGATAAAATCCAGTGCATCAAAATGCCGAGAATCTGAATGGGGGCCGAAAGCAGTTACCGCCTCAAGAGTGCAAAAGAAAGAACGTTTTGATCGATACTCTCACTCAGATACGATGCCGATCTATGGAGAACGCTTTGTCACTGAGTTACAAAAATCCTTACCAGACGACGCAATTGTGGTTTCTGACCCAGGCACGCCGACCCCTTTTTTGTGCGCTTTCTTTGAGCCCAAGCGTTCTGGTCGTTCGTTTATTTTTCACCGATTCCACGGTGGTTTAGGCTTCGCCTTGCCTGGCGTCGTGGGAGCACATTTTGCCAATACAGGGCGCAAAGTCGTTGGCATTATGGGCGATGGTAGCTTTGGCTTTTCTTCTGGCGAACTTGAGACTATTGTGCGCTACAATCTACCTGTGACACTTATTGTGCTCAATAACTCCAGCTTTGGCTGGATTCGCGCAGGGCAAGACCGCTCATTTGGTAAGCGTTATTTTTCGACACAATTCTCAACAACAGATCATAAAAAAGTGGCAGAAGCATATGGTCTTAAAGCATGGAGCGTTAGGGACCCTAACGACTTAGCAGCCACCTTAGCGAAAGCCTTTGCCACCGAAGGCCCAACTTTAGTGGATGTTTATACACGACCGCTTGAAGACAGTGAAGTCCCTGTCACCGCATTCTTAGGATAACCCCTATAGAAATGTCCACTTAGGCAGCTTCGGCTGCCTTTAAAACTTAACAATTGAGGGAGCTATCAGATAGACTATCGAGAGGAAAGGTAAGACGCTGAGAGCCAAGAAAAATACGGTAGCAGTCTAATTAATCCGTGCTTCCTTGAGACGTCTCACTGATGGTCACATGTTCCCATTTCACTTGGTTTTTTCCGCTTGTTTTTGCCATATATAAGGCCTTATCTGCGGCAGCAAATAAGTCTTCAAATTTAGCATGTCGCGTAGGGGCTATGGAGGCTACCCCCGCACTGATGGTCACCACATTTTTATCTTTTATATTGCATGCGATGGCCATCGCCTGAACCTCAGCGATACATTTATTAATACGCTGTAACGCTTCTTCTTTTAAGGTATTCGGCATGATTGCGACAAACTCTTCTCCGCCATACCGTGCCACTAGATCTCTATTTTTAATAAAATTATTAGCTAAAACCGTGGCCACTCTTTGTAACACGACGTCACCAGCAGCATGACCATAAAAGTCGTTATATTGTTTAAAATTATCAATATCGATAACCGCTAAGGATAAAGTTTGATTAAGCTCTTCCATTAATGTCCATTCAGATCGAATCGTCTCTTCATACTTACGACGATTTGACAAAGAGGTTAATGGATCGATAGTACTTAAACGCTCTAATATACGGTGCTGGTTTATTAGTTTAAGATGCAAAGCAACTCTGGCTTTTATTATCGAAGCATGTATTGGCTTTTGAATATAGTCACTTGCCCCAAGCAATAGCCCTTTTTCTTCATTATCTATGTCATTCAGTGCCGTTATAAAAATGACTGGGATATCACATGTTCGAGCGTCCTGGCTCAGCTTTTTCATTGTTTCAAAGCCATCCATATCAGGCATAATAACATCGAGCAAAATTAAGTCAGGAGAAAACTCTAACGCTTTACGAACGCCCTGCTCACCACTTTTCGCCAATATAATGTCTACTTCATCACACAAAATATCGCTGATAATTTGTAAGTTTATCATTTCATCATCGATAATAAGGACACTAAACGAATGAGACATTCTAGTTACCTGATAATTTAATTAAAAGTTGGCGAACAAGCTCCGAGGCTTGCTCATATTCAAGGTCCGTTATACTCTGAATAATTTTATTTATATCATCCCTATATTCAGTATTTTTAGATTTATGATGTAAAGTGTAAACATAGTTTTCTACTTTGAAATCATTCTTCTTCAGTAATGCTAACACTTTTTCAAGTGTGACACTAAGAGGAAGGGTTGAATCATTATCATCTTGCTCCATTATCTCAAATACAGGATTAAGCTCAGTTAAAAGCGTTTGCATTTTTCTGATAACACCGTCTAACAGAGAGCTATCAAGGGCTTCATGGTTGAGAAGTTTACGCTCTATCATTTCACAGTCTTGAGAAATTTCTTCAGCACCAATATACGATGCATTAGATTTTAAAGAGTGTACATCGTTTAACAGACTATGATTATCTAGGGTGAGAGATAGCGCTTTAGAGTTTGATAACATTGCTTTATATTGTGACCAGAAAGACTGAACTATTTTCAAATAAAGAGAAGTATCGCTTTTTAGGGAGTAGATTGCCTTTTGCGCTCTTAAACTACTTATTTTACAAAGCATAGATAACCGATCATTTAAGGCTGACTCTACAGATAATGTATCAGAAGTTTCATTTTTTTCTGATCTGCTCTGCATTAAATATTTATTCAGTATTCGATAAAGCAAGTCTGATGGAATAGGTTTAGGTATATGATCATTCATTCCTGCAGCGAGACTCTTTTCTATGTCTTCTGGGGATGTATGTGCCGTCATAGCAATAATAGGAAGTTCATAATCCAGCCCCATGTCGCGAATGATAGAGGTGGCCGTTAATCCGTCCATAACAGGCATTTGAATATCCATCAGGACAAGGTCATACTGAGTCTCTTGTATTTTCTCAATGGCAATTTGTCCATTTTCAGCGCAATCTACATGAATGCCTGTGCTTTTTAAGTAACCCAATGCAACTTGCTGGTTAATGAGATTATCTTCCACCAGTAAAATATGGAAATCCGAGAGATGGGGTACAATTTCTGTTTCTTCACTTTCCTGCGCTATTTTTTCAATACGAAAAAACTGATTGATGGCATCAAACAAGGTGGATTTTCGAATAGGTTTTTCTATAAATTGTCGAATGATGCCTGTATCTATGTACGGCTGAATATGATGCTTTTCATAGGCGGATATCATCAGAATAGGCGGCGCTAATTCTTGGAATACTTCGTTTATTCTTTTCGATGTTTCGATTCCATCCATATCTGGCATCTGCCAATCCATAAAAACCACATCGAACGCCATACCGGACTGATCCGATTGTCGAATGGCATCAATGGCCTCCCAACCACTCCCTACACAGGTACTTTCTATACCAAAGCCACCTAATAATTTGGCTAGAACCTCTCTAGATAAGGAATGGTCATCGACCACCAGCACTTTGAGAAGCATTTGTAGAATCAATGACTTCAAACGTTGGTTGCTCTGTAGGGATTTTCAACGGCAATAAGACAGTAAAGGTTGAACCTTTGCCCAGCTCACTTTCGACTTTGATGTCCCCATTCATTAGCTCACATAGCTGACGACTTATCGTTAAACCTAAGCCCGTGCCGCCATAAACACGAGTGACACTGTTATCTGCCTGTGTGAAGGGAGAGAATAGTTGTTCGAGTTGTGCGGGTGACATACCTATCCCTGAATCAACAACGTCGAACTGTAGTAAAGCTCTATCTTCATCGAATTTATGACAACTTAAGCGAATAATAATGGTTCCACTCTCGGTGAACTTAATCGCATTACTCACTAAGTTGACTAATATTTGTTGAATACGCAGAGGATCCCCTAATAAATACTCGGGGATGTCATCGGAGATATCCGTTACCAATTCTAGTTTTTTCGCATGCGCCCCAAACGCATTCATGTTAACGGTGGTTCGGATCAATTTTTCAGTTGAAAAGCGTACGGATTCAGCGGTTAATTTACCGGCTTCTATTTTTGAAAAATCCAGTACATTATTGACCAAACTAAGCAGAATTTCGCCAGAATCTCGTATTTTTTGTAAGTAGTCTTTCTGCTCATTATTATTCGGTGAGTTATTAAGAGCGAGATCGCTTAAACCGATAACCGCGTTAATAGGTGTACGAATTTCATGGCTCATTCTAGCGACGAACGACGACTTCGCTTCTATAGCCTCCTCTAACTCTGCTTTAGCGAGCTCCAGCGCCGCGGTTCGCTCCCTTACTTTCGCATCTAGGCTCTCATTGATTTGCTTTAGCCCAGTGTTGTATTCCTTTAGTTTTACACTTGCTTCAACCGCCATTTTTTCGGCGGCCTTGATTTTGGTCGTTTCATGGCTGATACCGCAAATAAATATCGGATTACCTTGCTTATCAAAAATAGGCACTAGCAAGGTATTGAAAAACACGTCCTCTCCATTTTTGACGGTATATTGCTCCATTGAAATAGGTTTTCTGCTGGTGATAGGGGTATGGTAAGTACGATAAAAACCTTCAACAATCTCTTCAGGAAACATATCGCGAAGACTGTTACGGTGATAAGTTTGATTCGGTTCAATCCCCATTACCATTCGAGAGGCTGTATTATTATCATAAAGCGAAAATTCACCATCCTCTTCCACAGCAACGATAAACATAGGATCATTGGAGTGATTCCATAACTGAAAAAGGCACTCTTTAATAATAAAATTATGTTCTTCTTGGTCAAAATGTTCGCTTAGTTTCATATAACCTCTCTATTAATGAGAAAAACTAACAGTAATCAATTATTTTTTGTATATACCCCATCTCAAAGAGCTAAGTGATGCAAAGATTGGTGCGGGGATGCTTTGGTTAATACCTAAAACAGTCCCCCGCTTGTTAGTTAGGAAGAGGCGACTTGTTCATTGCCTTGGTTTGACGGGCTTCGTTTTAACACCAGTACCATAAACAACCCAAGCGCTGCGGTTCCCGCTCCGGCTAACGCGACCGCAGGTAGGCCCAATCCCATGCTTATGACACCGCCACCTAAGGCTGCCCCAATTGCATTGCCGAGATTAAAGGCGCCAATGTTCATAGCAGATGCCAAGTTAGGTGCTTCACTGGCTTCGTGTACCACCAAGGACTGCAAGGGTGGAACCACCGCAAAGCTGGCCATTCCCCAGAGAAAGATAAGGGGCATCACCATAACCGGAGAAGACATCACCCATGCAAAAATAACCAATAGCAAAATCGCCGCGATTAACGATGTAATCAAAGTACCATAAAGAGAGCGATCCGCATAACGTCCGCCAAGGATATTCCCCACGGCAAGCCCAGCACCATAAAGCACTAACATAGCGGTCACAAAGGCTGTGGACTCATGGGTTTCTTGTTGCAAGATAGGCACAATGTAAGTGAATACGGTAAACATCGAACTGGCTCCCACCACCGTTAGCAGTAACGCGGCCAAAACAGGCCCTTTTCCTAACACCGTTAACTCATTGCGAATGTTCGCCTTCTCTTGATTGACTAATGGCGGCAAGCTGACTCGTAACGCGACCATCACCATTACACCAATCGCGGCGATTCCCCAAAACGCACTTCGCCAACCGAATGCGGTGCCAATAGAACTGGCTAATGGCACCCCACCAATGGTGGCAATGGTAAGACCCGAAAACATCGCGGCAACGGCGCCCGCCCGTTTATTCGGCGGTACTATATTCGTGGCAACGACAGCGCCAATGCCAAAAAACATACCGTGATTCAACGATGTGATAATACGCCCAACCATCAATGCACTGTAGCTGTCAGCCATAGCGCTGATGGCATTCCCCACGGTAAAAATTCCCATGGACAACACCAACAAACGACGTCGCGGCATATTTGCGCACAGTAAAGTCATAACAGGCGCCCCAATTAATACACCAAACGCGTAAGCGCTAATAAGCATGCCAGCTGTCGGAATAGAAACACCTAAATCCCCGGCAATCACTGGCAACATCCCCATGGGAGAAAATTCCGTGACGCCAATTCCAAAAGCGCCCATGGCCAACGCCATTAATGGAAAGTTAATCTTCATATTAATCCTCGTTTATTTATGATATTAGGGAATATAACGAGACGACCTAACCCTGAATAGTGGGTCAAAAAGCGATTCTGTTTTGCATTGGATTCACAAATGAAGCAAGTAAAAGTTGATAAAACCACCGAGATGGAAACATTCTTAGCCGTTGCCATGACGGGAAGTTTAAGTGGCGCCGCAAGAGCACAGGGACTCACACCCTCTGCAGTGAGCCGCATGATGACAAGAATAGAGAAGCGTTTAGGGGTTCGTCTGCTTGTTCGCTCTACCCGCAAGCTTTACTTAACCAGTGAGGGCGAGTCCTATGCCCTTGCTGCTCGGCGTATTTTGAAAGATCTAGAAGAAACTGAGCGCACAATCGCTGATAGAGCAAACCCAAGCGGATTAATCAAAGTCAGTACCCCAACAGCTTATAGCCGTTTGACCATGATTCCCTTATATAAAGAGTTTTTGCAACGTTATCCCAATATTAAAATCGAAGTCGAAGTGAGTGATAAGATTAGCAATGTGGCAGATGGTCATATTGACGTCGCAATTCGTTTTGGTCCGCTACCCGACAGCAATTTAACCGCAAGACGCCTTGGGGAAACAGGTAGAACGGTTATTGCCACACCGAACTACTTAGCACAAGCCGGAATCCCTAAAACGCCAGCGGATTTGCAGCATTTTAATTGTTTGGATTTTAGTTTTCAGCGGATAGAACCGGGCTGGCCATTTCGTGAAAACGGCGAAGACTATATTTTACCCATCAAAGGCAATATGACCTCCAACAATGGGGAAACGCTAGTCGAACTGGTGATGGAGGACATTGGCATTACCCGAGTGGGGAACTTTCATATTGAAAAAGCCCTCGCATCGGGTCAACTCGTCCCTTTATTGGAAGACTTCAACCCACAGGACAAGGAAGTTATCCATGCGGTGTTTATTGGCGGACAACATATGCCAGCACGAGTCAGAGTCTTTGTGGATTATTTGGTGGAGAAAATGGCTTCAAGCTATTAGATCGGCTTGCCCATCAAACTTCCCCTTTGTTAATTAACCCCCCTTCTTTGCTTGTTTCAAACAAGAGCACACGGTTTAAATCCACCGACAATGAAATGCTTTCTTGGCGTTTGACATGGGAACGTAGGTCGAGCCTCGCTTTGGCATCTTCACCGCCGAGTTTGAACATAATTTCTTTGTCAAAGCCGAGATTTTCCACCAGCTCAACATTAATATCATTAAATTCAAATAGGTTATCACTGGGGGATGATAAAGCGCTGTCTTCAAAAAAGTCTGGACGAATACCAATCAACACCGAGTCGTGAGATTTGAGATCGTGTAAATCCACATTCGCGATTTTCGACGCTGGAAGTCGATACTGATCGATTAACAGATCGTCACCGTCCCGTTTCGCTTCGATCAAGTTCATCGCAGGAGAGCCAATAAAGGTGGCAACAAAGGTATTTGTCGGTTGCAGATAGATGTCCATTGGCGAGCCAACCTGCTCGACAATGCCATCACGCATCACCACCACGCGTTCCCCCAACGTCATGGCTTCGATCTGATCATGTGTGACGTAAATAGCCGTCATGCTGTATTGGTGTTGTATGCGCGCGATTTCCGTACGCATATGATGGCGCAGCTTGGCATCTAGATTCGATAACGGTTCGTCGAACAAATACACATCCGCATCCCGTGCCAAGGCTCGCCCCATAGCAACCCGTTGTCGCTGGCCACCGGATAGATCCGCCGGTTTGCGATCCAAATAGTCGTCCAGCTTGAGCATAGTCGATACATCGGCAAGTTTTTGTTGAATGGTCTCGGCATCAGCCCCTGATTTTTTCAAACCAAAAACGATGTTTTCTCGCACTGACATATGCGGATACAAGGCGTAATTTTGAAACACCATGGCGATGTTGCGTTTGTTTGGAGGTAAATCATTGATGGTTCGAGTACCGATTTGAATGTCCCCTGCGGTAATGTCCTCAAGACCCGCCACCATACGTAGAGTGGTACTTTTGCCGCAGCCACTTGGCCCAACTAAAACAACAAACTCGCCGTCTTTCACCTCAAGATTGAGGTTCTTCACGATAGGCATGTCGCCGTAGGACTTATTGACATTCCTTAATATCACTGAGCTCATAAATGTCTTCCTTTTATTGAATAGGGCGCAATGAGCGAAGCAAAGACAAATCCAGTTTTAACAAAGTATTTGCCAGCACAATCGTCAGTCATCTTTAGCCTTTTACTCCCCCTTCCGTTAACCCGCCAGAAAGCTGACGATTAGCGAGCATAAAACAGATCACGACGGGCAATAAGGTCAATATGGACGCCGCCATAATGCGATCCCATATGGCATTTTTTGAGGTAAATAAGGTTTGCAGCGCTAAGGGTAAGGTTTGGAAATCTTGGTATTGTTTAAGAAACACAGAGGCGAATAAGTATTCATTCCAAGCGATAACAAAACAGTAAATAAAGACGGTGAATAACATGGGTTTCGACAGAGGGAGAACGATTCGCCAAAAGGCTTCCACTCTTGAGCAACCATCCATCATCGCGGCCTCTTCAAGGGAAAAAGGAATACCACGGAAATAGTTACCCAGCATGTACATGGCAACGGGTAAAGTTTGAATTAGATAGATCAAAAACAGACTAAGAATCGTGCCCCATATACTGCCCGCTAACCCAAGGTTCACACTCATTTGATACAACGGCACCATGAGCAACACGCCACCGACCATATAGACAAACAAGACACCGTTGGCCATGGCGGATTGACCAGGAAAGCGTAAACGAGCGATGGCATAAGCCGCAAGTGAGGCCAGTAATGTCGAACAAATCCCTGTCACAAAAGAGATAACAAAAGTATTAAGCATGTAACGACCAAAGTTAAATACATCCCCACCGGAACTGAATTTTTCTAGCAACATCTGACGTTTGGCTTCCGATAACGCTGGGTTACTCAGTAAACGTTGGATACTTGCGGGGACTTCGACAGTTTTAGGAGGCATAAGACCAAGCAGTTCTTTGTAAGCCTCCAAATGAAGAACCCGAGGAATCAAGGAGGGGTTCCCCCAATCAATGGGATCCTTTAACGATGTGGATAAAATCTGTACAAACGGAAACACGCAAAAGATCACTAGGGCAAGTACCATAGAATACAAAATGATGGACTGAATCAATGTACGTTTATTCATCTTCTCACCTGCTTCTCTGCATGTGTTTATATTAATTTATTGATACTTATATAACTCTTTACCATTTCAACACCTTACGAACATACAACCATATTAAACCGATCAGCACGAGTAACTGAATTACCGAAATAGTCGCGGCAACACCTTGATCAACAATCCCAGCAAAGGCTTGGTAATAGGTAAAAATGGGCAAGGTTTCCACGTTCGGAGCAAGTAAATAAACATCTTCAAAACGGTTAAGGTTCCATATAACACGTAATAAAATAACAGTGGCAATAACAAACCTGAGTTCCGGTAAGGTCACATGCCAAAATCGTCCCCAAGCATTTTGTCCATCGATTGCAGCGGCTTCATACAAATCTTTGGGAACGCTTTGCAATTTAGCGAGAAACAAAAGATAGGCAATGGGAAAATGCTTCCAAATATCAAACACAATCACCACAAAAAGGGCTGTATCAGGGTTACCAATCAGGTTCCGGCGCGTATCCGTTAGATGTAGAACATCCACCACCACATGGTTATAAATGCCATTCACTGGGTCGAAAATAAACTGCCAACCAAACACCACGCTGATCACAGGTGCAAAATACGGTAATAAGATCAAACCTCGGGCCAGATTGCGAAAATGAAACGTTTGATTCATTAACACTGCGGCCGCTAAACCAAGAAGGGTCGTACCTGCAACGGTGCCAAGCAGATATATCACTGACACACCGACGGAATGGTAATAACGAGGATTGCTAAGCAAATCGCTATAGTTTGTTAGCCCCACAAAGTGTTTATCACCATTGAGCTGAACGTCAAAAAAACTCAGATAGATATTAAACCCAATGGGATAAACAACCAGTAACGCAATAATCCCTACCGCGGGAGCCACCAGTTTAAGGCCAAGCTGTGCTTCTTTTCTGACTAATACAGAAGACATGTCGACTTCCCTTCTTTACATTAAGCCCACCCTAATCCTCCCCTTGCCCTCTATTTGCAAGTAAGCGGGAGGCTAGGCGGATCTATTCAGCAATAATGGCCTTCATTTCAGCCGTCGCTTGATCCAATGCTTTTTGCGGATCTTCTCCTTTGATGGTTACGCCATAGACCATGCGGGGAATCACAGACTTTGCAAAAATAGCACCCGAAGCGGGAAAGGTTTTGCCTTTTACAACAGCAAAAGAACGGATGTCATCAAAGCCTGAGGCTATTTGCTCCATCTTTTTCGGCCCATAGAGTTTAAACACCCCATTGGGATCATCTAAATAAGCGGGATCCTCGGCAATGCCTTTGATCATGGGGTTCATACCACCTGGTGCCATGTGTAAAAAGGTGATGTAAGAGTCCGGTTCATACATGAATTCGATGAATTTTTTGGTGGCGTCGGCTTGCTCTGTATTATTCGTTTTTAACGCCACCAACCCGGAAAGGGTGCCATAGGAGGCAGAACTTTTATGGGTGATGATGGGCACGAATCCGGTATTTTTCACCAGATTAGGATCAAAGGTTCCCCCAGAGAGTTCCTTAAAGTGATCGGCAGAAAGAGAACTTTGAGCCACTTTGGCCAATGCCAAATCGTCCATAATATAGGTGGAGTAGAAGAACATGCCCATTTTACCTTGCAGGTAATAATCTCGAGCACGCCAGTTTTGCGGCCCTGGCGGATTGTATTGAGCGAGTTTTTTGTAGAATTTAAGAGTCTCTAAAGTTGCGGGGCTATCGAAGACAAGGTTGCCTTTGGCATCAAATTCGCTGGCATTATTAGATAAGGCCAATTGTGTGAAGACTTGCTCCGTATAACTATCCTGTTTCGTGCCCACTAAAATGCCGTATTGGTTATGGGTTTTATCGGTCAATGCCTTGGCGGCTTTTTCAATATTCTCCCAAGTATTCGGCGTAGCAAGCCCTTTTTTATCAAACCAATCTTTACGATACCAAATGCCTTGAATCCAACCATGGTATGGCAATCCATAATACTCACCATTGGGAGACGTTAACATGGTTAAGGCCCCTTGGTTAAACTTGCCTTTCCCAATGTCATTGACCACCGCTTTATGGGTTTTGGTATCGACAATGCCCTCTTCTCCCAAAGACATTATGATTTCAGAATTGACTTCTATAAGCTGCGGCGTGGTACCCGCCGCTACGGCAGCCGCCATTTGCGTAGCCATTTCATTTTCATCTACTGGCACAACTTTCACGGTAATACCATCGTTGAGCGCTTCGAAAGTGCTCGCAAGCAATTCAATCGTCTGCATGCGATCAGACTGGGTCTGCGCTGTCCAAAATTCCACCGTCGAGGCGTGAACAAGCTGACTGATTAGAAGCCCATTAACCAGCAATCCACTGGCGACGAAAAGCGATTTGCGATCTTGCATGTCGTCTTCCTTTTTTTATTTTATTCTTGTGTGAGTCTTGCGATATAACCTACCTGTCTACTTTTTAACCATTCAAAAACAATGCCAACCAAATGGTCAAGCAAAATAGAACGAAATGAGAAAAGGGAAAAATAGGGCCCTCTCATAAAAAGTCCCAGAAAAAGCCTGACTATTCAGCAATAAGTGTCAATATTGAGTAAACGAGAAAATTGTTTTTAAGAACATTCTACAAAAATAAAAACGAACCAAGTTGAAACATCACTTCATACAATGCACGTTTTTTGTGCATTTTTTACTCAAAAATGAGCATTTATCTTAACCTACAAATAGATTCATCTAGTCTTTAGGGTATTTAATCAAAAAAGGGGTATTGAACAGTAAATCGCTCATAAAGCAGAGCACATTAGGGGCGACGAAATACCTTTCTCGCTTGATCTACCCTCTCCCGCATAAAACAGTGTTCTGCATGGCCGTTGATGAGTCCCATGGATTGCATAAAAGAAATGGTATTTGTATTATCCGATGTTCAAAGATATAGTTTGTTCATGAATCATGAACAAACTTGGATGGTGAACATCAGTGTCGACTGGGACAAGAAAAACTGCATTAGCTATGAATGTGCTGGCGTTGTTACCAGCTCATATCAAAGGTGACTTTGTCCAAAATGAGGGTGTTAATGATATATGCTTCACCGACGGCGAATTGCGCTTAACTGTCAGCGGTGATGAATATCATTTTTATATTGCGGTCAAAACAATTCATCGTAAGGAAAGCTTAAGCTCATTATTTGCTGATGCTGCACCGAATACCTTGCTGATTTGTAACCGTCTGACGCCTTATCTAGCCGATATCTGTATGGAAAATGGGGTTAATTTCATTGATAGCGCAGGCAATGTGAGAATTAACAACGGTGCTCTGCATATTTGGATTGAATCCCAAAAAACGAGTCAATCGAAGAAAGACTTTGACCTTGCAAGTAAAAGTAACAAGTTAGGTGAAGGTTCAGCAAAGCTGCTATTTGTTCTTTTATCTAGTCCCGATGTGCTTAATTTGTCATACCGTGAGATGGCAGAATATGCCAATATTTCATTGGGCATGGTGAGCAAAGGCTTGGGAATTCTTCAAGGAGAATCGTTGATTAGCCTTGGCGATACGAGACGAATACTAGACACAGAGAGGATGTTAAACCTTTGGGTCGAAGCCTACCGTTTATCGATTAGGCCAAAATTAGGCGGCATTCGTTTGCAGTTAGAAGGCGAATGGAAAGATATTCCAATGGAAGAGAATGACTATTGGGGGGGGGAAGCCGCCGCAGAAAAGTTAACCCAATACCTTCACCCTCAAGAGTTACAGCTGTTTACACGCCAGCCGTTACAAAAGAAACTTGCCCAACTTAAATGCCGCCCGAATCCACAAGGCAATTTATGGTTAGTGCCAGCCTTTTGGGGCGACAAATTAGTATGGTCAGAAACAAGCCAGGCCTTATTGGCCGTGGCGGAATTGGAAGTGAGCAAGGACAGCCGCAATATAGAAGTCGCAAGGATGATATATGAGCAATATTTATGAGCTAAAGAACCCGCTGAACCCAGCATTTGAGCCTGTGCTTAACATCATTATCGATGTAACCACTCAGCTTGATATACCGTATTTTATTGCTGGAGCAACAGCGCGAGATTTATTGCTTTTTCATGTGTTTGGCCGAGATCCAGGTCGTAAAACTCATGATATAGACACAGCAATATTAGTATCAGACTGGGGCAGTTTTACCGATGTAAAAGCTGCCTTGTTAGACTCTGGCCTAAGTGAGACAAAATTTCCTCATCGGCTAATGCATGAAGTTAGTAGCTTGCCCGTTGACATCATTCCATTTGGTGCTATTGCTGACAGCTCTGATGAAATTCAATGGCCGCCAGAACATGCCATCACCATGTCCGTTATCGGCTTTCAAGAAGCCTTTGATCATGCTGTCTTAGTCGATATTGGCCAAAGTAAACGTGTAAAAGTGACTTCGCTAGCGGGATTAGTACTGCTGAAGTTAATGGCATGGCAGGAGCGTCGATTAGAAACTAACAAAGACATCACTGACTTTCTTACCATCCTTAAAGAATATCCCAATGTCGAATTTGACCGACTTTATGACGATTTTATACCCGCTGAAAAATTGAATTATGACATAGAGCGACAAGGTACATTTTTATTAGGCTATGACCTAAATATGCTTTTGACTCACCCGAATACCAACTCTAAAACGCTGGAGCGGTTGGTAGAGCTGCAAACATCTCAAAGCGAAATGTTCATTAATGATTTGCTTAAAATACGCAGTGGTCTTGATCCTGATCAGCTAGAGCAGAGGTTGGCTGACTTTTGGGATGGCACTGCTTTGACTTAGTTATAGTTTTATTAATCTTCTTATTCCTTCAATTGCTATTGCGGAAAAGAGAGCAAACTCAATACTATTGGTGTAAAAAAACACAAAAGTGTCGCACAAACCATTAAAAATCAGCCAAGAAAGATCATATACTCTTCTAAATGCGATTAGTTGATGGAAAAGCTTCTTTTTGACGCAAAACCTTATCCTAGTTAAATTGTAATTTCCTTTGTTGTCTGGAATTAGGGCTGCGTTGCTCTCTGGTTCTATAAGGTAATATTTTTTGTAAAATTTGTAATAAAGAACCTCTACTAAAATAGGTCTCAAGTGGTCATTAATAAAGCCCGATGGTATATGTGTATTTAGGTGTAATTCAGCTCCATGTTCTCCGTCAACTTTGATAGCTCTAGATGTTTTTTGTTGGTATGACGACGTAATAACAAAACTTTCAATTAACTCAATACCTACCAAGATTTCGAAAAAAGTAAGCTTCAACCATTGTAAGCGTGTAATCTCATTTTTTAAGTTGCCTCGAAAAAATACAGTCTCCATGTAGTTTGTTTTCGCTACTGGACTATCATCGATTATCAGTGTCTTGCTCTTACTCATTTAGATATGCCTTGTATGGTTTTGAGCGAATTATATTATTAACGGTGTCTTTTTACGGCCTCTTAAATCTCTTCCTCGCTCGATCAACTTCTTCTCGCATAAAACAGTGTTCTGCATGGTCATTGATGAGTCCCATGGATTGCATAAAGGCGTACAGGGTGGTTGGGCCGACAAATTGCCAGCCGCGTTTTTTGAGTTCTTTGGAGAGCGCAATGGATTCTGCGCAGGTGGTTTGAGTTTCGGGTGGAGGAAGGGAGTTTTCATCGGGTTCATAACGCCAGATAAACGTAGCTAAAGAACCTTCTTGATCGACCATTTCTAGGGCACGTTTGGCGTTGTTGATGACCGCGAGGATTTTGCGTTTATTACGAACGATGCCTTCATTGTTAAGCAACTCGGCGATTTCTTGCTCGCCAAATTGCGCCACTTTATGAAAGTCGAATTGCGCAAAGGCTGAACGAAAATTCTCTCGTTTACTCAGAATGGTTCGCCAACTCAGGCCGGATTGAAAGGTTTCCAGACAGAGCTTTTCAAACAAACGCTGATCATCTCCGACAGGAAAACCCCACTCGTTATCATGATAATGGGGGAAATCCGGCGCAGAGTCGGCCCATGCACAACGATGTGGATGGGCTACTGAGAGATCAATAACCATATAAACGCTTCCGGTTAAACAAACATCATCGATCAGCCGGATGGTTCACACCATCGTTTACTACAACGTCACCAAGATCATAAGGATTAACACCTTCTAAGCAGCCGATATTGTAGCCATATTGTGTGGGGGCGGATCGACGTTGATGGTGGGTGTAAATACCACAGTTTGAACAGAAAAAATGTTTAGCGGTGTGGGTATTAAATTGATAAAGCTTTAGTACATCATGCCCTTTGACGATACGCAGGTTATCCAATGTGACGGAAGCCACAATGGCACCCTTACGACGACAAATAGAGCAATCACAGCGTCTTGGGTTTTCGATGCCGTTTGGCAAGGTTAATTCCAATTCAACCGCTCCACAATGGCAGCTTGCTTTGTGCTTAAGCTTTATTTCTGTTGAGCCAACTTGTTTAATCATAGCGTTTACCTCATTTTAGAATTAGTCGTCTTTTGCTGCTTGGAGCCGAGCTAAATCAGCACCAACGATGGCATCCAAATGTTGGGTGATTTTCTCCGGTCCCCAATCCCACCAAGCAATCTCTTGTAATGTTTGGATGGTCGGCTCGTCAAAACGGTATTTGATGATCTTGGCAGGGTTCCCACCGACGACGCAGTAAGCTGGTACATCGGATGTCACGACGGATTTACTGGCAATAATAGCGCCATTACCGATTTGTACGCCAGGCATAATAGTGGCGTCATAGCCAATCCACACATCATGACCGATCTTTGTATCGCCTTTGTAGGGTAGATCGCCGGTTTTGGGCGCCACCTTTTCCCAACCGTTGCCGAAGATATAAAACGGATACGTAGAGAACCCTGCATTAGCGTGATTCGCACCATTCATAATAAACCGAACGTCTTTTGCAATGGCACAAAATTTTCCAATAATTAATTGGTCACCGATAAAATCAAAATGATAAAGCACATTGTTTTCAAAACGTTCTGGCCCTTCAGGATCATCGTAGTAGGTATAATCACCGACGGTGATATTGTCTCGGGTGATAAAATTTTTAAGGTAACCCACTTGTGGGAACCCCTTCATTGGCTCTTTGTTATCTGGGTTGGGGCCTTTCATGCTTGCTCCCTTTCTAATCAATCACATGCAACGCGCGATATTCGTCATAGGCGAATTGATCGGTCATGCCACTGATATAGTCTTGTATCAGTCGACAACGGAAGTAGAACTCCCAAGCATCATCGCTGATGGATTTTAGGTCGCTGTTTTCGAAGTGTTTTTTGAATTCATTCAAATTACCAATAGCTTGTTGATAAGCAGCGAGGTGTTTGCCTGAGAGCTTATTGAATAGACGGGTCTCATAAATGGGCATTTTGTCTACTTTGTTAAGAATGTCGGTAAAGGTAGCTTTATCCAAGCTGAGTAGAGGTTTGTAGATGTCGAGCAACCCATTGATGATGCGATAGCCTTGCAACTCTTGCTTTTGAACTTCTTTAGCACAAAAAACATAGTTGAATGCAACGGCTTTAAGCGTTTTTAATATAGCGTGACTACTGCTCTTATCTTCTACTAACGCTCGGTTGTAGCTACCATCATAAATCGCTTCTAAGTTATCCACAAACTGTTTACTGGCATGTTTTACTGCCAGCGTGTTAATGGCCACTCGAAAAGGCACAAAAAAATCGCTGTCGATTTTCGTTTTTTCGTAGCGCCATGAGTTATTTTTGATGAGCTCTTCCATTAAGTTATGATCGCTATCTTTAAGAGCGTATTTTTTACTATCAACGAGCTTTTTATATTCTTCTTTCAGCTTGACCAATAGCTCATCAAATTTCAAAACGCCTTTTTCGACAGCGTCTTCTATGTCCGCAATGCAGTAAGAGATATCGTCTGCAGCCTCCATCACATAGGCAAATGGCGAACGACAGCCCTCTTGTATTCCCAATATCTCGTTAATGTCTTTGATGATAGGGGCTTCGCTTAAATAGTAGCCGACTTTCTTTTTCAGGTAACTTTGTGAGTCATGCTCATCTGGCTTAGGTTGATCCGCACGACGGGTGTATTTAATGATGCCTGACATCTGGGTATAGGTAAGGTTTAATGTGAGCAACGAATGCACGATACGCAACGCCTGAGCATTGCCCTCAAAGTGACAAATGTCTTGCTTCAATGGTGATAAGACTTCCTTTGGGTCTTTAATATCATCACGTTTGAAAAGCGCCTCTATGTGATCCCGAAACCACTGTTTTATAGCTTCTTCACCAAAGTGCCCAAAGGATGGATTACCCACGTCGTGCATTAAACAAGACATTTCAACAATAGACTCAAACTGCCTTTCCAGCCCATCTAAACCATAATTCGCTATATCTTGTGCTGTCAGTCTTTCAAAGATTTGTTGGCTAATAAAACGGCCCACTTGTTGCACTTCCATTGAGTGGGTCAAACGACTGCGTACCGCAGCATTACGCTCTAAAGGAAACACTTGGGTTTTTTGCTGTAAACGGCGAATAGCGGCCGAGTTAATAATACGCCCCCGATCACTTTCAAAAATAGAAAGAACGCGGCTATCTGGATTAAAACGCTTAGAGTTATAAGAGCGATGTGGACAGATTTTCTGCTTAAAATTCATAGTCATTTATAGCGTCCTTGGCTATAGGGTGAAAGCGGATGGTATATTTTTATCTTCTCAGTATGTCAACCTAAACATACCATTCAATTTTGTACAAAAATACATCAAAACTCTTATCCGCTTCATTGATAAATAAGCAATCGTCTTCCATTCTTATGAATAACAAACAGCATAGTTACGGAGACACAGATGGAGTTAGTTACTGCTTCAGCACTACAGACCGATTTAGACACCATGATGAAAAAGGTGTGCGATAGCCAAACACCCATCATGATAGACAGAGGGAACGAACCAGCCGTTGTAATGATGTCAGTAGACTGTTTTAAAGCATTGGAAGAAGCCACAACCTTATTCGACAACTATGCTAATTCAAAAGATATTTTACAAAATATCGCCAATAAAGACGGCGACACGGATTAAAAACACGGTGGCGTTACCCAGTAACGCCACGCCTCCTTCACATCTACCATTGATACCCACTACCTACATCATTTAGTGGATTTGAGCGTTTAATAATGAGGTTAAACCGTGCAAACACCCATGAAACAAGATCGCGATTTGCCAAACTTAGCAATTGAGTCCAATATTAGAAACGCGACATTCGCGTAAAAATGGCGGACACATGATTTGCCTGTTTCTCCCTATAGATGGCTGCCATTTCGTCAAATATGTCGCAATAAGATAAGAGAAAGATCAGTGAATGTGCGATCCTGAGCGCCGTAATTGGTCTAATAAAGGCTGCCTGAGTAGCGATCATTCCCAGTTATGTGCAGGTTGCCGCGCTGGTGAAAGCACCATGTTGATCCAAGCGCTAACATGTGTCTACGTCTTGATGGGCACTATATTAAAGTAACGCTTCTGCCTAACGATGATTTCCGTGTTTAGGCGGTAGGAGGAATTATAATAATGACTACACCGAGAGTTGTAACTTGGGATCCTGCCATCGCGCAAACCATTATTGAAGAGTTTAAGTCCAAACCAGGCGCTCTTTTACCCCTTCTTCATGCTATTCAAGAGCGCTTTTCTTATATTCCTGAAGAGGCCGTCGGCTTAATCGCCACCGCCCTCAAGCAAACCCGAGCGGAAATACATGGTGTGATCAGTTTCTACCATCACTTTCGCACCAAACAACCAGGACGCCATGTAGTGGAAGTCTGCCGTGCAGAAGCGTGCCAAGCGCTTGGGTCACGCCGCTTAGAAGCCTACGCTAAAAGCATGTTGGGCGTGGATTACCATCAAACCACCACCGACAACAACATTACCCTTGAACCGGTTTATTGCTTAGGCAATTGCAGCTGTGGTCCATCGGTTCGGGTGGGCGATGAAATCTACGCCGATGTCGACACTCAGCGTTTTGATGAATTGGTCGACAATCTGAAAACCGATCGTTTGGAGGTGCAATAATGACTTTTTGTATTCATGTACCTTCCGACACCACAGCGAAAGCGCTAGGGGCAGATCGTCTTACCAAACTGCTGGCCGCAACCGCCAACGAGCGCAAAGTGGATTTGTCGATCAAACGTAACGGCACCCGCGCCTTGTATTGGCTAGAGCCCCTTATTGAAGTAGAAACTAAGCAAGGTCGCTTTGGTTTTGGCCCTGTAAAAGAAGCGGATATTGACTCTTTGTTTGATGCTGAATTCTGGCGCGGTGATGTGGTGCATCCTCTGGCACTTGGTCTAGTGGAAGACATTCCTTATCTAAAACAACAGCAGCGCTTAACCTTTGCCCGCGCGGGAGTTATTGATCCGCTTTCCCTAGCTGACTACCAAGCAAAAGAAGGCTATCGCGGCCTGAAAAATGCTTTGGCGATGGATGCTCAGACCCTTGTTGATGAGATCAAAGCATCCGGCTTGCGTGGTCGAGGTGGTGCAGCTTTTCCAACGGGTATCAAATGGCAAACCGTTTTAGATGCTCCTGCTGAACAAAAATACGTTGTTTGTAACGCCGACGAGGGCGACTCTGGCACCTTTGCCGACCGCTTAGTGATGGAATGCGATCCCTTTATGCTGATTGAAGGTATGACCATCGCGGGCTTGGCCGTTGGCGCAACGCAAGGGTACATCTATCTGCGTTCGGAATACCCATTGGCGTTCAAGACGCTCCATGACGCCATTGCCATCGCCTATGAGAACAACTTACTCGGTGCAGACATTCTAGGCAGTGACAAACACTTTGACCTTGAAGTGCGTTTGGGTGCTGGCGCTTACATTTGTGGTGAAGAAACCTCCCTGCTCGAAAGTTTGGAAGGCAAGCGTGGCTTGGTTCGAGCGAAGCCACCATTGCCGGCTATTGTCGGTTTATTCGGTCAGCCAACCGTAGTAAACAACGTCCTGTCCCTTGCCGCTGTCCCCTTTATTCTAGATAAAGGCGCACAAGCCTATGCCAACTATGGCATGGGGCGCTCGCTCGGTACCTTACCCTTCCAATTAGCGGGCAACGTCAAACAAGGCGGTCTTGTCGAGCTGGCCTTTGGCCCTACCCTACGCGAACTCATGTTCGACTTCGGCGGTGGTACTCGTAATGGACGCCCACTAAAAGCCGTGCAAGTCGGCGGCCCGTTGGGAGCGTATCTTCCTGAGTCACAATGGGACACCCCATTAGACTATGAAGCCTTTGCCAAAGAAGGCGCGGTGCTAGGTCACGGTGGCGTGGTCATGTTTGACGACAGCGTCGATATGAGCGAGCAAGCGCGCTTCTCGATGGAGTTCTGTGTGGCCGAATCCTGCGGTAAATGTACCCCATGCCGTATCGGTTCCACCCGAGGTGTGGAAGTCATTGACCGTATTCGTTCTGGTGAAAATGTGGATGGCAATATGTCATTGTTATCCGACCTATGTGAAACCATGGTAGACGGTTCGTTGTGTGCGATGGGAGGTATGACACCATTCCCAGTGCAAAGTGCGATGAAGCACTTCAAGGACGACTTCACTAAGCGCGCCACGTCAACGACGAATACCGAGGAGATCTAGTCATGTTACAGCACTTTGATCCTAATAAAGATTATGGTACACCAGCTTCTTTAAGTGAGAAACAGGTCACATTGGAAATTGACGGTGTTGAAATCAGCGTACCAGAAGGGACGTCGGTGATGCGTGCGGCAGCACTTGCCGACATCAATATTCCCAAATTATGCGCCACAGACAACCTAGAAGCCTTTGGCTCTTGTCGCCTTTGTGCCGTGCAAATTGAAGGCCGTCGCGGTACGCCAGCCTCTTGTACGACACCTGCTGAACAAGGCATGAAGGTGTCTACTCAGAATGAAAAATTGGCCAAATTACGCCGCAATATTATGGAGCTGTACATTTCCGATCACCCGCTGGACTGTTTGACTTGTCCAACCAATGGCGATTGTGAATTGCAGGACATGGCAGGGGCAGTGGGCCTTCGTGAAGTCCGTTATGGCTTTGATGGCGCCAACCATTTGGACGCCCCAAAAGATACTTCCAACCCTTATTTCACCTTCGACGCCAGCAAATGTATCGTCTGTTCTCGTTGTGTGCGTGCTTGTGAAGAAGTCCAAGGTACCTTTGCCCTGACCATCGATGGCCGTGGCTTTGATTCCAAAGTCGCCGCGGGACAAAATGAAAGCTTCTTAGATTCAGAATGTGTATCTTGTGGTGCCTGTGTGCAAGCCTGCCCAACCGCCACCCTGTCTGAAAACTCATTGATTCAAATGGGTCAACCAGAACACAGCATTTCCACCACCTGCGCGTATTGTGGTGTCGGTTGTTCCTTTAAAGCCGAAATGAAAGGCGACCAACTGGTGCGCATGGTGCCAGACAAAGCAGGGGATGCAAACCACGGTCACTCT
Source organism: Marinomonas sp. 63XJN7_7_ISO-PGPR-S23-202 (assembly GCF_056173505.1). Classification (NCBI taxonomy): domain Bacteria; kingdom Pseudomonadati; phylum Pseudomonadota; class Gammaproteobacteria; order Oceanospirillales; family Oceanospirillaceae; genus Marinomonas; species Marinomonas sp. 63XJN7_7_ISO-PGPR-S23-202. Next base: position 315,843 of record NZ_CM149677.1, on the reverse strand, counting down.
TGTGTCAAAGGTCGTTTCGCTTTCGGTTATGCGACCCACAAAGACCGCATCCGAACTCCCATGATTCGTGACGCTATCGATCAACCATGGAAAGAAGTGAGCTGGGAAGAAGCCATTGGCTTTGCCGCGAACCGCTTAAAATCCATCCAATACGAATACGGCCGTGAAAGCATCGGCGGTATTACTTCTTCCCGTTGTACCAACGAAGAAACCTACTTGGTGCAAAAACTGATTCGTGCTGCCTTTGGCAATAACAACACGGATACTTGTGCCCGTGTTTGTCACAGTCCAACCGGTTATGGTCTGAAACAAACCCTTGGGGAATCCGCCGGGACACAGACATTTGATTCGGTGATGAAGTCCGACTGTGTCCTCGTCGTCGGCGCCAACCCAACGGATGCTCACCCAGTATTTGGCTCCCTGATGCGTCGTCGTCTTCGCCAAGGCGCAAGCTTGATCGTTGCCGACCCACGAGAAATCGATATTCTTAAGACACCGCATCTAGGCGACTCTGTACACTTACCATTGCGTCCAGGAACCAACGTGGCGCTTATCAATGCGTTGGCCCATGTGGTCATCACAGAAGGCTTGGAAGATACCGACTTTATTGCCAAACGCTGTGAGCCAGAAGCCTACGCCAAGTGGCGTGCTTTTATTGCTGAATCTCGCAACGCACCAGAAGCGGTTGAGGACGTGACTGGCGTACCAGCAGAGTCGGTTCGTCAAGCCGCTCGTACTTTTGCCAACGCGCCCAATGCGTCGATTTACTATGGTCTCGGTGTCACCGAACACAGCCAAGGCTCCACCATGGTAATGGGGATCGCCAACCTTGCGTTAGCAACAGGCAACATTGGCCGCGAAGGCGTAGGTGTCAACCCACTTCGTGGTCAAAATAACGTACAGGGTTCCTGCGACATGGGGTCATTCCCACACGAGTTACCTGGTTACCAACACGTTGCGGACCCTGTGGTTCGCAATCGCTTTGAAAAAGTCTGGGGCGTAACGCTGGACGATGAGCCAGGCCTACGTATTCCAAATATGTTTGATGCGGCCATTGCTGGACACTTCCGAGGCTTGTACGTACAAGGGGAAGACATCGCCCAGTCGGACCCAAATACCCAACACGTGGAAGCCGCGTTACGTGCATTAGACTGCTTGATCGTGCAGGACATCTTCCTAAACGAAACCGCAAAATTTGCCCATGTTCTGCTACCAGGCTCCACCTTCCTTGAGAAGAACGGCACCTTCACCAACGCCGAGCGTCGTATTAACCGCGTTCGTAAGGTGATGCCACCGCTATCCGGTAAAGAAGATTGGGAAGTGACAGTCGACTTAGCCAATGCCCTAGGTTACCCAATGAACTACTCTCATCCCTCGGAAATCATGGATGAGATAGCCCTATTGACGCCAACCTTCACAGGGGTGAACTACGAGAAACTAGACAAACACGGCAGTTTGCAATGGCCATGTAATGATGAGTTCCCTATTGGCTCACCGATCATGCACGTGGAAAGCTTTCCTACATTGGAAGGCAAAGGCCACTTTGCTGTCACAGAATTCGTTCCAACGTCCGAACGTGCCAGCCGTCGTTTCCCACTCTTGCTTACAACGGGGCGTATTTTGAGCCAATACAACGTTGGCGCTCAAACCCGTCGTACTGAAAACCAAGTGTGGCATCACGAGGATAAATTAGAAATCCATCCCCATGATGCGGAAGAACGCGGTATTAACGAAGGAGACTGGCTAGGCATCAGCAGCCGTGCTGGACAAACCGTGTTACGTGCTCATATCAGTAAGCGCATGCAACCTGGGGTGGTGTACACCACCTTCCATCATCCGGGCAGTGGCGCGAACGTGATCACAACAGACAACTCGGATTGGGCAACGAACTGTCCTGAATACAAGGTTACAGCGGTGCAGGTCGAGAAGGTGTCTCAACCGTCCGAATGGCAGAAAGATTTCGCGGCGAACAACCAACGCCAACAAAAACTTTTGTCCGAGGCCAGTGCCTCTAGTGGCGAATAAACAATAGCCTCAGACGCTTCAGCACACGGTCATTATCCTGTGCTGAAGCGGTTGGCTAGGTTTGGTCAAGTGATCATCGATCAAGCCTCGTATGAGAGTTCAGTCTAGCGAGAATTAATTATGCATAACGAACAAGAACGTATCATCTCTATGATTAACCAAATCGCAGAGAATAATATTAGCGCGGGCGATGAAAGTGCTGTGGCAACAATTGTCGCAGGCCATGTGAAGAAGTTTTGGCCACGACGCATGAAAAACATGCTGAAAGACTATATTGAACAAGGTGGGTCAGCATTGCATCCGGCCGCCCTACAAGCAGGTAAGCAGCTTTTTGAGGAAAGCAAAGCCTAAAACCGTAATCCAGTTCGCTATATCGACCCTCTAAAGAATACCTTCCTGTTAGATCGTCGATATAGCCGTCCTCTTTTTCGCAAGATCAAATAAGATTGTGTTCAATGGCGTATTTCACCAGACCAGCAGACGAGTGAATATCCAACTTACGCTTAATATTTTGTCGATGGGTTTCTACCGTTCTTACGCTAATATTGAGTTGTTGGGCAATTTCTTTGTTGGATAACCCGTTCGCAACTTCAGCGAGTACCGCACTTTCCCTTGGTGTTAGTGACTCCTCTTCTTGTGGCGCTGAAGAGAATTGACCAAATAACAAGTCGGATGCTTTTGAGCTAAAGTAAGTGCCTCCTTGATACACCGTATTAATGGCTTGTATCAGCTCTTCCGACGAGACATCTTTTAGCACATAACCATTGGCCCCCGCTTGAATCACAGACAAAATATACTCTTTGTCGTAGTGCATGCTTAGCATCAGAATTTTGATATGTGGCTGTTCACTGCGAAAGCGTTTTGTGGCGTCTAACCCATTTAAAATAGGCATGGAGACATCCATTAGCACCAAATCTGGCGATAAGACCTTGGCTTTTTCCAGAGCTTCCAAGCCATTTGCAGCTGTCCCAACAATGTTAATATCCGCTTCCAATTCTAAACGAGCCTGTAAACCGTCTAATACCAACATATGGTCGTCCACCAGCAACACTCGAATGTCTCTACTTATTGTCATGACTTATCTCTTGTTGTTTCTAATCCATTTTAGGTGCTATCGGCAAAATAACACGGACTTTTGTGCCTTTGCCTTTCTGCGACTCTAAGAAAAACTCCCCACCAACGAGTGCCACTCGCTCACGCATATTAATCAACCCAATCCCTTTTGATAAAGCCGACTCTTGAGAACAGCCAAGACCATCGTCAAGACATTCGAACACCAAATCCTGACGCGACTGCTTAATATGCAACACCACATGGCTGGCTTGGGCATGCTTGTCGATATTGGTCAACGCTTCTTGGGATACTCGATATAAGGCAATTTCTATTTCATCAGGAATGTCACAAGACACATCAAAGCAATAGTCCACAGATACCTTGGTGCGCTCGCTAAACTGGTCAACCAAAGCGCTAAGCGCCGTATTCAACCCCAAATCATCCAGCAATGTTGGTCTGAGATCATGGGAGATCTGACGAATTTCTTGAATAGTAAGGTTTATCAACTCACCCGCTTTGAGTAACTCTTCATCAATGGCGTCTTTACCTTGGTCACGGTTGAGTTTGTTGCTGGCCAATTCAATACGAAACTTGCAAGACACCAGTAACTGATTGATCCCATCATGCAACTCGCGGGAGAAGCGCCGCCGCTCACTCACTTGCAAGCGCATAAAACGTTGTACCAAGGCTTTGAGTTTGGAGTCCGCTAATTTGTGTTCATGAAGGTTAATCGCCAAACCTAATAAAATCACAAAAATCACAGTAATAATCACCACCACACTGACGGAGAAAAAGCTGCGACGGATATTGGCGTCCATATTGGCTTTGGCCTTGGATAATTCGAGAAAGACATCACCAAGATACAAGCCAGTTCCCAGCATCCAGTGCCAGCGATCAATCATCACGGCGTAACCAATCTTCTCCTCCACGTCCATATAAGGCGGCTTTTCCCAAAAGTAACGATGAAATCCCCCTCCCGTTTTAGCAACCGCCAAGAGGTGCTGGATCAAATAGTTACCCGACTTATCCTGAAAGTCCCAAAGATCTTTCCCTACCAATTCCGGCTGCGTAGGATGAACGAGGTTTTTTCCTGAGCTGTTGTAAATATAGAAATAACCATCCTCACCATAGCGCAGGCGGTTAATCACTTTTTTTACTTCCGCTTTGGCTTCTTCATCACTTAGCGTATCACTGTCTAAAATCGGTTGAATCGCTGAAAGTGCAATGCTGATGTGGCTTTTAAGAGCTTCTTTTTTGGCATGAATCAAATTGAATTCATAGATCGACAATTCCTCTCTGGCAAGCTCCCTGGCAGATTGCAAACTGAGGTAAATAATAATGGCCGTCGAAGCAATTAAAGGGACCACAGCCAAAAGGATAATCTTACTTTTTAAGCCCACAAAGACGTCCTTCTTATTCTTTTTATATCATGCCGATCCGTAAAAAACGGGCTAGTGACAACCTAGCCCGTTTGCTGATTTGAAGCCCATAGACAAGGTTTTACATTATCGATAAAAAACCGTACGACCCTCCCCGACTAACGAAAGGAAGCTTAAGCCATTCCATACCATTCAGGAAAGATCATTATGCTGGCTAACACTAGCACTTGGATCAAGATAAAGGGAATGACCCCACGATAAATATCCATCGTCCGGATAGAGCTCGGCGCCACCCCTTTTAAATAGAATAGACTAAAGCCAAAGGGCGGTGTTAAGAACGATGTCTGCAAATTCATCGCAATCAAGATCGCAAACCACAACATATTGATGCCCAGCGCTTCAGCCACTGGTGCCAAGATCGGCACAATGATAAAGGCAATTTCCACAAAATCGATGAAAAAACCTAGAACCAAAATCGCGACCATCGCAAGAATAATAAAGCCCCATTTTTCACCCGGTAGGTTGAGCAGCACTTCTTCCACTATTTGATCACCACCAGTGTAGCTAAAAGCCATCGAGAAGGCGGTCGCCCCCATCAAAATAGCAAATACCATGGCGGTGACTTTGACCGTCTCTAAACTGCTGTCGTAAAGCATCTTCCAGGTAAACTGACGATACAACAACGCCAACACGATTGCGCCCATACCGCCTAATGCTGACGACTCTGTCGGCGTCGCGACCCCCGTAAAGATAGACCCCAATACCACCAGTACCAACGCCAAAGGTGGAATGATGGCTTTTAGCGCGCTGATAATTTGTTGAGTACGTGTCTCCCCATCGTCGTCTTCTGCCATGGCAGGTGCCATATCAGGCTTAAGAAAAGTCAGAACCAGAATATAGACAATATAACAACCAATTAGCACCAACCCGGGCAGCATGGCCGAATGGAATAAATCCCCCACAGGTATGCCTAAAACATCCCCTAAGATAATCAAAATAATCGAGGGAGGAATGATCTGCCCCAGCGTACCTGAAGCGCAAATCGTGCCACAGGCAAGGGATTTGTTGTATTTGTATTTCAGCATGACAGGCAAGGAGATCAACCCCATCGCCACGACGCTGGCCCCCACCACACCGGTTGATGCAGCCAATAATGCGCCCACCAAAATAGTCGAAATCGCCAAGCCTCCGCGCACTCGACCAAACAGTTTCCCCATGGCTTCTAATAATTGTTCTGCCAAGTGTGTTTTTTGTAAAACAATGCCCATAAAAACAAACAAGGGCACCGCCATCATGGTGGTGTTTTCCATGTAGCTTTGTATGCGAAAGGGCATAAAAGCAAACATATCAAAACCTTCGGCAAACACCCCAAAAATCAAGGCGATCCCACCAAAGGTGAAGGCAACAGGGAACCCCAGCATCAGCATCGCTAGGGCAACGAAAAACATGATAATACCAATCATAAACGACCTATTAATTCGTCAGAACAAGAGAGCAAGCACGGCAAGACATCGCTGCAGAAAACAAGACTCAAGATCAATGTTGGATTGGAGGGTTTGAAAAGCCCTCTTCACTCACGCCACGAATGGCATTAATCGAACGCAGCATCATGCCGACTCCACTGATTGCCATGGAGAAAAAGGCAAAAGGGATAACCGCTTTAATAATCCAGCGATAAGGCAAGCCACCAGGGTCGCCACTGGTTTCCCCTAGGGCAAAGGCTTCTTGGGCAAAACCAATACCGTAGTAACCAACCAGCAAGGTGAAAGGTAATAAGAAAAAGACGCAGCCAAACAAATCGATCCATGCTTTACGTTTGATCGGTTGATTTTCATAGATCAAATCGACTCGCACATGACCACCGTGTTGAATCCCATAGGGAATCCCCAACAAGAAAATAGCCGCATACAAATGCCACTCCAATTCTTGCATAGCGATGGACACATCATTGAACAAATAGCGCATTAATACGTCGTAAAAAACGTTACATAACAAAGCGATAAGCAACAGGGTCGCAATAGCGCCAAGCAGATTTGAAAAACGAGCGATGCCTCGCTCTAAATTGATGAGAAACATGGGAATGACTCCTAGAAAACACCTAATGGCACGTAAAACCTAACAATCAACTCACTTAACAGGAGCAAAGCAGCGAGGGAACCCGCCCCCGCCACTTGATCAAGATTTATTCGGCAATTTTGTCTAAACTTTCTAGGTAAGCTCGATCAGAAATGTTGGTCCATACACGGGCCACTTTCATATAAGCTTGTTGAGAATCGATAATTTCCTTCGTTAATGGATCTTTCGCAGCCGCTTCCGCCAATAACTCTTCGTTGGCTTTTTTCATGGCGCTTAGTACTGCTGTGGGGAAGGTTTTAACCTGAATATCTGGGTATTCCGACTTCATTTTCGCCCAGTTCACACCACTTTCATGGTAAGACTGAATGTACATATCGTAGGCGGCCAGTTTCATAGAGACACGCAGGATTTCACGCAGGTCGTCCGGTAGTTTTTTCCATGTCCGCTCATTCACTAGGAACTGAAGCTCCGTTGCTGGCTCATGCCAACCTGTGTAGTAGTAAGGCGCAATTTTGTGGAAGCCCATGCGCAAATCAAGGGACGGTCCTACCCACTCCAAGGCATCAATCGTGTTACGCTCAAGAGCCGTATACAACTCACCAGGTGGAATGTTCGTTGGTTTGGCACCTAGCTTCGCTAACACTTCACCCGCAAACCCTGGAATACGCATTTTCAGACCTTTCAAGTCATCCAACGAGTTGATTTCCTTACGAAACCATCCACCCATCTGCACACCGGTATTGCCCCCAGGGAAAGACAACAAGCCAAAAGGCTTATAAACTTTCTCCATCAATTTCATGCCATCCCCATAGTAGAACCAACCATACTGCTCCGGTGCCGTCATCCCAAACGGCATGGTGGTGAAATACATAGTGTTGGGCACCTTACCTTTCCAATAATAAGAAGCAGAGTGACCAATGTCGTACTGACCCGCACGTACCATATCAAATATGCCTAATGGCGCTTTGTGTTTGTTTGCTGAGTCGATGGTGATTTTTAAGCGGCCTTTAGACATTTCTTCCGCCATACGCACCATGTTACGAGGCGCATCGCCAAAGATAGGGAAGTTGGTGGTCCAAGATTCTGCCATTTTGAGTTTATAAACACGCTCTGCTGCCATAGAAGGCATAGACAGTGTGCCGAGGGTAACAGCCGCAGCCGCTACAAAAGAAGTCATCTTAAGAGAGATCATTGATTATCATCCTGCTTGTTTATTATTGTTTAATTGGATAAAGCAGGTTTCATCATCTTCTGAAAATAATCTGTAAACAATTCGCATAAATACCGAAAACAGATCGTGATTAGTACGTAAACTGTCTCAGTATTTCTACTTAGACGATCTTCACGCCGCATAAAAAACCGCGGGCGCGGTTTTTTATCAGCCTATTTTTATATCACTGTGCTGGCCTCAATCATCCCTCACGCATGACGCGTAACGGAACGACAAGCCGCTGCGGTAAAGAGTACATCGGTTGAACTGTTCAATGCTGTTTCTGACGAGTCTTGTAGTACCCCGATAATGAAGCCCACGGCAACCACTTGCATCGCCACTTCATTGGGGATATTGAATAAGCTACAAGCCAAAGGAATCAGTAATAAAGATCCCCCAGCCACACCAGAGCTACCACAAGCCGATATAGCCGCAATAATACTGAGCAGAATCGCAGTGGCAAAATCCACAGGAATGCCTAATGTGTTCACCGCTGCAAGCGTTAAGACGGTAATCGTGATCGCCGCTCCTGCCATATTAATGGTTGCCCCTAAGGGAATAGACACTGAATAGGTATCTTCATCCAGCTGAAGTCGTTTACAAAGGTCCATATTGACGGGAATATTGGCAGCGGAACTGCGCGTAAAAAAAGCCGTTACACCACTTTCTTTTAGGCATTGAAAAACCAAAGGGTAGGGATTTTTTCGCGTCGCTAAAAAGACCAACAAAGGGTTGGTGACCAAGGCAATAAATAGCATGGAACCAATCAACACCGCCAGCAAATGGGAGTAACCTAACAGTGCACTAAAGCCTGTGGTTGCAATGGTGTTCGATACCAAACCAAACACACCAAATGGCGCTAAGCGAATCACAAAACCCACAACTCGAGTGACACTGTCAGCTAAATTTTGCAGTAACGCCTTCGTTGTATCCGACCCATGGCGCAGGCCGATACCAAAACACACGGACCAAGTTAATATGCCGATGTAATTACCCGTCACTAACGCATTAACAGGATTATCCACCATATTAAAAAACAACGTATGCAAGACATCATGTATTCCCTGTGGCGCTGATTGGCTTACATTGCCAGCCACAAGGTTTAGCTGAGTCGGAAACAAATAACTGAAAAAGACCGCCGTAAAGGCAGCAATCAAGGTGCCCACAGCATACAGCACTAAAACAGGTCGAATATAGGTTTGTTGGTTATGTTTATGGTTGGCAATGGACGCAATCACTAGGATAAACACAAGAATCGGCGCGATACCTTTTAATGCTTTGACAAAAAAGCCACCTAATACACCCACTGATTGGGCCGCTTCAGGGGAAACGTAAGCTAAGACAACACCACACAGAATACCAACAACAATTTGCAATACGAGACTGCCATTCATATAACGCTGAAACAACGTTGATTTCATATTTGAAGTCATGGGAGGGAGATCCATCAAATTTTTCGAGGGGGCACCATAAAACATCACGGACGAGAAATGAACCATCTTGGCGCATAATTATGAGAATTTTATTTACTCAAGTGGTTAATCTTTTGACATGCCGCAAGCATACAAGCTTATCCTTACCGCACTGAGCTTCTCAGGGAGACATAGCGTTCATCGTCAACAGAATTTTGCCAAGAACCGAACGATTGTTCATTCTGTTTCAAAGCTATCGCTAAAATTCGTCTTCATAGTCGCCTTGAAGTTCGTCATCATAGACCTCATATAGTGGGTAGACTTACATATCGAGGAATTCCGAAATGTCGAACTTATTAGAGCAACTGTCGTGGCGCTACGCGACTAAGAAAATGAGCCCTGAAAAATCGGTACCACAAGAAAAGGTAGACCGTATTCTTGAAGCCATTCGTCTAACAGCAACTTCAAGCGGCCTCCAGCCCTATGAAGTGTTTGTTGTGACCAATAAAGAGCTGCGTGAAAAAATGGTACCCCATGCCTGGAACCAGGCACAGTTGACAGATTGCTCTCATTTGCTGGTCTTTGCGGCTTGGGACAATTACACAGAAGAGCGTATTAACAAAATGTTCGACCTGGTTAACGAGGAACGTGGATTCGTCAGCGAAGGCTGGGAAAACTATCGCCAAATGATACTTAGCAGTTACCCTCCTCGTGACAAAAAGGTGAATTATGAACATGCCGCTCGCCAAGCGTATATTGGCCTTGGCACTGCCCTGATAGCAGCGGCGGAAGAAAAGGTCGACTGCACACCTATGGAAGGTTTCGTTCCCGAAGAGATCGATGCACTATTAGGCTTACAAGACCGTGGCCTACGCTCGGTTATTTTGCTTCCTCTCGGTTACCGTGAAGAAGAAGGAGATTGGCTGGTTAACTTGAAAAAAGTACGTCGTCCAAAAGAAGAGTTCATTACTGAAATAAAATAAGCTTTTCACTCGTGCTAAATAAGACATAAAAAAACGCTGGTTTATCCAGCGTTTTTTATGTCGCCATATGTTTCTTCAACTTTTATTCAACAAACACTTACTTATAAAACATCAAATAATTAATTAACATTCATCAAGTTTTTTAATCATTTAAAAAACATAAAAAAAGCCAGCTTGTGCTGGCTTTTTTATTTTTTCAATCGAATTCTTTAAATCATAAACTGTTAGTAGATTATGGATTTTGAGATTTAAGCTCATTCAATTCTAATTGCAGATCTTGTGCTTTTGCATTTAATACCGCTGCTTTATCTTGAAATGTGTGAACGGTACTCATATCAATGCTGGTATTAACGTTAACACCTCTGCTTTCAAGCTGTTGCTCAAGATGATTGACTTTCTCTTGTGCTCTAACAACAGAACCGTATGTACCATCACCTGGGGCAGCATACGCCGCAGTGGCAAAAGAAGTCGTTGCTAATAGAGTTAATGCTACTTTCGTTAAAGTATTCATAAAACATCTCCTTTGTATCGAGTTCCAACAGGTTTATGACCTGCCCGAACCTTTATTATATTGAGCTAACCTGATAAGTTGCCCTTGATAAATAAGGGTTGCATCTACTCAAAATAAACCGATGCAACCATCACTGTTTAACGACAACTTAAGGGTTTTGGCTTTTAATTTCGTTAAGTTGTAGTTGTAGATTTTCAGCCGCTGTGTTCAACAGTTTAGCTTGCGTATTAACTGTTTTCGCTGTGCTCAGATTCACACCTAGATTTGGTGTTGCACCCAATTGCTGAATTTCACTTTCTAGCTGTTGTACATCCGCTTGCGCTTTTACTTTAGAACCGTATGAAGCGTCACCAGGTGCTGCCATCGCAACAGAAGAGATAGAAGAGATAGAAGCCGCTGCAAACAATGCTAATGCGCTTTTAGTTACCATATTCATATTTACCTCCTAAGGTATTCCATATTTAAGAGGCGATAGATTTTAAAAAGAACATCAAATAAATTTAAAAGATCGCCTGTTCATGTCATGTTTTAAATAATAGCACCTGTTAAAAAAAATAAAATAGCATTGCCGACACTATCTCTTTCTATTCATCTTTGAAGAAAAAAACGCACCTTTAATTTAATTAGACACATATTATGCACAAAAGAAGAATTGCTGATAAATTAACCGAGGCAGTACAAATAATATCTAGCCATTCCTTTAAAAATTCACACAATATGAACAAGATATTTATATTTTTTATATCTTATGTGTTATTAAAGAAATAACTCGAACGCAATATTTCATAAAAGATCTATAATCAGTCAATAGATACATCAAAAATAAATGGAGTCTGCATGAAAATATTGACCATCACGTTGTTCACTTTACTGATTAGTGCCTGCTCTAGTGATAATTGGCGCACCGCCAGCCGTGAGCCTGCCGGTCTTGCAGCCGACCCGAAGAAAAACAAGGCGGCAATAATAGAGTTTTACGCCGCCGATGCATTCAGCTGGCGGGGTTGGTTTGCGGTTCACACTTGGATCGCAGTAAAAGAAAAAAATGCTTTGGAATATACCGTCTATGAGGTCGTGGGATGGCGAGTAAAGCGAGGTCTACCTGCTTTAGAGACGTATCAAACCACCACCCCTGATCGTTATTGGTTTGGCGCCAAGCCTGAGAAGATCTTATCTATTCAAGGAGAAAAAGCCCAACGCCTAATCCCGAAAATAACCGCCGCCGTCAAACGCTATCCTTGGGCCAATGAATACGTCGTCTTCCCTGGTCCAAACAGTAATACCTTTCCCGCTTGGATAGGTTTACAGGTGCCTGAGCTTGAACTAGACATGCCATTTCGTGCCATTGGCAGTGGCTACGCCGATAAAGCAGAATAAATAGTCACCAGAGCCCTAAAAAAATTAAGTCAGTATTTAGAAAGCCCCCATATTGACCCTTCCTATCCCTTTAAGCTACGTTTTCTGTTTGGAAAACGTAGAGCGCTGTTTTTTCGTGGAAGCGAACCCTCTCTCGCCAAACCTTTTAATTTAATTCATACAAATCTATTCTCGCCATTGTTACGAGCACGTCTTTATAAGGCACTAATATGGACATCACGTTTGAAGCACAAAAAACACAGCAACGCTTGTTGGCCGAACTCGATTTCAGCCAACTCACACCACAAAAAAAAGCCATTTTTATTCAGCGTTTAACAAACGGCTTTCAAGCCCTGTTCAGCCAACTTTTTCCGCTCTACGGACAATGCTTTGACCTGCAATATCATCTAAAGGTATTACTGCAATCCGTTATTGATTTTCATAAAAGAAAGGGGCCTGCTCAAATCAAGGACAAATCCACACTCTGGTTCGAGTCCAATCAAAATGTTGGTATTGCTGTCTACGTGGATCTACTGGCGGATGACCTGGGTTCTCTGATTGAAAAGATCCCTTATTTTGAATCTTTGGGGGTGAATTATGTGCACCTCATGCCGCTTTATTTATCGCCAGAAGGAAACAGTGACGGCGGGTATGCCATTTCGGATTATCGCACGGTGTCCCCTCAGCTGGGCACGAACAAAGATTTAAAAGACCTAGCGTCAGCACTGCATAAAAAAGGCATTCGTATGGTGCTGGACTTTGTGTTTAATCACACATCAGACGAGCATCGCTGGGCACAAGCTGCAAAAGCAGGCGATCAAGAATACCAAGGCTACTACTATTTCATGGATGAGCAAGACGCCATGGAATACAACCAAACCGTCCGTGAAATATTTCCACAAATTCGTCGCGGTAGTTTTACCTATTTACCAGAATTAGATCGCCACGTTTGGACAACCTTTAACTCATTTCAATGGGATCTTAACTATTCCAATCCTGCCGTTTTTGTCGCGGTTGTAGAAGAAATGCTGCACTTGATTCTAAACGGCTGTGATGTGCTACGGCTTGATGCCTTAGCCTTTGTGTGGAAAGAAAAAGGCACCGTATGTGAGAATCTCCCCAAAGCACATAATCTGATTAAAGCCTTTAAAGCCTGTCTAGACATTGCGGCACCGCACGTCGTGTTTAAATCAGAAGCCATTGTCCACCCTGATGAAGTAAACAAATACATCGCTACCGACGAGTGTACGCTGTCTTACAACCCTCTTATGATGGCCTTGTTATGGGAAAGTTTAGCAACACGTCAAACGAATTTGTTATATCAATCCCTTGAACGCAGTTTTCAGATTCCAGAGCATACAACCTGGGTCAATTATCTTCGTTGCCATGACGACATTGGCTGGTTGTGGGACGACACCATTTCAGACCATCTTGGCATTGATGGCATCGGCCATCGTCATTTTTTAAATCAATTCTATACAGGACAATTTCCCGGCTCTTTTGCCGCAGGCGTGCCGTTTCAAGAAAACCCAGCCAATGGTGACTGCCGTGTATGCGGTACGTTGGCATCCTTAGCAGGCGTGGAAAACGCCATTGCGGCTGACGATCCACTGCTGCTTGATCACGCCATCAAACGCATTCGAGTACTCAATGGCATCAACTTTGCCATGCCAGGCATTCCCTTGTTATATCAAGGGGACGATCTTGGTGTGCTCAACAACAACGATTATCTGAACGACCCAACAAAAGTAGACGATAGCCGCTGGGTACATCGTAAAAAACTCACTAAGGCCGACTTCACTCTTGCTGAGGATATCAACACCCCACAGGGAAAAATCGCTCAATTGATTCGAGAGATGATTCAAATTCGTAAAGCCAATGGCATTTTTGCCGCAAAGACATTTGAACTGATTTCTCTGGGCAGTGAACACCTCTTCGCCTTCAAGCGACAAAGCGGTGATAATGTTCTGTTGGTCATCGCCAATATTAGCGAACACCCTATAGCAATTGCTCCCAAACTCGGTGAACTTATCGGCAACAAAAGCGCAATGAACTTGCTAGACAATGAACGGATTGATTTATCGTCTTTGAGCCAGATTGAACCATTGGGTTTGCTGTGGTTAACCAAGGCTTAGTTTCGTCTCGTCATTTAACATCGTGGTCAAAATCGTCACAAAAAAGCGGATCGACGTTACTTTATATGACGTTACTTTATATGACGTTACTTTATATATAGTCGATCCGCTTTTTTGTACTCTTGATTAATGCTTTGTCGAGTCAGGATTTGGTATAAAGTTAATCACCATTTCATCCGCTTGCGGGGCACTACTATGAGGCGTATTCACACGCGTCGGAATCTCTGTGGGCTGCGCCTGCACTGAGGTGGATTGCTCATCCGTGTAACCACAAGCAACACATTCACGATATTGCTTTTCCTCTTCGTCGTCACGCCATGCACGAATTTTATCCATTTCATTACAACGAGGGCATACCGCCCCTGCGATAAAGCGTTTTACTGTCATAACCCTAGCACCTTTAAAAAGTGACGCCTGCGAGCGACGCCATAAAAAAAACAGAGCCTTGCCTGACCATCGTCAAGTAAGGCTCTGCTTCCTTGCAGAACGAAAATTTATGCCGCGATGCCACTGTGTCTTAATAAGGCATCGGTACTTGGCTCACGACCACGGAATTCAGCAAATAACTCTGCCGCAGGACGAGAACCACCATTAGCCAATATGGTATCACGGAAGCGCGCCCCCGTATCTTGATTAAAGATGCCATCCTCTTCAAATTTCGAAAAGGCATCGGCCGATAAGACTTCTGCCCATTTATAGCTGTAGTAACCTGCAGCGTAACCACCAGCAAAAATATGCGAAAAACCATTTTGGAAGCGGTTAAATTCCGGCGGCGTCGTTACTGCCACTTTACGGCGGACATCGTCGATAACAGATTGAACAGAAATACCTTTTTGATATTCCCTATGCAAACGGAAGTCGAATAACGAGAACTCCAGCTGGCGCACCATCTGCATACCTGATTGAAAATTCTTCGCGGCCAACATTTTGTCTAACAAGTCTTGTGGCAATGGCTCACCCGTTTCGTAATGACCCGCAATATGAGCAAGAGCTTCGGGCTCGTAACACCAGTTTTCCATAAATTGACTGGGCAGCTCAACGGCGTCCCATACCACACCGTTAATACCAGAAACGGATGACACGTCCACTTGGGTCAACATATGATGCAAGCCATGGCCAAACTCATGGAACAATGTCGTAACCTCGTCATGAGTTAACAACGCAGGTTTATCGCCAATCGGTGGCGTAAAGTTACACACTAAATAGGCCACTGGTAACTGCAAACGATTATCACTCAAACGACGACGCGTACGGCAAGCATCCATCCAAGCGCCGCCGCGTTTTGCTTCGCGAGCATAAGGGTCTAAGTAAAAGCGGGCAATGTCTTCACCAGCTTTACTGATAGTAAATAATTGCAAGTCCTTGTTATAACTATCAAATTCTTTTTCTTCTCGAATATCGACGCCAAATAAGGTTTGTGCCACGTGAAACAATCCTGACAATACCTTATTTATTGGGAAGTAAGGACGCAGTACTTCTTGAGAAATACTATACTGGTGCTGACGCAATTTTTCTGCATAGTACATCATGTCCCAAGCGTTCAATTCTTCCACGCCATTTTCATCTTTGGCAAAGGCTTTTAATTGTGCAAGATCTTGTTCTGCCGAGCTTTTTGATTTTTGGGCTAGATCTTCTAAGAAGTCGATAACCTGTTGTCCACTGTCAGCCATCTTGGTTGCCACTGACAACTCAGCGTAGTTATCAAAACCAAGGATTTGTGCCATTTCATGACGCAACGCTAAAATTTCATCAATCAAAGGGGCGTTATCGAATTTAATGTCTCCTCCTTGGTCTGATGCTCGAGTCGCAAAAGCGCGATACATTTCTTCGCGCAACGGCGCGTTGTCTGCATAGCTCATCACAGGGATGTAAGAAGGGAAATCCAAAGTGAATAACCATCCGTCTTTTTCTTTGGCTTCGGCCATTTGCTTCGCTTGCGCTAATGCCGACTCTGGTAGCCCTGACAGCTCACTTTCATCCGTAATCAGTTTGCTCCACGCCTGCGTCGCATCTAAGACGTTTTCGCCAAACTGGCTGCTCAGCTCTGACAAACGTTGACTGATCTCGCCGTAACGTTTTTTGGCTTCGCCTTCGAGGGCGACACCCGATAATTCGAAATCCCGAATGGTTTGCTTGAGCGCTTCGCTCTGCGCTTGTGTTAACTCTTTTGCCGCATCACTTTCTGCTAAGCGTTTATAAGCTTGGTAAAGATCCTTGTTTTGCCCTAAATCCGTATAAAACTGAGTCAACTTAGGCAAGCAGGCATTATAAGCCTGACGTAACTCAGGCGTATTTTTCACGGAGTTTAAGTGGCTAATCGGAGACCAAAAATTATTTAAATCGTCGTGAAGCTGGTCTAATGGCAGCACTAAGCTTTGCCAAGTGGGCTGAGTGTTGTCTTTCACACACTCATCAATGGCTTTCTGGTTACGCTCTAGTAACTGCGTTAAATCTGCCTCGATATTCTCCACTTTCAAGTCGGAAAAGACGGGTAAACTGGTGGCATCCCATACAGATTGAGACATATCATGTTATCCTTTTATCACTAACGAAGAATCGTTTCAGTAGATTGGTTATTAAATAAGACCTTTGCCGAAGTCTCAAACCAAGACGGGGAAATAGGCCAAAAGCAGTGACAATGAGTTATAAGAGCATCTTGACTCTACTTCAACACGGTATTGATACCTTGGTCGTTACCTCTAGGTTTGCGTATGTAACAATAACCAGTCACAGTAACTAACATAAGGCTTGTGTGCTTTTTTTCAACATCTAAGAGGCTATCATTCTGATAGTCCCCGTTTACTGCACATAGAAGCACTGCACATAGAACCATTAAAATAGAGAGGCGATATGGTGATGAAATCTTTCCGTGGCCACACACCACAACTAGGGGACCGCGTTTGGGTCGACGAGAGCGCCGTTATCATTGGCGACGTGGAAATTGGCGAAGACAGCTCCGTTTGGCCTTTGGTCGCTATTCGAGGCGACATGCATCGTATTCGCATCGGCGCGAGAACCAGCATTCAAGACAACTCTTGTCTGCACATTACCCATGCCAGTTCCTATAAACCAGAAGGCCATCCTTTAACCATTGGCGACGATGTCACTGTAGGCCATATGTCGATGCTCCACGGTTGTGAAATCGGCAACAAGGTTTTAGTGGGAATGGGTACTACCATTTTGGATGGCGCGGTGATCGAAGAGGAAGTGATCATTGGTGCTGGCTCTTTGGTACCACCAGGCAAACGTTTGGCGTCTGGCTTTTTGTATATGGGTTCACCTGTCAAACAAGCCCGCCCATTAAGCGCGAAAGAAATCGAATACTTTCGATACGCTGGCCTTAACTATGTCAAACTCAAAGATGAGTACTTAGCCGAAGCCGCACAATTAACATCAGGTCATCAAGAATGAAACGCTCCAATTTCATCTGGCTAGGTTCTCTGTGTCTCGGTATTTTCATTATTTGGCAGATCAGCGCACATTATCGGTTTTATTCAGAAGAACCTCATTTATCCAAACCACAACAAGCGGCCCTTGATATTACCTTGCTGCCTGAGCCATATGCTTTACCTTCCTTAAAGGGCAAGCCTGGGGCAAATATTGGCAGCTGGTTTGGCTTGCTACTGCAACCGACTATTTGTGATGCTATCTGCCAAGGTGAATCCATGGCTTTCGAACAAAGTGGTCAGGTGGTTATTCGCCCTTTTTCTCCTTTGTATAAACAAATCGCCCTCATCACGGAAAAAGAAGGCTATCACGAAAGCCAAGGACTGCTCTTATTGGTGAACCCTAAAGGACAATTTGCTGGCAGCATTGCACCACCTTACAGTCAGAAAAAAATTAAAGAAGCCTTTAAAGCCCTTAATGAATAAGGGCTTTTTTTATTTTAATAAAAAATATTCCTAATGTGTGTAAGAAAAACTCTACTATTGACGTCTAAACTAGGATAAACGACAAGCAGAGGCTTACATGACAAACGCTAGCACCTCACCCGGCTCATCACCGTCTCCTAATATAGGCATTTTTTTTGACGCCGAGTTCACCCAAGAACTGCGTCAGCAAATGCTAAAATTTGCCCTTCTACAAGTACGCGACGAGCAACTTGCTGAAGACGCCGTACAGGAAGCGATGATTTCCGCCTATCAAAATATTGAGCGCTTTGAGCGCCAAGCGGCACTAAAAACCTGGGTCTTCTCCATCCTAAAAAACAAGGTGATCGACTTACTCCGCAAAGAAAAACGCCATACCGCCGCCAGCCAATTAGAAGAGGGCCCGAATATCAATGGCGAAGCGTTGATCGAGACACTATTTACGGAAAATGGCCATTGGCAGAAAAGTGAGCGACCACGAAAATGGGATGACCCGGACCATGGCGTGGAAAACGAACATTTCTGGCGCGTGTTTGATGCCTGCCTAAACGCTTTGCCAGAAAAATATGGTCGCTTGTTTATGATGCGCGAGTTTCTGGAAATGGAAACCAGCGAGATCTGCTACAACGAGGAACTGACCATCACTAACCTCAACGTCACTCTTTACCGCGCGCGTTTGCGTTTACGTGAATGCTTAGAAGACAACTGGTACGCAGCGGAGCCAACATCATGAATTGCAAACAAGCTACTCAACTTCTTTCTGAAAAACTTGACCGTCCAATGAACACCAAGGAAAAAGTATCCTTAGGCGTGCATACCACCATCTGTGTATCATGCCGACGCTTTTCTCATCAAGTAGAAGAATTACGAACTATTTCAAAGCGTTACGTTAAAGAATCAAAACACGAATAATTTTTTTAATATTTTTTTCTGTTTTTGTGTAAGAAATCCCTTCCTCACTTCGACAAAGGAATGTCATCACAAGGAAAGGCCATTCGCCCACCTTGTTTATACAATCCAATAACGAAAAAAGAGGATACACCCATGAAAAACACAAAAGCGACTCTAGCACTAGCCCTTGGTACTGCCGTTGCCCTATCTGCCGTTGCGATGCCAGCACAAGCGGCTAGCAAAGAAAAATGCTTTGGTGTTGCTATGGCAGGCCAAAATGATTGTAAAGCAGGCCCAGGCACGACCTGTGCGGGAACGTCAAAGGTGGACGATCAAGGCAATGCCTTCAAACTCGTTCCAGCTGGCACTTGCATGGACATGAAATCGTCTACCTCTCCCACTGGCCACGGCCAGTTAAAAGCCTTCTAAACAGACACCGGAGCTTTTTTCATGTCTTGTTTAGCAAACAAAGCCGAAGACGCGCTAAGCGCCTCTTCGGGCTTTTTATCCCGTACTGGTATCAGTCTAAAACCCATTTATTATCAGACTATCTTGACCGATTTTCCTGAGATAGGTTTCTTTGAGATTCACGCCGAAAACTATCTGAGTAAAGGGGGTCCGGCGCCACACTTCCTCGCGCAAATCCGCGAACATTACCCGATTACCGTACATGGTGTGGGATTATCCATTGGTGGAGAATCCCCTTTAGATGTAGAGCATTTAGAACGCGTCGCAACACTGGTTGAGATGATTCAACCAGAGGTGTTTTCCGAACACCTTGCGTGGTCGTCCCATGATTCGCATTATTTGAATGACTTACTTCCTGTGCCGTATGATCAAACAACACTGGATCGAGTTTGCCAGCACATCGATCAAGTTCAAGAGCGTTTACAGCGTCCTATACTGTTGGAGAATCCTTCCACCTACTTTGAATTCGCTCGTAGTGATATGAGTGAAGTCGAATTTTTGAGCACCATCGCTAACCGTACAGGCTGCGGCCTCTTACTTGATGTGAATAACGTAGAAGTGTCTTGTTTTAATCGTAGAGGAAATCCTTACGAGTATTTGGACGCTTTTCCGATGAACGCTGTGGGCCAAATTCACTTGGCAGGTCACACCATGGATGCGAATCAAGAGACTCCGCTGAAAATCGACAGTCACGATGACACAGTGAGCCAAAGTGTTTGGGTGCTTTACCAACACACCCTGCGACTGGCTGGCGATATTCCAACCTTGATTGAAAGGGACGGTAATCTGCCGCCCATTACCGAATTGATGAAAGAGGCTCAGTTTGCGGATGAACTTCGACAGGCGGTAATCCAGGAGAGGCATCATGAACTCGCACTTTAAATTCGCTCTTTTCTCCCAAGACGCACGCTTCTATAACGAGATCAAAGCAGGCTCTTTAGCAGAAAAAGAAACGCGCTTAAACGTCTATCGCAACAATGTCTTTGTCTCTTTGATTGAAACACTGAGCGACATTTTTCCGGTTACCCATTCTGTAGTGGGCGATGATTTCTTTCGTGCCATGGCACGGGCTTACATTGTTGAACATCCCCCAAGTTCGCCTATCTTGCACGAGTACGGGCAGAACTTTGCAGACTTTATTCGAGGTTTTGAAGCCGCTAACAGTCTGCCTTTTTTGGCCGACCTTGCGGCATTGGAGCACAATTTGCTCACACTGACTCACGAAAGCGAGCACGACACACTGACTCGAGAAGAGGTTGTCACGGTGTTTGCCAAGGTTGAAGATCCCAGTACGCTTTATCTGAATTTACCTTCCAGTACGCAACTATTCGCCTCTCCCTTTGCCATTGGCTCCTTGTATCAGGCCCATCAGAGCGATGGAAAATTACGCTTAGACGACGTGGATATTTATGAGAGTGAGTATTTACTTTTATGTAAATCGTTTCTTTATGCACAACTGCATGTTATCCGCTTTAGCGAAGCTTGTTTTTTAAAGAACCTCTTGCAGCACAAATCACTGGAAGAGGCTATTCCAGATGAAGCCGATTTTGACCTAGGCAACATGCTGGCCAAGTTGATCGAGTGGCAGCTAATTAGCCGCATTTCGAACCAACCACCAGCCATTCACCAACAAGAAGAATAAGGAAAACACTATGGTGCGTTTCATACTATCTAGAAGTGAGAGTCTGTTTCATCTGATTCCGGAGTCCGTGATTTTGTTCATAGCCCGCTTTGGTATCGCTGCGGTATTCTGGAAATCCGGTCAGACTAAAATCGAAGGATTCTCCTTAGACATTATCAGTGGACACATACATCTAGGCTGGCCACACCTGTCGGACACCGCGATTTATTTATTCGAGAACGATTACAAGCTGCCACTGCTCGCCCCTGTGGTTGCCGCTGTGATGGCGGCCTTGGCAGAGCATATTTTGTCGACCTTGATTTTATTCGGCTTATTTACGCGTTTAGCGGCATTTGGCTTGGCCTTTATGACTCTGGTGATTGAGATTTTCGTCTACCCAGACGCTTACCCAACCCATGCCACTTGGTTAGCTCTTACCCTACTGCTGATGCTAAAAGGAGCAGGTAAGCTCTCTGTGGATCATTGGATTAACAAAGCGTAATGCTTCGACATAGGAAGGGTAAACATGGAGATCGATTCTTGCGTTTGGTGATGAGCAAACCGACTGAGACACTGTAAAGTTTCCAGCCCCATTTGAGCGGACCTATTAGAAAATACGTCGTAATGTGGTTTTATAAAAATCAAAGGCGTCAACAGCGCCTTTTAACACACGATGGGATTGCTCATCAGTCAGTTCCAGAGCATCCAACTTCACGACAAATTGGCGCCAATGGAGGGCTCGACCTTCAATGGGCGACGCTAAGTGCCGTGCACCATGATCTTTATCATAGTAGAGTTTTTGCGTTTCTTTATACAAAAAAGCGGCGCCGATGTTCGACCCTTCGCTGCAATATAACCAACCAATGGCCTCGTATACATCATCCACTCTCGCCACCATACTGACATCAACCTGCGGAGTTAAGCCAAGATCCGCCAAATCCGCTTCGACTGCGGCCAAACGCGATAATGTACTAAGCCCTGGTAGCATGGCTTGCAATGGTTCATGCTGATACAAAGGGGCAACACTAAGATGAAAAAGATACTGCAGCGTTAGAAACTTCGCATAATTTTCTTGGCTGGCGAAGGGTTCAGAGGACATCACCATCTGGTCTACCCCATCGTGATCCTCTCGAGTAGACAGTTTTAAACATTTAGCGAGGGAGTGTTGATCTTTTTCATTCAAGGTAACGGCCATTTTTTGTCTCATTCAGTATTTAATGTCATTAATGGTAGAAACAATACGAAATAACCGCCAAGCTAAACAGTCGCCTTTTTTACGGATTCGGGACGAGACCATATCCATATATTGGCGCACAACATACACCCGATACACAACGCAATCAGTAAGGGATGCAAGGCACTTAGTAACAATAAAATAGCGCAGACCAGCATACTAATGGTGGCAGCGATTTTACTTTTTCTAGAGACGACGCGTCCATGATGCCAGTTATACAACAGAGGGCCCGTAAAACGGTTTTCATGCAAAAATCGATAAATACGCGGCGATGCTTTAGCAGAAGACCAAGCACACAACAAAATAAACTCAGTGGCAGGAATACCAGGCACCAAAATACCAACAAACGCCATAATCAAGCTCAAGACGGCGATGATCTGAAAAGCCAATCTTTTTGTACGCCCCATCTTTGGAGGCGTTACTGGTTCGACACAGACAGTGTCTTTTAGATCTTTCATTTTTTAACGCCATTGTTTATCGATGAAAAAAGTATACCACTCACTAACGCCGTCTAAACGGTAAACTATAAGTAATCAAAAACAACATGGCAGCACACACCACCACACTGGGTCCGGTTGGGGTATCCCAATGATAAGATGCCCACAAGCCACCACATACGGACAAACAACCAATAAAGCTAGCAATTACCGCCATTTGAATCGGCGTACCAGACACCTTGCGAGCGGTCGCAGCGGGAATGATCATCAAAGAGGTGATCAGCAACACCCCTACGATTTTCATCGCCACCGCAATGACCAGCGCCACCAGCAACATCAGAAGCAGCCGGATCGATTCCACTGGATAGCCTTCCACTTTTGCTAACTCTTCGTTCACCGTCATGGCTAATAATGGCTTCCAAAAAGCCACCAGTAAAGCAATAACGAGCAAACCACCACCATACACCCAATACAAATCGGTCTGACTAATCGCCAGCAAATCGCCAAATAAATACGCCATTAAATCGATGCGGATATTATCGAGAAAGCTCACCGCCACCAGACCAAGAGAAAGAGAAGAGTGGGCGAGAATCCCCAACAAGGTATCCGTGGCAATGATGTGTTTTTTTTGCAACGTTACCAAAACAGCAGCCAGACCCACACATAAAACGATAATAGCCAGGTTCAAATTAACATTCAGCAAAAAGCCCAGCGCCACCCCTAGCAAGGCCGAATGGGCAAGCGTATCTCCAAAATACGCCATACGTCGCCATACCACAAAGGAGCCTAATGGCCCTGCTACCGCCGCGACGCCCAGCCCCCCGACTAAGGCTCTGATTAAAAAATCCATCATATTACAGAATACTCCAAACTGGCACGTAGAAAACGACACATAGATATAAAGACATTAATGGTGGGAGCAATGGGCGTGATCCTGGTGATCACCCTCCTGCGAGGTATCGGCGTCGAGTACGTCGCCATGCTTATCATGAACATGGTCGTGTTGATGGGCATAAATGGCGATGGACTCTTCGGCTCCAGGAATGCCAAATAAAGCCTGATAAGCGGGGTGTCCAGTTACCTGTTGAGGCGTACCCGAGCAGCATACATGCTGATTAATGCACACCACTGTATCGGTTTTGGCCATGACTAAATGCAAATCGTGGGACACCATCAGTACAGCACAATGCAACTCATTGCGGATATTTTCTATCAAGTTATAAAGCGCCACCTGGCCATTCACGTCCACACCTTGTACTGGTTCATCTAATACCAATAAATTCGGACGACTTAATAAAGCACGCGCCAATAATACCCGCTGCGTTTCTCCGCCTGACAGCACATGTACTTGTGAATCCAGCAAATACTCAACGCCGACCTTTTCCAGTGTCGGTAAAATATCACGCTTATTAACGTTACGAACCAGCGCCAAAAAGTGCTTCACCGTCAGGGGGAGAGTGGGATCAATATGCAACTTCTGTGGCATATAGCCAATGCGTAATGCTTTATTACGTATCACTTTACCAGAGGTCGGCGCTTGCAACCCCAGCAAAGTACGAATCAAGGTACTTTTGCCACTGCCATTCGGGCCAATCAGGGTGACTATCTCCCCCTCGTCTATGGTCATATCAATATTGGACAATAAAATACGCTGATCAAACGTAATACCGATATTTTCGAACGAGACTAAACGGATACTCACGACTTATCCTTAGCGACTTTTTTGGCAGCTTCACCCGCACTTTTACAGGCGGCGCATAACCCCGTTAACTCAATGGTTTCCGCACGTAATTCAAAGCCTTGTTTTTTGGCTTTATCGATCAATGAGGCGTGAATATCTTGATAATCGAACTCCATGACATTGTGGCATTCGTCGCAAATCAAAAAATACCCTTTATGGGCTCTGTCCGCATGGGCACACCCCAAATAGGCATTCATAGACTCCACCTTGTGGATTAAACCTGCACCGAGTAAAAAGTCCAACGCACGGTAGACTGTCGGTGGAGCCGAATTAAATCCCTCTTCCGCCAATTTTGCCAATAACTGATACGCCCCTAGCGGGCGGTGACTTTCCCAGATCAATTCCAATGCCCGACGACGCACCTTGGTTAAACGTTGCCCTTGTTCCAGACACAATGCTTCCGCCGTCTGCAGCGCCGATTCAACACAATGGTCATGATCGTGATGCTCTTCATCCTTAGGATGATTGTGTTTTTCACTCATTAAAAAGGCCTTCCTGCATAGCTTGCGTACGTCCAAATCATGGAAATACTGATAATAATTAATGCAATTGCCGCAAAATACCCAAAGCTAACGGACAACCGCCTCTGCCAGACGCCTTGTGTACCTGTAATGGCAAAACTGCCGTCGCGTATCATAACACTAATGATCGCCAACCCTGCCACCGTGATGGCCGTTCCCAAAGACATCGCCGCTGTCGCCACCAACCCCCAGTGAAAAATGCCTGCACTCATGGAAAACACCAACACCAACACAGCACCAGTACACGGACGGATCCCCACGGCGCCTACCATGGCCCAAATGCTACGGCGATCCGCCTTTTGGTCATCCAACACAACCTGCTCAGCAGACTTGACTTCACCATGATGATGTTGACAAACCGGATCGCCACAACCTTTGTGCTCACCATCGTGATCATGGGAATGATCGTGTCCACAACTGGACTTACCCCGTAGTAAACGCACCAACATCCAGACACCAATCAAGCCCACAGCAGCAAAACTGGCGATCTCAAAAAACTGACTGATCTGCATGGCCTTTCCGACTAGGGAAAACATCTGCCCCAACACCACAATCAAGGCCACCGCCATCAAACCTTGTACGGCCGCACACAAGAAAGACAGACCAATAGCACGACGCAGTGGCGCTCGGCTGGCTAACATATAAGAAGAAATAACCGCTTTACCGTGACCTGGCCCCGCTGCATGGAAAATGCCATAAATAAAGCTACCGGAGACTAAAGACCATAGCAGCGCTGGACTATCGTTACGACTTAGCTTTTGCACCGCCATCACCAACTGACGATGTAAATCCACCTGCTCGTAGACTACCCAGTTAAGAAAGCGTGTATAACCAAAATCCCCCCAATCCCAAGCGGCATAGGCATCAATCGGTATCGACAGACATACACAAGACATCAATAAAAAAACGGCGCTCTTAGCCATCCACTTCTCACTTAAAAAACATTTCCGTTATATTATAACAAGAAGAACTCAACGTACTAACACGCCGTTTCAAAAAATTACCTTCAGTAGCAAACCGCTGGCTATTAGGGGAACAAAAACACTGACCGTTAAGCTGGATGTAAAAAGCCCATCACGCCACTCATTAAAATTTGCGACGCCATTGCGGCCAAAATCAAGCCCGTAATTTTAGACAAGACGTTTAATCCTGTTCGCCCCAGTATTTTTTCGATTAGCGAACCAGAATACAAAATCACCGCCAAAGATAAGAGGGCCAGCAGCAATCCCATGATCCCCATGACTAAATGCCAACCATGAAGTTCAGCGCCGTATACCAAAATAGTACCGATGGTCGCCGGACCAATGATAATCGGCACCGCCAAGGGCACCACGGATACATCGTCACGCTCTTCACTCGGCATACCTACCGCATGGTTGCGTGTACCATCTTTGACCAAGCTTAAGGCGGATAAAAACAGCAACACACCGGAACCAATCCGGAAAGCATCCAAGGTAATGCCCAGCACGTTAAACAATGCACCACCAAAAAATAGCAGCACCATAGCAATGACCAATGAAGCGATCAGCGCCTTGTTGGCCACCTGTCGTCGTGAGGCCGCAGATTCACCTCGCGTTAACGCGAGAAACATAGACAGCACAAAAAAGGGAGCAAACAGGAAAAAGAATTTAATCCAAGTCGTAATTAATAAGCTTATCAAGAGAGTTATCCAAGATCGGCATTGGTTAACAAGGGATCACCTTTGAATCAATGCGAGTTTCACACCAAAGCCCAACAGCAATACGCCCGTTAGACTATCCAAGACTTGCGCCACTTTTGGTCGCGCCAGCCATACGCGCGCTCGATGAACCATAAGCGCGAGAAACGTTTGCCACACCATCGCTATGATAAAGTGAAGGGAGGCCATAAAAAGCGATTGAACCAAGGCCGAATGGGCAGGATCAATAAATTGAGGCAAAAATGCCATGTAAAAAATAATCGGTTTCGGATTCAATACATTCGACAAAAGACCCTGGCGAAAACATCCCCCGCGCGTCAGAGCTCTAGGGGATTTTACCTCCTTAAACGTCATACCCTTTGGAGCCAACGCACTGCGGATGGCTTGCACCCCCAAATACACAAGGTAGGCGGCGCCAAGCAGCTTAAAGACGGTAAACAACTCAGCCGACCCCAGTAGAATGACCGACAACCCCAATGCAGACACCGTCGCATGGGCAAATAACCCCATGCAAATACCTAAGCTCGTCAAAAAGCCTAAACGCCAACCGCCGGATGACGCATTACGCATCACCAAAATGGTGTCCACACCTGGACTTAAGGTCAGCAGTGTAATCGCAGCGAGAAAAGGCAACCATTGGAAATGCTCTAACATAAATAAAAGCCCTTCAGAAAATGGACGATAGGATGATCATGCAAAATGTTACCGCAGTGGTCCGCAGGTTAAATCCACCCAGGTCTCAATGCCTCGCTCTTTGCCATCGTGACTAATGAGCGTACAACTTTCTGCCAACTTGCCAGAAAGACGCAACAAGCCTTCTTCCGATGGCACCATAGCAAAGTAGTAATCTGAATCACCAAAAGCCAGGCTCAAAGTGGACTGATAGAGATTCACAGGCGCCTTTAATGTCACTTTGAGATCTATCATAAGCTGCTTATTTTTAAAGCTAAAATGCGTAATCTCAACATCTTTTGGCCTAATGGCTTTTTGGTTTACTTTGAGCTGAATAAAATAGTCATTTTTTTTCAGGTTTTGCAGGCCTTTTAATAGCTCTTTGCGCTCTTCACCCGTTAACTTACCATCACCATTTGTATCGTAATTTTGCAGCAGACTAAGAGAGGTAAAGGCATCCATTGACCAGGTCGCATAAAACGTTTGGATCGCTGGGGTATTCACCATGATTTGATACTGTGAATCCACCCATATATGAGGATGAGCCAACGCCTGATTCGCGCCTAACAGCGTCCCCAAAAAAAGCACAACACCACGCAACACAGAAAAAGGAGACAAGACCATTACTCCATCAAAGCTGGTGCATAACGCACTCGCGCCTCTAAAATACGTTGAAATTCACGCGGATCGTGTTGCTGAGCCAAACGTTCAGGATCATGCTTCGCCTTATGCCAAGCCTCCAAACGAGATAACCAAAAGCGCAACGCGGCGATGCGTAGCATATAAGGCCAAGACGCAATCTCTTCAGCACTTGGCTCTCGCTCATGTATGTAAGCGTTCACTAATGAGCGATATTTTTCCATATCAAGCTCGCCTGTGGCCATGTCTGAGCACCAATCATTCACCACAATGGCAAAATCGTACATGGACCAAGAATAGCAGGCATTATAAAAATCAATAATCGCAGATAACTGCCCATTCTCAAATAACGTGTTGTTATAAAAAAGATCCCCATGAATGGTCGTCTTCGGTAAATCATCATGCTGAGCAATAAACACGTCAAACTCGGCCACTTGCGACATCAACAGTGTGGCTTGTTCAGGCTCTAGCTCAGGCTCAATGGCTTTGCTCGTTTCACGCCACCATTCCATGCCTCGATGACTTTCACGGTGCTCGGCAAAGTCTTCCCCTGCCACATGCAGCTTCGCCAATGCCGCCCCCATCAAACGGCACGAATCCACGTCTGTTGCTTTCAATTCACTACCCGGGAAACAATCAACAATGATAGTGGGACGCCCCTTCACTACGCGCAAACGCTCCCCATGAATATCAATCAACGCCGCAGGTACGTTAAAGCCCTTATGCTTTAAATGCGCCACCACATTCAAAAAATACGGAACCTCGTCAAATTCGAACTCTTCAAACAAAGTCACCACATACTTTCCTGTGGTGGTTGTGAGAAAATAATTGGTGTTTTCTACACCACCAGCAATCCCCTTAAAGGAAACCAGTTCACCTAAATAATAATCAGCCACAAGGCCGCGCATGTCAGAATCCGAGAGGGAAGTGTAAACAGCCAAGTTTCTACCTATAAATCGTTAATAAAGAAATCGAATAACATAATAAAGAGGCCTTTTCATCACGTTAGAGCCATGCTCGCCCCGATTGATAAGTCACTCAAATCCATTGCTCATCCGTTTTTACAAATCCTGTTACAGAGCAAAGACCTCAACACGCCTATGCTCCACAATAAGCATCAAAAGGTCAATTTGTTCTATGTAATTCTACCGTCTGACTAAAAAAATTTTCTTAATTTAAGCAATTTGCCGATTTGGCATCTAAACTTACCTTTCAAGTTTGTACTTAAGCTGACAAGAACAGCCAGACCCAAGCTACATAGCAATTCCAATAGAACCTTCTTATACTTAAAGAGGTCACTTTATGAACAAAATCAAGAAGACGGTCTAAAAAAAGACGCCATAAAAAGGAAAAGAATAAAAGCTGACACTCACTAGATAGCGTTAGGTTAAAACAGGAAGAAAAAGTGTCGATTGATCGAATCAAGCCATATAAACACAATAAACACGGGCTTTTTCATCCTATTTAATAAGACATACTCGGAGTCACCCCTTGAGACTAAAAGCTGAAGAAAGCAAACTAGCCATCGCTGCTTTATATAGGGTTCTTGGAGCCTCCCTTGTTTGCTGTCTATTCTATAACATTTTCTTTTTTTATTTTCCTTCTAAATACCTATTCGACATCATCGCTCCGCGGATTATCATGTTCTGCTGCCTAGCGCTATTGATCTATTTCTATGTTAACCCTCAGGCCCACTTCAAGAATACAGTTAGAGCCTTCCTTGCCCTAGTGATAGTGTCCTTTGTTCCACCAAGTCTTTACTTTATTGTCATGGCATGGCAAGGCAAATGGCTGTTAATAGAGAGGCTTCCCCCCACATCCGGCATTACCTTATCTTTATTAATTTTAGGGTTAATGATGCTACCAAGAAGGCAAAAAAAATACGTCGTACTCTCATGGTCAGTGATCGCCATCCCGACGTTTCATTATCTTATTTATCATCCTGCTGAACTGCATACAGAACGGGGCTATGAACTCGTTTCATTATTCGGCCCAGCCTGTTTAATACTGTATGTTATCTACCCTTATCAAAGTGGCATCCGTCATCATATGGATGAAATGACCTTTAGTCTTCGGCGCTCGGAAGCAGAAGCCGATCGTGATTTTTTAACCGATGTGTACAATCGTCGCGGATTAAAACATTGGCTGGACCAACTCACAGCAAGTGACCAAATCTGTGTGATTCTGATCGATGTGGATCATTTTAAAAGCATCAATGACCGCTACGGGCACACGACTGGCGACAAAGTTCTCATCGAAGTCGCGTCCAGAATGCGCTCCATCTATTTTGAAAAACACGCCATTGCCCGTTGGGGGGGAGAAGAGTTTACCGTCATATTAGCGAATCCAAAGAAGCAGTCTGCCGCCAATATTGGCTCCATGTTTCAGATCGCCATGAGCAACCTGCCCTATAAAACGGTCGGAAAATTAACCGTTAGTGTAGGTCAGTCTGAAATTCAGTCCTGTGAACACTTTATCGATTTAATTGAACAAGCCGACAAAGCCCTCTACTACGCCAAAAATAACGGACGGAATCAGGCCATTATTTACAATAACACGCTCTCTTAGATTGTGTCTCACCCAAGACACGGCCTAGCTAAAGCACTTAATTCCAGTTTAGACTGTAAAAATCATCTCAACCGCTTAGAATAGGCCTCATATTTGCCGATTCATAAAGAGGTTCTATTTTGGCTACGGATTCTAAAACACACACACCACCTATGGTTTTGGTAGACGGTTCATCCTACCTTTATCGAGCATTCCACGCGATTCCACCGATGCATACCAGCGATGGTCATCCGACCAACGCCACCCGCGGTGTAATCAGCATGATCCGCAGCCTTATCAAAACCTACCCTGATTCCCCCATGGTGATCATTTTCGATGCCAAGGGCAAAACCTTCCGCGACGAGATCTACAGCGACTACAAAGCACACCGTCCGCCCATGCCCGACGACCTTCGTCCACAAATTGAGCCCATTCACCGTATGGTGGAAGCCATGGGGTTGCCGCTCGTCATTATTGATGGCGTCGAAGCCGACGACGTTATCGGCACCATTGCCAAGCAAGTGGGCGAGCAAGGCCGTGAGGTCGTTGTTTCCACGGGCGATAAAGACATGGCCCAACTGGTCACCGAAAAAGTCACCCTAGTGAACACCATGAACAATACCGTCATGGACATCCAAGGCGTCAAAGACAAATTCGGCATTCCACCTGAACTGATAATCGATTACCTCGCTCTGATGGGCGACAAAGTCGATAATATCCCTGGCGTGCCAGGGGTTGGAGAAAAAACCGCCCTTGCCTTGTTACAAGGGTTAGGTAGCATCAAAGACATCTACAACCGCTTAGACGAGATTGCCGCTTTGGGCTTCCGTGGTTCCAAAACCATGGCGAAAAAGATGGAAGACAACAAAGAAATGGCAGAACTGTCTTACACTCTGGCAACCATCAAATGCGACGTGGACCTGCCCTTCGACCCGCAAGACCTGAAAAATGGCGAAGCCGACAAAGAAAAACTGCGCGAGTGGTATACCAAGCTGGAATTCAAAACCTGGCTATCTGATCTGGACAAAGCGCCGAGCGTCGAAACCGCCAGCGATACGGTTGGTAATATTTCTTCTGAACAAAAAGACGGCCAAGTGGACACACCCGTTAAGTCCGACCTCGAAGCCAACTACACCACGGTATTGGATAAAGAGACCTTTGCCGTTTGGCTAAAGAAAATTCAAGCCGCCGAACTGGTTGCCTTCGACACCGAAACCACCTCGCTGAACTACATGGCCGCCGAACTGGTGGGCTTGTCTTTCTCAGTAGAAGTAGGCGAAGCAGCTTATGTACCCGTCGCCCACGACTACGAAGGCGCCCCCGAACAACTGGACCGCGATTGGGTACTAGAGCAGCTAAAACCTTGGCTCGAAGACGACAGCCAAGCCAAAGTGGGTCAACACCTAAAATACGACGCCAACGTGCTCAATAACTATGGCATTACTTTGCGCGGCATCGCTTACGACACCATGTTGGAATCCTACGTCTACAATTCCGTGAGTTCCCGTCATGACATGGACACCTTGGCCAGCAAGTTCCTCGGTCACACCAACGTGAGCTTTGAAGACATTGCCGGCAAAGGTGCGAAACAAAAAACCTTCAATCAAATCGAACTCGACGTGGCCGCGTTTTATGCCGCTGAAGACGCCGACATCACTTTGCGTTTGCATCAAGCCATTTGGCCAAAAATCGAAACCACACCCGAATTGGTCAGCATTTTTAAAGACATCGAATGCCCATTGATTCCCGTCTTGGCGAAAATGGAACAAACTGGCGCCTTGATCGACCCAGAGCTTTTACACATCCAAAGTGGTGAAATCGCCGGCAAACTGCAAGAGATTGAGATCAAAGCCCACGAAGAAGCGGGCGAAAGCTTTAACCTTAGCTCACCGAAACAGCTACAAGTGATCCTGTTCGAAAAACAAGGCTTGCCCGTTATCAAGAAAACCCCCAAAGGCCAGCCATCCACGGCGGAGCCGATCTTGCAAGAACTGGCGCAAGAGTACGAATTGCCGCGTTTGATCATGGAACACCGCAGTCTGTCTAAGTTGAAATCCACCTATACCGATAAATTGCCAGAGATGATCCAGAAAACGGGCCGCATTCATACCTCTTACCACCAAGCCGTCACCGCGACAGGCCGTTTGTCATCGACCGATCCGAACTTGCAGAACATCCCCATTCGAACTACCGAAGGCCGTCGCATTCGCCAAGCCTTTATCGCTCCACAAGGTTACAAACTGGTCGCCGCCGATTACTCGCAAATCGAATTACGCATCATGGCTCACTTGTCCCAAGATAAAGGGCTATTAGATGCCTTCGCCAAAGACGCCGACGTGCACAAAGCCACCGCAGCGGAAGTTTTCGACGTTAGCTTAGAAGAAGTCACCACTGAACAACGTCGTCGCGCCAAAGCCATCAACTTCGGCTTGATCTACGGCATGTCCGCCTTTGGTCTAGCGAAACAACTGGGTATTGGTCGCCCAGAAGCGGGAAAATACATCAAACGCTACTTCGAACGTTACCCAGGCGTACAGCAATACATGGAAAACACCCGCGAAGGCGCGAAAGAAAAAGGCTTTGTCGAAACCATCTACGGCCGCCGTTTGTACCTGCCAGACATCAAAGCGAAAAACGCCATGATGCGCCAAGCCGCCGAACGCACCGCCATCAACGCCCCAATGCAAGGCTCCGCCGCCGACATCATCAAACGCGCCATGATCAAGATGCACGACTGGCTCGCCGACACCGACCTAGACGTGAAAATGATCATGCAAGTACACGATGAATTGATCTTTGAAGTGGCCGAAAAAGACCTCGATGCCGCACAAAAGAAAATCGTCGACATCATGCAAAACAGCAGCCAGATAGACGTGCCGCTACTGGTTGAAGCGGGGGTTGGTAATAACTGGGACGAGGCGCATTAAGGCTCTAAAATAACAAATGAATACGAGCAAGGCTCAAGGAAGAGCCTGCTTTAAACTTAAGGGATTAAATGGAAACCACCATTCTACATAGCGACCTTTCAGTCGAATGGATGTCGCACAAACGCAGTAAAAACGCCTTTGTTACGACAACGAACGGCTCACTTTCATTTGGTACCTTTCCTAAAAATAACGCTCACTGGCCAGAACTAGAGATTAGATTGAAAGTCGGCTTTGCAGGCTTTGGAAGAACAAGATCAGGGGCATTTGGTGTTAGACATATCTATGAAAAACATAGTAAAGAAATTGGCATTACCTGCCCAAGTCAAGTATCGGGTTATATACAATCCATCATAACTGACGGAGCAACCGTCATTGTTGACACGGTGAAAGACGAAAACGCCGCGCTGGTTATAGAGTCCAAGACTGGGCTGGTCATTTTAAGACTATCCAAAGACAAAACCTATTACGACATTATCAGCGCCTACGATAGAAAATCCCACCCAGGGACAGTCATCGCAATGATATAGAACAGACATAAAAAAAGAGCATGACAAATGCTCTTTTTTGAAATGAAAAATGATAGTTCGTGGCAGCCCTTTAGCTCTTTGGGGTCAGGGTGACTAAACAATGTTTAGTCTAACCATCAACAACGATGTCACTGGCGAATCATTGGTAGCGTGAGAACATATGGACAATCCAGTAATGAGTCATATGTTAAGCCCTTCTACATGATTAATTTTAGTACTGGCACCAACGTATTGCAACCGACAACAAACAGTCAATGATAAAAAACCTTCAGACAGGATGTAAAATAACCAAGATAGTCTGCTCGAAAGCTTTTTTTACCCACAGCTCCTAGCGGCTACAGACTTTTTTGAGTACAAAAAAACTCCTAAGCAAATCCGCTACATCAAGTAGCCTCATTGAAAGGAGCCGTGTTGCGTTCAATTATCTACCAATGCGTGCAGATGCGCAATTGAGACAAAAGAAAAGCCCAATTAGAAAAATAAAGCCCCCTAAGCAGATCCATCACAAGCAATGTACTGAAAGGGGCCAGATGACAAGTCATCCTGAAGATAAACCATATAGTAACGCTTACTTACACACTACCTGTAATTTTTTTCTGGAAGAAATGGCAATTTGTAACAAAAATCTTAGCTCCGTAAACATTTTCTTAGACTAAATTGCAGTTTAGGCATATCCAACACCAAGGAACAATGCCTAGAATGTAACTATTATCTTAGCGAATGAAGCAGATATAACTAAAATCTTAGTTTTGTAAAAATTTTTTGGTGCTGAATATGACAAATACATCCGTAGGCTACGCATACTTACTGGAGCGCGCAGATATCACCGCACTGCCGTTGCAAGTATCTGCCCGTGTTATGCCAGTAACTAAGGTACAGCTAATTGACAATACATTAGCGACGCCTGCTTCATTAAAGCCTTCTGATAAGATACTCGATCACATTCTGTTTGCACTGAAATACGAAGACCTTAATTTACAAATACTTTCCCAAGCACTGCTCAAAGTTAGCTCAGAGGAACTCTTAGAATGTTATGAATCCGCTCCTATGGGGAGATATATCCGTATTGCCTGCCTACTTTGGGAACACTTTCATCAGCAACTGCTACCACGCATCACCGATCTGACACGCGGTAACTATATATCCTTGCTAGATCCAGAACGGTTCATAACCGCAAATAATCAAACCAATAAACGCTGGCGTGTCCATATCAATTTGATCGGCTCATTAGATTACAGCATTACCGTCAAACGTACTGACCGATTAGAAAAGGCTTTAGCACTCAATACTCTACAAAAGGCCAAAGAGTTCACAGATGGGCTAGATGACGCCATGCTTAATCGCGCTTTATCTTGGGTGTATCTCAGTGAAACCAAAGATTCCTTTGCCATTGAGAAAGAACAACCCGATACCAATAAAATCCAGCGTTACACCAATCTAATGAGGCAAGCACACATTCCCCGTGCAATTGATGAAGATTATTTAAAAGAATTACAAAAGGCCACGATCAATAATCCCTACGAATGGGCTGTCTCGTATCGCAATGAGCAAAACTACTTAAGTAATGGCCCGGGCGCAATCGGTGTCACTTACGTCCCCCCCTCACCCAATTTGTGCCGCGAACTCATGCAAGAATGGGAGCATCTTATCAACCAATTACCAGATCAAGTAGATCCTATTGTGCTTGGCGCAGTCATCTCATTTGGTTTTGTGTTTCTACATCCTTTTATGGATGGGAATGGACGCTTATCACGCTTTATGTTTCATCACGTACTATGCCGCAGTGGCCAGCTCACGAATGGCCTATTACTGCCTGTCTCAGCTGTTTTGCATAACAAAGAGCGAGAGTATCTTGCGGCATTAAGCGCCTACTCCTCCGAAACCAGAACCTTCTGGCAAGTAGACTACCTAGACACAGAAAACTATGCTTTTAAGTTCAAAGGTCATGAATCTATCTATCGCCATTGGGATGGCACCGCCTGTTCCGAACTCATGGCAGAAGCTTGTGACGAAGCCATGGAACATTATATAAAACAGGAAGTCGCCTACCTAAACCAATACGACGCCCTAAAACGCCATATCAATAAACAGTTCGATATTAATGACAAAACACTTTCAAAATTGGTAGTCTTCTGTTTAGAGCAAAACGGTAAGATATCTAAAAGGCGTAGAGATCAGTTTCAGTATGAAGTGCCCACCGACGCCTTTGATGCTTTAGAAGAAGCTTACTCAAAAACAACCTATCTAGATAATACGCCATGATCAACATGCACGACTGGCTCGCCGACACCGACCTAGACGTGAAAATGATCATGCAAGTACACGATGAACTCATCTTCGAAGTAGCTGAAAAAGACCTAGACGTCGCCAAAGAGAAAATCGTCGACATCATGCAAAACAGCAGCAAAATCGACGTGCCATTGTTGGTTGAAGCAGGAGTTGGTAATAACTGGGACGAGGCGCATTAAGTGCCTCTCTTTAAAAAGTGTTAGACCCCTTAAACAAAGACTTCTTTTTATAAAAATTGATTTGTCCATGGCTCTGATTTTTAACGCCAAATACTCAAGGAAAGAGATGACAATAAATATAAAGAAGATTCTGTTTCTGTTCGTGCTATGTCTAGTAATAACGTCGTGCGCTTTTGTCCCGGAAGTCGATAAAAAGCAGAGTTATGCAAGCCAATGTGATATGACAACACGTCATCTAACGTTGACTACGGTGGCTTTGAGTAACCCAAATTGTGATGGAGGAAGCGGAGAAGTCTGCTTAGCGGCATTTGGTGTGGTTGTCCCTGCAGTGAGCTTGGTCGTTTCCGGTAGTATAGTAGTGATTGGTAACACGATTAATTGGATGGAATATCAAGGTACTTGTAAGAGCGGCTACGTTTCCAAGTATTTGAAAAATTTTAAGAAAAACCTACATAATGAATAAGGGAATATGATGAATCAACACAATAAAGACGCGAACAGGCAGAAGCCATTACTGCTTGAAGCGGGTGTTGCTAATAACTTGGACGAGGCGTATTAAGCGTCTCTCTTTAAAAAGTGTCATACCTCTTAAACAAAGACTTCTTTTTATAAAAATTGATTTGTCCATCGCTCTGATTTTTAACGCCGAATACTCAAGGAAAGAGATGACAATAGCGTAAGAGAAAAAAGAGGCTAATAATGAAAAACAAAGAATTCTGGAAATTAAGAATTGCCGAAGGGCTTTATCTCATCAATTCCAGAGTGATGGAGACTGTAACTAATTTTGTGTAACTGCCTACCACAACATATTCTATTAAGAATTAAGGATAGGTAGATGCAAATGAACAAAAAAGAACTTGAAGCGTTCGCAAAAGAAGCCGCCAAGGGAATTAAAACGCCTGAGGATCTCAACGAATTTAGCCAAATGCTGAAGAAGATTACCGTTGAAGCGGCATTGAATGCAGAAATGGATGACCATCTGGGTTACGAGAGACATCAAAAGTCCACCTCAACCAATAGTCGTAATGGCAAGAATAGCAAGCGTATTAAGACGGAAGATGGTGAGTTTGAACTGGATACGCCTCGTGACCGAGAAGGCTCTTTTGAACCCAAGCTGGTCAAAAAACACCAATCCCGATTCACTTCTATGGACGATAAAATCCTGTGGCTCTATGCGCAAGGCATGAGTACCCGAGACATCGTCAATGCCTTCGATGAATGGTATGGTGCCGAGATATCTCCAACACTGGTATCACGCGTTACCAATGCGGTCATTGAGCAAGTGACTGAATGGCAAGCACGCCCTTTGGATGCCATCTACCCCATTGTGTATCTTGATTGTATTGTGTTGAAAATCCGCCAAGATAAACGCGTCATCAATAAATCGATCTTCTTGGCACTCGGTATCAACACTGAAGGTCATAAAGAACTCATGGGCATGTGGATTGCGGAGAACGAAGGTGCGAAGTTCTGGCTCAACGTCCTCACTGAGCTTCAGCAGCGCGGCGTAGAAGATATTCTCATCGCTTGTGTTGATGGTCTAAAAGGCTTCCCAGAAGCCATCAATGCTGTTTTCCCACAAACTAACATCCAACTGTGCATCGTACACATGGTACGCAACTCATTGAAATATGTATCATGGAAAGACTATAAAGCAGTGACGGCGGATTTAAAGCAAGTTTACCGCTCCGCAACGGAAGAAGAAGCCTTGCTAGAGTTAGATCGTTTCGGCGACATCTGGGACGATCAATACCCGCAAATTACCAAATCATGGCGCAATCACTGGCATCACCTCAATACGTTGTTTAATTACCCTGACGATATCCGAAAAGCGATCTACACAACGAATGCGATTGAGTCCCTGAACAGTGTTATCCGTAGAGCCATTAAAAAACGTAAAGTCTTCCCAAGCGATGATTCTGCGAGGAAAATGGTATACCTTGCCATTAAAGAAGCCAGTAAGAAATGGACGATGCCAATTCAGAACTGGCGCCAAGCAATGAGTCGATTTATTATTGAGTTCGAGGAGCGTCTCGAAAAGCACCTTAACTAAATGGCAGTTACACAGAATCTGTTACAGGGTCGAGTGATGGTATCCATTCTGGTGCTGATGCTGATCTCAGGCACCCAGTATTATACAAGTTCTGCTTTTCTGTTCTGCTTTTTCGTGACAAGAAGTTTGTGCGGTATTTTTATTGGCAATCGTTTTGAACATCATAAGAAAAAGACAGTGTTACTGGCCCTCTCATCTCTGTTTTGTTTGCTGACTATGGCTCTTGGGATGCTTTACTCCTATCAGCAATTAACCATTCTCACCCTGCCACTGATTGCGATTATTTTGGCCTTTATTGATTCTATCTTCAGCTCAGTGGTGGATGCCTATATTCCTTTAGTGGTGCAAAAAACAGAGCTTGAAAACGCCTACCGCAAAACCTTTATTATGCAGGCCTTTATTGATCTTTTCGGGCTGGCTTTGGGGATGACGGGGATTGCCCTGATTGGCTATGAAAACGTGATGATGATTATCATAGCCAGCGCAGCGCTCAGCGTCTTTATGCTTGGCCTGCTTAATAATGTTGATGACATTGACGATGTGAAAAACTATCAAAGGTTCGATGTTGTTCGTTCGCTGAAATTGTTTTTCCACTATAAATTTGAACCTCGGTGGGCGTTGCTGTCTTTATCCTGCAATATGATACTCCTGCCATTTAGTATGATGGTGATTCCCTATTTTGTTTCCCATGTGATTCAAAAATCCCCGATTTACATTGGTGTCATTGAGGCTTGTGCCTCTCTGGGAGTGTTGCTGGCTTCGCTTTATCTGCATAAAAAGGTCAGCCGGATACTGGGTAACACCAATACCATCTCCCTTGCCTTTGTCCTGATTGGACTGCCTCTGGTGGTCTTGGCTTATCAGCCTTCTATAGCGATCTGGTTGCTCTGCGCTTTTGTGATTGGCGCCAGCATAGTGCTTAATAATGTCACCATGGAATCAAAACGGGCTTCGATTATTCCCAAGGAGCACAGGGTTAAGATTCAAACCATGCATAATGCCTTTATTAACCTGGCCAACCCCATAGGCTTTCTCATTACGGGGCTTTTTCTGGCCAAGGCGGACTATTTCTATTTTTTGCTTATTGGAGGTCTACTGATTACTTCTCTTTCTGTGGTGGTACGTCTTATTCCGAAATTTAAAATCATCGCAGAAAACGCGGATGAGAATCTTAGCTACAAGGATATTTATGGCGAAGCATAAGGGCTCGGCGGTGGCGCGGACGTTTTTAAACCAAAAGGGTCAGTGTCTTTGATTATCCAGACAGGACTAAGACACTCTCTAATGTATTCCTACTTTTAAGGAATCTGACTCCTTTTCTATACCACAGCGACCAGTGAGAATGGCCTATTACTTCCTGTCTCAGCCGTTTTGTAGAACAATTGGAGTCAGATGAAAATTAATTCCATCTGACTCGGTTTTCTACCTCGCTTCCTTGGCGTCACTCGCCTACCCGTTAACTTCTCAATCTCTTCTTTGAATCTGTCATTCCCCAGTGCCATATCTGAATGCATAGCAGCTCGAATCCGTCCGAGTTCTTCTTCTGGGATGTGGCATTTGAATAAAGCTTGATAACGCTTCGCTCGCGTTTCCTGCTGAAAGCTAAGCTTGAGATAAAATTCATGCGGTTGCCAAAGCTCACTTTGTAGATCCAGTGACTCTTGTGCATGAAAGCAATGGCTCGACCACTTGTAGTGAGCGGATGGGATACCATATTGGCTCTGACGGGGTTGAGTTCGATGTAACGCTGACAAATAAAGAAATATTCCTCCGCATAAATAACACAGGATTTGAAGCGCCCTTCCCACAATGTGCCCGTTCGCTGGTAGGTGTAATTGAAGTAGCGCACATAGCGGCGTCCCAGTGCTTGCATCATCTTCGAGATATCGCCCTCGGTCATTGGCGTTGCAAGTAAATGTATGTGATTGATCATAAAGACCCATGCATGCGTTTTAACGTCAAACTCTTGGGCGTACTCTGTTAACCAGTGCGCATAAGCGATGAAGTCATTTTCACTGGCAAAACACACTTGGCGGTTGTTGCCACGCTGGATGACGTGTTGCGGGATACCAATAGGACAAAGTCTGGGAAGTCTTGCCTTATTTCACTCCTTTGAAATAAGGTTTACTTGTAAGCTCTGATTGAACATCCTGTTCATATCAGATTCGTTTACATCTTACGACACAAGTTTATTGGGTCTAGAGGTGGATCATTGTTGAATTTTCATTTGTCCCTAATTCTGCTTAATTCAGGTTTATGCTGTAGATAGTGTAGGTTTATGCTGTAGATAACCACATACCTGCTCATAAGCCTTGGCAATCTGAAGTACCTTAAGATCTTGTTGATGTCGACCAATCAGCTGAATTCCCATTGGTCTGCCTTGTGGGTCAAAACCTGCAGGAACATTAGCAACAGGACAACCACTGAGCGTACCGGGAACAACCACTTCCATCCAGCGATGATAGGTATCCATTTGACGGCCATTAATTTCTCTCGGCCAATGAGTATTTGCGCTAAATGGGAAAACTTGGGCAGAGGGCAACGCGACAAGATCAAAACGATCAAACAGCGCATCTAGGGCTTGATACCATCTACTTCTGGCTTTAGAAGCCTCAAAAACATCCATTCCAGAGAGCTCCAGCCCGCCTTCAATCTCCCATAAAGCTTCTGGCTTCATGAGGGAACGATTGGCTTGTTTCTTATACAGATCGCTTACACCACCTGCGATCAGGAAGTGACGTAATGTCAACCAAGTTTGCCAGACCTCTTCCATAGGATGCTGCATATTAACAGTTTCTACGTGCCCACCTAGTACTTCGAAGTGCTTCAATGCCTGTTCACATGTGGAGAGTACGCCAGGCTCCATGGACAGATAACCATTGAAGTCACCTAGCCACGCTACCTTAATACCTTTGGTATCCACATCTAAGTTTTGACTGAACACCTGGGCATTAGAAGACAGGGATAATGGTGTTCGTGAATCGTATCCAGCCATTGTGGATAACAGCATTGCGGTATCCTGTACAGTTCTTCCCATCGGCCCTTCATAACCCAGTTGCTGGAAAAACACCTCACTTGTAGGACCAAAGGGGACTCGTCCTTGAGTGGGTCTAAAACCGATAATATTGTTATAGGCAGCAGGATTACGCAAAGAGCCCATCATGTCACTGCCATCGGCGACAGGTACCATACCTGTTGCAACAGCTACGGCTGCCCCACCACTACTGCCACCGGCACACAGTTGATGGTTGTATGCATTTCGGGTTACACCAAAGACGTTATTATACGTTTGAGAACCCAACCCAAATTCCGGGGTATTGGTTTTTCCGATTAAAATAGCACCGGCATTTCGGATACGCTCAACAAAAATAGCGTCGTGTTTGGGGACCCAATTCTTCAGGATTGGAGACCCCATGGTCGTTGCAATACCCGCTGTAGCCGCTAGGTCTTTAACAGCATGAGGCATGCCATGCATCCAACCACGATAATGGCCTTTTGCCAGCTCCTGGTCAGCCTTATGGGCTTCTTGCAATAGAATTTCTCTGTCTCTTAAAGAAACCACCGCATTGTAAGTTGGATTATAGGTATCAATTTGAGCCAAGTAGCTGTTCATGACCTCGAAACAACTGACCTGCTTATTTTTGATGATTTGGGACAGATCTACAGCACTCAATTTCAAGAGTTGATCTGGGGCGTTGACTCCATTCTGTGCAGATAAGGCCCAAACCGGGGTCACCTGAACAGCTGC
This sequence comes from Marinomonas sp. 63XJN7_7_ISO-PGPR-S23-202, assembly GCF_056173505.1. Taxonomy (NCBI): domain Bacteria; kingdom Pseudomonadati; phylum Pseudomonadota; class Gammaproteobacteria; order Oceanospirillales; family Oceanospirillaceae; genus Marinomonas; species Marinomonas sp. 63XJN7_7_ISO-PGPR-S23-202. The sequence continues at coordinate 273,665 of NZ_CM149677.1, read as the reverse complement.
TGTCAGTAGCCCTAACTGACCGCCATTTTTTATTAATTGTCTACGGGTTAAATCAATTAAAGAACTCACAGCATATACTCCTTTACGTAGATGTCGTATGAATCCCATACGCTACTTCATAACGTGGAATGATGCCGATTTACTGGTTCCACAATACGGAATAAAATTTTTACCGGACCGGTCAGTCTTCAAAAATGCTATTGCGTCAGGATGAACTATCGACCATATTTATTTAATCAATTTTTCTAAAATTAAAAATAATGGTCGTAAAGCAAGATGCACTCTAAAGCCCTGCAGAAATCAAAGCTGATTATGGACACCATAAATGCCAGTGAAAGCGGAGCTCTTAGCTTGGAAAATATTCATATTTTGACACAGATACCTAAGCCAACCGTAAAAAGGTTGCTGGATGATCTGCAGGACCTGGGTGTGGTTTACCGCAAGCTGAAAGATAAACAGTATGTTGTTTTGTATAGCCGAGGCCAGGATGATAATGATAAATACCTACTGGCCAGAGAGTTATCCCCTATCCTGACTCAGCTCCATAAGGAAACAAGCATGTACTCTGATATTGTCTATCTTCACAGGGGGGCACTGGTTATATTGGAAAGCAACTTTTCCTATAGTAATATCAGGTCTGCAGCTGAAAGAATAATGGACATCAGGTTTAGCCCATTACTGTCTGCTGCGGGACGGACACTCTATAGCGAGAATAATATTTACCACCGCTCACAGCAAGGTTACAGTGGACTTAATTTTGAGCAATTAGCCGCTGAAAAAGCCTGTGGTATCTATCAACGTATCCCCGGCAGCTGGGAGCACCCATTTCCTCCACCCTTTCCTTTAGCCGCCATTGCCTTGCCTATACGTTTTAAACAGAAAACAGTTGCGGCTATTAATCTCTATTGGAGCACTCAGCTTCCACCTTCGTACCAAATTCCCCCGTTTGAGTTAACCGCATTACATAATGCAAGAAATACCTTAGAAAAAATGCTACAGCAAGTGAATGTTTGCCGTAAAACGCTGCCGCAACTGCTCCAACAGGAATGGTAATCCCTCCATGTTTTGCTGTTTTACTAGCAATACCCACTCGACGTTCAAACTGCTCTATAAACGTCTCACTTCCTAATATCCAGGCTTTATTGATTGCTAAACGAATAGCTTCTATATCCATGTCAGGAACACAGTTAACAGGCCACCCACCTTAAAAAATGATCTAGTACTCCATGAACAATTAGAACAATTAGGGACAGATGAAAATTAATCACCCTGACTTGGCTTGACCTCGCATCATATGTGAGGCCCGCCCTTCCCTTATCGTTTCAATCACTTCTTTAAACCTATCATTCACCAATGCTATATCAGACGTAGTAATTGCACGTAGTCCAGCAGTTGCTCTAGTGATTTGCGACACTGATTTATTTATGTATTTTGCAACTCGCAATGGCTGGTGCTGTTTGTATCAGTTCGTCTTTCTCGATAGCAGCGACCATAAATTTAGCAAAGTCGATGCGACGCACTAGGTTATGGGCAATGCGTTCATCTCCTACATGTTCCGCCCAAATAGGCATTCCTTGGCTTTCACCTTCTTCTAAATCACAGCCGCGCACGACGGTCCAAGGGGGCTTTGAGGCAAATATGGCATTAGTCGCGCGTACTTGATCGGCAATGTCGGCGATGCGTAACCAGCGCGCCAACTTTTCAAAGATGGCGACGAAACATTTTAGCTTGAAGGAGTACTGATCTTTGCCATCACGACTAATGTGCCAACCACATGAGAAGATCAAACGTGCATTGGCTGGGGCGAAATCCAGCACAGCCTTGGCGGTATTCGTTGCGTAGCCTTTAATGCCCCAAGGTACCAATACGGTTAATACGGCATCAACATTGGGCATTAAAAACCCCAATGCTTCTCGGTCATCCGTGTACGCGGGTACTATGTGAATTGTATCTTTCCATGGCTCCAGTTTTTTGACACTTTGTGGGCGACACACTGCGGTTACTTGGTAACCTAGCAAGAGTGCTTCTTCGATCATGTATCTTCCCAGCTTGCCCGAGCCACCAATAATGGCAATGTGTTTGGTTACCGTCATTTTATCCACCTGTTCGTTTTTGTATGGATAAAGTCTAGCTAGGTCGATATTCTGTTAAAATTACCAAAAATTAAAGAACGGATATGCGTATTTGTATGGCAAATCAATACGAGCAATTAGATTGGAATGCCCTTAAAGCCTTTCTTGTCGCTGCGCGAGAAGGCTCTTTTTCTCAAGCTGCTAAGCACATTGGCGTGACTCAACCCACCTTGAGCCGACAGATTTATAACCTTGAAAGTACCCTCAATGTCACCCTGTTTGAACGCCTTAGCACGGGGTTAGTGCTCACCGAAGCAGGACAACATTTACTGGATTTCGCAGCGCCCATGGGCATGGCCGCGCAACAGGTGAGTTTAGCCGTATCGGGGTTATCATCTAATTTAGAGGGGGAAGTCAGCATTTCGGTCAGCGAAATAGACGCACTATTTCGACTGCCATCGATCACCGCCTTTTTAAGAGAACACGCTCCCACCATTCGGCTCACTATTCATGTAAACAACAAAGTCAGTGACCTCAAGCGCCGAGACGCCGACATCGCCATCCGAAGCTTTCAGCCAACCGAGCTGGATTTGATCGCACGTCGTTTGATCGACGAACCCATTTGGTTTTACGGCTTACCTGAGACAATCGCGCGCTATGGCTCTCCCAAACAACCAAACGACCTTGGGGCGGTTGAAATCATTGGTTTTGAGAGAGAGGGTGAGCTGATCCGTCGCTTGAATGTATTGGGCTGGCCACTGACAGAGCATCACTTCCCCATCGTGACGCCGTTTCAAGGATTACAATGGGAACTGGTCAAAAAGGGATTAGGCTTGGGATTATTTCCTCAATCCATAGGTGACAAAGAACCTAGCTTCGTCCGTGCCTTTGAACACTTTGGCTGCCCCATCACTGTGCCTTTATTGCTTGTCACACACCGTGAGCTGCACACCAACCCTCGCATTCGCAAAGTCTTCGATTTGATAGTGCAATGGTTTCAGGAGAATGATTAATCAGTAGTTCTGAATCAGATTAAAAATTACTCGCGTTTATGCTGTAAGTAGATCACATATAAGCCACTGGCAATGACAATGCCTGCTCCCACAATGGTCCATCTGTCTGGCAGTTCTCTAAACACTAAGAAGCCAATAATGGTGGCAAACACTAGTAAGCTGTAATTGAAAGGTTGTAGTATCGAGGCGGGGGCATACTCTAGGGCTTTCACTAATAAAAGCTGTGCAGCGACACTCATAATAGAAATCACGGCCAATAGAATCCATTCTTGCATGCTCGGCTCACGCCATACCGTCACCCCAAAAACCGTTGCACACACACAACCGACTAAGGCCATATAGAGTATGTTGGTGTTAAAACCATCCCCAGCGGAACTCACCTGACGGGTCACCACATGATAACCAGCAAAACACAAGGCCGCAGTTAACGGTATCAGCGACTCAGGTTTAAAGACTTCTAGCCCGGGTCGTAAAATAATCAGTGTTCCGATAAAACCGACACACACCGCCAACCAACATTTCAGACTTACCCGTTCCCCTAAGATGGGTGCCGCCAAGGCAATTGCCATTAATGGGAACACCGCCATCAGGGAATGCGCTTCAGCTAAGCCAAGATAACGCAGTGCCAGATTGAAAATCGCAATCTCAGCAATGGACAATAAGGAACGTAACACCTGCAACTTAGGGCGCACCGAACGTAATGCATGACGAACCGTACTGTGACGTGACACCCAAATGATCGCAAATAATGCAAACACCCAATAGCGCACGAGTACCACTTGCGCCACCGACATCTCCTGCACGAGGATTTTCGTCACGGCATCTTGTGAGGCGAATACCAACATCGCGGCTAAACATAACAACACACCTTTTCCCACTAGGGTACGCTCCGCTTCCATGTCTAATGGGGTCATGTGGTTATTCGCCTTTTCTCGTTGGTTTAATAATGAGGATGTTCGGATTGTAGTGCATCTCCATAGCGTTGAGAATCTCGATTGTCAGCTTCATTCCCCAACGCTACCGCGGACTGGGTTGTTGGGAGCATTTTATCGAGTACTATGGATGTCTGACCGATTCACCTTAAACGACCTATTTTGGTGCAGATCTGACGTGTTTTGTCCGTCTGTTTTAGAACGAAGTCGGTAGAATCAAGTTTTACTATGATCTTAAGCGTAGGGAGGGCACATGGAATTCAATATCAAGCTTATTTTTAGTGGCATCGCCATTGTATTAGCGATCATTGGATTTGTGCCTTACATTGTGTTGATCTTACGAGGCCTAGTGAAGCCCCATGTGTTTTCATGGATGATTTGGGGCATAACCACCACCATTATCTTCTTTGCTCAGCTGGAAGCCGAGGGCGGCATGGGAGCATGGCCCATTGGATTATCAGGGTTTATTACGATTTTTATTGCCATACTAGCGTGTATCAAGCGCGGCGATGCCACTATCACTAAATTGGATTGGGCCTTCTTAATCGTTGCCTTGGCGTCGTTGCCTCTGTGGTACATTACCAGTAACCCATTGTGGACAGTAGTGATTCTGACCACTGTCGATATGATCGGTTTTGGACCTACCTTCCGCAAGGCTTACCACCATCCCTTTGAAGAAAGCCGTCTTTTTTTCATGCTTATAATTTTGCGTAATATGTGTTCTGTTGTGGCACTCGAAGCCTACTCCGTTACCACGGTGCTGTTTCCAGCCTGCTTGGCAGTAGGGGCTTTGGCTTTATTGGCTATCCTGCAACTCCGCCGCAGTGCGCTGACCCAGCAAGCGGCTTAATCTCATTGAGGCTAAGTTATGGGGTAATTGGCTCCAGGTGACAATTACCCCATCTTTCAAAGAGTTACCTCTCTTGCTGTCATTACTGACGACTACAACAGTTGGAAAGTACTGCGAATGCCAGCTTCACGAAGCGGCGCTAGTGCTTGATAGGCGTCGCTGTTGTACCAGTTTCTAGCACTTTCTTTATCGGGGAATTCGATAATGGCTTTTTTACTATGTTCGGATTCCCCATGCAGTATTTCGGCTTCCCCCTTGGCGATAAATCGGCCGCCATAGGGCTCTATAGTGGCCTTTGCTTGAGCGCTGTACTCTGCCAATTTATCTTGATCAATGACGGTTGAATCGACAATCACAAAGCTAGTCATGTTTCTGTCTCCTTAAGACAAGTGAATAGGTTGACTTAGCTTAAGATTGTGTTGTTTATTTAACAATATCGATATAATTAACATAGTGTTTATATAAATGAACAATATAAAGCTCGCTCCCTTACTTCTCACCTTTGCGGAAGTCGCCTCCAAACGTTCCTATACTGCCGCCGCTAAAAAGCTAGGCATTAGCAAGTCGGCCATTAGTCAACAAATCAAACGTTTAGAGGAGGCCATTGGTCAGCAACTTCTAATACGCAGTACAAGAGGCGTCTTACTAACCGCAGCGGGGGAAACCCTGCTTGCCCGCAGTGAATTGTTAGATGAGCAGCTTAATATGGCTTTCACGGAGTTAAACCAAATCAAGGATCAACCTAGCGGACTCTTTAAAGTGTCCGTTCCGCCTTTTTCCGAAAAAGAAGTTGTGATGCCCGCCATCCGGCAATTGTGTATCGAGTTTCCGCTGATCACCCCTGAGATTGTGGTGACCGCCAAATGGCAAGATCTGATAGAACATCAACTCGACGCCGCCATTTTTGGTGGTGATATTAAAGACTGTGACTATCGCGCTTTATCGGTCAGCACCGTATCAGAGATATTCTGTGCCTCACCGCGCTACACGGCCCAGTACGGCTTCCCCAAAAACTTAGAAGAACTTGCACAACACAAATTCATAGCGACGGCATGGCATAGACCCAAAATCGAGGTATTTGATAACCACCTCGATAATAAACAAATGATCTCTCTCGGCCACTGTGTCAAAATAAATAGCCTAGCCACAGGACTTGAAGCGACATTACTGGACATGGGAATAGCCCTGCTGCCCGAATTTTTAGTGCAAAAGCATTTGCAAGATGGCGGTTTACAAAGAGTACTTCCAGAATGTCGCGGCAAGGATTGGCACTTTTATTTTTTACATCAATATAAGGGGGAGAAACCACTGCACGTCTCACGCTTCTATCAGCTGTATCGTCATTATTTTTTAAAAACGTGCGCTACGAATAAGGCGTAGATTGGGTTAATTGATAAGCGGCAATAGGGGAAAGTTAATTTCGATATAAAAAGTTAGCCCACTCTATCCGTATTGTTTTTTTGTGATCAGCATAAGCCTTCGCATGTTGATGGATAATGTCTAATATGGATTCTGGAGCACCAGAGCGCACAAGTAAGGTTTCAATAAGAGAAACGGGATAGCCATTTATATGGGGTGCCTTTTAAGCAACCAAAGTATAAGTTGTAACCATCGATGTAGACCCTCGTTCTCATGTTTTCAGTCCAATTGCTTGGATATAATAATGATTGGCGTGTCTCGTATCAAAAGTATGAGAAGAAGGACTGTAAGGACTTTCCATATCCATTATTTAACGTCTTTTTTAAGGCTGTAAAATTGAAAAAACCGGCACTAGGCCGGCTTAATCGTCCAACTCCAGGGGTCTGTATGTCGCCACGCGTGGAAGAAGGATAAGTTGTGTTCATATTGTAGACAAGTAAAGTTTACATTGCACTATTTTTTTCATTATTTCTCAATCACTTAGGCTACTAATTTAATCCTCTATAATTCGTTCGCCTCTTTGTTTATTAAGCCTCTTCCTTTACTAAACAATGGTTTCCTGAAGCTGTGTTGAGAGGGCTTTTGCTTCTAGGGTTCGTTCATTGAGGTGTTGTAATCGTTCGTTCACTTCCACCGCCAATTTGCCAATATTGATTTGCTTAGTGGAATTTTCGTTAACCAGTCGGTTAATTTCATTCACTTCGGTACAGATTTCGGCCAGAGACTCACCCGCTTTGTTGGTTAGCTCAACGGTATCCTGCACGGAGTGCACACTACCATCAATGTTGTTCACGGCTTCTGAGACACCCTTTTGCAGGCTTTCTATCATGACTTGAATGTCGTGAGTGGATTGTTGGGTTTTGCTGGCAAGGTTACGCACTTCATCGGCAACCACAGCAAAGCCTCGACCTTGTTCGCCCGCACGGGCGGCTTCAATGGCAGCATTAAGAGCTAACAAGTTGGTTTGGTCGGCAATACTACGAATCACGTCCAGCACAGAGGAAATTTGTTCCGAGTTGTTAGAAAGCAGATTGATTACATCGGCTGTAGAGGACACTTGCTGAGTCAGTTCTTTCAAGACGCCTTCCGCCAATTGCAAATTGTGCTGCCCTTGATTGGCATCGCTCACCAAGACGCCAACCTTTTGCGTGATAATTTCAGTATTGGCTGCCACCCCTTGAATAAGCGGCGCGCTATGCTGGCGGTGTTTGAGAATGTCAGACAAATCTTGCTCTTGTTTATTAACAATCTGAAGTAGCGCGTCAAGTTTACTCTGTGGTGCTGTATTCGCTACTGTGACATGCCGTTCTTCCTGTTTCGGTTGCGTCAATTCCTGAATAGCTTGGTCGACCCAAAGTAGGAAGTCGTCGACCTTCGCTGGCAAGGTAAATTGGGGGTGATCAGGCATATGTTTCGCCAGTCTGTCAGCAACCAACAACAGAGCCTGATGTTGCTGGCGCCCTTTTTTTAGCGTGTTATACGTGAAAAACATGGCAATGGCGGCGAGTAGCCAAACCAATATTAGGCTGGCAAGCGTTGGCATACTATCGGTCAGAGTGAGCGGTATTGTCAAAGCAATGGCAATGAGTATTTCAGCAATCATCAACCCAGTAAACCACACGTTCTGTCTAGCATTCATGGTGTATTCCTATTTTTATTATTGTGAATCATGCTTTGATAAGAACACAAAATAGATGAGATACACAATTATTTATATGCTAACCAATTTGGATTTTGAGATAGCCATTGGACCCATCACTAAGAAGAAAGGCGCATTAAGAATCTGCTTTTTGATGCTCTTAAGCAAACTTAGGCAACCAAGCAAACGTCGTATGCCATACATCTGGATTGGGGCTTAGCCAGTACCCCAAAGCACAGCATAGAACGAGCAAAAGTGATGTCCAAGGTTCGCTCCAGTCCGTGAGTTTCAGAGCACTACCAAAGGAGCGTTTAACGCGCATTCCAGACAGTTCAATGCTGTATAGCTCATCGAGTATGAGGTGTATGGTCGACCCAAAGAAGATAAATGCTCCTACGCCCCATGCGGTTTTCGCGTTCAGATCGAAGACATGAAACGAGATTGCTGCCGAGATCAAGGTAAACATCAGGTTGGCTAGCAAGCTGTGTAGTGTTCCTCGGTGAATGGTGAGTTGTTCAAACCCCCACTGTATCGGGAAGCGTACCAGTAAGTAGCTGACTAGCGCCAACGCGAGCACTTGCCAATGGGGCAGCTGGTTTACACATAGCACGACTGTGAGACCTGCGACCAAGGCACCAAGCAAGCGAAAAACGATCCGAATGGCGATGGATTCATCAGAGTCGATATCAGGCAACATCCCGCCAAGCGTTCCGGCTAAGGCATAAAGAATGGCGTCACTTATAGTCGCAAATCCCATCATAAAGGCACTTGCGGCAAGTGGTGCACTGAGTATGGCAGCCACAGTCACATGGATTTTGAAGTCAGCCATTTTGACGGTTCCTTATTACGCTGAGTGAGGTGGGACATTGCTTTACAGACGATATATCGTTAGTGAGCGCATACTACAGGAATCTAGTCTCCGAATAAAAGACGATAAAATGTAAAGGAATCATAAACATCTAAGATGTCAGTTTGCCGCTTGCACCTTCCATCGAGAGCCCTCTTATCAAAATGACAGGAGATGGATAATTTTTTTGTTTATACTCTTGCTCAACATGAGTTAGCCTCGTTCAAACAGATAAGAGACAATGAATGGCAAAGCGTAAACGTAGTATTTTAGGTAAGGTATGGTCTGTTATATGGCGTTTTTATCTGGTTCTGCTTCTCGTCTTACTGGTCTTTCGGTTTGTTCCACCGCCAACCACATCCTTTATGCTACAAAGCCCTTATCCAGTCACTCAACAATGGATAAGTATTGATAAGCTGCCACCCTACGTGCCACTCGCTTTCGTTGCCTCAGAAGATCAGCGGTTTCCATATCATTTTGGCATTGATTTTACCGCCATTGGTAATGCTATCAGCCAATACGACGATGGTGACGGCCTGCGTGGCGCCAGTACCATCACCCAGCAAACGGCAAAAAACCTTTTCTTATGGCCTGCGCGCAGTTTTATCCGCAAAGGCCTCGGAGCCATATTAGCCGTCAGTCTTGAGGCCATTTGGGGCAGAAAGCGTATCTTAGAGGTGTACTTAAACATAGCGGAATTTGGTAAAGGTATTTATGGTATTGAAGCGGCTAGCGAGCACTATTTTGGCAAGTCTGCAAGTAAGCTAACCAAAGATGAAGCCGCGCGATTAGCGGTACTATTACCCGACCCTCGTGAACGCAATCCTAACCATTTAACACCGTATCTTCGCGAAAGGGTCAATTGGGTGGAACAACAAATGCGGCAACTCGGTGCGGGCTATCTTAAATCTATTTTAGGGCGCTAGACGCCCACCGTTTCACGGAGCCGTTATATAGAAGCATCTCTATAACGGCTCCTTATTAGCTCGTCTCCTATTACTTTTCACCTTACCTCCATAGTCTTGACTCAGATTGCTCTATACTGAAAAGAAGTCAAAAACTAAAAGGAGGCTTGTTATGTATGACCATATCGCTGTACCTGTGGATTTAGCCCACGCGGAAAAACTAGAAAAAGCGCTAAAAGTCACTGGGGATCTTGCCAAGCTGTATTCGTCCAAGGTGTTCCTACTCGCCGTGTCAACGTCTGCAGCAAATGAGGTTTCCCATGATCCTGAGGAGTTCAAAAGTAGGTTGGATGCGTTTGCTGAAATGAAAAAGCAGGAGTTTGGCGTTGAGTTTGTTGGCGTGGTGGTTCCTTGCACCGACCCTGCCGCCGATATGGATCATGTGTTAAATCACTGGCTACATGACAATCCTATTGATTTGGTCGTCATGGCGTCCCATGTTCCCACGTTTAAAGACCACTTTTTCCATCCCCACGGCAGCTATTTAACGTCCCATACAGACAAATCTATTATGCTCGTTCGTTAATTTCTGAGTGACTAGGGGTAAGGGAATGCCCCCTAATCACTCTGACTACCCCTCTATCCTCTCTCTACCTACCCTAGCCACCAGCCAATGTATAGAACCTGAACCGAGTACATAAATGCAACAAATCTCATCTATTCAAACAACATGACACACACATTTAACTAAAAATCATAACACTTATGAAATTAATTTATACACGCTTCCTTGCTATATTCCTTGATACAGAACGTTTGCACGGACCTTACGTTATCAACTGATCCTGTGTGAAGGAAAGTCTTATGCTACTGAGCAAAAAACATAAACAAAAAATTGATGATACCATTCAGTCCATTATGAACGTACTTCCAGAAACAAAAATAGACTTGGAAGATCGTTTTGATGTCATATCCCATATATCCAAAATCGTAACCGATAAGCTACAAGCCGCCTATAGCACCGAGCAAACCCTAAGAAAAGAACTCGAATCAGCTAACCAACAGCTCATCTCCTTTGAAGAAGCCATCAACAATTATGAGCAACGGTTTAATTTAATGTGTGAAGCGACGGCAGATGGCCTTTGGGATCTTACGTTTATTCCTGGAAGAGAGTTTGATGAGAATTACCCATTTTGGTGGTCACAAGCGTTCCGCAATATGCTGGGCTACCGTGATGAGAATGATTTTCCAAATATTGCTAGGAGCTGGTCAGACAGATTGCATCCTGACGATAAAAACGCGACATTCGATGCTTTTACAGCACATCTAAACGACAAATCAGGTCGCACAGGTTATGACATTGAATACCGTCTCAAATTAAAAAGCGGTGAGTATCGTTGGTTCCGCGCTCGAGGAGCAACCCTTAGAGACAGTCAAGGTAACCCATTACGCGTGGCCGGTGCGCTTACGGACGTACATGAAGAGAGGCTAGGACAAAAAGAAAGACGTAAGTTTATTGATCGTTTTGAACTGGCCAATAAAATGCTTTCTGACGGGTTATGGGACATGGAAGTTATCGCTGGCGACCCTGTGAACCCTGATAACCCATTCTGGTGGTCAGACCAGTTCCGTCATCTTTTAGGTTTTGAAAATGAAAACGACTTCCCCAACGTGCTTGATAGCTGGGCTTCTCGTTTACATCCAGATGAAAGCAAAGACGTTGTGGATGCTTTTTCCAAACACCTCTCGGATCGCACGGGCAAAACCCCTTACGAGATTAATTACCGACTCAAGATGAAGTCCGGGGAATACCGTTGGTTCAACGCGAGAGGGGAGACAAAACGAGATGCACAGGGCAATCCACTACGTGTTGTCGGAGCCTTAACCGATATTGACGCCCAAATTCATCAAGAAAATATACAAGAAACAGAAATGGAATATCAAAATAAGATGAAGGAGAATTTCGTAAAAATTGGAGAAATTGTAGAAATAATTAGCGATATTGCCAAGCAAACGAACCTGCTCGCCCTTAATGCCGCCATCGAAGCTGCTCGAGCAGGAGAGCAAGGTCGAGGATTTGCTGTCGTAGCCGATGAGGTGAGAAACCTTGCTTCGCGCACACAAAACGCCACGGAACAAGCGGCTAAGTTAGTCGCCAATAACGAATTATCAGACTAACATCAAGCCAGTTGACGTATGCTAAGGGTCATGATTCAAAACAATAAAAAGAGATTTGGTTTAGCAAATCTCTTTTTGGTTTTTCATTTTACGCTTGCTTAGTCCTGACTGGCTTGATCAATCGCTTGCTGCAACGTTTGCTCATCCACTGCGCCGCCGATCACGGTGGTATTTTTCACTGAGGCACCACTAGCGGGTGTAATAATAAACCCTGGTGTGCCTTGGAAACCAATCTGACGAGATATTTGATCGTTAACCATGATGGTTTTCTTATACGGCGCATCAGACATTTTTTTCAAAGGCGCTTTGAGAGCCGCTTTTGCTACTTTTTGAATATCGGCATTGGTCAATTTGCCTTCATCATGATTCGTTGCGAAAATGCCATTATGGTAGTTAAGATAGGCTTTAGCTCCTTTTTGATGCCAAATTTCTAGACCTGCAAACGCGGCTGTTGCGGAAGTTTCCCAGCGGGATGCAAAAATCGGCCAATCACGGAAAATAAACTTCACATTCGGGTTGGCTTTCATGAGCTGTTCCACTTCAGGGGCCATTTTATGGCAATAGAAGCACTGATAATCAAAAAACTCCGTCACAGTCACTTTGGCATCTTTCGGGCCAATGTGCGGAATACCGTCCAGCTTCATTAAGGCGGCATGGGCTTTCACAGCCGATATTGTCAACGCTGACTGTTCCGCCTCCTGCTGTTTCTTTTGGAGCTCTTGGCTCACTTGAACCAGAATTTCAGGGTGTTTTATTAAGTAGTCTGCGGCAATTTTGCCAATCTGCTCTTGCTGATCTTGAGAAAACGTGCTGCTGTCACTAGCGTATGCCATTGTCGTGGTTGCCATGATAGCTGTTGAAGATAAAACGGCTAATAGTTGTTTTTTCATACTGATATCCAATCATATTTACAAACATAAAGACCCATTGACTACCATATCGACGCAATAGCAGCAAAGCAACGCGCAATTGTGGAGAGATTGGGGTTCACTATGGGAGTATTTCTCTCTCCCCAGTGAATTAATAAGACTTTTATTCAGGCCATTTGCTAAAATCCGCCTCATTCCTATTAGGTTTTACTTTAAAGGCAAGCTATGACCGTTCTTCTGATGACCCCACCCATGACTCAGTTAAATACTCCGTATCCAGCGACGGCCTATCTAACTGGTTTTTTGCGCTCTCGGGGCTATGAGGCGGTGCAGCGAGACCCTGCCATCGAATTGTTTCTTGAGATGATGACGGCCCCTGCGCTGGATATTATCCGTCAGCATGTGGAGGCCAATTTCGAGTCTTTTGAGGAGGATGAGCTACCTGATGTGATCTTTACCTTTTTGGCCGAGTTTGATCGTTATCGTACTTGTGTCGAGCCGGTTATTCGCTTTTTACAAGGCAAAGATTCCAGCCTTGCCTTACGCATTATCTCACGTCGTTTTTTACCAGAAGGCCCAGCTTTCAATGTGATCGCACAGATGGAAGCCGTCTCAGGGGACATACTCAAAACCGCTTTTGGTGATCTTGGTGTCCAAGATAAAGCCAAGTATCTGGCAACCTTGTTTATCAACGATTTGTCTGCCGTGATTACTCAAGGGGTTGATCCCTATTTTGAGGTCAGCCGTTATGGTGAGCGGTTGGCGGCGGCCAATCCAAGCTTTGACGATCTATACAACACGTTAATGGATGAGCCGAGTTTTAGTTCTGAGATTCTAGAACAGCTCGTTGAGCAATATCTAGAAGAAGCTCAACCCAGCGTCGTCGCACTCACCGTGCCTTTCCCTGGTAATATGCTGGGAGCACTGCGCATTGCGCAAACCTGTAAAGAGATTAATCCTGACCTGCCTGTGGTACTAGGCGGCGGTTTTGTGAATACTGAGCTTCGCGCACTGAAAGACCCACGGGTATTCGAATTTGTCGATTTTATCTGTGTTGACGATGGCGAGCGGCCTTTTATGACTTTGCTGGAATTCTTTGATGGCAAGCGCGAAATTGATGAGTTGGTGCGTACTTACTTTCTTGCAGAAGACGAAAACGGCGAGCCCTTCGTGCACTATAACGAAAACGCCGAGTTGCACGATATTCCTCAAACCGATGTTGGCACGCCGATATACGACGGCTTACCGTTAACAGAATACTTGTCCCTATGTGAAATGCTCAATCCCATGCACCGCATCTGGAGCGATGGTCGCTGGAATAAGTTGACCATTGCCCACGGTTGTTATTGGCGCAAGTGCAGCTTCTGTGATGTGACACTGGATTACATTGACCGCTACGATGCGGCCGGCGCCGATATTCTGGTGGATCGTATTGAAGAATTGATAGAAGAAACGGGGCAAACAGGTTTCCATTTTGTCGATGAAGCGGCACCACCAAAGGCCTTATTTGCGCTGGCAAAGCGTTTGATCGAACGGGGCGTAGTAATCAGTTGGTGGGGCAATATTCGCTTTGAGAAAACCTTCACCCCTGAACGCTGCCAATTACTGGCGGATTCTGGCTGCATCGCCGTGAGCGGCGGCTTGGAAGTGGCGTCCGACCGATTGCTTAAACTAATGAAAAAAGGCGTGAGTGTCGAGCAAGTTGCCCGTGTAACCAAAGCATTCAGTGATGCTGGTATTCTGGTACATGCTTATTTGATGTATGGCTTCCCAACGCAGACCGAGCAAGAAACCATTGATGCGCTAGAAATGGTGCGACAAATGATGGGGCAAGGCTGTTTTCAGTCTGCTTTTTGGCACCGTTTTGCCGCCACTGCCCATAGCCCTATTGGCATCAATCCCGATGCGTATGGCATTACCCTTACCGAACGACCCCATGTTTTGTTTGCCGAAAACGATGTGGATTTCATCGACCCAACGGGCACCGACCATGATATGTTGGGAGATGGACTGCGCAAAGCGCTCTATAATTATATGCATGGCATTGGCTTTGATCAGCCGATGAGTTTTTGGTTTGACCAACCCGTTGCCCATACCAAGGTAAAAAAAGATCTGATTTCTAGCGCGGTAAACGATTTGATTGTCAGTAGTTAACACAACTGCGCGAACTGAGATCCCCTTGCAGTATTTGGAAGAGGATCTAAGTATTAAGCTGGATTAAGTGTTGAGTTAGAGCACCTGCCAAACACGAATAATCACAGCGGGATCTTTATCATAATCCTTTGCTTTGTCTACTGTTCCTAAGAAAATGGCTTTATTCATCCATTCGTAAGGACTACCGATGGGAGCTTCAAAGCTTAACACGCTTTTTGCATAACGATTTTTAGGGTTTTCTTTGGTTGGTTTTGGGCTAATAATCGCTTTATTCTGTACTAAAATAATATAGCCATCGTCGGTTTTAAGAGCATATTTTGCATCTAACTCTTTACTACCGTCTGGACGGCCAAGTTGCCAATCACCGCCTCCAGAAAGAACCTTTCCTTTTAACGATGGGCCTTTAAATTCTCCCCCCGTGATCCAAACAATGCCTCGTTCACCATATTTACTCTGGCCAACGGTTACTCTCGCTTTATCTATCGTCACACGAGATTCATAAACGAATTTTGTTATAAAGCGATCATCCCTATTGGAGTTGTCATTAGCGGCTAACGCACTGACACTAATAAGAAGGGATATCGAGCAGAGTGTAATAGCATTGATGATTTTTAGCATATTGATTCTCCATTTTTGTTTTTATTGTTATCCATTTTTGCTTCCCTAAGTTAAGAGTTCCTTTTTGAGAAAAAAGCATTTTAACAATAGATGGTAAATGTTGATTTTAGCAATTGTTTGATCAATCAATGTTTACTGGTTTTTGCGATAACCGATGAAATCGAATTTGCAGGTGGCAGATTTGATGTCACTTGTGGAGGCATTGTTGTCCCGACAAAGCCTAGCAGTATTGCGATATGGTTTGGTTTATGGGCATGTAGCGACTAAAGACATATACGCTGAAGAATGACATGCTCTGTCATGGTCAGAACCCATCGACCCATATCGACAAACCATCATCTTATTTTTTCCGCGATGTTCGTTTTCTACTTGTTGTAAAAAATAGTTTAATATCATATTGTTTAATATATAAACAATAAAGCTTGCCTTACCGATTAAAAAACCCCAGATGTCATGTCTGGATTGCTCATCAAATAACAACAATAAGGTGGAAATGATCATGAAAATTTTGGCCGCTATCGCACGTGAAACGGGAAAACCTTTCAGTGTCGAACACATTGATATTGAGGAACCAAGACAAGACGAAATCCTTGTTAAAGTCGTCGCTACGGGGGTTTGTCATACGGACCTTGTGGTTCGTGACGGCATGCTGCCCACGCCACTGCCCGCAGTATTAGGACACGAAGGCGCGGGGATTGTTGAAAAAGTGGGAGCTGGTATCAGCAAAGTCAAACCTGGTGATCATGTGGTGATGACATTCAACTCATGTGGAACTTGCCCAAGTTGTAAAAATCACGATATCAGCTATTGCCATGAATTCTTTCCACGCAATTTTGAAGGAACACGCAGCGACGGTTCCAGTGCCTTGAGCCAAGATGGTACTCCCATTACAAGTAACTTCTTTGGGCAATCATCCTTTGCCAGCTATGCCATTTGTAACGAGTTGAATGTAGTGAAAGTCCCCACCGACATTAAACTTGAGCTATTAGGCCCACTAGCCTGCGGTATTCAAACTGGTGCGGGATCCGTCTTAAATGCCTTGCAAGTCTCTCAAGGTGATAGTTTTGTGGTATTCGGCACGGGCTCAGTAGGGTTATCCGCTGTCATGGCGGCAAGTGCCGTTTCTGCAACCACGATTATCGCGGTGGATATGAATGATGATCGCCTAGCACTGGCGAAAAGTTTGGGGGCAACTCACACCATCAACCCCAGCAAAGTAAACAGTACCGAAGAAATCCTCAAAATCACTGGTTATGGGGCGAAATTTGCCCTCGACACCACGGGGATTCCTGCCGTCATCAAAGGGGCAGTAGAAAGCCTTGCACCAAAAGGCACCTGTGGCATTCTCGGTGCCTCTGGACCAGACACGGAAATATCGTTCAATGAAACGCATTTTATGAGCGGCGGTCGACGCTTAATGGGAATCGTGGAAGGGGAATCGAATCCTGATGTCTTTATTCCTGAACTGATTCGACTCTATCAGGCGGGCAAATTCCCCTTTGATAAATTGATCAAGCTATACGATTTTAAAGACATCAACCAAGCCGTTGAAGACTCTGAATCAGGCGTGACCATTAAGCCTGTTGTAACCATGCCAGCCGCCTAGTCACAATCAGACGGCTCAAATCAGCAGAACACCGCTAACAGCAGACAACAGTGAAAAAGCGCCAACTCAACCAAAGCTGGCGCTTTTTTTGTCTTTTTTGTCTCCTTTGTCCCGTCGATCTCTTAAATAATGGTTTTACGTTTTCGTAAATAATTATAGGGATCTTGCACATACTCTTTTTTGACATTAACCAGTTGAGTATAGTTTTTATCAAAGTACACAGACGTCGGAATAGACGCATCTTTAAAACTGATAAAGGCACCTGAAGTGTGGGGGATAAAACACTTACGAGCTTCCTCAATCCAGTCCATGGCACGATTAACCCTAGTGTAGACGAAATTATCCTGGCCTTTCACTTTGTTAGCCAAGCTCTCATTCCACCACGTTTGATACTGGATGGTATAGAGCTTGTCTTCATACGGAAAGGCACTGCCAGAGAATAGATTGGCACTTTTTTGTTGGTTGTCACTGTCCTGATAATAAGGCCCTGTAATCGCGCCAAGGGTTACATAACAATACAAGCCTTTTTCTCGGTTTTTTGTACCGATCAATGGGGAAGTCAAGCTCTGCAGAAGCTCAGTATAGCCGACATGAGGGGCTTTATTGTCACTTAACCAATCAGGGTCCACTAGACGAGAGGTAATTTTATGGGGCGCTGGCTGATCTAAATCTGGTGGCAAGGGGGCCGACTGATGACCATTTTGCAACGCTTTGGTTTGATCAAACGACTCTCTATCCCAGGCACTCATTAGCTGCTTACCGTAATCATGCCCGAGACCGGCTACACCATCGATACGAATCGCATCCGGCTGTGGTATGAAACACGCCTTAATGAATGCGTCTAAAGCGGCTTTCTTACCTGCCCAATAACCATACATAACGCAGTTATGCTTAATGTTCGATACATTAAAGTTTTTGGTTTTCATGGAATTGGGCGATTCAGCGTCGCCATATTTACCGTTTATTTTCAGGTTAGTACCAATCAGTTCGCAATGCTGATCCGTAATCACTTGCTCCCAGCACTGTAGTATTTTCAAGGTAGGGTGCTGTTCGCTAAGCTCAATGCCAGTACCATTGGATTCTGTTTGATAAGGGTTCCATTCCAACTCAAACTTAATCAAAGACGGTGGCAAGTCAAAGGTTTGGATCTCGAATTCAATCACAATACCGTAACTTAAGCCCCCGCCGCCTTTTAAGGCCCATAATAATTTTGGCTTATTGTGTAAGGAAACGGTTTCCACCTGACCATCCCCTAAAATCACTTTCGCTGCGACCAAGCTTTCACAGCACATGCCATGCGCTCGTGTCCATGGCCCCCAGCCGCCTCCCATAATAAAGCCAGGGATAGCCACAGTGGCGCAAGTGCCATGGGGTATCATCACCCCATCGCGAGCCAGCTTTGTCGTTAATACTTCAAAACGATTGCCCGGACCGACTTTGACACGTTTTGTGGTAGGGTCAAACTCGTAACGGTCTAACCCCATTAAATCCAGTAACACGGTGTTCGTGCCACTGCATTCCCCTTCATGATCGTGACCACCAGAACGAATACTAATCGGCAGTTTTTTCTCTTTGGCTAATGCAAACGCCTCTCGTACATCGTCTTCCGTCTGACACAGAACAATCACGGCGGGCACTTTTTGAATCCGGCGATTAAAAATTTGTGCTTGCTCACTAAAGGCGACAAACTGGTAGTCTTGTTCCTGCTGAGTCAGTTGCTGATGATCAGACAGATTCGTATTCAAACCCAAGCCTCGGCTTAGCAGCTTTTCTTTGCCTATTTTATTGCCTAGCTCCACGATATAGCGCCTAAATAGCAAGCTGTTGCTGATAACCAAATTGTCCGCTATATAGAGATTGGCAATAAAACTCGTTAATTCGCCCTTTTTATAGATTGATTGAGACGTATCAATATCTTTTTGAAGGTAAGGAGATATCTCCACGTCCAGCGTTGTATTATTCCGCTCCTGTGGAATGGTGAGCCTTATCTCTAACCATATGTCAGTATTCTCTTTCGCCTCATAACGGGCCGCTATCGACGACTCGCCCGTAGAGGATTTAAAAGAAAAAGACACCTTCTCGCCCTTTGGGATAACGTTGGGAAAGCAACTAGGCAAGCTGTTCCCTGACGGGCACAATATCAAGTCAACAGCCGATTCATTATTAATCATCAGGCGAGTGTCTAACATGCTGGCTGAGGTCGCCATATTGGCGAGCATATCAGCATGTTGGGCATTGACATTTTCTTGGGATAAAACACTGTTCGAAAAACTAAACTGGCCTTTACGATGGTGAAGAGTCGTTATCTGAGGGGCTGGTTGAGGTGCCTGTGTCGGCAGGCTTGCGTCCAACGGAATCTCTTTACCATTAATATAAAGAGACATTTTTTCTCCATCGTGGGTAATGGTTGCCGCTAGTGTTTCCCCTTCCTTTAGTCCCCCTTGTCGAGAAATGAAATATTGATTGTCTGTCATCGATGTCAACCGTATCGCAATGCGTGCGCCGTCAATCGCAAATAAAGACAACGTCATCACCTCGTCTTTTTTATACTGATATAACAAGCTATCGAGTTTGACATTGAACAGAAATGAAACGGAGAAAGAAAAGCGAGCCCCTTTTTCTCCCTGACGCCTTGGGTTAAATTTTTTCGGTTCCATGGGCATATTGAATCCTTAAATTTGCTTAATATTAATGACAAAGACAGTCTGCATATGGCTTTTCATTGATCGAATCAGCTAGGTTTTTGACGGCGGGAGCAAGATCACGTGGCGATATAATGACTTCCACTAGATAGGCTTTTCCTTGATGAGTGTGAATCTCATTAAGACAATCCATTAGCGCTTTTCCCAGCTCCACTTTGAAGAAGTCCACACCATAAGCCGTCGCTAACCCTTTATAATTCCAACTCGCTAATTCATCAAACGGCGCAAATTTTCCATTAGGGGCAAACGCACAGATATCCACAAAGGACTGCTCAATGGCATAGACCTGATTGCTCATTACAAACACGACGGAATTAAGCTTATTTCGCGCTATTGTGGATAGCGCCTGACACATCATCATAAAACCGCCATCCCCTGCGACCACCATGGCACGACGATCATTCACCATACTAACCCCTGTCGCACAACCCGTTTCATGCCCTAAGGATCCCCATGCGGCATCGCAAATAAAGCTGTCTTGGACAAAACCATTCATCCGAATCGCCATGTATAAGGAGGAGCTTTCCCCTAAAATCAGGTTTAATTTAGGATGCAACGCATGATTGTGAATGTGTTTATTGAGTATGGTAAAAAAGTGCTCATAGCTTAATGGTTCGTTTAAGACCTTATCGTCCCACGGATAGCTGTCCAGAGTTGGCAAATCTTGAGGCGTTAACATCCCTTGAGCCTTTTTAAAGCACGCCGTTAAACTTCTTATAACGTCTTTTAAAAATACATCATGATACGCAATATTACCTATTCGAGATGATGCCATATCAACCGATATCATTTGGTTATATTGTTTGGTCAGTAAATTCAAATAGTCATCCGTAAAAATGGCCCCTAACGACAAAATAACATCACTGTCTGACACATAACGATTGGTCTCCTCCAATGACGCTGCATCCGCATAGGTACCAATAAAAGGGAGCCCTGCCTCTTCATCTAACACACTTTTCGCCAGTGATGTTGTGGTATAGGGCAAACCTGAAGCGCTGAGCAAATCCATGACATCGGCTTGTAAACCTAAACGAGCGATTTCAATCCCCAGAATCATGACGGGCTGTTTGGCTTGCTGTAGTTTGAGATAGGCATTATCAACAAAATGCGTTAGCTGATCTTGATTACTGGTAGGACCACTCAAGTCCAATTGATCCAATGGCGCCACACAAGGCTCTCCCCACACATTAGACCAAGCTTCTAAATAGATAGGCCGTTTATGCAACATGGCCAAACGCAATGCCTCATCTATTTTTGCCGGTGCCGTCATCACGCTGCCTAACACTTCAGACGCAACCGTTACGGCGGTAAAGACTTTTTGGTCTGCTAATAAATCACCCGTTGAGTGATGAAAAAGCGCTCCTGTATTGGCAATGATTTCTCGATCACTTTGGCTAGGGCTGGCGCTGATCACCACGACAGGATTCCGTTCGACATAAGACCCTGCCGTGGCGTTGATCACACTCAAAGTACCAACTCCATACTGTACAGACACAGCGCCAATGCCTTTATAACGCGCATACCCATCTGCGGCATAACCTGCACCTAGCTCATTAACATCACCGACAGCGTCAATGCCCTCAAAAGCCTCTAAGGCCTCCATAAAGTGACTGACATAATCTCCTGGAACCTGAAACACCTTATCTAGGCCAAGCTGTTGTAAACGGGTCAGCAAATAATCAGCAACGGTAAACACCTTATTGTTGGACATGGTTGATTCCTTCATAGGCAAATACAGTCACTTCATCTAGCGTCTTATGACCATCCTCTACGGGCTGTTGAGGTTGCTCCAGATCGCAAGCGCCAGGGCAAGGAACAGGTAGGTAACTATAATTTTTGTCGCGTAACCAAGTCGGCGTTGTTAGTCCGAAAAACTCTTCTAATGTAGATTCTGCCGTGTTTAGGGCACCTTCTACCCAACCTTGCTCATAGGAATAGGCTTCACCCACAATGTAAATTGACTCACTTTCTACAGGGTGTCGCATCCTGCACATAATATCATCCAGACGATAACCGGACTTCCATTCATGCCAACCACCACCATAGGGATCATCACCCCATTCTTGATACACAGCAGAATACGGCATAGGTAAGCCTTTTTGATTGTGCACTGCTTCTATTTGGCGCTGCGCGGACTCAACCATTTCTTGGGTAATAGGAAACTCATTATCCAATATAATCTTATCCGTATTCTTCAACCCAAATTTAGGCATAAAGCCCTTATATGGAGCACCTTTTTCCATTCCTTTCCAAAAAGGAATGGTCTCCATGTCGTTATAGGACGCCATCAATAAGGAGTTCATGGTTTTTTCGCCGCCCTCTTGTTCGCATTCTGTCCCCATATAATAGGTTTGACGAATAGGCAAGTCGGTTACTGAACGGCCAGCAACTAAACCAAGACTTCTCCACCAAGGCGTCTCATAAGCCAAAAACATTTTGAGGGCTTTTTGAATTAATACAGAGGGGATATTGTCTTTTAGCCAATCATTTTCAAAGAAGTCTGATTTAATCAATTCAAGAGAACGGCGAGGCATGGCTAAAATGATTTTCTTCGCTTCGACACTCACCTTTGACTGGGTATCATCATCCTCCGTTTTACCTGAACCGCAGGTAGTAGTTGGCTGAAAGACCAAGGTATAGGGATACTCTTTTCCAGAATGTATTTTAATTTCCGCAAGGCGCATGTTCATCTTCACACGCTCATCCTCTGGCAACATTCCCTTAGCCGTTACAAACTGTTCGCATAAGCATAAAGGTAACGCTTGAAAGCCGTCTTTCAAGGTTTTAAAAACGGTATCGTCTTTGTATTCTGTAGCCGGTAATTGGGTAACCGCATTGGCATTCGCTACATTGGCATCATAGCCACCTGCGTCTTTCATAAATTGATAAGCTTCGTTGCTAAGAACACGTTCTAGCAGATTCCAAAAACCATACTTCCAGATTTCTTTGCCGAATACCTTCACTTTCATTTGTTCACAAAGCGGCATATCAGCAAAACCAGGACAGATCAGGTTCATCACCTTGACCTGAAGGTTTTCCGGGCCGTAACCCCGCTCTGACCAATCTAAGTTATAAGGAATCTTGTCAGGGCATTCAGCAAAATCACGGTAACGGAAATACTGACCACGTAAGTAAAATAAATTATTTTCTGCCCCGGCTAACGGTTTGTCGTCACCCGTTTTCTCACTTAACTCAGGATATAGAGGAAGAGAGGAACCCATGGGGAAATCTTTTTCGGCAAGGTCTAGCGTTTTTACTAAACTATTGACCATCACATGTTGGTCTGGAATCCAGCGCATTCCTCCTAACTCAGCTACCACATTTGGCAAGCCAGGAAGTTTTCGGCTATACAAGCGACCGCCAATCCGGTTACTGTATTCAAACAGAGCTATTTTTTCACTGTGTCCACAGTCCTGTTGCAAACGCCAAGCACTGTATACCCCTGATACACCACCACCGATCACCGCTATATCTAATTTTGCACTCATTACTTTTACTCCCTTTTGTATATGCCTTACTCACAGGCTTTCAGGGATAATGCAGAGAAAATTAAAAGATGGCTATTACAGCTTATTACACTAGATTGAGCTCTTACTGGAAAATCTCTTTGCTTCAATTTTTATCGGGAAACCAAAAAAGCCAGCACCCTCCCCGTGAGGTGGTGCTGGCTTTTTAAAGGAGCCGTATTTTCACAGCTCTGTTTAGCAAAGCATTTTTATTAAGAAACGGTATTCCAAGGAAGTTGTCCCGGTGCGGCATCAACAAAGTTAAAGTACTGCTCTAACTGATCAATAAGATCTCGAATCACTTCATCTTTGCTACAGCCATAAAGCTCGTAACCCAATGCCCCATTACGAATGTACACATCCGCTTGCCAATGGGTGTCATAGTTTGATTTGTCGCTATGGGCTTCGGGGATTTGGTGTTCCGTCGCCAACACTTGATAGAAAAAGTCCAGTTTATCGTCATGCTCAAGTTGGAAGGTGACACCATTCTCTTGCGTGGTAATGTTGGCTTTCCAGTCATGGATCGCCAGTTCTTTTTGCACTTCTTCCATTGCTGGCACGACCACTTCTTTAATAAAGTGGCTCACCTTGGCCTGTCCAGGAAACTTAAACAATGTACTAAGACGTTTGCGCCAGTTCCCCTCGTTACTAAACGCACGGCCAGGAACCGCAGCCGCTTCTACGGCAGCTTCACGATGGCCTTCAATAACCAGTGCTCGCCATAGCCCAAGCGCCGCCAACAGCATAATCATAGCAAAGGGCAATGCAGCTAGAATACTCATGGTTTGTAATGCACTTAAACCGCCTGCTAACAACAAGGTGGCAGCAATGACACCTTCAAGAGAAGCCCAGAAGACACGCTGCCAAATGGGAGTTTCTAGCGCGCCGCCAGACGCCAATGAGTCAACGACTAAGGACCCCGAATCCGATGAGGTAACAAAGAAAGTGATAATCAAGAAAACGGTGACGACGGATAAGAAAGTAGACCAAGGTAACAAATCATAAAACTGAAATAAGGCCACCGAATGGTCTGCCTGTACTTCGCCAATGAGCACATCCTTACCCTGTTCCATAATCAAATACAAAGAGGTGTCGCCAAAGATAGAAAACCATAGGAAAGTAAATATGGTCGGCACAGCAAGCACACCAAAGATGAACTGGCGGATGGTACGACCACGGCTAATTTTGGCAATAAACAAGCCAACAAACGGAGCCCAGGCAATGGTCCATGCGAAGATAAACAGTGTCCAGTTACCTATCCAATCACTTTGCGTATACGCCTGTAGATTAAAGGTACGCTCTACAATGTTGCTCAAATACGCCCCGGTGTTTTGCACGAAGGCATCGAGAATATGAATGCTAGGACCGACAAAAAAGACAATGACCATAATGAATACGGCTAACCCCATATTCAAAATCGATAAATTTTTCACCCCTTTATCCATACCAGCAACCACAGAACCAATCGCCGCTAAGGTAATCAAACCAATCGCTATCACTTGTACTGTCGTGTTAATAGGAATGCCTTCCCAAAGGTAATGCAAGCCAGCATTAATCTGTGTAACCGATAACCCGAGCGTCGTCGCTAAACCAAACAAGGTACCGAGAATGGCAAACACATCAACAGTATGGCCAATAGGGCCATAAATACGATCACCAATCAGCGGATAAAGTGCCGACCGGACGGACAATGGCAAACCATGACGAAACGCAAAATAGGCAAGTACCAGCCCCATCAGACCGTATATGCCCCAAATATGTAACCCCCAGTGGAAGTAAGCGATTTGCATCGCTTCACGAGCCGCCCCAATAGTTTCAGCAGTGGCATTAGGTGGTTGAGAGAAGTGTAATACCGGCTCAGCAACACCAAAAAACAACAGAGCGATACCGTAGCCAGCGGAAAAAAGCATAGCAAACCAAGCAGGAAAGCTGTATTCCGGATCGGCGTGATCTGGCCCTAAACGAATATTGCCCCAGCTACTGAAGCCAATACAAACCATAAACACAAGAAAAATCGCGGTGGCCAACATATAAAACCAGCCAAAGGTTTCTGTTATCCATGACAACGCACTTTTGAATGCCTCGCCGGCAAGCTCTGGGTTACTAAGTGTTCCGACGATGAGTAATAGAGTAATAATAACGGTGGGAATAAATACCGGCAGCAATACGGCCCCCGATAACGTTTTCTGCGAGTTGGTCATAAAGTGATCTCCTATCCATATGCCCTGACAGGCTTATATGGATAGTAACGTACATAACCTTATGGATCCCCCAAACTGAGCCCCTTGTTACTATAAGATACAAAAAAACCAGTGCTAACATAATCAGTTAGCACTGGTTTGGTATCATTTGTCATCGACTTTTAGGCTTGTTCTCATCTTTCTTTAATGTTGAGCTGCCGTTTTTTGCAGAGCTTTCATTTCATCATGGCACTCCTGCATTTTAACTTTTACGCGACGCAGCGTGACCTCACAGTCTTTAGGTTGGTTTCTCCCTAGAGCATGGTCGAGTTCTTCTAGCTGATCAATATAAGTAAAGACAGTGGAATTGCTAGCAACGTTAGCTAACAACGTAGAGTTGGGTGTTCAAACAAAAGGCAATGTGAGAAGCACATTGCCTTTATAGAGCAGAACCAGTCAGGCTGCTAGAGTTTGAAGCGGAGCGTTAAGTCTTGCAGCGTCTGACTTAATCGAGATAACTCTTCACTGGCTTGTGATGTCTCCCGTGCGCCACTTGCAGTTTGTTGCGAGATATCACGAATGGTCACCACACTTTTACTAATTTCCTCGGCTGCTACGTTTTGCTGTGTGGTCGCAGAGGCTATTTGCGTATTCATATCGGACAAATAGGTAATAGAGCGGGTAATTTGTTGCAAGGCATCGTTCGCTTGCTCGCTTCTTGCCACTGTTTCTTCAGCCGTTTTCTCGTTTTTTTGCATTGCCTGAACGGCAATAGATGCTTTTTGCTGCAGGCCTTCTATGAGTGTGGCAATTTCTTCCGTTGCAGTTTGAGTTCGCTGAGACAAATTACGAACTTCGTCAGCGACAACAGAGAATCCTCTACCTTGCTCGCCTGCTCTAGCTGCCTCAATAGCCGCATTAAGCGCCAGTAAATTCGTTTGTTCCGCTATACTTTGAATGACATTGATCACAGTGACCGCATTTTTCGACTCATCACTCAATGCCTCAATTTGAACGGCCGACTGGGCGATCTCCTGAGCTAACCCTGAAACCGCTTCCCTACTGGATGTGACAATCACACTGCCTTTTGCAGATAACTCACTCACTTCTCTCGCAGAATTAGAGGCATTTTCTGCATTTTTGGCGACGTCATTTATGGTTAACGACATTTCTTCCAGTGCAGATGCCATTTGATCAACTTCTTCCCGTTGACTCTCAACACCAGAAGCAGTTTGTCCCGTCACCACAGAAAGTTCTTCTGATGACGAAGCCACTTGATCAGCACTTGAGCCAAGCTGGGAAACAATATCACGAAGTCCAGCGATCATTTGCGCTAAAGAGTCCATCAAATGCCCCACTTCATCACCCGAACTTTTTCCTTCTAAGGTAATGGTTAAGTCACCATTCGCGACTCTCTCCGCCATTTCTTTCGCTTTTTGCAGTGGTGGTACAATTAGATGGCTAATGAGCCAGGCAGAAAGAACTGAAATCACAATGGCAATGGCGCTAATAATAAGGGACAAAGTCGAGATGTTTTTCTGCAAGGCAATCATTTCCTGTTTTTGCTTCGCACGACTGTCTTCTGCCAGAGCAATAACCGATTGTGCGGTTTTAATCATAGTCTCTCGTCCAGCGGATTTCTTATTGTTTATGTCTACATAAGCATTGAGTGCTTTCTCATACTGACCCACTTGTTGCATTGTACTCATTAATTGAGACTGACCTTCAGAGGTACTAAACATGCCTTTTAACCTGGAAGCAATATTTTTAATCTTCTCAAGTTCTTTTTTGGCGAGAACAACATTCGATGGATTGCCAGTGATAATAAAATTCTTTTCATGCATTCGCGTTTTTAGTATATCGAGCGCTAATTCTCCTTGAATGTCGGCAACCTCAGTGGCTTGTCTAGCATTAGAGGTATTCTCCTGGCCCATTTGTGATAGCTGATTAACAGCACCTCCCGCTTCATTTCGCATCTCCAACATAGCTTGTTGACTTTGCTTATCAAGCTCGACAAAATCAGAGAAGCTCTTCCGGTAGCTCGATATTTTCTGGATAATCTGATCCATTACTTTATCGTGCTCTGTTCCCTGAAATATAGGTTTTAGAACTTGGGCCTCATGAACCGCCTCGTCTAAGGCTTTATTGAACTTATCGACATATTCGTCTTTTGTTCTAGCATCATAATTTTTTTCCTGAATACGGGCCGTTTGTAACCGTTTTACAATACGGTTAACCTTATCTGCCGCTGCTACCTTTTGATTTACAATCGTATTTCCATAATTATTAAGAGCCGTTAAGGCTATAATACTAATAATAACAAGACCAAAACCAAGCATCAGTTTATATCTAACGGAAAGATTGGTTATTCTAAGATAACCAAGTAGATTTTTCATATATCACCTTTTCATTCGCTTGAATCCATTTAAAATTTGACCTTTATCTTTCACTTAAAACTGAAAATCCATTTCTTTCCATTTAGTTAACACGGCCGTCACAAACTAAAATATCACAAGAAATTTTCAAGACAAGAAAATTTTCATCCTTAGTTTAAAAAATTCGTCAAGATTTAATAAAAATACAAAAAAAAATCATATGATGTTGATTTAATTGAGAAAATATAAAATATTGATGAGAGCACAACTTAATCAAAAGAACAAAACATCATAATCAGGAAAAAACAATGATTTATAGAATAAAAACAAAACATTATATTACAAAACAAAACATTATATTACAAAACAAAACAAAGACTTACATATTCAACTGAACTCTATTCAACTTGTCACAAGTTCATTGATTCAATTAATTAAGATGAAACAATAGATAAGATAATAAACAACCGCATTTAATATAGTAAATTTTCAATACATGGTTATTAAATAACACTTTTATAAGTACGTTATTTTGAAGAAAAACATTATGGTTTCATTATATAAGTTGCAGCAGGAGATTTTTCATAGTTCATCGAAAACCGTTCTATATACGTAAATCTTGCCAGAAGCGGTATAAACTGAGTCAGAAACCATCAAAAAGCAATCATTCTCTTTAGGTAAAGAATACTGTGATGAAAGCATCAAAAAGCAATCATTCTCTTTAGGTAAAGAATACTGTGATGAAAGCATCATGGACTACTGGACAAGCTTTTTTGTTGTTTGCCTTTAAAGTAGAAGTGAGCCACGAAAGTGCGCTTAACCCCTATTTAATAAAAATAAGCATAAGATGGAGTTTGTTATGAAAGCAGCTGTTGCCAGTAAATTTGGTGCTATTCTAAAAATCGAAGACGTTGTCAAACCTAAAATTGAACCACACCAGGTCCTTGTCAAAATACACGCTTGTGGTGTGTGCCATACGGATTTACATGCTTGCCACGGTGACTGGCCCGTGAAACCAACCTTGCCTCTTATTCCTGGTCACGAAGGAGTAGGTGAAATCGTCGAAGTAGGCAGTGCCGTGTCTCATCTTGCCCTAGGAGACCGAGTGGGTATTCCTTGGTTATACAGTGCCTGCGGCCACTGCGAATACTGTTTAACGGGTAACGAAAACCTCTGTTTATCACAACAAAACGCAGGCTATTCGGTCGATGGTGGTTACGCGGAATATTGCGCCGCTCATGCGGAATATGTCGTCAAAATGCCCGATGGCTTAGATTATGTGGAGGCAGCACCATTATTTTGTGCGGGCGTAACAACCTATAAAGCCCTCAAGGTATCTGGGGCAAAACCAGGCGATTGGGTGGCGCTATTTGGTGTTGGTGGATTAGGACACCTAGCCGTTCAGTATGCTGTTGCCATGGGCTTTCGAGTGGTTGCTGTGGATACGGGCGATGCTAAACGTAAATTAGCCATGTCCCTTGGCGCCGAATGTTTCTTTGACTTTAAAACCGATGACGTAGTCGAGGATATCCTGGCAAAAACCAATGGTGTCCACGCAACCGTCTGTACGGCTGTAAGCAAAGCAGGCTTTAGACAAAGCTATGACGTTGTTCGCCGAGGCGGAAAATGCGTCTTAGTTGGTCTACCACCAGAAGACATGCCACTGCCTATTTTCAATACGGTGCTAAACGGCGTAAGTGTTGTTGGCTCAATTGTTGGTACTCGTAAAGACCTCGAAGAATGCTTAGAGTTCGCAGCTCGGGGCAAAGTCAAAGCCATTATCAAAGAAAAATCTCTTGAAGACATTAACGACATCTTCGCTGATATGGAAAAAGGGGAAATTACTGGGCGTATTGTCATGTCGATATAGCATTTTCAATTGAATTAAAAATACATGAATCACTAAAAAGCCGACCCGTTCTGGTCGGCTTTCATTTTTAAATGGCCACTTGTACATCACATTTTCCCTGTTTTTTAACACGGTACATAGTGCTATCAGCCGTTTGTATCAGCGATTTCATATCTTTACCGTGTTCAGGGTAATGAGCAATACCCAAACTGGTACTCACTTGTACCGTTTTATTTGTATCACTGATCAGGACTGGCTCTAATACGACATTTAAAATGATATTGGCTAATTTAAGCACTTCATCACGATCATTCAGGCGATCAAGCCAAATAATAAACTCATCTCCGCCGACTCTGACGATTTGTCCAACCTCTTTCACTTGCGCATGAAGCCTTTCAGCAATGCTGGTAAGCACTTGATTCCCCGCTTCATGACCATAATTATCATTCACTTGTTTAAAGCCATCTAAATCCAAATACAGAATGGACAATAATTGATTTTGTTGCTCGGCCTTGATGATCAGTTCCGCTTCTTTTTCCAGTAAATAATGCAATGAAGGAACCCCTGTCACTGCATCATAATGCGCTAGCTGTCGCAGCTTATCTTGTGCTTTTTTCTCGGCTTCTAACGCAGAATGTAAAGCAGAAACATCATACTCAGACATCAATAATAAAAACTCCCCCGTTAAAGGGTGGCGTGTGATGCGTATATCTAAACTGTGCTTACGAGGACCTATGGAGGTGTTCACATCACAGGTCCATTGGCCGCCTTTTTCGTCTATCGCCTGGGCTAATAGCCTTTGGCCTTCTTCTAAATTGACAAAGCGCGAGGTAAAGAAAGAATGTCCTTCAGGAAAATTTTCTCTAGAAAGATGCTTATAGGCTTCGGTGGCAGCAGGGTTTTCAACGATTGGATCACCAGCAAAACTGAAGCTTGTCACTAACACACTGGTATAGCGCATGGCTTCAACCAATAGCAGATTTTCTGGAGTATCCCCTAAATTCACTTCTTCATTGATGAACGCAATGATGGCTCGATGTTTATCTGGCCCGACCAAAACAGCACGATGGCGCATATACAAGGTCTTTGGTTTTCCATTTGGATAGGTTGTCCATGGATCGATTGTTAGGCCTGACTTAGAGGCCAGCTCAAAGGTTTGTGCAGTGCGATCCTTTGCGCCTTGGGTATCACCAGACAAGTCTTTATTTATCAAGTCTTCAAGCGTATTTAACCCCCAAAATTTAAGCGCCGCAGAGTTGCCCCACCACCAACCATGTTTATCTAGGTCAAAAATCCACACGACATCGGGAATTAGCTCATATAAAGCAACGTCGGCATGATCGCGAATATGGATCAAGTGGTCGTAATGGTTTGTCAATTTACTCTCCTTTCGGCAGCTTTCTCATTCATCAGTATTAAATAGCACACTCGTGCCTTTTTGTTATACCAAATTTATACTGGCAACCGCGTTGAGGCTTTCAGTTAATGCCCTCTTCCTCTAAGCGTTTTAAACGTCGCCAACAGGCCGTTTCACTACGACGCTATGCTGACGATGATCAAGCCAGGAAAACTCAATCCAGAGAAACTGCTGGGAAGAACCATCAGCTTAGAAGAGTCGATTTACGCGCTGACCAGTATGGATACGATCAATCCACCAGGCGTCACGGTGGTCACTCAACTCTAAACCGTCACAGGAAACCTTTTTATTGGCTTTATTCACGACCGAAAACCATGGCAAGATAGTAGCTATTGAAAGACATAAAAACCATATTTGGAGAACAATACTATGGGACATCTTCACACAGGATCTTGTTTATGCGGTGCGGTGAAATTTGAGTTAGAAGGTGAATTTAAAAAATTCTTCTTATGTCATTGCAGCCGCTGCCGTAAAACCTCAGGCTCGGCCCATTGTGCCAACCTATTTGCTCCAGGTGCGACCATAAAGTGGTTAAGTGGTGAAGATAAGCTGAGCTACTATCATTTGGAAGGCACCCACTTTGCCCGTACTTTTTGTTCTGTTTGTGGTTCTAATGTCCCCACAGACGCCAAAGCTCGCAGCCTAGTCGTTGTGCCTGCAGGTTGCTTGGATACGGATGTCGATATCACAGCCCAAGCACATCTTTTTACGGGCAGCAAAGGCAATTGGGACGAAGGTTTGGATAAGGTTCCCGCTTTTGAAGGTATGCCCACGTAATAGGCAGTTCTTCAAATTCTATTCCCTTAGGTCGTCAGGTGAAACAGCAATAAAAATAAAGGCCCATTTTCTACTCTGATCGTTAAAGCAGAAAATGGACCTTTATAAGCAGTCGACTAGCCACTTTTCAATACAAGCGTTTGCCGACGAATCCCCCCCTCTAAATACCGCCCTTGTGCCTTCAGTTCTAGCAATGAAATGGTCGGGGCAGCGGCAAAGGAAACACATTGACACATAAATTTGCTAGCTAGATCATGTTCTTAGGGATAGTTTCTCAAATGAAGAATAGGTGCAATCAAAGCGCTTATCACACAAAACAAGGGATATTTTCCCATCACTATCTATAATTAAAAAACCATAAAAATAAAAAATCATAAACAACTATAAAAACTATAAAAGCTTTACTAAGGAGGATACATGGGACTCAAGCATATGAGTGTCCGACGTCAATTAATTGTTCTGATCTCCAGTGCAGTGATTGGCTTAATCGTATTAGTGGGATTAGGATTATTTCAAACCAAAAATATTTATGAAGCTTCTAACCATGTTAATGTAAAAACCGTTCCATCAATTCAAGTGATGCTTAACATCAGTCGTGCCATCAGCGAAGTACGCCGCTTATCCTATGTGCACGTATTACGGAACGATGAAAGACAAAAGAAAAAAGTGGACGATCAACTAAAAGCCAAAGTGGCGGAAGTTTACAAAGCATTTGATAGCTATAAACCGCTTATTAGTAATAAAGAAGACGCCACGCTTCTCAACAATGAAATCAAAGCATTTGAGGCCTATAACGCGAAACGCGAAAAAGCGATCAACCTATCACGCAAAAACATGCAATCTGCAGCAACAAGAGTCTTGTTGTATACCGCACCGGAAGCAGAAAAACTCACCCAAGCACTGAACAAGCACATCGCTTACAACCAAAAGTTAGGCGACGCCGGCGCACAAAAAGCGGTGACCACCATCTGGCAAGCCGTGATCGTACAAGCATCTATTGCGGTGATTGTTATTGTGGTGGTCTTCATTGTGGGGATTAAGATATTGCGAAATATCATGAAATCACTTGGCGGTGAACCTAAAGAAGTGGCAGAAATTGCCAATCAAATTGCCCAAGGCAACACAGACATCATCATTGAACTGAATGACAGTGATAGCACCAGCTTAAAAGCCAGCATGAAAACCATGGCAGACACGATTCAGGAGATAGTCATGGATCTTACAGAGAAAATGTCTCGCTTGGCAGAAGGTGACCTACGGATACGGATTACCAAGGACTACATTGGAAATTTCTCGGCGATCAAAAGCAGTACCAACGGCATGATCGATCAGATTAAAGACATCATAGTAGAAACCCAAAGCGCCACGGATCAGATGGCCGCGGCCAGTGCTCAAGTGAGCATTACCGCGCAAAACCTATCGAGCAGTGCGTCGTCTATGGCGGATAATTTGGAAAATACGACGGTAGCCATTGAAAGCATCTCCACCAGCATCAGCCAAAACTCCCAAAACGCCACATCGACCAACGAAATCGCGCTAAATGCCAGTCAAAAAGCGGCGCAAGGCGGTGAAGCAGTGGATGAGACCATGAGTGTGATGAAAAACATTGCCGACAAAATCAGCATCATTGAGGACATTGCAGAACAAACTAACTTACTGGCATTGAATGCGGCGATTGAAGCGGCTCGCGCAGGGGAACAAGGTCGAGGATTTGCCGTAGTCGCCGACGAAGTACGCGCCTTAGCGGCGAAAAGTCAATCGGCAGCACAAGAAATCAGTGACATCACTCACAATAGTGTGCGAATCAGTGAGCAAGCGGGTAACTTATTAAAAGAAGTTGTACCGCAAATTCATCAAACATCGGAATTAATTCAATCCATCGCGAACGTGAGTATGGAACAAACCCAAGGGGTGGAACGTATTAATCAATCCATGCAGCAGCTCGATAACATCACACGCCAAAATACCGATGGTAGTGAACAACTCGCAAGCACCAGCGAGCAGATGACGGTCCAAGCTGAGCAACTTAAACAAATGATGGGCTTCTTTAAGATTCATTAATCTTTTTAGCCATATGGCCAGACAGTGCAAGCTCTCTGGCCATTTTTATATGGCTCATTTTTTATGGACTGAGAAGGCCAGCTCTAAACAAATGATGGTTCTTCGTTATTTAGCCCAAGCCATACTGGCTATGACTCAGGCTAAAACAAAAGGGAACCCTTAACGTTTCATTGCTAGCAGATTATCAAAACCTCGTTAATACACATCCTCTAGATAACGTCCTTGTGCTTTCAGCGCGTCAACGTTCGTTTGCAGTGGCTCTAATATGTCGTTGAGTGCTTGAGTCACGCCATTTGCCATGCCTCGACCACCGCACACGAGAATTTGCGCGCCTTGCTCTAGTAATTGTCGGACGGTTGCCTGATCCTGTAAAAGCTTATCCTGTACATAAGCTTTTTCTGTTGTTTGATCTTCTCCCTGTGAAAAAGCAGTCTGTAACCCCGTCAAACGCTGATCATCAAGGTATCGAGTCAAGTCTGGCTGATAAAGAAAATCCACTTTTTGATTACGCCCGCCCCAGTAAAGAAACATCGGATGACGCTGAGTATTTTGTCGAATAAACCCAGTTAATGGGCCAATACCTGCCCCAGCGCCAATCAGTATCACCGGATGACGGCCAACAGCGGGGCGAAATTCTGGGTTATGACGAATGAATCCTTCAATACAATCACCTAATTGTAAGCCATGTAAATAACTGGAGCAGACACCATTGGGTTGCTTGCGAACGCAAATCTCCAACACATCATCCGTTGTCGAAGACGCTAAGGAATAAAATCGCGCGGTCGCCTCCTGTGGTGGCATCACTCCCAGGAGGTCACCCGCTTCGAAAAAAGGTAAAGAATGAGTTCCCGCCGCACGAAAGCGTAAAATACTCGTGGCCGCATGGCCATTGACGCCATAATCTTCACGCCCAACCAATGCCAGCGTTTGTGTGACGGTAGGCTGCGGATGATAGGACAAGGCCAGAGGCCACCCCGTCAAATCGGCAATCGTTTTACCCCATTCCCTAAATTGCTCGGCAGAACTTCGATTAATCAACTCGGTATGACACAGAGGCGTAAGGCCTTTATTCTCTAAGGCAGTGGTGACATCCAAAGCAAACTGGCAAAAGTTGGGAAACTGTCGATCCCCAAACCCCAATACCGCAAACCGGAGTGAGTTATTGCTTTTAAAGCGTTTTAACTTGTTCATAAATTGCTGTGCCGTCGTCGGTGCGTCCCCATTGCCATAAGTCGAGGTCAAAATAAAAAGCATATCGGCCTGTGGATAGTTCTCAACCAACTGGTTCATTTGCGCACAGTGCACATGTCGTCCAGCCCGAATCAATTGGCGCTGCAAATCTTGCGCAAACCCCCATGTCGTTTGACCCTCCGTGCCAACCAAAAGAATGGTGTCGGCTTCTTTGCTAGGCGTATTCACTAGGTCCCCTTTCTTCACTCGACGCTTTCTCCACCAAGCCAACACACCGGTGTAGGACAAGACCGGAACGGTCAATGCACTCGCCCCGAGAATAAGACCAAGCCACCAAATTCCTTGCCCCGTGTGTAAACGGATGATCCATTGCTGAAAGACACCCATCGGCGGCAAACGGGTAAAGTTCAGCAGAGTGCCCGTCGACTGATCCACAAAGCCGGATCCTTGTTCTGTCGTCAATGTATAAAAATCTTGGAGGTCACCAGGATAGGGAAACACCAATTCATGTAAGGAGGTTAAATCAATATTTTTTAACGCAATCAGTGAGCCTACCGGAGCAGGTTGGCCACCTGACACGCTGGACGGAAAAGAAGGGGGAATAAAAGTATGATCCTTAACAAAGCCAAAACGCATGGCTGACATATAACTCCCTGTCAACGAGGAAAGCAATAACCCCAGCACAGCGAACCGAGCCAGTTCCGAGTGAATACGCTTCACACCGTTACCTTTAATCGGTTTGATAAGGGCCTTCCAGCCACCGAGCCGACGCACCAACAAAAAGACACCTGACAGGCAAATCAACACCATAACCAGTGCTACTCCGCCGGCCAGCTTTCGCCCCGTATCGTGCAGTAAAAAGGAGCGGTGCATGTCTTCAACCCAATTCATAAAAGCAGAAGGTTGGTAGGGACCTATACTCTGCCCCGTCAACGGGTTCACTAAATCCGCCTTAGGCTGGTGGTTCGCCGTTTTATAATAAACAACCACTTCACCAGACAACTTTCGATCAATCTTTTCAACGTTTGGATGATGCTGAACAATGCGTTGCGCCATGGCGGCAACACTCACTTCTCCCTTATCCGGCACCACAGCATGGGCTCTATGAATGGCAGGCATTAGGGAAAGCATGGCCCCGGTCGTTGCTATGGCGATTAAAAACAAGGCCATAAATAAACTGGGCAAACCGTGTAGTTTACGTAACATTATTATTACCTCATCGTCTTACTTAAGGTCATAACGAAACGAGAGAACATACACATTCCCCATCACCGTTTTGCCGGATCCGGCCGTTGTTAATGGGGTGGAGACATCGGCACGATTGCTGTTGCCATTTTCCACCGCACTGTCGATGACAATTCGATAGCCTTTATTAATTAAGTTATCAGGGATATTTTTGGTCACAACCAAGGTATGGCCACTGGTGACACTAGCGCCTGTCATACCATCGTATTCAGAAGGTCTTAAACGACTACCGCGAGCCCAACCAGGCAGCTCAAAATAGTAGCGGGCATTTCGCCCGGCCACCCAGATTGTTTTACGGTATCGGCCATGGGCATCCGCCAGATAGATCGCTAAATACGCACCACTACCATCGTATCTAGCAAGATGTGTGGTAAAGGTTACCTCTCGTGCCTGTGCTGACATAGATAGGGTGAACGCAGTGATCAGGCTTAACGCCAAAAAAATGTACTTTCTCATAATATCCGTCCTAATAAACCGTTGGACGAACTCTATAACCTTTACCTGACACTGACCTGAACAAGAAACAGAGAGAAAAAAAGACTTTTTTTTCACCTTCCACTGGCTAGCATGAACGTCGATTAATGGGGTTCAAATGACGGTCTGAGCAATACTGTGATCAACAGAATAAGAGGTAAAACGTGCGTGTACTCTTGGTAGAAGATACAACTGGACTTGGGGAAGCTGTTCGGGATCAGATTCATGAAGATGGGCACGCGATTGATTGGGTGACCTCCTTGCGCTTTGCCGAAACCAGTATGCTTAACACAACTTATGATCTGATTTTGCTCGATCTCATGTTACCCGACGGTAATGGCTTCAGCTTTTTAAAAAAACTTAGAAAAGCAGGCAGTTCGACGCCTGTTATCATCCTAACAGCACGCGATCAGGTGTCTGATCGTATTGAAGGGCTTAATGCCGGGGCCGATGATTATTTGATCAAACCGTTTGATTTATCCGAATTATCCGCTCGAGTCAGCGCCGTTGCTCGACGTTATCGGGGCAATCCAAACCCACTGGTAAAAATAGGCCATTTAGAAGTCGACTTGAACGAACATCGCCTAAAATCGAAAGGACAAAGCGTTGAACTAACAGCTCGGGAATGGGCTGTACTGGAAGGCTTTTTTCAGCGACCAGGCACCTTGTTATCGCGCTCACAACTGGAGGATCGTCTCTATCAATTTGGTGCAGAAATCGAAAGCAATACCATTGAAGTGTACATTAGTCGCCTACGTAAAAAGCTAGGGCGCGAGGCAATTGTCACCGTAAGAAACATGGGCTATCGCCTAGAAACTCATGAGTAATACACGCAGTTTAAAAAGAAACCTCGGCATTGGCCTAACACTAGGCGTCTCCATTCTGTGGTTATTAAGCGCGATAGCCTCGGGTTTGGTCGTACAAAAAGAAATGAAAGAGGCCTTCGATAAAGCCCTCAAGCGGTCTACTCAGCATATCTTACCTTTGATCACAGCGGATATCCAAAGACGAGCCTTGGGGGCAAACAACTCTCATATTCCGATCTTGCAAAACAACGATAAATACTTGCGATACAGAGTGCTTGATCGTCATGGCCATATCCTTCTACGCTCAAAAGATGCTGATCCACAGCTTTTTAATCGCTCTCCCTTATTGGGGTTTTCTGACACCGCCACCCATCGAGTCTATACCACCACAGCACTCAATCATCGCGTATTCATCGAAGTCGCTGAGTCACTCGCTTATCGAGATGAAGACCTGAAAGAAGCCATCGTTGCACTGCTGTTCCCCCTGCTAATTCTTGCGCCAATCAGTTTTCTAGGCATCTTACTCATCATTCGCCTGTCGCTTCGTAAAGTCACCGACTTTCAACATGCCATTGAAAAACGCGGCGCTGGCGATTTATCCCCTGTCGGTACATATCGACTGCCTGCCGAGTTTTCACCGATCGCTATTGCGGTGAACCGACTGCTTGAACGGCTGCGTAGAACCTTGGACGCTGAACGCAGCTTTACCGCCAACAGCGCCCATGAATTACGCACGCCTTTGGCAATCGCTCTTGCCAAAGTGCAACGCGTTAAAGCCGTCATTGACGATGTGCAACTGAAGCAACAGATTTCGGATGT
This sequence comes from Marinomonas sp. 63XJN7_7_ISO-PGPR-S23-202, assembly GCF_056173505.1. Lineage (NCBI taxonomy): Bacteria > Pseudomonadati > Pseudomonadota > Gammaproteobacteria > Oceanospirillales > Oceanospirillaceae > Marinomonas > Marinomonas sp. 63XJN7_7_ISO-PGPR-S23-202. Next base: position 235,161 of record NZ_CM149677.1, on the reverse strand, counting down.
CGAAGCCTCATTACACAGTCTGTCAAAACAATCTGAAAAGTTGCTCGAACTGGCTAAAGCAGAAGGGGGCGGTGCGTTGTCTGAGCAACCCCATGACCTAATACCGATTTTGGCAATGATCGCGGGTGACTTCAGTCGTCAAACACCAGACCGCCTTCATCTGATCCTACCCAACAGAGCGGTATCGTCACATTTAGATCCTGATGCGTTTGCTATTTTAGTCAGAAACCTTATTGAGAATGCTCTTAAACACGGCCAAGCCAACCTGCCAATAGAGGTCTCTTTGTCCCACGATGGGACGTTGCGAGTGGTGAATGACGGTCATCTTGTACCGCCTCAAGATATGGCGCGCTTACGTAATCGGTTTGTACGCTCTAATACAACCGCAGCGGGTTCGGGGTTAGGGCTCGCCATCGTCGACGCCATTGCAACAGGAGCAGGAATATCCTTGCATCTCAGGTCACCAGCGACGGGCCGAAAACGTGGCTTTGAAGCGGAACTCAATGTCAAACCAAGCACAAGCAGTATCCATTAACATTAATGGTCTCTATGCATTAATACTGTCGTAATTTTTCTGAGCTTGTTTCACCTGCTCTATGTTTTGCTCTGCCCAACAGCCAAGTTGCTCAATCGTCTGCACAAAGCTGTGCCCTAGATCCGTTAAACGGTATTCCACTGTCACCGGAACCGTGGGGAAGGCAGTACGGGTAATCAAACCATCGCGCTCTAATTGTTTGAGTTTTTGCGATAACACCTTTTGTGAAATGCCCTCTACTTCACGTTTAATTTGATTAAAACGAAACGCTTCTTTTTTAAGTAATCCAATAATCAACAGCGTCCAATGATCAGCCAACCGATCAAAAAAAGCTCGTGCAGGACAGTCTTTGGAATAAATATTATAGGCGACAGGCGATGCATTTTGTTTCATGGTGGTTTCCCTCAGGTAACCTAGTCACTCTTTGGTTACTTCTTGTTAAGTTAGTTTCTAATATATACTATTAATTTTGCCGACACAAAACGAGACGTTATCTAAATGAAATCTTGCCGTGAGAAGCTTTCACACGGCCATTGTACAAAAGTCTCTTTGTATTAATCGATCTAAAAATATTGGAGTGAGTAATGAAAAAAACAGTCGTGGTTTTCTTCTCTGGATACGGACATACAAAACGAATTGCCGAGTATGTTACTAAAGGGGCGAATGCACAGAGCATTCAAATTGATGACAATGGTGACATCACCGAAGCGGATTGGGAGACGTTAAACGCCGCAGATGCCATTATTTTTGGCGCACCAACTTACATGGGCGGTGTGCCTTGGCAATTCAAAAAATTCGCAGATGCCACCTCTAAAGCCTGGTTTACTCAAGCTTGGAAGGACAAAGTATTTGGCGCTTTCACTAACAGTGGCAGTTTAAACGGAGACAAACAAGTCACCCTAATTTATCTACAAACGCTGGCCTCTCAACACGGCGGCATTTGGGTAAGTTTAGGCCTTCCACCAGCGAATACACTTTCTGCAACACGTAACGATACAAACAACCTCGGCGGTTCTGTTGGTGCGCTCATTCAATCGCCATCAGATGCCGCTGCGGATGCCATTCCAGAAGGCGATTTAGAAACAGCGCGTCTTTACGGCGAGCGTGTTGCAAACATTGTCAGCCGCTTCAACTAAGTAAGCGTCTAACGGTTTTCCACGGCATGGTGTCACCATGCCGTTTTCACTTCTACTAAGACAAAACTCTAACCAGACTTTCCTGCCATCGAAGGGGCCGCTTTGTTCCTTTGTAAATCACAACTTAAGGTGCTTTAATTCGCACACTATTTGCTATGATGTCGTTACTTGAACACATGCGTACTCTAAAAGTTTAAAGAGGAAACACCTATGGTTACTGCGATTATTTTACTGTCCGTCGACAAAAAGCACATCAACCAAGTGGCTGAGGAATTGGCGGCGATCGACGGGCTGAGCGAAGTCTATTCCGTCAGTGGTTCTTATGATATTGCCGCCATTGCACGGGTTCAGCACAATGACCAACTCTCCGAATTAGTTACTCAGCATCTTGCGCAGATCGACTTCATTTTGAAAACCGAGACCATGCTGGCATTTCGTGCCTATTCCAAACACGACTTAGAAGGAATGTTCTCAGTGGGTGTGTAAGCACTAGGTGACAACCCTAAGGTTTTAGCGAACAAAAAAAGCCAAGGCAGCGTTAACCGCCTTGGCTTTTTTGTCTATAACAAAATGCTAATCGCTACGCTGTCATAAAAGGGTAGTCTGTGTAACCTTCTTTACCAGAGGTGTAGAAAGTATCTGGGTTAGGTTCGTTTAAATCCGCCCCCGCTTTCACACGCTCCACATAATCTGGGTTGGCAATAAAGGCTTTACCAAACGCCACGCTATCGGCTTGACCACTGGCAATCACTTGGTTGGCTTCTTCTGCATCATAAGCCATATTGACCATTAAATGACCTTGATAAGCCTCACGAGCCACACTTAACACATCCGCTGATTGTGCGCCAAAGAAATCAGCGCGCATCACGTGAACATAGGCCAAATTAAAACGGTTTAGCTGTTCACATAAGAAACGAATCCAAGCCATAGGATCTTCTTCTTTCATACTATTGAAGCTGTTTAATGGCGATAGGCGTACACCCACTCGACCACTGCCCATGACCTCGGTGACCGCTTCAAGTACTTCCATCAAAAAGCGAGCACGGTTTTCCAAAGAACCGCCGTATTCGTCAGTACGCTGGTTGGCACTTTCACGCAGGAATTGGTCTATCAAATAGCCATTCGCACCGTGGATTTCCACACCATCAAACCCCGCCGCTTTGGCATTGATTGCCCCTTGACGGAAGTCATTCACGATCGCTTTGATTTCACTCACAGTAAGTGAATGTGGCACGGTGTAAGGTTTTTTACCTTCAGGGGTATGCGTTTCGCCATCAATAGCAAGAGCACTAGAGGAAACCGCCTCTTTGCCGCCGTTAAGCAATGGGTGTGCAGCACGACCCGCATGCCAGATCTGCATGAAAATACGTCCGCCTTTTTTATGCACAGCATCCGTTGTCAGCTTCCAACCCTCTATTTGTTCTTGGGAATAAATACCTGGGTCATCACCAAACGCCGAGCTGCCTTCTGTCACCATGGTACATTCGGTAATTAGCAAGCCTGCGCTGGCGCGCTGGGAGTAATACTCAGCCATCAAGGCATTCGGTAGATGGTGCGGTGCGCGGGTACGAGTCAGCGGAGCCATGATAAAGCGGTTTGGCAGTGCAACATCGCCCAATGTAACGGGACTAAAGAGGTTTTTCTCGGTCGTTGACACAATAAACTCCTATATAAAGTTTCAAAGTTAATTCGAATATATTTATAAGATAGGGAAAGAAAACGGGAATTCAATCCGCCATATCGAAATACTTCGATATTTGCATAATTTAACCATCCCGATGACTCAGTTCATGGCGATACCCTGTTGGAGAAACACCATATTCTTGCTTGAACAAACGCGAAAAATGAAACGCTGAAACAAAGCCTGTTTGTTCAGAGACGAGGCTAATAGGAATGTTGGTTTCCCGCAGCAAAGCCGACGCATGCTGACATCGTAACTTCCACAAGTAACGACTTGGTGTAATTTGTAGATGTTTTTTAAACAATACGATTAGGTGGTTCGTCGAAACATGGCTCACCTTGGCTATCTTATCTAAATAAAGCGGCTGATCAAAATGACGACTCATATAATCGCAAGCGATGCGCACCGCTTTAGGAATAGGATGCCTGTCTTCATTGGCATTCGTATAGGTCTTAGCATAGGCCAAATAATAACGTAATAACGATTGCCCAAGATCCAACAAAGCGGGCTGAGTCGCCAGTGTCGGTGTACGGGTCAGTGCTAGCCCTAAATCCATATAAGCCTGAATATCATAATTGGCTTCCACTACGGGCCGCACATCGCCAAGTTGCACTGCCAGTTCATCGGGCCGTATGACAAAATCCAACTGACACCAGGTATGAGTGCTCTCTTCTCGCTCGCTAAATTGATGAAATTCATGTCGACCTGGCAGCAGCAAAGCAAAATCACCAGGATGCAAAAGGAGGCTTTTCTCATCAATCGTCATGGTGACCTGACCACTCAGCAGATGAAAGAGCTGGATACCACGCTGAACACGCGGCCCATGTGTGCCCGATTTAGGGTATTTTGTCAGCCCGAAATAGACTTCTTTTAAATTAGTAAAAGTGATTTTAGACAAATCCTTCTTCATTCCAGTCATGTACGGCACCAGTCATTTCCTTCTATATTATGCCAATTAAAGAGGATAACGAGCGAAATAAATCCTTTTTACAAAACACCATCATGAAATAAGTTAAAAATAATAAAAAAGGTGAGGCATGAGACAAGTTAGAATAGGTCTAATTGGTACTGGCTATATGGGAAAAGCCCACGCCATCGCATTTAAAACAGCCGCAGCGGTTTTTCCATTAAGTGGCGAAATAGTCTGTGACATGATTGCCGAGGTGGACGCGACATTAGCTGAACAAAAAGCCAAAGAGTTTGGTTTTGCCCGTTCAACTGGCGATTGGCGCGATCTAGTAAACGACCCAAATATTGATGTCGTGGATATTTGTGCTCCCAATCATCTTCATAAAGACATGGCGCTTGCGGCCATTGCCTCAGGCAAACACGTTTATTCAGAAAAGCCTTTGGCACTAAACGCTGAAGACGCATTAATCATGACGCAGTCTGCAGAGGCAGCAGGTATTAAAACGCTGGTAGGCTTCAACTATATCAAGAACCCAACCGTACAGCTCGCCAAAGAAATTATCCAACAGGGGGAGATTGGCGATGTTGTGCATTTCCGTGGCACCTTCAACGAAGATTATCTTGCCGACGCCAATAGTGCTTTCTCTTGGCGCTTAAAACGAGAGTTTTCCGGTTCTGGCACCTTAGGTGATATGGGCTCGCACATTATTAATATGGCCCATTATCTGGTTGCTCCCATCACTCAAGTCTGTGCAGACTTACAAACCGTGCACACACAGCGTCCCTTGATGGGAGAGACTCACAGGATGGGAAAGGTCGAAAACGACGATCAAGTACACATGATGGTGCGCTTTGCCAACGGCGCTATTGGCACATTGGAGTCCTCACGTATTGCTTGGGGCCGTAAAAATAGTTTGTGGTTTGAGGTCACTGGGACCAAAGGCACCTTGATTTACGATCAAGAACGTTTATCAGAATTGCAGCTATACACCGCTGACGATGCCAAAAACCGACAAGGTTTTCGGCGTATCCTAACGGGTCCAGAGCACCCTGATTACGTGAATTTTTGCGTCTCAGCTGGTCACGGTTTGGGCTATAACGATATGAAAGCAGTAGAAATCCGCGACCTTATAGAAGGTATTTTAACGGATGCCCCACTCTGGCCGGATTTTCGTGCCGCTTATCAGGTTAATCAATTATGCGATGCGGCAGAGTTATCCTATAAAGAAGCCCGTTGGGTTGACATAAAACACTAAGCGTTGGGTACCACTGTTGGCGCAAATACTGGCACCCCCAACTCACTAAAATCTAATGTCATATGATGAAATCATCATCCGGTGCCAGTTTAAGCAAGACGGCTTGATTATATGATCAAAATAAGCGGGACTTATATTAATCAAAACCTACTCCTCCAATGAAAAAAGCATTTGATTTTCCCATTTAAAATCAAAATGTTAAATAGGCTTCTCATATTATCGTCAGAGATTATCTAAAGCAGGCACGTCTTATGCTTGCTCAAACAAGCAACCTTTTTTACTTTTGAAAATGACCGCAGATAATAACAATAAATCGGAGGATAATATTTTGCCACAAGACCAGTTCATCTCAGTTAATGGCTGCAATATTCGTTATCAGGACACGGGGGGAGAAGGGCCAATCCTACTGCTAACACACGGTATCGGCGCCTCCTTAGAAACTTGGCAGGAACCCTATGCCCTATTGGCAAAAGACAATCAGCTTCGTGTCATTACTTGGGATCTTCCTGGACACGGCTTATCGGATTTCGGAAACCAGCCTTATGGTGTTGAAGACTTTGCGCAAGCCGCTTGGCATTTTGTAGACGCGCTAAACATTGACCAGCCGATCACTTTAGGAGGTAACTCCCTCGGCGGTGCCATCAGTATCCATATGATGAACCTTCATCCAGATCGTGTTAATAAAATGGCTCTGCTTAATGCCGCCTCACTAGGGAAAGAATCACCTTTTCCCTTTCGTTTGATGTCACTTCCCCTATTGGGAGAGTTGATGAATAAACCGGGTAAGCAAGCCATCGATCAACAAATTCAGTCGATTTTTTATGAGCCAGAAAAACAACGACCAAAAATAGAAGCGGTCATCACCCGCAATGTGATGCGCCCAGGCGCGAACAAAGCATTTTTAAGCACTCTAAGATTCATGACAAACTTTTCAGGCCAACGCCCCGCCTTGTATAAAAAAACACTGTCCATGCTGAAAACCTGTCCTGTGCATGTGCTTTTTGTACATGGTACTCATGACATGGTCGTATCCATTGAACATAGCAAAAACGCTCAATCCATCACCCCCAAGTCGTCTTTATTGATTATTGAGAAATGTGGACATACGCCACAAATCGAGGCTCCAGAGAAAGTGGCCAATGTATTAACCGATTTGATCTTTAACAAATAAATCAATGATCTACACGGATGTAGATGATGGGCCACCATATCCGTAATAAAACCCTAAATAACTAAAGCAAACAATGGCGAGCCTATTACCATCGCGATCCCAGCAAAAATCATCGTTAAACTGGCAATCACGCCTTCCTCACTGCCAATTTCTCGGGCTTTAGCCGTCCCTGCCCCGTGGGATGCCGCCCCTAAGGCAATGCCTTTTGCTAACGTGGTGCGAATGCCAATATAGCGAAACACGGGCTCACAGATCACCATACCCACAATGCCCGTCATTAATACCAACATGGCCGTAAGGTCTGGGATACCACCAAAACTCACCGTGGCTTGCATAGCAAAGGGTGTCGACACAGAGCGCGACAACATGCTGTTTGCCAATTCAGGCGGCATAGGGAAAATATGCACAAGCACCCAAGACGATAGCATGCCCATCATTAATCCGGTGATCACCCCAATAAGTAGCGTTAAGGGGTAGCGTTTAATAATCGACCTTTGTTGATAAATCGGTACCGCAAAGGCAATCGTCGCAGGCCCTAACATCATCACCAAAAAATGGGTGTACAAAAAGTAATCGTCTAATGGAATGCCCACTAACAGCACAAAACCAATAATCGCCAACGGTGCCAATAAAATTGGCGCAAGGAAAAATACCTTTTTGCGGCGATAGGCCCATTTCGTCAAATAATAAAAACCAATAGTGGCGGCAAAACTGAGACAGGCTAACAGCGTATCAGACATGATTTTGCACCCCTATGCGATTCTTGCCATTTTCCCGATGACTGGCTCGAACGAGACGTCGGTCATTTATGCCTTTTTCAAGGGTATACACCCGATCCACTACCCAAGCGGTCACAATCAAAGCCGATAGAGTGCCCAATACAACGGTACCAGCAATCATCCAGCCATCGTCACGGATAAACACCTGATATTTCAAAATCGACACCACAGGTGGGATAAAAAACAGCAGCAGCTCACCCAAGAGCCAAGAAGAACCCGCTTGTATGGCTCGCTCCGGCACAACATGGGTTAACAGTAACAACACTAAAATACCTAACCCCAGCACACTGCCGGGAATGCTCCAATGCAAGAACGCAACCACTTGATTGCATAGCCATAACAAGCCACACAATGCCATCAATTGCATTAAACAATAAAAAAACACATGTTTTTTCAGAAACATAGAATGAAAAAAAGAACTGGGTAGCGTTCGCATGATATCTCTGGTTTGCACCTATAAAAGCATCGAAGAAGCATTCAGTATAAACTTGCTAAAAACATAGTTATAATGAATGTTAAATATTTAATTGATAACTAATAGTTAAGTAGTTACAAATAGATCTTCCTAGATCGTTAATAAGGGCATAACACAGTGGATCTTAGAGTGTTGCGTTATCTGGTTGCCATTGTCGATGGCGGCAGTTTTGGCAAAGCCGCCGATCAGGTACATATCTCCCAACCGGCGTTGAGTAAAGCCATACAGCAGTTAGAAGAAGAACTCAGCGCGACCTTATTAGAACGAGGCAAACGCGGTACTGCCATCCGCCTCACACCGGCAGGGAAGGTGGTCTATCAACATGCCCAGAGCTTGCTTGAGGGCCGCCAAAAAATGATTCAAGAGCTGAAAGCACTCAAACGTTTGGAGCGAGGCCATCTAAAAATCGGCCTATCGCCACTGGGCAGTGCCGAGCTACTGGCCCCCATCATCGCCAAATTTCGCGCCCGACATCCACAAATCGAAATAGAACTATTAGAGCGAGGTGGGGCAGAACAAGAAGCCGCATTACGAAATGGTGATATTGAACTGGCCACCAGCTTGATTCCTGACGATGAAGACCTCGCTTGGCTCACAATCCATGACGACCCTCTGAGGATTGTGTTACCCAATGGTCACCCATTAGCGCAACAAGCCAAAGTGAATTTGCGCGATTTAGCAGGCAGTGCTTTAGTCACCTTTGAGGCCTCTTTCATACTCAATAAATTGATTCACCAAGCCTGTCTTAGTGCGGGGTTCGAACCAACGGAAGTCACCTACGTCAGCCAACCGGATTTCGGCCTTGCTTTGGTCGCAGCGGGAACAGGAGTGATGCTATTGCCAGAACTGATTGCCGAACGCCATCTCACCCCAGGAACGATTATTAAACCTTTGGATAATAAAGACTTACGCTGGCAGCTTTCCATCGTTTGGCGTAAGGAAGCGGTGCTGTCTTTTGCGGGACAAGCCATGCTGGAGTTAATCAAAGAGCGTTTTGCCCGCGTCTTAAAATCGCCCTTGTAACGTGTAAAAAAACAGCACCTTTACTGCATAGAATATCAACAAAAAGTCGCTTGCTGCGATGCTTATCTAGGTCTATATTGCGAACATCCTGGCGATACTCTTATCGCCATTTCTCGCCTCTATGAAGCGCTTTTCCGTGTGAGGAATTTCATCGCAATGACAACAGACTCCTGTAGGCCCGTGGCGCCATTTGGCACCTTGTTAGGCATGGCCCCTGGCAATGTGCCCATTTACTCATCCGATTACGACTCCGCCGATGAAACAGAACTGCCCAACCGGCACGCCTACCGCAGTTATGTGGATGGTATTTTTATGGGCTACAAGTGGCAGTGTGTAGAGTTTGCTCGACGATGGCTGTATCTCAATAAGGGCTATATTTTTGACGATGTGGCCATGGCCTATGATATTTTTCGTCTCAACTCAGTGCGCCTAATTGCCGATGAAAGCCGCTTGCCGTTGAAATCATTTCGCAATGGTTCTTTACGCCATCCTGAGGAAGGCGCCTTGCTCATTTGGAATGAAGGGGGTGAGTTTGAAATCACGGGGCACGTGGCGATTGTCACCAAGGTATTAGCGGATCGCCTTTACGTCGTCGAGCAAAACGTAGGGCACCAAGTTTGGCCCGAAGGCCAAGACTATTCCCGTGAACTGGAAGCGCGTATTAGTGACGACGACGGCTATTGGCTACGTTGCTCCTATGGCGACGCTTCGATTCTCGGCTGGGTCATGCAAACCGACGACGATACACACGCCGAGATCATTGAACCAATCGACTCTGCACTGTTCAATTTGCAGCTACGTCACGTTAAGAAAACAGGCCAAGAAACACGTGCCTGGTTGAATATTGCCAACCCAAGCGAAGAAGCCTATGTGGCGATGATGAAAGGCCATAAACTCGCTTCACGCAAGGAAGACGATCACCAATACATGGTGATAAGCGAAGCCGCTGAACGTGAATTGAAACGCGCGACGAATGAGCTACACGCCTTATTTATGCACGCCACGGATTATGTTTTACAAAACGACGAGCTACTGTCTAGCTTCAATATTCCACCAGCATTATGGCCCAAAATACACCAGTCTTGGGACAACCGTCGCAACCAAATGATTACCGGTCGCTTTGATTTTAGCTTGTCAGAAAAAGGCATCAAAGTTTACGAGTACAACTGTGACTCTGCTTCTTGTTATATGGAAGCAGGCATTATTCAAGAAAAATGGGCCAAACATTATGGTTGCCAAGACGGTGAAAGCTCAGCAACAGAACTGGTAGATGAATTATTAGAAGCGTGGAAAAACAGTTCGGTAAAAGGCGTGATTCACATCATGCAAGATACAGACTTAGAAGAGAACTACCACGCCCTCTTTATGAAAAACGTCATGGAGAAAGCCGGACTGACGTGCAAAGTCATCAAAGGCGTCGGCAGTTTACGCTGGGATGAAGACGGCGACGTGGTTGACCAAGATGGCACCAAAATCCGCTGGGTATGGAAAACCTGGGCATGGGAAACCGCACTGGATCAAATTCGTGCCGAGTGCGACGACGATGAACAACGACTGCGTGATTACCAAACCGATATCCCCCGCAGCGCAGCGCCCCGTTTAGTGGATGTATTATTGCGTAAGGATGTGATGGTCTACGAGCCACTTTGGACACTGATTCCAAGTAATAAAGCCATTTTACCTGTGCTATGGACGCTATTTCCTAACCATCCCTATCTATTGGAAGCGTCTTTTGACTTGAGCGATTCGTTAAAAAATCATGGTTATGTGAGCAAACCGATTGCTGGACGCTGTGGTTTTAACATCAGCTTATACGATGGAAGCGATACCTTGATGGAAGAAACGGAAGGGCGTTTCTCCCATCAAGATCAAATCTTTCAGGCCCTATGGAAGCTACCGGATATCGAAGGTTACCGTTCGCAAGTCTGTACTTTCTCCGTGGCAGGACACTATGCGGGCAGCTGTATCCGAGTCGATCCCAGCTTGGTCATCACCAAAGACAGTGATTTAATGACCTTACGGGTCATTGAAAACGACGACCTCATGGATAAAAAATAATCCTCAGCACCAATACCCCAATGCGGTATTGGTGTTTCATGTGCAACATTGAAGGGAACATTGTGACCACTCAGCCTCGTATTGCCTTAATTCACGCCCTAGAAGAATCCATTGCCCCCGCCCGTGAGATCTTTGCTAAAGAGTGGCCGGAAGCCTTTTGTTTTGACCTACTCGATACTTCCCTTGCCATAGATTTAGCGGAGACGGGAACCCTTGATGACAACATGATGAAACGTTTTAGTGACCTGGCAGACTACGCCGCTCGAACCACTGGCAAAGCCGATACAACCGATGCCATTTTATTTACTTGCTCAGCCTTTGGCCCGGCCATCGACGGGGTGAAAGGTCAGTTATCCATTCCCGTATTACGTCCCAATGAATCGGCTTTTGCCGAGGCCATTGCCATGGGCAGTCGTATCGGCTTAATGGTGACCTTTGGGCCGTCATTACCCGCATTAAAAGCTGAATTGGAAGCCATGGCCGCCGAACAAGGCAAAGTTATCAGCATTTATCCGATACTCGTCGAAGGCGCCCTTACTGCGCTAAAAAATGGCGATGAAAACACCCACAACCGCCTAGCGGTGGAAGCTTGCTCCCAACTGCCCGATATCGACGTACTGGTATTAGGTCAATTTTCTCTAGCGAAAGCCGCCCCAAGTCTCCGCAAACAACTCACCCTTCCCGTATTAACCACGCCACAAAGCGCCGTCAATGCATTGCGAGCATTAGTCTGTGACTCTTTGAATTAAGCGATCTTTTTCGGAGAGTCAGTTTTCTATTTTATTTAACACTTGACTCGTTTGGAGTAGCCCCTTACATTTGAAAAAATAAATATAACACGTGTAACATTTTCTATGATTGCTAGAATGGTTCATCAAACCGAGGAAACTCGGGACAAAATCATCCATGTCGCAGAAGCACTTTTTATTGCCAACGGCTTTGCTGATACACAAATGAAGGACATCGCCAGTGCCATTGGTATGAGCCGCAATACGCTCTATCGCTATTACCAAGATAAATACGATTTAGGTTTCGCCATTCTGGTCGTGGTGCTGAAACGTAAAGCGGTCGTTTACGACAAAATCATGGATCAAATCGAGGCGGGCCACTACGCCAGTATACTGGATGGGCTTCAGGTCTTGATGAAAGCCTACTGCGACATTCAATACCAAGACGATGACCGTTTTATCGCCGAATTTGATGGCTACTACGCAGGCTCACGCATTCCTTCAGAGTTTCGAGCGAAACTCGCACAACGTTTACCCAATACCATCAACCACCGTCTTACCAATATCGTGTTATTGGGCCAAAAAGAAGGCTCTATCCGCGTGGATATTCCAGCCAATCAATTAGCCATCACCCTATTAAACGCCATACCCACTTTCTTCCGTCGCATGTTGCTACGTCATGATGCCCTAATGGAAGCCGATAATGACACGATCCCCTTGCTAACCCCTGTGCTCATTCAACTGTTACTGGATGGCATGAGGCCAGTGCCTACCCCCTAAAAATCAAGCTAAATAAGGATGGATATATGAGTGAAATAAAAATAACAGAACTCTTAGCCGAATTGACCTTGGAAGAAAAAGCCACCTTATGCACAGGAAAAGACTTCTGGCATTTACATGGTGTTGAGCGGTTAAATCTGCCTTCCATTATGGTAACGGACGGCCCACATGGCCTACGCAAACAAGCGGGAAAAGGCGATCATGTCGGCTTAAACGCCGCCGTTAAAGCGACCTGTTTTCCAACGGCTTCAGGCCTAGCGGCGTCTTGGAACCTCCCATTAATTGAGCAAATGGGCGTAGCCTTAGGCAAAGAGTGCCGCGCCGAAAACGTCTCGGTACTACTCGGCCCTGGCACCAATATCAAACGCAATCCGCTAGGGGGACGTAACTTCGAATACTTCTCAGAAGACCCTTTCCTCGCAGGTGAACTCTCCAGCGCTTGGATCAGGGGTGTACAGAGTCAGGAAGTCGGCACCAGCCTCAAACATTTTGCAGTCAACAATCACGAGCATTGCCGCATGACGGTGGATGCCGTCGTCGATCAACGTACACTTCGCGAAATCTATCTACCAGCCTTCGAAAAAGCCGTCAAAAACACTCAGCCTTGGAGCATTATGTGCTCCTACAACAAGGTCAATGGCACCTACGCCGCTGAACACAAGCAATTGCTCGACGATATATTGGTCAATGAGTGGGGCTTTGAAGGCATTGTTGTCACCGACTGGGGGGCCAATAACGATAGAGTGGAAGGCATTAAAAATGGTCAACACCTAGAAATGCCCAGCTCTGGTCAGTTAAATACGCAAAAAATCATTGCCGCCGTTAACAACGGCAACTTATCCATGGAAGCATTGGATCGCTCCGTTGGCCGAGTCTTAGAATTGATCATAAAATCTCGTGATGCCTTGCAAAGTGACCCAGTTCAGGTGGATTTACAGGATCACCACCAACTGGCCAGCACCATCGCTCAAGAAACCTGTGTACTGTTAAAAAATGACGGTTTATTGCCTGTCACAACGGGGAAAAAAGTCGCCGTCATTGGGGCGTTGGCAAATAACACCCGTTACCAAGGCGCGGGCAGTTCTAAGATCAATCCGTTCACATTAGAACAGCCTCTAGACGAAATCAAAAAGCAGTTTGGTGCCGAGAATGTCAGCTATACCCTAGGCTATCACCTAAACGATACGCATGACGGCAATGAAATCAGCAAGGCCGTGACTCTTGCCGAGCAAGCGGATGTGGTCTTCTTATTTGCGGGGTTAACACCTAAATACGAATCTGAAGGCTTTGACCGTCAGCATCTCAATCTGCCACAAGTTCAGCTGGATCTCATTCACGCCCTCGGTGAACAATTAGCGAAAACCGTGGTCATCCTACAAAATGGCGCGCCAGTTTTACTGCCTTTCGCCAACCAAACAGCCGCAATTCTAGAGGCCTATTTAGGTGGACAAGCGGGTGCCTCCGCTGTTGCTAAGGTCCTATCGGGTAAGGTCAACCCAAGTGGCAAATTGGCCGAAACCTTCCCGGCCCATTTAGACGATGTGCCAAGCCAGCCTTACTTTCCAGGTACCTCCAAGCAGGTGCAGTATCGTGAAGCCATTTGGGTAGGTTACCGTTACTTTGATACCAGCAATACGCCTGTACTGTTCCCATTTGGTCATGGCTTATCCTACACCACCTTTGACTACAGAAACCTACAAATAAAAGGCGACACTCAAACCATTTCTTTAGGTGAAAATGACACCCTCACACTCGCGGTGACCATTACCAACACAGGCAAGCGCGCAGGAGCAGAAGTTGTGCAGTGTTACGTTGGTCAGACCTCACCTTCCCAGCCTCGTCCAGCAAAAGAGCTCAAAGCTTTTAGTAAGGTGTTTCTCGAAGCCGGAGAAAGCAAAGAGATTGAACTGGCATTGGATTATCGAGCTTTCGCTTATTGGCACACAGAAAACGCGGCTTGGGTGGCAGAAAGTGGTGAGTATCTGATTCAGATTGGTGCCTCCGTCGCAGATATTCGCCAAACAGCTACTCTCACTTTGGACACGGGCACACCTCGCCAAGCCACCAATGAGGCGTTATCGACTTACTTTGAGCCCGCTAAACGAGACTTCCACGATGTGGCGTTCAGTGCATTGCTTGGTTATGACATTCCCACAGCAACCCCTCTCATCCCCTATACCCTGAATTCCACCTTGGGGGACATTGCTGAAACAACCTTAGGCAAACCTTACTTCGAGACCATGATCGATACGTTTACCAATATGATGGGCGGAGATAAAAACGACTCGGCGGCTGAAGCCGATCGTTTGATGGCTGCAGCCATGGTTAATGATATGCCACTGCGCAATCTGCCTATTTTTAATGCGGCCCACTATAGCGAACAAGAGATTCTTAACCTAGTCAGCTCTCTCAATAATCAGAGCGAAGCGTAACTTAAAAGTAACAAAAAAAACTGTAACCACGGATGGCAAGCGAATCAAACCAAGAGAACCTTGATCAACATTGTCATAAAGACTTGTGAATAAGAACAATAACGAGGAAAGCATCATGTCTCAGGATAGGTATGAAACCGGCCGTAAAGAACGGCTCAGTTACTACACGTTTTTTACCGGACAGAACATTATTTTTATGTTCGTAACCATTTTTATCAGCATTTACTACACCTCCGTCTTAGGTTTATCCGCAGGTGTGGTTGGCATCATCTTCCTGATTGCCAGAGTATGGGACACCATCAATGACCCCATGCTCTCAGTGCTGGTGGAGCGTAGTCGTTTTAAAGGAGGAAAGTTCAAGCCCTGGATCAATGCCATTGCATGGGCGGTGCCATTAGCGACGGTGCTTATTTTTGCCTTTGGTGACGAGATCGCTCAATTGCCAATGTGGATGCGAATTACCTACGCTTTCGTCACCTACGTGGGTTGGGGCATGCTATATACCATTTCAGACGCCCCCTCTTACGCGCTGGGCTCTGTGATGACAAAGAACAAAGAAGAGCGCAACGTCATCTATTCCTTTGTTCGCTTTGGTGGCTTTGTCGGCATGGTGATTGCCATGGTCGGCGCGCCACTCTTAGTCGATAAATTGGGAGGGAAATGGACGATGGCCGCCGTCATCATGTGCCTACTCGCCATGATGCTGATGCTAACCATTCGCACAGTGAAAGAGCGTCATGTGGTCGAGCAACAAATACCAACACTCAAACAAATCGTCAGTGCTGTAGCGAATAACCGATACTTGTTGCTGTTTATCCTCGCTTTTGTGTTTATCTCTGGCTCCAATTTTGCGTTTACCTTAATGCCATACGTTGCCCGTGATGTGTTTAACGACGCCACCCTGTCCAGCTTATTTCTATTTGCGATGATAGGACCCGCGATGCTGGCCTCTCCGCTTGTCCCCTTTGGCATTCGAAAGATAGGAAAAATCGCCACCTTTGCGTGGGCGGCTGTGGCGATGGCGGTGTTATCGATCATCACTTGGTTCGTCGGCTATGAACACATTGAGTTCTTCGTAGCACTCACCATGATCAAAGCCATCGCCCTAGGCGTGATTCTAATTATGCCCAGTATTTTTATTGCCGATTGCATCGAATACAGCCATTTGCAATCAGGACAACGCCTTGAAGCCGTCGCCTTTGCGACGCAAACCTTTGCCAATAAAGCATCTACGGCTTTAGGTGGTGCCATGGCCATGGGTTATTTAGCCATGGTGGGCTTTGTACAATCCACCGCAGGCGTCGTCGTCAAACAACCCCCAGAGGTTACCCAAGGCATGTGGGACGTGCTCAATCTCGGCAATGCCATTGGCGCAGTGATTGGACTGGTCATCTTTTTATTGGGTTATAAATTGACTGATCAGGTCCTACTCAATATGAAAGAAAACGCATTACCACAAGACAATACCTCAACTCACTTAGGCTTAGCAGCTAAATAGATCCCCATCGGCTATGGCTCGTATTTATGAGCTATAGCCGACTCTGTGAGACTTATCTCAATACAAGCCAATATCCTGCGAAAATGCTACACTGCTCTCTATGCAACTCCCTAATAGCCATTCCCTTAATAACACCCCTTGTATGAAAAGAGACCACACATGAGCTTTGCGTCGCTAGGACTTCACCAAGATATTGTTAACCGAGTCAGTGAACTGGGTTACGAGGCCCCCACACCGATCCAAACCGCGGCCATTCCGGCGATTCTTGCTGAACAGGATGTTATGGCTGGCGCGCAAACGGGCACGGGAAAAACGGCCGCGTTTGCCTTACCATTGCTACACCGTTTATTGACGCAAAAATTGTCCGACCCGACCGATTCAACGGTTATTCGAGTACTAGTGCTTACGCCTACTCGTGAGTTAGCGCAGCAAGTCCATGCCAGTTTTATCAACTACAGCCAAGGTTTACCCGTAAAAGCCGTGGTCGCTTATGGCGGTGCCAGTATCAATCCACAGCTCGATGCTCTGCGCCGAGGGTGTGATGTGCTGGTGGCCACGCCGGGGCGCTTGCTGGAATTGATTATGAAAAACTTGATCGAGTTAAGTGGCTTACAAACCTTGGTATTGGACGAGGCAGATCGCATGCTGGACATGGGTTTTATCATCGATATTCAGCGCATTTTGAAAAAGCTTCCCAGTGAACGTCAAACACTCTTCTTTTCCGCCACCTTCAATGACGAGATTTTTGCCCTGAGCAAAACCTTATTAAAAGACCCAGAATTGATCGAAGTAAACAGCCGTAACACCACGGCAACCCAAGTGGAACAAACCATCTATGCAGTGGATAATGATCGTAAAAGCGCGCTTTTATCTTACCTAATTGGTTCCAAAAACTGGCAACAGGTACTGATCTTCACCCGTACAAAACAAGGAGCGGATGAACTGGCGAAAGAAATGGGCAAAGATGGCATCGCCACTCAATCCATCCATGGAGATAAATCCCAAGGGGCACGTGACCGCATCTTGGCAGAATTTAAAGAAGGAAAAGTACGCGCATTGGTGGCCACTGATGTGGCGGCTCGTGGCTTGGATATTGAACAGCTTCAATATGTAGTGAACCACGAATTGCCTTACCATGCGGAAGATTACATCCACCGTATAGGTAGAACGGGACGAGCGGGGTTAACGGGCTTAGCCATTTCTCTGGTATCAGAAAAAGAAAACTATTTACTCACCGACATAGAGAAGCTAGTCGGGGAGCACTTTGTGCCCCAGTGGTTCCCAGGGTTCGAGCCGGATTTAAACAAACCGGCCCACACCCAAAAGCGACGTGAGCCTTCCAAAAAAGAATTAAGAGCCAAAGCCCTGGGTATCGATCTTAAGAAAAATAAAAAGGCCAAGCCGCGTCGTCGTTAGGATTTCGCGGCAAGGTCCACTTTATCGTAGCCACGCAGACGATAATTCACTAAAGAAACCAGCCAGCACACTAACATAATCGCGATAACCGCAAAGCCCGCGTCTCCTAAATTATCATTGATGGCCTCGACGCCATTCCAGAAGACACCACTTAAATTCAGCTGATCGCCGATCAACCCAAGGGCTTCTAAGCCACCAATAAACAAGGCCACCACCACAGAGGTCGCGGTAATCGTCATATTGTAATAGAGCTTACGTAATGGTTTTTCGAAGGCCCAACCATAGGCTTTCACCATCAGCAAATTATCCAGAGAATCAACAAAGGCCATTGCCACAGTAAATAGAGCAGGGAAGACCATGATCGACCAGGCTGACAAGCCACTGGATGACCCCGCTGCCGAAATGCCCAATAAGCCGACTTCGGTCGCCGTATCAAACCCAAGACCAAATAAGAAACCAACGAAATACATCTGCCAGCTTTGCTCAATCAAACCAAATAAACGACGATACAAGCGACTCATTAAGCCCCCAGAGACCATTAAGTCGTCGTTTTTGGTGGCATGAAGATGGCCCTGTTTAATCCCATGAAAACGTCGATACACATCGCGCAAAATGTACAAATTCACTAACGCCAATGCCAGCAAAAATAAGGCCGAGACACTGGTACCAATCAAACCGCCCACATGCTGAAACCATTCACCTTTTTCCATTAAGTGGCTGGTGGCCAGAGCAATGGCTAAGGAGGCGAATATCACAATCGTCGAGTGGCCCAAGGAAAAAAACGCTCCCACGGCAATGGGCCTTTTTTCTTCCTGCATCAGTTTACGGGTCACATTATCGATGGCCGCAATATGATCCGCATCCACCGCGTGGCGCAGTCCGTAAGTCCAAGCCAACAGGGCGGTGCCCATTAATGCCACATGCCCATGAAACGCATAAAATGCCCAACCCCATGCCGCAATATTGGCTAACACCAATAGGGACATCATCACCATTGCATGCCGTCGAGTGGATTGCCACGTAGATCGAACCATATCTTTTTCCTTATCTCAAAATCAGAAAATAAATTAAACCCCATAACCGAGCAGAAAAACATCAAATGTGACTCAAGCGCTCCGTCGCATCTTTCAAGGTGATGTCCTCTTTGGCAAAACACAGACGAATTAAGCGTTGACCAACAGGTGGTGTTTGGTAAAACACGCTAATGGGAATCGCGGCCACCCCTACTTCATCGATCAATCGCTTGCAAAAGGTCACATCGTCTTCATCACTGATGGCGCTGTAATCCAATAATTGAAAATACGTGCCTTCACAAGGTAGTAGGGTAAAGCGGCTGTCTTTTAACCCATTCCTCAATAGATCACGTTTACTGCGATAAAAAGCCGCTAGAGCGTCACAAGCTTCTGGTGCCTGAATAAGGTAATCACTTAGGGCTTTCTGCAGAGGGGTGGTCGTGCAAAATGTCACATACTGGTGAACTTTACGCAGCTCTGTACTGAGCGCTTTTGGTGCGACGACGTATCCTACTTTCCAGCCAGTGAGATGAAAGCTTTTGCCAAAAGACGAGACGACAAGGCTACGCTGGCGAAGTCCCTCATGTTTATGAACACTGACAGCACTTTCGATAAAGTGGATAAACTCATACACTTCGTCAGACAAGACAATAATAGGATGATCTTTAATGGTTTGCCAAAGCGACTCTAGATCCTCATTTCGCCAGCAACTCCCTGTTGGATTATGGGGCGTATTGATCAACACCATACGAGTCTTGTCTGTGATCAATTCTCCCACCGCTTGCCAGTCAGGGCGAAAATCCGGAGCGGTTAAAACAGCTCGACGACACACACCACCGGCTAATGTGACAGCAGGCTCATACAGATCATAAGCAGGATCAAACAAAATCACCTCATCGCCCACCTGAACTAGGGCGGCAATGGCATCGAAAATGGCTTCTGAGGCACCGCTGGTCACGGTGATGTCATCTTGCGGATCCACCGTGCGCTGATAATGACGATAAATCAACTGAGCAATCGCCTCGCGTAGATCCAGTAAACCTGTCATGGGTGAATACTGATTGCTACCGTTGAGTAGCGCATTCGAGGCAGCCTCGAGTAATCGAGCGTCAGGTCTAAAATCAGGAAAGCCTTGCGAGAGATTAATGGCGCCTTTTTCCGCAGCAAGAGCAGACATTGTCGTAAAAATTGTCGTCCCCACAGAAGGTAATTTTGAAGAGAGTTGCACAGCACTGACCTTTTAAGAAAATAAATAAATGAAGCCTCTCAAAGAGCACTTCTTGGTGAGCAGATTCTAATGCAAAAACCACCCCAACTTAAGAAAACAAATTGAGATAAGCCATTTGGGAATCCTATTACTCAACAGCTCTTTCCTTAACTTCATCTCTATTTAGCGAGCCATCTAGCTCTTTACCAAGTCTCTCACCAAAAAATCACAACATTCCGAAAAATTGAACAGCGACTCCCAGAACAACAAAAAATGCCTATTTATTTGTTTTGTAAAGTTTTTTAAGACAACACTATTTCTATGCAAAATTAAAATTAGAAAAAGTGTAAATTATTACTGACAAAAAACTAACAATTTATGGACAAACCACGAAAATACACGCTAAATTTACGTAAAATACTACACAGTAGTTAAATACCAATAATGTACGTTTTAATAGGAAATTTAAGATGATGTTAATTGGAGAGAACGTAGGGTCGCTTGAAGCAGCATCGGACCGAGAATGTGAGTTTTATATTCAGTATTTGCTGAGCCATGCCAAAAGTGTCTCGTTACGAAACTTGCGAGCAACCTCGAAAGAAGAACGCATGGAAAGGGTTAATGAAGAAATTCAATTATTGATTCGTAAAAATCGAGCGCCTAAAGATGTGATCTACCAAATGCAAGCCGCTTTTGAAGCGACTCAGGTGTCATCCGGTGACTTCAAATGGGTAGACAAAAGAAATGATCGCATGATGATATGGATGTGGCATTTTTTAAAACGCCAGACGGAATTGGCCCCCAGCACGCTGATTTTTCTCAATGAAGAGGAAGAAGCCCACTTTACGTTACTGTCTCCCTACCCTTTTAAAACCGAACGCAACACGCACTCCGAGCGTTTCGCTGATATCATGGCCGCTTTTCACTACTCCGAGGCGGAGCCAGAACAACAACAAGCCTTGATCAGTCTTTTAAAAGAAGAGTGGCAAACCGTCTTATTGGATAAAAGTGTGGTTGATTGGCTCGAAGAGGATAACCTTGCCCAATGGAAATGGGCATGGAAATACCTTGAAAATGTGACTCAACGCCCTTTAAAAAAGGCATGGGAACCCATCGACGATCAGCAATTGTATATGGCGATTATTGCCACCTTTGACTTAGCCGATAACCCTGATAGAAAGGCCTTACTGGTCGATAAAATGAAAAAAGCCTGGAGCCAAAAGAAATTTCGCGAAAAAACCAATGGAAAAAAGCCTTATAGTATTAGTATGACGTTGAGCACAAAACAACAACTTGACGTGATTGCGAAAGAAAAAGGCCTTAAAATCAATGATACCATCGAAGAATTGATTAAAAAGGAATATGCTAAACGAGGTGTTTAGAACGATGTTTCGTTTCTGTTATTTCTTCTCTACGCTAATCCCTGCATAAGGAGCAGCATGAAAATCCCGAAAAGAATCCAACCACTTATTGAAGATGGTTTGATTGACGAAGTACTGAGTCAATTAATGAGCGGCAAAGAAGCAACCGTGTATGTGGTTCGCTGTGGCTCAGATATTCGCTGTGCAAAGGTCTATAAAGACGCAGGTAAGCGCAGTTTTAAGCAAGCGGTGCAATATCGTGAAGGACGAAAGGTACGTAATACTCGTCGTGCTCGCGCCATGGAAAAAGGCTCTAAATATGGCCGAGAAGAGCAGGAAAGCCTATGGCACAATGCCGAAGTAGATGCCCTCTACAAACTCGCTAACGCCGGTGTACGCGTTCCTCAGCCTTATGGTTGCTTTGATGGCGTGTTACTGATGGAACTTATCACAGATGAAGACGGTGGTGTCGCTCCACGTCTTAATGACGTGACCATGTCGGCCGAGCAGGCCAGAGAAGATTTTCAGGTCATCATTCGTGATATTGTCAGAATGTTATGCGCTGGCTTGGTTCATGGCGATTTATCTGAATTCAACGTTCTGGTTGATGAAGACGGCCCTGTGATTATTGACCTGCCACAAGCCGTTGATGCCGTGGCAAACAACCATGCTGAATGGATGCTAGAACGGGATGTGAATAATATGCGTAACTATTACGCAATGTTTGCCCCCGAACTGCTAGAAACCCAATACGCAAAAGAAATTTGGGCCATTTACGAAGAGGGTAAATTAACCCCGGATACAGCCTTAACCGGGATATTTGCGGAGCCGGAGAGTGAAGCGGATGTGGACTCCGTGCTGTTGGAGATCAAAGAAGCTTTTGACGAAGAGCAAGCTCGGCTGGCGCGTATGAACCACTCCGACCAAGACGATAACTAGTCACCGTTTCCACTCGATGGGTACAGATTCTCCATCTTAGGCTAGGAGGGAAGCAGCCAATACTTTTGCCCTCTTAGCCGCTTCAAGGTCACCTGCAACATAAGCCTGAGCAATCGCCCCTTCTTTTAATAAACTGATACTGTGTGCCACTTCGGCAGACCGTCCTGGCACATTGGCTTGAATAAAGGTCGTCAGATTTTGCTTATGTTTTTGACAAATAGCATTAACGGGATGATCCGAAAACTCCCCATTGGCTTTGACAAAAAAACAACCTTTAAAAGGCAATAGCTCGGGCACTTTATTGTGAAACCAATCATCTAACGCATCAAACAAGGCTAAAATGGCGCTGTTCCCCTCCCCCGCTTGCATCATTCGCGATGTGAGCCAGTCGGTAAAAATCTGATCTCGATAGACCAATACCGCTTCTACCAGTGCATCTTTACTCGCAAAATGGTGGTAGAGGGTTTTTTTCGCTACGCCCGTTTCCGATAAAATGCGATTAATCCCCACCGCATGAATGCCATGTTTATAAAACAGTTCGAACGCTGTGTGTATCAATAAGTCGGGTTTCGACATGCCAAGCTCCGCTTCTAGAAAGCCCCTCTTTTAGAGACCATTTATAGGAATCACTTTTTATTGACGATCATATTGACACAAGTAGACCAGTCTGTCTATTCTAAAAAGAGACAAATTGGTCTACCATTTAACCCAGACAAACAGCGAGCTACAGCATGACAACTACTTTTTTGAAACGTTTTTATCAGTCACGTCTATTCACTATTGGGCTTGCGGGAGTAGGCGCCATGTTGTGTATTTTAGCGATTTCCACAGGCGCTCAGTTGGCGCCAAATTACCTTGGTATCATGGCGCCATTTGGCGCCACCATGGTGATTTTATTCGCGCTGCCGAAAAGCCCATTGGCTCAACCTAAAAACATTATCGGTGGTTATCTTATAACGACCCTAGTTGGCTTAATCACACTGCATTTTTGGGGCGTGACCCCCATGAGTATGGCGGTCAGTGTTGGACTCGGTGTGTCCTTGATGATGTTGACCAATACATTGCATCCACCAGCCGGGGCCAATCCGTTGTTAGTCTTATCGATCCATGCGCCTTGGGGATTTTTGCTCACACCGGTACTGTCTGGGTGCTTACTGATTGTTCTCTTTGGCTGGGTTTACCATAATGGCATCTCCCGCCAAGGTTACCGCTTTATGGCAAAATAGCTTCTATTCTAAAAGGTTTAGCAAGCAGTCGAGACAAAAATGGGAAGCCGATTTCAGCTTCCCATTTTCCTTTAAGAACAATGATATAATGCCTAGTTCATTCGTTCTAACAAACTACTTCAACAATGCCATAAACTGCGCCAACCAAGCCGGATGAGCAGGCCACGCAGGTGCCGTAACAAGGTTACCACTGGTAACGGCTTGATCCACGGGGATATCAGCGTATTCACCACCCGCTTGCTCAACTTCGGGGCGACAGGCTGGATAGGCTGAGCATTTTTTGTCTTTCAATACCCCAGCGGCACTCAAAATTTGCGCACCATGACAAACGGCAGCAACGGGCTTATTGGCAGTGAAGAAATGGCGAACCATGTCCAACACCGCTGGATTTAACCGTAAATATTCTGGTGCACGACCGCCAGGAATGACCAATGCGTCGTAGTTTTCCACTTGAATAGCGTCGAAATCAGCATTTAAAGCAAAGTTGTGCCCCGGTTTTTCAGTGTAGGTTTGATCTCCTTCAAAATCGTGAATGGCAGTCTTTACCGTCTCGCCACTTTTTTTATCTGGACATACAGCATGCACAGTATGACCTACGGCCTGTAGGGTCTGAAACGGCACCATGGTTTCATAATCTTCAGTGAAATCACCAGTAATCATTAATATTTTTTTACTTGTCATGACGGTCTCCTTATCTTCCAATAGAGAATATCTCCAATGGTATGAATAACGATAAACCTGCCGATATCAAGTGAAAAGCCATTCGTTTCACTTTCTCTGCGTTATTGTTAAATGGCGTTAACATTAACAAAAAAAATCCCATTGCCTCTTTTTTAACCAGATGTTTAATGTATAATCTCGCCCCCGCGATCACATGATTCCATGCGACACGGCATATAGACAATCAATATTGTCCGC
This sequence comes from Marinomonas sp. 63XJN7_7_ISO-PGPR-S23-202, assembly GCF_056173505.1. Taxonomy (NCBI): domain Bacteria; kingdom Pseudomonadati; phylum Pseudomonadota; class Gammaproteobacteria; order Oceanospirillales; family Oceanospirillaceae; genus Marinomonas; species Marinomonas sp. 63XJN7_7_ISO-PGPR-S23-202. The sequence continues at coordinate 210,620 of NZ_CM149677.1, read as the reverse complement.
CTAACCAGTAGTAGGTAATAGAACACATTTGATTTGGGTTCCCTCACCCCAAACTGACACTAAACGAATTTAAAAAAAAGGTCTGACATGAGCACTTTCACATCGGCACAACAAACCAAAGCTCTGCGCTACTTGGTGGCGTTTCATATACTCATCATTGCATCGAGTAATTATTTAGTTCAAATCCCCTTCACCATTTGGGGTATCCACACCACATGGGGGGCGTTTACCTTCCCATTTATTTTCTTGGCAACGGACTTAACGGTGCGCATTTTAGGAGCGCCTTTAGCACGTAGAACGATATTTTTAGTGATGATTCCATCACTGTTCATTTCCTACGTGCTGTCAGTTCTGTTTGCCCAAGGACAGTTTCAAGGATTGGCCTCCCTGACGACCTTAAGCTGGTTTGTTGCCCGTATTGCTATCGCCAGTTTAATGGCTTATTTGCTTGGGCAAATACTTGATGTACAGGTCTTTAATCGTTTACGCCAAATGAAACAATGGTGGGTTGCGCCAACGGCCTCAACCTTATTTGGTAATGGTTTGGACACACTGGCCTTCTTTGGCATCGCTTTTTATATGAGTCCAGACGCCTTTATGGCGCAACATTGGCCTGAAATAGCACTAGCCGATTACGGCTTTAAGCTCATTATTAGCCTCGGGTTATTCGTGCCTATGTATGGGGTTTTGTTGAATGTTTTGGTGAAGAAAATTACCGAAATAAAGCCGGATTTCCAATTGACCACCGCCAGAGTCTAATCAGCGTTACTCCAACAAACACTTAATGTTAGCCACCAAGCGCCCCAAAATGACCTTGGTGGCAAAGATAAAGTCGCAAATTAAACTCTAATCTAGGATAATTTTCTTCCATATGTAAGCAGAGTTTGTTATTGGGTTTTAATTCATTTTCCTATTTCCATGAAATAAGTGTGCGTACGCCAAGGGCTCCATTAATAACATGAGTTTTATCGTCATAAAGCACTTTACTAATTGGAGGAAAATTTTAATATGAGTATTTTCACAGCAACTATTCTTCTGTGTTTTTACCTTTGTAAAAACACCTAACTCATTGTTTTAATTATGAACAACATTCACTTAGATAAAACAAGTCACATCTCTTTTAGTACCGCTTAAAATCCATTGCCTACTGTCTATATAGCATACATCTCATCCCGTTTTTTATTAGATAAAAGGTTATATAAATAGATAAAAACCTTGTTCCCTCCTGTCAATAACGTCAAGTTTTAAACTAGTTTAAAGGCGAATATGAAAACTTGAGTAAAAGACGTAAGTTTTCGTTTAGATGACCAAATAACCGATAGATATATGTTAGCGTTAGTTTAATCACTGAATTATTAATTAAAGGAGACAGAGTCACTGCTGTAAAACAAATCGTGTGTTAGGACTCAGCGACAATGAAAAAGTTTTATCCAAAAACAACATGCAGTTTGTTGACTCTAGTCTTGCTTGCGGTACCCAACGTCAATGCACAAGATGACGGTGATTATTCGTCTAATGAAACAGGATTATGGCAAGGCTCAGCAGAATTTGGGGTCAGAAAAACCACTGGAAATACCAATATCAGTAGCTTCAATGGCAAGCTTAACCTTGTCCAAAATCTCACGTATTGGCGAAACACTTATACTTTCCAGTCTAACTACGCAACCACCAACGATTCGACCACCGCAGAACAGTACCGAGGCTCCATACAAAGTGATTATAAGTTTACTAATAAAGAATTCTTATTTGTCAAAGGGGAGGCCGAAAAAGACCGCTTTTCTGGTTATCGCTATAAAAGCAGCGTATCGACGGGGTATGGGAATCGGTTATGGCAAGGCGCAGACGGCTCTTATTTCGAAGCGTCGGCAGGTATTGGCTATCAACGTGAGCAACTGATACAGCCGCAAGCAAACAGCAGCGACTTTGATAATGGTTTGACGACTAATTTCGCGGCCAAGCTGGAAAAATATGTCTCAGACACCACCACATTCAAACAACATCTGAGTACACAAATTGATATGGAATATGGCAGCAATGAAATCGAATCCGTTACCTCATTACAAACCGATATCATCAGCGATATCGCAATGAAGATGTCTTATCGTGTGACCTATGATTCGCAAGTCCCAGTCGACAAAGCGCATACCAACACGGAAACATCCATTACTTTTTTATACTCTTTTTAAGACATAAATAGACTATTAGGGACAGATCTATGCCTTTAAAACACTCACTTTTAACTCTCGCTTTGCTAAGCGCTCCCTTAGTTTTTGCGGCCGATACGGACAACACATCGAGCACTTCCCCTAAGACAGAACCTTGGAAAGCCAGTGTGGAACTCGGTTTTCTGATGAATTCAGGAAACACCAACAGTACGAACTTTAATACAAAAGTCAATGCTACTCAGGATCTGCTCCATTGGCGCAATAATTACACCCTAGCTTCTCAGTACACCCGCTCAGATGATCAGAAAACAGCGGAAAACTACAATGGCTCAATCGAAGGTAACTACAAGTTTAATGATTCAGAGTTTTGGTACATTCGTGGTGGCTACAAAAAGGATTTATTTTCCGGATACGATTTCCAAAGCAATGTAGCAACCGGTTATGGTGATCGTTTTTGGCAAATGCAGGACGGCTCCTATCTAGAAGCCTCAGCGGGTGTGGGTTATCGTTACAATAAATTAGCCGAAGGGGCCACCACAACCGACATTGGCGCCGCTAAAACCCCCATTATTCGCTTTGCCTTAACAGGCCAAAAGCAGCTATCGGCGAGCGCGGTGTTCATCCAGACATTGGATTCCAGTATTGGTACAAAAGATGGCTCCTCTATATCGAAATCCGTCTCCTCACTGCAAGCCAATATCCGTAACGACTTGGCGATGAAGCTGTCTTACAGTGCGGAATACTCATCTACCGTCCCCACCGGCAAAGAACATACGGATACGGAAACCTCTGTGACCTTGCTTTACTCTTTTTAAAACGCCTTATCTGACGTCTCACTCTCGCTTTAGGCATTCTGTCAGCTTAAAGCGGACTCGCTGAAGGCGGCGGCCATGTAATTAATAAATAATCGAACCCTTAAAGGCATGTTCTTTCTATCTCGATAGAGCATGCTTAGGCGTCTGGGTTGACTCCCCCAATTCGGCAATAATTGCACCAGAAGCCCTGATTTGATCATTGGCTTAGCACTGTAGTCAGGTATATAGCCAATTCCTAACCCCGATTGAACCACTGGGAACAAAGCGCGCAAGTCATCGGTTTCGAAACGTACATTACTCCCTGGTGCAAAGTTGTAATGGGCATGGTTCTTTTTACATACCAATTCCCACTGCCTCATTGGGTAACATAAGACAATCGGATAATCGGCTAGCTGAGCGGGTTTGGTTATTTTCGACGTATCCAACGAGGGGCTTGCACAGACGATAAATTGGATGTCTGTCAGCGATTTGGCAATCCAATTATCCTCATTAACGTCGCCAACACGAAAGGCAACATCAATCCCTTCTGCTTCGATATCAATCAAATAATTAGATAGCTTCATCTCCAACTGGATATCAGGGTAATCCTGCATAAAACCACTGATCTGGTCACTTAATAGTTCAGACATCACATTTATAGGGCCGGCAATACGGATTCGCCCTCTGGCTTCATGCTTGTCCTTATGAAGATCGCTCGCCACCTCAACCAACGACTCAAATAAACCATGGGAGCGCGCAAAGTACTTCTGCCCTGTCTGCGTCAAGGTCACTTTATGGGCATCTCGGTTCAGCAAACGTATCGACAGATCCTGTTCTAATTTAGAAATACGACGGCTTAACGTAGAAAGTGGTATGTCTAACGCAAGGGCGGCGGCTTTAAAGCTGCCGTATTGGGCAACCGCACAAAAACATCGTAGATCGTCGAGCGAATAATTAAGTTTCATTTTTGGAATATTAGTTCTTTATTTTGCTTATGGTTTTCAATTTTAGAATCTATACACTAGCGAGTATTCCCTCATTTTACTAGAGAAAGATCATGACAATACCTTCATATACTAGAGCCGTTTTACTGCTTATTCTCTGTACTTTTTTTTGGGGAAGCAGTTTTCCTGTCGGTAAACACATTCTGACAGAAGTCCATGCCTACTCCATGGTGCTATGGCGTTTTGTCATCGCAGCCCTTTGTCTTCTTATTTATGTCAAGGTCGCACGGATTGCTTGGCCGAAACATTTGGCCACGCAACAATGGCTCTATGTTGTCATTGTCAGCATCATCGGTGTTGGAGGGTTAAACTTGGCGTTATTTTCGGGGCTAACCTATACCTCTTCCACCGATGGTGCTCTAATTATGGCGTTAAGCCCACTCTTCACGTCGCTTATTGCCTCCTTGTTCCATCGAACTATTCCTAGTATGGGCCAATTTATTAGCCTTGCCATCAGCTTATTGGGGGTACTGTTAGTCATCACCAATGGTCATTTGTCGCTCCTGCTTGGCCTACAGATCAACTATGGGGATAAATTGATTTTTTGCGGTATGTTAGCCTGGAGTTTATATACGTTTTTCACGCAAGGGATCAGCAAATGGATGCCGTTAATCCCTTATACTCTGGTTGGTATGATCTCTGGCGCCAGTGTCATTGGTTTGGTTTGTCTTTTTTCTCCCAATATCCATCCCTGGCATGAAGTCATTCACAGTTCCAGCAGTGTTTTTTATGGGGTCATGTACATTGGCATGTTCGCCACAGTAGCGGGCTATCTATTATGGATCAACGGCGTGAAGCAGTTAGGCTCAGCAAAGGCTTCGTTATTTTTCAACTTTGTCCCCGTGTTTGCCGTCCTAGTGTCCTTCCTATTTGGTCAACCTGTCACCTTGTTGCAAGTGATTGGCATGGTAGTGGTGATCTTTGGCCTTGTATTGCCCAACCTATGGTCATCACTGACATTCAAAACAAAGAAAGCTTATCCAGCCTGTAAAGTGACAAAGTAAGCCCCATCAAGTAATGCCATGAAAAAGGGCGCTAACCAAAGGTTTGCGCCCTGCTTTTCAAAGGTTTTTGCTTTGCCGCCTTCTGACTAAGACGTCGTCTTTTGTTGATGGAAAGCGAACATATCATCAAGCGAGTGAGCGAAACGGTCAGCCGTGTGCTTGCCAAGACGCCCTAGTTGCCAGTTGTCTTCAATAAAGCGCAGTACCGACCCTTGATCCAACATTTTATGCTCCACATAGTTATGTTTTGCCAAAGGAGACACAATTAAAAAGGGTAAGCGTGGCCCGTAACCCAAACCGATCATGCCTTTGGGTGCCTCCGGTGGCGTAATGTGATCATACCAACCATCTGAATTATTCCAAACCAACATCACCGCCGTATTTGCCCATTGAGGACTCTTCTGTAATCGGCTTATGAGGGTTTGTAGGAAGGTTTGTTCATCCAAAGGCGACGAGTTGCCCACATGACCATTTTGACCCGTTTTGGGGATGACAAAACTCACTGCAGGTAACTGCTGGTTGCGAATTGCCTTCCAAAATAAAGACAAGTCATATTGATGATTTGCTTGGTCACTCAAACCAATCGTCTTATCGGATAACGGCGGCAAATGGTGAGGGTTGGCCGTTGATTTGAAATATTGAAAGGGTTCATTGCTTGGTATGTAGTCTGGCTCAATAGAACCTTGCTGATTCAAAGAACGAGAAGCCATCACAGCACGGCCTGACACATGAGACGTTGGTGCAAAGCCGCCCACAAACGCCCCCCAGCTCACCTTATGTTGGTTCAGCAAGTCGCCAATGTTGGCCCGTGTCAAATGCACTAAACCTCGCCCTGAGCTGCCATCATCATAGAGAGGGTAATTATTACCGATCAGATCATCATGGTAGTCCACACCTGGCACTCTTTTCGGTAAGACGCCTTTGGTTCCTCCGGCGATTTCATTAATCAGACCCGACGCCGTCGAGGAATAATCACTGGCAAAAAAATGATCGGCTAAGGCGTAGTGCTGAGCGTACTCCCACAAGGCGTGAACCGTATTACCATCGTAATAGCCCATAACAGATTGTGGGAAACAACCATCATCATTGATACTGTTACTTGGTGCTTCGCTGTCCAACCAAATAAACATGTTGTTTTGACCATGATTATAAGAGGCTTTTTGCGCCAAAGGCCCATATCCTAAATCACAGGTTGGCTCCGCAGGCGCTAAGCGAAAAGGGTTGGTCAGGTTGGGGTTGTGAGTCATGACTTGTTTCGTAAAACCCGCCACTTTAGGTGTATTCGCCTTTGCATGAAACGCCACTTCACCAGGTTTGTTTTCCGCAATGGGATAGCGTCCAAAATAGCGATCAAAACTTTCATCCTGAAGCATCACCACAACCACATGTTTCACTGGTGTGGTTGGTACCTGTTGAATCGGTGCACTGTGTGCCATGGCACTCAATAAGCCGATTGATAAGGAGAGAATATGTCTAATAGCCACCGTTTTTTCCTGTTCCAAAAAAGTCGAATTGATAATGACGTACAAACGGTTTCCACCAAGGAAACACTCCAGGCCCTGCATTCTTAACAAGGAATAGGCCATTGACAGGAGGCGGGGAGTATTCGTTTGTCACAAAGTAGTGCCCAGGTCCATCCAGCTTTATATTACGCCCATAATGGGTGCCGCCTTGGGCCACCATGGGCAAATAATCCGCTTCATAACGCCAGTTACTATTGGCTTTGGTCAGAATAAAATGAATCTTTAGCCCAGGAATCCAGTCTGTCGCAGGAAACCCCTGCGGGTTGCCTGGTAAAGCATGCACATCGGTTTCCAAGTGTATGTCGGCGTGCTTGGGAGACCCCGCCATTTTCGGCGACATGATAATCCCTTGGATATAACTGGCTCCCACTTTCATACCATTGATACCGACATCGGGGCCGAAGACCACATCCAATGCCCACACTCGCATACTTAAACACAGGCACAAAGCCAGTAAACAATATCGCATCATGACGTTGCTCCTTTATGTATCTTACCCTGTGAATCCAGAGAGAAGGAGTAATTTAAATCAAACGGTTTCCACCAAGGCGCTACACCGGTTGCTTTATCGATATGACGATAAAAGCCATTTGCCCTAGGGGATTGGTAATGCACCGTCCACTGATATTGACCCGCCCCATCCAATACGGTGGCTTGACCATACTCAGGGCCGGTTTGTGTGAGGCGCATCGGCGCAATGAAGGATTGGTGCCAAGAGGTCCCCACCTTCTTTACCTCAAACGTCACCTTACAAAAAGAGACAAAATCGTTGGTAATATACCCATTGGGATTATACGCATTGGCCTTAGCGCGACTCCACAAAACCAGCTTCTTGCCTTCTAAACGCACGCCACTGGAAAGATTCATTCCATCTTTATCCATTGAAGCCAGCGTCGTATTCACCACCTCTTCAGCCTGTGCCGTGACACTTATCAGGCACGCACTCAATAACCCACAAAACACAATATATCGCATAATCTGATCCATTTAATGAAACAGTAAAGTTGGAAAAATACTCCAAAGGGTGGCAACAGACAGTAATGCACACCCAATCAAGAGCAAACCGTTTAATAGTATTCGGCGCGCCAAACTCACATCCTGAGCCGCTGTCCAGCGCCATGCGCTCACCCCATTGAACAGCAGCGCCATGACCAACAAGCCCAGTTCCAAAAACATCACATCATTGCCAACCGCCTGTTTTAGAGTGGCGAATAACGTACTGCCTAGGCCGAGCAAAATGCATAACATCGCCATCGGCGCAAACTGATAGCCAAAGGCCGCCATGCGCTGGCTTCGACGACTCTGATTAGCATGAAAAGCATAACTGGCCAGCCAAGAGCACAACAGCAAAGGCACTGCCAATAAAAGCGCAAAGCCCAACATGAATCCGCTGATCGAAAAGAAATCAAGCCACAGGTAATGCTGATTCAATGCCGCATTTTGATTCATTAACCAGCTAGGCCCAGCTTGCAACCAGCCATACCAGTGCTGAGATAGGGCAAATTGGCCCAGGGCTTGTCGAAAAGACACATACAGCGGGGTCTGAGCCCATACAAATCCGGCCACCGCCAACCCTGGCGCAAGCCAAATAAACCAGAGTTCAGACAAACAGGGAGCGTGACGATCAATCTCAATGATTTCTGTACCAAGCTGGCGTATCTGAACGGTCAAGCCGCCTTTAGACTCTGGGTTCACACATCGAGCGCACTTAATACAGTGACGAGCGGTTTGCTTGGTCGCCAGATCAATACTGGTTGGACATAAGCCGTTATCGCGATACCCTTCGCTAATGCGAGGAGTCTGATTCTTTGCTTGTTTGCGAACCAAGTTGACCACCCCTAAGCGGGAAAATACCCCAAGAATGGAACCAATAGGGCACAAGTGGCGACACCAAACACGCCGACCCTGTTTATGTTCACTGCCAAATAACAAGCCACATCCGACTGCCAGGGCGAAAATAAGCGCAAACAGCAACAGAGCAGCCCGTAAATCGTCGCGAACATCTAAGGTTTGCGCCCAAATCGTTACCCAAATAAAGCTCATGGCGGTCGTCATTGGGTGCTTGATAAAACCAGGAATCGGAACGCGGGCACCAATATGGCTGAACCATTCACTCATGGCGCCCAGTGGGCACAAGATGCCACACCACAAACGCCCCACCAGCAACACCGACAATAACGTGCCGGGATACCATATCGCCCACAACACCCATTCACTAAAAAGCTGACCATTATTCCATGGTGTTTGCCAGTGATATTGGGGAACGGCTCCAAACAAGGGGAGGACAAGTAAGCAAACCAACCCAATCAGCATAAATACTTGCCAGTAAAGACTGCGACGACCAAGCCGAACTAGGCCTTTGTCTAGCCAACGCCCAAGACGCGCTTTTTGAGTCATCCTCATTGTCACCCTCACAATTTAACCCAATAAAAATGTTAAATCGTCTTATTAACAAAAAAACGAAACGAGTGTTTGACTCGTTTCGTCCGTCCGACTCCTCCTTGAGACAATGCTTATTTTAAGAAGAAACTACTTCACCTGTTTTAGGGTTAAGCATCAGAGCATGGGTTCTGTGACCATGACCAAAGTGCAACATGTGATCCAAGGTACCCGAATGGGCATCCATAGAGTGGCCAGCTCGACCCAGTCTCCAGTTGTCTTCAATAAAGCGCATAATCGAACTTTGATCGGTCACATTGTGATCAACAAAGTTTCGTTTTGCGTAAGGAGAGATCACCAATAAAGGTAAGCGCGGACCATAACCATGACGGCCAGTGACATCAGCAAAGTGGTTTTTTGGCGGCATGACATGGTCGTAGTAGCCATCGGAATCGTCATAAGCAATGACGATTAAGGTGTCTTTCCAAGTAGGCAGTTTTTCAAGACGGTTAATCGTCTTAACCAAGAAACGCTGCTCATCTAATGGGTTTGAGTAACCAGCATGACCATCTTCAATGCCTTTCGCTTTCAAGAAAGCCACCGCTGGAAGATGACCTGAATCCGCCGCTTTCCAGAAAGTTTTCAAGCTGTACTGGTGATTCGCTTGATCTGTCTTACCCACCATTGCAATGCTAGAAGGTGGTAAGTGGTGAGGGTTGGCAGTGGATTGAAAGTATTGGAACGGTTCATGGTGAGGAATATAATCGCTTTTCACGCCACCGAATACATTGGTACTTTTCGCGCCACACACGGCAAAGCCGTTTTGGTAACTGGTTGGATCAAAACCGCCTTCAAACCAGCCCCAAGTGACGTGTTTCTTATTCAACAAATCACCAATGTTTTTCCCCGTCAATGCCACGCGTCTGTGAGGATCCACCAAATTTAAGTTCGTCTCAAATTTTTTCGCATTGGCAGCATTTTTATAAGCACAATCGTCTAGGCGAGGGTTATCATCGCTCACGAGATTGCCCCCTTCTACACCGGGCGTCGCCTTCTCGATCACAGGACCTGTGCGACCCGCTGCTAGGTTTAATGCCCCTGGGGTAGACGGACCAAAGATGGTACCGTAAGAGTTATCGCTCATCGCAAAATGTTGCGCATAATTCCACAACGCCGTCACACTATTACCATCGTAATATCCCATCACCTGACGCTGACCAACTTTGGAATATTTGTCCCCGGTTTTTTCATAAAACTGGTTCATCAAACCACCGTTGTAAGCATCTTGTTCCGCTTCATAACCGTGGTCTTGGTCAAATGGCTCTTGGTTGCGAGGCAGCAAGAATGGATTAAGCGCGTTAGGATTATGTGTCAGCAACTGTTTCGTTAAGGTGTTCACCGCAGGCGTGTTGGCTTTAGCATGGAAAGCGGGCTCACCTTTTGGATTGGTCGCATGGGGGTAAGTACCAAAGTAGTGATCAAAAGACACGTTTTCTTGGAAAATCACGACAACGTGTTTAATCGGTGTTTTCGTATGATGAGACATACTGGACGCATGGGCCACAGTAGATAAACACAAAGGCAGAGCGAGTGCAGTACACGCACTTAACAGCGATGGTTTGAGCAAACTCATTGGACGACCCTCTGATAGGCATTGATAGATAATATGAACAAGAGTAAGTAGGAATACTTACTTGGGGGTGAGACTAGAGAGGATAAATGACAGTATCATGTCATAAATGTGACCTAACGCCAGCTTACAGATAACTTACTATTATCCGAAAAAATCATGACGATAGGCCTATTTATATACACTTTGTAAATGATTCTTATGTTTTTTTGACTATTAATTTTCCATCATTAGGAACTTTTTCTAGGGAAAGTGTCGCCTGCTTTAATCCTTTTTATACACCACTTTAAAGGCTAATAGTTGCGTCACTTCCGATGCATTGAAATTATTATCAGATATGAGAACCAGTGTTCGTTGGCCATTCGCTAATTTGGGCCCAAATGTGATGCCTTCAATGTTATCGAGCTTCGGCAGATGCTTGTCATCATTCAAATTCAGCAACAAGTGTTTTTTCATCGGCTGATATTGTCCCGGCACCAAGGTTTGCACCCCAATAACGTTGGTCGCGTTATCAATATCCGCCTGATAGATGCGAATATAATCATGATAATGTCCTGCGGCATCCTGAATGCCTGCACGCTCCACGACCAATAACTGTTGGCTGTTCAACGCCAAAATTTCTGACACACCATTATCGGCATGTTTACCTGGCCCAGGCTTCGCCGGCAGCGGATCAATCGGATACACATATTCACCAATAACATCCCCCAGCTCGTCATAACGAATCACTCGGGAATACGCGCCCTTCGTTAAAGAAGGCAAGGCGCCATCTTGTTTTAAAGGCGCCTCCATTGCGGCAAAATACATTTTTCCATTAGGGGTAAAACTACTGCCTTCTAACGCAAGATTATCGCGAAAGCCCACTTTGCTATTGTGCGGATCATATTGGTAAGGTTGGGGGATAGGCAACTGATCAATGTAATAACCATCCATAAACGCATCACGGATAAACGGGTTCATCCCCAGAGCACGATCTCCTTCACTGGTATAACGAAAACCTGTCGTGAAGGGGTTAAAACGAATGGACTCAAAATCTGGCACCATTCCCTTATGGTTTTTCTCATAGCTTTCCTTGCTCGGATAAGGAGTGTCATTTGGCTGATAAAGGGAAATCATTTTCGTTAACGTCATCGGGCCGACTTTGTCTTTGGTAATCGGCATGCTCCCCAAATACGCACGTGCTGGCCCTTTACTGGCTCGGTCATCGCTGATCATCAACCATTGCTTGCGATCCGCACTGTAATCAATCCCTGACAAACCACCCACTAAAACATGATCAAACTTTGTGTCATTAGGAATAATGTATTCCCCAATATAGTCCAGTCGAGCGATGGGAAAATTAGACGAATTGTCATCCAACGCAGAGTCAGTATTAGAAGCAGCCTCTGCGGTTAGTGACATGCAACCTAGCAGCAAACACGCCGCTATATACGATTGTTTCATTGTTACTCCTTTCACTCTTACTCTTTTAGGATATTTCTCATTAACAACAATGTGTACTTGCCACTATCGACGGGCACAGTGTGACTCATAACAAATAGTGACTCATAAATAGAAACACGCAACAGCGCCTATTCATCAATGGATCTGCGCTTTTCGAACCGCCTCTTTAAACTCTTCGGTCTGCCTTAATACAGCTAAAATACGTTCGTACAACCAATTCAAGTGCCAGGGCAAACGACGCTTCACATCCAGTAATAACACCACCCGAGTCGATGGGGTAAAGTTAGACGCCCCATGGGGGAAGGCATCGTCCCACAACAGCCCTGTTCCTTCTGTTAAATCCACGCGCTGACCATTAATAGTAAGAAAACACTCACCAGAGTCCACAAACAAAGGCAAATGATAACGCATCACACCTTTATTGGGCCCTTTGTGAATGGGGACATCTTTTCCTGCTTCCATGCAGGAAATCAACGCACTACTAATGGTCTGGTCATTCTCACGCACCAATCGTACCAGAGTCGGACTGATGGACTCATTCATGTACACGCCATACATTTTGACAATGGCGGTTTTCCACTTGTGTGAGTCGGTATTGGCAATATCATATTGATGAGCATCTACTTGGCTAAATTCCGGTACCTGTTGCCATTTCGATTCTAGATAGTGCCCCACTTCATGTCTAATCTGTTGCCAGCTGTCTTCAAATGCCTGACCTTGCGGGAACAGCTGTGATTTATCTAATATTGGTTCATTACGAATCCATAGTCTGAAATACTTATCAACACAAAAAGCCAGCACACGCTTCATACAGCAACCTCCCAGTTACGCCCTTCAATGTAGTTAGACTAGTCCTAAATCATTACTGTTTTTTGAGGCTCACTATCGATTGCTCATCATCAATCATAGCTCTCATAATGCTTTCAACTGAGTCATAGTGTTTCGCAGGAACCTGTCGAACTTTTAAAATGAGTTCACGATCCACTACCATACTATGGCCTTTCAAATGATAGCTCGCCACATAATCGCCAACAGAATTACGCACATTCACATTTGGTGGCAAATCGTCAAAGCGATAACCTTTAGGTGGCGTGAGAGTAAAGTGCCAATACAAGTCTTTAGGCTGTAACATCACAGGATAACGACGCACCGCATCTTCCCGCAAGTATTGCTGTGGCGGATCTTGTGGGGCGAAGTTTGGCATATCCGGCAAGACAAATGCACGTGTTCCCACATGCAATGCTTTGCGCGATATCCAATCCATCGAAAATCTAAAAGGTACATCCAAATTATGAGGGTCCGTTGTTTTAATATGCCCAAAACCGTAGTGGGGTAACAAGGACAATGCCTGCTTCAATGCATCTTGTCGGTTCTCTTTATTCGACAACTGATAGCGTAAATAGGAGGCCAATATAGGCGACATGCTAACGTACGCTTTGCCTTTAATGGTGCCATCGCGACTAATTTTAATGTCGCCATTGGTGACAAAACGCGCCTCTCTAGGGGTCACTTTTGGCGTACGAGTCAGCTTTGGATGCTTGCCCACTAACAGGACTTGTTTATTACGCAAGCCATAATCCAGCACCCCAAACGGGGCACTTTGATCTGTCGGGTTAGCGTATAAGTTAAATTCTGGTAAATAGATAATCATGTGGTTAAAGGCTTCCACAGAAGGCGCTGGCCAATCCACATTGCGGTTACTCCAATTGATTATGGCAGGGTCGGACTTAATGCCTTTTGCGGTTAACAGGGCCTGCAATAACACCACATGATCTTTGCAATCGCCATAACCATTTTCCAATACTTGATTGGCGCTATGGGGAATCCAACTTGAGTTAGCGGTTAAATACATCGCCACATAACGAATGTTTTTCGTCACCCAGTCGTATAACGCGCGTGCCGCCGCTTTACCCTGTTTGCCTTGGGTAATGTGATTCGCCAACGCTTGGATTTCAGGAGTCACGTCCGCTTTGTCTGCCGATAAATGATAATAGTCCTTTGCCAACTCAAGGTAACTGGTGATGGTCGACACACTCAACAGAGGACTCAGGTCCAATGGGTTAGGCATATGATTTTCGTACAATGAAGGAGAAGCACCACGCATATGATATTGCCCCTTGATTACCCGACGGTCTCCTTCGATCTTATTGGTGTATTGAAAACCATTCTGAGCGCCGACACTCAAAGGCAGAGAGGCTGGAGCATAGAGCGTCACATAGACATCACCGTTGTGGAAAATACCCGCCGAAAACGCATCACTATAACCCAGTTTATAGGGCTTAAAGGTCGTGACCTTCACCTCCGCATGCACTTTAGAGCCGATTTTCACTTGCGGAAAAAGTATCGTCGCCGTCTTGGTGGAGACAAAGCCAGGCGCATTTTGTGCCGCCGCACTAGGACGGATTAATACACGGCTGGCTGGTACATTGATTTTTTGTCCATCGGGTTGAATAACCCAAGCATTCAACATTTTATAAGTCTGATTATGAGGGTCAAAGGTGGTCGAAAATTGCCCTGCATTATCAATGTCGGTCGCCCTTAGCACCGTGCGATCAAACGTCGTCACATCCGAATAGGTTTTATTTTTATGCAAATGCACCACATCATGAATCTGATATTCTGACGTTTTCACACTCGCCATGGCTGGCAAGCTTCCCCATGCAAACATCAACAACAAGCCTAACGCCGTCACTCGATGGAATCTCAACATATGTCTCTCTACTCACTTGTTTACTCAGTGATTGCTTGCACTCCGTGGTAGCACAACCACTGTATACAGATATAGCACAACCATGCTTTAGCCAATGTATCCGCTTGACTGACAAAAAGCCTCTTTAAAAAAACGGCGAACAACACTCTTCCTCTTTTATAGCATTTCTTTTGCTTATATAGACACGCAAAACAATAAATTGACGAAAGTTGACGACTTATTGTGACGCTCTTTTTTCACACCTGAGGCAATTCAAGAACGTTTCAATACGCCACCTCTCTAGAAATCAAGGGCGATACTCTCATATCCCATCTCTTGCTTATTACTACTTGAGGAAGCAACAAAGCATCACACCAATACTTAATATATCAGCATAAAAAAGCCCCAATGAAGAGAATTCATTGGGGCTTTTTTAAGTCCGTGTTAGGCATTACAACCAACCACGGTGTTTAAAGTACCAATAAGGCGCGAAGCCTGTACACACCATCAAGCCTAACGCCGCCGGATACCCATAGGTCCAGTTTAATTCAGGCATAACATGGAAGTTCATCCCGTAGATACTTGCAACCAAGGTAGGGGGTAAGAACACAACCGATGCGATGGAGAAAATTTTGATAATCTTGTTCTGTTCAATGTTGATAAAACCTTGGGTCGAGTTCATCAAGAAGTTAATTTTATCGAACAAAAAGGTCGTATGAGACATCAAGGTCTCCACGTCTCGCATAATCTCACGCAAGGTTTCTGAGTATTCATGGCGATTACGAAGATGACGCAATAAGAAAGAAATATCACGCTGGGTATCCATCAAACACAAACGAATTTTTCCGTTACTGTCCTCCAACTTAGCCAGCTTTTCAATGATGCTGTCTAGTTCGCTTTCGTTCTCTTCCAAAACAAGGTGACTGACCCCTTCTAATTGACGATGCAGGTCTTCCAATGTATCGGCGTGGTTCTCTACTTTATTTTCAAATAGCGTAACTAATAATTGCGCAGGAGAATCCACCGCTATCTGCCCACGACGAGCCCGCATGCGCAGTAACCGGAAATCGGCGACTTCGCTTTCACGAATCGTGATCAGTCGATCATTTTGCAAAATACAAGCAACCGTCGAGGTTTTATGACGCCCTTCCGTTTGATTTAAAAACAAGGAGTGAACGTGAATGCCAGCCTGATCAACAAAACAGCGAGCGGATGCCTCAATCTCTTCAACATCGTCCGATTCTGGTAAATCCGTACTCAAGATGGCTTGCAGTTGTAAACGTTCGTCATCATCCGGTTCCGCCGCGTCAATCCAGTCCGCATCTTTTTGTAATGTGGCAAAATTATCATCTTCTTTAGGAATTTCTTGAATCAAGCCGTTGTTGATTTTAAAAAATCTTAGCATACGTTTACCTCGGTATAATCGATACCTTATTTCAGTCAAGCCGTATTATTCAGTGCGTTTCTCTGCAAAGTATAAAGACGGAAAATGAGTATTTTATGACGGCGTAGCATTATCCGTTCGACCAGCGACGTCTGATTAGAATGATGCTGTGCATCATACTGATGACGCTCAAGGTCGTCACTCATTAATCAAGCGAAGCGGTGAAAAAAGATCAAAAAAGACCCAGTCCAATCATCACCTTTCAATAAACTAGGATTATACCCATGTTGGATGACACTTCTAATACGAATGTCATTAAGGAAGACACAAAGGCACTGAAAAACCACTAAAACGCACCGACTCTGGGAGTCGGCACATCCAGAGACTTAACAGTGAAGGCAGGCTACTCCACTTTCAGTCACTCAGTTTCCATTAAAAGCCGTAGCTCATCCTGCAATTCTTCAATTCGTTCGACTAAAATATGCTGTTGTGAATCTGGCACCTGAGCAATATCTTGCAAGGATATTTCTTCCAGGTCGTTAAGCAACTGCAGCAACTGTTCCATGTATTTCCCTTCTCCCTGATCGTCCGCAAAAAATCTCCATTAAGCTACCCTAAATCCCCGCTATTAACCCGTATAAATCAAGACAATAATGCACTCTTTTGTAAAAATAGCCCCTAGCGCTCCAAGACGCTAGCAAACAGAAAAATAAGTCCTCTCGGTATGATTAAGGCGCGATATAAGAGACACTATTACTATAAACACGTTATCTTGTCGGTCACAGATAACGTGTTTATAGACAGACTTGATATCTCAGGCTGCCCTCATCAACAAGGGAAACAGGAATGACGCTCACCGCTATCGTGTTGGTTTTGCTGTCCGCTTTTATGCACGCGGGATGGAACTTTTTTGGCAAAAAAACTAGCCCCACTCTTGGCTTCTTTCTGTTAACCATGATCGCTGGGGCGCTAGTATTTTCCCCTGTTATTATTTGGCAGTGGCCGTTAATTCGCGCCTTTCATCGCGACATTCTCTTGTTGCTGTTTGCTACAGGCTTTTTTCACTCACTTTACTTATGGGGACTAGCAGAAGCCTATCGTTCAGGGGATATGTCCATTGCCTATCCTCTTGCTCGCTCTTCACCTTTGATCATTGTTGCCATCTCAAGTCTCTTTCTGGGTCAACAAGACACTCTTTCTATCCAAGCGGTTGTGGGCATTGTCATGATTGTAGTCGGCTGTTTATTCATTCCATTACCCAGCTTTAGCGATTTTAGACTCCGCAATTATCAAAATCGCACCACTGTATTTGCGTTACTGGCGGCGTTCGCCACAGCAGGCTACTCCCTAGTGGATGATCGTGCCACGGCCTTAATGCGCGCCTTAACCAACGCGGCGGGTATGCCGCTAGCCAGTCCTTGGCAGGTGTCACTTTTGTATGTCACCCTACAAGCCGCCTTTTCGGTAATATGGATGATCTGGTTTGTCCTATTCACCCCAAAACAACGGCAGACGTTTGGCAGAATGTGTATGGCACAATGGCGTATTGGCTTACTAACAGGCGCTCTCATGTTAGGCACTTATTCATTAGTCATTTTGAGCATGGCTTTTGTTAGTAACGTCAGCTACGTGGTTGCCTTGCGACAATTGAGTATTCCACTGGGCGTATTATTTGCGGTGATCAGCTTTGGAGAATCCCTACGCGCGCCTAAAGTAATCGGTGTAACCATCACCGTTATCGGCTTAATCGCCGTCGCCTTAGGGTAAAGGCAAGATGCCCTTATTTTGCGGACTGACATTCAATTGTCATGTCTTTCTTTTTAACTGCGTTTTCATTCTCATCGTTTTGAAATTTTAAGGAACCACCATGGCACTGGCCTTTTTCGATCTTGATAATACCTTAGTCGCAGGCGATACCGCCCAAGCCTTTGCGGAATACATCGCCGCGAGCGACCTGCCGACACCCGACGACTTCCTAACCGTTAATCTTACTTTCATGGCTGAGTACGATGCTGGCACCCTAAACCTTGAAGACTACATGCGTTACACCTTATCACCTTTGTTTATTCTAGACGCGAAACAACGGGCCACATTAATCCATCAGTTTATTCAAGACGTCGTGAAAACGATGGCGCTTCCTAAAGCTTTCGACCTGTTAGCCCAACATCAACAAAACGGTGACGAACTTATCATTATCTCCGCCACGGGCTCCCATTTGGTCGCCCCTATTGCCGCTTACCTTGGTGTTAAGCACAGCCTTGGTGTTGATCTCGAATATCAAGATGGACGTATCACAGGGGCGCTCGTTGGTACCCCAACTTTTCGCGAAGGCAAAGTCATCCGCGCCGAACAATGGGCCAAAGACAATGGCCACACCATGGACAACATCTACTTCTACAGCGACTCCCACAACGATCTGCCTCTGCTGGAAAAAGCGCATTTTCCCATCGCAGTCGACCCCGATCCGACTCTAGAAAAAATCGCCACCGAGCGTGGTTGGAAAGTGATTAGCTTGCGGTAGCACGTCACTAGATTAGAGAAGTACCATCCATTAAAGTTAGGGTATCAGAATGGCTAACAATGCCTTTATAAGACAAAAGACACAGCAAAAAGGAGGCTCCCCTCATAAAACTTATCATCGCCAATAAAAACTATTCGTCTTGGTCATTGCGAGGTTGGATGGCACTAAAAGCATTCAATATTCCATTTGAGGAAATCAAACTTTCTTTATCTACTGAGGCTTTCTACAAAGAGCTTGCCCAATATACACCGATTGGCAAGGTGCCAGTTTTGTTGGATGGTGATTTGAGCGTATGGGATTCACTCGCCATTTGTGAGTACATCAACGAAACCTACTTAGATGGAAAAGGCTGGCCCGCCGATAAACACCTTCGCGCACGGGCTCGCTCTATTGTCGCAGACATGCATTCAGGCTTTTTTGGTATTCGCAACGAAATGCCCATGAACTGCCGGGCAAAACGTCGCGTTGAACTAAGCGATCAAGCTAAAAAAGAAGTGGACACACTCGATCGTGTTTGGGCGGAGTTGAGACAACATAACGCTACAAACGGCCCCTATTTATTTGGCGAATTCAGCTTGGCTGATGCCTTCTTCGCCCCGGTTATCTTCCGCTTTAAGACTTATGGTATTGAGCTATCGGATGCTGCTCGCGACTATCAACAAACCATGTTAGCTCATCCTGCAATGAAGTCATGGCTAGAAGACTCTGTTATCGAAACCGATATTGTCAAAGCGGGTGAAGCTGGCGAGCCCGTTTAACCCTTCAATAAAAAACACCCTGCTTTCACTAAGAAAATAGGGTGTTTATGTCTTTACTAAGAGCTAAGAAGCGTTTACCTCAGCAAATGACTTAATCAAACCGAAAGCTAGAGGCCGTCCAGCCCCCAAAGATCCCTTCATCGTGATAAACACAGCTTGCTTCGCCCTTTTCAGCGGCGCCAAGGGCGACCATCAAGGGAATCAAATGATCTTCTCTTGGATGACAAAGTCGAGCATAGGGGGCCTTGTCCCAGTCAATAACTCTTGCGCTGCGTTCACTTGGCGTGGAGTCTAGCAAGGTTTCTTGTAACCAGGCATCAAAGGCATTGGATGGTTTAATGGCTTGCGGGCCTCTTAATCCAAGGTTATGAAAACTCAAGCCACTGCCGACAATTAAAATGCCCTCTTCGCGCAGAGGCGCTAATGCACGGCCCAAAGCCAAATGCTCTTCAGGATCTAGATTCGATTTGAGAGAAAGCTGAATGAGTGGCATATCCGCTTCAGGGTACATCACCGCCATGGGAGCAAACGCACCATGATCGAAACCTTTTTTATCATCCAAATCCACCGGAAAACCAGCCCCTTTTATGAGTTCAGCGACACGAACGGCAACGTCTGGCGCACCAGGAGCTTGATATTTCACGTTATAGGTATGGGCTGGGAAACCGTAATAGTCGTATTCCATACCTGGTGCTGGATTGGATTGCACACCAAAGGTTTGTCGCTCCCAATGCCCAGAAATCATCAATATCGCTTTTGGCTTTTCAGGCAACTGCTTTGTCATATTCACCAATGACGTTTCAAGATTGATGAACATGGCTCGCATGTCTGGGATATAAGGCCAAGGGCCGCCGCCATGGGAGATAAAATAAGTCGGTAACATACTGTGACACCTCATAAAACTTTCTATTCAGTAATGATGCGCCAACTCGATATTAATCACTTAACATTAATCACATGAGGGCGCTTATCAGATAGGAAGAGTCTAGGTCTCGTACTCGTGTCAATCAACAAGCAAATTTTTAGCATTGCCTTCTAAAAATTTGAACACTCAAACTATTCGTTTAATTATTTGTCTCAAGCCATCTCTCTAAAACGGCTTGCAACGCCTCGACGGACTTCATCCGCCGAGGTCATCACCTCCCTCATAAACCAATACGTTATTCGGTTTTCTCATAGCAAAAAACACGTAGTCGATGCCCATCAAGATCCGTGACAGTAAACGTGAGACCAAAATCCATCTCTGTCGGTGCCTGAAGGATATTCACCCCAAGAGCTTGCCATTTGGAGTACTGAGCCTGTAATGCTGAGACACCTGATAGCATAAAAGCCATTTCCATCGCACCACCCTGTGCCGCCTCTACGGTAGGCTGCACCTCTGACTTCGCCCATAGGCCAAATTTATTCCCCGCATCACTGACAAAAAGCGCAAAGCCATCGCTCATTTCAACGGGCTCTCGCCCTAACAAGGGGCGATAAAAATCCACGCTGCGGGACACATTGTCTACATACAAAATACTAAAATTGGAAAGCTCCATGTTGATTCTCCTCTTTATCAATAATGATATTCGCGATCTAGAGCAATCTCGCCCCGTCACGTCACCGGGTCACAGCCCGATGTCCTAAAGAATAAAAGGAGGGTGTGTCAGAAACTGTCAGCAGAAATGTTTAAATCGATGAATTAGGAAGCGTTCAAAGTCGCGCGCCAATTTTTCAACAGCACATGACGCGGCGTTTTGTAGCGGTTTTCCTCTAACTGACAAGCAAGAATTCGGTCTGTTCGAAAATGACGAATCGCTTGTCGTAGTTCGCACCAAGCCACCAGCACACGAACTTCATCAAAATACCCCAGTGCAAAGGGCCAAACACGCCGCTCGGATTGGTTGTCTTTTAGGTCACGGTAGACAATAGACAGAATACGTTCATCTCGGATCGCTCGACGAATATCCGCCATATTGACAGAGTCTACTAGCGGCTCTTTACTTGGGCCGATCAATAGTGAGGTATCGTCTAGGATGTTTTTTAATTCAATCGGTAAAACGGCCGCAATTTTATTGAGCGCACTTTTCGCCCCCTCGCTTAATTGGGAGTCGGTTCGTTCAGCAACCCAACGGGCACCTAACACTAGGGCTTCAATCTCTTCTTCCGTAAACATCAAAGGAGGTAATAAAAACCCGGCACGCAACACATATCCCATGCCCGCCTCCCCCTCAATATTAGCGCCTTGTGATTGTAAGGTGGCAATATCTCGATATAGAGTGCGTAGACTAATACCTAATGTTTCAGCAAGATGTTTACCTGTCACCGGATAACGATGACGTCGTAATAAATCGATAAGAGCGATTAAGCGTTGGGCACGAACCATTTTAAAAAAACCTCACGTCCACATTTAATTCTTAGTGAGCACTATCATAGAAATAAATCTTCCTTAATCTCAAATAAAGAATCCTGTTTAACCATTTAGTAGACGACAAGAATGGCGTTTTACAGTTCTAAATTGTGTCACAATTAATTATTTTCACTTTTCAATTGAAAATCTCTTGTCATGACTTATCACTTTCCACCCATTTTCTTCCACGGGTTTTACAAGATCAGTGTTAGGGAAGTGCCTATTCAGTAAAGCCCCCGTCATGATTGCGATACAGCGTGTGTGGTGCTGGTTTTTTGTGCAATTTAGGGGGGCTTTTCAGACACTCAAAACAAGCCTAATGTAGATAGCAGATCAACAACAAACAGAAACAAATTGCACAAACAGATTGAAAGAAAAACTCGAAAGAAAACGAATTCTAATACTCTCTAATCAATCAGGGTTAATCAGGA
Organism: Marinomonas sp. 63XJN7_7_ISO-PGPR-S23-202; assembly: GCF_056173505.1. Classification (NCBI taxonomy): domain Bacteria; kingdom Pseudomonadati; phylum Pseudomonadota; class Gammaproteobacteria; order Oceanospirillales; family Oceanospirillaceae; genus Marinomonas; species Marinomonas sp. 63XJN7_7_ISO-PGPR-S23-202. The sequence goes on along the minus strand of NZ_CM149677.1, from coordinate 188,506 downwards.
GATAACATTATGTCTATACTATTTAGTAAACGCACTCTGTTCAGTGGCATCATTGCAGCATCATCTTTATCTACCATGGCTTTTGCTGCACAACCACAACAGGGCTTTACTGTCACACCCAGCATTGGTCATTATCATTTTAATAACGATACGCACATTGATGATAATACCTCTTACTCATTAGGACTAGGTTATCAGTTTAATAATCCTTGGGGAGTTGAGTTCAATTATCTCAATGCCAATACCAAAAAGAATGGTAATAAAGTCGACGTAAACCAATATCGTTTGGATGGTATCTATAATATTGAACAATTTAGTACCACAAAACTAACCCCTTACTTAGCCGCTGGTATTGGTGCAGTAAAATATAATAAGGGAATCGATACGACTCATACTCAAGTGAACTTTGGTGGCGGTGTCAAATATGCCCTAGCACAAAATCTAGCATTGCGTGGTGATTTCCGAGTCATCGAAGACACCAATGACAATAAACTGGATAATGTCACCTCTCTAGGTGTTCAGTACACCTTCGGTGGCCCCGCTCACGCGTCCACTATGAGCAATACATCAGATAGCAATCCCGCGTATTCTGAGCCGACAACGACAACTGCAACCATGGAGCAAACCTCTTCGGATACTCAGCCAGCGCCATCACAACCAAATGTTGCAGCAACCGCCAGCTCTGATCAGCCAGCAGCGACCGCTTCAACCGATAACCAACCTGCTGCAGCGGCAACGAATGACCAACCAGTCAAACAAAGCACAGTAGATGACTCAACAACGAGTACGGCTAAAACCACAACAGCGGCCGCTGCAGCTGCCACTGACCAAGCCAATACTGCGACCAAAGCAACCAAAGCAGTCGCAGCTAAACCAGAACCAGTCGAAATTAAGTTTCCAACAAATTCTGTATCCGTACCGCAAAGCGTGTACCCAAAACTACAGAAAATAGCGACTTATATGCAAGCCAATCCAAACACAAGCGCCCTTATTAAAGGTTACACTGATAACACAGGTAACCCTGTTTACAACGTAAAACTGTCTGAAGACCGTGCCCTTGCCGTGGCACAGGTATTAAACAGCACCTTTAACATCCCACAAAACCGTATGGAGACCGTTGGTTATGGTGAAGCGCAGCCTATAGTACCAAATGATACACCAGCGCATCGTGAGCAAAACCGTCGAGTCATTGCCGTTGTAGTTGACTCTGCGCAATAAGCTTTCATGCCCGACCCATCCTATGGATGGTGAGATTAAATTGCATTCCTTTAGGCCCAATAGACTCTCTATTGGGCTTTTTTTTATTTGAAGAAAAGTGCTTAAAAGTGCGAAATGACATCAAACTTTCCACACAGATCATCCTTAATCGTCTTAGTCCAATCACAATATTTTAGGGCAAATTTTAAGTGAAAAAAACATGTAATAGTTTTCACCTTTACTGATCGAATTCTCTCTATGAAAGTCGTTTTTCCCTAATTAAATCAACTGTTTTATATCGAATCAGTCAACCTAACGTCATGATTGCACAAGCTTCGTTTAGTTCCCATTTTTTGCGTATTTAGGCAGGGGTTTTCAGTCAGAAAAAATCCAGTATTGTAGTCAGCAGAACCGAACAACATCTTGTTCACTAAGGAGAAAAACATGTCTATTGCACTTAACAAACGTACTATTTTTGGCAGTATCATTCTTGCCTCTTCTTTATCTACAATGGCTTACGCTCACCCACAAGAAGGCTTCACTGTCACACCAAGTGTTGGCTATATGCATACAGATTCTGATTTACACCTTAAAGACAATGCCTCCTACTCTCTTGGACTAGGTTATCAGTTTGATAACCCATTTGGTGTCGAAGCCGTTTTCTTACGCTCAAACCAAAAACCCAGTGGTGGTGGGACTCACCAAGCGGTTGATCAATACCGTCTCGACGGTATCTACAACCTACCAACACTGCAAAGCGTGAATTTAACGCCTTATGTGGCTGCGGGTATTGGTAGTACTAAATACGGTAAACATACCGACTATGACAATGTCGATCTCAACGCAGGTGGCGGTGTAAAATACGCAATCAATAAAGACTTGGCAGTTCGTGCGGATTTCCGTCTTGTTAAGGACGTGGACGCAGGTCACCTTAATAACGTGACTTCTGTCGGTGTTCAGTACACCTTTGGTGCACCAGTGAAGCCCGTCACCTCAGGTGACTCTTCCAGTTCGAGTAACACAAGCTACTAGGCACCAATGTCAAATGAACACGTTTTTTCTTAATGCCCTTATAGATGATGGGGTGACATGTGCAAGCAACGGCGATGTGACCTAACAAGTAAGCAAAGAGATAGAACGCGCGACGGGAGAACGCCCAATGGCAACATTGGGCGTTTTTTCATGATCAGTAACAGAGAATAATGAACTGACTAGCGTGCCAGTCACTCCTGAGCCGCTAACCAGTCACACACGCCTCGCCCAGCTAATCGTCCAGTCGCAAAACACCCTGTTAGAAGATAACCACCCGTTGGCGCCTCCCAATCCAACATTTCGCCCGCACAAAACACACCAGGCATGTTAAGCAACATCAAGGCATCGTTCACACTCTGCTCGCATACCCCACCAGCACTGGAAATGGCTTCGTCAATCGGTTTCACGCTGTCAAACCATACAGGAAGGTGTTTCAAACAACGAGCCAGCGTGCGTGGCGTTTGAAACTCTGTTTTGGTGAAGGTTTCATAGAGCAAGGCGGCCTTCACACCGCTAATGCCGACGGTGCGCTTTAAATACTTACTGAAAGATTCCTTCGGTTTGGTATGTTGAAGTTTTTTAATGACCTGAGCGTCGTCTTGTAACGGTAATAAGTCTAGCGTTAATAACGCTTTACCATCTCGATTGATTCTATCTCGTAGGTATTTGGAAAAGGCATAAATAAGACTGCCTTCCATACCGTCGTGCGTCACAATACACTCGCCCTTACGACGGACGATATCACCGTTCTCCAAGGCAACCTGAAACGACACATCCTTTAATGGCTGACCTGCCCACTTACTCCGAAGATGCTCACTCCAATGGCTATGGAAGCCACAGTTGGCACTTTGTAAGGGAGCAAGCTCAATATCGGCTTGATCTAATACGTTCCACCATGCACCGTCTGAGCCAAGCTTAGGCCAACTGGCTCCACCTAACGCTAAGACAATGGCATCCGCGTGCGCCGTCACCGTCTCGCCAGAGCAATCAAAACTCGCCGAGTGCGCTGATACCTGAATCATTTTATGGCGCATATGAAACCTTACGCCGCCGTCTCGTAATCGCTTTAACCAATGACGTAGTAGAGGAGCGGCCTTCATATCCGTCGGAAAGACACGACCAGAGGAACCTATAAAAGTCTCGATTCCTAAGCCATGGATCCAATCGCGCAGTGCACCACTATCAAAATGGCGTAGCGATTTGTCCATCCAATCCGCTTTATCATAATAACGCTGGATAAATTCAGGATAAGCTTCAGAATGGGTAATGTTCATGCCCCCCACACCCGCCAGCAAAAACTTACGGCAGGCACTGGGCTTGGCATCATAAACGTGAACCTGATGGCCCTGTGCACAAATGTATTCCGCCGCCATCAAGCCTGCAGGGCCAGCACCAATGATCATAACGGTTTTTTGTGTTTGCACGCGCATCACCCTTTTCAAGACCCGACTAAAAACGGGCATGATAAAGAAAAACGGCACCCGCACCAATGCTTCCCAGCAAATTTCAACAAATCAAGTGCACAAAAATGGAACATGTTTGCTACCAACAAGCAGAACACGACCCCTACGGAGCGTCACGACCATTCTTTTGTGTCTTAAGCAACCTACTTAATCCTTAAAATCTCTTATTTTTCAAACCATTATTTTTTTCATCACAAAATATCGCCTCGGCACAGTTGTTGCTAATACATTTGTTACCAAAGATACGAATATGAAACATTTATCTCAGTCTTAAAAATATAAATAGGATCACTCTCAGCGCCAACACAAGCTAATGGAGAAAAACGCATGTTGAATTTTGTTCGTTCATCAATTATTGCTATCGCAATAGGAAGTTGTACTGCCGCCATGGCGGCCGACCATGTTACTTTTCAATTAGATTGGCTCCCTGGTGGCGATAAAGCGCCTGTCTATGTCGGTATTCAAGAAGGTTTTTTTCGCGCAGAAAATTTAGATGTCAAAGTCGCCACAGGACGAGGCTCAACCGATGCCATTACCAAAATAGCCACAGGGCAGGCTGATATTGGCATGGCCGACATTGGTGCACTCATGGCTGCCAAAGCACAAGATGATGTGCCAGTGAGTGCGGTAGCCGCCTACTTCACCCAAGCTCCTCATGCCTTTTTTGTGTTATCAAACAGCGGTATCCATAACATTAAAGATCTGGCAGGTAAGAAAGTGGCCACTTCGCCTTTTACCTCCTCTAATGCCTTTTTACCACTAGTACTCAAACAAAATGGCCTATCGGACAAGGATATTACTCTCATTAAAGCCGACCCTGGTGCATTGGGGCCAATGTTAATGACGGGAAATACCCAGGCAATTATTGCTTGGGTGACCAATACCGCTCTGTATAAAGCACAAGCAGCCCAAGCAGGAAAAACCATTACCGTACTACCTTGGTCAGAAGGCGGATTGTCTCTTTATAGTTCCTCTATTATCGCCTCAGATCGCTTTTTGTCAGAACGTCCTGAAGTAGCTAAGCGTTTTATCAAAGCCTTTGAAAAAGCGGTTGTATATACCTATGCACATCCTGAAAAAGCAGGGGAGGATCTACATGATATCGTGCCTGAGGTCGACCCTAAGATTGCTGCCGCGCAAATCCATTCTATTTATGATTTGGTCTACAACAAGATATCGCAAAGCGATGGATTTGGTGTGTTAACCGCAAAACGCCTTACCACTACATGGCAATACGTCGCCAAAGCCAACGACTTATCACCAGACTCCCTTAATCCTGAAAAAATAGTAAATAAAGCGTTTATGCCAACGCCAAATTAAAACGGCTTAGCATAGCGTTTCTCAGCAAAAACGATTTTTTGGGCGAGTTTAAGGAAGATAACAGTGAACGTGATGAATGCTTTTTCAACCCCTTCTATTGAGAACGTCGCACATAACAGCGACCAAGTGACTCAAAAAGAGACGCCACCAAACGCCTATGTCCGAATGGAAGACGTAGGCCACCGCTACGATCCAACTCCTGACGGCCCAATGGCTGTGCAACATATCAACCTCGATATTTATCGTCATGAATTTGTCGCTGTGGTTGGCCCATCTGGCTGCGGTAAATCGACGCTACTGCGCATGGTGGCAGGCTTACTGATTCCCAGTCATGGTGAGGTTTCCGTCTTTAATAAACCCGTCACTGAACCAAGGGATGACGTGGGTATTGTGTTCCAAAAACCCAATTTACTCCCCTGGCTTACGGTCAAAAAAAACGTGTTGTTCCCACTGAAGCACAAGTATGGTCATGTGAGCCTTGAGGATAAAAAGCGTGCCGATGAATTACTCACCATGACCGGGTTAGCCAGCTTCGCAGACAAAATGCCTGATGAGCTTTCAGGTGGTATGCAACAACGTGTTGGTATCGTGCGCGCCCTATTACTAAACCCAGATATTCTACTAATGGATGAACCCTTTTCCGCCCTTGATGCCTTAACAAGGGAACAGATTGGCTTTGATCTACTAGACATTTGGCGTGATCACCCCAAAACCGTGCTGTTTATTACCCATTCTATTAGCGAAGCAGTATTACTCGCTGACCGTATCTTGGTGATGAGCAAGCGACCTGGCACGGTCTTGGACCTGATCGACGTTAACCTACCCAGACCACGCACCGCAAAAGACATGAACTCTACGCGTTTCTGCGAACTTACCGAGACCATTCGAGGACATATTTATGAACCACACTCCCGCGCCTAAAGCGGCTCTTCGTGCGCCGCAACAGTCCCATAACTCAAAGACGACGGCCAGCACCGCCAGCGGAGTGAAACAGTGGTTTAAAAAGCAGGGTTATCGCTTTGCCCCTTGGCTTTTTTTCATCAGCCTTTTGATCCTCTGGGAGTCCATCTGCCGACTGGGCCATGTCCCCACTTATATTCTGCCGTCTCCTTCATCCATCATAAATGCGTTTTTTAATGTCAGCTTCTCCCGCTGGATGGTTCACCTATGGGCCACGCTGCGCGTTGCGCTATTGGGCTTTATTGTCTCCATTCTGATCAGTATTCCTTTATCCATTGCCTTAATCCGCTCAGAGTTGCTTAACCGTACCATTTACCCTGTTCTGGTGGTCATTCAGTCCACCCCTGTGGTGGCCGTTGCCCCCTTGATTATCGTCCTAATGGGGACAGGTGATGCGTCTCGCGTCCTAATTACCTGTTTGATTACCTTTTTCCCTCTGGTGGTTTCCACCACAACTGGCATGTTGGAAACACCGCAAGAACTGATCGAACTCAGCCAATCATTACGAGCCCCCCGTTATCGTGAGACTTGGCAAATTCGCATTCCTTATGCCATTCCGCATATTTTTAGCGGTTTGCGAGTCTCTATCACCTTGGCCATCATTGGAGCGGTGGTGGCAGAATTTGTCGCGGCTGAACAAGGATTAGGGTATTTCATTCAGTTTTCGACTTCGTTCTTTAAAATCCCTCAAGCCTTCGCGGGGTTAGTCTTTCTCTCAGCCATCAGTCTGCTGTTGTTTAAATCCGTACACTGGATTCAAGCTTGGCTGTTTCCGTGGAGCTTGCCAAAGAAAAAGTAATACTCAACCGAACACTGGTTACCATTTTGGCCCACATAAGTGGGCTTTTTTCTGTCTAAATTCCTCACTAGGTCAAGATATGAGGAATTATGTGCATAACGCCTGACGCTGAAATGGCTTATATTCATCAATGGATGAATTAATAAAGGAGCCTCATATGGCAACGCGAAAAGGTCGTCCTAAACGCATTGAGACGAATCAGGAGTCGGCGCGTCAAAGCTTGATCGACGCGGCAAGACAGAGCTTTGCCCAAGAAGGCTTTGAAAAGGTATCGATACGGAAAATCGCCCAAGTCGCCGGAGTCGATGCCGCCATGATTCGCTATTATTTTGGCTCAAAGGCAGGTCTTTTTGAGGCCACGGTACAAGAAACACTGGCCCCCGTTATCGCCCAGTTTCAAACCACCATTGATCCTCAAGTCCCCCTCAATCCGCTGCGTTTAATGCAGGCCTATTATCGAATGATTGCTGCGACGCCCATGTTGCCAAAGCTTATTCAACAGGTTCTTAATCAACAAGACAGCCCTGAAGCCTTTGCTATTTTATCCGCCTCAGTGGACAACATCATTAAGCGTTCAGAAAACTGGATCAAAGCATTTACCCAACATAACCAAATTAACCCCAATCTTAATCCCGATTGGATTCGTCTGAGTTTTATTAGCCTGATGGTGTTCCCCATACTCGCCCCTAAATACATACAGAATAAACTGGGTGTGGAAGTCAACGAAGACTGGCTAATGGCCCTAGCGGAACACAACCAGACTCTCCTCGAAGAAGGGCTTTTCACCTTTTCCAACCAATCCCCTAATGACAACAATGACCGGAGGGAGCCATGAAACCGCTACTCACCATTGTTCTATCGCTGATCCTGCTTGTTAGCGTCAGCGCCTGCCAATCAGACGAAGGACCACGAGCCATGGGAACCGTTGAGCGAGACCAAATTCGCTTATCGGCAACCGCCTCCGAACAAATCACCTCGGTCTATGTCCACGAAGGCCAAGTGGTACATAAAGGCGACCGTCTACTGCAATTGGATACTCGTCAAGCCGATGCATTGGTTCGCCAACGTCAAGCCGAACTGGCGCAGGCCAACGCCGCCCTTAACAAACTCATTGCAGGAACCAGACCCGAACAATTAAACGCGGCTTTTGCCACATTGCAATCCGCACAAGCGGCCAGTAGAGAAGCAGAGCTGACCTACCAGCGTAACGCCAAACTGTATAAAACCAAGGTCATTGGCAAAGCCGCCTTGGATAGCGCCAAAGCCAACAGAGACCGGACCAAGGCGGAGACAAAAAAGGCTTACGATCAATGGCTAGAATTGAAAAACGGTGCGCGAAAAGAAGACATCTTACAAGCCCAAGATCAGGTAAAAGCCGCCCAAGCGGCATTAGTCTGGCAAGAAAGAGCACGGGATAAGTTAACCATCACAGCCCCAAGCGATGGGGTGATCGACACATTGCCTTGGCACACCGGCGATTATGTCATCGCGGGGACTCAGCTGGTGAATCTGATCAAAACCGGCCATCCTTATGCCCGAATCTACTTACCTGCAACAGTGCGCACCCAGGTTCATGTAGGCGATAAAATTGCCGTCTTTGCTGATGGCATCAACAAGCCCATACAAGGTGTCGTACGTAATATCCGCTCGCAACCTGCCTACACGCCCTTCTATGCGTTAAACGAACGGGACAGAGCCCGTTTGATGTACCTTACTGACATTGATCTTGAGCATGCCAAGGCGCTCCCAACCGGGCTAGGAGTGGAGGTGCACTTGCCATGAACCGCGCGACACCCAATCAGCCACCTGAAATGACCTACGCCATAGAAAGCAAAGGGCTTACTAAACGCTTTGGAAACAGCATTGCCGTCAACCAATTGGATTTAGCAATTCCTAAGGGCTGCATCTATGGCTTTTTAGGCCCCAATGGCTGCGGTAAATCCACCACGATTCGCTTATTAACCGGGCTGCTTGTGCCCAGCGAAGGCGAAGTGAGCATCTTAGGGGCACCGTTAGCTGGCCATGAAGAGTCACTTAAAAACCGTATTGGTTACATGACACAAAAATTTTCCTTGTACGATAATCTCACCGTGCGAGAGAACCTCAACTTTGTCGGCGCCATCTATGGCTTTTCAGGGCGACGCAAAAAAGCCCGTATTGAAGAGCTCCTTACCCTTTACGACCTTGAACAACAAGCCAAACAGTTTGCCGGCTCCATGAGTGGTGGGCAGAAGCAACGGCTGGCATTAGCTTGCGCTACCTTACATTCCCCCGAGTTATTGTTTCTCGATGAGCCCACGTCAGCCGTTGACCCTGAAAACCGTCGCGAATTCTGGGAGCGTTTGTTCGATTTATCCTCCGCTGGTACCACTATTTTGGTGTCCACCCATTATATGGATGAGGCCGAACGCTGCCACGCCCTCGCGATTATGGAGCAAGGCCACAAACGCGCAGATGGTTCACCGCAAATGCTCATGGACACCATGCCAGCGGTGGTTGTAGAAATCAGAGGGGATCAATTACGTCAGTTAAAACAGCGCCTTACAGAGCAGAAACAAATCCTCTCTGCCGCGCAAATCGGCTCCAATTTACGAATATTGGTCAAAAAGGACGTGACAGACCCTCTGGCTTTTATCCAACAGTTTAGCGCTGACAGAGAGATCGCCCTGACGCGCCCCAGCCTTGAAGATGTGTTTGTCACTAGCACCGGAGGTCGTCATGTGGGTTAGAATATTGGCGGTATTTATCAAAGAGCTAAAACAGCTGTCACGGGATAGAATGACGTTCGGTATGATCGTGATGATCCCACTGGTGCAGCTGATGTTGTTCGGTTACGCCATCAATACCGACGCCAGACATATTCCCGTAGGCTTGGTAGACCTTAGCCAAACGGCAGAAAGTCGCGCCCTTGAGCAGGCAGTAACCGCCACTCAATCGGTCAATTTTGTCGCTCGCTACCGATCCATCAAGGACGCTGAAACCGCTTTAACAAGGGGAAACATTAAAGCCTTTCTCTATTTGCCCCCGGATATGACTCGCCGACTGTTTGGTCACCCCAGATATGATGCCAAACAAACAGACTCCCCACTGACTCGCCCCGTTGGGCAATGGGTCGTCGACGGATCGGATACGGTTATCGCCTCAGCCATTCGCGCCCTGAGGGACATGCCACTCAATGAGGTCGCGGATCATAATACTGTCAGACCAACTGCCAGCTTTGCGATCGTGCAGTATTACAACCCAGAACAGCGGACGGTGGTGAATATTGTGCCGGGGTTAGTGGCGGTGATTCTGACCATGACGATGATTCTCTTCACCTCAGCGGCCATTGTTCGCGAGCACGAACAGGGCAATATGGAATTCTTGATTACCACACCAGTGAGCCCCATGGAGCTGATGATTGGCAAGATTGCCCCGTATATTCTCGTTGGGCTGGTCCAAGTCGCCATTATTTTATCCATGGGCCATTGGGTCTTTTCTGTACCGATACAAGGCGGATTATTGTCACTACTAAGTGGGGCCATTCTCTTTATTTTTGCCAGTTTAACCCTTGGCTTAGTGATTTCCACGATCGTCAAAACACAATTACAAGCCATGCAATTGACCATCTTTATCTTACTACCATCGATTTTGTTATCTGGCTTTATGTTTCCTTATGATGCCATGCCAGTGCCTGCCCAATGGATCGCGGAAGCCCTGCCTGTCACGCATTTTATGCGCATGATTCGCGCCATCGTCCTACGCGACGCCAATATTGTCCTGTTAGGAAAAGATGCCCTGTGGCTCGGCTTATTTGCGGTTGGTGGACTGATCGTGGCGTCCTTGCGCTTTAAAAAGAAACTGGAATAACCATTGGAAGGGCGCACATGGTGAGAGGTCCTCAATCACAACAGACGATGTGAGCACCGTATGGCTTAGCTTTTGCTGTCTTTGTTACGAGTATCGGCTTGGATGCCCGCCGTGAGCGCCAGACGCATGGCTTCTTCCACGCCGATATCCAGCTCGGTTAAACGGTCTCTTGAAATATATAACGTAATGCCGCCGATTTGATAGCTCAAGGGCACATACACTCCCACTAAGTCTTGGTCACCAAACAAACGCTCTCCGGTTTTTTCCCCCGTGATAAACCCAATGACTTGTGCGCCATTCCATTCCAACGACACCACGCTTTTCATCTCTTTCTTTTCAGACAGATTGAACACCATCATCATGTCTTTAAACGCGCCATAAATGGATTTCACCAAAGGAATGCGCTCAAAAATATTCTGACTCAGTGTGACCAAATAACGAATGCCATAAAGATTGACTAGAAAGCCCACTAAAATCAGCATGCCAAGCGAGAACGCTAACCCCAACCCCGGAAAGTAGATATTGTGAGGTAACAGCCAAAGGACAATGGGCTTGGCTAAGGATTCTCCTGCCGCCAATAACCAGTAAATCAGATAAACCGTCAGGCCAAGGGGTAAAACCGCCACCAGCCCCTTTAGTAAGAAAGAAAGCACTCTATTCATTTTGTTACCTATTCTAAGAAGCAAACAGCATACCTTAAGCCTTGAACGCCACCAACGACTCAGTGGTGCCTTTGACAAAAATATTGCGGATCATTATGAGTCTTTATACGCTTTTCCACTATATTATTAGCAAGGCGTTATTTTATTAAGCGGCGTCTTCATTTCTCACGAGGAGTAATACGTTGAACCACAAACGTTTAGAAACCTTTGTCTGGGTCGCCACCTTGGGAAATTTTCGCAAAGCGGTAGACACTCGGTTCTAGATAAAAATGTTGCCAACCATCTCAAAAAAACAAGATTAGACCTTGTTCCAAAGGACGCTCTAATCTATAAAGGACGCCAATCAAGGCACAGTTAAGGACTCGACGCCATGAGACAGAGCTCGCCACTTTTACTAAAACAAACCCATGAGCTAAGAAGAGCCATCAGAAGTGCACAGTACAACGGCCCGACCAGCGGATTAGCAACAGGGGCAATGCAAGGTAAAGTGGTTATTTTACCAGCCGATTGGGCAAATGAGTTTCTCCTATATTGTCAAAAAAACCCAACATCTTGTCCGTTAATTGGCGTCTCAAAAGTAGGCGACTTTCGTTTGCCTGAGTTGGGAAGCGATATCGATCTGCGCTACGACATTCCTGAATATTGCATCTATCGTCATGGTAAAAAAGTCAACAGTTGCACAGACATTGCCGACCTCTGGCAGGACGATTTTGTCACCTTTATTCTAGGCAGCTCTTTTTCCTTCGAAAACGCGCTATCTCAAGCGGGGCTAACCCCACGTAACATAGAAGAGCAGGTCAATGTCCCCATGTATGAAACCAATATTGCAACGGTCCCTGTTGGACGTTTTTTTGGCAATACCGTCGTCACGATGCGTCCTTATACCCCAAAAGATGCCATTCGAGCCATTCAGATCACCTCACGATTTCCCAAAGCACACGGCGCTCCTTTGCACTTTGGCACACCAAGTGATATTGGTATTGACAATTTGGCACAGCCTGACTTTGGCGACGCGGTGAGCATTAAAGAAGGCGAGGTGCCCATATTTTGGGCTTGTGGCATCACTCCACAAATAGCCGTGCAAAATGCAAGGCCGCCTATTTACATTACGAACGCATCGGGAAAAATGCTTGTTACCGATCTATTGGATATGGATCTCGCTATCATTTAATATCAGACATCTATATTGAGAAGGATAAAAGGTATTTAACATGAAATTAAATTGCGATATGGGTGAAGCCTTTGGCTCTTGGAAAATGGGTTTGGACGATCAGATCATGCCTCATGTTGATCAGGCGAATGTCGCCTGTGGCTTTCATGCGTCCGATCCTCTCACTATGTCCAAAACCGTGGCCTTGGCAAAACAGCATAACGTTACTATCGGTGCCCACCCAGGCTACCCCGACTTGGTTGGCTTTGGTCGCCGTAACATGGACATTTTGCCGACGGAATTAAAAGCACTCATTCAGTATCAAATAGGTGCGTTAAAGGCGATTTGCGAAAGCCAAAACACTCAGGTGGACTATGTGAAGCCTCACGGTGCGATGTACAACCAAATGATGGCAGACGACGCCATTTTGGAAACCGTCATGGCCGCCGTCAGTGAGCTGGATGCCACTCTGCCCTTAATGGTCGGTGCAGTACCAGAAGCGCCGCAGATCAAAGCCATGGCAAAACGGTATGGTCTCACCGTTTGGTTTGAAGCCTTTGCCGATCGACTCTATACCGATGAAGGACGACTCACGCCTCGCAAAGAGCCAAACGCTGTGCACGCCAGTTTCGATTTGATCGAAGCGCAAGTGAAACAATTATGTGAATCTGGTACGGTGACCTCAGGATCAGGAAAAACCTTAGCTATTTATGCTGACACAATTTGCGTTCATGGTGATGGCGTTCATGCCGTGGAAGCCGTCACCAAGTTACGTACCATTGTGGACGAGTTTAACCGCTCTAACCAAAGCAACTACAATAGCAAGCTAAACAAAGCCTAAGCGAGCCATGCATGACGTCCCCTAAACCCACAATTGAACAGGTGAACGAAGAAGCCTATTTATTGCGTTTTGGAAACCACATCAATGAACAAACGGCGGATCAAATCCTTTGGACAACACGTCAGTTAAAACGCCTCCATGATATACAGGATTTGATCCCATCTTATACAACGATTTTGCTAACCCTCAAAACACAGGCAGAACAACAACACAAACTGATAAACGAAATCGAAAATATCCTTAACGCGTCAACGGAGCAAGCGGCGCTCCCCTTGGATCAACGCAAGACCGTCGTGATCCCTGTGTATTACGGCGATGATGTTGGCCCCGACCTACAGGAGGTCGCCAAGCATTGCCAGATGACACCAGAAGAGGTGATTCAGCGTCACAGCGCAATCCTCTATCGAGCCTATACCATTGGCTTTACACCTGGTTTTTCCTTTTTAGGCAGCACGCCTGATGAACTTCATATTCCACGCAAACGCACACCAAGACACCAAGTGCCCAAAGGCAGTGTTGCCATTGCAGAAAACCAAACGGCCGTCTACCCAAGTGTGACCCCGGGTGGCTGGCAAATCATTGGTCGCACGCCGATGGAACTTGTGGATTGGAACAGTGAACATTTAGGCCTCATCGCTACCGGAGATTCGGTCCGCTTCGAAGCGATTTCACGAGAAGCGTTTTTAGCGCAAGGAGGCAAGTTAGATGGCTTTTAATATTAAAAAAAGCGTCATGCTGGCATTGGTTCAAGACTTAGGCCGTTTTGGTTACCAAGCGGCGGGGTTAACCACAGGCGGCCCAATGGACGAAATGGCGTTTCGCTGGGGCAATGCGTTACTCAATAATGATGAAAACGCCTCGCAAATTGAAATCACCTTTGGTTTATTCTCGCTAGAAGCCCAAGCACCAACTAGTATCGCCCTCACTGGAGCGGACCTTGGTGCCACCCTAAACGGGCAATCCATTTTACCTTGGCAAACCTACGCGATCAAAGAAGGGGATATTTTAAGCTTTCATCAGCCCGTTTGGGGGTTGCGTGCCTATTTGTCGGTAAAAGGCGGCTTTCTCTGTCAACCCACCCTAGGTAGCACCTCGACGGTAGTACGCGAGCAGCTTGGCGGCCTTCATGGTAACGGAGCGAAGATAGAAGTAGGTGATTCCATTGCTTATGAAAGCAGCAACGAACATCGACAAATGCGCGTACCGCGACACCATATTCCCGATTATAGTCAACAGGACATCCCCGTTATTTTGAGTTATCAATCAGCGGATTTTTCTACCACCGATCATGAGACCTTCTTTTCAAGCCGCTACCGCGTCTCCAACCACTGTGATCGCATGGGCTATCGCATGGAAGGCACGCCGATTGGCAAAGACATCCGCGGAATTACCTCAGAAGGCATAGCCTACGGTGCCATTCAAATTCCACAAGATGGTCAACCCATCGTTCTGCTCAATGACCGACAAACCATTGGCGGTTATCCCAAAATAGGCTGTGTGACACGTGCCGGAGGCGATCTGTTGGCACAACGTAAGCCGGGGGATGTAGTTCATTTTGTAAATACATCGATTTCCCAAGCAACAACCGACCGCCTTCAACAACTCGACCGCATCAAACAGCTATTTTCAACCAACCGCTAACCATTCGACACACAGATGACAAGGCTTGTTCTTCCTAATATAAGAGAGAACGAGCTTTGCTATCCTGCGTCCTGCCCACTTTATTTATTAACGCCTGACGACATATTGTCACCAAAATACTCATGCATTTCTCTCAGAGATTACTAGACTGAAAGAAAGAGGTGAGTGAACAGCAAACGATCAAATCGATGACTTTTGTTTGCGTAACAATACAGAAGGCCTATGAAAACAAGAGCAGCAACCAAGACAAAAGCACAATGGGGGAAACTCATCACCATTCGACTGATTGGTTGGAGTGCGATTATCTGTCTGGTGTTTTCCATTGTGATGGCGCTGGGGGAATACAAGCTTGAGCAAGCTAAGTATCGGCAAACCGCCTTTGCCAATCTCCATAAAGCCATCGAATTATTCTCGCCCATGATTACAGAAAGTCTGTGGAATATGGACACTCAACTCGCCAATAATCAAATGAAAGCCGTAACGCATTTTGATAGTGTGGCTATTGCGATTCTGACAACAGAAGATGGTGGTGAATTGCGTTTCGGCACTCAACCGCTTGATATGGAAGCCTCATCTGTTTCTAAAGTTTTATTCTACAACGACGCAAAAAACCTACCTAAATTAGGAGTTTTGACTCTCTACACGGACCTAAGCCAAGGGACTCAAACAAACATCCCGCTGTTCTTTCATTATTTTGCTTTTTATCTAAGCATCAGTGTGATTATCGCCACTTGTCTGATCATTTTATCCCATCTGCTCACGACAAAACGTATTCGACATCTCACCCGCATCTTTGACAAGATCACAGAAGAAAGCATCACACACAACTCACCATTCAAAAATCAACTCAATAATACCTCAGCCAAAGACGAATACGATGAACTGGTTTATCAAGTGTATCGAGTCTGGAAAATGGGTCATCAAGCTATAAAAGAAAACCAGGCGAACCAGACCCTTATCCAAAAAATACATACGGATTATGAACAACTCAAACAACGCCTCCGTGACCAAGAAACGGCCGAATTGTCGCAACACCAAAAAGATATCCAAATGCTAAAAAGTGTGATGAATGCCTTGCCTTATCGTATTGCTTGGCGCGATCCAGACTTAATCATTCGCGGCACCAACACGGCTTATTTAGCGGACATGGGAATTGAGGACGAATCCCTCGTTATTGGTACAAAAGGAGAAAGTTTCATTCCAATTGAACAGCAAAAGCTATATAACGCTGATAATAGCTCTGTGTTAAACACAGGCTATAAACAAATCGATATGGAAGAACAGTTTATGTTTCCAAACGGTCATTCAGGCACTCGAACTATTAGCAAGGTTCCACTCTATAACGAACAAGGAGAATTGATTGGCTTGTTAGAGTATTACTTCAAAAAGGATCAGACAAATGAGTGACATTAGAGGATTGATTATCTTTGTCTTGCTCTTCCGGAAAGCTCCCTGTTGGCTGATGATGAGTACGGTCTTTGGCGTCACGTCACCGGTTTTCGCGGGGCCCACACTGGGCTCAAGCATGCCGTTCTCAGGGCTCAATGGCAATATGGGGCAAGAGGTCCAAACGGGTATAAGAATAGGACTACAGCGTTATCAAAATCAGTACCATATCCCCCTCGATATCATCCATAAAGACGACGCCTATGACCCCCAAAAAACGGCGAAAAATATTCGCGAAATGATCGAAAAAGATCATATCATCGGGATGATCAATAATGTTGGCACCCCCACCGCTGTCGTCAGTTCCAAGATTGCCCAACAAGAAAGAATCCTGCTATACGCGCCTATTAGTGGCTCCAATTTTTTAAGGCCACCAGTCGAGGACCCGAGCTTTCGCTATATCATTAATTATCGCAGTAGCTATGAAGAAGAAGTCATACAGGTTTTCAATGCATTAATGGCAGCCACGCCTTTTTCATCACAAGATTTAGTCCTTTTCTCTCAAGGCAACACCATCGGATACGGTGGCGCCAATTGGCTGGATCATTTATTACAACAACACCTTCATGAACCCGACCCACAATACCTAAAAGTCAGTTACGACCGAGATGCCGCCTTAGTGGAAAGTGCGGTTGCGGACTTACTGATGGTCACGCCAACGCCAAAATATATTTTTCTTATTGCCAGTGGCAAACCCGCTGCAAAATTCGTCCGTCTGGTTCGACACTATGGTCTAGATCCCGTGTTTATCGGTGTCTCTTTTGTTGGCACAAGCACCTTTGCCGATTTACTCCAAGATAGTGATGCGCGAGTCTTCATAACTCGCGTTGTTCCTCCTTTGGAGCAAACTGATTTACCGATTGTTCAAGAGTTTTTGGCCGACACAAAGTCCTTCTTAGCCACGTTACCTAAAAGTAAACAAGACTCTTTTACCCCTTCGGCTCTGATGTTTGAGTCTTATATCAGTACTCGTATTCTTATTAAGGCCTTGGAAAAACAACCCTATATTGATCAAGACAACCTCATTGATGCCCTAGAAGGTCTCGGAGAGTTTGATTTGGGACTAGGCGCTCCACTGCGATTAGATGCAACCCATCACCAAGCGAGTCACAGCATTTGGCTTACTTATTTAAAAAATGGGCAATATATTCCCATTGAATTCGAACACATGGGTCAACTCTTGTCAGCAGGTCCAAATAATGAAAAGTGACTTTTTCTCTAGAAAACGTGGCGTTAACTTTTTAGTTTGGCTGCTTGCCAGTGTCGCGCTTGTTACGACGTTAATGGCCGCTGTCGTTTTATATAATAGTGTGACAGAGTTAAGAGCAAGCCAGCGAAAAATCACGACCATACAAGAAAACCTACTCTTCGCCACAACGGAGTTACGGGAACTGTTTCCGCAACAACAAGCCGTTTTAAATAATATGCTGGATAGCGATAGCCCCTATCAATCTCCCAACGCAGCCATATTAAACCGCATTAACCGAGCGCTGGATATTTTAAATAACGTTGCAAAAGACCACCCCAAACTCGTTAAAGTATTGACCGACATTGATGAAGTAACACAGAAGATTCAAAACATCACTTTTGATATACAAACATGGAAAATGAAAAAAACCGCTTTTGTAGACGACTATCAACAGCTTCACTTACTGGAGCATACCGAGACTTATCTGCATAACTTAGGATTACTATTTCAGAAAATATATGGGGAAAATCGCTTACATGAAGCCATGTATGTATACAAATATAACCACGCAACAAGGGCAGAAAAAGCACAAATTGCCATTGACCATATGGAACATCATAAGGAAATCTTGAGCAGCGGTTTGTATATGGCACAAGCTAGAATTGCCGAGCTAAGATTGGTCATCAATCAATTAATGCTTGATTCGAATCTGGATACGTTAGATGACATCAAAAATAATCGAATACTTCCCGCTTTGAACCATCTATCTCAGCTCAATATGTTGCTCAAAGAGAACTACCCCATTTATTATCAGCAAACATCACAGCTACAAGAGAAACTTTTCAAGACACTGTTTGGAAACAATTATCAAGTTATCAAAAAGCGTAATATTATTATTTCCAATGGTACCAGCCTATACCTCAAACGCTATCAGGAATTACAGTTAGAGGCCCAGCGTAAAGTGCTGATAACTCAATATAACCAAGCGTTTCATACGTTACCCCACTACCTCGATGAGATCGGAGCAGAAGTTCAGACACAATCGAAACTCGTTAACCACGCCGTGCAACAACGCTTAAAAGCCCTAGCTAATACCATGTTTAAAGGAGCACTATTCAGCATTGTGCTGCTGCTGATTATTTCCATTTTGATTTCCAGACGCATGTCTAAACAGTTTGCTACGCTCGCCGAAAGCGAGCATCGCTTCCGATCCATGTTTGAACTCTCTCCAGACCCTGTGTGGATACTCAGTGAACGCAAAGTCGTGGAATCAAACCAAGCGGCTTGCAATCAACTTAAATACGCATCGATAGACGATCTGAAAAACATGCCGATAGAAGATCTCAGCCCACTATTTCAACATGACGGCACGTCGTCGAATAGCAAATTTGAACACCTCATCAATACGGTTCAAGACGAAGGGTTTCATCGCTTCGAGTGGACCTTCCAAGACAAAGAAGGCAGCACCATTGATGCGGAAGTCATCATGGCGGCTATCGTTCTTTCCAATACCCCTGCTGTGCTTTGTAGCTGGCACGACATCAGCCAACGAAAAGCGGCAGAAGACATGCTAAAGGCCCACCAAGAAGAGTTAGAAAGCGAGGTACAAAACCGTACCAAAGAGTTAGAAGTAGCAAAAAACATAGCAGAAAAAGCCAGCTTGGCGAAGAGTGACTTTTTAGCGAATATGAGCCATGAAATACGCACTCCGATGAATGCCATTATCGGTATGTCCCACCTGGCCTTACTCACCGATTTAAATGACAAGCAGCGAAACTATATCGAAAAGGTCAGCACGTCGGCGGAATCTTTGCTGGGCATTATTAATGATATTCTCGACTTTTCTAAAATAGAAGCGGGTAAGTTAGAAATCGAAGAAACGCTCTTTAACCTAGAGAATGTCTTCAAAGATGTGGCCAACATTTTGTCTTTGAAAGCAGAAGAAAAATCACTGGAACTGCTTTTTAATATACCACCCGAGCTGCCATCAGACTTAGTCGGGGACCCAACACGGCTGCGGCAAATTTTATTAAACTTGGGCAATAATGCGATTAAGTTCACGGAAAAAGGGGAAATCATCATCGATATCGCCTTATTTAAGCAAAATAAAAATCAAGTCATTCTGCATTTTAGCGTCAAGGACACGGGCATTGGTATGACCCCAGAGCAGTGTCAGCGACTGTTCCAATCCTTCTCACAAGCAGACAGTTCCACCACCCGACGATTTGGCGGAACTGGCCTTGGATTAGCCATTTGCAAACAACTGGTACAAGTCATGAAAGGGGATATTTGGGTGGAAAGTAGTCCAAATGTGGGCAGCCAATTTCATTTTACACTCCCTTTTGACCTCGGTACGACACTCTCTCCTGACTATCAGTTACCAAACCAGCATAAAATTCTCATTGTCGATGATAACGACACAGCACGAGACATATTACAAAATCTTGCGAACAGTTTTGGCCTCAGCTCAACCTTGGCAAAATCAGGGCAAGAAGCGCTTACGTTAATCCAAAACGCCCCAGAAAACGCCCCGTTTACGGTGATTCTAATGGATTGGAAAATGCCAGAAATGGATGGCATAGAAGTATGCCGTGCATTGCAATACTACGCAGAATCTAGCGCCCACTCTCCGAAAATTCTGATTGTTACCGCCTATGGACTAGAAGAGGCCAGAAACGCCAGTCAAGACGTCAATATCAGTGGTTACCTAACTAAACCCGTTACCCCATCCACTTTGTATGAAGCCCTACAGCAAGCGTTAGACCTAAAACAGCGTCCAATCCAGTCTCAATCCATAAGCGCCAGCCAACATCGCACGTCATTAATCGGCGCGCATATTCTGCTCGTCGAAGATAATGCTTTTAATAGTGAAATTGCCACGGAGCTACTCACTCAAAATGGCCTAACCGTTGACACAGCGAGCAATGGACAAGAAGCGATCGACAAGCTCCAACATAATGACTATGACGGCATTTTGATGGACTGCCAAATGCCCGTTATGGACGGCTATACGGCCACTAGACTGATTCGACAAATGCCTGAATACCAAGACTTACCCATTATCTCCATGACAGCAAACGCTCTCACAGGCGACAAAGAAAAAGTCTTAGAATGCGGCATGAACGATCATATATCGAAGCCCATTCAAGTCGACAACATGTTCTTTACACTAAGGAAATGGATTACACCTAGAGTGAAACAGTCAGAGCCAAACAACGCCATCGAACAGCCACCTACCTCACTCAACACAGAGCAAGCCAACAAGCAGGCACCGCCAAGTTCAGAGGAACAACCCGACCTCCATGACCTAGAAGGCATTGACCTCAATGTCGCGCTCAGCATTACACAAAATGATGAAGCCTTCTTATGGCGCCTGTTATTTCGCTTCCACGATAAGCAGAGAGACTTCGTCGATCAATTTCATCAGGCGATCCAATCCGATGATCCAGAAGAAGCCCCTCGTCTGGCCCATACCCTCAAAGGCAATGCGGGAAACATCGGGATGACAGAACTCATGCATCGCGCCGCCGAGTTGGAAAAAGCCTTTAAAGCAGGAGACTACAGCACCGCTTTAAACGCATTGGATGAAGAGTTACAGCGTATTATTACAGCCATTGTGCGACAAAAAAATCGCACTACCTCTTAGCGTTCCTTTCTTAGCAAAACAAGGTGGCGAATAAGAATGAAAAAGCACCATCACAAGATGGATGACAAAACACATCGCCAATCAATAGTTTTTCCTAATCAAAGATCTAAAAAATAACAATTTTAATAATTTTAATAAGCCTCCTATTATAAACCTCGTTGGTAACACAAAAACGATTTAACTAGGAGCAATACAAAATGATCAATACTCAAATCAAACCATTCAATGCAACAGCGTTCAAAAATGGCGAATTCGTAGAAATTTCTGAAAAAGACGTACTAGGCAAATGGGCTGTATTCTTCTTCTACCCAGCTGACTTTACTTTTGTTTGCCCAACTGAACTTGGCGATGTTGCTGATAACTACGCAGAACTTCAAGCTCGTGGCGTAGAAGTATTCTCTGTGTCTACAGACACTCACTTCACTCACAAAGCGTGGCACGACAGCTCTGACACCATCGGCAAAATCCAGTACTACATGGTTGGTGACCAAACAGGCAACATCACAAACAACTTTGGTGTGATGCGTGAAGGCCAAGGTCTTGCGGACCGCGCAACCTTCCTGATCGATCCTGAAGGTACGATCCAAGCAATGGAAATCACTGCTGAAGGTATCGGCCGTGATGCACAAGACCTACTTCGCAAAGTAAAAGCGGCTCAATATGTTGCTGCTCACCCAGGTGAAGTATGTCCAGCGAAATGGAAAGAAGGTGAAGAAACTCTTGCTCCTTCTTTGGATCTAGTTGGCAAAATCTAAGCTGACTTGATCTAGGCTGCTCCTTCGAGTCCCCTCTGGGAGGGGCAGTCTCCTCTTACTTCGCTTAGAGCACCAAGCGAACAGCGTACTTCCAGAACAATCTGGTACTACACAGTAAAACACTCAGAATAGACGGATTACTAAATCATGTTAGATTCAAATCTTAAGCAACAACTGGACACTTATCTTCAGAACATTATTAATCCTATTGAGATTACTGTGTCCATCAATGGCTCTAATAAAGCTGAAGAATTATTAAGTTTAGCTCGTGAAATCAGCGAATTAAACGACAAAATCGATCTAATTGTCGACGAAAACCCACAAGGTCGTGCGCCACAAATGGCCATCGCCCCTAAAGGTGAAACACCACGGGTACGCTTTGCAGGCATTCCAATGGGACACGAGTTTACCTCTCTTGTGTTAGCCCTATTACAAGCTGGCGGCCACCCTTCTAAAGCGGATAAAGCGCTTCTTGAGCAAGCGAAAGGCTTGACCAGTACTCTAAATTTCGAAATCTACATTTCATTGACTTGCCAAAACTGTCCAGAAGTCGTGCAAGCCATGAACTTGATGGCGGTATTAAACCCGAATGTCACGACCACCATGATTGACGGTGCCTTATTCCAAGACGAAGTCAACGAACGCGAAATCATGGCTGTACCATCGGTTTACCTAAACGGCGAGCTATTTGGCCAAGGCCGTATGTCATTAGCCGAAATATTGAATAAAGTAGATACAGGTGCCAGTGAGAAACAAGCGGCCGCGTTGGCTGAAAAAGCCCCCTACGACATGCTAGTGGTTGGTGGTGGCCCCGCTGGTGCATCCGCTGCCATTTATTCTGCTCGTAAAGGCATTCGCACTGGTGTGGTGGCAGAACGCTTTGGTGGGCAAGTGAGTGACACCATGGCCATCGAAAACTTTATTTCGGTCAAAGAAACCGAAGGACCAAAACTGGTCGCCAATTTAGAACAACACGTTCTCGATTACGATGTGGATTTGATCAAAACGCAAAAAGCGGTTCGCATTGAGAAGAAAGACTTTATCGAAGTAGAACTCGAAAACGGCGCGGTACTCAAGAGTAAAACCATCGTACTCGCAACCGGTGCTCGCTGGCGTGAAATGAACG
Source organism: Marinomonas sp. 63XJN7_7_ISO-PGPR-S23-202 (assembly GCF_056173505.1). NCBI lineage: Bacteria > Pseudomonadati > Pseudomonadota > Gammaproteobacteria > Oceanospirillales > Oceanospirillaceae > Marinomonas > Marinomonas sp. 63XJN7_7_ISO-PGPR-S23-202. The sequence goes on along the minus strand of NZ_CM149677.1, from coordinate 165,430 downwards.
TACCAGGTGAACAAGAATACCGCAATAAAGGCGTCGCCTACTGCCCACATTGTGACGGTCCATTATTCAAAGGCAAAAATACTGCCGTTATCGGTGGGGGTAACTCGGGTATCGAAGCAGCCATTGACCTAGCGGGTATCACCAAACATGTTACCGTTTTGGAATTTAGCGACACTTTACGTGCTGACGATGTCTTGGTGAAAAAAGCAGAATCCCTGCCAAACGTTACCATCATCAAAAATGCCATGACCACCGAAGTACTTGGTGACGGTCAACGGGTTATCGGCTTGAAATACACCGACCGCCGTACCGATGAGTCTCATCTGGTGGATGTTGCAGGCATCTTCGTACAAATCGGCTTGGTACCGAATAGCGAGTTTCTAAGAGACACATTAGAACTTAGCAATCGTGGAGAAGTTATTGTCAACGCACATGGGGAAACCTCTATGCCAGGCGTGTTTGCCGCAGGCGATGTAACGACAACGCCATACAAACAGATCATCATCTCAATGGGATCTGGTGCCACGGCAGCCCTTGGCGCGTTTGATTACCTAATTCGCCATTAACCTTAGGAATGAAACATGGGACTAAGACTAAGCGACTCGATTCATTCAGTTGACTTAGTTTAGTCCACAAGTTTTACCTCTTGCCATCCTAGAAAGAGGTAAAAACGCAACCAGCACCCATCCCCTCCCGGATGCTGTTTTGTTGCCTTTTTAATCGGTCTTGTGAAAGCCAAGGCCGATTTTTTTTATGCGATATCACCATCCCTTATTAAATTTTAAGACAATCGGCGTTGGTCTAACAGAGACTTTAATGCCTGTAATCCGGCTATCAAGTGCTGATCTTCTGAAATGGCCATAAGAGAAAGACGTACCGCCGGAATAGGCAGGCCATCATAATGGAAAAAATGGCCTTCACTGACCGTGATCCCCCGCTCTTTTGCGATGGCAGTCAACTCGTCAGCGTCCCAAATTTCAGGAAGCGTTAGCCAGATGTGATAACTCGTCTCTTGGGAGAACAACATCTCACCCTGCAAAATGGATAGGGCTAATTGTTGCCTGTGCGCCGCAATCTTTTTTTGTCCTTCCGCTAATTCGAACGCGGAACCGGACTGTATTAAGCGACTGGCAACTTCAAAGCTGATCGGGGAAATATGCCAAATCATAGTGCGGATATACGACGCTAATCGATTCAACTGGCTCTGCGGCGCCTTCACAAACCCACAGCGTAAACCTGGACTGATCGCCTTAGACAGGCTGGTGATATAAAAGCTCTTCTCTGGCACAAAATTACTAATGGGAGCCATGACATCGGCGTTTAGAAAACAATATAAATCGTCCTCTAATAACCAAACTGAGTGTTTTTGAATCACGCTCGCGATGTCTTTACGACGCTCAATTGGCATCGTACTGGCTGTCGGATTTTGATGGGAAGGAACAACAATCACCAGACTTGGTTTATCACTAAGACAAATTTCATGCAAACGGTTTGGGAGCATCCCAAATTCATCCATCTCAACGCCAATCGGTTTTCTGCCCAGCGCTTGAATAATCGATAGTATTCCCGGATAGGTCAGTTCCTCTACCGCAACATAATCACCCGGCTTAGAGTACAGTTCGATAAGCGTCGAGAGAGCATGCTGAGCGCCATTTGTCAGCAATACCTGCTCAGGCGATCTCACTTGTAGGCCATAATGCTGCATCCATTTCATGCCACTTTCTTTATGCGCCAAACTACCAGTATCTTCAATATAACCGAATAAAGAAGGAGTAAATGGCTCACTGGCGCATTGTCCGAATTGACGATAGAGCGCATCAAGATGACGGCTAAAACACGGCTGAAGAATCGAAAAATTCCATTCATTCTCTGCCTGATCAGAATGAATGGCCTGTTTTAGATAGGAGGTATTTTTAACAAAGCTTCCCCGCCCAACAAAGGATTCTACATGACCTTGTTCCGCTAACAGCTTATAAGCTTTCGCAATCGTCACCGCCGTTGTCTCATACTTAGAGGCTAACGCTCTGTGGGTAGGTAGCTTAGAACCTTCCTCGTAATGACCTATCTCAATCAGCTTTTCAATCTCACGAGCAATCTCGCGATATTTCGATTCCGACACCTAGCAACCCTTTTTTGAACGTTTCGAGGAGTGTAATGCAAGGCCTTTATAATTACCATCGAGATATATGTGTCAATGTTAATCAAACTTTATAATTGACATATGTCATTTAGATAAAATATGATCAAGTCACTCACTCAAAAGCAAAAAGGATGCAATCATGGATCAGTTAACCATCACCTTTCTTGGTCTAGGCGTTATGGGTTACCCAATGGCAGGTCATTTAGCAAAAGCAGGACACGCCGTCACTGTCTATAACCGCTCAGCGGCGAAAGCGCAAAAATGGGTAAATGAGTATTCAGGCAGCGCAGCAGACACACCGGCTCAAGCCGCAAAAAACGCCGATATTGTGTGCATTTGTGTTGGCAACGATGACGATGTGCGTAGCGTGGTGTACGGAGAAGACGGTGCCTTAGCCGGCATGAAACAGGATGCGATTTTGATCGATCACACCACCACCTCGGCCTTATTAGCCGAAGAACTCAACCTCGCATGCCAAACTCATGGCCTCCACTTTATCGATGCCCCAGTATCTGGCGGCCAAGCGGGTGCCGAAAATGGCCAATTAACCATTATGTGTGGTGGCGATCAGCAAACCTTTAACAGAGCCAGCATCGCGATGAATGCCTATGCAAAACAAATACAACTTATGGGGGTTGCAGGTCAAGGACAACGCTGCAAAATGGTCAATCAGATTTGCATTGCAGGTGTCCTTCAAGGTCTAAGCGAAGCGCTCATGCTCGCCGAAGCCTCCAATCTAGACATCCCTCAAGTCGTCAACACCTTACAACATGGCGCAGCAGGCTCATGGCAAATGGCCAACCGCTTAGAAACCATGGCAAAAGATGAATTTGATTTTGGTTTCGCGATTGATTGGATGCGTAAAGACTTAGGGATCGCCCTTGATGAAGCCAAGCAACACTCACTTGATCTAACAATGACCCATGAAGTAGATCAACACTATGCCAAACTTCAGCAACAAGGCCTTGGTCGTATGGATACATCGGTTCTAGTCAAAGCCATCAAGCAGAGTTCACAGGCAGAATAGAGAACCAAATCATGGCTTGGGCACGTTCAAGGCACTTAACATGCCTTCTAACCAACCCTAGAAAGACCTCCGATATTAAACGTGAGGTCATTTTTATCGTTAATACCTTTAGATCCATCGATCTCCATAACATAGATCAAATAATAATCAATTAACGTCTAAAGCTTTAGCTTACCGTCAGCATAGGGCGTATGGTGAAACCAAAGGGATTGCACACTTGTGTCTGTTTTATTTGTTTTCGCAGCACGATTCATAATAAACCTAACAGGAGAAAGCGATGAAATGTAACGTAGGTAAGACAGATCGAATAGCGAGAATCATAGCAGGCGCCATCGTTCTTGCACTAGGCATCTATTTTCATTCATGGTGGGGCTTGATCGGTGTTGTTCTCATTGGCACAGGCATCGTTAAAATTTGCCCAGCTTACATCCCGTTTGGCGTTTCAACCTGCGACAAAGAGGAGTAACTCGGCCTTAAAATAACGGCCCTAACAATCAAAACCGACATCAGATAACACTGAGAGTCGGTTTTTTGGCTTTTAAATTGCACTTATCCATAGAAATAAATAGGCTACATCAATACCTATAAAATTGACGCGATCGAAGTATGAAGACAATAAACGAAGACGAATTAGCAACCAATCTTGAAAAGGTGCTTGATAAAGTGATCAACCAGAAACCTGTTATTGAGCGAAAAAATGGCAAATACGAAAAATGCAGCGTGCTTAAATGAAGCGATTGCAGAAATGAAAAACACTCATGAATCACTAAACCGCTCCCGTTCCAACAAATCAATAACGATTATTTCTAACTCCTGAACTCCAGGATAGTTTTCAGCAATACTCAGCCAATAGGTTTTAAGCGCTCCTGAAAGCTCACTCAAATAGGCTCTTTTATCATTGATCATCCAATATTTAGATGGTTTTAAATTTTGAGACACTAAAAGGAAAACGCCACACCCAGCACCTTCCTCTCGGAGATAATCGCCCGCGAGCTGGTTTCGTAAGCGCTCACATAAATCTGGTCCAGACCAAGATTTATCTAATAGCTTTAGCTCAACAGGAACAGGAGATTGAACATTTGTATTATGGAGCCAAATATCCATGCGTTGGCCATTTGCAAGTTCAGACTCTTGGGCTGTTGTGTATTGGCCATGGCTGTTTTGGTTCAGCCAGCCAGCGATCAAAGTTCGCATTTCTGTTTCGCCCTCGGTTCTTTTCCAAGTCCGCCATGGGCTGTCATTACCGCGCTCTAACCAGTTTTTTAAATCGTTTAGTCGATTCACCGTATGATCAAAAAGTTGGCGATGTGTTGCAGGTGTTACTGTCTGATTTTTATCAAACTGACCAAACTGATCTATCGTCCAGAGCTCTAAATCACCATCCACCATTGCTCTTTTATATGCTTGTTGAGCCATCCATTTTCGATACTCAGGCTCGGGGTGTTCTTCAATCAGTTTTTTGATAGCTGCATAACTAGCAAAACCAGTCATATTACATAGAAGGGAAAACAATGCACTCCGAGCGCTTTGTGCATCATCTCTCAACTCTGGAGAATATACTCCGCCGTCGGCACGGTTTATATCCTCTTTGGAAGGAATATGTTTATGCATGAGGACATAGAGCTTTTTCAAATACTCTGGCGTCTTGAAGTAACCTACGTTAGGCACACTGAATGATCTATAGCTTTCACCAACAAGGGCTGTAACAAAAATCTGAGCCGCTCGACTGACTAGCTCATGATCAATCCCTTCTAACCATTGTTCAAGCTGAGGAATGCCATTAGCTGGGTCACAATCGATAAAAAGCGCGTACCAGCAAGCAATATTGTCTAAATCGTTACTTTGATCTATTTCTTGTTTTGCAATATTTACAAGACGTGTCGCATCACTATTCCCAGAAACTAGAAGATGGATACAATCTTTTCGATTCTTCGGATTTAGTTTATTTGGGTTGACTTCTAACCACTCTAAAAGGGGAGTAGCAATATCCTCATGTAACCAAGGTGCGCCGAAAACAAGTGAACTCAATATACGGTAATGTAAATCTAGCTCTGCGTTTTCTAGCTCCCAAATAAGTTCTTGGATAACAGCTTCAGTAACCAATGTAGGGAATGCGCGATACATACACTCAAGCCAACTGGGAAAACCATTTAACGCCCATGTGATATACCGTAATGCATTATGAACTTCTGATTCATCTAAGTGATGTGGAAATTCCGGATGTGCTACTGCTTCAATTTCCAACCCTGCCACGGCAAAAATCAAAGCAGAGTCAACTGAATTATTTCTTCTACCACTTTCAGATTGAAGAGAAGGGGTGTAGTTTCTCCAATGATTCATCGCTGCATCACGATAAGCAAGGGCAACATTTTCACCAAAGTCCGCAGTAAGATATTCCCAATCAGCTTCCTCACTTCGACTTGCCCGCATAGAACTTCCCGATATTTCATCCATCAGCCAACAATGTTCATTAGTGATTTCTCCTGTGCTATTAGGCACTATTAATCGATGAAAGTTGATTTTCAAATCAGCTATCCAAGCATCACGGGACGCTTTTTTCTGTTCTTTTATAACATCGAATTTTCGCCTACGCTTCTCATTCTCCTCTCTGTGTTTTTTCTCACAATATGATATTGGAGGATCAATTAGCACATCTAACTTATTAGCCAAAATGGCGCTATGCTCTACGCTCGTTTTTAACTTCGCCAACATATCCGTTGGCTTATCAAGCTTTTCGTAAAGACGAAAGGCGGCACTTAGCGCAATAGACCGATCATTCTCTAATTCACAAGATCGGATGTATGAAATTAGCCTTAAAAAATCTTCCTTTTCTCGAAACGCCCAAAAATGGCCTTGCCAAGAAATAGGCAAATCTGAGGTTAAAGGTTCACTTTTAGGGTTGGACAGTAGCTGTATTTTTTCCCGTTCAATACAAGCCCAATAAAGCCGATCATTCAATTCACCCCAATGCGGTATCAGTTCGGCTAAGTTACTTTCATAATCATCAAAATGCTCTTCACCCCAAAAATGATGAAGAGGTAGCATCATTAGGATAAATAGGCTTTCATCATCAAGTGAAAGTGGGTGCCTTATTTCAATTAATCTCTCTACAAGATGAACAGCGATACCAAGTAGCCACGAGTTAGCTTTTGAAACCCTACACTCTTTTTTCTCAATATATGGAGGTATATTGAGATAGCCGATTAAACCTGAAATGAACGATTTATATATTGGTGTATTTCCTACAATAGGCATCCGAACAACAAGCCGATGAAGCCCTCTTCGCAAACCATTAGCTTCAAAACGTTCATTCGGAGACGATTGCAATCTGCCAAGCGAGAGAAGAATGTTCTGAATATTCTCACTGGTTGGCTCAGCCTCTTCGATTAGTTCTGCCAATAAGCGACGTGGAATCATGTCCTCACTGTGGTTGAGACCTTGCCATAAAGATTGTATTTGCTCATTAGTACCGCAAGTCATGACAGCTCGGACAGAGGTAAGTCGAGCGTAAATCCCTCGGATAGGGTCAAGAGATATTTCCAACAAAGGTGCAACGCAATCGGTCATTTTTCCTTGCCAGACTAGTCTAGCTAAAAAGAAAATGACATTATCATTTTCTCTGTATTGATTAATCAAAGACATAGTCTCTGTCATCAGAGCTGAATCAGCAATTCTTGCAATTGCGCTGTTATCGCCTCCTGTACTATTGTTTTCATCTTGTAAAATACGTTGAACTATATTTTTAAGAATGGTTTTTCTTTCGGGTAAAGGAAGTTTGGATGGGTCACCGCCTTCAATAGCAACTTCAGGGGCAATACGTAAAGCGGCATTTCTAATGTCGCCATCCCACAAGATTAACCAAGGCAAGATAGATCGTAGCCTTGGCCTAATGATTGTCTCGCCATATTTTTCGCCAATAAATAAACGCCCTATAGACAAACGACTGTTGCCAGTAGCCATCAGGTAAGCAAACCATTTGGCTGCGAGTAGCTCCCTGATATCACGATGCCGAAAACGAACCGCTCCGTATATGACGTCGCTGAAAATACCTCGCTCCAAAAGGGCATTCACATCATTCGGATGCCAATCAGAAAGTACAGCTTTTGCATCTATTCCCAACTTTTCGGGCAAGGCGTCTGGAATGTTAATATTTGATTGGCCGCTCATGACGACAGCGGCAGCCAAACGCTGTGCACCCTTATGAGCTTGCTCTAAGTTTAACGGCTGACGTTGTGCTCTATCTATATTATGTTCATCGCTCAACTGCTCATTTATACTGTGTTCTAGTAGATCTAGACGGCTACCAAGTTTTTTATCCTTTCTCCATTTGGATAAAATACTATCTAAATCAAGAGGCCGTTGAGCCAAACTCCAAATACTCGCTCTATCAATTTCCCTTAAGAGTTCATCGATGTCATTCACTGACCTTTTTTCACAGAAACAGCGAATTCTTTCCTCATCTAAAGGCCTCATTCCGTATACAGTCAAAGCACTTTGAGGTTGAGTGAGATTATCTTCTGTATTGTCATCCTCATGTTTCTTTGCAGCTAAAAATAAATATCTATTCAGCAACTCTCGATCAGCTTCTGGTCGCCAAGAGTAAGGACGGCTGGAAACATAAAGATGCGCTCTATGAGCACCTTTTTTGATGCCTTTAGATAATTGCTTTAACGCTAATTCAAGAGCCCTCGGGGTTTCTAACCTTGCTTCATCGACCGAATCCAAAAAGAACCAAGCTTCTTCTGTCGATTCTAGCCAAGCGTTAAATTCATCTTCTGTTCCAACCTCAAAGGCGTCATAAAAATCTTGCTCGATATCTTCAATACGAATAAAAAAGGATGGTTTGCCTTGTTCCGATAACGCTTTAGATCTATTACGTAATTCCTCCGTCTTGCCAGCGCCCGCTTCAGCTAAAATGACACAGCGATACTCACTCTCTAAATCAGCCCAAGTTTTTAGCGCTGAATGACCTAAAGAAAAAAGCAATTCATTATTTTCTTGATCTTCTTGATCCTCTGAAACAATTGAAAATTGACGATCTAATGGAATGTACTTTTCTTTAGTCATAGACAATAAATTCGCTTCATCAACAAAAAAACAAAAGGGTCTCATATAGTTACTAGACCTAACAATAGCGCTAACGCGTTAAGGCTCCAAGCTGAATTTCTTCCATCTAAGCCACCACGTAAAACACAACTATACAGGCTTGTACCATTTATGGTACAAATCAAGCATGAATAATATAAAACACAAGAAAGTGTCTGTTCGCTTCTTCCAAGCGGTGTCGGGAAGTGAACCTGTCAGGGAATGGCTATTATCTCTTACAAAAGAAGATAGAAGCGCCATAGGACAGGATATAAAAACAGCAGAATATGGTTGGCCTGTCGGTATGCCTATATGCCGCTCCATGGGTGATGGGCTGTGGGAAGTACGCACTAACTTAGAAGGCGGACGTATTGCTAGGGTGTTATTTTTCTTTAGGAACAACGAATTGATTTTACTGAATGGCTTTATGAAGAAATCCCAAAAGACACCCAAATCTGAACTAGATTTAGCTAAAAAACGAAAAAGTGAGGCTGAAAATGACTAACAAACACATCGGATCTTCCTTTGATGATTTCTTAGAAGAGGAAGGCATACTGGCTGAAACCAATGCAATTGCTATAAAACGAGTCGTTGCATGGCAGATTCAGCAAAAGATTGAGCACGAGCATTTATCCAAAACAAAGATGGCAAAGTTAATGAAAACAAGCCGCTCTGGATTGGAGAGGCTTCTTGACCCAAACAATACTTCCGTCACGTTGCATACCTTGGATAATGCTGCGAAAGCGTTAGGTAAAAAGCTCAAGTTAGAGCTAATTTAGAAGTAAGGACAACCTTAGGACGATGATGAAAGTCTCATTTCTAGCCGATCAAAAACACTTTATTCCCACTATTGCTCAGTGGTATTTCAGTGAATGGGGGTATTTAATGCCGCCAGGCAAGTCCGTTGTCGATGTTGAGAACAAGGTCTCCACCATGGCGCAAAGCCGGCAAGCGTTTCCTCTAACGTTTGTGCTGCATGATAAAGAGACACTGCTCGCGGTGGCAGAATTAAAGTTTCACGAGCATTCTGGCTACCCAGACTACCAACACTGGCTTGGAGGGGTATATGTTCCACCAGCGGAACGGGGTAAGGGCTACGCGTCCGTTATTTTAACCCACGCGTTTGCTCATGCGAAAACGCAGGAGATTCCTTCTCTTTACCTGCAATGCGAACAACACAATACGGCCCTGTATTTAAAACACGAATTTACAGTGTTACACACAATACAGGATAAAGGGGTCGATAAGGCCATTATGGTGCGCACCTTCTAAAGCCTCGCTTTAGGCGACCTGAAATTTTATTTGCCCAGTTTCGCTAGCATCTCAGGTTTCATAAATTTGTGGATCACCACCATGAATAAAATAGAGGGTACCAGCAGAATCAGAGCAGTAATCGAGGCAATTTGATAGTTACCTTCCATACTTGCACTGTAGAGAAGAAGTGGCAGCGTCGTGATGTCTGGTGCCCCCACAAAGAAAGTGCCGGTAAACTCGTCCAACGACTCTAAGAACACAAAAATACAACTCGCCATAATCCCCGGTGCCGCTTGAGGCAGCACGATATGAAAAAAAGTATAAAACGGCCCTGCGCCCAAGTTACGTGAGGCACGCTCCAACAAGGGGTCTGTTGCTGAAAACGCCGCCACACTGATCCAAACGGAAAACATTAAGCCGTGAACACTGTGAACCAATACCACGCCCAATAACGTGCCATTTAAGCCAAAGCCATAGAAAAGACGGGCAATGTTCATGTACACGGTTAAGTTCGGGAAGGCTTGTGGGATCAAAAATAACAACATCCAAAAAACACGCCATGGCATGCTGCGCTTCGATAATGCATAACCCGCCGGAACAGACACCAATAAACACACCCCAACGGTCAATACAGCAATCAGCAGGCTGGTTAACAGGGAGCCAGACACATCGCTGTAAGGGTTAAAGACCTGATGCCAATATTTGAATCCCCATTGAGTCGGTAGGGCATGGGGGAAGTACCAGACCTCGGTGACGGTCCAAATCAATAAGTTGATAATAGGGCCAAACAATAACAAAGAAAAAATCAGAATAAACAGCATCTGTAGCCAAAAGCTACTTGCAAACGGCAGACGTTTTAACCGCTTTAACACTATGTTGTTCGAGACACTTTGCGCCACCATCATGCTGCAGCTCCTTTGTCTTTTAGGCTTTGGCGTAGATAAAACCAGGCCAGCCCCGCACAAATCAGGTAAGACACCAAGCCTAAGGCATTCGCCACATGATAGTCTCCGTAAGAGTCCACTCGGAAGGCCATATCCGCGCTGATCATGGTTGGTGTACCCGTACCAATCATCATGGGCACTGACAAAACAGACATCATGGTGACGGTCGATAAGACCAACGCTACCCCTAGAGAAGGGGCGATTTGCGGTAAAATGATGCCAAATAAAATACGCAACCGTGATGCCCCCAAATTACGTGCCGCTCGAATTTGCGCGTCATCCAACGCCGCCATGGCACCAGAAATTAATAACGTCGAAAAGGCCAACTGCTTCCACACAAAGGTGATAATAATGCCACTCCAACCCAAAAAAGAGATGGTATCCATGGGCGTCATCAATCCTGAGGCCACAAACGCATTATTCATTAAGCCATTTTTGGCCAAAAAGGTGCGCATCATTTGCGCGGCCACAATAAAAGGAATAAACAAAGGCAGTCGGTATAAAAAACCCAATATGCCCACCACCGAACGAAAGGGCGACAGGGTAATCAATGCCGCAATGATAATCGATAAAATAGCCAATAACGTCACGGACACCAGCACAATAATGACGGTAAACAGCATGTCCTTTGAGTACAGCTCAAACGCCTTATCCAAGTGGCTTAAAGTTAGCGCTCCATCTAAAGTCACTGCTGAACAAAGCGAAAAGCACAAAGGGTATAAGAAGAAAAGACTCACCATGAGAGCGGCGGGGGCAATGAGCCAAAGTTTCTGCGCTTCTTTTTGTTGCATAAGATAAAACCTGTGTCTCTCAATCGATGGAGTTCAAATCAATAGCAAGCGAGTCACATATTGCTCGCTTGCTATGTTAGTCATGCTAACCGTATTAATTTGACACTTGGCGCTCATAACCCTCTTTGATGTCATCAAAATACTGAGAAATAGGGAAACTTTTGCCATATTTCGATAAATCTTCGGGGGTAATTTCGGCAAACAATTTGTTCCAAGTCGCCTTATCCAGCTTACTTTTCACGTATTTCGCATCAATCCCTGGGTACCAATTAAAGCGCTTCACAATGCCCTGTGCTTGCACTTCTGGGCTGGTCGCCAGTTCAATAAATTGACGAGCCAATTCGGGATGAGCCGCTTTTTTGGGAATCACATAATACATAGGTTGGCCAGGCATACCGGGGGCAATCAAGCTCAGCTTCATCGAAGGGGGAATTTTGCCTTGAGCTTTCCAGCTATAGAACATATCGACCCAAACGGGGCCCATGAAAATCTCTCCGCGGTTGAGCATATCTAACGTCCCAGCATTGCCCGGCGTGAAGGTAACGTTTTTGTTGAACGCTTTAAGCTTTGCAAACGCACTCTTCCAATTGGCCTCATTCGCCTTATTGTAAGGTTCGCTCGATAAGGTTTTGGCATTGGTACCGTAGGCGTAAATCCAACCTGTCACAAAACTCACCCCTGACATGCCATTTTTAATGCCGTTATAACCAAACGCCTTTGGATGCTGTTGCGTCCAGGTCACCAGCTGGTTGTAAGAGGTCGGCGGGTGCTTCACAAAATCACTGTTGTAGGCAATGGCTGTTTGGCTGTGAAACATCGGCATAACATAGCCATTAACGTTTGTTCCTAGGGCATTTTTAGCACTGTCACGAGACACTAATTTGCCAGTGTCGATCTGTGAACGATACTTCGCAAGCAGGTCATCTTTGACCATTTCGCCACCCATTTTTTGGTGGACAACGGCGACATCGATGTCCCATGTTGGCTGGTTACTGTCTTTTTGAGCCGACAGTTTTTCATATATTTTCTGTGATCCTGCATCACCAGGGCCTGTACCAATGACGTTGATTGTCACCCCCGGATGCGTCGCCTCGAATTTTGGCGCTAGATAGGTTTTGACATAATCCACCATATTTTGGCTACCGGCAGAGGCAACATTTAATACGGTTTCCCCGTGGGCGGCACTGATCACTGAAGTAAGACCGATGGCGGCAAACACGGCAATGCTAGTTCTAGTAAACATGATTATCCCTCATGGATTAGACTGATACGGCGTTAGAGAGTGGCGCGTTGCTTGCTTCGCTTGGATGATCGAAGATATGCAGCGCATGAGCTGGAACATGTAGTCTGACGGAGGTTGCTTCCGGCAAATTATCTTGGTAATTCGCCTGAAAAGTGTGCGCTCCGCAACGCACACTAATTCGGTAGTCATGACCTAAAAACGCACTGTGCATGACTTCCCCTAGGATTATTAGCCCGCTTATTTTGTCATCATCGGTGAGACGAGGGGACAGCGATACATCCTCGCTGCGAAAGTAGATTTGGCACTGTCTCTGTTGGGATACGTCAGTATGAGAAATAGTAATCGCCGATGAATCCCCCTCCATTGATGGATGAATGGGCCAAGTCAGATGATTGTCCGCCCCCATAAAATCCGCCACAAAGGCGCTAGCAGGGGCATGGTAAATCGCTTCAGGTGTCCCCACTTGCTCAATATTGCCCTGGTTCAAAATGGCGACGCGATCTGCCATCACTAAGGCTTCTTCTTGGTCATGGGTGACAATCAGCGAAGTAAAGCCTAGTTGTTTTTGTAAGGCTTTGATTTCATGGCGAACCGCCAGCCTGACTTTGGCATCCAGATTGGATAGAGGCTCGTCCAATACCAGCACATCAGGACGAATCGCTAACGCTCGGGCGAGCGCCACTCGCTGACGTTGTCCACCGGAGAGTGCCGTCACTTTCTCTTCTTCTAAGCCCGTTAATTTGACAATATCGAGTAACGCTTTAACCCGTGTTTGGATCTCTTTCTGTTTGATCTTTTGTACCTTTAAGCCATACCCGATATTTTGCGCTACCGTCATATGCGGCCAAAGTGCATAGCTCTGAAACACCATGGTGATATTGCGTTTTTCCGCAGGCAGGTGACTGATCGTCCGTTGTCCTACAAAAATATCACCTTGTTTTATTGGCAAAAAGCCACACAATGCGTTTAACAATGTCGTCTTACCGCAACCTGATGGACCAAGTAGCGCCATCATCTCGCCTTGCTCTACCGTCAAGCTGATGTTGTTTAATATCCGCTTATTACCGTAGCCAACTTGCAGGTTATCGATATGCAAACGCGTCATACTTCACTCCAAAGTGTGCCAATACGTGGTCGCTTTAAAAGAATGAACACGTGTTCATTTCTTTGTAAAAAAAATGCAATCTCTAAGCGACATTATTGGTGCCTACTTTGTCGGAACTTTGTGACATTTTAATTAAGTTAAAAAGACAGTATGGTGAGCAGAAATGAAAATCGACGTAATCGGTTGCGGTAGTGCCTTTTCCAAAATCCATAATACCTCTTCTGTGCGGATTGAGGATAAGCATAAAAACCAATGGCTTATCGACTGTGGACCAACGGTGCCAAGGGCTCTGTGGCAACACCATACTGATATAAATGCCATTCAAGCCATTTATTTCACTCATATCCACCCTGATCATTGCTCTGGTTTGGCGGCCCTAATCAATCAGTGGAAAAGTATGCAGCGCACACAAGCACTCGATATTTTTTGTCAAAAAGAACAACAGGAGCCGTTGGAATCCTTAGTCGCGCTCGCAGTCTGGCCGGAGCGCCATGTTTGTTTTGAGATTCGTTGGCACGAGATTGAAGAAGACTTCCAGTGGCGTCACTGGTCGATAAAAACCGCCCTGACGCAACATGAAATGGCGAATCGAGCCATTCGCTTAACCATCGATGACCGACACTTTTTCTACAGTGGAGATGGTCGACCTACCCCTGAGAGTGAAGCATTAATGCTCAATACAGATTTGGCGTTTCAAGAATGTGCGGCTTTTCATTCATTGCCAAAAGAGGCATCCCATGGGGATTTACCGGATTGTTTACGCTTATTAGCACGATCCAATATAAAAAAGTTGGGCCTGTACCACTGCTTTGATGAAGCATTACCCCAGATTCGCCAGAGCATCACTAACGAGCCACGATTATTTCTGAGTCAGGATGGGCAAACATTCGATTTAACCTAGAGTAACGCATCCCGTTTACTGGCTAGCAATGCCTTGATTTTATTCACTCATACAGCCCTGAAAGGATCATCATGTCCGAGAAAAAACATCAAACCGTCACCGCACAAGACGTTGCCAACAAAGCCGGCGTTTCTAGAGCGGCGGTCTCCCGTACATTAACGAACAATGGCAGTGTGTCACAAGCAACACGAGAAAAAGTACAAAAGGCCGCCGAAGAATTAGGCTACCAAGTTAACTTTCTTGCCCAAGGCCTGAACCGCAAGCGCAGCCAGTTAATCGGCGTCGTCGTGGCCCATTTAAGCGATCCCTTTCGCAGCAGCCTACTGGAAGGCCTGTTAACGGAAATTCAACAGCAAGGCTATCAAGCCTTAGTCACTGAGGTAACAAGCCAGCAAGATTTAACCGAAACCATTCGTCGATTTACACAGTTTCGGGTGTCTGGCGTCATCGTCACATCCGGCCAACCCCCTGTTAATTTAATCAAAGAATGCGTTCAGCATAATATTCCCGTGGTGGGCATTAATCGTCATATGGCTCTCCCTGAAGTCGATTTTGTTTGTTCGGATAACACCATGGGAGCCACGCTAGCGGCCGATCAACTGATTCGCTCTGGTTGTCAGACTATTGGCTGGCTGAATTATAAACACTCTACTTGGTCCGGCGTGAGTCGAGGTAATGCCTTTCGTCAGACCATTGACGATCGACGTTTACAGCAAAATGAAGCGCTTTGTTTACTCTCTATTGAAGCCCCTGAAGAGGGCTACCAAGGTGGACGAATCGCGGCCCACAGAATCTTTCAATCGGGGCAAACCATCGACGGCCTCTTTTGTGCCAACGCACAGCTGGCCTGTGGTTATTTAGATGGCATGCGTGAACAGGGTCTAGACGCTCCCCATGACTTCCACTTAATTGGTTTTGACGATACGCCCCTCACAGCTCAATACAGTTATCAATTAACCACCATTTCCCAAAACATCAAGGAGACCGCGCTAAGAGCACTCTCGTGCTTAGAAGCCAGAGGACGCGACGCAACCAAAGCACAGCAGCTAGAGAGAATCCCCGTGCAACTGATCGTAAGAAAAACCTCCCCAAGCATAGCGAGCAACAACAAATAACATGCTACAAGCAAACAAGATGATGTTTCGAACCAATGGCACGCAGTAGAACAAAACCATTATTTTATCCTACTCCTCGCGCCATTCGAGAGTAATCTCTATCGGCTTACTTCAGTTAACTTGATATCGTAAGGGCTGACCGCTTCAGGACGATAGCATTTACCATCTTTCTCATCCCAGTCCACGTCGTTTAACGCGATCGCGGTCACTTGTGGCGATTCATAAAAACGAATACAGAACACGCCATTGGTTAAGTCTTTGCTAACCACCCACTGAGTATAATCTTCTCCAGCCCCTTCATTTTGAGGCTCGACCACTAGGCCTTTAGGAATGTCCACAGTATTCATAATATGAAACCCTATATTCAGTGCTTCATTCGAATCTTTCCCTTGGTTCACAAAACCCGACGTGAAAGCTGTCTTAATAAATCGGCTCGGTGGTGTTGGATCACCAGGAAGTCCTTTTAAGCCAGATCCATTACCCGTTGATGTAAAGTCATAACCCTGCAACGTCGCGCTTTTGACATTCTCTCGTTGAAGATTCACATAGTTGCGTAGATTACTCATATGAAAAGGAAACTCTGGCGAATTGGTGCAGGTATGTACTGGATTATTGTATATACGAACTTTTCCATTAATGAATTCAATGACAATTGAATGGCCCGTTTTGTCGTGAAGAGGGAAGTGAATAGGGTAAATCCCTGAAGGCCCACTTCTATCCAATTCTTGGTAGCTAATCGGCGTAACTTGCACTTGAGGCTGGAAGTAAATGGAGTCTCTGTATTCAAAAAAAGTGTTTAGTGGACTCTCTTCATCCACTATTTTTCCCATCGCTAACACCACTTCGTTGCAGTTGGAAAAACTACTTAGCACCCACTGCAAAAAATCAAGATTACTAATGGTATTGGCAGGGTTGGTACTTTGGGGGTACTCGCTTTCAGGCAACCACAAGGCCCCCCCAGACAGCCCCTCGGTATTGATACCATCAGATACACAGTCTAGACCTAACGCATTGACGCCCACATAACTGTATTTGCCAGTCCAAATAAATTGCGCGCGGCTAGGTCTATTTTCGTTTAAAAATCGATAACCCGCTTTCCTAAAAAAAATATTTGACCGTAAATCTTCGGCAAACTCCATGGTTCGCCCATTGATGAAAGCGCCATCTTTCGCACTTATTGTAAAGTCAGTACACATTGTCACACTCTCCAGAATATTTTACATGCCATCCACTAGGCCATAATCCAGAAAGAGTTATATAGAAACATCAAGCAAAATGGTATTACACGGCATTACACAAAGAGTATGAGGAGCGATACGACTCTGCAAACTATTGATCTAATATCCGGATTCTACTTATTTTGTTTTACACATAGTGGATGCTCCCCATGAATACGGCATAGCTATTAGGTCATATATCATTACTTAAGAATAAAGCTTAATGCTCTTCAAAGATTTGCTTAGTACACTCCACAAATGCACTGATTGCGCTGGAAGGGCTGTCTTTGCGGGACACTAGATAGGTGGGGGCATTGGCAATATCTGGCTCGACGGTGCGGAAGGTTAAGCCTTCGGTTTGGTGTAGCGCTAGCAGCGAACGCGGTACCATGCCAATGCCCATTCCGGCAATCACACAGCTGATCATGGTGTAGTAGCTGGGAATCTCGATAATGCGCTCGCAGGTACGCTCATGACGCTTTAGCCACTTTTCTAAACGATCACGATATGAGCAGCCTTTGTTATAGCCCACCATGGTGAGGGCCTCTGGCAAGGTTTCCAGTTCACCCCAAGCGGCAGGCATGATCAATACCAATTCTTCTTCAAAGCAATAAGTACAGGATAATCTGGGATCGTCCGGCGGATCAGAGCTCATCACCACATCCAACGTCCCTTCTAACACACGCTCAATTAAAGGCATGGAAGCGGCGGTCATCAGCTCAATTTGCACCGCTGGGTAGGCATCGTGATAGTAGGTTAGAATGCGAGGCAAACGTGATGCGGCACTGCTTTCCATGGATCCCAAACGTAATAATCCAGACGGTTCTGCTTGGGTTAATTCCGCAATGGCGCTTTTTTGTAGTTGTAAAATTTTATCGGCGTAGTCCAACAATCTCAAACCAGCAGACGTGACGGAAAGTCTGTTATTCTCTCGCAAAAACAAGTCTACATTCAGTTCGCTTTCCAATTTTTTTAGCCGTGCGGTGACATTGGACGGCACCCGATGAAGCGCTTGTGCTGCACGAGTAACGCCTTTGTGCTCGACCACCGCTTTGAAAACCAAAAGATCTGAAATATCCATTTAGCAACTCTTTCATTTTTAGTGAATGACTTGTTCTTAATTATTCATTATTAATGAAAACCCCATCACTTTATACTGTCTAAAACTTAAAGGAAAGAGGGTATATTATGCAAAATTCGACAATGGAAACCTCCTCCTTGCCAATCAAAGGGCTAGCGTATGCACTAGCAGCGGTGGCAATTTGGACAGGTTTTATTTTGGTTTCTAAAGCTGGAGCACTCGGTTCATTAGCGCTGCCCGATATGATGATAGTGCGTTTTGGCACGGCCTTCATTTTGTTTTCGCCTTTTATCTGGCAGCACCGTAAGACCATTTTGCAATGGCGTATGTTTGTTCTGGGCAGTATTGGCGGTTTAGGCTATGCCTTATTCGTTTATAATGGTTTTCAGCATGCACCGGCGACACACGCGGCGTTACTTTTACCCGGTTTAATGCCGATTATGATCGCGGTATTCGCCTATTTCTTAGCGAATGAACGCCATTCGGCAGCATCTTGGATCGGTATCCTAGTAAGCAGTTTAGGGATTCTCGCCCTACTAATAGAGACCATGCTGTCAGGCGCTCCCTATTGGCTAGGCGATATTAGCTTTGTGATTGCCTGTGTTTTCTGGGGTATTTTCACGGTATTGCTACGCCGTTGGAAGTTTGCCCCTTGGCACGCGACACTGGGCATTATTACGGTGACGACCATACTATTTACGCCCGTGTATGTGTTTTTCTTACCACACCATTTAGGCGATGCCTCTTGGCAAATGCTCGGTATCCAGGCGTTTTACCAAGGGATTATGGCGACGGTAGTACAGATGATTTTTTATGGTCGTGCCGTACATATCATCGGTGCCACTAAGATGGGCAGTTTGATGGCATTGGTGCCAGTGTTTGCCAGCGTACTGGCTGTCCCTCTATTTGGTGAGCACTGGACCAGCGGCTTAACCATTGCGCTAGTATTGATCCTCGTCGGAACCTTGATTGGTTATATTAATTTTCCTAAACGCTGCAAATTGCGCAATAAGGAAAACGAAAAACTAGCTCTAAAAAGTTGATGCCTAGCGAATCAAAGGACAAAAAAAACCGCCTTAGCGATAATGTGTTAAGGCGGTTTTTTATGGTGATAAGGAAACCTTAAGACATTTTTTTCACAAACTTAGATTTCAGCATCATGTCGCCACCGCCATCCAATTTACAGTCAATATCATGATCACCGCCGACTAGGCGTTTGATGGTCGCTTTGGTGCCGATTTTAAGCACTTGAGACGAGCCTTTTACTTTTAGATCTTTTGCCAAGGTCACTTTGTCACCTTCTTGTAGCAGATTGCCACCTGCGTCTTTGATAATAAGCGCGTCCTCATCCACAACCTCTTCATTCGGGTTCCATTCGTGGGCGCACTCTGGACAAATCAGCATGGCTTGATCTTCATAGACGTAAGAAGAATTACATTGCGGGCAATTTGGAAGACTCATCGTTTTATAACAACCTTTGACGTTAACAGAAATAATGCCGCCTATTATAACCTCATTTTCACTATGGTTTTTGCTCGCCAATAAAAAAATAATCATATTTTCTCGCTAAACTGAATCAATAAAATACTCTTCCTAAAAAAGTCATGGACAAAATTAAGGATTTTCTCAACACTGAGTGCATAGCAATAACAGACTTTCAGTGAAGGTAAGGATTTTCAATGATTACTCCCATTTACGCGGCATTACTGGTTTTTCTCTACATTTTCTTGAGTTTTCGCGTCATCAAGTTGCGCTTAAAATACAAAGTGGGCATTGGTGATGGCGAGCAATCCCTGTTGACCAGAGCGATTCGCGTACATGGCAACTTCGCGGAAAACGTTCCCTTTGCTTTATTGCTGGTTTGGATGTACGAAAGTACGGGGGGCTCTACATTGTTAGTGAACATAATGGGCATTTTACTGTGTCTTGGTCGCTTGTCCCACGCCTACGGTGTAAGTCAGCCAAAAGAGCCGCTCATTTATCGACAAAGCGGCATGGTGATGACCTTCTTGGTGATGCTCAGCGCCGCCTTGTTGATCCTGACTCATCTTGCTCTTGGTTACCGGTTCTAAATTAAACCAAGCCTGACATCCAGAATGCCGCCATCGCATCGAGTGACGCTTCTGTTAAATAGCCTTGAGCAGGGCGTTGGTTGGCGGGGGTATGAAAAATGGCTTGGGCAATATGTCTTCCCGTCATTTGAATGGCCGCTGTTTTCTCCAAACGCTGCTGTTGAAAGCGAGCAAACAGACGGTCTGTGGTGGCTTCCTCTTGCATAAGTTTGGCGAGCAACCAAGCATCTTCTAAAGCTTGGCAGGCACCCTGCCCAGATGTAGGCAATGCTGCATGGGCCGCATCGCCGATCACCATGCATTTCCCACGATACCACGATGCCATTGGATCAAGGTCATGAACATAAACAGTATGCAAGCTGCTTTGTTCTGCCTGCTGCAATACATTAATCACCTCATTTGGCCATTGGTTGAAACGCTCAGTTAACACTGAAAATGTGAATTTATTATTTGACAGATCCTCATCTTCCGCCCATCCCGCCGCCCAAAAGCATGTCGATGCATCAATCGGCACTATGCCAAAACGTTCCCCATCTCCCCAGTAATCTTGAATAGACTGGCGATTAAATGGCCTTGTCGGGCTTGAATGCGATATACCAATCACATTCACAAAGCCTTGATAAACGGGTTGACTGACAGGACTTATTTTCTTGCGTAGCGTAGAATTCATCCTTCCATCAGCGCCAATCACCCAGTCGTATTGGCGCTCCAATTCAGACAACTTGTCTAGATTAATTGCTTCACCAAAATGAATCTGAACACCCGCTTGATCAGCACCAGCATACAATATTGCCATTAAATCACGTCGTAATATGGTGAGTGTGTTAAAACCCGCAGATTGGTTCAGGCCACGAATTGACAGTTCACCTTGCACTCCAGCTGTAAGGTCATAGCGGGTCATACTCGTAGGCTCTCCAGATGCCTTTTGAATCGTTTCCAGTAACTCCATTCGAGTTAAAACAAAAATGGCATTTGGCCAAAGCGTCACACCCGCCCCTAGGTCACTGCCCGCTTGAGATCGACGTTCAAATATATCGACTTGATGACCTTGCTTTGCCGCCAATATCGCAAAGGCTAAACCAGCCACTCCCGCACCTACGATGGCAATCCGTTTCGACATACTGTGTTCTCCTGAATGAAAAAAGAGTCTTCAGTATCCATCAAGATTTTTACATGATAAATATGGGTTTATTGGATTAATTATCCCAAATAGAGAAATAATTATGATTGAAAAAATAGAACTTTCTTGGTTACTCAGCTTTCAAGCGGTATTTGAAGAGCGCAGTTTTAAACTGGCATCAGAGAAGCTAGGGCAGCCCTCTTCTAACGTCAGCCGCCACATTACTCAGCTTGAAGAGGCACTAAACGTACGACTTTTGGAGCGCACAACTCGGCGAATGTCGCCCACCGAGGCAGGACAAACACTGTATGAGCAAAACTTGCCGCTACTTCGTTCTCTTGATGATCAACTTGAAGCCATTAGCGAGCAGAGTGACAAAGTATCTGGTCATTTACGTATATTAATGCCGGATTTACCCTTTATCGCCCAGCAAATTGCCAGTTTCTGCGCGCTTTACCCTAAGCTCAAGTTAAGCTGTGAAACAGGCCTAGTACCACATCAAGGCTTACTCGATGGTTTCGATTTGGTGATGCAGTTTGGTCGCGGAGAATTAATGGATTCCGACTGGGTGGCAAAAGAACTGATTCGTTGGCCCAGTGTCATTGTCGCCTCACCTGAGTTTGTTGAGCAGCATCAGAATCATTTGTCATTTCAGAATTTACCGTCCTTACCTTGCATCACGACCCTCAGTGCATTACAAGGTTCGCCATGGATCTTCAAAGACGGCCGACATTCGACAAGAATACATGTCACATCTCAGTATCGAGCCAACAGCGCCAATATGGCAAAAGAAGCGGCTATGGCGGGATTGGGTATGGCGATTTTAGCCGAACCATCATGTCAAAAAGAAATACACCAAGGCACACTGGTTGCTATCGAGCTTGAAAAGACACCAGAAGATCTCGTCCTTTATGCGTATTCAGGCAAGTTAAAATACTCTGCCCAAAAGGTAAAAGCCTTGCTAGATCACTTTAACTTTGCGAACCTGTTCAACGAGCTCGACTGAAATCAATCCAAATTTCCCAGTAAAACGTACTAAAATCTAGAGATAGACAGTACGGATGACGAAGGAGTAGGGCGATGAAAGTAGGCGTAATTTGGTTTGGGGATGATTTACGTTGTTCAGATCAAAGCATGTTGTGGAAAGCCGCTCAAGAAATGGACTATCTTGTCTGTTTGTATTGTGATGAACCCCATCATCGGCGTCCTAGCCGTTATTCGACACAAGGTATGTCAACCATTCGTCGAGGCTTTTTAGTACAAGGTCTCAATGATCTTGCGATTAAACTAAACTCTCTTGGGCAAACCTTGTTTGTCAGCGCCATGGATGCCGTCACCAGCTTGGGGCTCCTATTCGATGCGGCGCCTATTACTGATTTATATCGTAATCACCATGGTGGTTGGGATGAGCAGCAGTCACTCAATCGTCTTGCGAAGCTCTATCCTGATGTCCAGCTTCATGTTGATCATGGCTTAAGTTTATTTTTATCTTCACAGCTTCCTTTTGCAGAATCGACATTACCAGACACCTTCACACAGTTTCGCCACTTGGTTGAAGAGGTCGCGCCCCCTTCTCCACTCCCAACACCAAGGACACTGCCTCCAGTCCCTCGTTTTGATATGCCATTAATTCGCCCTTGGCAAATTGAGCACGTCGAAAGTAGTGGAGCATTTACGGGGGGAGAATACGCCGCCGTGAGTCAGTTAAGCGACTATTTTTCGACAACACTACCGAGTCACTATAAAGACGTACGGAATTCGCTGGATGGCTGGGAAAACTCCACTAAATTCTCCCCTTGGTTGGCGCAAGGCAGTTTATCCCCTCGTCAAATTAAAGCCAGTCTCGATGCATATGAACGGGACCATGGGGCGAACGAGTCGACCTACTGGATTTATTTCGAGTTGCTGTGGCGTGAGTATTTTCATTGGTACGCGACTTGTTATGGTAAACAACTTTTTTTACCTGGCGGTCTATCTGGCAAACAGACTCACGGCAGTTATTATGCGGAACGATTCCGTAAATGGTGTCAGGGCAATACACCTTACCCATTAGTTAACGCTTGCATGAAGCAACTTAATCAAACGGGCTTTATCAGCAATCGTGGCCGACAACTGGCTGCCAGTTGTTTAATCAATGAGTTAGGCATCGACTGGCGCTACGGCGCCGCCTATTTCGAAGAACAATTGATCGATTATAGCGTTGGATCAAACTGGGGGAATTGGCAATACATTGCAGGGGTTGGTGCTGACCCAAGAGGTGGACGTCACTTTAATTTAGCAAAACAAACCGAGCAATATGACCCAAACCATCACTTTATAAACAAATGGCAAGGCCACCGTTTTGACGAATCATTAGATTCAGTCGATGCCGCCGACTGGCCCATTTACCCAACGTCTTAGCGCTTAGGAACCATGGATACAAACCGTTCTTACCATACACTGCGTGTTATTCTTGGCGATCAATTAAACGCAGCCCATTCTTGGTTTCAAAAAAGAGATCAGGGCATCCTATATTTGATCGCAGAACTGCACCCAGAAGCGACTTATGTCACGCATCATATCCAAAAATTGTGCGCCTTTTTTCTCGCTATGGAACGTTTTTCAGAGGCTTTAAAAGACCATGGTCATCAGGTGTGTTATCTCACGTTGGATGACACGCAAGGACAAACGCTTGATGAGGTCATCCTGACACTGGCGAGCCAGCACAAAGTGCAGCATATTGAATTGCAGCGCCCTGATGAATATCGTGTATTCAAGCAATATCAAACCCTTATCACCCAACAGTCGGTCCCTTCCGTACATATGGTCGATAGTGAGCATTTCTTATTGCCGTTCAATGAAATTCCCCATTATTTTCAAGCCAATCATCCGGTTCGAATGGAGCACTTTTATCGTAGAATGCGCCAGCGTTTTAATGTCTTGATGGCAGGGGAAGGCCAGCCAGAAGGAGGAAAGTGGAACTTCGATAGTCATAATCGTAATAAACTCAAAGAGCACGATCTGGGCAATATCCCTGCCCCTTTATGTTTTCAGCACGATGTAACACATTTGCTTGAGCGCATAGAACGTCATGACATTGACTCCCTTGGTACGGTAGAAGCCAGCTTAGCTTGGCCAGTGACCAGTCAAGATGCGCTAAACTTACTGGCGTTTTTTTGTGAACATTTATTGCCCAACTTTGGTCGTTTCCAAGATGCAATGTCTCATAAAAGTCCCCATAGTTGGAGCTTATATCATTCACGTTTATCCTTTGCTCTCAACAGTAAGTTGATTAGTCCAAAACACGTTATCAAAGCCGCTATTACGCACTATCAACACAATGATGCCATCGACATTGCGCAAATTGAGGGCTTTGTCCGGCAAATACTGGGGTGGCGAGAGTATATGCGGGGAATGTATTGGATTAATATGCCGAATTATCGACAACAAAATGTGTTAAAAGCAGAGCGAAACCTCCCCCGTTATTTTTGGCATGGACATACTAAGATGCGTTGTCTGGCTAGTGCTATTGGCCAATCGCTCCACTATGCTTATGCTCATCATATTCAGCGGCTTATGGTGACAGGAAACTTCTGCTTACTCACAGGCATCGCCCCAGCTCAAGTGGATGAGTGGTATTTGGGCATTTATGTCGATGCTCTAGAATGGGTCGAGCTGCCAAATACTCGGGGGATGAGCCAGTTTGCTGATGGGGGTTGGATAGCCTCTAAACCTTACGCCGCCAGCGGTCATTACATTCAGAAAATGAGCGATTACTGCAGTGATTGCCACTATAACGTCAAAGAGAAAGCCAGTGAAAAAGCCTGTCCGTTCAACAGCCTTTACTGGCACTTTATGATCAGACATCGCTCAAGGATCGCCACCAATCCACGTATTGGCATGCTTTATGGTCACTGGGATAAGCAACCCAAAGCACAAAAGCACGCGGTATTGGCGCACGCCGAATGGTGTTTGGATAATATTGAAGCATTGTAACATCAGCTCATCGCTCTACTTTCTTGGGGACAGTCTTTTGTGCTTCCTCAAGTTTAAAGTCTATATTACTATAAAAATAAGAACGCTTTAGGCCCTTGATAATGAATAAGCAGATTACACATGACCTGGTCACCTAGAAGAGAAGACAATGAGTACGTTGCAAGAGAATGATCTCATCTCTGATATCTATGGCTGTGTGGATGCGCCTCAGCAATGGGTTAGTGTGTTAAATCAATTAAAAAAGATACTAAACGCCTCCAGCGTCGCACTACAAGTCTATCGTCGTGAGATCAATAATGCCTATACCCTTAAATGGAGTGTTCGCGATGCCTTTTCTCTACAACACGCTGAGCTTCATGATAAATGGGTGAATAATAGCGATAACCCACGTCACGAGATTCCGTTACAAAGTCCGATTCAAGTCGTCTGCGATGATGATTACTTTTCGCCTCATAGCCCTCGCTTTCAACGCTTTCAACACCAACTCTCGAATGCAGGGCTAGGCAAGGCTATTATGCTAGACATTCAAGGAGAGTCTAAGGCTTATATCTGCTTAATCGCCCATCATTTAGTGGGAGAAGACAGGGGCTTTTCACCCGATATTCAAGGTTTGCTCATGCGACTCGCTCCCCATATCAAACAAGCGGTTTCGTTGACTGAAAAAATGAATGCCACGCTGCATATTCATAGCCATATGACCAGTGCGATGAATCAATTACGCACTGGGGTGTTACTCTTAGACAATGAGGCTAACATATCTTGGTGTAACACTTGTGCCCACCAGCTTATTGACCAATCGAGTGATCTATCACTTATCAACCAAAAGCTCGTATTTAAGCAATCACAAGACTTACAAGAGTTCAAAACACATTTCCAACGGATCGTTTCTTCCTCTTACCGAAGCATTAGACCCATTGCAGTATTAGGCAAGAATAGCGAGCAGCCAATCGAAGTATTGCTTTCACCTGTCGACCAAAACCCTTCCTTGTGTGTGGATTTGAATATGGTGGCTAAAAATAATGTCATTATGTTTTTAAAAGGCAAAGACACAACGAGCTTACAGCAAAAGGAAATTCAAACGCTCTTTGGCTTAACACCGACAGAATCTCTGTTGGCCATAGCCCTTGCTGAGGGACATTCATTAAACGATTATGCTGAACGTCGTGGCGTCTCAGTAGGTACGGCTCGTATCCAGCTAAAAAGCGTCTTCTCAAAAATGCGTATTAATCGACAATCCGAGCTGGTACAACGACTCTGGTCGTCCGTTTCTGCCAGCACCTCACACTATTTCTAACATTTTGAACGATTTCTCGCCCCTCAAATTATCTATCGTTCAATAATTTAAATAAGACGACCCTCAAGAAGCCGAAAAGATATCCCATATGGGAGATGATATTTATCGGCACAATTCAGATGATAGAGAATACCGTCTTATTGAAAACAGTCGTTATTCTCAGACAATAACGGTCTCTACATAAGAACAATTTCTATCAGGAGAGCGCCCTATGTTGGCAAATAAAACCATCAAAAACATGCCTATCGACGATACATCGCCCAGCACATTATCATCCGATTCTATCTCGACTCATGAGGAAAACCCTAATCAGGTAAACCCTTTAGTCGCTAAAGTCGGACCGGTTTCTGACGTCCCTGTCGCGATCCAGAATCTACGCTGGGCCATGTTAGATGGCGATGTAAACACGCTCACCTTTCGTTCTATGGACACGCTATTTACCACACGCCAAGTCGGGCATTCTGGTCCCGTATCGGTATTGCCCCGGGAAGACGCCAACATGGCGTTGACCTATTCGTTTGAAGGTAAAAACTACACAACAAACGACTTTCTAGATCGCACCTATACCAATGCCATGTTAGTCATGAAAGACGGCAAAATCGTTTACGAAAACTATCTTAACCATATGCAACCAAATATTCGTCACATGGGATGGTCTATGACCAAGTCATTAGTGTCCATTTTGGTTGGTATTGCTTATGAAGAAGGTCGTATCGAATCCTTAGACGAGCTGATTACTCACTACCTGCCTGAACTAGCAACGGGTGCCTATGAAGGCGTTACTATTCGCCAAGTGTTGGAAATGACCTCCGGCGTAGACTACGAAGAACGTTACGATTTTATTCATCCAGGCATAGCCGCCAAAAACCACATATTAGCCTTAGTCAAAAATGTCGCCCGCTTTGCAGACACCGCCAAGACTTTAAAACGCAAACATACACCAGGTACGGTATCTGAGTACAAAACCATTGATACTGCCGTATTAGGTGTTTTACTCGAAAAGGTACTAAAGGGCGAAAACCTATCTTCTTATATGGCACGAAAAGTTTGGGAGCCCATGGGCATGGAACAAAATGGCTTCTTCATCATGGATGGTCAGCCAGGTGTGGGTCGCGAATTCACAGGTGCTGGTTTTAATGCCACACTTCGCGACTGGGCACGAATCGGTCAGCTTATGCTCAACAAAGGCGAATTTAATGGTCATCGCATTATCAGCGAACAGTATGTTGATCTAGCCACTCGCTCAGTCTTGCCTGAAGACCCACAAAGCGGTGGTTATGGCTACCAATGGTGGACCATGCCAAACAGCAAGGCCTACTCAGCCATTGGGTTACAAGGTCAGTTTATATTCGTCGATCCAGACACCAAAACGGTCATTGTAAAACTAAGCTATTTCCCACAAGAAACAATGATTGAAGCGGAAAAAGAAGCCCTTGCCTTCTTCAAGAAAGTTTCTCATTGGACACCCGCTAAGTAACACTTCCATTGCAGAATAACCCGTGAGAATAGTCTAAGTGTTATGCATCAAAAGACACTTAGACTTCTTTTCTAATCTACAAAGGTGACATACATTGTCTTTATGCGGTTGCTTTCGTCGATAGACCACGAACTTGCCGATACATACCCACCCCAGAGAAGGCGCCGAGCAGTGCCAAGCCTAACCAAACCCACTGATGACTAAGGCCATTCAATGATAACAACCAGCCTATAATAACGTTTCCCAAAAAGGCGGCTACACCTCCTACACAGGAATAGAGTCCGTAGTAACTCCCCAACTCAGATTTATCACAAAAGAGCGGAACGTACGCGCCCAATAGCGGTAACAACAGCATGGATCCCAAACTAAATAGGACGCC
The DNA here is from genome assembly GCF_056173505.1 of Marinomonas sp. 63XJN7_7_ISO-PGPR-S23-202. Classification (NCBI taxonomy): domain Bacteria; kingdom Pseudomonadati; phylum Pseudomonadota; class Gammaproteobacteria; order Oceanospirillales; family Oceanospirillaceae; genus Marinomonas; species Marinomonas sp. 63XJN7_7_ISO-PGPR-S23-202. The sequence continues at coordinate 137,210 of NZ_CM149677.1, read as the reverse complement.
GTAAGCAATAAAGTTGAGCCAAGGCAAACCGGTCACATCGATTAAAAAGCACAGAAATGATCCGCCCATAATAAACAAACCTAATCCCATGGCTTTAGCACTACCGATGGTACGAGAGACCCAATGACTGATCGGCATTTGCAACGTAATCCCTAAAATCGACGTGGTCATAAATACCCAAGTAATCACATAAGCGCCAAGACCACGGCTTGAGACTTCATTCGGCAAAGACAAATACAATTGCTGAAAAAACAAATGGAACGCACAAGCACAGAGGATAAAGCCCATAAAATGCTTATTTTTTACCATGCTCGACCACTGTTGCCAGAAGCGTTGTTCCGCAGAAGAGCGCTTCACTTGCTCACTCAGCTCGGGCAAAAAGCGCCACTGAATGAAAAATAACGCCAGAAACAACAGCGCCGAGACCAAGCCAACCCATATAAAGCTGACGGCCATAAAGGAAACACCAACCAAAGGCCCAAGCAGTAGCCCGCCTTCCCGCGCCCAGTTTTGCATGGCAAAAATACGGTTTCGTTGCACTTGATCGGCTGCCTGATAGGCCAAATACGCGTTGCTAGAGGGCGTAAATAGCGCCCCCGCAAAGCCAGTGAAAAAAGCGCCCAGTAACAACAACGGCAAGTTTTGTGCGAGCCCCAATAGAGCAAAGCCCAATACCCGAATCAAGCAGCCTAACAGGATCAAACGTTTATAGCCTAAGTAATCCCCCAGTGTCCCCCCAATTAGGAACAGGCCTTGCTGGCTCAATACGCGCAGACCAATGACCAAACCGACATACCAAGGGCTCAACCCCAATGACCGCTGCAGATGATCCGCGAGATAGGGCAACAGCATGTAAAAACCAAGGTTGAAGGTAAAGCTGTTAATAATCAAGACGCGACTGGCAGCCGACAAGCGACGCCAGTCATTAAGAAAGTCAGAGGTGTTCATGAATAATCTATTGGGATACTCTTGGATAAGGAAGGGGTGAAAACAGCAGAGTTTACACCACCGCAGCTAAAGGCGCTTCATGTCCGTTGCGTTGTGTTCGAATAAAAGGGACGCCTGCACTATCGAGAATGACATCGGCTTTGACGCCATACACTGCTTTCACTAACTCTGGAGTTAATACCTCTTTAGGCGAGCCATGAGCCACAAGCTTACCGCCCTTTAATACCAACAAGTTATCGGCATACTGTGCTGCCAGATTCAAATCGTGTAGGACCATCACTGAAACCCAGTCTTTCGCCTTCGTTTGTGAATCTAAATGATCCAGCATGACTTGCTGGAAATGCAGATCCAACGCACTGACGGGTTCGTCCAGCATAAGAATTTTCGGCTGACGCATCAGGGCTTGAGCAAACAGCACCATCTGGCATTGTCCACCACTCAATGTCCGCACATCGCGATTAGCAAGGTGTACAAGCCCAATTTGATGCAAGGCGCCAAGCGCTTCTTCTAGCAAGCTATCGCCAAGTTTTAAGGATAAAGCATCAAGCTGACCAAGCAGCACCACTTCTAATACACTCAGGCCCACATCCAGACGAATGTCTTGGGGCATATAACCAAAATGTTGACGCCACTCACCAAGATGTTTGCGGTCTATTTCTTGATCCTGAAAGAAAATACGTCCTTGCTGAGGCACTAAATCGCCAAATAAAGCTTTCAGCAACGAGCTCTTACCTGTGCCATTGGGGCCAATGATCACATGAGTTTGCCCAGCCTTAAGGGTAAAGCTCATATCATCCGCGAGCACCAAATCATCAAAGGCGAGATGTAAATGACGAACTTCCAACATATTTAGCGTCTCTTACTCATGATCAACCAGAAGAAAAACGGCACCCCGATAATGGCCGTCACAATACCAATAGGAAACAGCGCCCCAGGTACAATCACTTTGGACAATACCGACGCACTGGATAATAAAAACGCCCCCACAAGAAAGGATAAAGGCAAAAAGTAACGTTGATCTTCCCCCACCAACATACGAGCGATATTGGGCGCGACAATGCCGATAAAACCAATGATACCAACAAAACTGGTGACAGTAGCCGTCATAATGGCGACAAGCACCAGAGTTTTTAGCCGTAGGCGTGTCACGTCAACCCCTAAGCTTTTTGCCCTCTCTTCCCCTAAACGTAAGGCCGTCAGCTTCCACGAGTCTTTTATCAACATGATCAGACACAGAGTGATCATGCCAGCGGTAATACTCACATTCGTCCAACTGGATTTCGTTAAACTACCAAACAACCAAAACAAAATTTGCTGACTCAACTCTGGCGAAGACACAAATTGCACCAACGAGAGTAGTGATTGAAATAAGAAGAGCAGGGCAATCCCCGCTAGAATCAACTGGCCCGAGGTAATATGGCGCATCATTGCCAGTCCAAACAACAAACTCGCGGATAACATACAGCATACAAAGGCACCGATGGGCACCGCCACATTCGATTCCAAACCAAGGGAACCTAAATACAACATCAAAGCCGCCCCAAAGCCTGATGCCGCCGCCATCCCTAAGGTGTAAGGGCTCGCCATTGGGTTATTCAGTAAGGTTTGCATCTCAGCCCCACCGACCCCTAATGAGCCCCCTACGACCACCGCCATGACGGCCATGGGTAAGCGCAGGCTGGACACAATAATTTGTGTCGTATTCGCTACCTCAACGGGGAAACCAAACAAGTGCGCTAAGGCATGGGTGACATCCAGCACACTGATCATGGATGGGCCAGTGGCAATATCGAAAACAAAAGACAATACCAATAGCAGGGCCAGTAAACTGATTATCAAAAACCGTCGTCGTTCATAGCTTCTCTGAGCCTTAAGGGCGCTATGAACTATATTTGAATCTATCATGTATTTTTATCCTGTATTGCCCGTGAACCTTGGATAACACCATCGTGACCTAAGGCAATACACCTTTTCGTTAGGAAAACCATCGCTAAAACGCCTTGTTCTTCGCTTACTTGCTTCTCAATAACACAAATTGAGCCGCCTATTATCGCGTTTCTACAAAATCATTAAAGGGCTATTCGCAATATAATTAGAAAAAGCAATGATAATGATTTGCATATGTATTGTAATTGAACGTAATATTCGCACAAGTGATTCTTGTGTTTTTACGGCCTTTTCTAAAGCCGCCCTTATTCGTAAGTTAAAAAAAATGTGTTGATGATTTCTTAAGGATACTGTTCATGCTTAAAAAACTACTCTGTACTGCAGCGCTGTTGTTCTCAACCCTCAGCGTCGCTCAGACCACTACCATTACCGACGTTTTAGGACGACACGTCACCTTTGATGCGCCAGCAAAACGCGTCATTGTTGGTTTTTACCCTGAAGACTATATGGCCATCGGTACCGAAGCCGCCTACGACCATGTGGTTGGTATGTCAAGATACATTTGGCAAGCCCGCAAAGCAAACTGGGACATGTATGTCAAACACCGCCCTTCATTGGCCAAGATCCCAGCTATTGGCCGAGTGGATACAAAGACTTTCTCGGTAGAAAAGGTCATCAGCTTAAATCCAGATCTTATTATGCTGGCCGCTTGGCAATACAAAGCGCTTGGTGACGATGTAAAACGCTTGGAAAATGCTGGCATTCCTGTCGTGGTGGTGGACTACAACGCCGAAACCTTAAAGCGCCATGTGTTAAGCACCAAAATCATTGGGGTGATAACAGGCCAACAGAAGCGTGCCGAAGAAATCGCCAACCAGTACGCTCATACCGTCCACTTGATTAAGAGTCGACTCGCTAAAGCCAATTTACCTAAGCCAAAAGTCTACACGGAGTTTGGCGCCTCTGGGGTCAATGACATTGGCTATACCTTTGGTAAAAACATGTGGGGAGCCATCAGCACCATCGCAGGGGGTGATAATATTGCCGCCCCTTATGTGGAATGGTGGGGAAAAATGAACCCAGAGCAAATCATTGCCTCTAACCCTGACGTCATCGTGATAACAGGATACGAAGTAGGAAAAAGTGATGGCATGCTGATGGGTCAGGGGATTTCTAAAAAAGTGGCCAGAGAGCGTTTAGCCGGATTCAAAAATCGTACTGGCTGGTCGACTCTATCCGCCGTCAAAAATAATCGGATGTATGGTGCCTATCATGGCGCTTGTCGTACCATTATGGACGGAGCCATGATCGAATTCTACGCGAAAGCCCTGTATCCCAAGCTGTTTAGCGATTTGCACCCACAGCAGGATTATATAAACTTCTATAAAAAATACCTGCCAGTTGTGCCAAAAGGCACCTTTATGGTTAAGATATAATTGTCTCGTCCTAAAATACGTTGACGATTTTTGTTAAGCCAGTATGGATGCCATACTGGCTTTTTCTATGAAATGGGTTGCAACCGACAGCTCAAAACGACTCAGGATGTCACGAAGTTGTCTTTTGACGTAGATAACGAACCCCAAATCCAACCGCAATCAAAGCCGACAAGCCACCGATACCGACTCCCCAGCGAGGCCCCAGCCAATCGGCCACTGCTCCGACTACAGGGCCGCCCAGTGCCGTGCTGCCCAAGGCCGTGGCGATCACAATCGCCATTACCCGCCCCCGATAGTGACGCTCCGTTGACAGCTGCATCAGTGTATTAGACGAGGTATTAAAAGCTTGTAAACTCAACCCTAAAAAGACCAAAGCCACACAAAAACCATAGAAGCTCGTGCAATACGCCGCCACGATACTACTAATCGCCACCCCTGAGGCCGCAATAGTGATAAACAGCATGGTCGGCTGTATTCGCCTCGCGGTGATCACCGCCCCTGTCATCGAGCCGATGGCCATGGTAGAAATCAAAAAACCATATTGATCTGAATGGCCTTTAAATACATGCACTGTCATAGAAGACAAGTACACAGCGAAGTTCATACCAAATGAACAGATCAGGAACGTCATCAAGGCCACAGTGGTCATTTTTCTGCTTTTGGCGACGTAGCGGAAGCCATCGAAAAAGTTCGACGCAAACCCAGCTCCCCCGACATCTACCGTCACGACATTTTCTCTTTCTGGCAAATGCAAGCGCAAACGATATAAGGAGGTTAACATGGGAATAAAAGATACGGCATTAAGCAAAAACACCCATCCCGCGCCAATCCATGAAATCAACAACCCAGCAATCGCCGGTCCAACAAGGCGCGCCGTATTAAAGGACAGAGAATTCAACGATACCGCATTAGACAACTCTTTTTCGTTGACGATATCGGACACAAAGGATTGGCGAGCAGGCGCATCAAACGCCGCGACACAACCTAATAAAAAAGCACAGACACACACCTGCCACAGGGCTACCACATTACTCAATATCAACAGCCCAAGAACCAATGCCAATAACGCCATTAACACTTGCGTCACCATGAGAATTTTTCGACGGTTGAATTTATCAACAGTCCAACCCGTGATCGGCAGCAGCAGAATTTGCGGTGCAAATTGTAAAAAGACCACCAGACCAACAGCGGAAGCATTTTTATCCGACAATTGCGCGATCACAATCCAGTCTTGAGCGGTACGTTGCAACCAGGTACCGATATTGGAGATAACCGCCCCGATGAACCACAATCGATAATTCGGGTTCGATAGGGATCGAAAAGTTTTGCTCAATCATCGCCTCCTAGCAGGAATAATCAATATTCGATAAAGAAAAGCGCTGGCTTTAGAGAAGAGTTTCCCCATTAGGGAAGAAAAGAGAGGTCAGCGTTTCACTCCTTGATGTTGTGACGTTAAATTAACAAGTTTAACGCCACAAAAGAATAACTAACATGGCTTATAGGGCGGTTATCCCTAATGTTTCCTTACACAGAGACTGGCCCAAAGTTAAACAGGGTCCGAGCTCAACTCTATCATTAAGTCACTGCCTATACGTTCCAACGCCGCTTCAATATCCGACACTTGCAAGCCATCGGGCACCCGCAACACAAGATCCGCCTTGAATAACATGTCAGAGCTCATTGGTGCAGGTTCGCAGGAAGTATGCAGCTCTTTAACATTGACCATCAACGCATGCAGCACTTGTGAGACTTCCTGAACAATGCCTGGTTTATCGTTACCCACTACGGACAAATACAAAATCTGCCCGCTACTGGCAGGGACATTGGCTTTTTCTACCGTCACACTGACGCCCTTTTGATCAAAGGCTCGCAAGGCTTGAATAAGCGCCTCTTGCTGATCCGCTGGAACCGTTAACGTCAAAATACCCGCAAACTTATCCGCCAGATGCGCCATACGACTTTCCAACCAATTACCATGATGGCGACGAATCACATCCGACAAGCTCTCCACCATACCTGGCTTATCATCGCCTATAAAACTCAGTACCAAATGCTGCGTCATGATCTGCTCCTGATTATTTTTTTATTCCGATTATTGTGCTTTCACTATAGAACACTTTGCTCTGTCGATCTTTTTATACACCACGGTTTTAATGTGATAAGGCTAAAAAGATTTAACTCGCCTCCACTTTAATCAAGCGTCGACGATATACTCGATACACAATGGCTAATAAAAAGCACAGTGTGGCAGGAATCGCCAACGCTTTAAAACGGTATGAGTCGAATACCAAGGTGCCAAAAGAACCACCAGAAATAAAACCTGTTACGATGGTCACCAAAAGCCAAGCTTTACGCTTATCGACCTGTTTGCCGCGAAAAGCACCGCCGAGCATAATGCCTAAATCCGTAAAAATTCCGGTCAGATGGGTCGTTCTCACCACCGCACCACTATAGGTCGTCGCCAGCGCATTTTGTAAGCCACACGCGGTCGAAGCAAAGAAGGGCCCGATATCATTACCCTGCATTAAAAAATACATGGAAACCAGTAACAGACAGGCCTCTAGAGTCAGCAGCACATCATAGAAACGCCCCAGCTTAAGTGATGAGCTGGTTAGCATAAAACCAGAAATGGCCGACCCCAATAAAAAGCTCAACAGAATGCCCACTAAGCGGAGTAGCTCTCCTGTGTCATTCACTATCTGACTGCCCACTAATGTCGCCGTCCCAGACACATGTGAGACCGCTTGATGTTCAAACCCTAACAAGGCTACAGCATTGACAAAGCCTGCAACCATCGCTAGTAAAAATGCACCGTACTCCACCCACTTTGGCAAACGCGATAACACGATAGACTCCCATCCAACCCAACAACGATGTAACCACTCCCAGTGAAAATCATACGCTTATATTAGCACTCAGTGTCATAGTGTCGTTTAAGTTTCATGATTTATGACCTAAAAGGATTTTATCAGTCAGAGAAAAATACACAGCATTGCCATCTTTTTGTTGAATTCAATAGCAATTAGAAGAAAGATAGTTTAACAATAAAACAAAATACATTCGAAAAATGAATCATAAGGACACCATTATGCCAACATCTACCCATCAACTGACCCTTAGAATGCACATCATGGCGAAAATCACCCCACCCGTTGAACTGGGCAACACACCAGACGGCATCCGTATGAACTATCCCATCATAGGGGGTGAGTTCTACGCGATTTGTGACGATCAATCGAAGGTAAAAGGGGTGGTGTTACCCAATGGGGCAGATTTTTTTCGTGAGCGGGTCGACAAAGTAGGAATACTGAATGCCATCTATTCCCTACAAACCGAAGCGGGTCAAGTGATTAACATCCAAAATACAGGGCTAATTCGTAACACCCCAAAAGGCCAAGAGATGGTTGAGCAAGGCATTTGGCCCATTCCAGAAAGTGAGTATTACTGCCGCTGTACGCCCGTTTTTTCCGCACCAGAAGGGCCTCTATCCTGGTTAAACGACAGTATTTTTACCGGTTCGGTTACCTATCCAGCAGCCGACACAGTGGACATTAAAGTCTTCGAACTAACCTGATCACACAACCTTCCTTAATTAGATAGTCAAGAAGCGTCCAACAGTACGAAAAAGAACAGGCCATCAGACCTGTTCTTTTTCGATGCTAACTACACCTCCATAGCGATTTTTGTTTTTTGTCGATTCACTAAGCCATAAATAATGCCTACCGTTAGCCAAGTACCTCCCAAGATCATCGCAAAACGATCCATACCAGAGAATACAGCCAGCACAATCGCCCCCCCCACAATAGGTACAATAATATGGACAAACCATTTACGATCGGGATTATTCAACCCAAAGCGAACAAACACCGCCACATGCAGTAATAAAAAGCCGGATAAGGCACCGAAATTAACCAGAGAGGCTAAAATGCCCAGGTTATCTTTCATAATCAAGGCCGTTGCAAGGGTGATTACCGTTGCCACCACCATTGCCATATAAGGGGTTTGAAATTTAGGGTGTAATTTAGACAAAAAATGCGGCAATTGACGATCACGTCCCATTGCATACAACACACGCGCCACACTAGACTGCATCGGTAACGTATTAGAAAAGCCCACAATAATCGCCAACAACCACGCCAAGGTCGTCGATGCCCAAGGGCCCACTTGAATGGCTAAAATTTCAAAAATAGCAGTAGCAGGATTCGAGTACTCAATGCCCTTCATCAGGTTACCAATCACCAAGGTCGTCACCGTAAATACCACACCACACAGAGCGAGAACAATCATAATGGCACGGCCAATCTGCTTCGCATCTTTCGTTCGAGTTTCTTCTCCTAATGTGGTGATGGCATCAAACCCTAAAAAGGACAAAACACAAATAGAAGCACCCGCTAACACATAGTGCCAGCTAAAATCCACGCTGTTATAGAGGGGCTCTAAAGTCACTGCGCCGGTACCTTTGCCATCCTGTAAGGCAAAAATCGCCAAAGCAACTACGCCACCTACCATTAAAAACTGCGCAATAACCGCGTACAAACTGGCTTTCGCCGTAACATTGACACCAAACCAGTTAATAAGAAACGACGTCCCCACTAAGATTAAGATCCAGTTTTCACGACTAATCGATGGCACTAAAATATGAGTACTGAATGACATCAGTACAAATACCAAGGCGGGAATCAATAAGTAGTCCAATAAAATCATCCAACCACCGATAAACCCCGCAAAATTGCCCAAGCCAAATCGGACATAGCTGTATATAGAACCAGCAGATTGAACTTGCTCCGACATGGTGACATAGCTTCTTGCTGTAAAGTACATACAAATAGTAGCCACCACATACGCTAGAGCGATAAAGCCGCCCGAGACATTCCACACAAAACCAAAAGTAGTCAGTGGTGCAACGGGGGCAATAAAGGCTAAACCGTAGGCCACTAACTCTTTCAAGCCCAGTGATCTTTTCAGTGATTGCACGTCATCAGATTGCTTGATGCCTTGTTTCGTTGTTGCTTCTAATACTGTTTCGTTCATGATCGGTACCTTGATTTATTATGGTTTTTTATTTTTTGAAGCCATAGCACACGGCTGTGGCAGGCTTCTTTTTATTGTTTTGGATACTGCATTGCTAAACGTTGAGAACTAACACACGTTCTGGGACTGTTTTTGTTTCTTTTTTTCCTCCTCAAGGTCCGTCAGAACTTTCGCCAATACCTTTTCAAGGGATAACTCAAAGATCTCTCTTTCATGGGGCGTTAATGTGGCTAGCATGCTCGCGATCCCTTCATTAGAGAGTTTTTTGGCTTTTTGTGCTGTTTTAACGCCTTCTGGCGTTAAAAAGAGTTGAGTTTGGCGGGCATCTTTGTCGTTCACGACCCTGTTCACTAAGCCCGATTGACACAATTTTGTGACGGTTCTAGAAACGATCGTCCGTTCTAAAAAGGAGTTTTCGACCAGGCTATTAATATTAATGCCCGTCTCATCGGCGATCAGAATAATCAACCGAACTTCACGCAAGGTGAGGCCCAACTGGGATTCGTGGCGCATGCTTCCCACTTCTTTCGCCCGAGAATTTAATTCATCCAATCTGAGAGTAATATATTTACTAGCCATTAATTGCCTCCGAAAAAATATGTGCAATTTACGCTATGTGATATGTGCACATAATTAAGTTTTTTAATCCACATTTCGTGCCATTTTTATCACGGTATATAAAACAAACATTATTGTTATTTAAAACAACAGTTTATTTACTAAACACCCTCTTTGGTTCTATGTAATTCCCTCGCAGGAACGCCCAATGCTGGACCATATTGGGTGGAATTGACCCAAAGAGGGTGAACCTTTAGTCCTCTCCTAGTTCACAGCCTGATGACGATGCTTCACGTTTAAAACCTCAAGAATTTCTTCTGCAACGCGCTCTGCCGATTGCAGTGCCCCTTCCATATAACCCGCCCATTGTGAGGCGGTTTCAGTCCCCGCAAAGTGGATACTATTAATTGGTTGACTAACCGCCTCGCCAAAAATGCTCCAAGCGCCTGGTGGCAAGTAACCACCATAAGCACCACGCGAGTACTCTTCTTGCGCCCAATCTAGCTCTTTATATTCGGTGTAACGATCGACTTGCGGGCCAAAATAGTCGCGTAGACATTCGATGACTTTTTGCTCACGCTCTTGGGCTGTTTTGGTTCCCCAATAGCGACCTTCATCCGCCTCCATAAAGCCAACCAAAATGCCACAGCTCCCATCTTGCGGTGAGTTGTCATAGGTCAAACTCAATGGCAAAGCGGTAGACGACGCCAAACCACTAAGCTCCTCGTCACGCCAGAAAGGCTTCTCAAATGTGACGATCACTTTGATGACAGCCCCCATGGCAGTGCGTTGTGTTAATTGATCACGAATGCCTGGAAGCGCGGGCTTATAAGACAAGCGACCCGCCAACGTTGGAGGCAAAGCAACAACAACGCGTTTGGCGTTCACTTGCAGGGAATGGGTAGACACCACCACGTGATGACTGAAATGCTCAATACAGGTGACAGGCTGATTCAGTAGCACATCGTCACCAAGACGTTTCGCTAAGCCGATTGGTAACTGTTGTGCCCCATTGGTAAAACGAAGCTCTTGCGCCCCGTCTTCTGTGCCAATTAGAGTATCAATGCCTTCGCCTGACGCAACATAGAATAAGACATGCAACATTGACAGCTCATGGGCTTCTGCCGAAAAGATCGACATGGCAATGAACGTCATAGCATTCCTGGCAATATCAGACGTCGTATTCTGACGAATCCAATCGGCGTATGTGATTTTATCGTATGCTCGGTGCTCTTCTTTTGCCCATGGCTTCGTCGTATCGATTTCAAAAGCCAGCTCGTTCAAACGAGCCATAGCGCGTTCAATTTCTTCTGCGACATCGTCGTCCATCTCAGGGAAAAAACTGTCTCTTACTTGTTTTTCTCCCGTCATCATGAAAACGTTCTTTCCTTTGTTATAAGTCGGAAATAACTCTTCACCTAATGACTTCACAATTTTATGAGCACGATGGTGGGTTGCTCCAAGCCATTGGCCACCGAGGTCAACTCGAGCCCCATTTTTCAATGTGTGGCTTAACAAACGGCCACCCACACGATCACGCGCTTCTAATACAAGAACAGACAATCCTTGTTCTTTTAAAAGGGTGGCGGTTTGCAGACCAGAAAGCCCGGCTCCGACCACAACAACATCACATTCTTTTGTTATTCCCATTATATTTACTCCTAAGCAACAGACTTATCTAATGACAGTGGTGGGCAAGAAAACGGATTAAGCTGTCTGGCAGCCATTTCCGCAAACGCCAAGGTAGTATTATCCTGGTAGAGATCACCGAGAATCTGTATCCCAGCAGGTAAACCATTAACCAAATATCCTGTCGGCATGGCTGTCGCCGGCAAGTTGGCTAACGTGGCCAAACCTGGCCACGACAAGTTATAGAGATAGGGGGCTTGTTGACCGCTGATGGTCAATACACGACCAATCTGAGCACTAGGGCCATGGCCTTCCAATTGATGCTCGAAAGCAACCGTTGAGGTAACAGGGCAGATCAATACGTCATACTGCTGGAAGAAGTGCTGCCATTTTTCATTATTTTCTGCGCGAGCTTGGTTGACGGATTCACTTTCATGGGCAGGATGTTTGGTATATTCATACAATTCTTTCGCAAATGGCTTGCCTTCGAAGGACTGGGCTTGTGCTAAAAATGCCTCTTTCACATCCGGTTCCATGCGGCTACCAATGACACCAAACAGTGTTTTTAAATAGGTATCATGAATATCTTGCGGATCAATGTCTGGATGAACACCGACATCTACCTTGACGCCTTCTTGGCGAAGGTCTTCGACAAATTGCAAAATCGCTTTGGCATAGCCTTCATCAAGCGGAAATGCATCCAACCAAACCCCCACTTTGTATTCATGTAGAGTTTGATAACGCTGTGGTGGAAGATGGGCAGCCGCCGAATCATCGGATTCGTGTAACCCACACAGTACACCAAACAACAAACGTAAATCCGATGCATCACGCGCCAACGGCCCCATAACGCTCAAAGGCGAGGGTGAAGTCGAAAATGGTCCCGGAGGAATATGGCCGGCCACTGGCAACACACCGTAAGTGGGTTTATGACCAAACACACCACAAAAATGCGATGGACAACGAATAGAGCCCCCAATATCACTACCAAGCTCCAAGGCTGTAAAACCCGCTGCGAGTGAGGCGGCAGACCCACCAGAAGAGCCACCTACGGTATGTTTGATACTCCACGGGTTATTGGTTACGCCATAAATATCGTTATAACTTTGGTGATCTCCACACCCAGCAGGTAAATTAGTTTTACCAAAGATAGAGGCCCCTGCGTCACGGATCCGCTTCACCAGAATCGCATCCTTCTTTGGCCGATGGTTGGCAAGGTGCGGTAAACCGCAGGTTGCTTTCATACCGACGACCTCAAATGAGTCCTTTATGGTCATCGGAAGCCCCGCTAGAACCCCAATGGGTTTATTTAATGCACGTAGACGATCCACCCGTCGTGCTGCCGCCATCGCTCGTTCTCTATCCTGATCAACAATAATATTTAGTTGGTCGTTTAATTGATCGACGCGGTTAAAATGCCACTCTAATAGCTCTGTGGCACTGAATTCTTTTTCTCTAAGCCGCTTTAGCATTAAATGAGCAGGGCCTGTTAACACAGCGGTTTTCTCATCGACTAAAGTCGACATTTTTGAAGCAACCGCCGCATTCTTGTTAATAGAGTAATCAGTCATAATTTTTCCTATTATTTGTTTAATCTTCTCAAACAGGAATTTCGATTCATTCCTGATAACCCATCAGTCACCACAGCCATTTCAATAAAGGGGACGATACATGGGCAAATCACCTACGATTTGGCTTTTTCATGCCAAAACGGAAAACACTGCAACATGCAAAAATACGTGCAATTTGAAATATGTGATAAATGCACACATTTGTTTTAATCCATTTTTCATGCCACCTTTCCATTTTGTTATACAAAACAACAATTTGAGGATAAAACAGAGAGTCAGTCAGAATTCTGTGCCGTTTTAAATGCACAATTTCGAGTCATTCTGGGTGAAATTGACCCAAAGTAGACAATAAGTCCGTACCGCTTTACCCATGTGAAAACACCCCATGACAAGCCACACAAAGCGCGCATTTCACATCATAAAATGGTGAAACGGCGTTAGGACTGGACAGTGCTTTTTAATGGAAGCAATGGGGTGGCAAGAGAAAGCCTAAAGTAGAATGTGTTGTTGATACATTGTGGTAAGGGTCGCGATTTTTCTGGCCGCCACTATGGCTATAAAACCAGACGATAGCCGTCACGCCTACCATTAAGACGTTGCGGCTAACCCCAAATCAGGTGATCGTGTTTTAGATATAACAAAGGAATGGGATGTTCTAGTACAGCGTTTTGCGATCAATAAATAGTCTCGGTAAACGAAGGGAGGAAAAAACATTATAGCGTTACGCTAAGTAACGCTATAGGGAGGTTCTCGGTTACTTTTTCTTCGGTTGACGTCCGTGATAAATAGCAAAACCTTTATCTCGTAAAAGGCGACTATGGGAACCTAATGCGGCATCTAGCAAGGGCGGGTAGCGTAAGAAATCATTAGCCACCACAAACAACTCCCCATTGAGTGTCAGATGATCTTTCACGCCCATAAAGAAGTACTCAGCAACGCTATAGTCCGTATTAATGCCTGAATGAAAAGGCGGATTGGTAATCACATAATTAAAACGACCTTTCACCTCTTTCAGACCATTGGATGCAATCACCGTCAATGCCTGGCTCGCCTGATTGGCCGCAAACGTCAACTGCGTTGCCTTGATTGCCAGAGCACTGTCATCTAACGCGGTAATAGGCGCGCCCGTTTTGCAATAAAGCCAAAGGGCAATAATGCCATCACCACAACCGAAATCGAGCAAGCGAGCATTTTTCACATCACTCATAAAACGATGGCTGCTCAGTTGCTCTAGTAATAGCTCCGTCCCTTTATCGAGTTTTTTATGCCCAAAAACACCGGGCAAGCTGCATAACACCAGCGATTGGCCAGCCACCTCCAACGACCAAGTGGTCACCCATTTTTCCAAAACAAAAGGCTCGGCAGGACGACGTTTATAACCTTGATACAGCAAGCAGTGCTTCGCACTGTCCACCTTCCCAATCTCGTCTACGCTCGCTTCTAAATATTTGGTCGCGGATTTCACACCACTTTTATTGTCACCCACCAGCCAGACTTGTCCGCCTTCTTTTAAATGCGGCAGCGTCACTGCTAAAAGATAGGACAAAAGCTCTTTTGCCTTGGGTTGATAAATAATGACATGATCAAAATCACTGCCTAGATGCGCGTCCCATTGCTCGCTAAACAACAATTTACTCTCGTCAAACCCCACTTGTATGAGCGCATCATATTGCGTTTTGGATTGGCTCCAAGCATACACATCCGCTAAGTTGTTCAACTCTTGTGCATAGGTGTCTTCGGGGTTGGCAAACAACACTTTGCCAGTCAGTTCAGATTCATTGCGTGCCAATAATTGACTCGTCGAATTAAAGTTCATAGGTTACAGATAACTCTTTAGTGGAAAGGGTAGTGACAGGTGCTAATAGCCGATTCAAGCGCTCTGTAGACAGATCTCGCTGAACGCGGGGATAGCGTGGGGTTTGTCGATCATTTAGCAATGGCGCATTCCAGCCCTTAGTTTGTGCTAAGAAATCTTGTACAAAGGCATCACCATGTTCCAAGCAGCCCGATAAAATCACATCGACATAACTTAAAGCAATGGGACAGTCAGAGTGCGGGGGAACCACATCGGCGGTGTGATAGACCCAATAGGTCCCATCAGGAAGCGGATCATCTTGATAAGCGGTTAATTGAGATAACGTAATTTGGGCGCGCTCATAGCCTCTCTCACGTTCATCAAATAGCGGCAATTGATCAACGGGGACTTCCACTAACACTCCGTTACAGGCCTGTGTTGGCGACTGAATCACCGCGACAGAGCTCATACCAAACTCGGCAGACATGACAGACCAATGGCGTTCAAACCCTTGTAATTTCACAGGCCAGACTTGCCCCGTTTCCCCTGTTTTGGCACGACTTTGACTGTTGATTAGACTGCCATAACCTAAAATAAAATGTCGATTATGTGAATTCATCCTCGCCTCCTAAGACCGCCGCCTTGATACGTTATATGGCCAAGCATAATAGCTTGCGAGCGCTAGAAGTACTAGGGATAGACGTATCAGACAGGACGTAGAATTGACTCAAACCATTGAGACAGGACACGACGCCCCATAATAGACCATTGATTTGCACCAACTTAATCCAATGTTGCGCGATAATGCACCATATCATTGTCGACACAAAAAATAACCACTCGGTTAAGTTTTGTAAAATATGCCTATAAATACATTATCTTATCATCGAAATGAAATATAAATTTCATGCTGGCACACCTGTTGCAATTCTGCGTTGACCATCACCCCCCTCAAATAAAGGAGCCCCCATGGGTATGAAATCTTTTTTCAGCAAAGTACTTATTATTGCAGCGTCTTTAGGTTCTATCGCCGTCGCTCAAGCAGATTCGTTACACGATATTCTGCAACGTCATCTCATCCGTATTGCCGTCCCTCAAGACTTTCCCCCCTTTGGTTCTGTCGGACTCAATATGCAGCCGCAAGGTATTGACATTGATATGGCCAACTACATAGCTAAACAGTTGGATGTAAAACTGCAACTGGTACCAGTAACCAGCGCCAACCGTATCCCTTATCTTCAAACCCACAAAGTAGACCTAGTCATTTCCAGCCTCGGGAAAAACCCAGAACGCGAAAAGGCCATCGATTTTTCCAAAGCTTATGCACCGTTCTTCCTAGGGGTATTTGGTGAAAAAGACATCCCAGTTCATGACGCGGCTGACCTTGCGAATAAAACCGTTGGGGTGACCCGTGGAGCGATAGAAGATCTGGAACTCACCAAAATTGCCCCTAAAAGCACCACAATACAGCGTTTTGAAGACAATAATACCACTCTATCGGCTTACTTATCTGGGCAGGTCAATCTTATCGCAACAGGCAACCTTGTCGCCGCCAATATTGCCAAACGCGATCCAAGCCATGCCCCCGTTAGTAAGTTTGTATTGAAAAACTCGCCTTGCTACATCGGTATGATGAAGAACGAGCCAGCGCTCAAAGCCAAAGTAAATGAACTGATCAGCAAGGCGCTAAAAGACGGCACCCTCAACAAAATCTCTCTTAAATGGTTAAAAGCACCGTTACCGAAAGGCTTTGGTGAATAACCTCCATGTTAGATTTTGCTGCTCTTTTACCCTATAGCCATGTGTTTATACATGGCTTAATAACGACCGTAGAAATCAGTCTGTTGGCAACGGTTTTGGGCTTGATATTGGGGGTCACATTTGCTGTGGCTCGCCAATACGGCGCAACTTGGTTGTCACGCGTCGTCAATGTCTACGTAGAACTCATTCGTAATACGCCCTTTATCGTCCAACTGTTTTTTATCTTTTTTGGTTTACCGAGTATTGGCTTAAAACTCTCTGCCTGGGAAGCGGGCATCATTGCGATGGTGGTGAACCTTGCCGCCTACAGCACAGAAATCATTCGTGCTGGTCTTGCTTCCACACCAAAAGGGCAATGGGAGGCTGGTAAAGTCCTTGGCTTAAGTTTTAAACAAACCTTGTTTCGTGTTGTCATCATTCCTGCAATCGAAAAGATCTATCCGGCCCTTACCAGCCAATGCATTATTGTCATGCTAGGCTCAGCGGTACTGTCTCAAATTTCAGTACAGGATCTGACCTATGCTGCTAACTTTGTGCAATCCCGTAACTTTCGCAGCTTTGAATGTTATCTGGTCACCGCTCTCTTGTATTTGTTTTTAGCCATTCTCATGCGTAAAGCCTTTAACCTCATTGGAAAGAGATTGTTCTCTTATCGAGCTGAAAGATGATTGAGTTTTCTAACTACGACATTATTCGTAACTTATTAATTGCCACTCAATGGACAGTTTTGTTGTCGCTGGCCGCGTTTGCTGGTGGTATCAGTGTTGCCTTATGCTTGACAGCCGCTCGTTTGACCAAGAATCCAGTGCTGACAGGCCTGATCAAATTTTATGTGGAAGTGTTTCAAGGGACGCCACTATTAATGCAGATGTTCCTTTGCTTCTTCGGTTTATCTTTGGTGGGGCTGAATATTTCAGCGTGGAACGCCGCCGTCCTTTCTTTGACCTTGTTCACCAGTGCTTTCTTGGTAGAAATTTGGCGTGGTTGTATCGACACCTTACCAAAAGGCCAATGGGAGGCCTCCCGTTGTTTAGGACTGAGCTTTCTACAAACCCTGCGCTATGTGGTATTGCCACAAGCGTTTAAAGTCGCCCTTGCTCCTTCTATCGGGTTTTCCGTACAGGTTGTCAAAGGCACGGCCTTGGCGTCAGTCATTGGTTTTGTAGAGCTCACCAAAGCTGGAACTATGCTCAATAATGCCACCTTTGAACCATTCAAAGTCTTTGCCTTTGTCGCCCTCATTTACTTTGCACTGTGTTATCCCTTATCGCTGACCAGTAAAATTTTGGAGAAGAAATTCAATGTCTCTCGTTAATATTCATGAAGTACACAAATACTACGGCGATCTGCACGTTTTAAAAGGCATTAACCTCGATATTAAAGCGGGTGAAGTGATCTCTATCATAGGTCGTAGTGGATCAGGGAAAAGTACTTTATTGCGCTGCATGAACGGCTTAGAAAAATACCAAAAAGGCGGCATCACAGTCGATGGTAAAGAAGTGACGACGGAAGAGATTCAAGTCAGAATATTGGCCCGTAGCGTCGGGATGATTTTCCAAAGCTTTAACCTTTTCCCTCATTTGACGGTCGGCGAAAACATCATGTTAGCGCCCACCATCGTTCTTAAAAAAAGCAAACAAGAAGCACAGGAAACGGCCAAAGCCATGCTCGACAAGGTCGGCTTAGCGGATAAGTTTGATAGTTTCCCAGAAAAGCTTTCTGGCGGCCAGCAACAACGTGTCGCCATCGCCCGTGCGTTAGCCATGAACCCGAAAGTGTTATTGTGTGATGAAATCACCTCGGCACTTGATCCAGAGCTGGTTGGCGATGTGCTAAAAGTACTAGAACAACTTGCCAAAGAAGGCATGACACTGGTGCTGGTGACCCACGAAATGAACTTTGCTCGAGATGTGGGCGATCGAGTCGTCTTTATGCACCAAGGTAAAGTCTGGGAAGAAGGCCCAGCGAAAGAGGTCTTTGCCAATCCACAAACCGACGAGCTGAAAAACTTTGTGAATTCCGTACTCTAATTCGCTAGATCATCATTGAAAGAATCAGCAGGCGCTAATGGAAAACACCATTGCGCCTTTTTCGACAAATAACCTGCTCTTTTACTGGGCTTTTTTGGCCTCTCCCTTGATTAAAAAGACCAAAGGCAAAGCACAAATCGCGACCCACATCACAAACCGAAAGTCTTGCAAATACGCCAAGGTCATCGCTTGTGTATTCACCATTTGATTAAGCGAGGCCAAGCCTTGAGTCGTATGTGTATTCCACATGCCCTCTTGTTGTGCCACATTCAAATTCAGGTTAAAAGGCGTCATATAATCAGCAAACGCAGAATGATTAATCTGTACACGCTGTGCAAGATAGGTGGTCACAACCGAAATACCAATACTACTACCTATGTTACGTAACAGACTAAACATCGCCGTCCCTTCATTGCGGAATTTAGGATTCAAGGTCGCAAAAGTGACAGTAGACAACGGAACAAACAAGAAGCCTAATCCCGTTCCTTGTATGATGCCGCTATAAATAATCGTGAACGCGGTAACATCAGCCGTAAACTGCGTCATTTGCCACAAAGAGATAATAACTAGCACTAAACCAAGGGAGATCATATAACGTGGATCCACCTTACCCGACAGCCTCCCCACCACCAACATGGCTGCCATGGTACCAAAACCACGAGGCGCTAAAATCGTGCCGACAGATACCACAGGATAGCCCATAAGATCCTGCATAAAGGGAGGCAAAAGAGACATGGACGTGAGTAGAATCACCCCCACGATAAAAATAAAAATCATACCTACCGTAAAGTTTCGGTCCCGAAACATCTCCGGATCAACGAAGGGGTGGCTATGAGTAAACGCATGTACAATGAACATGTAGCCAGTGATTACCGCGAGCATACACTCAATGATAATTTCTGGACTACTAAACCAGTTCTGAGACTGCCCCCGATCCAGCATCAGCTGCAATGCACCAATACAAGTCCCCAACAACGCAAAACCAAATAAATCAAACTTACGTGACAGATCAATTTCGGTTTCTTTCACATACCGAGCGATCCCAAGCCAAGCGATAATGCCAAATGGAACATTGATGTAGAACACCCAACGCCAACTGTAATATTGCGTCAGAAGCCCTCCCAGATAAGGCCCCAAAATTGGTCCTACCATGACTCCTACGCCCCACATCGCCATGGCAGAGCCATGTTTTTCTTTGGGGTAGGTATCCAATAAAACAGACTGAGACAAAGGCACTAGGCTAGCACCAAACACCCCTTGTAACAGGCGGAACAAAACAATCTGATCCAGCGATTGTGCGGCCCCGCATAGGATAGAAGAAATGGTAAAACCAACCACCGAGGCCATAAACAGACGTTTACGACCAATTCGTGATGCCACAAATCCCGTCAAGGGCATGCAGATTGCTGCCGCCACAATATAGGAAGTCAACACCCAGGAAATTTGATCCTGAGTCGTCCCCATGGATCCTTTCATATGTGGCAAAGCCACGTTGGCAATCGTCGTATCCAGTGCCTGCATGATGGTCGCTAACATCACAGAGAACGTGATCATCAGGGTATTGATGGTCATCTGAAAGCCACCGTGACTGGTTGAGGACTGATTATTCGTCATAGACACACCTTACAGTTGGAGACCAAATAAGCTGCGGTGATGATTCGTATAAATTGTGACCTCAGCACTCATACCATCACGCAGTACTGGCATACCAGGTTTATCTTGAATACTGATTCGAACGGCCAAGCGCTGCGCGACTTTCACCCAATTTCCCGTGGCATTTTCCGCAGGTAATACAGAAAACCGAGAGCCGGTAGCCGGACTGATGCTTTCTACGGTGCCTTTCCACACCACGCCTGGGTAGGTATCTACAGAAACATCGACGCTTTGCCCAGGCTTCACATAAGTTAACTGTTTCTCTGTGAAGTTCGCTACGATGCGTTTATGATCTGATACCAACATCATTCGAGTCGCCCCTGTATCCGTGTATTCCCCCACGAAAGGCAGGTGCGCGACAATGCCATTACTTGGTGCAACGACCTTGACATAACTTAAGTTCAACTTGGCTTGATCCAGCGCAGATTGATAGATTTTATAGTTGGCCTGATCTTCAACGGGCATGTCTGGATTGCCACCCAAATCCGCTTTCAATTCTTTAATCGTGTTTTTCAGCTCAGCCACATTCAAGGCACTGACACGTACTGCTTCTTGCGCTTTATCGTAATCAGAGTCTGAAATGAAATGCTTTTTAAACACATTTTCTTGGCGCACTTCCTCACGTTGATTAAAAGCCAATTGCGTTTTGGCTAATTCGAGCTTGACCAATGCCTGTTGATAATCCGCTTTCTTAGCTAATAAATTATTCCGGACTAGGTCCAATTGACTTTTGGCCTTATCCACGGCCAGTTGGTAAGGTCTCGCATCAATGCTATACAGTAATTGCCCTTTTTTTACGGCTTGGTTTTCTTTCACATCCACCGTTTTGATGAGCCCAGACACTTGGTTCGTAATGGCCGTCATATTCGCTTGCACATAAGCATCATCCGTTTCCACGTCGCGCCCACCCAGCATATAGATGACGGCTGACACCAAAACGATCAAAAGAGGAACGCCTATCAGTAAGATACGACGCTTTCCTCTATTGGCAGATTGCTTTGTCTCGATTGGGTTATTATCTTGTTCACTCATGTTATTTAGCTCTCCAAAAAGAGTCGATCTTGTCGCTTTGGTTGAATTAAGGAGCCGGTAGCGCTAAGAGGCACTCTCAGATGGGTCGTCTTGCAAATTATGGTGTATCTTTTCCAACAAACCTTTCAGTTGCTCTATTTCAAGCGCGGTTAACCCATCAAATGCTTTCAGTCTCACTTCACCAATCGCTTGGTTTATATGCATCAATTGCTCGGCAGCCGCGTCGGTCACATACAAGCAATAAGCCCGACGGTCAGCAGAATCCGCTCGTCTTTCCACCAAGCCCGCTTTGGCTAATTGATCAATTAAACGAGCCAGAGAAATCGGCTGAATTTCCAAGTGCTCAGCCAAGGTAACTTGTCGAATCCCCGGATAACGGGAGACGGAAAGCAATGTTTTCGCCTGCATCAGTGTCATAGCCGTTGAGTTTTTGTTGTACTCACGACGCATCAAACGCAGCACATCTGTCATTAAGAAACCGATACTGTTACCTAGGTTTTTATCCACCATATTCTCCCCAATTCAGTATGCTTTGATTATTATATACATAGCTTATTATATTCAATGCTTGTTATTTAAAGTACGTAATGGTTCCTTAATAGATCTGGTTTTAACCACATTGTTGGGAGCCCAAACGCTACCCACCCCAAAAAAAAGTTGCTAATGTCGTAGTCCGACAAATCAACCATAAGGACATTTCATGAGTCAGCCCATTTTATTGATTACAGGTGGTAGCCGAGGTATTGGTGCCGCAACCGCGCTCTTAGCAGCCCAGCAAGGCTATGAAGTCATTATCAACTATCGACATGATGAAAGTGCCGCTAACGCCATTCAGCAGTCGATTGTCACCGCAGGCGGGAAAGCTCATTGTGTACAAGCTGATATCAGCCAAGTCTCACAAGTACAAGAAATGTTCTCATTGATTCGGAAAAAATGGGGGACAATTCAAGGATTGGTCAACAGTGCCGGTGTATTGGATCAACAAACCTCTTTTGTCAACACAACCCCAGAGCGTTGGCAACGCATTTTTCAAACCAATGTCTTTGGCACCATGCAATGTTGCCAAGAGGCTTTCCAAGACATGGCGCGCAGCAAAGGCGGACAAGGTGGCAGCATAGTCAATGTGTCATCGCTGGCTTCCGTGTATGGTTCACCCAACGAATACGTGGACTATGCGGCGAGTAAAGGCGCGGTCGATTCTTTCTCACGCGGGTTTGCACTGGAAGTCGCCGGTGACGGCATCCGCGTCAATGTTGTGAGACCAGGCCTTATCTATACTGATATGCATGCTGACGGTGGCGAAGCGGGCCGTGTGGATCGAATCGGCCCAAACTTGCCCCTACAACGAGGCGGTCAGCCAGAAGAGGTGGCGGAAGCGATTGTGTGGTTGCTGAGCCACAAATCCAGTTATACCACTGGCGGTTTTATCGACGTGGGCGGTGGTCGTTAATAAGAGGACGCATCCACACCACAGGCAAACGAACTCGCCAAAGGATAAGGCCCTTGTTGATAGACCGCATAGGAAGGATAAGGGCACAGTGGTCGAGTAATGCCAATCATGCTTTTGGGTAACTCTGGGTTGAGAAGGCGTGTCGCCGCAATAATAGTATTAGGACGTTGCTGCCTTTCCACCCAGTTCACTAATGGCCTTAACATATCAAATCGATCCAGCGTTGGGCCGCCTTCTCCGTGAGACATGCCAGGCACACGATAAAAACGTACAAAATGATCGGCTTTACCCGCTAGATTAAAATTCAGGTAATCATACCAGCGCATGGTATCTCTCACCGAAAACGCCGGGTCACTATTACCATGGAAAATAATCATTTTACCGCCATGCTTTCGAAATACCGTTAATTTAGGGTCCATCACATCCGGTGGCGTCATGACGGTCATAGAAGATTCAAGAAATCGCTTATTGGTTGCGAAAATTTTCGGAGCATCTTTATCAAAGTCAAAATCCAATAAGAATTGCTCCAGTGAAAACGGGTTACTCGCGACGTTTACTGGCGGTGTCATAAAAATCGTTGCCAAAGAAGCCGCCCCCAGAACATCGATTATCGGCTTACGAGACCAATTATCTACCGTACTTTCTATTTTCCAAGTACGCCAGTTACTGGACAGCATCCCTGTATCGTAAACCCAGCTAGAATAAAGCGCTTCATTTCGACTATTATGCGGCCCCTGGAACATACGAATAATCGCAGCGACTTTTTCCTTAGGAAGGCAATCACGATCAAATTCGCTTTTACACGCCAATGAAGTGGGTTCAAACTGACGTTGACAGGCCTTAGAAGCGAAAATTAAATGGTCTCGCAGACCATCCAAACCATCACAGCGCCGCAATAACCCTCGTACAAACAAGGATAAGTCCCGTGGGGTCAATGCCTTGGCAAGATTTGCGTTAACCACATGAAGAGACTGTATATCCCAGGCGTGTTGAAGGGCGGCTTTGGGCATATTGATCCCAGGATAGCCAACTAAAAGTCCATCAAAAAAATTCGGAAAGCGCGTAGCGGCGACCATCGCCACACGCCCGCCATTGGAGGCACCAATGCCATAACTGTAACGAATAGGCGCATTGTAATATCGCTCCGTCATTAAGCGAGCAATGGGATAAAGCTTACGAACTACATCGTAGCCAAAATCGCGGCGAGCTTGAGGATCATACCCAAACATAGCACTGCCGACCAAGTTCGATGAGCCACCTTTACCCTGACTATGTCCTCCATTACTGGAAATGACCGCAAAGCCTTGATTCACCGCATACTGGGCAGTGACTTGTCCTGTCATATTGCCAAGGGCTGGCCTGACCACGCCACCATTGTCTCCATTAAACTGATAGGCAAGACGTCCTTGCCAAAAACGCGGTAAACGTATTTCAAACTTGATTTGGTAGCGCTTTCCGTCAACACCTAAACGCTTAGGAAGCGCCCCTTGCACAAGACAATAGGGATAACGCACCTGAGCATCAGGAAAGTGCATATCGGCTCTAGCACTCACTCCTTTAGGCAAACTTAATACCAGCTCTTGGCAACTCATCGCATTCGCGGTGCCAACGAAAGCGGATACCAGTACAGCCCAAAAAGACACAAAAGACCACTTCATCACAAAATCCTTTGTTTTGAAAACAAAATACTCGGTTCAATATAAGAGAGCTATCTCAACAAGTCTTAAACATGCGGGTCAAAAACACAAGATTCATTCGTAACAAAAGCAAGAGGAAGGCAGAAAATAAGCAGAATAGAATAATAAAAAACGGGCCTGAGCCCGTTTTAGAAACACCTTAGTGCGCTGACGCAAAAACTAAAAAGTTAGCGGGCAAAGCTCTAAAATCTACTGACATCGTGATACTTAAAGCCGTTACTGTAAAAATGGAAAAGAAAAACACCTGACGTGCCCATCCATTAATATCAATATCCTTGGCATATCCCTTAAGGGCCATACCAAGCCACCACAAACTGGTTGCAAGCGCGACGACCATAAAGCCGATACCAACGTAGCCAGTCAAAGGCAATAAAGCGGATACAATCGCAAAGGCCGCAATGTGCAGCACAATGTGTCGCTTCGCTTTGGAAATACCTTCAGCAACGGGCAATACCGGAATATTCGCCGCCGCATAGTCTTTGTAGCGAAAAATAGCAATGGCATAAGAATGCGGCATTTGCCAGATAGAAAACATCGCTAACAAAATAGCAGCACCCGCATCAAACTGACCGGAGGCAGCACAGTAACCAACCACTGGCGGTACCGCACCCGATAAACTACCAATAAAGGTGCCATAGACGGAATTGCGTTTGAAATACATGCTGTACAAAACAACGTACACAAAGTAGCCAAAACCGGCAAAAAACACAGCCACCCAATTGGTAAAGTAAGCCAATAAGCCAAAGCCGATTAAGCCAATCACCAATGAGTGGAAGAAAGCCGCTTTACCAGACATTTCACCCGTCACAGTGACACGGTTACGGGTACGCTGCATTTTCGCATCAATGTCTCGGTCAATGTAATTGTTCATAGCACAGCCAGAAGCCACCACCAGCGATAATCCAATCACTGTCGCGAGCATCAGGGTCCAATCAATCTCGCCGCGAGAGGCTAAAAAGAAGCCCCCCGCAACAGAGATAAGGTTGCCCATAATGATGCCTGGCTTAGTCACCTGAAGATAACGCTTAAACATCTTTATGAACTCCCATTGGATGCGCATCACTTATAATGAAAGAAGTCCGCATACTCATCACGTTCACTTACATCATCATCGCGTTAGATGCGTAGATAATCCAAACGGACAATCCAACAACCATGATAATGATCACAAAAGCAAAGATGATAGAATAAGTGTCCAACTTACCTTCTTCAGAGAAGTTCAAGTGAAGGAAGTACTTCATATGAACAAAGATCTGCACGATTGCGAATATAACAACCGCAATGTAAGTAGGCCCGTTCTCAAATGCTCCAGTCATGACCATCCAAAATGGAATCCCTGTCAAAATGGCTGACAGGATGAATCCTTTAATGTATGAACCATAGCCGACATGCGCATGAGAATTGGCTTGAGAAGAATGATCACTCATTAGACCGCTCCCATCAGATAAACAACAGTGAAAACACAAATCCAAACAACATCTAGGAAATGCCAGAACAAACTTAAGCAGCTAAGACGAGTCACTGTTCGGCTACCAAAGCCAGACTTAACCAGCTCAACCATCAGGATAAGCATCCAGATCAAGCCCGCCGTCACGTGCAAACCGTGGGTACCTACCAGCGCAAAGAACGCAGATAGGAAAGCACTTCTTTGTGGACCGTTTCCTGAATCAATAAGATGATGGAATTCGTATAATTCCATACCAATGAACACGGCACCAAATGCAAAGGTCACAAGCAACCATAGCAAAGTACCGGCTTTATTGTGTTTATGAGCACAAATCATCGAAAAGCCGTACGTAATACTTGAGATAAGCAACACTGCGGTTTCGACGAGGACAAAGTCCAGCTCAAAAATATCTTTACTGGTTACACCACCCGCTGTGTTCATAAAGAGCACAGCGTAGGTGGCAAACAGAGACGCAAATAATAAACAGTCCGTCATCAGGTACAACCAGAATCCGAACACGTTATGAGGTGCTGGATCGTGATCATGGTGCTCATCGTGAGCAATATGTGCATTCATATGTGTCGTGCTCATGATTACCCCTTAGCCACGTTGTTACTGTCTAAATGCGCCGTCTCAGTACGTATGATCTCATCAGGCTGGATATAGTAATCCACATCAGAGGTATAAGCTCGAGACACCAAAGAAATAAACCCTCCCAATAGTCCAAGAGCCGCTAACCACCAAATATGCCAGACAAGAGCAAAGCCCATGACGGTAACGCATCCCGCAATCGCCATACCGGCCTTAGTATTCTTAGGCATATGAATTGGCTCATAGTGGTCTTTACGAACGTAGGCGGTGCCTTTTTCCTTCATATCAGTAAACGCATCGATATCATGAATCGTTGGAATCTCAGCAAAGTTATACACTTGTGGTGGCGACGCAGTCGACCATTCAAGCGTATGTCCATTCCATGGATCGCCTGTTGTATCTAAGTTGTCCTTACGATCACGGAAGCTCACATACAACTGAAGAAGCTGGAAGATAATACCGGCCATAATGACCAATGCACCGATCAATGCTATGTATAACCAC
The DNA here is from genome assembly GCF_056173505.1 of Marinomonas sp. 63XJN7_7_ISO-PGPR-S23-202. Classification (NCBI taxonomy): domain Bacteria; kingdom Pseudomonadati; phylum Pseudomonadota; class Gammaproteobacteria; order Oceanospirillales; family Oceanospirillaceae; genus Marinomonas; species Marinomonas sp. 63XJN7_7_ISO-PGPR-S23-202. The sequence continues at coordinate 110,190 of NZ_CM149677.1, read as the reverse complement.
ATATCCCATTGCGGGTTATTAGTATGGTTTAGACGACGCGTCATTCCCAAGAAGCCCAATACGTACAGAGGCATAAAGGCTAAGAAGAAACCAATTAACCAGCACCAGAAAGCCGCTTTACCTAACTTAGCGTTAAGGTGGAAGCCCATCGCTTTCGGGAACCAGAATGCAAAACCAGCCAAATAGCCAAAGACCGCACCACCAATGATGGTGTTATGGAAGTGGGCAATCAAAAACAAGCTGTTATGCAATACATAGTCCGCACCAGGTACAGCAAGCAATACACCGGTCATACCACCGATGGTGAAGGTCACCATAAAACCAAGTGTCCACAGAACAGGTACCGTAATGCGAAGGCGACCATGGTACATAGTGAACAACCAGTTAAACAATTTCACACCCGTCGGCACCGCGATAATCATTGTCATCACACCGAAGAAGGCGTTGACATTGGCGCTGGAACCCATGGTAAAGAAGTGGTGAAGCCATACGATGAAACCCAGAATGGAAATCGATGCTGTCGCCCATACCATGGACTTGTAACCAAACAAACGCTTGCCCGTAAAGGTCGATACCACTTCAGAGAAGATACCAAATGCAGGAAGCACCAGGATATACACCTCAGGGTGACCCCATGCCCAGAACAAGTTGATATACATCATTGAGTTACCACCACCTTCGTTTGTGAAGAAGTGGAAATCCAAGTAGCGATCAAGCGTCAATAGTGCCAATACAGCAGTCAAAATTGGGAAAGATGCCGCGATCAAGATATTGGCCCAAGTACAAGTCCAAGTGAAGATCGGCATATCCATCAATTTCATACCAGGGGCACGCATTTTGAACACAGTTGCCAAGAAGTTAACGGCAGTCAGTGTTGTACCGATACCCGATATCTGCAATGCCCAAATATAGTAATCAACCCCCACGTCCGGGCTGAACTGCAAACCAGCCAATGGCGGATACGCCACCCACCCTGTTTTTGCAAACTCCCCGATAAACAAAGAAATGTTGATTAGGATGGCGCCACCAGCCGTTAACCAAAAACTTAAGTTGTTTAGGAACGGGAAGGCAACATCACGGGCACCAATCTGCAGCGGCACTACGATGTTCATCAAACCAATCATAAATGGCATCGCCATAAAGATGATCATGATGACACCATGAGCCGTAAAGATTTGATCATAGTGATGCGGAGGCAGATAACCTGGGTCACCATCAGTAGCCAGCGCAAGCTGAGTACGCATTAAGATGGCATCTGAGAAGCCTCGCAGCAACATTATCAAGGCCAGTACAATGTACATGACACCAAGACGTTTATGGTCGATTGACGTTAGCCAATCATTCCAAAGAACCCCCCACTTATTATAGCGAGTGATCAAGAACACAATTACCAAAGCCAACACAGCAACAGCACAGAAGGTTGTTACTAGGATAGGTTCGTGGTATGGAATTGAGTCCAAAGAAAGTTTGCCTAGAATAGACATTATTTGTCTCCCTCCATATGCATCTTGTGAGATGAATCTTCAGACGAGCCGTGGCTCATTTCACCGTGTGCCATCCCACCTTGATTCATATTGCTATTCTTCATCTGACGCATCATTGGGACATCAAAAGAGGTACCTTTCAATATATCCACCGTGCCGTAATCTTTCATGAACTTCATAACGTTATTCATGAAAATACCAGGCTGAATAGAACTATAATATTGAACCGGTGTCGGCTTATAAACGTGAGCATGTAAGTTGTATTTAGCAAGTTCATTGTAAGAACTCTGATTTAAGATGCCGTTGTTTTTCACGCCGCTAATAGATCCAGCTTTCACACCTTCAACCCACTTATCAAAGTCCGCTTCGCTATCCATGGCAATGGCATTAAATTTCATACCCGTAAAGCCAGGACCACTATAGTTAGCCGAATAACCTTTATAGGTACCAGGCTCATTGGCAATCAAATGAAGCTTAGTCACCATACCCGCCATCGAGTAAATTTGACTACCCAACTGAGGAATGAAGAACGAGTTCATTGTTGCCTCAGACGTTATCTTAAATGACACAGGAACGTTAGCTGGGAATCTCAGCTCGTTCACCGAAGCAATACCAAGATCCGGATAGATAAACAACCATTTCCAGTTCATCGAAACGACCTGAACGTTGATATGATCTTTATCCGATTTCAAAGGCTTGTAAGGATCTAATGCATGGGTTGACTTCCAAGTGATCACGCCAAGAATAATGACAATGATAATAGGAATCGCCCAAACAATAGCTTCAATTTTTGTAGAGTGCGACCATTTTGGTTGGTAAATCTCATTGCGACCTTCACGATATTTCCAAGCGAAATAAAGTGTCATAAAGATCACAGGGATTACAACAAGCAGCATAAGAACAGTTGCAACAATAATAAGTTGCTTCTCCTCAATACCGACTTGCCCTTTAGGATCAAGCACGCCACCCTGACAACCAGCGAGTAACGCCACTGTTATCGCCAAAGCGATTTTACTTAGGATACGAGTTAACAAGAGAATCATCCTCTAACCCTGAGGTTCACAACACTGCAACTTGCCCATCAAGAAGCAGAACGAAAAAACCGATACATTACCGGCATTTCAGCAAAGATGTTCCAAGCACTGCGAACAGCACTAAACCACCATTACCTCGTTAGTTCTTATTAACGAAGTAATGGTGTTATTGGATCACCTAAATCTGAAAGAGATAGCTCTACACCTAGCTTCCTGAGGATCATTCGCGATGATCCGAGCAGGAGAACAGCCCAATAAGGTGGTCATTTGACAGCGAGCAAAGTTGATACCTGTCAATGTCAACAGGTATCCAACCAATATAACGAGAGCAGAAACGCTGCTGATTGACAGCAACGCGTCTAGAATTTGGGATTGAAGAACAATGAGATACGATGGAATGAAGGCATCAGACACTAAACAAAACGTCAAAAAAGAGCACATAAAAGCCACTAGCGAAAAAAAGGCCATTTGTGTAGTAAAAGACTCTATTTTAGAGAATAAGGTGCTACATTTGTTCACTTTTTTTTCCAAAAAATTGCTATAAATCCATAAATAAGCCGCTGTATAAATAATGTAGACAGGCAGCTGACACTTTTATTTGTATTTGTTGGGCGGAATATAACAAAAAATACCCACGGCACAAACCCCAGTGTAGCCTTTGAGACCACTTTCTTCACGATTTTTTTTCAAAAATCCTTTTTATAAAACACAAAACGACATTTTATTTACAATATAATGTGCCTATCTTTAGGACAGATTTCTCTACACACCTCAGCCAACGCTTGCACCAAAACGCGCATGACGTCTTCTGGTGTGCTACTAAACCCGAGAATGAATCCCTGTCGGCTAGGCTTGTTTACAAAGTAGTTCGACAAGGTCGATAACAGGAAACCTTGCTCTTTCATCCTCGCCGCGATGACCTCATCCCACAGCGGTTGTTTCAGGCCCTTAGACTCGTCTTCCTCTGTCTGCTCAACGGGGCCATGCGGCTCATCAAACCAACACGGTGCCAATTCAATCAAAACATGCATTCCACCACTTGGTCGTTGCCAAACAAACCAAGGAACAAGACTCGCCTCCAACAGTACCAGCAAGGCATCTCGCTTTAAGCGATAGTAACGGCGCATACGATTCATATGTCGACCAAAGTTCCCCTGAATCATAAAATCCGCTACGGCAGGCTGTATGGGTAAAGAGACGGAAGAACCTAGCAACTTCTGGCTCCTTGCCAATTGTTTAATATGCTTCAAAGGGGCGATAATAAAACCCAAGCGCAGGCCGCGAAAAAGCACCTTGGAAAAGCTACCAATAAAAAACAAACGTTCCTTTGCTACCTCATGCAAACTCGCGGTTTGCATGAGCGGTACATTACTTTGCCCCTGATAGACAAACTCATTGTCATAATCATCTTCTACTAACCACCAAGAAGAGGAGGGATCTTGTAAACGCTGAATCCACTCTTGCCGTCTTGGCGAGCTCATTGTCATACCTAAAGGATACTGTCGGCCGGGTGTCAGCACAGCGACATTATTTGGAGAAAAGCTAGAACCGTCTGCAGATTGCAAACGGGCGCCATCATCGTCCATGGGCAGAAGACCAACGTTTCCTTGTTGTGAAAGTGTCTCGATTATCGGCAAATAAGTGGGATCTTCAACCCACCATTTGGCTTTTTTCGCAACATTGACGAAAACATGTTGCAGCTGTAACAAAGCATCGCGATTACCCGCTGTCAAGAATACTTGCTCAGAATAGCATTGCAAACCTCGAACTTGATAAAGGTAGTCCCTGATTGCTTCTTTCAGCGCTGGCAAACCCGATTCATAATCACCATTTAATACCCTCCAATCCGGTTTTAACCAGCTGCGGCGCATACTAGCAGCCCACTCTTTACTCGGAAAGACAGACACATCCGCCCCAGAGTCAAAGGCTAGCCACGCTTGTTCGACCGACTTTTCCTCATTGGTCATCTTATCTAATTCAATGGGCGACGTAGCTCTGACCGATTGCGCTGCTATGCTACGAATAGTAGTCGCCGCAACAAATACACCACGCTTTTGCTCACTAACGAGAACCCCTTCGGCGATGAGCTGTTCATAGGCTCTGGACGTCGTACTCCGAGACACGCCCAAGGACAATGCCAAGGCCCGCGACGAAGGCAATTTATCGTTTACAGATAATTGCCCAGACGCAATGCCTTGCTGGATTTGCTCAATCAATTGTTGGTAATAGGGCGCATCTTCACTTAAAGAGAAGCGCAAACTGGCTACCGCGTGCTTCATAATCTGGCCTGCTTATTTATCTTCATTCTGGCTATTTTTATTAAAGCCAGATTTCTCTAAAGTCTTGTTATAGCTAGCCATCTAACAAGATACAAGGAGATAATTCATGAGCCAGTCACTCACAGAAACGTCATTAAGCAGAGTAAAGCGCGGCCCAAACCGCGCTTCCTACGATAAAGACCTAGCCCTGGACATTATCGATGCGGCGTTAATGTGTCATGTAGGGCAAACCAAAGACGGCCAAGTCTTCGTTACGCCCACCAGTCATTGGCGAGAAGGTGATTATTTCTACTGGCACGCCCATTCCAAAGCGCGCAATGTCAAAGGACCAATCGACGAGCCTGAAAAAGTTTGCATTAACGTCAGTCTATTGGATGGTTTGGTATTGGCACGTTCTGCCATGCACCATTCGGTGAATTATCGTTCCGTCACCTTATTTGGCGTACCAGAACGTATTGAGGACCAAGAAGAAAAAGTTCGCCAGTTCAAACTCTTCTTAGACAAAGTCAGCCCTGGCCGCTGGGAAACACTACGCCCAGTGAACGAACAGGAAATCAAAGCCACGGGCGTGGTTCGAATCAAAATCGACGAAGCTTCCGTCAAAATGCGCGCCGAACCTCCCGTTGACGACCCAGCCGATAACGACTGGCCAGTATGGGCAGGTGTACTGCCATTGGAAAGACAGTGGGGAAAAGCAGAACAAGATCCGCTTCAACAAGAAGATTACTCAGAACCAACCGCACCTAAGTCATTATAATAATTCAACAAAAATCATTCTAAGCTAACCACAAATCCGATGTCAGGCCTAAAATTAGCTACTCTTCGTAGCCTGACATCATGCATTAAACATAAATTTCAGGCACCTAAAATCGAGACGTGTCCTTATTTCTAAAAATAGAAAAGTATACATTTTTATTTCTATTTTTTATCGATTTAGTTTGTTTTTTGATCAATTTTATTATAGGTTGGAATTTGATAAGATCAAAAAAAGGATTTTTAAATTGAAAAAACTAGTTTATTTAGTTAATGCTGGTAATGATGAGTCTATGGCATCAATCGCTAATGACTACAGTTTTCCTCCTCTTAACATTCTATCCTTGGGAACTTGGTTAAAGAATAGAATGCCTAATCTAAATATTATTTGTCGGGATAGTGGTGTTCTTGGCTTACAAGCAGTGTTAGATGAAATAGAAAAAGAAAAACCATGGATTGTAGGTATCGGAGTTTTAGCAACCTCGTACCAAACAGCTTTAGATATTGCAAAATTTTCGAAGTCAATACAATCTTATACTTTACTAGGAAACGATCAGGCAGCACATTTATCTCAAAATATATTAAAAAATCGGCCGTACATTGATTTCGTTATTGGAGCAGAATATGGAGAGCATCCGCTAGAAATGCTTTTAAAAAAGTTAGCGTATGATGAAGGAGATTTTGAGAGCATTCCTAGCTTAACATATAGAAATGAGTGTGGTGATATTCTAGGATTTAATTTTAAAAAAGACAAAAAAGCACTTACTATTCTCAACTATCCTTTTGAAAAAACAAAAAACCGAAAAACCGAAAAACTGCTTTAGATCAATTTCCAATAATAGATAGAACATTGTACCCACCTTATATGTGGAAGGCCTATTTAGATAATTACATGTCATCTTTTGGTCACCTTCATTGTGGTGTTACTCCAAAAGGGGTTACAACAATGAATCGTGCTCGGGGCTGTAATAGAGCAAATGAAAATATAAAATGTAAACATTGTGATATGTTATTAGATGTAAGCTTTTCTTCAGCTCATATTTTTTGGGAAGAAGTTAGAATAGCAAATCGTCAGGTTGGGGCCGAAATTTTTTATGAGGTCTGTGATAGCTTAACTAGCTTTTCAAGATTCATTAATGAAGTACATGAATCTAAACCAAAAGACTTAGGTTTTGAACCTTTATTTTTTATTTATGAGCAAGCTTTAGATATTGTTCGATCTCCGGAATTGTCAAAACAACTTAAGGATATCGGTGTATATAAAATGAATATAGGTCTTGAGTCTGGATGTGATATAACCCTTAAGGATATGAAAGGGATAAAGGATAGTGTGGATATAAATTATCAAGCTCTTAAAATAGTTAAGTCTCACAATATTGCCGTCTACGGATCTTTTGTTTTGGGAACAGATCTCGAAACTGAAGAAACATTAACAACAACCATAAATTGGATAAAAAAAATCATTGATGAAGATCTTATTAACGATGTTGAAGCCCAACCAATACTTCCTTTGCCAAATAATTTTTATGGGAAGAAATTATTTCCAAAATCAAAAAATTATAATGCAGAGAGTGATTGGCCGTTAGACATTGATGAGGTATCTAGGGAATACATTAATACATACTCAGGAGTTTCATATGATCGCTGTATTGAAGCTGTAAATGAAATTAGAAGTTATGCAGCGAGAAAAAAAATAAACTTTGGTAGCGGAGTATCCAAAAAAAATAATTATGCCTAAATCTATCAGTCTTCACACAGGGGCAGCGCTATCCTTTTCATCTATTATAGGCGCAGGCATCTTATTTATTCCAAGCTCGGTGCTTTATTATGCTGGAGGCTATGTAAATTTAATTATTTTTATCGGCTTTTTGTTTTCTATTTTTTTTAGCTTCATGTTTTATAGAATTTCAGTTCTATCAATGTCTAGTTTAGATGATTTGGTAGTAAATTTCATTGGAGAAAAATTCAAAAACATAATACCTATTTTGTTATCTTCTGCTCTGGCAATTGGTTTACCTATTGCTGGAGTGTTTTCTTCCAAAATTACCGGTTATTTTTTTGATTTAGAAAGAAATGGTGAGTTTGTTATTTGCATTTTTATATTCTTATTTTCATTTTATATAAATACATTCCGCTTTACATTTTTAAGCATAGTGCAATTTGCAATTGTCATTCTTGTATTTTTCTCGATTTTAATATTGTTTCTAAATACTCAAGGAATTGAAAAAAATGATATGAATAATTTTACACCTCACAGTTTCTACTCAGCTTTACTAGTCACAATTCTAGCCTTTGCTGGTTTGGAAAACATGCCGTCTATTAGTAGCAGATTCGGCAGTAAAAAAATTAAATATTTTTTTACTATGGTTTTAGGTTCATTTTTAGCTATGGCTGTATATTTTTTTCTTATTTATATAATAATGAAAAACACAAAGAGTCAGATAGACCCTAATTCATTATCATGGTTAATACAAAATAACAGCAGTCTAAATTTAATGGCGATATTTCCCATCATCTTAATTTTTATGGCTGTTTTAGGAAATATCGTCACTTGGAATATTGGTATGACTTCCTTATTAAAGGATGTTACAAGGTACTCTAAAATTAAGATACAATCCATATCGACTTTTATTTTTGTTTTTATTACATCTATAATCCTTTATAGTCATATAGATATCAACACTTTGGTTTCTCAAGTAGGAGCTATATTTTCATTAATATATGTTTTATTAATATTCTCATATATTAAAATAGAGCTAAAAAAACCTTTCAGATTTTTAGCTTTTTTTGTTTCTATTTTTATGACATTGATATTGATCTATAACTTTTTATTTTTATCATACTCATTTTTAGTGGTTGTTTTTTTATTGCTTTTCAATTTATTCAGGAGGAAATATGACAAAAGATTTTTTTGATCAAGGATTGATTAATGGTGAACACACCTTACATCCAAAAGAAATTGATGAAATAATATCAAAAATTGATTTTATTATAAATAATCCAGATAGATTTCACATTATATATGAACTAGATGGAATCACACCTAGAAGTATAGCAAATCCTCATATTGAGATGAGTTACTTTGACCTTATAATTAAAAACCCTAAGATATTAAGTCAGGTGATTGATATATTAGGTGAAGATGTGTACGTATTTCAATTTGGAATAAATTTAAAAAGTTCTTTTAGTGGAGGGGTATGGAGTTGGCATAGAGATTTTCCAACCTATCATAACGAAGATAACATCCCTCTTCCAAATATGGTGAATGTATTGATTTATTTAGACGATTTTTATCGAGATAACGGTAGTTTTCAATATATTTTAGAATCTCATAAATCTAATATTAAAAACACTGAATTTTCTTATAAAGACACTCCACATAAGTTAATTTATGCTTTAAAAGAAGATATAAAGTATTGGATTGATCGAAATGGAATAAGCTATGGTGATGATAAGAGAGGGACAATAAAAATGATGCATACTAATTTATTACATTCCTCAACGGCCAACCTAAGCAGTTCTCCAAGACGCTTAATAACACTGACTTATAATGCAATTTCAAACAAATCAATTAAGCGAAGCTCTAGACCTGATATTGTCTTAGATGACTCTAACATCCAAAAAATTAGTATGTTAAAAAATTAGTTATCTCAAAAAACACTCAATTTATTTACTAGCACTTATAAAGCCCCTATGATAGGATAAAATCATGAACTATTTACTAGCACGCACACATCGATTTATCCGCCTCCGAGTCCCTACACTGGACCCGGCGGCTTTGTTCTACTTGAAATAACCTTTCATAGACAAGCTCTCTCCGAGTCCCGACTCGGAGGAATCCAAAAAAGACGACTTTCACCTTTTATCTTGGATTTATGGAGCATAACTATGTCTACTAACAACGATTTAACCTACGAATATCTCACCCACGAACAACTGCTTAAGGCACTCTCTCTACGCGACCTAACCAACCCAAAGCAAGGCATTCATGCCATGCAACAGCTCATCAGCGAGGCCGAAACCGCCATCCAATCCCTGTGGTCTTGTTACATTCAAAGGCTAAACGCCAACCCCATAGTGCCCGTTTACGAAAACTATGACGCCCTTGGCTATCCCGACGATGGTGCCTCCAGAGACAGTCGCTATAGCCGTTATGTCAATAAAGATTTAATGCTACGAACGCAAACCTCTAGCGCTGTTCCCGCTTGGTTAAGCAGCTGGCGACATTATCGTCCAGAGTCACTTGGATTATTAAGTCATGGCCTTGTCTATCGTCGCGACTGCATTGATCGCTGGCACAGTGCTGAGCCCCACCAACTGGATATCTGGATTGTCCTGCCGAAAAGCCAAGCCAGTGACGAACAGATTTTGCATGACAGTATTGCCGCATTAATGGGCACCTTATTACCCAACCATAAAGTGGAAATTTCCACCTCACCCCATCCATATACCCAAAACGGTGTGCAGCTGGATGCCATTGAACAAGGCAACATTGATCAGAGTGAACTTGTCGAAATAGGCGAGTGTGGCAACATAGATCCCGCCTTACTTGATCGAAATGGCTGGTCTAGTGAACACTATACGGGCCTTGCTATGGGGTTGGGATTGGATAGAGTACTTATGCTACGCAAGGGCATCCCTGACATTCGCTTATTACGCGACCCAGAACCTAGAGTGCAAACACAAATGCAAACCCTCTCACCTTGGCAACCAGTCTCTCGACAACCCATAACAGAACGAGACCTCTCCCTCGTTGTCGATCAACATATCGATATGGACATCATTGGCGATAAAGTGCGCTTAGCACTGGAAGAACAAGCCGAGTGGTTAGAAGACATTCGACTTATCTCACGAACGCCCTATCACGCGCTGCCACCAGTCGCCATCGCAAGGCTTGGCATAGCCGAACACCAAGACAATCTCTTATTACGTTTAGTGCTTCGTCATCCTAGCCAAAGCCTGCCCACCGCGTTAGCCAATGAAATCCGCAATACCGTGTATTTAGCGCTTAACGAGGGCAGCCAGACGCATTTAGCCATCTAACTCTTTTTGAAAAAAGCACGACAACTCAAAAAGCACAGAGATATATTCCCCTGTGCTTTTTATATCTTGTTGGCAATTTTATACGCCAAACTGTGCAGAAAAGGCCCTGCTATTAAACAGGGAACTTCAACCCGCCAGCGATGCGGTTCCAAGCGTTAATATTACCGATGGCCGCTGTTAAAAAAGCAATTTCTGATTCAGTAAATTGTTTCACTAATTCGTCATAGGATGTACTAGGCACTTTTTGTTGGGCCATCAAGGTTAACGCCTCGGACCAATCTAACGCTGCACGCTCTCGATCTGAAAAGAGATCAACCTCTCGCCATTTGGATACGGACTCCATCTTTTCTTGAGACAACCCCACTTTACGACCAAAAGAAAAATGCAGCTGTAGGCAGAAAGCGCAGTTGTTCATTTGCGAGACACGAATTTTCACAACCTCTGTGAGCGCTTTATCTAAACCTGAATCATCAATTGCCTTCCCAAGGGCTTTTAACGCCGCCACCACAGCGGGTGTAGATTTTTCATAACTTACATAATCAAAGTAAACGGATGCTTCTTTCATGATTCACTTTCTCCCTCACAAACATTAATATAAGAACTCGAACATTATAAAAGATATCAGAGTTCTTACATTATGAGCAAGAAGAAACCATCTCATAGCCGCATTCCAGACGTTGGCGAAGGCAAACGTGGCGTAGAAGGTCATATTAGCTATTTACTAAGACAGGCACATGGAAGCCATAAAATACGTATGGAAAAAGCCCTAACGGAATATGACATCACCCTACCTCAGTTTTCAGTACTCACTATGCTTGATGCCTACCCAGGTGCCTCGGGGGCAGATCTGGCAAGATTGTCACTGCTCACACCGCAAACCATGAGCGTGATCGTGAAAAATTTAGACAAAGCCGGCCTAGTGACCCGACGTCCACACCAAGAACATGGTCGAATTCAAGTCATTGACGTCACTGACTCAGGCAAGACACTTCTAAGCAAGTGCAAAACAGCTGTGGCATTAGCCGAAGCGGATTTATTAAAAGGCTTTACCAAAGACGAAGAAGCCATCATCCGACACTGGCTTGTCACAACCGCCCAAAATACATAAACAGAACACTGGGGAGATTCAAAAACAGGTTATAGGAGAAAACACCAATGACTCTGGATTCATTGATCTGAAATGCGTAGGAACTTGGGGGATGCAATGGAGAACACAACCCATTATGTTTTATCTGGAATTTATGGCACTGGCTGACTTATAAGCATCCCCCATTGATCCAAGATGTATTCCCCTGCGTTTTTTATATCTTGTTGGCAATTTTATACGCCAAGCTGTGCAGAAAAGGCCCTGCGATAAAGGAGATGATGCCAGCGGCTGGCCAAGCTAACGCCCAAGCATTCATCCAGAAACGAACAAAATCCGGATGCATGCCGATGTTCACGTAAGTGATCCACGCTGACATAATCAGTGACAAGGTAAACGACATAAGAACAGCAAAAATAATTCTGTGCTTCATATAAACACTCCTATCGTTAAATTTTCTTTGAAACAAGACTAGCAAGCATCTATATGTGTAATATATAGCTAAATTTAATAATTCATTTTACAAATATGCAAATGTTAGACGACTTAAAGATTTTTATCACCGCTGCTAATAAAAATAGCCTCACGGCGGCGGCACAGCATCTTGATATGACCATCGCCACTGTGTCCCGTCGTATCAGTGCCCTCGAACAAAAACTTGGCTGCGAGTTATTACATCGTTCAACAAAAGGGCTCACACTCACACCAGCAGGAGAAGCTTATTATCAAGAATGTGCTGAGTTTGTTGATGCCCTAGACCAACGCATTTCTAACCTTGATCAAACCTTGAACAGCTTACAAGGGGATTTAAAGGTTTTAGCACCGGTGAATCTAGGCAGTGGACCACTGGACGCATTTTGGCAAGGGTTTATCCAACTGTATCCAGATATCAGACTGGACATAGAATTAAGCAATACTCTGCAAGACATAATCAGTACCCGCGCAGACATCGCTCTGCGCTCTGGCCCACAACCAAACTCCTCATTGATACAAAAACGGCTGGGACACATCGAACCCATTTTAGTCGCTTCTCCCAACATGCCGCATCCTCTGCCTCATTCTATTGAAGAGTTGAAAAATGCACCGAGTATCGCCTCGCAAATGTTTTCCGATTGGCCGTTAATCAATAGTGCAGGGGAAAGGCATGCGCTGAATAAAGACCATCAGCACATCAGCAACGATATGAACATCACACTCAACCTGACCAAGGCAGGGGCAGGTATTTCGTTAATTCCAATGAGTATTGTCAATACCGACCTAAAAAAGGGAGAGCTAATTCGAGTATTGCCAGAATGGCGTGGGCAAGATAGGGAGATTTATTTAGTGTGGCCTTATCGACGCAGCTTATCAGCCAGAGCCTCATTATTTAAAGATGAGTTAATGTCATTCCTTGAAAAGCAAACTTGGTTTCACCCAACACCTTAGTCAGCCGTTCTTTTATACACCATCGTGATCGCCATTCAAAATACCAATGACAACGACCCCATTGGCCCTTTGTAGAGGAATGTACTAAATAAAATTAGGTGAGCAGTTTAACGCTTTGCTGACGGGGCTTTCTCTGTCGATGATTTGATTCACAATAATGAACAATAGATTGTTCGACACCCACAACATTACCCGTTCTTGATCCAAATTCAGAGGCGATACAAAGCCAATTTTCTGAGGATATATTGAGTCGTTGAAGAATCGGCAACAGTGAGGCATTTATAGCGCCACGTTTATCTTCTCGGATGATTCGCCCAGTCATATCAACCAATTCAAGATAATCTGATAATTCAAAAGGTAGGCCATCCGACATGTTTTCTCTGGGGTTACCGACAAAAGGATAAAGCAATTTTGGTTGCTTTTGATGTTTATTAGCTGCGACCACACGCTTTTTAACGCTAGTAAATTCCGAAGCTTCAAGCGTTTCACTTATTTTTGCCCTTAACGGATTAAGATCAACATAAGTCATACAAGCAGCGCCTGAGATTTAAAACGACCTTACCACTAATTTTGTAAAAATTTGAACCGCTTTAGCGGGCCCGAAGGGTGAGCGAGTGAAACGATGCGAATAGTACCTACCAGTGCAGTTGTCTTCAAAATTTGCTTGTCGAGCAATTGGCTCATTAAGCTCTTTCACGTGTGCCCTTTAGGGTATAAACCAGCTAATGTCCATAAGGCGGCTTCTATAAGTATCAGCAAACACTTCTACCAAAGCCATTGCATAGTCTGGCAATGATTCCCCTCTTACATATTGCTGAGTAAACAAGGTGCCTTTATGTAACTTATGCCACCTTTGCAGAACCTCTAATGTAGACCACTTCGCCGCTTTTTCTACATTGATATGCAACACCACATGAAGATGGTTACTCATTACCGCATAGGTACACACATCGATAGTAAAGACACTGGTTAAAAATAACAAACTCCCTTCAACCCAGCCACGGCGGTGCTCAAAGCTTGCACCAGAAACCAGTTGCCATCCAGTACCCAAGTTTTATTTGTGGCCTCAGCCTCCCGAATCTCTACCAAGCTACGCTCTGATATTAAATTGAGGATGTGAAGAGACTATCCTTTAATTAACCATAAAGATCATGACGAATTGCATGCTCATAGTTTTCATCAATTGCCTTTGCCACATCGTTACTCTGATTGGTCATCGCCGCAAGCATTTGCCCCGGTGTTGGCAGGCTTTCTCGGTCAAGTTTGGAAGCATCATCCCATAACCTAGCTCTGTTCACTGCCTTGCCGCAGTGAAAAAGCACTTCATCTACACTAACAACAATCGCAGTTTTGGGCGTCTTACTTCCCTCACAAAGTTCATGGCAAATTGTTGCCTCATTGGTAATGTGACCTCGACCATTAATGCGCATAAACACCCCAAGTCCCGGGAACAAAAAAAGCATCCCGATCCGGTTGTCATGCACAAGGTTACGCATAGACTCGATACGGTTATTTCCTGGCCAGTCTGCGAAAGCCAATGTCTTATTGTTAACAACATGAACGAAACCTGGCGGACCACCACGAGGCGAAGCATCTAACCCTGTATCTCGTCCTGTTGCCAAACAAAAAAAAGTAGCTTTCGCAAGATACTCCATATGGAAAGACATAAGTTCAGGCATTACTGCCTTCTGAATATGCTCTAGTGGTGGATCATAAAGTTGATCAAGATCGGACTCGATAAGAATTGATTTAGATTGAGTCATGGTCATATCCCCGTGATGTCTAGTATCGACTCTATAAAGCATAGCAAGACAGTTATGGCCGTGCTAAGCTAGTTATGCCATTCAATGTCGAGTTTACGCCATGCTTGAAGAAAAGTTTCTTATCGCCGAAAGAGATCCGAACCACCCTATAATGACGGCTTTCTATGATAAAAGACCTCTGGAACGACACAACTTTGGCATGCATAGCCATCACCGAGGTCAACTCTCGGGGTTGCGAAAAGGCCTATTCACTATGGGAACAGAGCAAGGTGCCTGGGTGATCTCAGCCGAGAATGCAGTATGGCTTCCGCCTCAGCAACCTCACTACGGGTGGACCCATGGAGCCGTTGAGGTCTGGCGTTGCTATATTGCTGAACAGGCCTGTATGAACTTGCCTAGCCACCCTTGCGCAATGAAAATCTCTGGCCTGCTTCGCGAAGCAGTAATACGAGCAGCTCAATGGCCAGAAATAGAATTAAACGAAAGCCAATTACGCATCACCTCTGTTATTCTCGACGAGCTACAAATCGCGACCACTGAACCTTTCGGTTTGCCTATGAGCACTGAACTTTTCGGTTTGCCTATGCCCAATGACCCTCGACTCTTTCGCATCGCCAGGGCCTTACTTGATAACCCAGGAAACCAGCGCAGCCAAGCACAGTGGGCACAATGGAGCGGCATTTCAGAGCGGACTCTAAGCCGACGCTTTATTGCAGAAACAGGTTATACCTATATTGCTTGGAAACAGCGGGCAAAGCTGATGCGTGCTTTGGAAATGCTGGCAACAGGAGTGCCAGTTACCAACGTCGCCTTAGATCTTGGCTATGATAGTGTCAGCGCCTTTATTGCATTATTTAAACGAACATTAGGTGTTACACCATCCGCCTACTTTTCTAACACCTGAATCAATAGAGTCATCCATAAATCAGTCAGTGTCATTGATTATTCTTATCTCTAAATGCTTTGGGTTTCCTGTCTCCTCCCCGCCCTAAAGATTCGTTCATCTACCTGTTTTTTCTTCGATTGCGGTTTTAAAACGATCATCACCCAGCACCCAAGCTTTGTTTGTAGCCTCTCAAATCGGGAATTGATAGGACACACAACCTATGAGCCTTGAAAATACTGGCTTCTTAAGATGTGTGTCCCATTAAATATTACCTGCTTTTTCAGAAGCAAAAATACAAATTAACGCACCGGCACCCAATGCAGATATGACAATGGCCAGTGAAGTCACGCTTTTATCTGACAGCATAGCAAAACCAACAGAGACGATACTGACAAGAAGCATCTGAAAGCTACTAAAGAATGCACTTATTCGACCCGCCGACCTTGCTGGGAACAATTGTAGAGCCATCGCGATGGTGTTACTAAAGATTAAAGCTTGACCAAACGTTGCCACCATAAAGCTAATGATTAAAACATAAATATTGGGTGTATAAACCGTCGTTAAGACGAACATTAAAAAACCAGATAAGGTAATCATCCCGCCACCAATTAAGCAGGAAAAATAGACACTCGTTTTCATGACCAGTGTTTTATTGATGGATGCAGCTATAAAATAAGGAACACCTATTAATACAGCAAGATAACCATACTGGCTGGATGAAAAACCAAAGTCACCTTGAATAAGAAAGGGGGTCACTATATTATATAAAACTATAATACAATAGGCACAAAAACCACCCAATACATTCAACATAAAAAAATGATTAAATAATGCAGATCGATAGTCATGCAATATATTTATCATTCGACCACTTTTATTAGACTCTTCCCGACTTTTGGTTTCAGGAAGATAAAAGGTACACACTAATATCAACATAAGATCAAAAGCAGCTAACACATAAAAAATAACTTTCCAATCCAAATGATGGACTAACACACCGCCAATAACAGGGCTCAAACCAAAGCCTAAAGCAAACCCCATGGACAAATAGGATGATGCACTTGCTAGTTCTTTTCCAGAGAAAACATCTCTAGCAATAGAACGCCCACTCGTTAATAGTCCACCGCATCCTAAGCCTTCCAGAACACGACATAAGATAAACACGTCTATGGTTTTACTTATGCTATTACCTAAAAAACCGATTAATGCTAAAGTCAACGATGCTAATAAAATGGGTTTTCTGCCAATATAATCGGAGATAGGGCCGAAAAACATAGGAGACACACCAAAGCCAAGCAGAAAGCTCGTCACAGTAAGTTTTGACTGAAAAGCATCAATAGCTAAATTTTGACTGATGACGGGCAGGGCAGGTAGATACAAGGCAATCGATGCTTGCCCTAGAATAGTAATCAGCATAATAAGTCTTTTTATACGTTGATTTGGTGAGTATCTATCATTCATTTATTAAAACCTTTAGCATATTTACTATATTTCTTCAGTTTAATTTTACTTTAAAGTGAAGTAATCATTGTATGAAGTACTCTTTATTTTTCCAGCTAAATTATTGCAAAGAAACTTTGCATAGGATGCAAAATGGATTATCCAATCAGTTCCGACCAGATTTTTTTATTCAAAACCATCGTTGAGAAGGGGAGTTTCTCGAAAGCGGCACAACAACTTGGCGTCCATGTATCGACAGTCACAAGACAGATCGATCGCTTAGAAGAGTCGATTGGTGCGAAGTTATTCATTCGATCCAGTCATTTTATTGGCTTAACCGAATCAGGGGATCATTTATATCGAGAGTCAAAAGAGATATTAAAACATCTTTCTAGTGTTATTGAAGATATCCGACAGATAGAAAATGCAGAATCTGGTGAGATCAAGATCAGTTGTTTACCAACATTTTGTAAAACCGTTATTATCCCCATATTAAAAAAAGTGAAACAAAATAATCAAGATATTCAGCTTAGTTTTGATCTAACAGAACGGTTAGTTGATCCTATTGTTGAGCGCCTTGATTTAGCCATAAGAATTGGAGATCAACCAAATAGTACGTTATATTCCAAAAAACTAGGGGAGCAAACTTGGCATATATGCGCTAGTCCGGATCTTGCCTCTAAACATCGGCTCACTCATATCGACGAGCTAGAAAATATGCCGTTAATCAAAAAATACTCGAAGAACAGTACCGTTTGCTGGAATAAGCTCGAAGAAAGAAACCACATTGCCGCAAAGTGTGACGATTTCCATGGTCAACTCATGCTAGCAATCGAAGGAATTGGTTTTTGCTGCCTACCAAACTGGGTAGTACATGGGTCAATCCAGAACGGCAGTTTAGTACATGTCTTACATGACCCCTTTCAACGACGGGACACTATCTATGCATTAAGACCGTTTAAACATCCCAACGCAAAAAGCGCGCTAATCATGGATGAAATAGAACGCTCTTTGGATAAAGTTTCCACTGGCCTTCTATAAATATATTAGGCCTATCATTGATAGCACTGAATATACTGACATTCTATATAGATATTTGAAAATCAGTGAGTCCACTAGAGTGTTAATTGGCTCTTAGGAGAAACAACAATGACTCTATCAATTATTTAAAAATAAAAATACCGATCAATTTTTTCCAACATCAGTGTCCGGCATGTCTCTTCGTCGACATGGATAATAGTGTCATAAAGACGGCGCGCATGGCATTCAAATAAAACCACTAACTCTGGGTCAAAATGCGAACCACTGCCTTCTTTGATGATAGACAGGGCTTTGTCATAACTGAACGGCTCTTTGTAAGGTCGCTTAGAACATAGAGCATCAAACACATCAACAATCGAAAATATACGGGCGCTAATGGGAATATTCTGTCCCGAAAGCTTATGTGGATAACCATTACCATCCCATTTTTCATGGTGTGCTTCGATAACGGTTTTCGCATTACTCAGCCACGCTATGCCATCCACCATTTTCACGCCTTCTAGCACATGCGTTTTCATGACTTCCATTTCTTCAGGAGTCAGTTTACCTGGTTTCAGCAAAATACCGTCCGAAATGGCAATTTTCCCCACGTCATGTAAATAACTGCCTAGAATCAGAGATTTGAACGATTCCGCCTCCATGCCATAGGCTTCCGCAAGCTCCGTTGCAAGCCACGCCACACGGTAATTATGAGCCCCTGTATCCGAATCCCGCAGCGCAATGGCTTTGCCCATGGTAAACATCATGTCGATGTTAGCGTCTTTGATTCGACCGATATAACGCTGGTTTTCACGATTCAAAAACAAAATCAGCGGATAGATGATCAAAGCACACAACCAAGCGGCACCAGCTGCCATTAACGCAATCAAAAGAGCAAAGTTACGGATATCAGCTCGCTGCCAATCTGGCACAACGCGAACACCTTCCAAATACCCCCAAATGACACCCTGTTCTTTTAAGGGAATAAAGGTGCTTAACACCCAAATGTCATAATCTATATGATTACTTTTGTAAAAAGGCTCTTGGTAATTGGGGATTTCGTGCGGTGGCAAAACCTTTTCAATTTTATCGCCAGAAGGTGTTCTAGACTCTGCAATCCGATTACCATTTTTATCGTAAAGTTCAGCGATATCAAACCAATCAATCAACAAGCGATCCGTTACTTGTTTTGCAAGAACTAAGAGTTGTTCAGGCGATGCCTCTTTAAGATTAAAATGCGATATGGTTCCTTGAGATACTTCTAAGGCAAGGTTTACTGTCTCTTTCTCAAGAGACTCATTAGTCAGTCTCCAACCAATAAAGCCTGCGGCAATACTAATCACTAAACTAGAAACAACAATCCGCTTCAATGCTTTTTTGGCAAAGTTCACACGGTTCTCCTCACAGCTTGATGACTAAAAAGGCCCTGTTAAACAATCCACGTCATGTGTCAATATAGTGTAAACAAACCGTGCTTTTTTTCATCTTTTTTTCTATGTCATCTTCATGATGGCCTCGACACAATTCCTTTGATTAACCCTAAGAACAAATCGTCACTATCTATCACCTTGTTGAACTAAAATAAGACCTACAACCCAGACGAAGCCTCAGACACTTGATCAACGAGATAGACGATGGATTGATACTCAATGCCACTGTGTTCGCTTAAGCCAATCTCACAGGTGCGGCTGTTTGAATAGCCCACTTCGCAGCCTTCTACCGCTTTCGCTAAGGTCTTCAGGGCACTGGCGTTCAGTTCCGGATGGGAAAATCCTTTATCACCCGCAAAGCCGCAACAGGTTACCTCGGGAGGAATCACTACCTCATCGGCCAATTGATGGGCCAGTTGTACAAAGCTATCCGCCAATCCCATGCGCGTTGTGCTGCATGTCACATGTAAGGCAATACGAGGGGCTTTCTGAGTAATGGTTAAATTTGGTACAACAAATTCTTTGAGAAACCCTACTTGCTCATACAATTCCAATACGGGATCCAAGGTTTGTGTCATACGCAATAGGCAAGGACTGGTATCACAGACAATCGGATAACGCCCATTCTCACTAATACTCAGTAGCATTGCATTCAAATCTTTAGCTTTTTTATCCGCGACGGCAAACTGCCCCTTGCTTTGAAAGGCTAACCCACAACAGCTGCTTTCAACCTCGTCAGGTACAATAACCTGATAGCCAGATTTTCTAAGTACAGACAACATAACGTCCATAACAGAGCGCTGGTCTTGCCCGGTAGGATCCGCCCCCATCATTCTTGTCGCACAGCTGGGCAAATACACCACCGTCGGTTTCACCAACTCTTTATCAGGGCCATTGCCATCTTGGATCATTTTTTCTGAAAACAATGAACGAATGGAATCCGCTCCTTTTGGCATGGTGCTTCGCCAATGGGGCACCACGCCACCTGTCACTTTATTCGCCATATTTGTTAAGGATGCCATGCCCTGATTACCAATGATTTTTCGGGTCACATTGGCCGTTGATAATCCCAACCGTACGGTTTGAGTCACCCCTTCAAAATGCTCGCCCAACCAATAACCCACTTTACTATCTGGGTGACGATCGTGGCGCAGCTCACGGGTCAGATCCCCAGTATTAATGCCAACAGGGCATTGCATCGAACATAGTCCACAAGCGGCACAAGTATCGACACCTTGATAGTCGTACTCTTTTTTCAGGGCGTCTAAACGCTCAGGATCGGTTCCTGATGTGGTTAAGCGTTGGATTTCCCGCCAAATCACAATACGCTGACGAGGCGTTAGCGTTAGCGCTTTCGACGGACAAACCGATTCACAGAAACCACATTCGATACAGGTATCAACCAGATCATTGGCCTTAGGCAGCGGCTTCAGGTTTTCCACATGCAAATTGGCATTGTGGGAGAGAATGACATCCGGATTCAGCAAACCTTGTGGGTCAAAGGCATTTTTAATTTGCCACATGATATCGTAGGCTTCTTGGCCCCATTCCAGTGCCACGTAAGGCGCCATGTTTCGCCCTGTACCGTGTTCTGCTTTTAAAGATCCTTTGTATTTACCTGCCACTAAATGGGCAACTTCATCCATCAAGGCGGCATAGCGACTCACTTCATTCGGGTCATCGAACCCTTGGGTAAAGACAAAATGCAAATTGCCTTCTAACGCATGACCAAACAAAATTGCTTCACTGTAACCGTGCTTTTGAAACACGCCTTGCAGTTCTAAAACGCCTTCGGCGAGTTTTTCGACCGGAAAAGCCACGTCTTCAATAATCACGGTTGTCCCAACAGGACGTACCGCACCGACGGCAGGAAACAAGCCTTTGCGGATCTTCCAATAAGAATCGTAAATGACTTTGTCTTGGGTAAACTCAATGTCGTTTAGAGTTGCCTGTCCATTTAGCGCCTGCTTTACCAGAGCCAAATTATCGTCTAACTCTTCTTCTGTAGCGGCTCGAACATCCACCAACAAGCCCGCTGCTTGCGCTTCCAGAGAAGATAGACTCTCCGGCATACCAGGTTTGCCTTCGACTGCCCGAAGCCCTGCTCGGTCGATCAACTCAACGGCGGACACAGGGGCACTTTTTAAGGACGTGACCGCTCGACAAGTCGCCTCCATATCGGCAAAAAAGATCATGGCTGCCGCTTTGATTGGGTGATCCACTACCGTTTGGTAAGTGACTTCGCTGATAAACCCTAACGTTCCCTCGGAACCAATCATCAGATGCAACAAAATATCAAACGGGTCTTGGTAATCCACCAAGCTGTTTAAACTGTATCCTGTTGTATTCTTTAGACGATATTTGTGTCTTATTTTGTTTGCCAAGTCATCATTAGCACGTACTTGCTTTGACAGTTGAGTCAAGGTATCTAATAAATCGGCATGGTGATTGCCAAAGGCTAAGCGGCTACTTTCATCGGCGGTATCCAGTAAGGTGCCATCCGCAAAAATCAGCCTAGCACTTTCAATCGTCTGGTAGCTGTTTTGTGCCGTACCACAGCACATACCACTGGCGTTATTCGCAGCAATACCACCAATCATGCAGGCATTGATAGACGCGGGATCGGGGCCAATTTTACGTTGAAACGGTGCCAGTAGTTGATTGGCGCGTGCGCCGATAATACCGGGTTGCAGTGAAATGCGCTGACCCTGATCGAGGATGCGATGACCTTTCCACTGGTCGGACAACTGGAGCAATACGGAGTCGGTTACCGCCTGTCCAGACAAACTCGTGCCCGCCGCTCGAAACGTTACCGGCAAATTCCGCGCTTTCGCCTCTTTGAGCACCAAACGAACTTCGTCTTCGTTGTTCACTCGGACCACTAACTGAGGAAGCAAACGATAGAAGCTCGCATCTGTACCGTAGGCAAGGGTACGCAGCGGATCTCGAATCAATCGAGACTCGTCTATCGTATTTTTCAGTGATTGATGGATCGCATCGTATTGGGCTTTTTTATCCGTCATTGCAGGTGAAGAAGTCATATAACGTCCCATTGTGAATGGTCTTGCTAAGCCGTTTTCCTTGAAAACCAAGCAAACAACTCAAAGCATTTTATTATTTTAAAAGAGTACGACTGGACAAATACATCGACAACCCTTTTAATTGGTCATACCAATTTACCGTGAATATAGAGCAACAATAGAAATCAAGACTGCTTTTGTCAAGTGGTTAAATTGGCGATATTTAATGAATTTTAGCGACATTTTTGATTGGTTTTACCACTTTTTCACTTATGCACAGAAAATAACATCGCCATATCGAATGAGACCTTTGCACTATGTCACGAGCGACACCAAGGCACGGCAAAAAAGAAGAGAAAGCGGAGTTTATCCCTATAAATGAGCATTTTAAGTCTGTTTTTAACAAAGTATTGGCAAGCGCAGTAGTCGTGTAAAAGTCTCAAAATGTATAAAAGACAAATAGGTCAGACCACTATAAAAAGTTAAATAGAAACAATGTGTTCCATACCATCCTTGAGCTAAAAAGGAATAACAAGATGACGTCCGACTCATTCAGCCGTGTAAAACCACCAAAAATCTCCGATATCATTATGCAGCAATTGGAAAGCATGATCCTTGAAGGCAGCTTTACGCCAGGGCAAAAATTACCACCAGAACGGGAGTTGGCCGCCCGCTTTGAGGTATCTCGCCCATCACTCAGAGAAGCCATTCAAAAGCTAATCGCACGGGGAATTTTATTCAGCCGACATGGTGGCGGTACTTACGTAGCAGACAACATTGGCAGCTCATTTGCGGATCCATTACAAGACCTGCTGTGTGCCCATGACGAGTTTTTATACGATCAATTGGAGTTTCGCGATGCCTTGGAAGGTCTATCATCTTATTATGCCGCCACGCGAAGTACCGAGGCCGATAGAGCCAAATTGACTCGATGCTTCCATGCCTTAGCCGAAGCGAACCAAGCACAAGACTTTGCCCTTGAAGCAAAGCTTGATGCCGACTTTCATATGATCATTGCAGAAGCCGCCCACAATATTGTTTTGCTGCATACATTACGCAGTCTATACGCCGTGCTTGCTAGAAGTGTCTCGGCGAACTTGCAGAACCTGTTCAAACAACCTCAAGCAAGACAAGTGGTAATGGCACAACACAAAACCCTTTATGAGGCCATCATGGCGGGGGATGGCAATGCCGCCCGAGCGGCCGCACACGATCATTTGGTCTTTGTGGAAGATCATCTATTAAACAGGCAAAAAGAAGAAACGCGCATTCAGCGCTCATTACGTCGAAATGAACACCAGCCGCCCCATTAATTATCTTGCAGCAAACCAAACATTGTTTTTTATATTTTGTCGATAACACCAATACAAAGTGATGGCGCGAGCAACAAACAAAGCGGCTTGGCTTAACCATAAACCATGGTTCCCGAGCCCTTGAGACAGATACCAAACCGGAAAAAAGACGCCTAATACGCAGAGAATCATGGTGTTTTGCATCTGTTTCACGCTGGTTGTACCAATAAATACACCGTCTAACATAAACGACCAAATACCCAACAGAGGATAGCTAATCAGCCAGGGTAGGTACAGATCCGCATCGTTCCGAACACTTTGAACACTTGTTAATAAAGCAATGATTTGATTGCCAAAAATCCAAAAAATAGCGACTAATATCAACGCCGCAAGTAGGGCCCAATAGGTAGAAAGACGCATAACTTTTTGGAAATTGGCTTTATCTTTACGACCATAGGACTCACCACATAATGCTTCAACAGAAAAGGCAAAACCATCTAACGCATTCGATATGATCATTAAAAACGTCATTAACACCGCATTCGCCGCCAAGATATCATCTCCCTGACGCGCCCCTTGTGCGGTGAAAAAGAGCATCACTAACAAAAGTAAAATCGTCCGTACAAATAGGTATCGGTTTACTTGAATCAAGGCAATATACGCCCGCCATTTAGCAAGCGCCTTCAGCGGTACTTGACCAGAAAAGCCTTTTAAGCGGAAAAATGCCAGACCAATAGCAATGGTCACGCCAAGATATTGAGCCAGTAAAGTGCCCCAAGCGACCCCATCACTGGCCATGCCCATATGATAGACCGCGATGTAATCGAATATCATGTTCGCAAGGTTAATCGCTAATAACATCCAAAGTGGGCCTTTGGAATATTGCACACCGAAAAACCAGCCAATTAAGGCATAGCCCGCTAATACCGCAGGCGCACTGAAAATTCGTATCTCACAATACAATCGAGCCCATGGTGCGACATCAGCACTGGGCGACATTAGATCGATCGCCAGATCAATAATCGGCCCGCGAAATAGAATCAGCATTAAGCCAATAAACACTCCCATCAACACCGATTGCAATAATAGCTCTCGAACGCGCCGATCATCTTCTTGGCCCATGGCTTGCGCTGTTAATCCAGTGGATCCCATGCGCAAAAAGCCAAACGCCCAAAACAGGAAGCTAAAGATACTACCGCCAATCGCCACGGCACCAAGAGGCGTTGCGCTCCCTAGATGACCCACCACCGCGGTATCCACCAAACCGAGAAGTGGCGTAGTGATATTCGACACCATGGGCGGCCAAGCCATTCGCCAGATTTTTTTATGAAGAAGCGCATCAACTTGATAGGAATAACGCAGCTTTTGAAAAGATTTTTTGAGCACTGGGAACGGATCCTTGTGGATAATCGCTATATTGTGGATAACGGCAATACTATACACATCGCTCTTTTTCAATCGCCAATGTGGAAAATAGTCCTAGTTATACATAATTAACGCACTTTTTTGCAGTAAAAAGCGCAATTTGGCGTGAAACACACCATGAAATGTTTATTTTATGAACTGACACTGTGTTTATCCACAGTATTGAGAAGAAATATCGATCAGACCAAGTTTAACATAGAGGGATAACCGATTCTTTTTTCCACAATTATCTCTCAAATCAATGGAAAATTTGCTAAAATCACTGCTCATTTTTATACACAGTGAGACCTTTGCACGATGTCACGAGCGACGCTAAGACGCGGCAAAAACAGACGAGAAAGCGGAGTTTATAGCGATAAATGAGCATTTTGAGTCTGTTTTTAACAAAGTATTGGCAAGCGCAGTAGTCGAGCAAAAGTCTCATAGTGATTTCATGGAAAAGATACCGATGACAACGACTAATATACCCGTTTATGGCGAAGGCGATGGAACCTTACAAGCGGTTGGTGGTTTAACTGGGCTACAAACCCTAGTCGAAACCTTCTACCGCATCATGGGAAACACCCCTGAATTTCGCCCCTTGTTTGATATGCACCCTAGCAATCTTGAGCTAACCATCGACAAATTGGTGTCTTTTTTATCTGGCTGGATGGGCGGCGAAAAGCTATTTTCGAAAAAATATGGGCCAATCAGTTTACCCCAAGTCCATGCACATTTAATCGTCACGGATAAAGAAAAAGCCATGTGGCTCAATTGTATGGCAGCCGCATTAGACGAACTCGGCTACCCAGATGACTTAAAAGCTTACTTGCTCCCCAAACTCGAATTTCCAGCAGAACGCATTCGACAAGTAAGCGCGGCGAGACATAATTAACAACCCCTCTCTAACCCTCCCCTTGAAAGACAAAAGGGGAGGGAACAAACAGCCTAAGCTTCCCTCTGTTAAAGGGGAGACTGGGAGAAGGTTTCAGGCCTTCACTTCCTTACTGACAGATACGTCCAAACGCTTCGCTAAACGAACCAAATTGGCTCTGTCCATCGATAAAAATCGTGCCGCTTGCGCCCAATTACCATCAGCATCCAGCAAAGCACGATGTATTAAATCTCGCTGATAAGCATCTGTTTTTTCACGTAAATTTATGGGCTCTTCAAATGCGTTTGAAACGCTTTCAACTGTATCAGAAATAGCCTGTTGCTGTTTTTTAAAAGTGTTATCTATCTGTAACCCTGTTAGGTGTGCGGGTGTAATGGTGGTAATCCCTGTTGGCACCGCCGCTTTAGCATAGAGCGCGGCTCGCGAGATCACATGCTCAAGTTCACGCACATTACCAGGCCAATGATAACTCTCCAGCAATCTCATGGCTGATGCCGATAAGGTAAGCTGCTGCAAGCCCAGCTTGCGACGAAAGCGCTCAGTAAAAAAGCCCGCTAATAAAGGCACATCGCCTTGCCGTTCTCTTAAGGGCGGCACTTGAATTGGAAAAACACTTAGGCGATGGAAAAGATCGGCACGAAAACGATGCTCCGCGACTTCCGTTTCTAAATGACGATTGGTCGCCGCAATGACACGCACATCGATTTTGCGAGTTTGATCTTTACCCACGGCTTGAATTTCTTGGTTTTGAATCGCTCGAAGTAGGGTTCCTTGCACCTCCAAAGGCAGCTCGCCAATTTCATCCAGAAACAAGGTGCCGCCATCAGCCAAAAGAAATTTGCCTTCACGATCTCGATCCGCCCCCGTAAATGCCCCTTTCACATGACCGAATAATTCGCTTTCGATCAGGTGTTGCGGAATCGCCGCACAATTCACATACACCATGGGGGCCGATGCACGACTTGAGGCTTGATGAAGAGTCCGTGCCACCAGCTCTTTGCCCACCCCCGTTTCACCTTCAATTAAGATAGCGAAGTCGGAAGGGGCAACCAGTTTGATTGCTTGGATCAAGGCTTTCATACCATCGCTTTGCCCAATCATTTCCATGTGACCATCTTTTTCATTAACCTGCTTGTTCATGGCTTGTAATACATGTTCAGCACGTTGGGATTTGTTCTCTAACTGCTCCATCAGTATTGCCGTATTAAGCGTCATCGACGCCATGCTGCCGATGATTTCTAAGGCACGAGAGTCGATGGAATCAAACACATAGGGCTCGATACTGTCTAACGTCACAACCCCGATCAGTTTGCCTTCCACATACAAAGGCACACCCATGCAGGAATGCACAGGAAGGTTTTCATCATGGCCAAGTACCATGCCATCGTAAGGATCAGGAAGGGCAGAGTCTGCGGGAAAGCGTACCGGATAATGCCCAGCACAGATTTCATTAAGTCGCGGGTGCTCTGCAATAATAAAGCGCCGACCCATTAAATCATCCGACAAGCCCCGCTGGGCAATCGGGGTTAACACTCCGTGTTGATGAACCAAGAGCACCACCGCATCGCAATTGATGGTGGCTTTTACCGCGTACACTAATTGCTCAAATCGATTGGCTTGGGTCACCGCACTGGCTAAATCCAGCGCAAAACTCAATAGGGCATTATTCGACACTTGCTTCATAGCGTTCTCATTTTCTGGTCAAATCTAGGTGAATTTCAATATAGGTCATAATGACATATTTGAAGTGTTATGACTTGATATAGATCAGGTCATTATGACCCTTTTAAAAAACTAAAATCCAGTAATAATTTGAAAAATAAGGAATTAATTTATTGGCACAGCTTTCGCTATAACAAGAGTAAATCAAACCGTAACTGTCCAATAACGAGGGCTATCTGATGTTATCTCAACAGCACATCGACACAGTAAAAGCGACCATTCCACTTCTTGCGTCTGCGGGTACTGCCATCACAGAGCATTTTTATAACCGTATGTTTACCCACAACCCTGAGCTAAAAAACGTCTTCAATATGACCCATCAGAAGACTGGCCGTCAGCCTGCGGCCTTATTCAATGCGATTGCTGCTTATGCCACTTACATCGACAATTTAGAAGCATTAACCAGCGCGGTAATGCGCATTGCCCACAAACACACCAGCTTCAATATTCAACCTGGACAGTACGATATTGTCGGTCATCATTTGATTGAAACTCTGCGTGAACTGGCACCCGATGCCTTCACCAAAGAGGTCGAAGAAGCATGGACTGCTGCTTACGTTCAGCTTGCGGAAATTTTTATCAAGGTGGAAGGGGATTTATACAAAGAACACGCAGCACAAACGGGTGGCTGGGAAGGCTTCCGTCGTTTCCGTGTGGCATCCAAAACACCAGAATCTGAATTGGTCACCAGTTTTGTCTTAGAGCCAGTAGATGGCCAAGCGGTGATCGACTTTCAGCCAGGCCAATACTTGGGCGTGAAGCTACATCCTAAGGGCGCAGAATTTGATGAAATTCGCCAATACTCTTTATCGACAATGGCCAACGGCAAAAGCTACCGCATCAGTGTCAAACGTGAAGGTACAGGCGATACAGCGGGCATCATGTCCAACTACTTACACAACCATATTGAAGTGGGCGATGAAATCGACGTCATGCCACCAGCAGGGGACTTCTACTTCCAAGACAAAGGCACACCTGTGGTCTTGATCTCAGGCGGCGTGGGCTTAACACCAATGCAAGCAATGCTAGACACTCTTGCCAAACAGAACTATGGCCAGCCTGTGAGTTACTTGCACGCCTGTGCCCATGAAGGACTACATTCTTTCAAAGACCATGTTAACGGCTTAAAAGGTGCTCTAGATTTGTCTGTATATACTTGGTACGAACGTGCCCATGAGTTGGCTGACAGTGAGTTTGAAGGCTATGTGCAGTTAGACGATATCAAAGCGAACTTGCCTCTGAGTAATGGCGAATTCTACTTGTGTGGTCCAGTTGGTTTTATGATGTTTGTGAAGCAGCAATTGCTGACATTAGGCGTGGAAGCAGATCGTATTCATTACGAACTATTTGGCCCACATCAAGAGGTTTGATAACCCCTCCCTAACCCTCCCCTTAAATAAGGGGAGGGAACAGAAAGCCTATACACCTACCCCTAGTAAGAGAGAGGTGTATATGGTTTACAACTCACCGCTTACCCGCCAACGACTCTTGGCCGAGTTTCAGTGCTTGATCTTGTTGTTCAACGCTAATGAAGGCTGGACGTGAGGTGATGCGTTCAATATAAGCGTCAACGACAGGGTTCGTCGTAATCAATCCAAACATACGACACCATTTCAAGCTGATACCCCAAAGGATATCAACAGCGTAAAGCTGTTCTCCCAGTAAATAAGGGCCTTTAGCTATTTGATCGAACACAGTTTTTAGCATTTTGCCAAAACTACCGTAGGACGAGTGGAGAGCATCAACGGGAGAACGATTAAAAGCTTGATCGACCATGGCGGGTTCAAAACTGCTGCCTTGATAAGCCATCCAGCGTAAATAGGCACCGCGTTTAGGATCACTGAAGCCAGGTGCCAACCCTTTTTCAGGAAACAGGTCAGCCAAGTATAGGTAACAAGCCACTTGTTCGGTCACAACGGTCCCCTTATGGACAAGCGTAGGGAATTTACCCAAGGGGTTTATAGCCAAAAATTCCGGTTGCTGATTTTCTCCTGCTGTAAAATTCAGAACTTCCATCTCATAGGGTATGCCTAATTCTTCCAGCAGAACCCAAACGCCAGTGCCTCGGGTTTGTGGGGCGTGGTATAGAGTAATAGTGTCGTTGTTGCGAAGAATGTTGCTCATGTCAGTTGCCTCAAAATTTGTTGTAAGTAATGGTGACTACATGAGCTATGTTAGAGACTAAAGCTGCCATCTTATGTCAGGTATTTCCTTTATACTGGCAAAATAAAATTCGCTTGGCACTATAAAGGAGAATCTCATGCGAGCCAGCCGAATACTAAAACTTCTGATGATGTTACAGTCCCATGAAAAGGTTACCGCTCGTGCCTTAGCTGACGCCTGTGAAACGTCGATCCGTACTGTGTATCGGGATATCGAAGCACTTAGCGCAATTGGGGTCCCAGTTTACAGTGAACAAGGAGTACAAGGTGGCTATCGGCTGTTACACGGTTACCGTACTCGTTTAAACGGGCTTTCTGCCAATGAAGCAGAAATATTGTTTCTGGCAGGTTTATCTGGCCCAGCTCAAAAGATGGGGCTAGACACGACGCTTGCCGATGCGCAATTAAAACTAAAAGCCGCGCTGCCGGAAGACTTAAGACACGAGGCGGATCGCTTACAAAGCCGATTTTTATTGGATGCTCCGAACTGGTTTTCTGACGATGAAAAGGTTGCCTACTTGCCAAAGTTGATGACAGCCGTGTTGGAGCAACGGCTTATTGCCATGCAATATCAGAGTTGGAA
Source organism: Marinomonas sp. 63XJN7_7_ISO-PGPR-S23-202 (assembly GCF_056173505.1). Classification (NCBI taxonomy): domain Bacteria; kingdom Pseudomonadati; phylum Pseudomonadota; class Gammaproteobacteria; order Oceanospirillales; family Oceanospirillaceae; genus Marinomonas; species Marinomonas sp. 63XJN7_7_ISO-PGPR-S23-202. The sequence continues at coordinate 79,471 of NZ_CM149677.1, read as the reverse complement.
AGGAGAAATAAAGCGTCAGCTCCAACCTCTGGGCATCGTTTTAAAGGGCGGACAGTGGTATTTGATCGCGAAAGTAGACAGTGATATTCGGACATATCGCGTATCCCGTATTGAATTGCTGACGTTACTAGATGAAAACTTTGAACGCCCCAAAGACTTCAACTTAGTCGCGTTTTGGCAAGATAGTTTACGTCGTATGGAAACACTCCAATTTCCGATTATCGCCGAGGTGCGCTTAACGGTGTTGGGTGTGAAGATCATGCAACACGTGTGCTCTTCTTATGCTATGAATCAGGCAACGATTGAACCTGTGGATGATTCGGGGTGGCATCGTGCTAGGTTTCCAGTGGGAGACACACCATATGGTTGTACTGAGCTGTTGCGTTTTGGGGCGGAACTAGAAGTCCTTGGCCCACCAGAACTGCGCTTGGCGATGGAGGAATTGGTATCGTCTTTGGCTACGCTTTATCGCTGACATGCATCTCTAGGCTAAGCAATGCACCGATAGACTAATTCCTGAATCATTAAGAACAATCAACCCTCTCGCTTAAACGGCAGCATTTCATGGGTATCTTGATGATATTCCCGCACGGCTTGGGCTTCTTCTTCGCAGAAGTTGCCAATGGCTTCGCGGAAGCCTTCGTGGGCGATGTAGTGGACGCTATAGCTGAATACTGGCTCGAAACCACGGGCAATTTTGTGTTCCCCTTGAGTGCCTGGATCAAAATGCTGTAACCCTTTTTCCAAGCAAAACTCGATGCCTTGGTAGTAGCACGCCTCAAAATGCAGGCAATCCACCTCTTCCACACAGCCCCAATAGCGGCCATATAAAGAATGATCATCGAAGAAACACCAAGAAGCGGCGATTGGCTCGTCGTTCTTATAGGCTTGCACTAAGAGAATCTGCTCGCCCATGGTTTCAGCTAATAGCCCGAAAAATTCGCGAGTCAAATAACCTTGCTGTCCACGTTTGGCATAGGTGGATTGATAACACAGGTAGAAAAAGTCGATTTCCGCTGGCGTTAGTTCACTGCCCAAGGTCCGCGTCAGTGTGACCCCTTGTTTAGCCACTTTATCACGCTCTTTACGAGCCGCTTTACGCTTGCGACTGGCAAAGTGCGAAAAGTAATCTTCCATGTCTTGATAGCCCCGATTATACCAATGGAACTGGCAAGAGATACGCTGCAGCAAGTCTTCATTATGACGAAATAAATCCGCATGTTCTGGCTTGGTAAACAACAGGTGCCAGCTGGAAAAGCCGCGTTCTTGGTTCGCTTGGGTCATAACATCCGCAAGAGCAGGGTACAGATGGGCAAACTCAGCATCATCCCCCTTTGGGTCCATATGGGAGAATAATCGAACGCCCGTCACTGGCGAAAACGGCACCGCCCAAATACGTTTCGGAAAGTAGTGCATACCATAGCGTTGGTAGGCATCCGCCCACGACCAATCAAAGACAAATTCTCCTTGGGAGTGCGTTTTTAAATAGGTCGGGGCAATGGCAAGAGGCGAGTCATCCTCGTTCATCACCAGAAGATATTCAGGATACCACCCCGTACCGTCGCCAATGCTGTGACTTTGCTCCAAGGCTTTATGAAAAGCAAACTGCGCAAAAGGATAACGGGTCTCACCAATGGCCGCTTGCCATCTTGCTTCACCTATTTGATCGACCGAATTAAACCATTGCGCTTTCATACCGCTTTCCTTTTTACTCATGTCGCTGAATCACTTCACAGATTAACCAACTTATGTCACCGATTAGTCAGCGGCTTTCATTTGCTGACGCATTTCGTCCACCAAGCTGGCGGTTTCTGGACGTACCTGACGCCACAGGTAGAAAGACTCAGCGGCTTGTCCGACTAACATGCCAAGGCCATCGGCTCCCGTCGCGCCGCGCTCATAAGCCCATTGCAAAAAGATGGTTCTCTCTTTGCCGTACATCATGTCGTAACACCAAGTCTGCTGGCCAATCAGCTCGTCTTTTAGTGGCGGTAAGTGACCCGATAGACTCGCCGATGTGCCGTTGATGATGACATCAAAGTCGCCTTGAAGCGCCTCAAAAGACGATGCCAAGCAATCGAAATGTTCCGCTAAAGCCTGGGCTTTTTCTACGGTACGATTGGCGATGGTGACAGATTCTGGCTGCTCGTTTAGCAAGGGTTCTAAAACGCCACGTACCGCGCCACCCGCACCAATCAGCAAGATGCGTTTGTCTTTTAACGATTGGCCGTGGTTTTGGGTAATGTCTCGCACCATGCCCACACCATCAGTATTATCGCCAAACAAATCGCCATTTTTGCCCATTAATAACGTGTTCACTGCACCAGCTTGCTTTGCGCGTTTGCTAAGAATATCGCACATGGCAAAAGCACGTTCTTTAAAGGGAACCGTGACATTAAGACCTTTTCCCCCTTTGGAAAAAAAGTCACGTACCTGCGCTTCAAAATCAACCTCGTCACCAAGTAACGTCGAATAGACCATTTGTTGGCCTGTCTGCTGAGCAAAATGCCCATGAATACTGGGTGATTTGCTGTGAGCAATGGGATTCCCGACAACGGCGTATTGATCCAAAATAAGTTTACTCCTTTTCACAAGATGATTCGGATTGCGTCAGCCAATCCCTTGAAGTGAGGTAATAATCCGTTAACTTCGCTTCTTCGCTATTCGGCTCTACCTCATAACAGTAAGTCCAACGCACTTCGGGTGGTAGTGACATCAAGATGGATTCAGTTCGCCCCACACCGCTTTGCAAACCAAAATGTGTACCACGGTCAAATACCAAGTTGAATTCCACATAACGACCACGACGGTGCAGCTGGAAATCGCGCTGTTGCTCGTTGAAATCGTGGTCCTTGCGGCGTTTTAAGATCGGCATATAAGCCTGTGAATAAGCATCACCCACCGCACGCATCATGCCAAAACAATGCTCAAAGCTACCTTCATTGAAATCATCGTAGAAAAGACCACCGATACCGCGCGGTTCTTGGCGGTGTTTCAGATAAAAATACTCATCACACCACTTTTTGAGTCGTGGATATAAATCATCACCGAAGGGCGCTAACGCATCATGAGCGGTTTGATGCCAATGGATACAGTCTTCGTCAAACCCATAATAAGGAGTCAGATCAAATCCGCCGCCAAACCACCAAACGGGAGCCATGCCTTCTTTTTTCACCACAAACAAACGCACATTGGCGTGGGAGGTGGGGGCAAAAGGATTATTAGGATGGATGACCAACGAGACACCCATGGCTTCAAAACTGCCACCAGCGAGTTCCGGACGACCTGCTGTGGCGGATGGCGGCAGGTTTTCTCCCATCACGTGAGAGAAGTTCACTCCGCCTTTTTCGATCACAGTGCCACCGGCAATCGCACGGGAACGTCCACCACCCCCTTTGGGGCGATCCCAAGTGTCTTCACGAAAACGCGCCTCGGGCTCAAACGCTTCTAACTCCTCACAAATACGATCTTGAAGGGCTAATAGATACGCTTTTACCGCAGTGATGTCATCATGACTGATTGGGGGGTGTGACGCGTCTGACATTGAGAGCTCCATATACAACTAATACCTACTAAGCCAATTATCTGGCAGGCGCACAATCGACTGCCGAGTAAATAAGCTTAAACTTGTGAACGGAGTTTACCATTGAAAGAAGAGGAAAAAAGAGTGAAGGAGGAGAAGAGTGTGAAAAGAAACACATAGAGACCTTTACTCGACATTACGAGCAAAGGTCTCACACTGATTAATACAGCTTAGACCCATCCGGACGACTGCGAAGCAGGTTCAAAATCCACATATATTGTTCGGGGTGTTCGGCGATCAAGGTTTCCATGGCTTGGTTCATAGCGATAGCATCTTGCTCTTCATTCCCCGTGGGAAAGTTTTCCAACGCAGGCAGTATGAACAACTCATACTGACCATTTTCTGAGTTATAGGTTGGTAACATAGGAACCACCACCGCTTTTGTTAATTTGGCAAACTTGCCAAGCCCTTTCATGGTGGCTTTTTGAGCACCGAAAAAAGGCACAAATACAGAATGCTGGGGGCCTAAATCTTCATCTGGTAAGTAATAGCCCAAATACCCTTCCTTCACCGATTTCAAAAACGGCTTAATGCCCACTTCACGAGGGTAAATTTTACCGCCATATTGCATACGCTGTTTATGGATCAGCCAATCGAGAATCTTTTGTTTCTGCGGCTTCATCATGGTCGAAACTTGATAGCCTTTCGCCGCAATCATCACCGCAGCATAGTCAATGGCCCAGCAGTGCGGTACCAACGCGATGATTTTTTCCCCACGATCTAACAAGGGTAGCAAATGCTCCGCCCCAATCATCGATCCTTTAGACTGATTATGGCGCTTACTCCGTACTAATAAGCCAGCGTAGCTAAGGTAAAATTGCAGCGCCGTCTCACAGCAACGATTAAGAATATCCTCCCGTTCTGCAAGGGATTTTTCGGGAAAGCATTGCTCTAAATTGATTCTAGCCCGCTTGATGGTCGAACCGCCTTTACGCGTGACAAGAAGGCGTGCCATTTTGGATGCCAGCTTATCCCGTATACGAAACGGCACAAACGCCAAGGAAACGGCGAACAGCAAGCCAATCCATGTCGGCCAATATTGCGGAAGCAGAAAACGCCACTCAAAGGTGGGATTGTGAACATACTTATCTTGAATACTCATATATAACCGAAGTAATTGTCTTCAAATAGTCGGCCATATTACCCTAATTCAACTGGCCCTCAAAACACTAACAGAGCAAACCAATTTTTTCGTGTAATACCGTGTAATACCCACAAGGCTCCAACTATTGTAACGTTTGGCGAATCTAGACCATTCGGACAAGCATTATGTCTATCTTCCACGAACATCAAGCACCAAGCCCACAAGAGCTGGACATTATGGTGTTTATTAATATTAAAAAGACCCTCAAAAATAACTCGCTACAAGGCTCCGCTTTTATGATGGATAACAATCCAAATAGCGAAGGAGAGGGTTCTATTGCTTTATGCTCATTTGCAACCTTAGGACAAACCATTAATTGGTCGATTCATCCCCTTACTATGAGTGGCTCGGACCAGGCCTGGTATCAAAATGGAGACTGTTCAGTATCCATTCACCGCATCCTCTTTGAAGATGCTCAAATCGTGAATTTAGACGAATACGACTCAGGCCGTGATCAGCAGATTAAGGCAACTCAACCTATCTCTCACTTATCCGGAAACATCTCCAATAAAAAACAGTTAGTAGGCAAATATCGGTATCGCCTACAGTTAAAAATACAATCGAAGAGCAAACGATTTGCTCCTAAATATTTTGTGCTCACCTCTGCAACGTTAGCCATTGCCGAACAAAAACAACAGGCTGCCTAGGGAAAGTGCAGCCAACTATCCGACAACTCCATTCCTGTTTCTACTTTCGTGTAATACCGTGTAATACCATTTTTGACAATCACGACTAGCCTTTATTAGGTGATGTTCAACATCACATATTCACTCTCAACCATCAGAAACTATCCCATTGCAATAAGAAAAATAAAAAAAAGAAAAATGGATAATTTTCTTAATACTTAGCGAAGGAAAGGAAAGATGCAATCCATTATTGAACTCGTAAAAGGTCATACCGACATTCGAAAGCAAGCAATCAATATGATTGTCAGCGAGAACCGTTTATCAGACGCCGCATCCGAGGTACTGGCCAGCGATCTTGCTTCACGCTATGCCGCCCCCTTTTATGCTGGCACCTCGATTTCTCAAGAAATCATGTCGCAAACCACGGCAAAAGCCCAACGCTTATTCAACGCCGAACATGTGAACCTATCGCCCATTTCAGGCAGTAACAGCTTGATGGCGGTGGTCTTCGCACTCACCAATCCTGGCGATAAAGTTGGCCGTGTGCCACCTTTTTTCCCTGGTGGCGGCTATCCGTTTAACTATGAAGTCTTCCATCGAGTGTCTTTACCCTTGCCTTTTTCAGACGAGAACTGGCAACTCGATGTGCCCGCAACGTTGGAATTACTCAGTAAAGAACAGCCCAAACTGGTCATTCTAGGCGCCTCAATTTACACACGCCCCATGCCCGTCAAAGAAGTCGCCGAAGTGGTTCATTCCTACGGTGGCATCTTAGCGTACGACAGCTCCCATAGCTTGGGGCTAACCGCTGGCGGTCAGTATCAGGACCCATTAGGTGAGGGCGCAGATCTTATCTTTGGCTCTACGCATAAAACCTTTCCAGGGCCTCAAGGGGGAATCATCATTACCAATAACGATGAGCTAAACGATAGAATCGATGTGGTCTCGAACTTTACCCCATTAAATGGCCCCACCATGATCTGTAACCCTCATCTGGCACGCATTGCCAGTATGGGTATCGTGATAGATGAAGTGCCCTGGGAGCAATACGCGGCACAAATCGTTGACAACTCGCGCGCGTTTTCTGATGCCCTGATCGATAATGGCTTTGAAATGCGTGGGCAGAGCAGCACAAATTTCAAACACCTCACGTATTGCCATCAAGTGCTCCCCAAACTGGAGAGAGAGCAGGGCGTAGCACATCGAGATAAACTCGCCAAACACGGTATTCATGTGGATGGCTTTATGCGCATCGGTACCGCTGAAATCACTCGCCTGGGTTACACCGCCGAAGACTGTACTCACCTCGGCAACTTGATGAGTCAAATCGTTCTTTCAGATAAAGCGATACTACCAGAGCTAAAAGAAGAAATAGGCAAAATCAATACCGCTCACCAAACCATCATCATGTAGAGCACGGACAACTCAACCACAAACTTAATATGGAGATAAAGTAACATGACTAACCCAAACAAGACCTATGACACAGTGATTATCGGCTCAGGCTTTGGCGGCAGTGTGTCAGCACTGCGCATTAGTGAGGCTTATCAGAAGAAAAATTCCTCTAAAGCCAATGATAGTAACAAGCCTATTCTACTGATAGAACGAGGCAAAGATTGGTGGGGTAACCTAACGGATAATCCAGTAAAAGAGCCACCTTTTTGTACTTATCGTCAACCCGATGCTCGCGCTGGTTGGATGGTTGAAGCAGAACCTCTAGGGACAGCTGTCACCTTCACCCCAGGTCAAAAACAGACAGGAATGACTGATAGTGTACTGAATTTTAACAGTGGTACTTACGCAGCAAAGCCAATTCAAAAATACCCTGGTTTAGTTGAAGCGATCCCGAATGAAAATATGACAGTCCTAGTTGGTGCAGCCTTAGGTGGGACCTCTCATGTGTACAATACCTTTTTCCAAAAACCGTCACGAGTCGCTTTTAATCTTGCTTTTCGCGACCCTGAGTTTCCTGATGACCTCTCGAAAAAGTTGTTAGATTATCAGGCTTTAGCCCCCCATTACGATACAGTAAAAGACATGATGTCTTTAGAAACAATTGAGGTAGCTAAGCTCCAAATAAACAATGGAAAGGATAATCACACAATCTCATTAATAGATACACCAAGCTATCTTTCTACTAGGTCTTTCAAAGAGCAAGCCCAAAAACTAGCGGCAACAAAAAAAACGTTGGAAACCAAAACACCGCCAAATATTAAAGAAGCTGAAATTGGTAATATCGAAATGGCATTCAATTGGGGTGTGGTGGTAAAAGAAGCAGAAGCCACAATGCTTCCTTCTGCCACAATTGGTGAGATGTGGTATGGGATGAACAGCTACAGCCAAAATAATGACGATCATAATCAACTTTATGGCGTTAAAAAAACACTGGATCAAAACTATTTGAAAAAGGCGAAAGAAACAGGTCTTCTTGATATTCAATGCCTCAGTGAGGTGACTCATATCGCCATGGCTCCAAATTCTACTGATAAGGATCCTATTTACCGTATTTATGTGACTCAAATTAATGCAGATGAACTCGATAAATCAACGCAGCAAACTATTGATACAAGAAACATCATTTTCTCTGCAGGGTCCATGCATACTGCACGATTATTGCTGGAGTCGGCCAACACTCCGAACCCAAATGATACAAAAACATCCAGCTTACCTACTCTAAGTCGTTATATGGGTAAATACTGGGGACAAAATGGCGATGTAATGGCGACTCAGAGTGTACCTAATCGGGTCAGATCCTCTAATGGTGGGCCAGGGTCTGTCGATGCCTATTTTTCTTATGTTGAAGGCGTGCAGGATAAAATCAATATAAACCAAGGTAATTATGACATAGAAATCAGCAGAGATGGTATTGACGTAGAGTATCAGGTGACATCAGGAGTAAATATTAATGTAAGTGACTACTCAGATGAAACAGAACAAGCCTGTTTAGATTTCATGAAAAAATATCAAGCTTCTCCTTTTATCCGCTTCTTACTTTATCCCGCATGGTACGAAGAATCTGATAGTCTACAAAATACCTATAATATGGGGGTATGTTATCACACAGCTCCTGGGTCATTTATTTATAACGGAAAAGGAGGTTACGAGTTATCTTATCCTCCTACTAAAATTGTAGAAGACGATAGTAATCAAGGTATTTCAACGAAATATGCTGAAGGTGTTGCAGATGCTGCTAACACATTAGCTTACACCTTAAATAAGTGGAATGAAGCAAACAGTTTTGACCCCATCGACAAAAAAATACATTACTCAGGCCCTATGCCAATAAAAGAATCTACATCGCAGTTATCCCATACTCACGATAGACATGAGGATGAAAACAATTTTGATGTGGCCTATGGAATGACCGCTCATCCACTCGGGAGCTGTGTTCTTGGTAAAGCCTGTGATGGGTACGGCAGAGTAAGAGGCGCAGATGGAAAGGAGATATCAGGGCTTTACGTGGCTGATGGCTCATTAATTCCAGGCTCGACCGGGGCCTGTACACCCGCATGGACCATCGCCGCCGTCGCAGAGTACTGCATGGCAGAGGTAGCCGATGAAATAGCCGCAAAAGGAGATTGATCATGAAAGCACAATCACATAAAGATAAAGACCAACAAACAGCGAAAAAAATGGCACCGCGAGAGCCAGAAGCGAAAGTCTCTGAACAGACGCTTACGGCAAAGCCTCAAGCATCTCAACGATACAGACATGGCGTTCGTTTTGATGTCGTATAGCGTTTGACCTGGTCAAATTAACCAACAACAAGCCGTCTATGGCCAAATAGGCGGCTTTTTTTAATTTTTTTAAAAGCAGACTTCCTTCCGGTTACAAAACTCAGACAAGAAATAGACTATCCTTAAATTTGCTCACTTTATAAACAATAAAATTTATCAGAAAATAAACTTATACAAGTTAATAAAACATCTGACTTGAAACAGTAAGCGCACCAGATCTGTCCTTTAGAGAACATTAAATGAAATTAATCAATCAGCGGCTTCATCTTACTCAGATGGAAGACCTTTTAGAGCATGCTCCTATCGCCATAGGCCGCTATAATATCTTGTCTGGCCGCATTAATTTTCTGAACCGAGCCTTTACGACACTATTTGGTTACACCCTCCATGACCTTCCCAACTTGGCCGTTTGGTCTCAAAAAGCCAATCCCACTAAGCTGCTTATTAGCCAACCGGATCAATCGATTGATGATGTAGAAAATAAAGTAACCTGTAAAGATGGCACAGTACGCTACGTCAGTTTTTCTTTTACTGATTTTGGAGATGAACGCTTTTGGTATTTCTACGACCTCTCAGAGCATTACATCAAAGAGCAGCGTCTTCAAGCCCGTAGTGACATGCTCGAAATGGTCGCTAAAAGTTCCGCCCTTAACAAAACGCTCTTTGTTATTATCAAACAAATTGAAAAAGAAATGCCGGGGGCGTTATGCAGTATCTTGCTATTTGATGCAACCAATCAAACCTTAAATTTAGGGGCTGCGCCCAATCTGACAGACGATTACAACATGGCCATTAACGGTATCAAAATTGGCCCTAATATTGGCTCTTGTGGTACCGCCGCCTACCTAAATGAAAGAGTGATCGTGGCTGATATCGCAACCCACCCTTACTGGGAAAACTTTACCGAACTGGCACAAAAAGCCGGCTTACGCTCTTGCTGGTCCGACCCAATCCATTCGGCCAATGGGGAGCTATTAGGTACATTTGCGATCTACAACAGCCTCAACCCCACGCCTAACAAACATGATTTAGAACTGATTAATTTTGCCAGTAACCTAGCCAGCATCGCCATTGAGAATCATAACACTCATGAGGAATTGGAACGCCGTGCTTACAATGATTATTTAACCGACCTCGCCAACCGACGTTCTTTTTTCGAGTTAAGCATCCGCGCATTACAACAAGCGAAACAAGCAAAAGAAAGCTACGCTTTGCTAATGATGGATGTCGACCATTTTAAAAGAATCAACGATATCTATGGACACGATTCAGGCGACCAAGTTCTGCAGATACTCGCGAAAACAAGTCAAACAGCCATTCCTAAGAACGCAATCTTAGGTCGAATTGGTGGAGAAGAGTTCGCCATTTTTCTACCAAACAGCCACCATAAACAAGCTATTCAAGTTGCTGAGCAATTACGAACGACATTGTCACACATGGCGATAAAGAGCCAAAAGGGCGAACGAATCCACTATACCGTTTCCCTTGGCGTCTCCTCTTGCCAAGATAAATGTAACACCATAGGTGAACTGCTCAGCGAAGCAGACAAAGCCCTTTATAAAGCCAAACAAACAGGCCGCAATAAAGTCTGTGTGTTTAGTGAGGACTAGCAGCAAAAACACGTCAGCGCCAAGTGTTGTGTATCTTCAAAAGCACTTTATCTCCACAGGGATAACGCCTTCTCGAACCAATCCACCTCGCCCGTCGCTTGCACTAACACAGACGCACCATGCAAGGATGCCAACAACTGACCAGCTTTCACTCGCGCTTGATCATCAGCAAAATTATTAAGACGAACAAAGACTTGCGTCAGCCAACTGAGCTTCACTTCATAAAACTCGGCCAACGCCACCCCAACGGATTCTGGTAACAGATGTTTGTCTGCCGTCAACATAGTACACAGACTCATATTATGCTGTTCGACAATCTTCTTTTTAAAGCCATCGATAAAACCGTTGAGCATGGCTCGTGGATCAATGGACGCCAATTTAGGATCCGGCAACAGGGCACGGAACTCATCAGTAAAGCGAGTCATGACTGCGACGGCTAAATCCCCTTTGGTCGGGTAGTGATAATGCACGCTAGCGCTTTTAATACCAATCTCTTCGGCAATATCGCGAAAGCTAAATGCACCATAGCCGCTTTGCACAATGGCTCGCTCGGCGCTGTCCATGATACGGGTTTTGGTGTCTTTCGCGGGTTGTTTGCTGGACGTCGTCATGATGTTACTTCTCACAATGTTTATCTATCTACTGATAGGTATTTTATTGACGAACAATGAGACTACAAGTTATATTTTACCTATCTAGTGATAGATAGATAGATAAAACTAGTCAACCGAAAAGGGGAAAATAATGAAATACGATGTATTGGTACTGGGAAGTGGCCCTGGCGGCTACGCCGCCGCATTTCGTGCGGCAGATCTGGGGTTGTCTGTGGCATTGGTCGAACGACATAACACCTTGGGCGGTGTTTGCTTAAACGTCGGCTGCATTCCTTCCAAAGCCTTATTACACATTGCAGGCAAGATACGTATGGCCGACGAACCCAGCCATGGCGTGAGCTTCGTTAAGCCGACTATTGATTTGGATGCCATTCGTCAGCATAGACAGTCCACTGTTGATGCCTTAACAAACAATCTCGCCATTATGGCCAAAGGCCGCAATGTAGCAGTTTTTCATGGGGAAGGGCAGTTTGCTTCCCACCACAGCCTCACCCTCAGCAAAGTCGATCAAGAGACAAAAACAATTGAGTTCGAGTCGGCTATTATTGCCATTGGCTCCCGTGCCATTCGCTTGCCATTTATTCCCTATGATGATCCGAGAATCCTCGATGCCACCAGCGCTTTACAACTAAAACGCATTCCCAAACACATGCTTGTCATGGGTGGCGGCATTATCGGCTTGGAAATGGCAACTGTGTATCAAGCCCTAGGTAGCCAAATTACCGTAGCGGAATTGGGTGATCAGATCATGACAGGCGCGGATAAAGACTTGGTACGTGTATTTGAAAACGCCAATAAAGATCGCATGACCTTCTTAACGCAAACCCAAGTCACTAAAATCGATGCAAACCCAGAAGCCTTGACCATCACTTTACAAGACAAAGACGGTGAACGACATCTTGATGTGGATGCCGTGTTGGTCGCCGTTGGTCGCACCCCCAATGGCCGAAACTCAGGTATTCCTGAGATGGGTGTCGACCTTGATCCGCGAGGTTTTATTATAACTAATGAACAATGCCAAACATCTGTACCCAATATCTATGCCATCGGGGATGTGACACACGGTCCTATGCTGGCCCACAAAGCCTCCCATCAAGGACACACTGCAGCAGAAGTGATCGCAGGCCATAAGGTCGATTTTCAGCCGATGGCGATTCCATCCATTGCCTACACTTTTCCAGAAGTCGCTTGGGTGGGTCTAACCGAAAGCCAAGCCAAACGGGATAGCATCAAAGTAAAAAGCGCCGTGTTTCCTTGGAGTGCCAGTGGTCGTGCCATCGCGTCTGGCGTGACTCAGGGTAAAACCAAACTGATTTACGATGCAGAAAGCGAACGAGTATTGGGCGCGGGCATTGTCGGCTCCCACGCAGGGGAATTGCTAGGGGAACTCACCCTCGCTATCGAATTTGGCGCCACCTTAGAAGACATCGCCCTCACCATTCATGCTCACCCAAGCTTGCATGAAAGCGTTGGTCTCGCAGCAGAGGTAGGTGCTGGAACCATTACCGATTTGCCCAATAAAAAAAAGCGTTTGGCTTAACCACTGTCATCGTAACGAACTCCCATTAAAAGGCTATAGAATTAACGCTGGAGATGTATAGAATCTAACATCGAATGAATGCACTTTGTCATATAAAAAGGAGTGGGTATGTCCCCATCTAACTCGTTCGCTAAAAAATTAACGAGATTGCTTGTCGATTTAGCCATTGAGATAGTCTTAGTAGTCGCTATCTTTTATCTCTTAAGCCTATTTGTCAGCACGCTTAGCTCAAATACTCTTTTGATGATTTCGGTTTTTGCTTCGGTGCTTCTATACAGGGTCGTCATACTGCCCTATGCAATAAAAATGAGAGCGATGAAGGACAAATAATTTTATGCTTGCATGAAGCCGTTGGTCTGGCGGAAAAGATGGCAGCTAGAACCATTACCGATTTGCAAAATATAAGAGCCTTAAAGAGATAAACATATGTTTAGTTTGTGTAAAGATACAAAATATGGATTAAAAAGGTGATATAAAAAGAACGAAGGATGGCCCATCTTACAGCGACAAGGAGAAAGCATATGTTGTTATCTAAACCGTCTTCCGAATGGGGAAAGTGGCTTAAAGGTTTAACGATTCAGCTGATTTTAATCATTGCCATATCAAAGTCTCTGATTTTTCTTTTCAGTAGCTTCAGTAGTCAAAGATCAACGACAGTTGCCATAATTTCTGTACTTTTAGCTTTTGAGCTATGCCAAACCGTAATCTTGCCAACGGCCTCATGCAAGTCATTCACTAAGTTCATGCTATTTATGGTAGATTTTATTGTCGAGATAGGGCTGTTTGTCGGTATCTCTTACCTGCTATCTATCTTTTTCAATAATATGAGGTTAGACAACACAATCATACTCGCTTATATTATCTCTATTTTTCTGTATAAACTGGTTATATTACCTTTTATCTTAAAAAATAGGGCAAATAAACCTAACTACTAAAGACAATATAGAGCTCTTCGTCATCGCTAAAATTAAGGCAAAATTCGCTTGCTTCAAGATAGAGCTCAAATAGAAGTCTATAAGTGATTAAAAACAACTTAGTGACCATTCAATGTAATCTGAATGGTCAGAATAACTATATAAAATGATATTTAAACTGCCATAAGATAACTTTAGAGCTTTAAATCAGTTTAAATATCCACATTGTTATAAAAAACAAGTCACTTGTTTGAAGAAATTAAATTCTAGCCATTTCTATATTGGTAAGCAGTATTGCTTTGCATCCTAGTTTTTTCAGTTTATCGAGTATTTGATGTACTTCGTCTTTCTTAACCATAGATTTAACCGAGTACCAATGTTTATTTCTCAACGGACTAATGGTTGGAGACTCAAAGCCTGGTGTTAACTCACAAGCTAAATCTAATATTTCTTGCGGCGCATCATATTCAACTAATTGATAATCTAACGCAATAAGTCGACCACGAATTCTACTGACAATCATATCAATAGTGTGCGGATCACGTGGGTTAGGTGCAGAATAAAGAGCAGCATTTGAAGCAAAAATAGGATCAGACACGACTTTTAACCCAGCAGATTTTAATGTTGCTCCTGTTTCCACAATATCAACCACACAATCAGCCAGACCAAGGCTAATTGATATTTCAACAGCCCCTTCCAGCTCAACGATCTCAATATTGTCACCTTGAAAGTAATCACTCACTATGCTGGGAAAAGAGGTAGCGACTCTAAGACCGGATATGTCACTACGCTTGTCTATACTTGACTCTTGCATAGCAGCAATACAAAGCTTTGAATGACCAAATGGTAGATCTATTATTTCTTTAGCGTTACTCTTTTTTTCACTATGAAAATCTTTCCCGGTAATACCAATATCTATTATTCCCTTACTTAGATACATAGGGATATCATTTGCTCTAAGAAAATAAAATTCTATATCGTTCTTTTTGTCAAAGAAAAACAATCCCTTGGTAGGCTTTTTAACGCTGTACCCACACGATTCAAGTAGATCGATACAAGGTTGAAACAAAACACCTTTGTTGGGTAAGGCCATTCTAATCATTATGAACTCCGTATAAAGAAACTATGTTGTTTAAGAAAAGTATAAAACTCCTGACACTCAATAATATACATGGGTATAAATAGCTTAAGTAATATAGAAAGCATCACCAATTAACGTTCGATACTAGGCCTGAAATAACAGCTTTTTATCCACATAAAACTCTATTCCTGATCTTACTAGAACGTTAAGGAAGGGCTTTATCAGACTGATATTACCAAAGCGAACGAAGAGAAACACCTCCTATGAGAAAGCGATTATAAATTAGAAATCAGCTTACCAAGATAATGTGTTGTTCTTCGTCATAGCTAAAATTAAGACGAATCTCGATTTGGCTTGCTTCGATATGCAGCTTAGCCACAAGGCTGGACGTACCGCGTTCAGCCATCTCGGCCTTGGCTTTTAATTGTTTTTCCAACATCATCCAAGCAAGCAAGTCTCTTGACTCGTCCAAATGATCATTGGTGTTAGAAATCGTCCGTAGGCAACGAAAATACGCCAAGGAATTGGTTTTAACATCCACCTCATCCCCATCTTCCGTTGCGATAAAACGCAACCCACAGTCAGCAAGCTCGCTTTTTAAATGGGCTTTCCACTGCTGCATAAACTGATTTAAATAAGACAATCAACCTCTCCAGATCTAAGCAATCACTATGTTACTACAATTTTTTTATCCGTTCTGAGTTTACCGCCGTTGACTATTTTTCATTCCAGGCCTATTTTGTATCCAATATCCATTTATACAACAATGAGACCTTTGCACGATGTCACGAGCGACGCCAAGACGCGGCAAAAACAGACGAGAAAGCGGAGTTTATCGCTATAAATGAGCATTTTGAGTCTGTTTTTAACAAAGTATTGGCAAGCACAGTAGTCGTGCAAAAGTCTCAATAATATCTCTAATGCATTCGAAATCAGGTAGGTAACAGCGATGAATAAAGCCGTGTTTAATGGTGTGATGCCAGCCCTAATGACACCTTGTAAAGCAGACCGTACGCCGGATTACGATGCCTTGGTGAAGAAGGGCAAGGAGATGATCGCGGCAGGTATGTCGGCGGTGGTGTATTGCGGTTCCATGGGCGATTGGCCTTTATTAACCGATGCTGAGCGTATGGAAGGCGTGGAGCGCTTGGTTAATGCGGGGGTGCCCGTGGTGGTGGGAACGGGCGCCATTAATACCAAATCGGCGGTGGCACTCGCCGCCCATGCGGAAAAAGTCGGTGCAGCAGGGTTGATGGTGATTCCCAGAGTATTGTCCCGTGGTTCGGTGATGGCCGCCCAGAGACACCACTTTAAGGCGATTTTATCTGCGGCACCGTCCATTCCCGCGATTATCTATAACAGTCCTGTCTATGGTTTCGAAACCCGGGCCGATTTGTTTTTTGCCCTGCGAGACGAGCATAAAAACCTGGTCGGCTTTAAAGAGTTTGGTAGTAAAGCGGCCCTGCGTTACGCCGCAGAAAATATTACCTCCCAAGACGATGAAGTATTGCTGATGGTGGGCGTCGATACGGCGGTTTACCATGGTTTCGTCAAATGTGGTGCGGTCGGTGCTATTACGGGCATTGGTACGGCGTTACCAAAAGAAGTCTTATTACTCGCCAACTTATGCAAACTTGCCGCCCAAGGCAACGCCGAAGCCCGTGTTCGCGCCCAAGAATTAGAAGAAACCTTTTCTGTCCTAGCGAGTTTCGATGAAGGCCCAGAACTGGTGTTGTTCTTTAAATATTTACTTGTGTTGAACGGCGAAGAAGAGTATCGATTACATTTCAACGAAACGGATGAACTTAATGCCGCGCAACGTCATTATTGTGAAGAGCAATATGCGCTCTTTAAAGACTGGTTTGCGGATTGGGTTAAACAAGGGGGAGTAATAGAGACATGCAAGTAATCGACAGTCATACGGAAGGTGAGCCAACCCGCGTTATCATTTCTGGCGGACCCGATTTAGGGTCTGGCTCTTTAGCCGAGCGAGCGAAAATATTGGCGACAGAACATCAAGCATTTTATCGTGGGGTAGTGTCCGAGCCTTATGGGCAAGAAGCTATGGTTGGCGTAATGCTGGTCGAGCCAGTGGATCCAGAATGCGTAGCAGGGGTGATTTATTTTGACGCGGCGGCCGTTATTGGCATGTGCGGTCATGGCACCATTGGCGTCGCCGCAACGCTGGCTCATATGGGAAAAATAGGCGTGGGGACGCACAAAATAGAAACGCCAGTGGGCGTCGTCGAGGTGACACTGTCTGATGCTAACACCATCACAGTACAAAACGTGGCTAGCCACCGTCTCTATAAAAATATTCGTCTTGAGATAGACGGAGTAGGTACCGTCTATGGTGATGTGTCCTACGGGGGGAACTGGTTCTTTATTGTCGACCAAAGCCCCATTCCCGTAACACCGGATAACATTCGCGATTTGACCGACGTCGCTATCAAAATTCGTGAGGCCATTCAAGCATCATCCTTAACGGGTACCGATGGTGGCATCATTGATCATATTATTCTTTACGGTCCACCATTGACGGAGCACGGCCACAGTCGAAACTTTGTACTTTGCCCAGACAATGCCTATGACCGCTCACCTTGTGGCACTGGAAGCTCAGCACGTTTAGCTTGTCTTGCCGACGATGATCGTCTCGCCCCTAATGAAGAAATCCTTCAGGAAAGCACGATTGGCAGCCACTATCGTTTAAGCTATCAACCCGCCAACGACGAAGCGATGCCGGCAGCGATAATTCCACGTATTACCGGACAAGCCTTTGTGACCAAGGAAGCGAAACTGATCATCAATCCGACGGATCCACTACGACACGGCATCTAAAAGAGAGACAACCCATGTCTTCAACAGATCACGACATCATTGTGATTGGCGCAGGAATTATCGGCATCAGTATTGCCCTTCAATTGCAGTCTCAAGGTCGTCAGGTCTTAGTCTTAGACAGCAAAGGCATTGCTGCCGAAACCTCGGCCGGTAACGCAGGAGCCTTTGCTTTCGCAGATGTGATGCCTCTCGCCACTCCGGGTATTATGAAAAAAGCGCCCCTGTGGTTGATGGATCCCCTCGGCCCATTGTCGCTACGTCCTGCTTATGCTTTGAAGATTCTCCCCTGGATGTTGAAATTCTGGCGAGCGAGCTGGTCAGACCGTTATCAGGCATCGCTCTTCGCCCAAGCGAATTTAATGGCCCTCTCCAAGGCCGCTCTTGAGCGACAAATTACAGCGGTGAATGGCGAAGCCATGATTCGACGTGAAGGCCAGTTGCAACTTTATGAAGGGGAAGCGGAGTTCAACGCGAGTTTATCCGGTTGGCAGACACGTAAAGAACATGGCGTGGTCTTTGAGTTCCTAACCCGCCCCGAGGCCATCGCTGAGATTCAACCGGGTATCCATCCAAGATTTACCCACGCAGGCTTTACACCAGAATGGAAAAATGTCTGTGATCCTGCCTTATGGACTCAGCATCTCGCCGATGAGTTCCAAACGCGTGGTGGCAAAATCGCCATTGCAACGGTTCATGAGATTACAGTACACGATAATAGCGTGACGTTAAAAAGCGGAGCAGCCGATTATCAAGCAAGTCAGGTGGTACTCGCTGCAGGGGCTTGGTCTAAAAAATTAGCGCAATCTATTGGTGACAGTTTGCCACTGGATACAGAACGAGGGTACAACACCACTTTACCAGCGGGTGCCTTCGATTTAAAAACCCATATCACTTTTAGCAATCATGGTTTTGTGGTGACCAAAATAGGTGAGGGCGTTCGCATTGGCGGCGCCGTGGAACTGGGTGGGTTAAATCTAAAACCCAATTATAAACGTGCGGATACCTTGCTCGACAAAGCAGCCTCTTTCTTACCGGGCTTAAAAACCGCAGGCGGCAAACAATGGATGGGCTTTCGCCCCTCCATGCCAGACAGCCTACCGGTAATCAGCCACTCAAGCCGATCAAAGCGGGTAATATACGCCTTTGGACACGGACATTTAGGGCTCACCCAATCTGCAGGCACCGCAGAACTCGTGGCCGCTCTTATTAATAATAAGACGCCAGATATCGATCTAGTGCCATTTTCAGCAAGTCGGTTTTAGCAGATGAAACATAACGAATAACCCCTCCCTAACCCTCCCCTTCGAAGACATAAGGGGAGGGAAAAAGAACCTCTGTAATCTGCCAAGCAAGCAATTGGGAGAGGACAACTGCTCCAGCTCCTCCCCCTCCAAGGGAGAGATACAAGGCTGGGAGGAGGGCAGAAAAGAGAGTGAGGTTAAGAGGGTTAACAACGGGATGCGGTAATCCATTCCAATGCCGTTTTACCTGAAAAAAGATTTCACGCCCGATCCGATCATTACCATACTGCTGGTGTTGTCACCCAAATAATTTTTGCTTTTCCATAACCTACATTTCGAAACATATGTGGTAATGTACTTTTAAAATAAAAAGAATCTCCTTCCCCTAGCAAATGGTGCTCCCCATCAACAACAATCTCTATACGACCTTGGATAACAACACCACATTCCTCACCTTGATGTGTATAAGGCTCCGCGCCAGTACCACCGTCCGGTTGTAAAACAATTTCCATCATTTGCAGGTTGCTCGACTGTTCTGGGGTCAGAAACTGTTTCACCATACCTCGGTCGCCAAAGTTTAAATTCTTACGCTCATTCACTCGAATGATTCGACCAAACTCCACAGGTGAATCGGAAAATAGTTCATGAATCTCTTTCTCAAGAATTTTGCAAAGTTCTCGTAATGCTCTCACAGAAGGAGAAGATAAGCCTCGCTCAATTTGACTGAGTTGCCCAAGCGAGATACCAGCCATCTCTGATGTGTCCTTGAGGGATAACCCCTTACAGATACGAGCATTTCTAAGCTGCTGTCCTAGAAATGAGTCTTCGCATACAAGTTCAGGCCTATGAGGGATTGATGGCGCATTTTTCATATTGGATGTTTCCAGTTCATCTACAAAGGAATGTTTATTAATCCTGTGCATTTTAATGAAAAAAAAAAAGATATCTAGATTGAGAAATAATCAAAATTTCATTATATTGAAAATATAAGTTAAAAATATCGATTAATTTCAAAAAAATTAAAAAAATACCATAACAAAAGGAAACATTTCATGAATGTGAAAAAATTGATTTTGTCTGCAATGCTTGGCTTGTCTATGTCACCGCTTATTATGGCGAAAACAATTGATGTTGGCATTACAACAACAGGCATACCCTTTACTTATCTAGATATGGCAACACACAAACCAGCAGGCGCCATGGTAGACCTTGCAAACGCAATTATTACCTCTATAGGAGATAAAGCACATTTTAAAATCACCTCATTTTCCGCATTAATACCTTCGCTTGAAACGGGGAAAATCGACTTAATTTCCGCAGGTATGTTTGCCACGGCAGAACGCAAAAAAGTAGTGAACTTCAGCGATGTTGTTTATTCCTATGGAGATGGCCTTTTTGTGGCGGCTGACGATGATAAGACAAAGTCATTGGACGACTTGAAAGGGCAAAAAGTCGGCGCTCAAATTGGAACCGTTTTCCCCACTCTTCTAAAAAAGCACGGCGGCTTTAGCGAAATCAAATTGTATGACTCCCTATCCGATATTATGCGCGACATTAAATTAGGCCGCATCAAGGCGGGCTTAGGCGACGCACCAATTATTGGCTTCCAAGTATCGAAAAATCCACGACTAGGAATAAAACTCGTGAAATCCTATAAGCCTATCAAAGTGAACAATGTTGCCTTGGCCGTCTCAAAGGACAATCCCAAACTGTTGAAAGAAGTAAACACTGCCATCGAGAAACTGAAGGCAAGCGGTAAGTTAGACGCGATTTTTTCTAAATACGGACTTTAAGTTTGTTAATAGGGGTCATGCGCCCCTTTTTATTTAGGTGTATTCGTTTATGTATGACTTCATTTTACGCTCTCAGGAATACTTACCGATCTTGGCAAGTGGACTTTGGCTAACAATAGCTGTCACTTTTCTTGCCTTGGTTTTAGCCACCTTTCTGGGATTGCTATGGGCATTGTTGAGAACCTCTGGGATCCCTATTCTGGCAACACCAACGAAGGTATTTGTCGAGTTTATTCGCGGCATCCCTATTCTGGTTGTCTTGTTTTATCTTTATTTTGTGATGCCAGAAATAGGCATTGACCTTTCCGCTTTTCAGGCCGGTGTGATTGGACTGGCGATTACTTATTCTTGCTATATCGGTGAAACTTTTCGCGCGGGGATCAATGGCGTCGATAAAGGCCAGATTGAAGCGGGTAAATCACTGGGCATGAAGCGACCTCTGTTAATGAGACGCGTTGTATTGCCCCAAGCCTTTAAAATTGTCGTACCGCCCTATGCAAATAATTTAGTAATGTTGCTTAAAGACTCCTCTCAAGTCTCTGTTATCTCTGTTGCCGAGCTAACAATGCAAGGCAAGATGCTATCTTCTACAACCTTTGACAACTTAACCGTATTTACTCTAGTGGCATTACTGTATTTGTGCTTGACGATTCCGCTCAATTTAGTCATGGGACAGGTCGAAAAGCGAATGGGGGCATCTCAATGATTCAGTTTATCAACATGCATAAATCTTATGGTCAGCACGAAGTACTAAAAGGTATTAATGCAGAAATTAAAAAAGGTGAGGTGGTTTGTTTGATTGGCCCTTCTGGGTCAGGAAAGTCCACTATGCTGCGATGTGTGAATGGTCTAGAGGAATACCAGAAAGGTGATATTCTCGTTGATGAAAACGTTGTTGATGCGAACTCGAAACAGATTCACACCATTCGTACAAAAGTCTCCATGGTATTCCAACGCTTTAACTTGTTTCCTAATCGCACCGCATTAGAAAACGTTATGGAGGGGCCCGTCCATGTACTACGCGAAGATCCTAAAGAAGTCCGAGAACGTGCTAAAGCCTTGCTTACAAGAGTTGGATTGAAAGAAAAAATGGATTTTTATCCGTCATCATTATCTGGAGGACAGCAACAACGTGTTGCGATCGCACGTGCACTAGCAATGCGTCCTGACGCTATTTTATTTGATGAACCTACCTCGGCCTTGGACCCTGAAATGGTCGGCGAAGTCTTACAGGTTATGAGAAGTTTGGCAGAAGAAAAAATGACCATGATCATAGTGACACACGAAATCAATTTTGCTCGTGAAGTGGCTGATAGAGTATTGTTTTTAGATGCTGGATCGATTTTGGAAGAGGGTCCATCAAACGAGATTCTGACCTCCCCGACTAATCCTAGAACGCAAGATTTCCTTCGTCGTGTAACCCATCCAATATAGGGAGATGTTATGAGTAATAAGCTATACCATTCACTCTGGGATGACACGAATAGAGTATTATTCGAACCAGATTCGTTAGAACCTTCTTCCTCTAGCTCCGTTGTCGTCATTGGCGGAGGCATTCTTGGTGTTTCTACTGCCTACCATCTGTCCCATATGGGTGTAAGCACAACGCTCTTGGAGAAACATGATATTGGTTTTGGCGGTAGTGGTCGTAACGGTGGGCAGGTAATATCAGGATTAAAGTACGATCCAAATGTTTTGGATGTCATGTACGGTGAAGAAACAACCAAATTAGTTGGCGAAGCTGCAGATTTTACCTTTCACCTTATTCAGTCATTAAACTTAGGTTGTCAAGCAGAACAAAAAGGGTGGGTGCAATCTACCTGCAAAACGAAGCATTTAGATATGCTCGCCAAACGTGCTGAGCAATGGTCAAAAAGAGGTGTAAAGGCCGAGCTTTTAGATGCTGGCACTATTTCAAAACGACTTGGTACTGAGTACTTTTGTGGCGGATGGCACGATCCTCGTGGCGGCACCCTTCACCCTTTGAGCTATGTGAAATCGTTAGCATGCGCGGCACAGCAATCAGGCGCTAAAATTGTCACAAAAGCAGAGGTTGTAAAATGGCATAAAGCGTCCCCGAATCGCCTAGAGTTAGCAGACGGAACACAGCTAAACGCAGATTATGTCGTATTGTGTTGTAACGCTTACACAGATGAGCTTCAGCCCAACTTGAAACGCAGCATCATACCGGCCCACAGTTTTCAAGTTGCCACCAGCCAACTGACACAAGAGCAGCTAACGACCATACTACCCGCGAAGGTAGCCTCTTCTGATACCCGAAGAATAGGGAATTACTTCCGCCTTAGTCCGGATGATCGTTTGATGATGGGCGGACGAGGCAGCTTTAGTGAGCCACAGTCCCAAGCAGACTTCTCTGAGCTTCATCGCGCAGTAACCCAAATATTCCCACAATTGGAAGGTGTAACCTTTACTCACCATTGGTATGGGCGTGTCGCCATGACAGCAGATCACTTGCCCCACATTCATAAGCTTTCTGACACTAGTATTAGTGCTGTCGGCTTTAATGGCCGAGGCGTAGCCTTAACAACACGTTTAGGAGAGGCAATAGCTCAATATATTAGCAGAAATACCACATTGCCTATGTCGTTCATACCAGTAAAGCCGTTTATACTGCACAAACTTCATCCAGTTTATGCGTCCATCGCCATAAAGTACTATCGCATTAGGGACTCTCTAGAGTCTTAAAAAGAGTGACAAGATAGGCTCAGAACCATACCCAATCACTTGAAAGCACTGTTTAAAATTTATTCCACACGCGATGCAGCAATATGCTCTAGTACTTGACGTTTGGTATTTGCAATATGAGAGCGTAATTTTTCAATGGCGCCTTCGACATTGCCTTGGCGAGCCAGTCTTAATAAATCACTATGATCTTGCTGGGCATGTTGGGATTGGTTCAATTGATCGATGTGCATGCTCACATAACGGTTGGATTGTAAGCTGGCACGTTCCAATAGCTGATTGGTCAGTTTTCTCCCTGCGGCCGCGTACAGAGCGCTATGAAAGGCGGCGTTTAATGGCCCCCAAGCGGCGATATCGCCCGATGCGTAAGACGCTTCCATTTCTTTCAGGATACGCTCACATTCAGCAACGTTTTCCTCTTTCATTAAAGGAATGGCACGGCTGAAAAGATCCACTTCCAGCATCATTCGGACATCAAAAATTTCCGCAATTTCATCCAGAGAATGCTGAGTCACGGTGGCACCACGGTGATTGGTAAATACCACCAGCCCTTCGGCATCAAGACGTTTTAGCGCTTCACGAACGGGCATGCGGGACACATCGTACTCTTCTGCCAACAGTTCTTGACGAATCAGTTCCCCTTCGGCCAGTTCCCCTGACAAAATACGCTGACGCAGATCCGCCACTATGACATCGGGCAAACTTTGACGTACTACCGCTCTTTTCGGCGCCAATTTACAACTCCTTTACAGCCAACAGTCATTAACATCAGCTTAATTATACGCAAAAGCGCCACTCACGTGAGATGAGCCGCGCTTTTTTATGATTTATTTAATCCGCCATTTATCAGATATGGTTAACGAGACAACCATTTCATGTCCACTCTTTAAGTGATTATTTGAAGAGGCCTTGCTCGAATAGGCTCATTGTTTGAACTACATCAAACATTGAATTGATAGCTTGCCCTTTTTTCTCCTCTTGCCTTTACCTACTATCGAAACATGCGATTGAGTTCTAGTACTCAGTAAAACCACCAGCATGTGACCAAATTTGGAGTTCATTATGCAAGTAGAGTTAACCCAAGCTTCATTACTTAAAAGCCATTCTTACATCAATGGTGAGTGGGTTGCCGCGCAGTCTGGCAATACCTTTGCCATTACCAACCCCTCAAATCGCCAGCATCTTATCGATGTTGCCAACCTGGGGGCCGATGAAACAACCGCTGCAGTAGAAGCGGCCAATAAAGCGTTGAAAGGTTGGCAAGCACTTACTGCAAAGGAACGCGCCACACTATTACGTCGCTGGAACCAACTGATTCTAGACAACCAAGATGACCTCGCCAAACTGATGACCTTAGAGCAGGGCAAACCCTTAGCGGAAGCAAAAGGAGAAGTGGCGTATGGTGCCTCTTTTATCGACTGGTTTGCTGATGAAGCACGCCGTTTAAATGGTGATGTGATTCCCACCTATGCTAAGGACAAGCGTGTTTTAACCATTAAACAAGGCATTGGTGTGGTCGCGGCGATTACGCCTTGGAACTTCCCCATCGCCATGATTACCCGTAAAGCCGGCCCTGCATTGGCGGCTGGTTGTACCATTGTCATTAAGCCTTCTGACGAAACACCTCTGTGCGCTTTGGCTCTAGCGGAACTGGCTCATCAAGCAGGCATCCCCGCTGGTGTATTAAATGTGGTGGTCGGCAAAGATGCAAAAGCCATCGGTGGCGTCTTAACAGGCCATCCTACGGTGCGGAAATTGTCTTTCACAGGCTCAACTCCTGTTGGCAAATTGCTGTTATCTCAGTGTGCTCAAACGGTGAAACGTACTTCAATGGAATTGGGTGGTAACGCGCCTTTTATCGTCTTTGACGATGCCGACCTAGATGCGGCGGTAGAAGGGGCCATTGCCTCTAAATACCGTAACGCCGGACAAACCTGTGTTTGTGCCAACCGTATATTGGTGCAAGAAGGCGTGTACGAGGCGTTTGCCGACAAACTGGCCAAACGTGTTGCCAGCTTTAAAACTGGCGATGGTTTTGGCGAAGGCGTGAATATTGGTCCTTTGATCAATGCTGCTGCCATTGAAAAAGTGGAAGCCTTAGTCAGCAACGCCATTGAAAAAGGCGCAAAAACGCTGATTGGCGGTTCAAAAGCCAGCACGATCGGTACACAGTTCTTTGAGCCCACCATTTTAACTGACGTAACCGAAGACATGGACATCTTCTCCAACGAGATCTTTGGTCCAGTGGCGCCATTGTTTAAGTTTAAAACCGAAGAAGAAGCCGTTGCCATGGCGAACAATACCCCATTTGGCTTGGCATCTTACTTCTATTCTCAAAATATCGGTCGTATTTGGCGTGTGTCTGAAGCTTTGGAATACGGCATGGTTGGCATCAACGAAGGCATTATCTCTACGGAAGTAGCGCCATTTGGTGGGGTTAAAGAGTCCGGGAGTGGCCGCGAAGGGTCCCAATACGGTATCGACGAGTACGTTGAAATCAAATACTTGTGCATGGGCGGCTTGGCGTAAGGAATTCCTTAACTCAATCAGGCTATCTCAACTTACTCGTATCTCAATTAAGAACAAGCGGTGCAGACGCTACCGCTTTATGTACATAACATAGAGCATGCTCTAAAGGTGAAGACAAAATGAAAAACGCAGATTTACAAAAACGCAAAGAAAGTGCGATTGCTCGTGGTCAGGGCAACATGGCGCCTTTATATGTTGACCGAGCTTTAAACGCAGAAATCTGGGACGTAGAAGGCAAACGCCATATTGATTTCGGCGCAGGTATTGCGGTAGTGAACACGGGCCACAATCACCCGAAAGTGAAAGCTGCGGTCCAAGCCCAGCTAGAACGCTTCACCCACACTTGTGTGATGGTCAGCCCGTACGAATCCGCTGTTGCCTTGGCCGAAAAACTCAATGCTGCAGCACCTGGTAATACACCGAAAAAATCCATCTTCGTTACCACTGGTGCCGAAGCGGTCGAGAACTGCGTGAAAATCGCTCGTGCTTATACAGGGCGTCCTGGCATCATTGCGTTCAACGGTGGCTTCCATGGTCGTACTAACATGACCATGGGCTTAACAGGTAAGGTCAACCCATATAAAATTGGCTTTGGTCCTTTCCCAAGCGATATTTACCATATTCCTTTCCCAAATGAGTATTTGGGCATTACTGAAGAGCAAGCACTTGCTGACCTTCAAATGCG
The DNA here is from genome assembly GCF_056173505.1 of Marinomonas sp. 63XJN7_7_ISO-PGPR-S23-202. Taxonomy (NCBI): domain Bacteria; kingdom Pseudomonadati; phylum Pseudomonadota; class Gammaproteobacteria; order Oceanospirillales; family Oceanospirillaceae; genus Marinomonas; species Marinomonas sp. 63XJN7_7_ISO-PGPR-S23-202. The sequence goes on along the minus strand of NZ_CM149677.1, from coordinate 52,833 downwards.
CTTTACATGCGATATTGAGCCTTCGCGAGTGGCGGCGATTATCATCGAGCCAGTACAAGGTGAAGGGGGCTTCTACCCAGCATCAGCCAGTTTCCTACAATCACTACGTAAGCTGTGTGATGACCACGGTATTTTGCTAATCCTTGATGAAATTCAAGCAGGCTTTGCCCGTACAGGTACCATGTTCTGCCACGAACAAGCAGGCATCGAAGCTGACCTTATGACTGCCGCAAAAGGCATCGCTGGTGGCTTCCCGCTGGCAGCCGTTGTCGGTAAAGCTGACATTATGGATGCACCGATCCCTGGCGGCCTAGGCGGTACATACGGTGGTTCTCCTGTGGGTTGTGCCGCAGGTCTTGCCGTATTTGAAGCAATCGAAGAAGAAAAGCTCTGTGACCGCGCAAAACAAATCGGAGCACACTTTGCAGAGCATCTAACCGCTCTGCAAGCAGAATATCCACAAATCATCGGTGACGTTCGCCATGTTGGTGCCATGATTGCCGTGGAATTCGTACAAGATGGGGATGTGAACAAACCTTACCCTGAGCTTGCTAAAAAACTCTCTGCTAAAGCAGGAGAAAATGGTTTGATACTGCTTTCTTGTGGTATTCGCGGCAACGTGATTCGTTTCCTTCCAGCGTTAACGATTGAAACCAGCATCATTGACGAAGGCATGGAAATCTTCAAACGCTGCTTTAAAGAATTGGTTTAACAACCCATAAGATCACCCTACAAAACGCTGTTCTGAGCCATCGGAGCAGCGTTTTTTTATGCTCGACATAATGTTCACCCCATCAATAACGCACAAATAGAATGAGCTCATCTATTTTTGCGAATCTCTAGGACTAAGTGTGTCCCTATAGGTCACTACTTTTTGCTCTGTCATCAATGTTTCACCATCGTGACTTCATTCTGTCACTTACATTTTATTACATTGTTCGTCTATTTCTATCTTCCTTACGCCACTTGGAGATCAAAACGCTTATGAAAACGCTGATGTTTGCCGCCAGCGCTATTGCTGTGCTCAGTAGCCAACTAACCTTTGCCTCATCGACCATTCCACCCGAATTGATAAAAAAAGCCCAGCAAGAAGGCGAGGTAGTCAGTGTGGGGATGCCCGATAGCTGGGCTAACTGGAAAGAAACATGGCAAGACTTAAAAACCAAATATGGTATCCAACACCAAGATACTGACATGAGCTCAGCACAAGAAATCGCGCGTTTTGCCTCTGAAAAACACCATGCAACGGCCGATATCGGTGACATTGGTTTTGGCTTTGCCAAAATTGCCAAGCAGAAAAACATTCTGCTGCCTTATAAACCCACTACTTGGAACGATATTCCAAACTGGGCAAAAGATCCCGACGGTTATTGGGCAATGGGGTACACAGGTACGATTGCCTTTATTATTAATAACAAACTGGTCAAAAACATCCCCCATAGTTGGCATGATCTATTAAAAGGTCACTACCGTGTTTCCCTTGGGGATGTGGGTTCGGCAGCACAAGCCAATAACGCCATACTAGCCTGTGCCTACGCGAATGGTGGCAGTGAAAGAAACATCGAACCCGCCTTAAAATTCTTCGCAGAATTAGCGAAACAAGGTCGTCTATCACCGAATGGACCAAGCCTTGCCAATCTGGAAAAAGGTGAAGTAGAAGTGGGCGTCATGTGGGATTTTAACGCCTTGAATTACCGCGATAAAATCGATCGCAGCAAATTCACCGTGTTGATTCCTTCTGATGGTTCAGTGACCTCAGGCTATGTTTCTATCATTAACAAATATGCTCCTCACCCATGGGCGGCAAAATTAACACGGGAATATATCTTCTCTGATGCCGGGCAAATTAACCTAGCCCGTGGCTATGCTCGACCCATCCGTACCGATGTCAAGCTGCCAGCGGATGCGAAGAGTAAGTTGTTGCCTAACTCTGAGTATAAAAACGCTCACCCCATTCGTGACTTCAAAGCATGGCGTTATGTCTCTAGCCGTTTACCACAAGAGTGGCAAAGCCAAGTTATGATTTACCAACACTGAGGTTAATATGTCCAGACGCGTCATATATATTGTACTGGACGGTTTAAGTGATCTGGTAGCCCGTGAACACATGGGCTACCTACTTGCTTTGACCGAAGCCAATATCGCCACTCACTATACCATTGCCTGTGAACTGCCTGGGATTTCACGCCCCCTCTACGAGTGCCTATTAACAGGAGCCACGCCGGTTGAAAGTGGCGTGCTGCACAATCAAGTGGTTCGCCTTAGTAATCAGACCAGCTTATTCGATCTGGCCCGTTCACAGGGGAAAACCACCGCAGCAGCAGCCTATCATTGGGTCAGTGAACTCTATAATAATGCCCCTTATGATCCCGTAAGAGATCGCATCACTTGTGCACCTGCGCTGCCGATCCAGTACGGGATGTTTTATCACAAAGATCATTATCCAGATGATCACTTATTTTTGGACGCCGAGTATCTGCGCCGTACTTATGACCCAGATTTACTCCTGATCCACCCGATGAACATTGACGATGCGGGCCATAAGTTCGCTTTTGATTCCAAGCAATATCGCAATCAAGCGCGTATGACGGATGGCATTTTGTCAAATTGGCTACCCAGCTGGTTAGAACAGGGCTATCAGATCGTCATCACCGCCGATCATGGTATGAATAACGATTTTAGCCATGGCGGTATCCTGCCGGAAGAACGCCAAGTGCCCTTGTTTGTAATGGGGGAGGTGTTTAGCCATGATAAGTTTGCCAGCCCTAAACAGACGCAATTGTGTGGCTTGGTCGCCGATATTCTCAAGCTCCCTCATGACAAGCCGAACTGCCGAACCATGCTTAAGGACGTCCCGTGAACAATAGATTATGTCGTCCATTTTTGGTGTTCATTCCTTTTTTCATCATCCTCGGCCTGTTTCAACTGGCCCCTTTGGTGTGGGTTGTCATAAACAGTTTCATCAATAATGACGGCCATTGGTCGCTGGCCAATTATCAGCAAGTGGTGAGTTCGCCATTCTACCGACAGGCCTTTACCCATAGCTTTTTGATATCGATTTTTTCTGCAGTGGCGGGTTTACTCATCGCGACCATAGGTTGTGCCTCGCTCCGCCATATGCAGGGAAAAATACGCAATATCATGATTGCCTTTACCAATATGACCAGTAACTTCGCGGGTGTGCCACTGGCGTTTGCTTTCATTATTGTCTTGGGCTTTAACGGGGCAATCACCTTGATTCTGCGCAAATGGGGATGGATAAACAGTTTTGATCTGTATGGTACCCAAGGCTTGTCTGTCGTCTATACCTATTTTCAGATTCCGCTTGCCATGTTGTTACTCTATCCCGCGTTTGATGCCTTAAAAGTTGATTGGCAGGAGGCAGCCAGTTTATTAGGCGCTTCTCACCGCTATTATTGGCAACATATTGCACTACCAGTTCTTAGCCCTGCGTTATTAGGCACCTTCATCATTTTATTAGCCAATGGCTTAGGTACCTACGCAACGGCTTATACCCTGACCTCAGGCAACTACAATTTGGTTACGGTGCGCATTGCTAACTTGGTCGCAGGGGATTTATTTCTGCAACCCAATCTTGCTGCTGCGATTTCGGTCATCTTGATGTCCCTGTTAATTTTTATTACTTGTGTTAATCAATGGCTCGTTAAAAGGAGCTATCATGTCTACTAAACGTGCGATGGCTTATCACTATTCGGTTACCTGTTTTATCTATTTTCTGTTGCTCATTCCGTTGCTCGCCACCTTAGTGTATTCCCTATGCGATCAATGGGGTGCCACCATTTTGCCCTCTGGTTTTACTTTTAAATGGTACATTCAGCTTTGGACAGATCCACGCTTTCTCACAGCACTCTATCATTCCATGACACTGGCCGTTGGCACGCTGATTCTCAGTGCCGTGTTAATAGTTCCTTGCGTGTTTGTGGTGTTTTACTACTATCCTAAACTCGATACTGGGCTGAACATTTTGACCCTGCTGCCATTTGCTATCCCTCCAGTGGTGTCATCCGTTGGTTTATTGCAGCTTTATTCTGATTACCCATTGCTGTTAACGGGTACTCCTTGGATTCTCGTCGGTTGTTATGTGGGCATTGCGCTACCTTTTATCTATCGTGCTGTGAACAACAACCTACGCGCCCTGAACGTGCATGACCTCATGGATGCGGCACGCCTATTAGGCGCCAGCAGTACTCAAGCTTTTTTTAAATTGATTTTACCCAACATTCGTAAAGGCTTGATGGCGTCTTTATTTCTGTCCTTCTCTTTCCTAATTGGTGAGTTTGTCTTTGCTAACCTGCTGGCTGGCGCCAATTTTGAGACGTTACAGGTCTATCTCTACAACATGCAGCAAAACAGCAGCCATTTTACTTCTGCATTGGTGATTTCCTATTTCTCCATCACCTTGATACTGACACTGCTAGCCACTCGATTTAACCGTTAGGACGTCATCCATGAATTCAGTTGCCATTTCCCATTTAACAAAACGCTTTACTGAAAAAACGGTCTTCTCTGATATTAATTTAACCATTCAAGACGGCGAGTTTTTCACGCTATTAGGCCCTTCTGGCTGTGGTAAATCCACACTATTACGCTGTTTGGCAGGACTCACCCAAGTCGACAACGGAACCATACAATTAGGCGAACGGGACATCACTCACCTTGCTCCACAAAAACGAGATATTGGCATGGTGTTCCAAAGCTACGCGCTGTTTCCCAACCTCACGGTAAGAGAAAATGTCGCCTTCGGTTTGCGCATTCAAAAGCTGGATACTAAGCAAATCAAACAGCGTGTCGATGACATCCTCGCACTGGTTGAGTTAGGAGAGTTTGCCGAGCGTTATCCTCATTCTTTATCAGGCGGTCAGCGCCAACGGGTAGCGTTAGCCCGCAGCTTGGTGGTACGCCCCAAAATGCTCTTACTAGATGAGCCCCTATCGGCACTTGATGCGCGTATTCGCAAACATTTACGCCAGCAAATCTGTGCCATTCAAAGGGAGTTAAAACTCACAACGGTCTTCGTCACCCACGATCAAGAAGAAGCCCTGACCATGTCGGACCGTATTGCTTTGATGAACGAAGGTAAAATCATACAATGTGACCCACCGGAAAAGCTCTATATCGAACCAAGCTCCGACTTTACTGCTCGCTTTATGGGGCAATATAACGTGCTGGATGCGGATCAAGCGCAACAACTGTTTAAAGAAGCCTATCAAGGTTCGCTCGCCATTCGCCCTGAGTCGATTTATGTCTTTGAGGATAACCGACAATACGATGAACGATTTTCAGATAAAATTGCCGCCACCGTCAAAAGTCAACAGTTACTGGGTTCCATCATCCGCTATCAACTGATCGCCAATAATGTTGAACTTACCGTCGATCTACTCAATCGTCGTGCGGAAAGACTGTTCGATGTGGGAAGCGAACTCTCTATCTTGATTGATAAGTCGGCCATGCGTCATCTCTAATCTATAGCGAGTAGGAACAAATAGCCGAACGCTCTGAAGAACGGATACAGCTATCATCCCCTACCAAGTCGCTGTATTCGCTGCAGCGGCTTGAATAGGAGTTGAGAAGCTCTTAGGGAAGGTCGTGACGATTCGAATTATAAGGAGGTAACCCCATATCTCGTTTAACAAAATCCGGTAGATGACGAGATGACTGCTGTATATTCTGCTCTTTACGATAGATTTCCTTATCCTGTCTTTTTTTCTTTTGGTCTTTATACCATTTGATTATTTTTTGGTTTAACCATAACAATAATGTCCACATAGCCTTCTCTCCTTGTCTGTAGGCTTGTATTATTAAAAAGAAATGCATAAAAAACGAACGTTGTATTCTTACGATATACATTAGAAAATCTTATATAATGCTGTTTTCGACCACCCCACATGGACGCCACCCATGAACACACGAGTCTCCCATCTCAAAGCCACACATTATTTCTGTATTGCCAGTCAAACCTTGAGTTATACCAAGGCAGCCCAGCAACTCCACGTTTCCCAAGCCGCCGTCAGCCAACAAATTCGCTTATTGGAAGACTATTTGGGAGTACCGTTGTTTTATCGTCATGGGCGAGAAATGCGCTTAACACGCCAAGGGCAACACTTGTCATCCCACCTGACTCAAGCGTTTGATCATATTCAAAAAGGATTAGACAGTGTCAAACTCGAACCCTTAGAAGGGATTTTGGAAGTATCAGGACTACAGAGTTTCGTATCCTTATGGTTGATGCCCAGATTATGGCGTTTCTCGGATCTGCACCAAGAAATTACAGTAAAGCTCTTTTCATCCGATGAACGAGAAGACATTCACTCCGGTAAAATAGACGTCATTATTGATAACAAGCTAACCAACGACAAAGAAGACATTGTTCAACAACGCTTATTATCTTCAGAGGTAATTCCTGTCTGTTCGCCCTTATTAGAAGCTCGAATTGGTTTTTATCATGCATCAGACCTATTGAAATGCTGGATGATTCAAGTTGATGACCCAGCCTATCAATGGAAGGTGTGGTTTGCTGAGCAGTCAATATGTCCGATACGTACAGGCAATATTCCTTGGGCCGAAGTGAACTCTTGGTACATGGGCATCAGTGCAGTGAAAGCAGGGCACGGAGTGTTCCTATGCCCACGCTTTTTAGTAGAAGAAGAATTACAAGAAGGGACATTGGTAGAGGCCTTTCCTAAAGCCATTAATCAACCAATAGAGTTCTACGCCACCTACGCAAAAAGCTCCCCGAAAAAAGCACGCATTGAAGCCTTTGTTGATTGGACGCTCCTAGAAACCGAACGAAAAAATAAAAAGCCCTCGGCGGAACACCCCCATCAAGCTCTGCCTTGGCCCTAATGCAGTTTAGTCAGTGAATAGATCTGACGGAATAATCGCGCCACGCTGCTGGATCACTTGCGCCGCTATAGTATGCGCTTTAAGAGCCGCTTCTTTAGGGCTAGCCCCCTGAAGAAGCCCTGCGATATAGCCACCATTGAATGAATCTCCAGCCCCAGTGGTATCAATCGGTGTAATACCTGGTAAGGCAGGCACGAGCGTTTTCTCTGACGCAATAAAACAACCTTTTGCCCCCATTTTGACAATCACATCACCAGCTCCCTGTGCTAACCAGAAAGCCGTCACCGTATCGGCGCTATTTAGGTCCTGCAGTGCCTCTTCGTCTTCTAGGGTCGTCATGACAATCGCTCCCGTTTTCGCTAGGGCTTGGAAGCTTGCTAATGCGTCGCGTTTTGATTCCCATAAAGCGGGGCGATAATTCGGATCAAAAATCACCTGACGACCCTGTTCTTTCAACGTATCGATTAACAACGCTCGATCATTAGGTGGTAAGATCGCCAACGAAATACCCGATAGATAAACCGTTGAGAAGGATTCTAACGACGCTAACAAACGATGACCCTCTTGCCCTTGGAACAGGCTTTTCGCCGCCGATTGTGAACGCCAATAGGTAAAATAGCGCTCCCCGTGGACATCGTTTTCGACTAAATAAAGCCCCACAGTGCGATCATCCATCTGACGGATGTATTGTGTATCAAGGCCCGCATTTTCTAAGGTTTGCACAAGTTCCTGACTCAACGCATCCTTACCGACAGCGGTCATATAACTAACACGTTCACCTGTACCTAAAATATGCTTCAAATAGTAAGCTGTATTGAAAGTGTCCCCAGCGAAGCCTTTTTTTAATTGGTCAGGCTGATCCGATGCCATCAGTTCCACCATGCATTCACCAATGCAGACCACAGAACAATGTGTCATTGTGTGTTTTCCTCTTGCAAAACATATCGCTTTAACGCGAACTCCACACCGCGAATTTCTGCCAAGCCCTTCATTCGACCTAACGCAGAATACCCAGGCTTCGATTCTCGACGTAAATCGTCCATGATTTGATGACCGTGGTCAGGGCGTAAGGGAATAGGGTGATGCAATCCCAATGATCGACGACGTTGCTCCTCTTTTAACAACACCAGCATCACATCCGCAATATCAGCGTTGCCTTCTAAATGGGCCGCTTCATGGAAGCTGCCCCAAGTGTCTTCTCGTTGCGTGGAACGTAGGTGGGTAAAGTAAATCCGCTCAGCGAAACTAGTGGCCATTTCACATAATGCATTATCTTCACGGACGCCATAAGACCCAGTGCAAAAGGTTAAACCATTGGTCATGGAAGGCACCCGTTGAATCAACCATTCAATATCGTCTTTTGTCGACACAATGCGCGGCAACCCAAACAAAGGGCGCGGTGGGTCATCCGGATGAACCGCCAAATGCACACCACAGAGTTCGGCAATGGGGACAATTTCATCTAAAAAGAGGCCAAAATTTTCTCTTAATGTGGCTTTATCAATGCCATCGTAAGCGTCTAAGGCCTCGCGGAAGTTGTCCAAAGTATAGCTTTCTTCTGCCCCAGGTAAGCCCGCTAGGATAGTGCCAATTAAAACGTCCTTTTGCTGTTGCGTTAATTGCTCAACATACTGCTTGGCGGCGTGTATTTCCACGTCCGTATAGGTGTTTTCGCTACCAGGTCGCTGCAAGATAAATAGGTCAAACGCGGCAAAAGCAGTTTGATCAAAACGCAGCGCGCGGGAGCCATCTGGTAGGGCATAGGTTAAATCAGTACGTGTCCAATCCAAGACGGGCATAAAGTTATAGCACACCGTGGTTACACCACACTCCGCCAAGTTTTGGATACTCTGGGCATAATTCTGAATGTAGGTTTGGTAATGACCAGTGCGTTGTTTAATATCCTCATGCACAGGAATACTTTCAACCACAGACCAGCGCATGCCGGCCTGTTCAATCGTGTTTTTAACCTTTTGGATAACCTCAGTAGGCCACACTTCCCCATTAGGAATATGGTGCAATGCAGTGACAATGCCAGTTACACCCGCTTGTCGAATATCCTGTAATGAGATGGGATCCTGCTCCCCAAACCAGCGCCATGTATGTTCCATAGTAAACTCTCTTGTTTTTATTGAGACATTCCAGCAATTAGTCAAATACTTTTAATAGCTTGAATGGATAAGTTCTTGAACACGCGTTTTGTTGATCAGTGCGCTAAAATAATGAACCACTCGACTCACACAGTCGCTATCGGAACGAATCTCAACTGGAAAAATATCGTCACGCGATAAGCACGCAGTCACTAACTCATATGCGGTAGCGTCGGGCTGTTTCATAATGTCAAATAGGTCACTTTCTAACGGATCATTGATGGATCGTTGAGCTTTTTCCGCTAAGTAGATAAATGCCATCCAACCGGCAATGCCAAGCTCGATGGCGGAGGTTTTATGAAATAACCCCCGCTGTTCGACAAGCGTGCCTAACCAGCGCTGAGGCAGCTTTTGACTGCCATCCATCGCGATTTGAATTAGCTGATGTTGCAGACTGTCATTTTTGAAACGAGCAATTAGCCGCTGATAATAATCGGTCAACACAGATTCAGGGAAACCGGACAGCGTCGGCGCCACTTCCTTAAGCATAAAGCCCTCAAGCAAGCGACCAATCGCCTCGTCCTGCATAGCTTGTGCCACGGTTTTATAGCCAGCTAGAGAGCCAAGATAAGCCAGCAATGAATGACTACCGTTGAGCATGCGTAACTTCATCATTTCATACTGGGCAACATCATCGACCATTTCTACACCAACGTCTTCCCATTTAGGTCGGCCAGCAGGAAAGTGGTCTTCTACTACCCATTGGCTAAATTGCTCACACTTCACCACCGTTGGTTCTCTAATGCCAGTGTCCCGTTCAATGTCGGCTAAGTCTTCTGGCGTGACCGCTGGCACAATGCGATCGACCATCGAACTTGGAAACGCCACATGGCTCTCAATCCATTGCGCTAAGGCTGGATTCTGAGCATGCGCCAAGGCCACCACCGCATTTTTGGTTCGCTTACCGTTATGGGGCATATTATCGCAAGATAAGACGGTAAACGGCGGCATGCCTTTCTCACGACGTAGCTTTAACGCCACCACGATAAAGCCTAAAGCGGTTTTTGGAGTATCGGGTGAAGCAATATCATGCTGAATATCCGGGTTGTCCACTAGCAATGCTCCAGTTGACGGTGCTAAGTAGTAGCCTTTTTCCGTCACCGTTAACGTCACTATCTTGATATGTGGTGCCACCAGAGTATTGATCAGGTCGAGGCCGCCTTCCTTCGTGCCACTAAACAGCGTCTGTTTTATCGCTTTAATGGAACGGATGGTAAGATGTTGGCTGTCAGCGTATTCAATCACTTGGTATTGATTATTCGCTTTGTTCAGTTGCTCCACCAGCTGATAATTGGAGCGAATATTCGCACTGGCAATCATCCAATCACCACCGTGTAATGCCAATACTTGCTCTCCATACACCGCTTGATGGGCGCGATGAAATGCCCCAAGCCCAATATGGACAATGCCTACTTGATGTTTTGATGGATCAAGAGAACTCGAAATCGTATTAATTTGCATAGTAAAAGCGCTCTTAATGAATGAGTGACGGCAACCATAAAGACACTGCAGGGATATAAGACACAAGCAGTAAAACAATTAGGTTACAGATTAGAAAAGGCCAAATGGCTTTCACCACTTTGGTCATGGGCAATTCACCAATGCCAGCGGCAACAAAGAGACACACACCAACGGGTGGTGTCGTCAGGCCAATAATCAAGTTCAGTACGGCCATCACACCGAAGTGAATAGGGTCCATTCCAACCCCTTCCGCAACTTTTAACAAGGCAGGAAAGAGAATGATCAACGCTGCAATGGTTTCCATAAAGCCGCCCACTATCAGAAGCACAATATTGATAATGAGAATAACGACATAAGGGTTTTTGCTGATATCAAAGATGGCATTGGCCAACATTTGTGGAAGCTGCTCACTGGTCAAAATCCAGCCAAACAAATTGGCCATGCCAACTAAAAGCAACAAGCTTGCCGAGCTCATGGCCGTATCTACAAGCAACTTAGGCAGGTTTTTCCAAGTAATGCCCTTATAAACAAACATACCAACGACAAAGGCATACAAACTGGCCATGATTGAGGCTTCAGTTGGCGTAAAGAGTCCGCCGATAATCCCATAGAGGATGATAAAGGTCATCAATAGAGCCCAAAAAGCCCCTTTACCAACAGACAGAACCTCACGAAAGGTCGCTTTTTTCTCACGGGGGTACTGACGTTTCACGGCGATAATGTAGGCCGTTATCATCATCGCAAGCCCCAATAAAAAGCCTGGGACAACACCTGCGAGAAACATTTTGCCAACCGATATACCGCTTAAAGAACCAACAATGATCATTGGCACACTAGGAGGAATGATCGGTCCAACCGTCGAAGAAGCCGCCGTTACAGCCGCCGCGAAGGATTTGTCATAACCGCTGCGTGTCATCCCCGGAATCATCACGGCACCAATACTGGCGGTATCAGCCACAGCAGTTCCAGAGATGCCACCAAAGATCATCGAACCACCCACGTTGGCCAAGCCTAAACCGCCACGAATATGGCCCAACAAGGCATTACTAAAGCGAATAATATAGTCCGTTATATTCCCCACATTCATTAAATTCCCCGCCAGGATAAAACCGGGAATACACAGCAATACAAAGGAATCCATTCCCGCATACAAACGCTGAGGAACGATGGTCAGCGAAATCCCAGCCAGCATTAAGTAACTCAATGAAGAGATACCCAAGCAAAAAACGATGGGCACACCAATCAATAATAAAGAAAAGAACACAGCAAAAAGAACGAATGTATCCATTATGACTCTGCTCCTTGGTTATCGCGATCAAGCAGCAAAAATAGTGCGCAGACCACACTGTAAAAGACGGTTACACAGAAAAACACGTACACAGACATAAAGATCCACGACATAGGGATTTCTAGAGTAGGGGAGGTTTGCCAGCGACCTATCATCACGTACTTCAAGGCAAACGGTAAAATATAATAGGCAAAACCGCCGATCAGAACATGGCAAAAAATCTGATAAGCTTTATGCCATGCAGGGGGCAACGCCCAATGGAACAGCTCTAAACGAACATGGCGATTATGTCGAATCACCAACCCCGAACTAAACACAATTAGATAAAGAAACAGATAGCGAGACAGCTCTTCTGTCCAAATAGGAGAGGAAGGAAGCATAAAACGTGATACGACTTGAATAATCACGACCACCACTATGCCCAATAAAGCAGACACAGCAAGTGTTGCAAAAACCCAATCCGTTATTCTGACCAGCCACCTTAACCCTTGCACAAGCTTCATAAGCCTTATTCTCAACGTCGAATGATTACCAACAATGTCACGCACTTTCCCCACAAAAAGCCCCCATTACTCAGGTAATAGGGACACCACTTTTTGAGGTTAGATTTTGTTATAAAGTGCAAGTTGCTCAGGTGTTAAAGACTCTTTTACTGCTTCTTTCGCCTTGGCTTTAAAAGCTGCCACATCCGATTTCACAAAGATCATTCCATGTTTTTCAAGGGTCTTTCTTAAATTGGCTTCATCAGAGGCAAACATACTATGCTCGTAGTTTTGCATCTTTTTCGCCGCATCTAACACCACCGCCTGCAGATCCTTCGGCATGCTGTTAAACTTATCTTGGCCAATAACCACATAGATCCAGCTACGCACATGGCCCGTTAGGTCGACGTATTTTTGCACCTCATAAAAACTCGCACTGTTAATCAAGCTCAGAGGGTTTTCTTGCGCATCAATCGTGTGTTGCTGAAGTGCTGTAAACACCTCGCTGAATGCCATAGGTATTGGTTTTGCCCCCAATTTTTGCCATACCTTCACAAACAAAGGTACGTTCGGTACTCGAAGTTTCAAGCCATCTAAGTCGCTCGGTTCAATGATTTTGCGGTTTGAGGTAAGGTAGCGAGGACCACGTTCAAACCAAGCAATCGGCTTAAGACCAGTACGCTGTTCAATTTGTTGCTTGATTTCTTTACCTACTTCGCCATCGACCACCTGTTTCATCTGTTTAGAACTGGTAATAGCATAGGGAACGGCCAGTAACGCGGCTTTAGGTGCCCAGTTTTGTAAGGATTCCCCGGTGATGGTCATATCCGCCGTACCCAGTTGAATGCTATTGATCACATCCATTTCTTTACCCAACTGCTCATTAGGATAAAGTTTTACTTTGATACGCCCATGTGATTCTTGCTCGGCGACTTGTTTGAACTTAATCGCCGCTTTCCCCCAAATGTTTTGGTTATTAACTGGGTAGCCAAATTTCAATGTGAAATCCGCCGCTTGAGAAAAGCCCGCCAACAAAACAGATGACATTAAGGCCGCTTTTAAGATTGGTTTTATCATTTTCTAGCTCCAATTTTTTATTTTTAAATGGATGGGATATTTACTCATCACCTCTTTACCCACTGGTCATTTGCCTTGCGTAATCAATAGAGCCACCCAAAAAGGCCTTTTGGGTGGAACTTAAACGCTGATTAGTGTGGCTTAGGAAACTCAATTCCTGCCTCTTGTGCGGATTTCAGCAAACGGTTTAACGTCTCATCATTTAATCGAACGCCATGAACCTTAGACTGTTTAGCGCAATCAAGGCCAAACTGCCCGGGTACTCGCACAGGACTCGTGTCGTCTTTAGGACGAGAAGCAAGACAGAGCTCTGTCAATTTATCCATCTGTTGCTTAAAGGCTGCTAAGCCAGCAAAAGCTTCTGGATCAATCAGCTGGATATAAACATTCCCACCCCACCGCGATACATCATCTGCTCGGCCATGCCCTGAAAGGCCTTGCGTCAGCATCTCTACCATCATGCTGAAACAATAACCTCTGTGCCCATAATCTGCGCCACCAATAGGAAGTATTGCGCCTCCATCATTGATAACGGTTGCATCCGTTGATTCATTGCCTTTTTTATCTTGCAGCATTGGGTAGGGCATAGGCAGGCCAGTATTTAAATGTTCACGGACTTTAGAAAAGGTACAAATAGAAGTAACGGTATCAATAATCACTGGATCTTCACTTGTCGGATAACCAATCGCCCAAGGGTTGGGCGTTAACACTGGATCAAGCCCACCAAATGGTGCTACAAGTTTCCCAGCAGGATCGGATGTTGAAACAATACAAATCAAGTCCTTATCCGCCGCTAACTTAACATAAGTGGATAAACAACCAATGTGATGTGCCCGATTAATCGAAGCGGTAACAACCCCATACTCTTTTATACGCGAAAACGCTTCATCCATTGCCTTATTCATCATCCAGATCCCTGGAAGGTATTGTGCATTCCAGACAAATGTCGAGCCAGTATCGTTAACGATGACAACGTCATCGGCTTCTTGCATCTTCCCCGCCTGTAACTCTGGAATATAATAGGGAATTAACGATAAGCCATGTGTCGTAAAACCTAATTCATCACTTTGAATTAATAGTTCAGTGGTAATATTGGCTCTTTCTTCAGGCATTCCATATTGAGTTAATAGTTTGGTTCCTAATGTTTTCAATTCATTACGATTAAAATAGGTAAAGTTCATTTCTTACTCCATTAAAGTAGAAGGCAGCATCAAAGATATCTCAGGAAACAAAGTTAAAATAATTAAAAACAATATGAAGGTCATAATAAATGGCAGTGAGGATTTGAAAAAATCTTCCGTTTTACACTTCAACAAACTGCATACGGTAAACATACAGATACCAACAGGAGGCGTGTTTGCTCCGATGAGAATGGTTGTTGTCATAATTATGCCAACATGTACAGGGTCGTAACCAATTGAGGTCAAAACAGGTAAGATAATTGGAGTCAATAGGAGTATACAAACCGAACCATCTAGAATCATTCCGAAAAATAATACGAGCAATAAACACAAGGCTAATATCAAATAATGGTTGGTAGTGATCCTTGAAATGAAATCTCCTGCTGCGACAGGTAGTTGCTCTAATATGATGGCATACCCTAATGCCCCAGCAGCCATTATCAAGAACATCACCATGCCTAAGTCGACGGCCGAGTTTTTTAACGCCTTTTTCAGACCATCAAAAGATAACTCTTTGTAAACCCAGCGCCCCACAATCAATGCATAAACTACGATAAAAGCACCGGCTTCACTAGGAGTAAAAAGGCCAAGTCGAATAACAAATAGTAAAAAAACAGGGAATAACAACGCCCAAATATTGATTTTCGCGCTATGAGATACCTCTTTGAACTTAGGCAATCCCGGTAGTTCAGGTTGTATTTTATAACGTTTTGCAATCCACCAACTTAGCATCATCTGCATAACCGTTAGTAGTAATCCAGGGATGATGCCCGCTAGAAAAAGCTTACCGATTGATACATTTCCGACAAAACCAAATAGAATCAAGCTAATGCTAGGAGGAAATAGACCGGTAATAAGAGAGCTAAAGGCAATCACATTAGCAGAATAAGGAACAGGATAGCCTTTACGCGCCATCTCTGGTCCAATCAATCGACTTTGCATGGAAGCATCAGCCACAGCAGACCCAGAGACACCTCCAAGGATGGCACTCATAAAGATAGATATTTGCGCTAAACCACCCGACATCCAGCCCACAACATAGCGAGTAAAATGAAAAAGGCGGGCAGCAATGCCCGTTTCATTCATAATGTTACCAACTAGAATAAATAACGGCACCGCCAGTAACGCAAAATTCTGCGTAGGCGAGGCTATTTTTTGATAAAAAATAGTAAATGGTAACTCACCAATAAAGTAAAAATAGACAGCTGATGATATTAAAATTGAAAAAGAGACGGGCATACCTATGAGAATTAAGACAAAAAACACTATGCTTAATGTTAACATCTTATACCTCTGCCTTTTCTTCTTTAAATTTATAGCATCCTATTTTTTTTATACAGCTTTCTATTTGAGCCATGATGGTAATAGACATCAAGAACATGGAGATTGGAATAATCGGCATCACATATCTGTATGGAATGCCAGTCGCATTAAACATCCTAAACCTATACACTTGAATCAACTCCATACCTCTACTAATAGAAAAGAGGGTAAAGCCTAACATCAGTATAAGTACTAATAATTGAATGATGTTTTGTGTCTTTTCGCTTAGTTTTTCGACAAGGTATGTTATCCCAATATGTTGTTTTTTCTTTAGCGTTATATCGACACATAAAAAACAAATAAGCATGAAGAGTATTTTGGCAATTTCAATAGACCAAATTATTGGATACCCCAAACTTCTTGATACAGCGGAGCAAAATACAAGTGCAACAATTAATGATAAAACAATCTGAGACAAAACAACTTCTAGGCGATAAATATATCGGCTTATTTTATTAAACATAAAAGCTCCTAAAGCTCAATTTAATAATGAACTACCATTTTTAGGTTTATCATTTTAAGCTTGCTTCTACTTTTTTATATTCCGACTCCAGCCCTAATTCTTTAAATAATCCTTTGCTATTTTCTTTAAATTTATTGATATCAACTGGGTGAAAGATCATTCCATGCTTAACAGACTCTTGAATATAATGCTTCTCATTTTTAATAATTTCATTAGTCACCAAATTGCCTGCATCAAATGCTTTTTCTTTTAGTAATTTTTGATATTTTTCGGGCAAAGATTTTAGCCAATGATCTCCTACAACAAGATATGTCATTAAATATGCATGATCTGTTGGTTGAATATATTTAGCGACTTCATATAGCTTAGAATCATAAAATGCGGCAGGATGAACTTCTACACCATCAATTACTTTTTGCTGTAATGCGGTATAGACTTCGTTCCACGGCATAGGTGTTGCTGTCCCTCCTAGCACTTCAACGGTTTTAATACCAATCTTTGAATCTGCCGCTCTAATACGCATACCTTTTACATCAGCAGGTGTTGATACCGGTTTTTTTGTAATTAACATTCTGGTTCCCTGAAACCAGTTCGCAGAAAGAATATCTAACCCACCTTTTTTTTGTAATTTCGCTTCTAATTTTTTGAAAGCATCTGATCTATAGTATTTTTGAGCTTGCTTTAAAGAGTCAAAAATATAAGGGCTGGCCAACACGCCAAAATCATTAACATAATTCTGTAAACGTGATGGATCCGCCATCATAGAGACATTAGAGCCCGCTCTAGCTTGCTCAATTAAGTCACCTGTTCCTCCAAGAGAGCCACTTGGGAAAACGTTAATCTTAATATCGCCATGGGAGGCAGACTCTACTTGTTTTTTAAAATAATACAGTCCTTTTGTTAGCGGGTTGTTTGGTGCCAACACCGTACTCATATTTAGCGTGTACGAGGCAGCATGTGCCGACAAGCTAATAAGTGATACAGATGCTATTAACCATGTTCTTTTGATCGTCATAATCGTCTCCGTTGTTTTTTATTTTTATTTCATGAGACATGCGGTCTCGTTATGAACTTCTCGTGCAAAAATTAATTAATCACTCGCTCATCTCCACAAGCACTTTGCGAGTCAGTTCAGGGTGGTTTTCCATTAGCTGAATCCCTTCAGAGATACTGTCTAATGAGATGCGGTGGCTAATAAGCGCGAGTGGATCCAAACGGCCAGTTGAAATCATTTCCAGCACATAAGGAAAACGTTTGTTATTCAGACGAGAGCCCACAATGGTTAGCTCTTTTTTAATCACTTCAATTTGTGCCAGATCACTCGGCGTCGCACTAAAACCTAACAAGCCAACACGGCCTGCAGGGCAAGCAATGCGCAGAATTTCAGGCAATAAGGCGGGGATGCAAGCCGCATCAGCAATCAAAGGTACACCTTCTCCGTTCATCCATTCTTGGATACAGTCCTCTACCTTTTGCTCTTTGCTGTTAATGGTGTCAGTCGCGCCCAAGGACTTGGCGGCGGCTAATCGCTCCTCAACAATGTCAGTGACAATAATGCGCTCAATGCCCATGGCCTTAGCCACTTGCACGATAGTCAAACCGATCACTCCTGCACCATAGACCAGTAAGGTATCCCCAGGAATGGGCGCCATACGAGAGAGCACATTCGCAGCAATAGAGTAAGGCTCCACTAATGCAGCCTGTTCAAGGCTCACATTGTCAGGCAGCTTTATAACATTGCTGGCAGGGGCACTGGTAAACTCACCAAAACCACCATTACAGTGTACGCCAAATACTTGTAAGTTAGCGCACACATTCGAACGGCCAGCTCGACAGGCATAACATTTCCCGCAACCAATAACCGGATCGACACAGACATGATCACCAACCGATACATGGTCAACGCCGTCTCCTACCGCCGCTACGACACCGGAAAACTCATGACCCGTAATGCGAGGAAACTGCACAAAGGGGTTCTGTCCATGAATGATATGGAGATCAGACCCACAGATCCCAGCAAAAGAGGTTTTGATTAACACTTCTCCCGCTTCAACGACAGGTCTATCTATATCGATCAGTGCATAGTCATTAACGTTTGCAACTTGGAAAGCTTTCATAATCGGTTACCAATTCCAGATGGTGCCATCTTCCAAGCGATTTACCGGAAGATAAGCAGGTTGATAGGGATATTTCGCTGCTAACACTTCATCAATATCAACGCCGTGGCCCGGCACTTCCCCAGGCGTAAAGAAGCCGTCGTTAAATTGATAGGCATGCGGAAATACAAGATCGGTTTCTTCTGTGTGGGGCATGTGCTCTTGAATACCAAAATTTGGCACCCAAGAATCAAAGTGCAATGCGGCCCCCATCGTGATCGGCGACAAATCCGTCGCACCATGAAAACCAGTTTTGACATGAAAATTAGCGGCAAAATCGGCAATACGACGCACATTGGTGATACCACCCGCGTGACTAATGGTAGCTCGA
The DNA here is from genome assembly GCF_056173505.1 of Marinomonas sp. 63XJN7_7_ISO-PGPR-S23-202. Taxonomy (NCBI): domain Bacteria; kingdom Pseudomonadati; phylum Pseudomonadota; class Gammaproteobacteria; order Oceanospirillales; family Oceanospirillaceae; genus Marinomonas; species Marinomonas sp. 63XJN7_7_ISO-PGPR-S23-202. The sequence goes on along the minus strand of NZ_CM149677.1, from coordinate 34,057 downwards.
AGATAATCGATCAATTGCCTTTGGATCAGCTCCTGACAGTCGGACAGGCTGTTAAATACCTCGCCGATCGCCAATGGCGTAGTCGTATGCTGACGAATCCATTCATAAGAAGACTGATTTTCTACTGGTGTACAGTCTTCTAGCCAGAATAGGTGATAAGGCTCGACGTCTTTACCTAATCGGCCTGCTTGAATTGGCGTCAGGCGATGATGAACATCATGAAGAATATGTAGATCCTCACCAAATTCTTTGCGAACGGCGGCAAATAAAGAAGGGACGTGATTTAGGTATTTCTCAGTCGACCAAACATGTTCGGCAGGTAAGGAAGAGTCCGCTGGTTCATATGGCTGACCAGGGGTTTTCGATACACCATAGGTGGTTGGTATACCAGGAATCCCGCATTGAACTCGTACTGCTTTGTAACCTCTATCAACATGCTTTTGGACTTCTTCAAGACAAGAATCAATATCTAGCCCTGTCGCGTGCCCATACACCATGACTTTATCGCGACTTTTCCCACCGAGTAGTTGGTACAGTGGCATACCAGCCACTTTGGCTTTAATATCCCATAAGGCCACATCAACGGCCGCGATAGATGTCATCCCAACAGGGCCACGGCGCCAATAAGCGCCTCTATATAAGTATTGCCAGATATCTTCTATACGATGGGGATCTTTGCCAATAAGGGTAGGAATGACATGATCTTCAAGGTAAGCAACGACGGACTTTTCACGGCCATTTAACGTCGCATCACCGATTCCGTATACGCCCTCGTCCGTCTCAATTTTTATAGTAACCAGATTACGACCAGGGCAGGTTACAATCACTTTTGCAGAACAAATCTTCATAAAAGGTACCTGATTATTTTTTTTGGTATACCAAAACAAGAAATTGCACTAAACTTAACGGAATAAAAAGCAAAAAACAAGACCAAAATTCAAATTTGGCATACCAATATAATCAATAAGCATTTGATATTTTGTAGGCTTATTGATTTTATTAACAAAATTAGAAAATTGGCATACCAAAAAACTAAACAAAAGACAGTACTATGGCAGAACGACTTTATAGAGAGATCGGCGAAAAAATAAAATTGGAAATCATAAAATCCAAACTAAAAGTAGGGGATAAACTGCCGACAGAGCGCATCTACGCAGAACTGTTTGGTGTGAGCAGAACCCTAGTAAGGGAAGCCTTCATTATGCTGGAGATAGAAAAGCTAATTGAGGTAAAAAAAGGCTCTGGCAGCTATTTAAAAAGCCAGATATCCAACCAGCAAAGCAGTAAAATCTCGGATGTGGGTCCCTTTGAGTTACTGCAAGCCAGACAAGTACTGGAAAGCTCCATTGCAGCCTGTGCCGCACACTCCATTACCAAAGCAGACTTGAACGCACTACAGGTAACATTGGATTTAGAAAGCTCGGAGCTTAACTCAGTCGAAAAAGCCAATGCGGCAGACCGAGATTTCCATCTTTTAATTGCCAAAGCAACGCAAAACACCTTATTGCTGGATACCGCTACCCGCTTGTGGGATATGCGGGATGAAAACTCCATGTGGCAACAGCTGCATGAGCGTATAAAAGATTCGTCATACCATGGCAAATGGTTGGATGATCATCAGCAAGTATTTGATCAACTCAGAAAACGCAATGCAGAGGGTGCAAGACAGGCTATGTGGCAACATTTAGAGAACGTGAAACAAACCTTGTTTGAACTATCTGATACAGATGCTCCCAATTTTGATGGGTATTTATTTGCCAATCCACAGCATTAATTCGTACGGGATCTCTGATCAGTAAGGTGCTTCGTCTATCTGTTCGAGATCGAAGACACTACGAATTTGATTAATAAACAATTCGCGCGGTTTATTAGGTTGGGCGGTTTTTTTAGTCGTCACGGCGACCCCCAGGTTGTAGTGACGTGTCTGGGTCGCAACGGCGACAATCTGCCCAGCGTCCACATATGGTTTGGCGTACAACTCGGGCAAAAAGCCAATATAACGACCTGATAAAATCAAGGCTAAACGGCTGTCATAAAAATAACTGATAGCCGCCAATTTCACATGGGATATTTGTTCGCTGGCTTGTTCATGATGCTTCAAGCCTGCGTGGGAAGCGGGGAAATGGTCTATCTCTTGTTCTTGCTTTTTCTTCGACATAGCCACGAGCGGATGATCTTTTGCCGCATACACAAAGCAGTTGTCGCTGTATAAATGGATGTAGTCCAAGCCATCTAGCTTACGATGATAGGGAATAAAACCCACATCCGCCTCATCATTGAGAATCATCCTTTCGATATTCGTCATAGACGCCACATTCGTGGTAATAAATACTTCTGGTGCCGCTTGGGAAAAAGCGCGAATCAGCTCAGGGAAGCGGCTGCGCGAATCCAAACTCACTTTATCCGATAAGGCAATGCGCAACTGTCCAGTCAAACTGGCATTCAGGTTATTCACTGTGGTACGAAAGGCGTCCAGCGACTCCAATAATTGTTCCGTCATTTGGTAAATAATGACGCCTTCTTCCGTTAGGGAAAAACCGCCTCGACCACGCTTACAAAGTACTAGGTTCAGGCGGGACTCTAAATTTGAAATATGCAAACTGATGGTTGAACGGCCAATGTTAAGGGCGGTTTCTGCCGCCGAAAAACCACCGCAATCCACCACGGTTTTAAATACCTTTAATTGCTTGATTTCGTAGTCACCAACCTGACCCAACGAATAATTCTTTGTGCTCATGGCTCCCCCTGATAGCGATATCGCACTTTTTGTAAGTCATTATTTTCTTAGTGCAATCCACAGCAAAGTCTACCAGAAGCCTTGATAGAAAGGGGATAGCATGAAGACGAATAGCAGACAAATATCACCACAAATGGATACAGATAATAAGCAGTACTAAATAAGACAACACAAACACACCCAGACCAATCAGCAAGCAAAGGCTGTGATATATAGCAAAGCCACTTTCAATAAGATGGTTACCAGAGGAAGGGAAGCACTAATAGAGTGCATTGATGATTGTTACCTTTACATTTCTTGCTTGATTTTGCTGTACAAGTGCTGGCAAGCAGTAAACTGATACCGCATTTTTACTGTATAAAATCAGTCATATTTGTCAATTTATTGTCATTATATTGATATTGATTAAAAGTCGATCTTTCAACTAATTTTGCACCATATTGGATCTGTTTTTATCCAAGATAGTGCATAAAAAGTAACGCCATTTATTTGATTTATTTGTATTTTTTATAGTTTTACTTTGTTTGGTGAAAACAAAACTTTAGGTGGATAAGGCACGATTTAACCTTTTAATGGTTTTTGAAAACATCGAAATAAGGACGAGATGTTATATTTTTGTCACATTTCTTTGCAAAATCCAATAATAAGGAAGTCACTTCATGCTTAAGACCGTAAAAAAACTAAAACAGCACCTAGTAGCAAGCTCTCTCGCCGTCGCTCTTGGCGTCGGAGCAATCGCTTCAAGCGCCGTTCATGCCGCTGAGTACAACTGGCGTTTTGCCAACCTATACAGCCGAGGCACCGCTTTTGGCGCCGTCTACGAAGATTTGGCAAAAAACATCGAAGTGATGTCGAATGGCCGAATTAAAGTACAAGTGCTTTACTCTGGCGAAGGTGTCGGCTCTTCCGGCATTTTTGGTGCAGTGAAAACTGGCCTCATCACCATGGGGGCACCATTCCAGTCACTCAATGCAGGGGAACTGCCTGCCGGTATCGTCGAAATCGGTCTGCCTGGTGGCACCAATGATGTGGGCGATCTAAGCACGTTGTTCTACGAAAAAGGCTGGGCACCCATTCTGAAAAAAGCCTATGGCGAGCAAGGCCTAGTTTGGCTTGATCCTTACATTCAGCCTGCAGTGTACGTCATCACTAAAAAGCCAATTAACTCTGTTGCCGATTTCAAAGGCTTGAAAATCCGTGCGCCAGGGGCTTACGGTAAATTCCTCCGTAACTTAGGAGCTTCTCCTGTGTCTCTAGCTTGGTCTGAGATCTATACCAGTCTTTCCACTGGCGTGATTGACGGCTCTATCGGCTCAAACATGATTGACCACCGTGATGGCAACCACGTTGAAGTGGCAAAATACATGTACCCATTGCCGCTTGCTGGCGCTCAAGTCTTACCGATCATCGTCAACCAAAGTGCCTGGAATAAGTTGCCAACGGACCTCAAAGCCATTGTCAAAGCAGCAACGGCCGTTCACGCCCAAGAACAAATGACGAAGTCTCGTTTATGGGAATCTCAAGCGGTTGCCGATATGGAAGCCAAAGGCTTGCAATGGAGCCCTGAACCAAGTGCTGCCGATAAAGCCGCTTGGAAAGCAGCGGGAGCCAAACTGATGGACGAATACGCAGCCCAAGATGAGTACAGCAAAGAGCTGATCGATATTCTGCGTAAAGATCAAGCTAATGACTAATTAGGTTCACTCACTTTATCAAGCAGGCAGCCATTGATTTGAGGGTAAACAATGGCTGCCTTTCGCTTTTTTCGTTCCACCCCGATCTAACTATGTTGATAACGGCCTGCCATTCGTCATGTAGTGGCAGGGCAAAGCGCTCAACCTAACAGGTATAAAACCATGATAATGACTGCGATTAGGTATTACTGCCTAGAAGTCCACGCATTGGTGGCTTTCATCGGAAAATCTGTTTCCTATTTAATGCCCATTTTGGCATTTGTCGTCGCGTTTGAAGTCTTTTGCCGCTATGTACTCAGCCATCCAACCGTCTGGGCCCACGATACCGCTTTATTCCTTTTTGGCTACATAGCCGCCCTTGGCGGTGCTTATGTGCAGCAACAACGGGCTCATATTAACGTCGACATTTTATATAACAAAGTATCGCCACGTATGCGCAGTCTATTCAATATGGTCTCTTTTATATTGGCGCTCTTCTTTGTCTTATTGGTTTGCAAAATGAGCATTGGCAAATTCGAAGAGGCGCTGAAGTTTAACTACCGTCGTCAAAGTGAATGGGCACCACACATGCACCATTACTGGCTCATGATGTCCGTCGCCAGTGGACTACTGGCCTTACAACTCGTTAGCGACTGGCTAGAAGAGTGTTACCACTTGTTGACCGGCAAACAACTGCTTCCCGAGAACATCCGCCATACCGAGGAACACGCCTAATGATCAGTATCGAAGTGTTAACTGGCATACTCTTTGTCTGTGTTATCGCCGCATTCGCTTTAGGGGCCCCCGTTGGCCTAGCCTTAGGCGGTATTGCCATGGGCATCGGCTATGCAACTTGGGGGGAGGCTCTTTTTAACGTTATTCCAACCACACTGGAAGACACCTATTTCAGCTTTATCTTGCTTGCCATTCCTTTATACATTTATATGGGGCAACTGCTCACCCGTTCAGGCATTGGCGATGCGATGTTCAACGCCAGTCAGATGCTAATTGGCCGGGTTCGAGGTTCGTTAGCCATCAGTGTCATTGTTGTCTGCTCGATGATTGGCGCAATGGTCGGCATTATTGGGGCGGGCATTATGACCTCCGGCAGTATTGCGCTGAAACCCATGCTGGACCGAGGTTATGACAAACGTTTAGCCCTTGGCGTCATTATGGCGGGCGGCGGCTTAGGGATTTTGATTCCTCCCAGCATCCCCATGATCATGTTTGCTTCATCCACACAGAACTCAGTAGGGCGCATGTTCATCGGTGCCCTGATTCCTGCGTTGATCACCATCGTCCTATTAATCGCTTATGTGGTGATCTCATGTAAATTAAATCCGCAACGTGCCCCACTAGATGTTGCCCCTGACAACCCACCCACGCCAAAAGAAAAATTCCTTACTGCCCGTGATGGCTTGTTGTCTTTGCTGCTGATTATTGCCGTATTGGGTAGCATTATTATGGGGATCGCCACACCAACAGAGTCCGGTGCAATTGGCGTCGTCGGGGCGATGATTTTAGCCATCCTCTTTAAACGTTTTAAACCTCGCATGGTACAAAAGGCGGGCATGCAAGCGGCACTGTTGGTCAGTGTCGCCATGTGGATCATCTTTGGCGCTTCCGTGTTCAGTAACTTCCATTTATTGATGGGGGTACAAAGCATGGTGGCAGGCTTTACTCAGAATTTAGGTTGGCCGCCCATTGTCGTCATCATGATGTTTCAAGTGATTATGTTGCTGCTGGGGTTCATTATCGATGAATTTATCATCGTTTTGATGTGTGCACCTATCTTCACCCCTATTGCGGTGTCTCTCGGCTACGATCCCATTTGGTTTGGTATCTTGATGATTTTAAACATTGAGATTGCCGTACAAACCCCACCTTATGGCTTCGCCTTGTTCTATTTAAAAGGCATTGCCCCTCCGGGAATTACCATGCTGGATATCTACAAATCCATCACGCCGTTTGTTCTAATCAAACTCTTGGTGCTTATCATTGTGATGTTGATGCCAGAGCTCGTGACTTGGCTACCAAATAAATTGATGAGCTAACCTTTGCTAGCGTGGCATTTTTACGGATAAAAACGCCACGCTACGACAGCCCCTAGTTGGGGCTAACAATACCTAAACAGACGCGCTGGGCGGTTTTTTTCGGAGATGGCTGAAAGATGACCTCTTCTTGGATCGTGGGTTTAAAGCCCTTCCATTCATTGGTAAAGTCTGAGAAGGCTCCCTTTTGGCACCCTTCACCCAGCTTGCCTAACACGAGTACCCCCTGACGTTCGATCGCTTGAGCGCTAATATGGGGGTTATAAATACTATCTTGTGCCTTCTCATTCCATTTATTCGTTACTTGAGGGTGAGAACCAATATAAAACGTTAACCACTGGGCTAATTTCGCGCCGCCCACCAGTGTTAATGGCTTTTCTGTATTCAATTCCCAAAAAGTAATCGCTTCATCACTAAAGGTTTTGATACCACTAAAATGCTTACCGGCATTTTTTATGTTCAAAGACATCACCAAGATATAACCCGAAATCAGAATCAGCGCGAAGGCCATTAAAGTATTAAAAGGGCGACGTAGATGCCGCCCAACGTCTTTTGAAAGAAAGCCGACTAAAACCGCTGGTGCCGACATAAAAAAGGGCTGTAACCATTCCGTTAAACGATCCCCTTGATGAAAGCTAAACCATCCCATAATCACGGCTAAAGGCGCTAACAAAATCCCCGCACTCAGGTACACTTTTTCAGGAACACGCCAAGTCAAGTGACCCATTTTTCGTCCTAATAATGCTGCGACAAACAGCAAAGGATAAAAAACAGATAAAAAAGGTAACCAGTTGTCCATACTCAAATGGGGAGACATTTCACTGCCAACCCACTTAACGGTGGCAAAGTTGTGATCGATCAACCAGACAACATTTGGTAACACGAGCGCTAAAAAGCATACGACACCAATGTAGAAGTAGGGGCTTTGCCAGCAACGGCGCACCGAAGGAACGATAAGGGCAAAGAAAAAGATCATGCCCACAAGACAAATAGAGGTGTATTTTGACATGGTCGCCAGACCGAGCAGAACCCCTAATAATACCCACCACTTAGGTGAGTCATACACGGCCTTAATAAACAGCAATCCGATCCAAGGCCAAGAGCCAAATAGCAGGAAGTTATCGTTATATGGAATCACATCGACGTTAATCACAGTCGATAAATTCAACGTCAGCATAGCAAGCCAAGCCAACGGCCGAGAATCCGTCAACTTATAAGCAAGACAATAGCAGCCTAGCATACCAATGCCAGTAACAAAGAAATGGCTAGCGTACCAATAAAAAGCCGACAGTGAAGCCGAATGCAAGCTGTATAACGGCTTGAAAAAAGCCCCGATCATCCAAGGATTTTTTGGACTACCCCATTCATTATTCACAGCCCAGTTTAATGCCTCTATGGCATCATAGGGGACCGCTGGATCCAGTGAAAAAGACGCCAACGCCCAGGCCGTGGCGTAGATAAAACACCAAACACACGCCGCTCGATAGGCATATACCTTTGTGGTAGCAGAAGTGGACGAGGGAAAATACACAGTGGAGAAACGCATAAAGAAATCTTCCCTAAAGAGTTAGTCATACCATCATGACTAAATACGGTAAAACAAAGGATCTCGATATCATTACCATGCCATATCCACGTATTATCATGATGGATAACGGTGTTCGGGTCTTAGAATTTGACCAGTGGTTGGTGCAATATAATCATTAATTAAGAGAGAAAAAAGATACCAGGAGAAAAATAGCTTTTCTTTGCTACATAGAAGATATTTGGGACATTTCCTTGCAATAATGCATCAAAAAAATATCAAATAGCAAAAAAGACGACCCCATTGGATCGTCTTTTTTAAAGTTTGATGAAATGGAATTTTCTCTCGTATAATAAAATAAAAAGTAAATACTCACTTACAATCAATATATTAAGTACGAAAGATAACGTTAAGCCGTATAACGCTTCAATAACAAAGCCGCGTTGACACCACCGAAGCCAAAGCCATTAGATAACACGTACTCCACCTCTTTTTGGCGCGCCACAAGCGGTACAAAATCCAAATCTTCCATACCCTCGTCAGCATGATGCATATTCAAGGTAGGAGGCAACATGGAGGTCATAATGGCTTGGGCACTAAAAATACTTTCAATACCACCAGCCGCTCCTAGCAAATGTCCAGTCGCAGACTTGGTGGAAGAAATAGCAACCTTGGTTACATAGTCGCCAAACACACTACGCAATGCATTGACTTCACCACGATCTCCCACTGGTGTTGAAGTGGCGTGGGCATTAACATAGCCAATTTGCGACACATCAATGCCCGCCATCTTAATCGCCGCTTTCATCGCACGAGCCGCACCATCACCATCTTCAGGGCCGGAAGTTAGATGATAAGCATCACCACTGGTACCGTAGCCAACAATCTCAACCAAAGGTTTGGCCCCACGAGCCAAAGCATGCTCTAAGGTTTCGATTACAATCAACCCAGAACCTTCCCCCATAACAAAGCCTTCGCGATCTTTATCGAACGGACGAGACGCTTCTGCTGGTGCATCATTTCGTGTTGATAAGGCTTTTAGGGCACCAAATCCGCCGATGGACAAAGGATCGATACAGCCCTCGGCACCACCAGCGAGTGCGACTGTCGCTTCGCCAGTCAGAATCATACGCACCGCATCACCGATGGCTTGCACACCAGCGGCACAGGCTGTCACAGGAGCCCCCAATGGGCCTTTAAAGCCATATTTGATGGAGACATTACCTGCGGCTAAATTTGCTAAGAAACTGGGTACTGTGAAAGGTGAAAGACGACGGGCACCTTGCTCATTTAAAATATTGTGGGCATTGGTTAGCGCAGGTAAACCGCCGATTCCAGTACCGATGACGGTTGCCGTCGATTCTTTTTCTTCATCTGTTTCAGGAAACCAGTTAGCCTGTTTTAGTGCTTCTTCTGCAGCGGCTAAAGCATACAGAGTAAACAAATCGATACGTTTGCGTTCTTTGGGCGTCATGTAATCATCTTCATTCAAGCCATTTTCTTGCTCTGTATGGCTTGGTACCTGACCCGCGATTTTTGTCCCTAAGTTTTCGACCATTTCAACTGGTAAAGGACGAATACCTGATTCTCCCTTAATTAAACGATCCCAAACGGCGCTAACGCCTAAGCCTAAAGGAGAGACGATCCCCATTCCAGTAATGACAATACGCTCTTTAATCGACATAATGACCTCTTAGCAATAAATACACATATTGATATTCATTTTGTCGTGATGAATATCAAAGAAAACAAATAACAATCTCGCAAATGATTTCGACGAGAAGAAAGTCTTCATGCTAAAGTAGCGTTATATATGATCAAGATAATATTTAGGAGACTAAATATGCCATACAGTCCAAAGCATAAAGAAAAGACACGACAGAGAATTCTCCAATCGGCGGCAAAACTGTTTTGCGCCCACGGATTTGATCGCGTCACACTGCATCAAATCATGAAACAAGCCAACATGACCCATGGCGCTTTTTACGCACATTTTTCTGGCAAGAGCAGCCTTTATGAAGCGGCCATGCAATTTGCTGCTTCACACGCTTTTTGGGCTCGGGATGACAAACAAACCGAAGGCAAAGAAACTCATCTAAAAGCCATGGTCACCCGCTATCTTAGCTGGAGCCGAAATGACAAGGAGCATCCATCACCACTGGAGTTTCTTGTTACTGATGCTGCTCACACGGAAGAAAAGGTGCGCCAAGCCTATCAAGCCTGTTTCGATAGTCTTGTTGAGCGCCTTGCTGGCATTCTCAAAAAGCGCGGCAGCCAAGACGCTGAAACACTGGCCGAGGAAACCGTGGTATCACTGGTGGGTACCGTTGCGATTGCGCGATCGTTTACCCAACCACTGCAAAATGACTTTTTAAAACGCGCTCAAGAGCGCATCGTCAATCGCCTCAATAGCGGCTTCCAAAAAGAAGACGACAGCGACATAGTGAAAGGCTGACAATTTACCCTAATAAACCCAGTGTGGGAAAGCCTGCTTAAGTTTAGCAAGGACAGTTTCTCTCAAACTCTGAGCGGCGGTATTCAATGTGTCTGCTTGTATAAGACACAGCATCAGATCTGGCAACTTTGGCAACCATTCTTTCTCTAGAACCACCAAGGAAGCAGGGCGGCCGGCAGGAGTACGAACTGTCATGCCTAAGCCCGCTTCCGTTGCAGCCCATACCCCCGATAAACTATGACTAGAGATCGCAACTCGCCATGGAATTTCTCTTGCGTCTAACGCCTTTATCGCCGCCTCACGCAGTAAACAGGGACTTTCAAATAGTACTAAAGGTAGTGGGATTTGCGGATCGGCAAGCGCCTCAGGCACACCAATCCATTGCATCGGAAATTGCCCAATTACCTCAGCCTTTTTCAGCACACTTTTTGTTTCGATATTATTAGCGTCAAGACTTTGCCAGCATAAAACCAAATCTAGCTCTCCCTGTAGAAACCTTTCCATCAGTTTTCCATTACGAGAAACTTGAACATCCAAAACCACTTCGGGATTCGTCCGATTAAATTGCGCGAGCATATCGGTCAAAAACCGTTCACCAAAGTCTTCTTGTAGCCCTATTCGAACAACACCAGATACTTTGGGTTGTCGTAATGCCATTACCGCATCATCATTCACAGCGAGTAAACGTTTCGCATAGGAAAGTAGTTCTTCGCCAGCCGGAAGCAATATTAAACTCCGCCCTGAACGTTTGACGATGGGTTGCTCAAGCTGCATTTCTAATTTTTTTAAGTGAGCGCTGACGGCAGACGTAGAACGGTTTAAACGCTTCGCCGCTTCAGCAAAGTTCCCCAACTCCACCCCTAAGACAAAACTTCGTAGCGCTTCTAAATCTAACGTCACTTTACGCATAAAGCATTCTCACCTTAATAATCCTGTTTTTCAGGACTATTAATACCATATCTTTTGATTTTTTAAACTTAATAAAACCCTTATTCTCATTCTCCAACATCAACTCATTAGCGCACTGATTAGAGGAAAAGTTCATGGGTGAATCATCATCGACTCTCAATAAAGAAACTCTCGATAAAAAAATCAGGAAATCCACAGAAGCAAAAAAAGTATTTGGAGAGATCGCTCCTTTCTTTGCCTTGGTAACAGACGACGTTTTATTCGATCAAGTCTGGCAAAGACCGCAGCTCAGTCCACGAGATCGGAGCCTCATTACGGTTGCCACATTAACGGCTTTGTACCGCACAGAGCAGCAACCATTTCATCTGCAAAAAGCCATCGAGAATGGGGTGAGTGTAGGAGAGCTTGCTGAAGCCATGACACATTTAGCCTTTTATGCCGGCTGGCCTTGTGCCGCATCAGGACTGACAAGCTTAAAAAAGCATATGGCAGGTGAACAACAAGAGCAGACAGAGGAGGGTAAGTAATGCCATTCACACATATTTATATTTCGGCAGATAAGCCAGATGACTACGTCAAAAAAGTCTCTCAATCACTCCAAGAGGCGTTAACCGACTCTTTTTTAGTTCCTCAAAAAGACTGTTTCCAGATTATAAACCGCCTCACCGATGAGCAACGTGTTTATGACAAAGCTTACGCCTGTCCGGTAAATCAAACTCGAAGTAGGGACTGGCTATTTTTTGACATTACAGCAGGAAAGCCTAGAGACAGAAAAACCAAAGAAACATTTTACCAAACGTTATCAGCAAAACTACACGCTTCTGTAGGGCTTAATCCAGCCGACCTGATGATCATCATCTCAACTAACCAGATTGAAGAATGGTCATTTAGCAACGGTGCAATGGCGACCTTACCTTGACCTTAAAGGAGAGAAACAATGATTGTTATGCAATACAGTTTCACTTTACCGGACAATTACGACATGCAAATCATCCGTAATCGGATTGCTGAAAACGGCCATAGATTAAATGGCTTTCCTCAACTTATCTTTAAAGGGTACTTATATTCAATTAAGAACGATAGCGAACTCGGTTCCCCTAAAGAAAACCAGTACGCACCATTTTATCTTTGGGATAGTAACGAAGGCATGACCTCTTTTCTTGCAGCCTCAGGATACCATCAGTTAGAGCAAGACTTTGGGCGCCCTAGAATCAGTTATGAGGTCCCAATTGTTTATGCAAAGAAAGCGAGCCTAACCAGTGCAAGATATCTTAAAAAAGAGGTCATTCACCTCTCCAGAGGGGCAAAGGTTGCCGATATTATTGAACAGGAAAAGGCACTAGACATAGATAGTTTATCTCCCATAGAGCACAATCTAGTGGCTTATGTCAGTAGCTTGAACCCAGAACAATGGCGACTAACACGTTGGACATTGTGGACTTCCCATACGGTAGAGACAAAGAACATGGCAAGCGTCTTATCAAGCGATTGGTTCCACATTGGTTATTTAGCGCAATAGATAGACGTTTTATTCTACCTTTGCTGACAGAGTAAAATGAAACCTACGCTTGCACCAAAGCTTTTTCAACTCAAAAATATTTCACGTGAAACAATGAGATAATCCAAAGCCAGGAGAGCACAATTGATTCTTCTGGCTAAAGCTCGTCCGAAATAGTGGGTCATTGATTTATCTAGGTTTCACTCAAATGCATTCAGGATAAGTAAACACTTACTTATCCTGAAAACTCCAATAAAGAATCTATTTAATCAACAAGCTTTGAGGGTATTGAGTGGTCAAGGTAACGTCATTAGTCTTCTTCTTTATCATGGCGCTGATACCAATCCAGCACATGAGGAGCGAGCTCGCGGCCTGAGACGAAGAAGTGACCGTTGAGTAAGGTTTCTCTTTGGTTATAGCGAAAGGGTTTGCCCTCTGGTGTCACCAGCATGCCGCCAGCCGCTTCGATGATGGCTTGTTGTGCCGCCGTATCCCATTCGCTGGTAGGCCCACGACGCAGATGAAGGTCAGCAATACCTTCGGCAATTCGGCAGCCTTTTATCGAGCTGCCTTTAGGGAGCTCACGCACTTGATCATAAGCGCCTTTAAGGGTTTCTTTTAAATCGGCTGGTAAAGCAGGTCCATGACTACGACTGGTCATCACAACGATCGGATCCCGAGGCTCTCGCATTTTAATGCTTTCAAAGTCCTTGCCATGCCATTTCACCGCCCCGATGGGCAAGCCTTGATACGATTGCGTCACCCCAAAGTAACCCTCGGAAGTCGTCGGTAGATACACCATGCCAAGAATCGGTTGTCCATTTTCAACCAACGCGATGTTAATGCTGAACTCACCATTACGCTTGATAAATTCTTTGGTACCGTCTAACGGATCAACGATCCATAGTAACGTCCATTTAGAACGTTCGGAATAGGGAGCGACACCTTCTTCAGACAGCACAGGAATCGCTGGCGTCAATGTTTGCAAACCGGCAAGTATGACATTGTGCGCAGCCAAATCCGCTGCGGTAACAGGGCTGTCGTCGGACTTTTGTTCGACACCAAGATCCGCACGTTGATAAATTTGCATGATCACATCGGCGGCATCGTGTATTATTTTTTGCAGAGCTTGGAAAAAAGGGTGATGATTTACATCCTGCATAACAGCCTCTAACATAAACTACAAACTGGATCGATATTGTCTCATATGAGTAAAGCAGAAAAGCAGTCAACACCACAAGCAGTTAGATTGGATAAATGGCTTTGGGCCGCGCGTTTTTATAAAACTCGCTCACTTTGTAAGGATGCTATTGATGGCGGCAAGGTGACTTACAATGGGGCCAAGGGTAAAGCAAGTCGTAACGTGGAAGTAGGGGCGTTAATTAGCTTGCGCTTAGGCTGGGATGAAAAGGTAGTCAAAGTGCTTGCTATTAGCGAACAACGTCGCGGGGCACCAGAAGCACAAATGCTTTATGAAGAAACACCTGAGTCCATTGAAAAAAGAGAAAAGCGTGCGATTCAAAACAAATCCTTCGGTGGTCGAATTATGTCAGACCATAAGCCAAACAAGAAAGAGCGCCGTGATATTAAGCAATTGAAAAAAGACATTTTCAGCGATCAAGGCTAGTGCACTTTTCTCTTGGTACGTTTTCCCCTCCAACGTCCTGCACACTAACCCAACGCCTCATAATAGATAGCAATGTAACTAACAGCGTTCGTACCTGCCATTATAATTAACAATGCAGGTACTCAATTCCAACTCCATCAAGGCTTGCATGAGCGCCTGAGCGGTTAATTGTGTTTCTCGAATCAGTGCATCAAAATCCAAAGCTTGGGTGTCTTCTTCTAATATTGTCGCAACCTTTTTTGCCTCATTTGAAAGCAGCTCCGGCAGGGAGGTTAGCGAACGTTTCATATCACCGTCGAGTTTATCTTGATCCGTCATATTAAGATCAGAGGCTTTGCCATGGGAATTTGGCTTTCTTACCAATGTTCCATGTGGAACATTCTGCTTATCTTCATGGGCATTTTGCAGCAGTGTAGGGCACTCACTAAGAATATCGTTAACATTGCGAATCAAAATGGCCCCTTGGCGAATAAGTTGATGACACCCTTCCGATTGGGAATCCACCACACGACCCGGTAAAGCAAACACTTCTCTATTTTGTTGCATGGCGTAATTCGCACTAATCAATGAACCACTTTTTGGAGAGGCCTCCGCGACCAAAACACCCGAACTCAATCCACTAATGATACGATTTCTAGGAGGGAAGAGATGAGCACGTACATCCGTCATTAAGGGGTATTCACTCAGTAGAACACCACCTTGAATTAGAATCGACTCAAACAGTTTTGTGTTTTGCTTAGGATAACGGTGAAGCAAGCCAGTTCCCATCACCGCTATAGTCGGCGTCGCTTTGGCATTGAGCGCCCCTTGATGGGCAGCCGTATCAATGCCACGAGCCCCACCACTGACCACACAAACACCGCGTTTCGCCAGTTGTTCAGAAATTTGCAAAGTGGCTTCTCGACCATAGCCAGTACAGTGGCGCGCTCCAACAATGCCAACTTTTGGCTTAGACAAAACAGCCAAAGACCCTTCTACATACAAAAAAGTCGGTGCCACCGATATCTGTTTTAACGCATCAGGGTAAGCGGGATGATGCTGAAAAAGCATATGATGATCAGCTTTCTCCAGCCACTCTAAACTTACCTCACGTTTTTGATTTTGCTCCTCTGTTAGTTGTCCATGCTCAAGATAGGACATGGCTTCACGAGCGGTAATTTCTGGCCACTTTAAAGATCGTAATAATTCATAGGTAATCGAATGATTAGAGTCTTGACTGGATAGCTCAGACTCAGTTGGTAAATCACTCTCAAATAGATTACCTGAACAAGGCAAGTGCGTTGATTCAGAGAGCGTTGATTCAGAGAAGCTAGACGAACCTGTCGCGAGCTGCTCTAGATAAGTGTACAAACGAGAGAGACGAGAAGGGCCTATGCCAGTAAGAAAACTCAGACATAACCAATCTTCTTCACTGAGAAAAGCACAAGGGTTATTCAATGAACCATCGTTACTAGAAGGAGTGTCATTAGAATGGGAAGAGGGCAAAGTGGATAAATGAGAGACTGTCATGTTGTTGCGATCCTTGTGCTGTATAAAACTAAAGAGAAAACTAAACGACGCCATCCTATGGCATGGCCTTGAAAATCGCATTTTTCAGAAGTTATGTCTAGAAATAGACAGACCCTATCGTGGCAATTCTTTTTTATTGACCAAAAAACCGCCATCATAGCGCTGCCCAATAGGGCAAGTTGCGTTACAATAGAGCCATATCAAAACCGTGCATGAGCACGCAAAAACGAATACGCAGAAAGCACTTGCGTATTATTTAGAGACTTAGAATAGACAAAGAAGATACTGGACAAGATCATGGCTGTGTTACCCGTACTAGAATACCCTGATCCGCGTTTGCGCAAAGTCGCGGAGCCAATTACAGAATTTACTGATGCGTTGCAAAAACAAATCGACGACATGTTTGAGACCATGTACGAACAAAAGGGCTTAGGTCTTGCGGCAACGCAAGTAGACTATCATTACCGCTTGGTCGTAATGGACTTTTCAGAAGATCATACTGACCCTTTAGTATTCATTAACCCTGAGTTTGTGATAATCGACGATGAACCAAACGAGTGCCAAGAAGGCTGCTTATCGGTTCCAGGGTACTACGAGCACATTTACCGTGCGGCAAAAGTAAAGGTAAAAGCATTAGATCGTCATGGCAAACCTTTTGAAATGGAAGTCGACAAGTTGCTTGCGGTATGCGTTCAGCATGAAGTCGATCACTTAGACGGCAAGCTGATGGTGGATTACCTATCACCACTTAAGCGCAATCGTATCAAGACGAAGCTGCAAAAAGCCGCCAAAAAGCGCGACTAATTGCTTGTCATCGTTTCATCTCTCTAGATGTTAAAAAGCGCTTAGCCGAAACGCTTAACTCCGATTTTACCGTTCTCAAAATCAGGCCTTGGCCTGATTTTTTTGTTAAGGAACACAAAATATCATGACGCAAAATACTATAAAATATTCACCACTTCGCATTGTCTTTGCCGGCACGCCAGATTTTGCTGCGGCTAGTTTACAAGCACTGTTAGACAGTAAAGACGCAAATCATTACGACATTGTTGGTGTCTATACGCAGCCAGATCGTCCGGCTGGACGAGGCCAAAAACTCCTTGCCAGTCCAGTGAAACAATTAGCCTTGTCTCATCACCTTCCTGTCTTTCAGCCACTTAACTTTAAAGCAGACAAAGACAAAGCAGAATTGGCCGCCTTAAATGCCGACATTATGGTTGTAGCGGCCTATGGCATCATTCTTCCTAAAGCAGTACTAGATACCCCAAAAATGGGTTGCATTAACGTGCATGGTTCCATTTTGCCACGCTGGCGTGGTGCCGCTCCCATTCATCGTGCTGTGATTGCTGGAGATGATGAAACGGGGATTACTATCATGCAAATGGATGAAGGCTTAGACACGGGAGACATGTTGTTAAAAGCCTACTGCGATATCAAAATCACCGATACTTCCGGTAGCCTTCATGACAAACTGGCCAAACTCGGCGGCAGTGCCCTGATTGATGCTTTGGAAAAAATCAAAATAGGGGAACTGACACCAGAGAAACAAGATGATGCCCTGAGTTGTTATGCAGCCAAACTGACCAAACAAGAGGCAGAAATCAACTGGGATGAACCAGCAACATTAATCGAACGTAAAATACGGGGATTATCTCCTTGGCCTGTCGCCTATACTCAAAGTAGCCAAGGCATCATGAAGATTCATCAAGCTGAACCTGCCGATGTGAGCGCTGATACCTCATCCCCTGGTGATATTTTAGTGGTCAGTAAACAGGGCGTGATCGTCGCAACGGGCAATGGCACCATCCGCCTCACCGAAATTCAATTCCCAGGCGGCAAGCGTATGAAAGTCCAAGACGCATTAAATGGTAAACACAAAGAAGCCATTCAAATTGGCCAATGCTTAGGTCTCAGTTCAGTAGAGTAAATGACATGACATATTCTGATAAGAAGGTCACAGACAACAATACCAATGGGGAAACGTCCATCCAACACGGTGCTCGTCTCGTCGCCATACAGGTGATCACCGGTGTACTAAGCCAACAGGGCTCCTTAAGTACGCAATTAGCTCGTCACCAACAGGATGTCTCTAGCGAGCATATTCCACTGCTTAAAGAGCTGTGCTTTGGTGTTTGCCGTCAATATCCTCTTCTCAATAGCATCGCCTTACACCTGCTTAGTCATCCTTTTGAGGAAAAAGACACTGATCTATATGCCACCTTATTACTCGGCTTATATCAATTAGGCTACATGAATACACCAGACCATGCAGCGGTACATGAAACGGTAGAAGCCTGCCGTTTACTAAAAAAAGACTGGGCGACCAAATTGATGAATGCTGTCTTGCGCCGTTATCAACGTGAGGCAGATGAGATTATCGAGCAATTAGAGGCTATGCCTTCTGTTGAATACAACCATCCAAAATGGTTAGTTAAACGCTTTGTTAAACATTGGCCTGAGCAGTTTGAACAAATCATTGAAGCAGGTAACAGCCATCCGCCCATGTGTGTTCGTGTTAACACAAGTGCCGTTTCACGTGAAACATATCTTGAAGACTTAAAAGAAAAGGGAATAGATGCCACCATTGGTCAAGCCTCACCATCGGCTCTGTATCTAAGATCGGCCATAAAAGTGACAGAGTTACCTGATTTCGAAAAAGGCTTTTCCAGTGTTCAAGATGAATCCGCACAACTCGCCGCTCACATTTTAGCCCCTCAGGTGGGAGAGAAAGTCCTTGATGCCTGCGCTGCACCAGGAGGGAAAACAGGACACTTGCTGGAGTTTGCCGCCAGCCATCAAAACACAGATGCCATTCTTGATCTCACTGCCATCGAGCTAGAACCTTGGCGGTTAGAAAAAATCGAAGCGAACTTAGAGCGTATTGGACTCATGGCAAACTTGCAGTGTGCGGATGCCAGCGATCTATCCGCTTGGTGGGACGGTAAGGCATTTGACAAAATTCTACTCGATGTCCCTTGTTCCGCAACGGGGGTTATTCGTCGCAACCCAGATATTAAGATCAATCGTAAGCCAGCCGATATTAATGAATTATCGGCTATTCAAAAACACATAATCGATCAGGTATGGCAAACCCTCAAACCTAATGGTTATCTTTTGTATGCGACTTGTTCTTTAATGCCGGAAGAAAACGCACAGCAAATCACCACATTTTTAGCAACCCATGATGACGCCATTGAAGTGCCACTGAATACTCTAAATCACAACTTAAAAATTGAGTGGGGGACCGCTGTCCAACATGGCCGTCAACTTTTCCCAACCATAAAAGGCCACGATGGATTCTACTATTGTTTGTTACAGAAAAAACTCTAGAGGAGAAGACCTAGCTAGAAGGCCTAAAGGTCATGCTCGACAAGAATAAATCCAGCTAAAGAAGCCATTAAAAATACCCTACAAAATTGTTCCACATGAAACATCTTTGAATGGGTATTTATTGCTTCGCTCTTGAAGGATTCGAATGAATAACCCAGCTCCAATTCTCAAGGTATCAATGTTTCATTGTTTACTCCGCCAGAGGCGGGAAATTAACCCCGAAGAGATTCAAAAAGATCATGAATTTTTTTGTGCTTTTTTAGCTGATACGGCTAATTATTATTTTGATGTAAAGAGCATTGCGCCTAACATAGAGAGTATGACGAACATGGCTCAAGTATGACGTGACTCACTATACTTCTTAGGTCATGATACATGCGATACCGCTGAAGCGGATAAACGAATACCATAAGTTAGAAAATATAAATAAGACGTGCTTTAAGGCAGACTATGAAAATCATCATTATCGGAGCAGGCCAGGTTGGCGCAACGCTCGCAGAAAACCTCGCGAATGAAGACAACGACATTACGGTTATTGATACGGATTTAGTCCGCCTTAGAGAATTACAAGATCGGCTCGATATACAAACAGTCGAAGGGAGTGGCGCGCATCCAGATGTGCTCGAGCAGGCAGGGTGCAATGACGCCGACATGCTTATTGCCGTCAGCAACCAAGACGAAACCAATATGGTGGCTTGCCAAGTGGCTCACACTCTGTTTAAAACCCCCACCAAGATTGGTCGAGTACGTTCCAGTGCTTATGCAAAATACCCCGAATTATTCAGCGATCAAGCGCTCCCAATCGATGTCAGAATCAGTCCGGAAAAAGAAGTCACCAAACATTTAAGCCGTTTGATCCGTTACCCCGGCGCACTACAGGTGATGGAGTTTGCCAATGGCAAAGTTCAGCTTGTGGTCATCAAAGCCGAAAAGGGCGGCCCATTGATCGATCAACCCATCAGTTATTTACGAGAGCATATGCCGTCTATTCAGACACGTATTGCAGCGATTTATCGCGATGGCACATCGATCAAACCAGATGGCAACACACGGATTCATGCCAACGATGAGGTATTTTTCCTGACGGCGCAGCGAGATGTTTTGGATGTGATGAGTGAGTTACGTCCCCTTGATACCCCATACCGCCGTATCATTATCGCTGGTGGTGGTAACATTGGTGAGCGTCTCGCCCACAGTCTTGAAAAAGAATATCGTGTCAAAATCATTGAGCGTAATCCAGAGCGTTGCCGCTATCTATCCGAAACACTGGATAAGACCATTGTGCTAAATGGCGACGCCTCAAGAAAAGAGCTTCTACAGGAAGAAAACATTGAGTCTACTGATGTATTCTGCGCGCTGACCAACAACGATGAAGCGAATATCATGTCGTCCATGCTGGCTAAGGTATTGGGTGTGCGCACGGTTATGACCATCATCAATAACCCCGCTTATGTGGACATCGTTCAAGAAGGCATGATCGATATCGCTATTTCGCCCCAACAGACGACGATTAGCTCCTTACTGACTTATATTCGACGAGGCGATGTGGTCAACGTACACTCCATGCGAAAAGGGGCAGCAGAGGCTCTGGAAGCGGTGGCGCATGGTGACTATCGCTCTTCCAAAGTAGTCGGTAGAAGCATCGCCAAAGTGAACTTACCGGAGGGCGCAACTATCGCGGCGATTGTTCGTGAGGACGATGTGATTTTGGCGACTGGGGATGTCATCATTCAAGCAGAAGACCATGTCATTATCTTTGTCTCCAACAAAAAACAAATCCCCGCGGTTGAACAGTTATTCCAAGTTGGGCTGTCTTTCTTTTAGGGGGCATAGCGAATCTTAAATAAGGAAACTCATCCAATAGGAAACCTAGAGTAAAACTTTCAAGACAGTCAGGTGCCAGGAAGCTAGTATGCATTTTCGAGTGATTTTACGCGTCATTGGGTTATTGGTCATGGTGTTCAGCCTATCCATCTTGCCACCCATTATTGTCTCCCTGATTTATCACGATGGCGAATTAGACTCTTTTTTATATGCCATGGCCATCAATCTCCTATGTGGTTTTGTGCTTTGGTTTCCGGTACGGAAAAACCGCGGAGAGTTGAAAATCCGTGATGGCTTTTTAATTACGGTGTTATTTTGGTCGGTACTAGGCTTGTTTGGTTCTGTGCCTTTCTTTCTCGCCTCGCAGCCGGATCTAAGTTTTACCGACTCCCTGTTTGAGTCGGTTTCTGGTCTCACCACCACAGGGGCCACTATCCTAACGGGCATAGACAATTTGCCTAAATCCATCCTGTTATATCGCCAATTGTTAACCTGGTTAGGAGGCATGGGGATTATAGTATTGGCCGTTGCCATCATGCCTATGTTAGGAATCGGTGGAATGCAGCTCTATCGAGCCGAGACACCAGGGCCCGTTAAAGACTCGAAATTAACCCCCCGCATTGCCGAAACCGCCAAAGCACTGTGGTACATCTATGCCACACTAACCATCCTCTGTGCTCTGGGATATTGGTTGGCGGGCATGGATGTATTCGATGCCATTTGCCATAGCTTTTCTACCGTAGCGATTGGTGGCTTCTCGACACACGACGATAGTATTGGCTATTTTAATAGCATTAGCATTGAGATGATCGCCACCTTTTTCATGATCGTCTCCGCTTTTAACTTCGCATTACATTTTCAGGCATGGCGCCATAAAAGCGTTTGGCACTATTTGGCGGATCCAGAAGCGCGCTTCTTCTTATTTATTTTGGCCTGTACCATCACCTTATCAGTGATCGTATTAGGAATGACCTCAACCTATGATTGGGGCACGTCACTACGCTACGCTGTCTTTGAGTCGGTTTCCATTGCCACCACTTCAGGCTTTGGCACAGCCAATTTCGCCACTTGGCCGCACTTTTTACCTTTCTTATTGATCATCACTTCCTTTGCTGGCGGCTGTGCCAGTTCCACAGGGGGAGGAATGAAGGTCATCCGTATTCTCCTAATCCTTAAGCAGGGTCTACGAGAGATCCAGCGTTTAATCCACCCCAACGCGATCATTCCTGTGAAGGTCGGCGGTAAAGCCGTTCCGGAACGAGTGGTCTCCGCTGTATGGGGATTCTTTTCTGCCTATCTATTGGTGTATGTCATACTGATGGTCGGTCTAATGGCAACTGGTGTTGATCAAGTAACCGCATGGTCTGCTGTAGCAGCGACACTCAACAACTTAGGTCCCGGTTTAGGCAGTGTCTCTAGCACTTATGCAGGCATCAACGATACGGCAAAATGGATGCTGTGCTTTGCCATGTTACTCGGACGCTTAGAAGTCTTCACTTTGCTGGTATTATTCACACCAATGTTTTGGCAAAAGTAACGGTTACATGGATTAGCATGACAAGAGAAAAGTTAGTAAAAGAATAGATAGGAAAGCAAATGACACCAGCCATCAATCAATTGAAGAAGCTAAAAATCGACTTCTCACTGCACGAATACGAACACGATCCAAATTGCACCAATTTTGGAGAGGAAGCCGCCGAGAAGCTCAACATCGATGCAAACAGTGTGTTTAAAACCTTATTGGTGAGCGATGACAAACAGTTTTTTGTTGCGATTGTTCCTGTCACTGGTACCTTAAACCTAAAACGTGCAGCAGCAGCTTTCAAGGTTAAAAAGCTTCGTATGGCAGATCCCAAAGAAGCAGAACGACTCACGGGGTATCTGGTCGGTGGGATTAGTCCGATAGGGCAAAAGAAAAGCTTAACCACCTGCATTGACGACAGCGCTCAAGCACTGGAAAAAGTGTATGTGAGCGGCGGCAAGCGTGGCTTAGACATAGGCCTAGCTCCCATTGATTTAAGCTTGGCATGTCGCAAAGCCAGCTTCGCCAACATTCGTGATAACCAATAGCATAGTCTCAAAGAGAACGTATTTATTTTACTCAACAAACAGCGAAAGGACATAACATGGCGCAAGTTAAGCCGATTATTCTACTAGACCGAGATGGTGTCATTAATCAGGACTCCGATGCTTATGTGAAGTCTGTTGACGAATGGATCCCACTACCAGGCAGTATCAAATCTATTGCCGCCTTGTCCAAATCCGGATTTCAGGTCTTTGTGGTCACCAACCAATCAGGCATTGCACGTGGCTATTATGACGAAGCGACATTACAAGCCATGCACGACAAAATGATTCAATTAGTAGAAGCAGAGGGTGGCACGATCGCTGGCATCGAATATTGTCCGCATGGTCCTGATGACCACTGCAATTGCCGCAAACCAAAGAGCGGCATGATTGAAGCCATTGAAACCAAACTTGGGCTATCCTTCGAAACCACCCCCGCCATTATGGTCGGCGACTCACTACGCGACTTAGAAGCGGGCAAGGCACGGGGCTGTTCTCCCGTACTGGTACTCACAGGGAATGGACGTGAAACGCAATACAAAGACATCGATTTTTATTTCGACGTTTATACAGACTTATCTGCGTTTGCCATCTCAACTTTACATAAATACCAATAAGTAAAAAGAGACAGAGTAAGTAAGTATTTACTCTGTCTCTAATTGACCAATATCTTCACTGTGTTTGAGATTTTCCCTCTAGAATAAGAAGAATATTATCCTCTAACCAATTCACTAATGCCGCGACACGCTCACTGACTTCAACACCCAAAGTGGTCAAACTGTATTCCACATGGGGCGGAACAACAGGGTAAGATGTCCGCAGAACAAAGCCATCGTGCTCTAACGTCTGCAATGTCTGGGCGAGCATTTTCTCACTCACTCCGTTAATCGCACGGCGCAATTCACTAAAGCGATGAGTTTGACCATCTTTTAATGCCACCAATACCAACACCCCCCAACGGCTGGTCACATGATTGAGCACCGCGCGGGAAGGGCACTTATCCGAAAACACATCCCCCCGTTCAAACAAATGGGCCATGTCTTTGCTTTTCGCTACTGCTTTGTTTTCCTTTGTTGAATGAGGGATCGAATTATTTTTCATACTTACCTTTTTGTATGTACTTACCAAAAGTTTGTTAGTGATATATTCTATCCTTAACAGATTCAAACGAAAAGGAGAAAAACCATGATGTTAATTACAGGCGCTTCTGGTCAATTAGGCCGTTTGGTGATTGATAACTTGTTGAAAACCACCCCAGCAAATCAAATCATTGCCGCGGTTCGAAACCCAGAGAAAAACGCAGATTTAGCAGAAAAGGGCATTCAGGTTCGTCAGGCCGATTACAACGATTTTGATTCACTTGTCGCCGCCATGGAAGGAGTAGATAAAGTACTATTGATATCTTCTAGCGAAGTAGGACAACGCACACCTCAACACCGCAATGTTATCGATGCCGCCAAACAAACAGGGGTATCACTCATTGCTTACACCAGTATTTTGAATGCCGATACATCCACGCTTATTCTGGCAGAAGAACACGTTGCAACCGAAAAACTGTTAGCAGACTCTGGCGTACCTTATGTATTGCTTCGCAATGGTTGGTATTCAGAAAACTACACCATGGGCGTCGCGACAGCCCTAGAATATGGCGTCGTTGGCTGCGCTGGAGATGGGAAACTGTCTACTGCAGCGCGTGCAGACTACGCGGCCGCAGCGGCAGCCGTATTGGTTAAAGAAGGTCAAGCAGGCAAAGTATATGAATTGGCTGGTGATAACGCTTTTACGCTCAGCGAGTACGCCGCAGCTATTAACAAGGTATCAGGTAAAACTGTCGCTTACCAAAATGTCCCAGAAGCCGAATACACTAAAATTTTGGTTGGTGCTGGTTTACCAGAAGGCTTTGCTGCCATTCTAGCGAATTCAGAAACAGGCGCTTCTCAAGGTGGATTATTTAGCGACAGCAAAGATCTATCTACTCTCATCGGCCATCCGACGACTCCCATCGAAGACAGTATCAAAGCCGCACTTTAAACGCTAAACGCTTACCACTAGCAACAAAAAGAGCCACGTCTTAACACAAAGTGGCTCTTTGACTCTCTTATTGTTCCTATTTTCTTAAAATAAATAAAACTGTTGCCTCATTATTCATTGTCAACACAGCGCCTATTGGAGCAAAGAGGCTTTCATATAGTGCCAGCAGAAACACCTATCGGTGGTGCTCAGGCCATCTTTATTGACTGGGAGAAAGGCACCTTACTCGGTGGTTCCGAACCACGTAAGGATGGTTGCGCTCTTGGTCTTTAAGGTCATAGAATCCAATAAAGCATATATTTGAACAATATAGGAAATCAAAATGGATCAACTTATGTCGATATGGCCTATCGGTCTAGCTCTTATGGGGACTGGGGTGCTAGCGGGAATTTTAGCAGGCTTATTTGGTGTGGGCGGCGGAATTGTCATTGTGCCTGTATTGTATTTTTTATTACAACACTTTGGCGTCAGCCCCAACTCCGCTATGGCGATAGCAACCGCGACCAGTCTGGCAACCATTGTGCCAACGGCCATTTCGTCTATTCGATCACATCATAAAAAAGGCAATGTTGATGTCGCATTATTAAAATTTTGGGGCGGATTCATACTAGTAGCCTCCGTTATAGGAAGTTATCTTTCCACTCGAGTTTCTGGTGACTTCTTGACTTGGATGTTCAGTATCATCGCCATTTTTATCAGTCTAAACATGCTTTTTCGAGCCAAATCGTCCGCACTGGTTCAATCATTACCAGGGAAAATAGGGCAAGTGATTATGGCCCTTATAGTGGGAGGATTGTCCGTTATGGTTGGCATCGGTGGTGGGACCATAGGTGTTCCTTTACTGACCAGCTGCAATGTTTCAACTCATAAAGCGGTCGGCACCGCCGCTGCCTTTAGTTTACTGATCGCCTTACCTGGTGTTATAACCTTGCTGGCCATAGGGCAAACACCCGCAGACGCGCCGATCGGTACTTGGCGATTAGTTAATATTCCCGCCTTTGTCTTCATTATCCCATTAACTATATTATTCGCTCCCGTTGGTGCGAAAATCGCCGCTAGGCTGAATCAACAATCCCTCAAACGCGCCTTCGCCGTGGTGTTATTTATCACTGGAGCACGCATGTTAATTCAAGTTTCAGGGATACTTTAAGCGAGCAAAAGCGTAATAAAACAGATGTTTCGGAGGCTTTGGAGTCATTTGGGTTTATCCTCTTTGAAGAGTTACCTAAATCGATTCCAATGACTTTAATAGCAGGCACAATGGTTCGACTCTTCCCAAAGGCTATCCTAAGCATAGCTTTGGGAAGAGACAGACCATCTAATTAAACCATTCAAAACAATCGAATGGCTTATTAATGATGTGTGATGTCAGCGACTTAAATCGTGATGCACTGCAATGAGATCAGAATGTCTTTTATAACGTATCCATCACCCCACCATCGACACGAAGGCTGGCGCCCGTTGTGGCAGACGATAGATCAGAGCACACATAAACAATCATATTCGCCACTTCTTCCACCGATGCCATGCGTTGAATAATCGAGCTGGGGCGAGCTTGCATGACAAAATCAGCCGCCACTTCATCAATGGATTTACCACTTTCTTTTGCTGGACCCGATAACATGTTTTCGACGCCATCCGACATGGTCGGGCCAGGTAAAACAGAGTTTACCGTCACCCCTGTACCCGCTAGGCGCTTTGCCAAACCACGAGCAAAGGACACATCAGCTGTTTTGGTGACGCCATAATGGATCATGTCATAAGGAATATTAAAGGCCGATTCAGAGGCCAATATCACAATGCGTCCCCAGCCTTTTTTCATCATAGCGGGAGCAAACGCACGGGACAGACGCACAGCGCTCATCACATTGACTTGCCAGTATTCGTCCCAAACCTCATCATCGGTTTCGAAAAAGTCTTTCATCCCAAAAATACCGGCATTATTGACCAGAATATCCACATCACCCGCTGCCTCGACCAAAGCTTGGCAGCCTTCGCTAGAACCAAGATCCGCCGCAATACCTCGGGTATTTCCACCCAAGCGCTGTGCCGCTTGCTGTGTTTTCTCTTCGGACCGTCCATTAACGATTACCGTCGCGCCAGATTCCTGTAACAACTTAGCCGTGGCAAACCCAATCCCTTGAGTCGATCCCGTTACCAATGCCGTTTTACCTGTAAAATCAATCTTCATCATACTCTCCTTTGAATCTTTCCTTTGAATGGACCGGACTGAATACTCAGTTCTAAAAGCCTCGCGCAACACCAAAATGAAAGCAAGACACGCCCACGTAAGTGCACAGAAGATTCATTTTGGTGGTTATTTTGATGGAATATAATGACTAACATAAATGACGGATTTTATCGGTCGTAATGTTTAAAGAAAGGCTGTATGAAGAGAAATGATATCAAGACGGAATTGTCTTGAGTTCTAGAGTAATACATTTATTACAACCAGAACTGAGCTAATTCAAAAACAAAAAGCCCCCATTTCACGTGAAACAGGGGCTTTGCTTTTACTAATGGATTAAACCTTAAACATCCAAGTTAGCGACACTTAAGGCGTTGTCTTGGATAAAGTTACGACGTGGTTCTACTTCATCACCCATTAGGGTAGTGAACATTTGGTCAGCGGCGACGGCGTCGTCGATGGTGACTCGCAACATACGACGAGCATCTGGGTCCATGGTGGTTTCCCAAAGCTGGTCTGCGTTCATCTCACCCAATCCTTTATAACGCTGTGTGGTTAAACCACGGGACGCTTCTTTCATTAGCCAGGCTTTCATATCGCTAATGGTGGATACTTTTTCGCGACGCTCGCCCCGTTGGATAAAGGATTCTTCACCAAACAATTCTTCCACGGTTTCAGACATGGCGACAATGCGTTTGTATTCAGGTGAGCTGAAGAAAGGCGCTTCAAAGCGATAACGGTTGGACACACCATGGGACATGATATCCACCACAGGCAAGAACAAGTTACGTTCAGTGTCTTTCTCAACGGAGAAATCAAAACGGAAGCCAGTACGAGCGTCCAATGGCATTTGGTTACGAATGGCTTCAACCCATTCCATCACTGTTTCTTCGTTGGTGAGATCCTCTTGAGTGAGAGCTTTACAGTACAGAAGCTTACCCATCACATCTTTTGGATACACACGTGCCAAGCGATCAATATCGGCTTCGATTTTAATGTAATCACGAATCAGTTTAGTCAGGTGTTCACCATGAATTCCTGGTGCTTCTTCATTCACGTGCATGTGCGCGCCATCTAACGCCACTTCAATTAAGTATTGTTCCATGGCCGCTTCATCTTTGATGTATTGCTCTTGCTTACCACGTTTGATCTTAAACAGAGGTGGCTGGGCAATAAAGATATGACCACGTTCGATGATTTCTGGCATTTGACGGAAAAAGAAGGTCAACAGCAGGGTTCGAATGTGCGAACCATCCACGTCGGCATCGGTCATGATGACGATGCTGTGGTAGCGTAATTTATCAGCGTTAAATTCGTCACGACCAATACCACAACCCAAGGCGGTAATCAGGGTGCCCACTTCGGCAGAGGACAACATTTTGTCAAAACGAGCTTTCTCAACGTTCAGAATTTTACCTTTCAGCGGCAAAATCGCTTGAGTACGACGATCACGTCCTTGCTTAGCAGACCCCCCCGCAGAATCACCCTCCACTAAGTAGATTTCAGAAAGCGCTGGGTCTTTCTCTTGACAGTCTGCCAATTTTCCTGGCAAACCAGCAATGTCTAGGGCACCTTTGCGGCGGGTCATATCACGAGCTCGACGCGCCGCTTCACGGGCACGGGCGGCATCAATCATCTTATTGACGATGATTTTCGCTTCGTTTGGCTTTTCAAGCAGGTATTCAGCAAAACGCTTACTCATTTCCTGTTCTACAGCGGTTTTTACTTCGGACGAAACAAGCTTGTCTTTGGTCTGAGAAGAGAACTTCGGATCAGGAACTTTTACCGATACAATGGCGGTCAAGCCTTCACGGCTGTCGTCCCCAGTGGTGGCAACTTTTTGTTTCTTCGCCAGGCCTTCAGATTCGATAAAGTTATTCAAGGTACGCGTCAAGGCACCACGGAAGCCCGCTAAGTGAGTACCACCGTCACGTTGTGGGATGTTGTTGGTGTAACAATAGATGTTTTCTTGGAAACCTTCGTTCCACTGTAGTGCCACCTCTACGGCGATGCCGTCTTCTAGGTCATCACGCTGGCAGATAAAGTGGAAGATGTCATTAATCGGAGTTTTATTGGTGTTCAAATGCTCAACAAAAGAACGTAGCCCACCTTCATAGTTAAAGAATTCTTCTTTACCAGTGCGCTCATCTTTCAATTTGATGGCGACCCCAGAGTTCAAGAAGGATAATTCACGCAGGCGTTTTGCCAAGATGTCATAGTGGAACAGGATATTAGTAAAGGTGTCGGCAGAGGGCTTGAAGTGAACCGTTGTGCCTTTGCCATCCGAGTCTCCAATGATCGCAAGAGGCGCTTGTGGCACACCATGCTTGTAATGTTGCTCGTAGACTTTGTCGTTTTTACGAATGGTTAACGTCAGTTCTTCGGATAGGGCGTTGACAACCGAAACCCCCACGCCGTGAAGACCACCCGATACCTTGTATGAGTTATCGTCAAACTTACCACCAGCATGGAGAACCGTCATGATAACTTCGGCAGCCGAGACGCCTTCTTCTTCGTGCATATCAACCGGAATACCACGACCATTGTCTGACACAGAAATCGATTCGTCCGGATGAATCAGTACCGTGATGGTGTCACAATGGCCTGCTAAGGCTTCATCGATGGAGTTATCAACCACTTCGAACACCATGTGGTGCAGACCCGTACCATCGTCCGTGTCACCGATGTACATACCGGGACGTTTACGAACGGCATCAAGCCCTTTGAGCACCTTGATACTGGACGAATCGTAATTATTTTCACTCATTTAACTCTCCTGAAAACCTTTGCTCGATAAGGACAATTCGCCGTTATTCATAGAAAAGTGACGAACGTCTGTGGTGTCGGCCCACGTAAAATCCGTGGTATCTGGCCCAACACTGGTAATAAAAATTTGACTGTTTAACGACTCCAACAAACGACACAATTTTTGTCGATGGTTGGCATCCAACTCTGCGGGTAAATCATCCACTAAAAACACCAGTGGCCGACCCATTTCGATCAGCAATTGCCCTTGGGCAATTTTCAGCGCTGAGACGACCAGCTTTTGTTGGCCACGGGAGAGGGTGTCTAAGGCATCCCCGCCTGCACTCTTCACACGTAAGTCCGCTCTTTGTGGCCCAGAGTGGGTATAACCCAACTCAATATCACGCTCGCGCCCCGCTTCAACCGCCATTTGCAGCGTCTTTTGTGAATCCCAGCCTTGATAGAACTGCAAACTCACGGCCAACTCGGCATTTAATACTGACAATACCTGCAAAAAGTACGGCGTTAAGCGCTCTACATAGGCTTTTCGCGACCCATTCACTTGCTCACCAAGACGGATTAATTCCTGATCGAAAGCCGCCAGCAAACTAGGGGAGATTTTACCACGTCTGAGCAAGGTATTCCGCTGTTTTAATGCTTTTTGCCAACCTCGCCAGGCACGAATAAAGCTCCCATCAAAATGGAACACGCCCCAGTCAATAAATTGGCGTCGAACACTGGGGGATCCTTCTAATAATCGAAAGGCATCGGGGTTAATCAGCTGCACAGGAAGACGTTCTGCCAGTTCGATCACAGACTGTGCCCGTTCTCCTTGAATACGCACCTCGATTTGACCATCCCGATGGCGCTGTAAGCCAACGGGCGTAGGGCGGCCATGCTCATTGTGAAGTTGCGCAAACACCAGGCAAGAATCTTGCTCATGCTGAATATAGGTTTTGTGTTTGTGACTACGAAAAGAGCGCCCAAACGAGAGTAGGTGGATGGCTTCTAATACGGACGTTTTGCCGCTGCCATTCTCACCAATAATAATATTCACCTGAGAAGAGGGCTCAAAACGCACACTCGCGAGGTTACGAACATGAGAGATGTCCAAACGAACCAGCGGCATAGGACTAACCTAAATCAAAGAAAAGAGAACCCGCTTGCCTTGGCAAGCAGGTTTCAGTGCGAGGAATCACGGGGTGAATTACAAACGCATAGGCATCACAACGTATTGTGCTGCATGGCTTTGTGCTTCTTCGATCAAAGCACTGCTGGTGTTAGAGTCACTGAGTGACAAACGCACTTCTTGCGAATCTAACACGCCCAAAACATCTAGCAAGTAACCCACATTGAAGCCGACTTCCAGTTTATCGCCCTGATATTGCACCAAGACGGACTCTT
The DNA here is from genome assembly GCF_056173505.1 of Marinomonas sp. 63XJN7_7_ISO-PGPR-S23-202. NCBI lineage: Bacteria > Pseudomonadati > Pseudomonadota > Gammaproteobacteria > Oceanospirillales > Oceanospirillaceae > Marinomonas > Marinomonas sp. 63XJN7_7_ISO-PGPR-S23-202. Next base: position 2,484 of record NZ_CM149677.1, on the reverse strand, counting down.
CCGCCTCTTCCTGCTCAGGGTTGTTTGCATACACTTGCAACATGCCATTCGATAAAATCAAACGCACACCACGGTATTTTTCATTCGACAAAATTGAGGCACGCAAGAAGACTTGGCGCAATTCCGAACGATCAGCAATGACAATTTTTTCGTTCTTTTGTGGAATAACCCGATGATAATCTGGAAACTTGCCATCAACCAATTTCGAAGTGAAAACGTATTCCGCCACACGAGCACGAATATGGTTGGTACCAATCGTGAGCTCAACCGTGTCATCGCTGTCGTTTAGCAAACGATTCAATTCCAACACGCCTTTACGAGGTACGATCACTTGAGTGAGATCGCCACTGACTTGAGCATCTTCCACCGCCGTTGCCAGACGGTGACCGTCGGTTGAGACCGCACGAAGCTGACCATCGGCCACTTCAAACAACATGCCGTTTAAGTAATAACGTACATCTTGGTTGGCCATGGCAAATCCGGTACGCTCAATCAAACGACGTACTTTGTTTTGCGCCACAGAAACGGTCAATTCGCCTTGCATGTCTTTAATGTTCGGGAATTCATCGGCGGGTAAGGTGGACAAGCTAAAACGAGAGCGGCCTGAACGAATAACGGCTTTTTGATCATCCAAAGTAAATTCAATCACCGCACTATCGGGCAAGCTCTTACAAATGTCCATTAGCTTACGAGCCGGTACGGTAATGCGGCCTTCTTCACACTCATCTAAGGTCACATGACCAATCAATTCTACTTCCGAGTCAGAGCCAGTCAGGGTCAATGTTTGATCTTTGACTTCGACCAACACATTGGCCAAAACAGGCATAGTCTGTTTGCGCTCTACAACGCCTGCCACCAGTTGGAGTGGCTTAAGAAGTGTCTCTCGGACAACTGAAAATTTCATTATTTTCCCCGTTAAATCAAAGTCTTAGACCATCAGGTCGTCAAAATTCGCATCAATTGTTTGTAGTCTTCACGGATATCCGAATCCGTGTCTTGAAGTTCTTTGATCTTACGAATCGCGTGCAGTGCTGTCGTATGATCGCGACCACCAAAGGCATCGCCAATTTCTGGCAGACTATGGTTTGTCAGTTCTTTCGCTAAAGACATGGCCACCTGACGAGGACGGGCCACAGACCGGCTGCGACGTTTTGACAACAAATCGCTGATTTTGATCTTGTAGTACTCAGCCACGATGCGTTGGATATTATCAATGTTCACCAACTTGTCTTGCAAGGCCAAAAGATCTTTTAATGACTCTCTTACGAAATCGGGTGTAATCGCTCGACCCGTAAAATGCGAGTTGGCAATGACACGTTTTAATGCACCTTCTAATTCTCGCACATTAGAACGAATCTTCTGAGCAATAAAGAAAGCCGACTCGTAAGATAACTTCACGCCGCTTTCGTCCGCTTTACGCATCAAAATAGCCACACGTGTCTCTAATTCTGGTGGTTCAATCGCCACCGTCAATCCCCAGCCAAAACGGGACTTAAGACGATCTTCTAACCCTTGAATCTCTTTTGGATAACGGTCACAGGTGAGAATCATCTGTTGTCCCCCTTCCAATAAGGCATTAAAGGTGTGGAAAAACTCTTCTTGAGTACGATCTTTACCCGCAAAAAACTGAATATCGTCAATCAGTAACGCATCGACCGAGCGATAATAGCGCTTAAAGTCGTTAATAGCGTTCAGCTGTAATGCCTTAACCATGTCCGCCACAAACCGCTCTGAATGCAGATACACGACCTTCGCATTCGGATTGTGGTGCATTAACTTGGTTCCCACCGCTTGCATTAAGTGGGTTTTACCCAAACCAACGCCGCCGTATATAAAGAGGGGGTTATAGGCTCCGCCAGGGTTTTCAGCGACTTGTAACGCGGCCGCATGAGCCAATTGGTTGGATTTCCCTTCAACGAAGTTGTCAAAGGTAAAAGAGTTATTCAGATTCGCCCCGTGATTGATACCGCCTTCTACTTCCACTTTTCGATTAGGAGGAGTAAGGGGTAACTGGCCTTGCTCGTACGGCTCTAAATCGCTTTCGCGTAAGCCTGTATCCGACAAGGTTAGTGGCGCTTCAAATTCCAAATCCGCATGTTGACTCTGTTCACCATCCATCAAACCAAAACCTGGACGATAGCCAGACTCATTAGCCACATCATTATTTAACGGACTGGATACGGGCTCAACGGGAGTAGGAGGGGGCGGCGGTGCCTGATTTGCCTGAGCGAAGTTCTGCTCTTTTACGGCAAAGCGTAAAGTAGCGGCAGGATCACTCCCAGCAAACTCGGATAAGAGTTCTTTAATACGCGTTTGATATTTGTTACTCACCCAATCCAACACAAAACGATTCGGCGCGCGAAGGCATAATTCCCCATTAGGCGTTATTTCTGCCTGCAATGGACGAATCCAAGTATTGAACTGCGATGTGGAAAACTCCTCCTGCAAGCGCTGCAGACAAAGATTCCAATGCTCCAAAGACAC